>NZ_OAOQ01000024.1 GCF_900207575.1 Cereibacter ovatus
TCTCCCGACGCGTCAGGCCGCTGCTCAGCGCAAGCCGCACCGCTTCACGCCGAAACTCCGGCGTCGGTCTGTTCCCGTTCCCCATAGAACACCTCCTGGTTCCTCAGATGGTGCTCTCCACATTTCCCGGGCAAGTCCAGTTCGAGGTGCTGGGGCCTTCGCTCATCGTGCCGTTCCTCCTGGCCTTCGGCGGGGCGGAACTCTACCTCGCGAAGGATCCGAAGGGCCGCTCGCGCCTTGAGGCGCTGGTGGGCCACGAGAAGGCCGCCGGGCTGGCGGAAAAGGTGGGGGATCTGAAGATGCGCATCCCGCTTGCAAAGCCGTGGCTCGCGGCGGTCTTCGCATGGCAGGGCGAGTCCACGGCCCAGATCGCACGCCGCCTGCATGTGATCGATTTGTCGGTGCGGAGGTGGCTCCGGGCAGCGGGGATGCGATGAGCCGCCGCGCCCGGATCACGGATGCCTTGACCGAGGCCCGGCCGATCGCCGCGCTTCTCGTCACCGCCCGTGACCGGGCCGCGCGCCTTGCCGACGAGCTGCAACGGGCCGTTGAAGAGGATGTTGAACGGGGTGTTGAAGCCCTGCCTGAACCGTCCGCGCCGCCCTGCGATCACCGTCGCGAGCATCGCTCCGGCATCCCGGCGAAGATCGACAACGACCCGGAGCTTCAGGCCTTCATCCGGGCGCGGATCGACCGCATGACGTTCGAGCAGTGCGCCGCCGCGGTGGCCGCCCACTTCCCGCCCGAACGGCACGTCAGGAAGTCGGCAATCCACCGACTGGTGGCGCCGCGACCGAGCCGCCCGCAAGCCCCGCTTGCGGGGTGGGCACCCCGAACCAGCCCGTTCTGGCCGGGGCGCAGGGTGAAGAAAAAATCTTCCCACGCGCGGAACCGGCTTTGTCCAAGGACGTTTCACCCCCGACAGGAGGGCTATGGCATGTATTTCATGATGATTCTGGTGTTTGTCGCGCTGCTGGCGCTGTGCTGGTTCGGCTTCATGGGCACCACGCGACAGGCAGGCATCCATGCACCAAACCGCGAGCGGGCCGCGACGCCGCCCGCCCCGGCCCCCGGCGCCACGACCGAGCGCAGCACCTCCGTCGAACCCGCGAAACCGGGTCCGGGCAAGCCGGCCTCGCCCGCCCCGGACAACGCCTGACGTTTCCCCGTTCCCGGGCGCCCAGTCCCTTGCCCGGGCATTCCGGGCGCAGCCTTCCCCCCGAAGGATGCGTTCTTTTCATGCGATGCCTGACGTTTCCGCGGTTCCCGGGCGCCCAGTCCCTTGCCGGGCATCCCGGGCGCAGCCTTCCCCCCGGAGGCTGCGTTCTTTTGATGCGATGCCTGACGTTTCCGCGGTTCCGGGGCGCCCAGACCCTTGCCCGGGCACCCCCGGCGCAGCCTTCCCCCGGAGGCTGCGTTCTTTTCATGCGACGTGCGGGCGGGACCGCCCCGCCCGACCGTTCCGCTGTCAGCGAGCGAGATCGGGGAACATCGCCGCCATCGCTGCCGGGTCCGCCGCACAGATCCCGCGTTCGGTGATCAGGCCTGTGACCAGCGCGGCCGGCGTCACGTCGAAAGCCGGGTTCCTTGCGCCGGTGCCGTCGGGCGAGATCTGCACCGACAGCACGGTGCCATCCGGCGCCTTGCCCTGAACATGGGTGACCTCGGCGGGGCTGCGCTCCTCGATCGGGATTTCCTTGACGCCATCCCGCACCGTCCAGTCGATGGTGGGCGAGGGCAGCGCCACATAGAACGGCACCCCGTTCGCCTTTGCCGCCAGCGCCTTCAGATAGGTGCCGATCTTGTTGCAGACGTCGCCCTGCGCGGTGGTGCGGTCGGTGCCGACGATCACCATGTCCACCTCGCCGTGCTGCATCAGATGGCCGCCGGCATTGTCCACGATCAGGTCGTGGCTGACGCCGTGCCAGTTCATTTCGCAGGCCGTCAGCAGCGCGCCCTGATTGCGGGGGCGAGTTTCGTCCACGAAAACATGGACATCGATGCCGTCTTCGATGGCATGATAGATCGGCGAGGTGGCGGTGCCCCAATCGACCGTCGCCAGCCAGCCCGCGTTGCAATGGGTCAGGATGTTCACCCGGCCCTGCTTGCGCGCGGCGATCTGGCGGATCACCTCAAGCCCGTGCAGACCGATGCGGCGGTTGATCTCTACATCCTCGTCGCAGATCTCGGCCGCCCGTTGCGCCGCGGCCGCCGCACGGGTCGCGGCTGGCAGCGGGGACAGATGGCGCTTCATCTCGTTCAGGGCCCAGCGCAGGTTGATCGCGGTGGGGCGGGTTTCGTGCAGCACCTCCCATGTCTCGGCCAGCGAGGCATCGGACGGATCCTGCGCCATCTGCACCGCCATCCCCCAGGCGGCGGTGGCCCCGATCAGCGGCGCACCGCGCACCCACATGTCGCGGATCGCGGTGGCAAAATCGGCGCGGTCGCGTAGGGGGACGATGCGCAGCTCGTGCGGAAGCCAGCGTTGGTCGATGATGCGGACCTCACCCTCCTCGAACCAGATCGAGCGGAAAGGGGTGCCGTTGATCTTCACGGGATGTCTCCTGTTGGCGCGGGAACGGGGGCGACAGAAGGCCCCGGCCGCGCCCGCGCGTCAAGGCGCCCGCGGTGGGGCGCGACGATCCGCGCGTCAGTTCACCTTGCGTGTGGGCAGGAACGGCAGCGGCGCCACCGGCACGCCGTCTTCCAGCAGGCGGCGGGCCTCTTCAAATTTCGCCTCGCCGTGGATCGAGCGTTCCGGGGCCTCGCCGGCATGGATCCTGCGCGCCTCGGAGACGAAGTTCATCCCGACATATTCCGAGTTTTCCTCGATCTGGCGGCGCAGCGCGACAAAGGCTTCCTCGATCTCGGATGCGGGCGTGGACAGCGGCTTTTCCGCCGGCGCCTCGGCCCCCTTGCGCGCGGGGCGGACGGCGGGGGCCATCAGCGTCTTGCCCACCTCGGCCGAGCCGCAGACCGGGCAGGCCACATGCCCCGCCGCGGCAAGGCTGTCGAAGGCATCGGCCGACTGGAACCAGCTTTCGAAGCTGTGTTCGGCATCGCAACGAAGGGTATAGCGGATCATGTCAGGCACCCGGCGGCACCGCGAGAGCCTCGCGGCAGGTCAGTCTTGCATTTGAACGACCCGCCGGCAGGCTTCAATAGGGCCGCAGCGGCAAACTGTCCGGATTGGTGTCGGCGGGCGGCGAAAATGAGGCAAGGAGCGCCGAAAGATCGGGCTCGCAGACCCGAAGGGCGGCCGCGGCCGGGGTGAACCAGCGCCGGTCGCGCTGTCCTTCCTCGGGGAAGCGGTCGCGGATTTCCTGCACCTTCAGCGCGAACACCGCCACGTCGCAATCGACATCCGAACCGCTGCGCAGCCCCTTGCGATAGGTATAGTGCCCCAGCGGCGTCTCGAGGACCGTGCCGCGCACGCCGGCTTCTTCCCAGGCTTCCTGTGCGGCCGAGCCGGGATCGTCCAGCCCGTCGATCTGACCGCCCTTCGGGATCACCCACCGCCCGGTGTCGCGGCTGGTGACCAGAAGCACCTGCACCTCGTCCGCCTCGCGCCGCCAGCAGATCGCGCCGCACTGGCTGCGGATCTCGCGCGGGCCGCGCATCCGGAAAACGTTTCCTCCTGCCATCATGAAATGCCCGTCGGCCATTTGCCTCTCCCGCCGGGCCTGAAAGCCCGTTTCTCTCTGATTGATCTCCTCCGGCCCGGGCCGGTCGGAACGTAACGCGCCGATCGGTGCCCCGGTTTGTTCACATTGGCATGGCCGGTGGAAAAATCCACCGCCAAGCGGAAAAATTCGCGCAGATTTGACGAATTGTTCAAACCGACTATCCTGAACGGGCAGGCGGCCCACGGCGCGGGGGCCGTCGCGGGGGGCAGGGTTCGACGCGCCAGGAGGCTGCCATGTTCCTTCGTCTGTTTGCCTTCCTGTGTCTTGCACCCGTGGCGCTTTCGGCCCAAGCGGCCGAGCTGCCCGCCTTCCGTTTCGATGCGATCGAGGGCGGAGAGATCCGGCTGGACGATCTGCGCGCCCACGGCCCGGTTCTGGTGGTCAATACCGCGTCGCTGTGCGGATATACCCCTCAATATGACGATCTTCAGGCCCTGGCCGACCGCTTTGGCCCGCGCGGCCTGACGGTGCTGGCAGTGCCCTCGGATGATTTCCGGCAGGAACTGGCCAATGCCGATGAGGTGCGCGACTTCTGTGCGGTGAATTTCGATCTGACCATTCCGATGACGACCATCACCCCGGTGACGGGCAAGGGGGCGCATCCGTTCTATCGCTGGCTGGCCGAGCGGCACGGCTTCGTTCCCGGCTGGAACTTTCAGAAGGTGCTGCTGTCGCCCGCGGGCGAGGCGGTGGCGACATGGGGCTCGCCGGTTCGGCCGACCTCGGGTGCGATCACCGATCGGGTCGAGGCGTTGCTGCCGTGACCGTGACCGTGACCGCGGGCGCCGGGCCGCTGTTCATCGGCTCTGACATCTATCGCGGGTCGAGTTATGGCGCGCACCATCCGCTGCGGGTGCCGCGGGTGTCGGTGGTGATGGATCTGGCGCGCAGCCTTGGCTGGCTGCCGCCTGCGCGCTTTCGCTGCGCGCCGCGGGCCAAACCGGCGGCGCTGACGCTGTGGCACGACCCCGGCTATCTTTCGGTGCTTCAGGCGGCCGAGAACGGGGCGGCCGATCCGTCGGCGCTGGCCGGGTTCGGGCTTGGCACGCTCTCCAATCCGGTATTCCCCGAGATGTTCCGCCGCCCTGCCACCGGCGCCGGCGGCGTGATGCTGGCGGCCGAGCTGTTGCGTGATGGCGGCGCGATCCATGTGCCGGGGGGCGGCACGCATCACGGCATGCCGGGGCGGGCCAACGGCTTTTGTTACCTGAACGATCCGGTGCTGGGGATGCTGGTGCTGCGCCGGATGGGGCTGGGGCGGGTGGCCTATGTCGACATCGACGCCCACCATTGCGACGGGGTGGACCACGCCTTCGCGGGCGATCCGGCCATGCTGCTGATCTCGGTGCATGAGGAAGGGCGCTGGCCGTTTACCGGCCGGCTGGACGATGACGGTGGCGGCAACTGCTTCAACCTGCCGGTGCCGCGGGGGTTCAACGATACCGAGATGCGCGCGGTTCTGCATCGGCTGATCCTGCCGAGGCTTCAGGCATTCCGGCCCGATGCGCTGGTGGTGCAATGCGGGGCCGATGCGCTGGCGGAAGATCCGCTGTCGCGGCTGTCGCTGTCCAACAACGCCTATTTCGAGGCGGTGTCGGCGCTGCGTCCGATGGCGCCGCGGGTTCTGGTGCTGGGCGGCGGCGGCTATAATCCATGGTCGGTCGGGCGCTGCTGGGCCGGGGTCTGGGCGGTGCTGTCGGGGCAGGAAATCCCCGACCGCCTGCCCGCCGAGGCGCAGGCCGTGCTTGCGGCGCTGGACTGGGGCAGCGGCACCCGGCCCGCGCCCGCGCCCCACATGATCGACAGCCTGCGCGATCCCCCGCGCGAAGGCCCGATCCGCCCCGAGATCCACGAGCGGCTTGCCCGCCTTGCCGCCCGATGATCCGCGCCTTTGTCGCCATTCCCTTGCCCGAAGCCGTCCGCTCGGCGCTGGCGGTGCAGCAGTTCCTGTTGCCGCTGCCGCGCAAGGTCGAGCCAGAGACCTTTCACCTGACGCTGTGCTTTCTGGGCGAGGTGCCCGATGCGGTGCTGGAAGCCGCGCATGAGGGGTTTGCCGCGATCGTGGCGCCCTCGTTCCCGCTGGAGATCGCCGGGCTTGGGATGTTTGGCGGCGAGCGTCCCCGCGTGGTCTGGGCCGGCGTGCGCGCGGGCCAGCCGCTGGAGCGGCTTCAGGCCAAGGTCGAACGCGCCGCCCGCGTTGCCGGGGCCGAACCCGACAGCCGCAAGTTCACGCCTCACATCACGCTGGGCCGCTTTGCCCCACCCCCGCCCGAGGACCGGATGCGGCTGGAGCGCGCGGTCGCCGCAGGGGCGGGGTTTCACGCCGGCGGGTTCGAGGTCAACCAGTTCGTGCTTTACCGCTCTGATCCTGGGGGCAAGGGGCCGCGTCATCAGGAACTGGCGCGCTATCCGCTGGGGCCGGGCTGCACATAGCGGCGCAGGAACGGGCCGGGCCTTGTTTGCGTGCCGATGCGCCTGATGGGGGGACGCTGCCGATGAAGGGCGGTGCCTTTGAATGTGTCAGCCGGGGGCGCGTTTGCAATGTCTCTGCCCGGCCCCGCCCGCGCCGATGAAGGGCGGTGCCTTTGAATGTGTCAGCCGGGGCCGGCCTAGAAGTAATTGCCCATGAAGGGGTTGTGGTTCAGATAAATGTGGGTCGAGGTGATCGCGCCGTAAAGTGCCAGCCCGATCCCCACCAGCACCGCGTCCCGCATCAGGGGGCCGGGCGGCGGGCGCACCCATGCGCCTTCCTGCCGGTTGATCAGCAGGATCGACACCGCCGCCCACAGCCACATCGAGCCGAACAGCAGCACCGCCGCCAGATCGCCGTTCACCAGCAGATGCGCGGTGGCCCAGATCATGGTGGCAAGGAATTGCGGATGGCGGATGCGGGTCCAGATCACGCCTTTCAGCACCCCCGCCCCCAGCAGCACGACGGCAATCGCCATCAGAAGGTTGTTCAGATAGCCGATCTCGGGCAGGGGGGTGTAGACCGGCACATGGTCGGCTGTGCGATAGCCCCAGACCATCAGCACAAGGCCCAGGGTGATGATGACAGTGACAAGGCCCTTGCCGGGGTCACCCATCCGGGCGCGCAGATCGGGCGCGACCCGCTTGAACATATGCCCCCCGACCCAGAGCACGATCCCGAGCGACAGCAAGACCATGGCACGGCAACTCCGGCAGACTGACAAGATGTATTGAATATACATGAAATGGCCGGAAGGTTCCCTGTCCGTCCTGCTGCCGTAGGGTCAAAGGACCGTCAGTGCACCCGTCGGCGGGTGTGTGGCGGCCCGGTTTCTTGCCGGGCAGCGAATGGGGCAGCCCATTGCCCTGCGATGCAGGTTCCGCACATCAGGGCGAACCTGTCGGATCAACCGGCTGCCGTATGGCGCGCTGCCGGTCCTGCGGGGCGTAAGGAGGGTGTCCAGGGTGTGGTGCCGTTCCCTGTGAAGTTGGGCCTGCGTGCCCTCAGCCGGCAGGCGCCAGACGGTCGAGCGCGTCAAGGATCGGGCCGGCATCCGCCCCCTGCGGCAGTGCCGCCGCCGCCGCGACAAGGCGGGCCTGTGCCGCCGCGTCCAGCCCCGCCAATACGCGGGCCAGCCCGGCCCCGTCCGCCACCGCCCGCGCCGCGCCCGCCGCATCCAGCGTGGCGAAGGTTTCGGTGAAATTGTGGACGGATGGGCCGTGGATCAGTGCCGAACCGGCCGCCATCGGCTCGAACGGGGTATGGCCGCCCTTTGGCACCAGCGTGCCGCCGATGAAGGTGACACCGCACATCCCATACCACAGACCCATCTCGCCCAGCGTGTCGGCGATATAAACCGCGGTCTCCGCAGTTTCGTGGCGCGAGCGCAGCCGGGGGTGCAGGCCGCGTGCCTCGGCCAGTGCGGCGATGGCGGGGCCGCGCTGCGGATGCCGTGGCGCGATCACCAGCAGGTCGAACTGCCCGCGCGCCGCGGCGAAGGCGTCCAGTATCGCCGCATCCTCGCCCTCATGGGTCGAGGCCGCCAGCACGCAGCGCGCCCGCGGCGGGGCGGGGAACGGGCGGGCGACAGGCGCGGCGGTGGTGCGGGCCTTCAGCAGCAGGCGCGGACCCAGCCTTTCCACCGGCAGGCCCGCGGCGATGAAACGCCCCTCGGACCCGGCATCCTGCGCCGACAGCCAGCTGACCGCGCCCAGCATCCGGCGCAACATCCCCGGCGCCACCCGCCCCCACATCCGGGCCGAGCGTTCGGACAACCGTGCCCCGATCGCCAGCACCGGCACGCCCGCGGCGGCAAGGCCCGCCAGACGTTCGGGCCACAGTTCGTTTTCAAGGATCAGGCAGGCCCGCGGCCGCCAGCGCCCAAGAAAGCGACGCACCGCGCCCGGCGTATCCCACGGCGCCAGTGCCGCGCGCAGCCCCGGCACGCCCCAGCCCTGCACCATGCTGCGCGCGGTGGGGTTGTTGCAGGTGACAAGGACGGTCAGGCCGGGCTCTCGGCGCAGCAGATCCTCGATCAGCCAGCGGGCCGAGGTGATCTCACCGTTCGAGGCCCCGTGCAGCCAGATCACCGGCTGCGACGCGCCGTCGCACAGCGCCAGCCGTTCGGCCGCCTCATGCGCCACGCCGCGCCCCCGCAGCCTGCGCCACAGCACAGCCGCCAGAAGCCCCGGAACCAGCAGCGTCCACAGGATACGATAGATCGTCACGCGCGTCCCCTTTCCCCGCTTTCTGGCGCCGATCCGGGCCAAGGGCAAGCGGTCGTCCCGGCCGTTCGATTCCCGCCCTTGGCATATTAGAATTGATCTAAGTCAATGCATCCGGGCTAGGCGCCTCTACCGTCACGGGGGAAGCGCGAACAAGTTACAGGAGACCCCCTATGCGCCTGACCCTTTCAGCACTCGTCGCCTCGACGGCCCTTGCCGGCGCGGCGCAGGCCGATGCCCTGCGCGACGAGGCCCTGCAATATTTCGCGCCGCTGCCCTCGACCGTTCCGGCCGTCAAGGACAACCGGATCACCCCGGAAAAGATCGACCTCGGCAAGGCGCTGTTCTTCGATCCGCGGCTGTCGGCCTCGGGGGTGTTTTCCTGCGCCTCGTGCCACAATCTGGCCACCGGCGGCGACGACAACATGGAAACCTCGGTCGGCCACGGCTGGCAGAAGGGGCCGCGCAACTCGCCCACCGTGCTGAACGCGGTGCTGAACGAGGCGCAGTTCTGGGACGGCCGCGCCGATGACCTGAAGGCGCAGGCCAAGGGCCCGGTGCAGGCCGGCGTCGAGATGGCGAACACGCCCGCGCAGGTCGAACTGACGCTGAACTCGATGCCGCAATATGTCGACTGGTTCAAGGCCGCCTTCCCCGGTGAGGACAGCCCGGCCAATTTCGACAACATGGCCAAGGCGATCGAGGCGTTCGAGGCGACGCTGATCACGCCCGCGCCGTTTGACGCCTTCCTGAACGGGGACGATCAGGCGCTGACGGCCGACGCCCGTGCGGGGCTGAAGCTGTTCATGGACAAGGGCTGTTCGTCCTGCCATTCGGGCGTGAACGTGGGCGGGCATGGCTATTATCCGTTCGGTCTGATCGAAAAGCCCGGTGCCGACATCCTGCCGGCGGGCGACAAGGGCCGGTTCTCGGTCACGGCGACGGTGGACGACGAGTATGTGTTCCGCGCAGCGCCCCTGCGCAACGTCGCGGTGACGGCGCCCTACTTCCATTCGGGCAAGGTCTGGGATCTGCCGACGGCGGTCTCGATCATGGCGGAAAGCCAGCTGGGCGAGCAGATGTCGGATCAGGAAGTCGGGCAGGTCGTGGCCTTCCTGCAAAGCCTGACCGGCACGATGCCTGCGGTGACGGTGCCGGTGCTTCCGGCGGAAACCGCCAGCACGCCGCGCCCGACCTCGGAGGTCATGCCCGAGTAATCGGGGCAGAGGAAAGCGGGGGGCGGCCTTCGGGCCGCCCCTTTCTGCATTGCGGGGGCCCTTGGTTCGGGCGGGCCGCCCGTGACGGGCAAGAGGAGCCGCCCAGTGTCCGCCCGGTGTTCGCCCAGTGTCCGCCCGTCAGGACGCCCGATGGCCTTCGGTCGCAGTCCCTGCGCTTGACAGCGGCCAGCTTTGTCTTATTGAGGATCTGCTTCGGTTTCCGGCGTCTTCGCCGGATGAAAAGGGAACGCGGTGCGGCCGTCCGGCCAATTCCGTGGCTGCCCCCGCAACTGTAAGCGGCGAGCGACGGTCGACTATGCCACTGGGCTTGCCCCGGGAAGGCCGGCCCAAGCAAAGACCCGCGAGTCAGGAGACCTGCCGAAGAGATCACCCATCCCATGGCGCGGGGCGTGCCGAGGGAGGCGGGCCAACCGCTTCAGGTGACACACTCACCGTCGGCGGAGGGGACGACCCTTTCCAAGGACATTTCAGGACGAACGCCGGGCACCACCCGCCCGGCCGGAGAGGGACAGATGACAAAGACCACCGTTTCCGTTCTGGCGCTGCTGGCCGCAGGCATGCAGCCGGCCGTGGCGCAGGACATCCAGCTTGAGGAAATCGTCGTCTCGGCCAATATCGCGCCGACCGAGGCCGCGCGCGTGGGCGCCTCGGTCGAGACGATGTCGGCCGAGGATCTGAAACAAAGTGGCGCCACGCCGTTGGGGCGGGCGCTGGCGCAGCTTCCGGGGCTGTCGTTTTCGGATACGGGGCCGATCGGATCGGCGGCGGCGCTGCGCCTGCGCGGGCTTCCCGGCGCATATATCAAGGTGCTGGTTGACGGCATCGATGTGTCGGACCCGGCCAATACCCAAACCCAGTTCGATTTCGGCACGCTGGGCACCGCCGATGTGTCGCGGGTCGAGGTTCTGTCCGGGGCGCAGTCGGCGCAATACGGCAGCAGCGCGGCCGCGGGCGTCATCAGCATCACCAGCAACCGGCCGGAAAAGGAAGGTATTTCCCACGCGGTCGCGCTCGAGGCGGGCAGCCACGAAACGCTGTCGGGATCTTACACCTTCTCGGCGCTGGGTGACCGGCATGAGGTTTCGGTTACCGCCGCACGGGTGCACAGCAAAGGCTTTTCGGCCGCCGACGACAGCGCCGGCAACCGCGAGGATGATGGCTTCGATTCCGAACGGCTGTCGTTCTCGGCCGCGTATGATGTGACCGACGTGCTGACCGTGGGGGCATCGGGCTTTTATCACCACGCCGAAAGCCAGATCGACGAATGCTGCGAGATCGATGGCGATTTCCATGACGGCGTCACCCCCGACGACGATCGTTCGCGGCTTTATTCCCGTGGGGGGCGGATTTTTGCCACGCTGAACGGCGACCGGCTGACCCAGACGTTCTCGATCTATCGGTTCGTGAACGAGCGGGTGACGAAGGGCACCGAGCTGAACTTTTTCGGCGTTGATCCGGCCCCTTACCAATGGGCCTATGACGGCACCCGGACGGCGATGGAATATCGCGGCAGCTATCTGGTTCACGACCGCGTCACGCTGGGCTTCGGCGCCACCCATGCGCGCGAGACCTTGTTCAGCACGACGGCGGATCAATGGTCCTCGAACACTGACAGCGGCAAGCGCGATGTCGACGGCCTGTTCGGCGAGGCGACGTTTGCCGTGACGCCGGCGCTGGATGTGACGCTGGCTGCACGCCATGACGACTATTCCGGCTTTGGCGGCCACACCACCGCCCGGGTCGCCGCGGCGTGGCGGCTGGATGACACGCTGCTGCTGCGCGCCTCGGCCGGTTCGTGGCGCCTTCGCTTTATCAGCAGTTCTCGGCCCAGTATGGCAACCCCGATCTTTCGCCGGAACGCAGCCGGTCCGCCGATCTGGGTCTTGAAAAGACCTTCGGCAATGGCGCCGAGGTGAAGGCCACACTGTTCTATCAAGAGATTGACGACCTGATCGAATTCGTCACCCTGACGGTCTATCCGGAATACACCGGGCAGTATCGCACGTCAGAGGGCACGTCGCGGTCGTCGGGGATCGCGCTGTCGGGCTCGCTTCCGCTGAGCGACCGGGTTCGGCTGAACGGTGCGCTGACCTACACGCACACCAAGGCGTCCGATGGCGATCAGCTGGCGCGCGTGCCGGAAACCGATCTGCGGATCGGGCTGGATGCGGACCTGACCGACCGACTGGCGGCAGGGATCTCGGTCCATGCGGTGCGCAACCTGTTTGACGAACGCGCGAACGTGCTGATCCCCATGCGCGACTATGAGACGGTCGATGCGACGGTCAAGTATGACCTCGGGCAGGAGGCGCAGATCTATCTGCGGGCGGAAAACCTGCTTGACGAGGACTATCAGGTGGTCGAGGGCTTCGGCACATCAGGCAGGGCCTTCCATGTCGGTTTGCGCAAAAGTTTCTAAGGCAGTCCTTGTGGCGGCGGCGGGCCTGTGGCTTGCCGCCTCTGCGGGGCTGACCGATCCGGCGCCGCGGCGGGTGGTGTCGGTCAATCTTTGCACCGACCAGCTTGCGATGATGCTGGCTGCGCCGGGGCAACTGGTGTCGGTGTCGCATCTGGCGGCCGATCCGCAATCCTCGGCCATGGCGACAGAGGCGCGGGCCTATGCGCCGAACATGGGGCAGGCCGAGCAGGTGTTCCTGATGCGCCCCGACCTTGTTCTGGCGGGCACGTTCAGCGCACGGGCGGGGATCGACCTTCTGCGCCGCCTTGGGGTGAGGGTGATCGAGATCCCGCCCGCCGCGACGCTGGACGACATTCCCGGCCATCTGCGCATCATCGGGCAGGCGCTGGGCCGCGAGACGCAGGCCGAGAGTCTGGCGGCCGAGTTCGAGGCAAGCCTTGACCAGCTGAAGATCAACGCCCCGCCGGCCCGCGCGGCGCTTTATTATCCCAGCGGCTACACCACCGGCGCGGGCACGCTGGCCGATGCGATCCTGCGCCATACCGGCTTTTCCAATGTCGCGGCCGATCTTGGGCTGGCGGGCGGTGGGAACCTGCCGCTTGAACGGCTGGTGATGGCCGGTCCCGACGTGGTGGTGACCGCCACACCCTATCCCGGAGCGTCGCGCGCCGAGGAAATCCTTGTTCATCCGGCGCTGAAGGCGGTGCAGTCGCGCGCCGGTTCCGCCGAGGTGACCGACGCCGACTGGATCTGCGGCACGCCCCATGTTCTGCGCGCGGTGCGGGCCATGGCCGAGGCGCGCGAGGCGCTGGGCGGCCCGCGGCTGACGCAACGACAGGAGATCCGGTGAGATATCGGCTGCTTCTGGCCGGGCTGTCGGCGCTGGTGGCGCTGCTGTTTGCGGTCTCGTTGCTGGTTGGCCCTGCGGCGCTTGGCCTGACCGAGTCGCTGTCGGCGCTGTTTCGCGGTCAGGGCGAGGCGGTGGTTCTGGTCATGCGCGAGATCCGCCTGCCGCGCGCGATCCTTGCGCTGATGGTGGGGGGCGTGCTGGGCCTGTCCGGCGCGGCCATGCAAGGGTTTTTGCGAAATCCCTTGGCGGAACCGGGTCTTGTCGGCGTTTCCTCATCCGCCGCATTAGGGGCGGTGATCGCGCTTCAGACCGGGATCGCCGCCAGTTTCACGCTGGCTCTGCCGCTGTCGGCGCTGGCGGGGGCGGCGTTGTCGGTGGTGCTGATCGTGGCGCTGGCCGGTCCGCGGGGCGGCGCGCTGGCGCTGATCCTGGCCGGGATCGCGATTTCGGCACTGGCGGGCGCGGGGGTGGCACTGGTTCTGAACCTGTCGCCCAACCCCTTTGCCGCGGCCGAGATCGTGTTCTGGATGATGGGCTCGCTGGCGGATCGCTCGATGACGCATGTCGCGCTTGCGGTGCCGTTCATGCTGGCGGGGGCGGCGCTGTTGCTGATGCTGGGTCGGGGGCTGGACGCGCTGACGCTGGGCGAGGACGCGGCCGAGTCGCTGGGTGTCCGGCTGGGCCGGCTGCGGATGGTGGTGATCCTTGGCACCGCGCTGTCGGTGGGGGCGGCGGTGGCGGTGGCGGGCACCGTGGGCTTCGTGGGGCTGGTGGTGCCGCATATCCTGCGTCCGCTGGTGGGGGCGCGGCCGTCGCGGCTGCTGCCGGCGGCGGCACTCGGGGGGGCCGCGATGCTCTTGGCCGCCGATATCGCGGTGCGGGTGATCGCGCCCGACCGCGACCTGAAGCTGGGTGTGCTGACGGCGCTGGTGGGCGCGCCGTTCTTCTTGCACCTGATCTGGCGGATGCGGAGGCTTGAGGCATGAGCCTGCTGTCGCTGTCGCATCTGACGGTGCGCCGGGGCTGCTGCCCCGTGGTGGATGATGTGACGCTGACCGTGTCCGGGGGAGAGTTCGTCGGCCTGATCGGGCCGAACGGCGCCGGCAAGACCACGCTTTTGCGCGCGGCGATGGGGCTTTTGCCGCATGACGGACAAAGCAGCCTTGCCGCGCTTCCGGCCCGGCTCAGGGCGCGGGCGGCAGCCTTCCTGCCGCAATCGCGCGAAATCGCCTGGCCGGTTTCGGTCGAGGCGCTGGTGGAACTGGGCCGGGTGCCGCATCCCGGCGCAGGCGCCGAGGCCGACCGGCAGGCGGTGGACCGGGCGCTGGCGCGGATGGGGCTTCAGGGTTACCGCGGCCGTATCGCCACCGCGCTGTCGGGGGGCGAGCAGGCGCGGGTGCTGATCGCGCGCACCCTTGCACAAGAGACGCCGCTGCTGCTTGCGGACGAGCCGGTGGCCGGGCTGGACCCGGAAAGCCAGATCCGGGCGATGCAGGTCTTTGCGGCGCTGGCGGCCGAGGGGCGCGCGGTGGTGGCCTCGATCCACGATCTGGGGCTGGCTGCGCGGCACTGCACGCGGCTGGTGATGCTGGCGCGCGGGCGGCTGGTGGCCGACGGGGCGCCGGCCGTGGTGCTGACCCCTGACAATCTGGCAGAGGTTTTCGGCGTCCGGGCCTATTTTGCCCAGACCCCGGACGGGCCGGTGTTTCAGCCGCTGGGCGTGATCCGGTGATCCGGGTCTCGCTGGACCGGCCGTGGCTGGTGGCGGATCTGCCGCGGCCGATGCGGGTGACAAGCTGGGCGCCGCACCGCCCCGGGCTGGTCGAGACCAACCGGATCGTCTGGCGCGAGGTGCGCGACGAAGATCTGGGGCCGGGGTTCGACGCCGAGGGCTGGCTGGGCGCGGCGATGGCGGCCCGCGGCTGGGCAGGGGCGGTGGGGCTTCTGACCTCGCGCGATCTGTCGGCGTATCATCTGGCGCAGGCTGCGGCGGGCGGGGTCAGGGCGGCCTGTCTGGCGACTGTCGGCCTTGGCAATGCCGAAAGCGTGGGGCGCCGGATCGGCACTGCGCCGCATGTCGGCACGGTGAATATCGCCGTCGCGGTCGATACCGCGCTGACGCCGGCCGCCCAGCTTGAGGCGCTGTCGATCGCGGTAGAGGCGCGGACGGCGGCGATCATGGCGCATGGCCCCGATCTGCCGACCGGGCGGGCGACCGGGACCGGCACCGATTGCGTGGCACTGGCCTGCGATCCCGGCGAGGGGCGCTATGCCGGCCTGCACACCGCAGCGGGCGAGGCGGTGGGCGCGGCGGTCCTTGCCGCTGTGGCCGAAGGGGTGCGGGCATGGTTGAAGGTGAAGGCCGACGATGCCCTGATGGCCGCCCGCCCGGCCTGAAGCCCCGCTGTTGTCCGACGGGGCCAGGGTCTTGAACGGACCCGCGGACCAATCCCGGCCCATGCGCAGGGACTATGCCGTCAGCCCGGCGGTGGAGCGTCCGCTGACGTGGACCGGCCCAGCACGCGCAGCAGTTCGGCGGCGATCCGGTCCGGGGTCACCGGCTTGGCCACATAGCCGTCGATGCCGTGGGCAAGGTAGCCGTCGCGCTGATCCTCCATCGCGTCGGCGGTCATGGCGATCACCGGCGCACGGGCGTTGGTCCCCGGCAGGGCGCGGATGCGGCGGAAGGTTTCCACCCCGTCCATTTCGGGCATGTTCATATCCAGCAGCACCGCATCCACCGCCTCGCGCGTCAGATGCTCCAGCGCCTGCTGGCCGCCGGCGGCTTCGGCGGTGCGGATGCCGAACAGGTTCAGGTAGGCCACCGCCACCAGCCGGTTGGTGGCGATGTCATCCACCACCAGAACCGCGCGTCCGCGCAGCGTCTCGGCCGTGCCGGGGGCAGGCGCCGGTGCCGCGGACGGGATCGGGGTCGGGGTCGGGGGCGGCGCCACCGCCACCGGATCTATCGCCAGCGTCAGCGCCAGCCGCGCACCCCGCCCCGAGGGCGGCAGCACCCGCAGATCGCCCCCCATCTGCCGCGCCAGCGCCCGGCTGATCGACAGGCCAAGGCCGTTGCCCGGCGCGCGGGACGAGGTGCCCGCCGCGGCACCGGCGCTGCGGGTGAACGGCTCGAAGATCGCTTCGGCTTCGGCCATGGGGATGCCGTCGCCGGTGTCGCTGACCTCGATGTGCAGGATCGGGCGCGCATTGCTGCCCTCCATCGTCGCCTCGACGCGGATGCGCCCGCTGTGGGTATGTTTCAATGCGTTCGACAGCAGGTTCGTCAGGCATTGCCGCAGCCGCTGCGGATCAAGCCGCGCCCGCGCCGGTATGCCGGACAGATAAAGCTGAAGCGCCAGCCCTGCCTCTTCGATCAGTGGGCGGAACAGCTCGACCGAGGTGGTGATCTCGTCGCGCGGGTTGACGGTCGCCGGGCGGATCGGCATCCGCCCCTGCTGCACCGCCGACATGTCGAGGATGTCGTCAAGGATGGTGGAAAGCCCCTCGGCCGAGCGGATCAGCACCCCCAGCCGGTCGCGGCTGACCGGATCGGCGGTGCGGCGCAATTCGGCATGGCCCATGCCAAGGATCGCATTCAGCGGGGTGCGCAATTCGTGGCTCATCTGCGCCAGAAAGCGGTCCTTGGTGGCGTTGGCGGCCAGTGCCGCGGCGCGGCCGGCGGCGGTTTCGCGGTGCAGCCGGTTTGTCAGCACGATGGCGCCAAAGGAATAGGCCAGCGCCACCAGCGCGCACAGCGTTGTCAGCGCCAGCGCCGGCAGGTCGTCGCGCGGCAGCCAGTAGGCGGCATTGCTGGTCAGCACCAGAATGGTCAGCGCCGAGGCCCCCGCCAGCCCCATCGGCAGATGGATCGACCGCACGGTGGCGATATGCAGCATGGTGCAGACCATCAGCCCCACGGCAAAGGCCTTCACATACTGATCCTCGACATGCCACATCAGGGCGGCGGGCAGGCCGAAACCCAGTTGCAGCAGGAAGGCCGCGCCGATGTAGGTCCGGTGACGCCAGCCCTCGGTGATGCGTTCGGGGCGGGCGTCAAGGCTGTGCAGAACCGTCTCGCAGATGGCAACGATGGTGGCCGAGCCAAGCACAAGAGCCGGCGGCAGGAACATCAGAGACACCGCGAAGGCCAGCGTCAGGGCCGGGATCCGCACCGCCGCCTCGCGCCGCAAAAGCGAGGCCTGCCGGGCGACTTCCTGTTCAAGGTCGGACGGGGGCAGGCTGGCTTTTGGCGTCATGGCGTGTTCCTGCGCGGTGTCCTGCCCGATCCGGCGCGTCGGTCAGTTTCCGGTGGGGGGCGACACATGCAGTTCCTGCCGGAAGCTGCCGTCGCGGTTGAAGATCAGAATGCGGCTGTCGTCCGTCACCACGGCCAGCCAGTCGGCGGCCTGCGTGAAGGCCGCGGGGCGTGCGCCTTCGGGCAGGGCCAGTTCGGCCGGAAGGCTGGGCGGGGCCTTCAGCGCCGCCGGCATCCGGGTGACAATCACCGCAACCACCGTTATGACGCCCCCGATGGTGGTGAGCGTCAGGATGAAGACGAGCGCCCTGAGAAACCTTAGGCTGGGCGGAAGCTGCCCATCCCGTTCCGGAGCCTGCTGCATGGTCCTTCCTTTCGCCCCTGCGGGCATCCTTCTGGTGACGATCGGGGAAGATCCCCC
This sequence comes from Cereibacter ovatus, assembly GCF_900207575.1. Classification (GTDB taxonomy): domain Bacteria; phylum Pseudomonadota; class Alphaproteobacteria; order Rhodobacterales; family Rhodobacteraceae; genus Cereibacter_A; species Cereibacter_A ovatus. Next base: position 17,568 of record NZ_OAOQ01000024.1, read on the forward strand.
CGACCGTCTTGATAAGGCGCTTGCGCGCGAGGTGCCAGAGGAAGCCTGCCTGTCACGCTCGCGGCTGATGAAGCTGATCGCCGCGGGTGCGGTCAGTCTGGACGGCCGGCCCGTGACCGACCCCAAGGCCCGCGTGGCCGGGGGGCAGGTCTATCACCTGACGCTGGCCGATGCCGCCGAGGTCGAAACCCTGCCCGAAGACATCCCCCTGCAAGTGGTCTGGGAAGATGCCGACCTGATCGTGATCGACAAGCCGGTGGGGATGGTGGTCCATCCCGCGCCGGGGCAGTGGACGGGCACGCTGGTCAATGCCCTGCTGTTCCATTGCGGCGACAGCCTTGCCGGCGTGGGGGGGGGAAAGCGCCCCGGCATCGTTCACCGCATCGACAAGGACACCTCGGGACTTCTGGTCGCTGCCAAGACCGACCGCGCCCATCAGGGCCTTGCCGCCCAGTTCGAGGCCCATACCGTCGATCGGCGCTATCTGGCGCTGGTCCATGGCGTGCCCGAGGCGTCCGATCCGCGCCTGCGCGGCACCCGCGGCATCAGCTTTGAACCGGGCGGCGTGCTGAAGATCGCGACCCATATCGCGCGCCATCGCACCGACCGGCAGCGGCAGGCGGTCTGTTTCGACAGTGGCCGACATGCCGTCACCCGCGTCCGGGTGCTGGAACGGCTGGGCGAACCGCCTGCCTGCGCGCTGGTGGAATGTCGGCTGGAAACCGGGCGGACCCATCAGATCCGGGTGCATATGGCCCATGCCGGCCACGGTCTGATCGGTGACCAGACCTATGGCGGGCGGCGCAAGCTGTCGCCAAAGGCGGTGGGGGCGGTGGCGGCTGCGGCGGCGGATGGGTTTCCGCGGCAGGCGCTTCATGCGGCCACGCTTGGTTTTCTGCATCCGGTGACCGGCGAGGCGCTGTCCTTCGAAAGCCCGCCGCCCGCCGACATGGCGGCGCTGCTGGATTTGCTGCGGGTGCGGCAGGACTGACGGACGTTGATCGTGATCGCGCGGTGCGGCCATGCCCTTGCTGTCGCGGCGCAGGGGCATGGCCGGGCGTGAGACAAGACCGAGGGTGGATTACATTTGCGTGAAAATCCGCAACAATCGTGGCAGCGCGACGGTTACGACAACATCTCTCGTTAAACTGTCGATGATAGCGCACATCCATGCGCCTTGGACGGCAACAAACGTCCTGCGCCCGGGCGACCGAGGCGAAGGCCAGAGGGGGTCAAGGAATGAGCACCTACACCAATCTTCCCGCTCCGAGTCCCGAACAGGGGCTTAACCGTTACATGCAGGAAATCCGCAAGTTTCCCCTGCTGGAACCGGAAGAGGAATTCATGCTGGCCAAACGTTGGGTCGATCATCAGGACACCTCGGCCGCGCATCGGCTGGTGACCTCGCACCTGCGTCTGGCCGCCAAGATCGCCATGGGCTACCGCGGCTATGGCCTGCCGCAGGCCGAGGTGATCTCGGAGGCGAACGTCGGTCTCATGCAGGCGGTCAAGCGGTTCGATCCCGACAAGGGGTTCCGGCTTGCGACCTATGCGATGTGGTGGATCCGCGCCTCGATCCAGGAATATATCCTGCGATCCTGGAGTCTGGTGAAACTGGGCACCACCTCGGCGCAGAAGAAGCTGTTCTTCAACCTGCGCAAGGCCAAGGCCAAGCTGGGTGCGCTGGAAGAAGGCGACCTGCGTCCCGAGAACGTGGCCCAGATCGCGAAGGATCTGAGCGTGTCGGAATCCGAGGTGATCGACATGAACCGCCGCCTTTCCGGCGCGGATGCCTCGCTTAATGCCACCATCGGATCGGACGGTGACGGCTCGACCCAGTGGCAGGACTGGCTGGAAGACGAAGACAGCGATCAGGCCGCCGACTATGCCGAGCGCAACGAACTTGAGATGCGGCGCGAACTGCTGGCCGAGGCGATGTCGGTGCTGAACGACCGCGAAAAGGACATTCTGGTGCAGCGGCGTCTGTCCGACGATCCGGTGACGCTGGAAGAACTGTCGGATGGCTATGGCGTCAGCCGCGAGCGTATCCGCCAGATCGAGGTTCGCGCCTTCGAAAAGCTTCAGACCAAGATGCGCGATCTTGCCCGCGCACGGGGGATGCTGATGCCGGCCTGATCGGCACCTGGACAGGGCGGGGCCGGTGTCCGATCCGCGCCCCGTGCTGGACAGGAATGCGTCGGACACGACGACAGTCCCCGGCGCGCGGGAAGCCCGAAGCACACGGGCTGTTCATGCCGCACGGCTCACCGACAGCCCCGGGCGCGTGGGCAACTGGGCCTGTCTTGCGACGGAAAGCAACGCGCTCCCGGTCGTGCGAGATTGCATGAACCGCGCGCGGGAAACGGGGCCTGTCTTGCGACGGAAGGGCCGGGGCCCGGCTTCAGGTCAGGGGTCTTCCATTGGCGGCAAAGCGACGGCCCGTGGAACGCATCGAAAGAAATGCGGATTGGGCCTTGGATGACCGTCCGTCCCATGCGGCCAATGCGCGGGCCCGGTGGACTTCACCGGGCCTTCGGTGTTTGCTGGCGCCATGATCAGAACGCCGCCCGTCGCGCTTGCCCCCGCCATCCTTGCAACCCTTGCCATTGTCCTGGCCGCGGCGGTGATCCTGCTTGCGATGGGGCGAGAACCGATCTGCACCTGCGGCCATGTCAAGCTTTGGCATGGCGAGACCATGAGTTCGGAAAATTCGCAGCATCTGGCAGACTGGTATACGCCGTCGCATGTGATCCACGGTCTGCTGTTCTACGCGCTGCTTTGGCCCCTTGCCGGGCGGCTTGGCTTTGGCTGGCGGCTTGCGGTGGCCGCACTGATCGAAGCGGCGTGGGAAGTGGTCGAGAATTCGAACGCCGTGATCGAACGCTATCGCGCCGTGACCATATCGCTGGATTATTACGGTGATTCGGTGGTCAATTCGGTGGCCGACATTGGCGCCATGATCGCGGGTTTCTGGCTGGCACGACGCCTGCCTGTCTGGGTCAGCGTCCTGTTGGCGCTGGGTCTGGAGGTTCTGACGCTGTGGCTGATCCGCGACGGGCTGGCGCTGAACATCCTGATGCTGCTTTGGCCACTGGATGCGATCAGGCTTTGGCAGGCCGGCGGCTGAAGCCGGCCCTGATGCGGCTGATCGCTTTCCGGTTGGATGTCGGTCCTGGCACACAACCGATGCTCGACAACACCACGCAGGTGGCGCAGGCTGTGACCGGCTGAGGGGTCGATCTTCCGGCCCCGGCCGCGTTTCAGTGGAAGGGAGGACCATAGATGAAGACCCCGCGCATGCTGATCCTGCTTGCCTCGGACAAGCTTTGCCGGCTGATCGCCGCCGAAGCGGGTCGGTTCACCGAGATCGCAAGCCACAGTGCCGCCGACTTCCCCGATGTGGATGTTGAATTCACCAGCCCGCCGCCGCGGGGGCAGTCGCCCGCCGGCACCGCATCCTTCACCATCGACCCCCGTCAGTCCGAAGCCGAGCAGGAGCGTGGCCGCTTTGCCGCCCATGTGATCGCGGCGCTGGAAAGCCAGTGGGCCAAGGGCGGGCATGACCGGATCGTGATCGCGGCCGGGCCGAAGATGCTGGGCGTCCTGCGCGACCGGCTGCCGAAGGCGCTGGCCGCGCAGGTCATGGCGGACATGGACAAGGATCTGGTCAAGATCCCCGTCCATGAGATGTCCCCCCATTTCGCCGAGGTGTTCGCACCCTGAAAGGCCGGGCGGTGGGGGGGGCGGTCAGTCCTCCATCGCCTCCAATTCGTCGATGAAGCCCGCGATCATGCTGAGGCCCTTGTCCCAGAAGCTTGGGTCGCTGGCATCCAGCCCGAACGGCGCCAGCAGTTCCTTGTGGTGCTTGGATCCGCCTGCGGAAAGCATTTCGAAATACTTTTCCTGAAAGCCGGGGGTGCCCTCGGCATAGACGGCGTAAAGCGCGTTCACCAGCCCGTCACCGAAGGCATAGGCATAGACGTAGAACGGCGAATGGACGAAATGCGGGATATAGGACCAGAAGGTTTCATATCCGTCCATGAACTCGAACGCGTCGCCAAGGCTTTGGGCCTGAACGCTCATCCACAGGGCGTTGATGTCGTCCGGGGTCAGTTCGCCCTGACGGCGGGCGTCGTGCAGCTTGCATTCGAAATCGTAAAAGGCGATCTGGCGCACGACCGTGTTGATCATGTCCTCGACCTTGCCGGCGAGAAGGGTCTTTTTCTCGGCCGGGGTTTTCGCCGCATCCAGCAGTTTGCGGAAGGTCAGCATCTCGCCGAAGACGCTGGCGGTTTCGGCAAGCGTCAGCGGGGTCGATGACAAAAGCTCGCCCTGACCCGCTGCCAGCACCTGATGGACGCCGTGGCCCAGCTCATGCGCCAGCGTCATCACGTCCCGCGGTTTGCCGAGATAGTTCAGCATCACATAGGGATGGACGGTGGTCACCGTCGGATGGGCAAAGGCGCCGGGCGCCTTGCCGGGTTTCACGCCGGCATCGATCCAGCCCTTGGTGAAAAACGGTTCCGCAATCGTGGCCATCTGCGGCGCGAAGGCGCCATAGGCCGACAGAACGGTGTCTTTTGCTTCATCCCAGCCGACCAGTTTCGGGGTCTCGGTGGGCAGGGGGGCGTTGCGGTCCCAGACCTGAAGCTTGTCCAGCCCCAGCCATTTCGCCTTCAGCCGGTAATAGCGGTGCGACAGTTTCGGATAGGCCGCGACCACGGCATTGCGCAGCGCCTCGACCACCTCGGGTTCGACATGGTTGGCAAGGTGGCGGCCATATTGCGGCGTGGGCATCTTGCGCCAGCGGTCGTGGATTTCCTTTTCCTTGGCCAGCGTGTTGTGGATGCGGGCGAACAGCTTGATGTTCTTGCCAAACATCTCGGCCAGTGCGCGGGCGGCGGTCTCGCGCCGTGCCCGGTCGGGATCGGTCAGCAGGTTCAGAACCTGTTCAAGCGCCATCTCCTCGCCTTCCAGCGTGAAGGTCAGCCCGGCCATCGTCTCGTCGAACAGCCGGTTCCAGGCGGCCGCGCCCACCACGGATTCATCATGCAGGAAGCGTTCAAGCTCGTCCGACAACTGGTGCGGGCGCATGGCGCGCATCCGGTCGAACACCGGCTTGTAGCGGGCAAGGCCCGCGCTTTCGGCCAGCAGGCGGTCCAGATGCGCATCTTCCAGCCGGTTGAATTCCAGGCTGAAGAACACCAGCGAGGTGGTGTAATCGGTCACCTTGTCCTGCGCATCGGCCATGAACTTGGCGCGCTCGCTGTCCATGGTGTTCTGATAATAGCGCAGGCCGGCATAGGACATCAGCCGCCCGGCGGTGATGTCGATCTTTTCATAGGCCTCGACGCAGGCCAGCAGCCCGTCGGCATCCAGCCCGGCCAGCTTGCCTTCGTAGTTTGCCGCAAAATCGGTGCAGGCCGCTTTCAGCCATGCCATGTCCTGGGCGAATTCGGCCGCATCGGGGGCGGGATAAAGATCGCGCAGATCCCATTCGGGCAGGTTGCCCAGCGCCCCGGCGCTGGCGTTGGCATCAAGGACCGGACGGGGCAGGGGCAGGGTCATGGGAACTCCTTACAAGGTTTGGGGCCAAGGTGGCGCGGCGCGGCGGCGACTTCAACCCCGGGGGGGCTGGGTTTCGGCCAGCAGGGCGCGCAGCGTGTCCAGCGTGTCGATTTCCGAGGCGGGTTTGTCCTGCCGCCAACGCAGCATCCGGGGAAAGCGCAGCGCGATGCCGGATTTGTGCCGCGGGCTGGCCTGTATGCCTTCGAATGCCAGTTCGAACACCAGGTCCGGCGGCACACGCCGCACCGGGCCAAAGCGTTCCAGCGTGTTGCGGTGCACCCAGTCGGTGATCTGACGAAATTCGGCGTCGGTCAGGCCAGAGTAGGCCTTGGTGAAGGGAACCAGATCCTCGCCATCCCTGACGGCGAAGGTAAAGTCGGTAAACAGGGTCGCCCTGCGCCCTGCGCCCTGCTGGGCATACAGCATCACCGCATCGATCGTGTAGGGGTCCAGCTTCCATTTCCACCAGTCGCCGCGTTTTCGGCCGACGAAATAGCCCGAGGCGCGGCGCTTCAGCATCACGCCTTCGGCGTTGCGGTCGCGTGCGGTCAGGCGGGCGGCGGCCAGTGCGTCCCAGTCGTCGAACGCCACCAGCGGCGAGGCCGAGATCGGCAGCCCCGCCGGCATTGCTGCCAGCAGCGCCTGAAGCCGGGCACGGCGGTCTGACAGCGGGCGGTCGCGCAGGTCTTCGCCGTCGGCTTCCAGCAGGTCATAGGCCAGAAGATGCGCGGGGGCCTCGGCCAGCAGTTTTTTCGGCAGGCTCAGCCGTCCGATCCGTTTTTGCAGGGCCGCGAAGGGCAGGGGCGCGCTGCCCGACCATGCCACCAGTTCGGCGTCGATCACGCAGCCCGGGGGCAGGAAATCCCGCAAGGGGCCAAGGTCGGGGAAGCGGTCGGTCACCAGTTCCTCGCCGCGCGACCACAGCGCGAAGGCACCGTCGCGGTTGACCAGCTGGCCGCGGATGCCATCCCATTTCCATTCCGCGAGCCACTCGGCCGGGGCGCCCAGCGCCTCGATGCGTTCCAAGGGCGAGGCCAGCGCGAACGGATAGGGTTTCGAGGCGTTGGCGCCGGGATCCTGCGCGCCGGTCAGTGTGTCAAAGTCGATCCGGTCGGGGGTCCAGTCCCCCATCAGCCGGTGGGCAAGGGTCGCCTCGTCCACGCCTGTCGCCTGTGCCAGCGCACGGGTCATCAGGCCCTGACTGACGCCCATGCGAAAGCCGCCGGTGATCAGCTTGTTGAACAGAAAGCGGTCCTGTGGCGCCAGCCGATCCCATGCATCAAGGATCGCCTGCCGGCGCAGATCCATCGGCTGGCCCGTCAGCGCCAGCAGCCTGCGCATCCAGTCGTCCAGCGTGTCGTCGGATGTCCGGCGCGGCGCGGGCAGGATCAGCGCGATGGTTTCGGCCAGATCGCCGACGATGGGGTGACATTCCTCGGCCAGCCAGACCGGCAGGCCCGCGGCCTCGGCCGCCCATGTGCGCAGTTCGGTGGTGTTCACCGCGCGCTTCGGGCGGCGGCCTGACAGAAGGGCGATGGTCCAGACCCGGTCGGGGTCCGGGGCGTCGCGGAAATAGGCGGCAAGGGCCGCGACCTTTTCCGTGGTCCGGGTGGTGCGATCAAGCGCCTCGAACAGCGCCGCAAAGCGTTTCATTCCATCGTCCCGGGCAAGGCAGGGTCGGATTCGGCCTCGGCGTCGGCGGTTTCGCCTTGGTATTCGGTGGCGACGATGCCGGCGTCATAGCCCTGATCTTCCAGCCAGCGGCGGAAGATCGCGGTATAGCCATGGGTGACGAAGACCCGTTCCGCCCCGGTGGCGCGGATTGCGCTATTCAGCCCGTCCCAGTCGGCGTGATCGGACAGCACGAAGCCGCGGCCGTGGCCGCGCCGGCGCCGCACCCCGCGCAGCGCCATCCAGCCCGAGGCGAAAGCCTCGGACGCCGGGCCGAAGCGGGCGGCCCAGGGGGTGCCCAGCGCCGAAGGCGGCGCGATCACCAGTGCGCCGGGGTGGCTTTTCGCATCGATCCCCGCGCCTGCGTGCCGCGTGGGCGGCAGCGTGATGCCTTGGGCGCGCAGGACGGCCGTCGTCGCCTCGACCGCGCCATGGGTCAGGATCGGGCCGATGGCGGGATCGACCGCAGCCATCAGGCGCTGCGCCTTGCCCAGCGCATAGGCGCCCAGGATCGACACCCGCCCCTCGGCGGCATTGCCCGCCCACCATGCGTTCAGATCGGCCGCGATGGCGGCCTGCGGTTGCCAGCGGAACACCGGCAGGCCGAAGGTGCATTCCGAAATGAAGGTGTGACAGGCGACCGGCTCGAACGGTTCGGACAGGGTGTCGGGCTCGGTCTTGTAATCGCCCGAGACCACCCAGACCTCGCCGGCCCCTTCAATCCGGATCTGGGCCGATCCCGGCACATGGCCCGCGGGATGGAAGGACACCGTGACGCCGCCGATCCGCCGCCTTTCGCCATAGGCGATGGTGTCAAGCCGGATCGCGCCCAGCCGGTGGCGGATCACCGGCGCCGCGGCAACAGTTGCCAGATAGGCGCCGTGGCCTGGCCGGGCGTGGTCGGAATGGCCGTGGGTGATCAGCGCCCGATCCACCGGGCGCCACGGGTCGATGAAGAATCCGCCCCGTGGGCAGCAGATTCCGCGGTCGGTGAAGGTCAGAAGAGGCTCGGACGGCATGCGGTGAAGAATAGCGCAGCGCAGACCGCCTGCCAGCAGAACAAATCGCCTAATCTTTGTGCAAATGTGGTGGATCGGGCAGCAAAGCGCCGGTCCTGCCCTTTCCGGCCGCGAATCCGGCTGATTAAAGTCAAGGCAGGACGGCGCGAGATCGGTCGGGGGGCAATTGGCGTGGCGGCAAACGGCTATTTCAACGAGATGTTCGAGAAGGGCCGGGTGCGACCGCCCTACCGTCAGCTGGAAGACTGGACGCGCTCGATGCCGGCCGAGCTGCGCGAGATGAAGCAGGCCGAGGCCGAGGCGCTGTTCCGCCGCATCGGCATCACTTTCGCCGTCTATGGCGAAGGCGGCGACCCCGATCGGCTGATCCCGTTCGACATGTTCCCCCGCGTCTTCACCGCGCGCGAATGGGCGCGGCTGGAACGGGGCATCAAGCAGCGGGCGCGGGCGCTGAACGCCTTTCTGGTCGATGTCTATGGCCGGGGCGAGATCGTGCGCGCGGGTCGCATTCCCGGCCGGCTGGTCTATCGCAACGCGGCCTATGAAAAGGCCGTGGTCGGCTTTGTGCCGCCCAAGGGGGTCTATTCCCATGTGGTGGGCATCGATCTGGTGCGCACCGGGCCGGACGAATTCTTCGTGCTGGAAGACAACTGCCGCACGCCATCGGGCGTGTCCTACATGCTGGAAAACCGCGAAATCATGATGCGGATGTTCCCCGAACTGTTCCGCGAGAACCGGATCGAGCCGGTGGACAGCTATCCCGAAAAGCTGCGCCGCACGCTGGCAAGCGTTGCGCCCGCCAAATGCGAACGCGACCCTACGGTGGTGCTGCTGACGCCGGGGCATTTCAACTCGGCCTATTATGAACATTCGTTCCTTGCCGATCTGATGGGGGTGGAACTGGTCGAGGGCGCGGACCTGTTCGTGGAAGGCGAATATGTCTACATGCGCACCACCGAAGGGCCCAAGCGCGTGGATGTGATCTACCGCCGGATCGACGACGCCTTCATCGATCCCCTGTGCTTCCGGCCCGATTCCATGCTGGGGGTGCCGGGGCTGATGGATGTCTATCGCTCGGGCGGGGTGACGATCTGCTCGGCGCCGGGGGCGGGGGTGGCCGATGACAAGGCCGTCTATACCTACGTTCCCGAAATGATCCGCTTCTATCTGGGCGAAGAGCCGCTTCTGAACAATGTGCCCACCTGGCAATGCGCCAAAGCCGACGATCTGGCCCATGTGCTGGCGCATCTGCCGGATCTGGTGGTGAAGGAGGTGCATGGATCGGGCGGTTACGGGATGCTGGTGGGGCCTAAATCCTCGTCTGAACAGATCGCGGCCTTCCGCGCCCGGATCGAGGCCGATCCCGGCAACTACATCGCCCAGCCGACGCTGGCCCTGTCGACGACGCCGACCTTTGTCAACGAAGGCATCGCGCCGCGCCATGTCGATCTGCGGCCCTATTGTCTGGTCGGGGAGCGGGTGGAACTGGTGCCGGGCGGGCTCACGCGCGTGGCGCTGACGGAAGGCTCGCTGGTGGTGAACTCGTCCCAGGGGGGCGGGGTCAAGGATACATGGGTTCTGGCGGAGTGACCAAGACATGCTGAGCCGGACCGCCGACAACCTTTACTGGATCGCCCGCTACATGGAGCGCGCCGAGACCATGGCCCGCCTGCTGGAAGTGGGGGCGCGCATGTCGCTTTTGCCCTCTGCCCATGGCTATCGGAATGAATGGGACAGTCTGCTGCATGCCTCGGGGACGGCCGGGGGCTATGCGCAGAAATACGGGCAGGCGCATCAGCGCGACATTGAAAGCTATCTGTTCTTCGATCAGGACAACCCGTCGTCGGTGGCCTCCTGTCTGGCCAAGGCGCGCGAGAATGCGCGGATCGTGCGCACCGCGCTGACGGCGCAGGTCTGGGATGCGATCAACACCGCCTTTCAGGAATTGCGGGCGCTGGAAAAGACCCCGCGCGACCGGCTGGATCTGGCGCGGCTGATCGACTGGACGATGAAACAGGCCGCCGTCATCCGCGGATCGATCGACACGACGCAGCTGCGCAACGACGGCTGGGATTTCCTGAACCTCGGCTATTACCTTGAACGGTCGGACAACACCGCCCGGCTGATGGATGTGAAATACTATGTCCTGTTGCCGCGGGTGGAATTCGTGGGCTCGGGGATGGACAATTACCAATGGGCGACGTTGTTGCGGGCCACCTCGGCGCATCGGGCGTTCCACTGGGCCTATGGCGGCGAGGTGACGGCAAGGAAGATTGCCGATTTCCTGATCCTGAACCCGCAGTGTCCACGCTCGCTGACGTCCTGCATCGACGGGGTCTGCACCCATCTGAACCGGCTGGAACGCGCCTATGGCCGCGCCTCGCGCCCGCATGAGGTGGCGGTGCGGATCGCCGCCGAGCTTCAGCGGCTGAGCGTCGATGACATCATCGAGGAAGGCCTGCACGAGTTCCTGAGCCGCTTCATCCTTGAGGCCGCGAACCTGTCCGGCGTGATCTTCGAAACCTACCTGAGCGGAGACCTGCGATGATCCTGACGGTCGATCATGTGACCTGCTATCGCTATGTCCGGCCGGCGCGGGCACTGGTGCAAAGCCACCGGCTGATGCCCTCGAGTTGCGCCGGGCAGCGGGTGGTGGACTGGACGGTGACGGTGTCCGACGGGATCGCGGGCGGGGCGTTCCGCGACGGCGCGGGCGACTGGATTCAGGGCTGGACGGTGCCGGGCCCGGTCAGCGAGGTGACGGTGTCGGTCAAGGGCACGGTCGAAACCTCGGATCAGGCCGGCGTGCTGCGCGGGCATCGCGAACTGACCCCGGCTGAATGCTATCTGCAATCCACCACGGCCACAAAGCCCGATTCGGCACTGGCGGCACTGGCGGGGCAGGGTCAGGCTGTGGCCGAACCGCTTGATCTGGCGCATCTGCTGTCGGATCTGGTGGCGGATGCGATCCAGTATCAGCCGGGCGCGACCACGCCCGCAACCACTGCCGCCGAGGCGCTGGCACTGGGCCGCGGCGTCTGTCAGGACCATGCCCATGTGCTGATCGCGGCGGCGCGTTTGGCGGGGCTGCCGGCGCGCTATGTCTCGGGCTATCTGTTTGCCACGGCGGACGGGCGCGACCACGATGCCGCCCACGCCTGGGCCGAGGTTCATGTGCGCGGTCTGGGCTGGGTGGGCTTCGATCCCGCCAACCGCTGCTGCCCCGATGATCGGTATATCCGGCTGGGATCGGGGCTTGATGCGCAGGATGCGGCGCCGATCCGTGGCATTGCGCGGGGGCCGGGGGGCGAACGGTTGGAAGTGCAGGTTGCGGTGCAGGCGGTGCAGCAATAGGGTCGTTCGACCTGACACGGAACGGAACGATGACTTATTGCGTGGGCCTGCTGCTGAACGACGGGATGGTGCTGCTGTCCGACACCCGCACCAATGCGGGATTTGACAACATTGCCGTCTACAGGAAGATGTTCACCTTCGAGGAACCGGGCGAAAGGGTGATCACCATCCTGACCGCCGGATCGCTGTCGGTGACGCAGACCACCATCGCCCGCCTGAAAGAGGTGCTGCACGATCCCGAGGCGACGGAAGACACCTCGATCATGCTGGCGCCCACGATGCTGAAGGTGGCCGAGATCATCGGCAACATGCTGGCACGGGTGCGGCTGGACATCGACGAGAAGCTGTCGGCGCAAAAGCAAAGCGCCTCGGCCAGCCTGATCGTCGCGGGCCAGCGGCGCGGCGGCGAGATGCGGATGTTCCTGATCTATCCCGAAGGCAACTTCATCGAAGCGACCGAGGACACCCCCTTTCTTCAGATCGGCGAGCATAAATACGGCAAGCCGATTCTTGACCGGGTGGTGAAGCCCGCGACATCGCTGGCCGATGCGCAGAAGGCCGTGCTGTTGTCGATGGATTCGACGCTGCGTTCGAATCTGTCGGTGGGGATGCCGCTGGATCTGGCGGTGATCGAGCGCGATGCCTGCCGTGTCACCGAACGCCGCCGGATCGAGGCGGGGGACGAGAACTTCCGCGCCATGTCTGACGCATGGTCGCGCGCCCTGCGCGAAGGCTTTGGCCAGATCCGGGTCTGACCGCCATCGACGGCCGGTCCCTCTCGGCGGGATCCGACCTTTGACATTGCGTGCAGGCGGGGCGCCCCGGCCCTCTCCTGTGGCGTGCCGCGCGCCCGGTGTCGGCCGCGCCGCTCAGCCGCCCGCATTCGCGCGAAAATGCGCGGCTGCCGCGTTGTGGAACGCGCGGCGAAGCGCCGGGCGTTCCATCATCAGTTCATGTTCGGCGCCCGGGACGATTTGCAGGCTGCCCTGCGGCCAGTCCGTCATGCGGCGTTCGATCTCGTCCAGCGCCACCACCTTTTCGGCCGAACCCACCACGCACAGCGCAGGCACCGCCTCAGGCGCGGGCAGGGGGCGCAGCCGCCGCGTTTCCGCCAGCGCGGCGCGGAACCAGCCAAGGCTGGGCCCGGCAATGCCAAGGTCGGGAACCTCGGCCAGATGGCGCTGCATCCAGCCGAACATCTCCGGGTCCGAGGTCAGCACGTTGCCGTCAAAGGCGGTGGACAGGACATAGCTGCGGGTGCCGGTGCCGGGGACATAGCGGTGGGTCTGGCCCAGAAGCCGGGCCACTTCGGCCAGTCCGCTCGCCACCAGCCGCAACGCCGCCGGCAGCCGGATGTCCCACATCGGCGCGGAAAAGCAGACGGACCGCACCGGCAAGCCGTCATGCAGCGCCCTCAGGGCGATGCAGCCGCCCATGGAATGGGCCAGAAGGTGAAGCGGCTCTGGCAGGCCCCTGTCGCGCAGCAGCGCCAGAAGCGCCGCCACGTCGTGCTGATACTGGGCGAAGTCGTCGACATGGCCCACCAGTCGGTTGGCGGTCGCGCGGTCCGACAGGCCCTGACCGCGCCAGTCAATGGCGACCGAGGCAAAGCCCGCCGCGGCCAGCGCGGCGGCGGTGGGGCCGTATTTCTCGGCGTATTCGGTGCGCCCGGTGAAGAACAGCACCGTGCCGTGCCGCCCCTCGGGCCAAAGGACGGCGCGCAGCCGCACGCCGTCCGAGGTGGTGATCCACTGCGCATGGCCGCCCGGTGGGCCATCTGCCAGCGCGGCGTGGAAGGGCGCGGCGGTCAAGACAGCGCCGCGCCGACCTTCATCGCCATCGGGATCGAGCCCTCGACCCCAAGACGGCCCGACATGAAGGCCGTCGTGGCGTTCAGATCGCCTTCGAGAATCGCTTTGAACACATCGGCCGAGGCGGTCATCGTCACCGCAGCCTCGCCATCGCCTTCGCGCACGCCATCGCCATCCATCATGATCACGCCTTCGTCGCGGATGATGAACTTGGCGCTGCCGTCAAAGTTTGCCACCTTCCGGCTCAGCGCCTCTACCGCCGCGTCGATCACCTTGCTCATTCCAGCCTCGCTTCCGTTCCCGTTTTCTTGACAGCCGGCCTCTGGTGTTCGGCCCGGCCTGCGCTACAGTCCGACTATGAAAGCGCCTCGTCCGTTTCACAATGTTATCGTGGCGGCAATTCTGCCACTGATCCTTGCCTTTGGCCCGGCCGTGGCCGAGGCGCCGGGGTTGGACGACCTTTTCAGCCGCCTTAAAGAGGCCGACGCCGCCGCCGCGGGCCGAATCGAACGCGAGATCTGGATGGAATGGTCAAAGTCGGGCTCGGCCAGTGCCGATCTGCTGCTCGATCGCGGGCGCAAGGCGATGGCGGCCGGCGACACCAAGCTTGCGATCGAACATCTGACGGCGCTGGTCGATCACGCCCCCGATTTTGCCGAAGGCTGGAATGCGCGGGCCACCGCCTATTTCCGCGCCGGCCAGTTCGGTCCGTCGATGGCCGATATCGCCCGGGTGCTGACGCTGAACCCGCGCCATTTCGGCGCGATGGCGGGCCTTGGCGCCATGCTTGAGGCGACCGAGCAGCGCGACCGCGCGCTGGCGGCCTATCGTGCCGCGCTTGCTATACATCCGCATCTCGACGGCGTAGAGCAGGCGGTGGAACGGCTGGAAGCCGAGGCGGCCGGTCAGAAGCTTTAAGGCAATCCCATGCGTGCGACCGCAAGGGTGACGGCGGTCCTCGGGCCGACCAACACCGGCAAGACCCACTATGCGATCGAGCGGATGCTCGGCCACCGGACCGGCGTGATCGGCCTGCCGCTGCGCCTGCTTGCGCGCGAGGTCTATGACCGGATCGTGTCGCAGCGCGGCCCGTCGGTGGTGGCGCTGGTCACCGGCGAGGAACGCATCGTCCCCGACCGCACGCAATACTGGGTCTGCACCGTCGAGGCGATGCCGCAAGAGATCGGCGCCGATTTCGTCGCGGTGGACGAGATCCAGCTGTGCGGCGATCCCGAACGCGGCCATGTCTTTACCGACCGCCTGCTGCGCGCACGCGGGCTGGTCGAGACGATGTTTCTGGGGTCCGACGTGATGCGGGGCGCGATCGCCGCGCTGGTGCCGAACGTGACCTTCCTGCGGCGAGAGCGATTCTCGACCCTGACCTATACCGGATCGAAGAAGATCAGCCGGATGCCGCCGCGCGCGGCCATCGTCGGCTTCTCGGTCGACAGTGTCTATGCCATCGCCGAACTGATCCGGCGCCAGAAGGGCGGCTGTGCGGTGGTGATGGGGGCGCTGTCGCCGCGCACGCGCAACGCGCAGGTGGCGCTTTATCAGAATGGCGATGTGGATTATCTGGTGGCGACCGATGCCATCGGCATGGGGCTGAACCTTGACATCCATCATGTGGCCTTTTCCTCGACGGTGAAATTCGACGGCCGGCGGATGCGGCATCTGTTCCCGCACGAACTGGGCCAGATCGCCGGCCGCGCCGGCCGCCATGTCGAGCCGGGAACCTTCGGCGTCACCGGCGAGGCGCATCCCCTGGACGAAGGCGTGGTGGATGCGATCGAAAACCACCGTTTTGCCCCGATTCAGCGCCTGCAATGGCGCAACGAGCGGCTGGAATTCGGCACGGTCGAACGGCTTGTGGCCTCGCTGGAAGAACCCACCACCAACGAATGGCTGATGCGCACCCGCGAGGCCGACGACCTGCACGCACTGAAGGCGCTGTCCGAGATGCCGGATCTGCGCGACCGGCTGCGCACGCCGCAGGCGGTGAAGCTGCTGTGGGATGTCTGCCGGATTCCCGATTTCCGCAGCATCTCGGCCGCCGAACACACG
This sequence comes from Cereibacter ovatus, assembly GCF_900207575.1. Classification (GTDB taxonomy): domain Bacteria; phylum Pseudomonadota; class Alphaproteobacteria; order Rhodobacterales; family Rhodobacteraceae; genus Cereibacter_A; species Cereibacter_A ovatus. Next base: position 33,055 of record NZ_OAOQ01000024.1, read on the forward strand.
ACCCTGCTTGCCCGGATTTTCGGCTTTCTGTGCGACGGGCGGGTGCCGAATGACTGGCTTTCGCGCGCCATTGCCCGGATCGACCGCCCGGCCGGCGATATCGACACATTGTCGAAACGGCTCGCCTATATTCGGACATGGACCTATGTGGCGCAGAGACGCGGCTGGGTCGAGGATGAAAGCCATTGGCGCGACGAGACGCGCGCTGTAGAAGACCGCCTGTCGGATGCGCTTCATGCCGCTCTGACGCAGAGATTTGTCGACCGGCGCACTTCTGTGCTCATGCGGCGGTTGAAACAGAAGGAGAGCCTTGTGGCCGAGGTCAACGACAAGGGTGAAGTGACGGTGGAAGGCGAATTCGTCGGCCGTCTCGAAGGGTTCCGTTTCCGGCAGGATGCGTCGAACTCGCCCGACGAGGCGCGCACGCTGCGGCAGGCGGCCGTTCAGGCGCTGCGGCCGGAATTCCACCTGCGGGCGGATCGGTTCTACAATTCGCCCGATACCGAGATGGATTTCACCGAGCAGGGCGGCCTCATGTGGGGCGAGCAGGCGGTGGGCAAGCTGGTCGCCGGACCCGAGCCGATGCGCCCGCAGGTCGAGCCCTTCGTCGATGAGGATGCCGGCCCCGAAGTGGCCGAGAAGGTCCGGCGCCGGTTGCAGCATTTCATCGACCGCAAGGTGTCGGCCCTGTTCGAGCCGCTTCTGGCGATGGGCCGCGACGAGACGCTGACAGGTCTGGCCCGCGGCTTTGCCTTCCGGCTGGTGGAAAATCTGGGCGTCATCCCGCGCGACATGGTGGCCGAGGATGTGAAGGCGCTGGATCAGGAAGCGCGCTCGGCCTTGCGCAAGCATGGCGTGCGCTTCGGGCAGTTCACCATCTTCCTGCCCTTGCTGTTGAAACCCGCCCCGACGCGGCTGCGTCTGGTGCTGTGGTCGCTGTCGAACGGCTTGCAGGAATTCCCCGAAAGCCCGCCGCCCGGTCTTGTCACCATCCCGCATATCGCGGAGGTGCCGAAGATGCATTACACGCTGGCGGGCTATCATCCGGCCGGGCAGCGTGCGATCCGCATCGACATGCTGGAACGTCTGGCCGATCTGTTGCGTGCCAAGGACAGCCGCGCGGGCTTTGAGGCCACGCCTGACATGCTGTCGATCACCGGCATGACGCTGGAACAGTTCGCGGGTCTGATGCAGGGGCTGGGCTACCGCGCCGACGCGGGTGAGCGTCCGAAGCAAAAGCCCGTCGCTGCGGTGCCGGCGCCCGAGGCCCCCGAAGCGGTGGTGGTCGACCCGTCCGAGGCCGCCCCGTTCGACGCCGAGGCCCCCGCCGAAAGCGAAGCCCCGGCCGAACCCGCCGAGATGGAGCATTTCTACACCTTCACCTGGGCGCCGCGTCGTCCCGATCGCGGTCCGCGTCGGAATGATCGTCCGCAGGGCGAGGCGCGTGGCCGCGGCGACCGCGGTCCGCGGTCCGCACCGGCGCAGGCCGATGCCCCGGCCGAAGGAGGCGAGGCGCGTCCGCCTCGTGGCGATCGTCCCGACCGTGGGGCCGAGCGTCACGGCAAGCCCAAGGGCAAGGGCGGCAAGCCCGACCGCAAGGGCGGGCCGGATCGCAATCAGCCCAAGTCGTTCGAATCGCGCCCGCCGCGCAACGACAAGATCGATCCGGACAATCCGTTCGCCGTGCTTGCGGCGCTGCGCGACCGGACCTGACCGGATTGGCCGGACCCGCGTCAACCGGGATGCGGCTTGACAAATGGCTGGTTCAGGCGCGCTTCTGCAAGACGCGCGCCTTGGCCGTGGCACTGATTGAAGCGGGCCGGGTCCGCTTGAATGGTCAGCATGTCGCCAAGCCCGCGCAAGCGGTGGCGCCGGGCGACACGCTGACCTTTCCGCAGGGCGCACGCATCCGGGTGATCCGGGTCGTCGCGCTTGGCACCCGGCGCGGCCCCGCCTGCGAAGCGGCGCTGCTTTATGACGATCTCGACGCACCCCCTGCGGCCGCTTCGCCGCTTGAATGATCCGCTCTGCTGCATTAACAGACCCCGAAAAGACAAGATAGCAAGGTTCCTCTGATGACCTATGTGGTGACCGACAACTGCATCGCCTGCAAATATACCGACTGCGTGGAAGTCTGCCCGGTGGACTGCTTCTATGAGGGCGAGAACATGCTGGTCATCCACCCGGACGAGTGCATCGACTGCGGTGTGTGCGAGCCCGAGTGCCCCGCCGACGCGATCCGTCCGGACACCGAACCGGATATGGAAAGCTGGGTTGAACTGAACCGCAAATACGCCGAAATCTGGCCGGTCATCGTCACCAAGAAGGACGCGCTGCCCGACGCGGCTGCCCTTGATGGCCAGCCCGGCAAGCTTGCCACCCACTTCTCGGAAGCGCCGGGCGAGGGCGGTTAAGGCGCGGCGCATCGCCGCAGGCGCGGCTCTGCCCGCCTGTTGCGCAAATTGATAACGCTTTCGTGGAACCGAAGGCGTCTGCCCCGGTTGGAATCAGTTGCTTTTTGTGATACAAGGTTTTCACAAACAAGCACGGAAGCCTGATACACCACATCAGATCTGCTCGTCTGAGGTGGAATTTCCAGCGACATGTCATCGTATCGCCCGGACCTGAAAGCTCCGGGCGTTGGGGTGTGTGAACGCTGGAACGAAAGCTGCCGCATCGAGGAAGCGACTGGATGACCAAGACCAAGAAGCCCGAGTTTCGTCCCAACGAATTCGTTGTCTACCCGGCGCATGGCGTCGGCCGGATCATCTCGATCGAGGAGCAGGAGATTGCCGGGATTCATCTCGAGCTGTTCGTGATCTCGTTCGAGAAGGACAAGATGACGCTTCGCGTGCCGACCCACAAGGCGACCGAGGTCGGGATGCGCTCGCTGTCGACGCCGGATATCGTGACCAAGGCGCTTGATACGCTGAAGGGCAAGGCCCGCGTGAAGCGCGCGATGTGGTCGCGCCGGGCGCAGGAATATGAGCAGAAGATCAACTCGGGCGATCTGATGTCGATCGCCGAGGTCGTGCGCGACCTGCACCGCACCGACGATCAGCGCGAACAGTCCTATTCCGAACGTCAGCTTTACGAAGCCGCGCTGGAACGCCTGACCCGCGAAGTAGCGGCCGTGTCGGGTGTCGACGAGGCCGGCGCGCAAAAGGCGGTGGATGCGGTTCTTGTATCGCGCGCGGCCTGATTTTCGGATCTTCGGCTGGTAGACCAGAAACCGCGGCCTTGGCCGCGGTTTTTTCATGCCGGGGTCAGCCGATCAGGGCAGCGGCCGCGACCAGCGCCGCAGCCTCTGACAGTTGCTGCGATGCGCCCAGAATATCACCGGTCTGCCCGCCGATCTTGGCCCGCGCAACCAGCCCCAGCGCCAGCGCCGCAGCCCCCGCCGCGCCCGCCATCGCCAGCCCCGGCCCGCCCGCCACCGCCAGCGCGACGCCAAGGCCCACCCCCGCCGCGGTCAGCGCCTGCCTGAGATCCGGCCGGCCCAGCGATTGCGACAGGCCCGCCCCGCGGGCATTGGGCAACCAGGCCATCAGCACCACCATCGGCACCCGCGACAGCACCGCCACCGCCAGCGGAAGCGCCCATCCGCCCGCTTCCAGCACGGCGGCAAGCGCCGTCCAGCGCAGCAGCGTCACCAGCACCAGCGCCGCGACGCCATAGCTGCCGCTGCGGCTGTCCTTCATGATCTCCAGCCGGCGTTCCCGCGTCCAGCCGCCCCACAGGCCGTCGGCGGTGTCGGCCAAGCCGTCTTCGTGCATCGCCCCGGTTGCCAGTGCCTGCCCCCCCAACGCCAGGGCGGCGGCGATCCCCGCGGGCAACCCCAGCGCCTGGGCCGTTCCTGCGACCAGCGCGGCCAGACCGCCCACGGCGATGCCTGCCAGCGGCCAGGCCCAGGCGGCCCCCGCGCCCCGGTCGGGCAGGGCGCGCCCCGGCAGGGGCAGCCGCGTCAGCAGCGCCAGCGCCAGTTGCACGTCTGCCAGTCTTTGCGACAGCCTTTCTTTCAACGTCCCGCTCCGTGCCACTGGTCTCTTGCGTCGGTTCCCGATACCGAAGCCGCGTCACCTGAGCAACCGGAAGGACCACAGATGCAGGCCCCGTTCACCTCGCTTGACGGTTTTCGCGCCGTCTTCAACGCTCTGCCGCAGCGCGATGCCAGCGCGGTTCAGACTGCCATCGCCCGCAACGAACAGCTGACCAAGCCCAAGGGCTCGTTGGGCCAGCTTGAGGATCTGGGCTTCTGGTATGCCGGCTGGCGCGGCGACGGGCGGCCGTCGCTGGAACGGCCGCAGGTGGTGATCTTTGCCGGCAACCATGGCATCGCCGCGCGGGGGGTGTCGGCTTTTCCGCCCGAGGTGACGGTGCAGATGGTGGCGAACTTCCGCGCCGGCGGTGCCGCGATCAATCAGCTTTCGCGCGTGGCGGGGGCCGCGATGTCGGTGGTGGAACTTGACCTGGACCGTCCGACAGCCGATTTCACCAAAGCCCCGGCCATGACCGAGGCCGAACTGGTTGCGGCCCTTGCCGCCGGCTGGGAAGCGGTGGACGATGACGCCGACCTTCTGGTGGTGGGCGAAATGGGCATCGGCAACACCACCGCGGCGGCGGCGGTGGCGGCGGGGCTGTTCGGCGGCAGTGCGGCCGATTGGACCGGCTGCGGCACCGGAGTGGTCGGCGATGCGCTGGCGGGCAAGACCCGCGTCGTGGCCGAGGGGCTGGCGCTGCATGCCGAGCATCTGGCCGACCCGGTCGAGGTTCTGCGCCGGCTTGGCGGGCGCGAACTCGCGGCGATGGCGGGGGCGATCCTGCGCGCGCGTGCGGGCCGGATTCCGGTGATCCTTGACGGCTTCATCTGCACCGCCTCGGCCGCTGTTCTGGCGCGGATCGCGCCCCATGCGCTGGATCATGCCGTGGCGGGCCATGTCAGCGCCGAGGGCGCGCATCGCGCGCTGCTGGACCGGCTGGGGAAAGAGCCGCTGCTGAATCTGGGGCTGCGGCTGGGCGAGGCGACGGGCGCGGTGCTGGCCATCGGCGTCTTGCGCGGCGCTCTCGCCTGCCTGTCGGGCATGGCGACCTTTGCCGAGGCGGGCGTCTCGAAGGGCTGAGGGGCCCAAGGTCTGACCGTAGCTTATTCCGGACTCCGGGACATGTCGGCCGAGGACAGGTAGGTTCTCGGCCGTGGTCAAAGGCTGACGGCTTTCCATGGCAACGTCTACCGATCCTTGAACTTTCCCCACCACGGCCTGCCGTGGTGGCGTCAGGGCCGGTAGAGAATGCGCCTCGGATCGGATGCGATCTTCGGTGGTGATCGGCGTTCAGGAAGGCCCCCGGAAGCGGACGGGATATCGGCCGTTTCGGACGGCGCAGACGTCCCGCAGCGATTTCTCTGGTCAGTGCTGCGGCGGGGCAAAACTTCCGCCATCTGCATGCGATGCGCCGATGAATAGCCCCATAAAATCAAACGGCTGCCGAGAGATATCCCGGCAGCCGTGGCAGTTGTGCCCCAAAACCCGGAATGGGCAAGCCCGAGGCGGGCGGCTATTCGGCCGCCTCCGGACTGGGGCGGGTTCTGGCGGCCTCTTCCTGCATCAGCGCGATTTCCAGATCGGTATCAAGCTGGCGGGCGCGGGCGACATAGGCCTCGTTCAGATGGGCGGGCTGGCCGGGCACCCACAGCTCGGCCAGATCGCGCATCGCGGCCCGGTCCACCCGGTAATAGGTGCGCGACCGCTGCGCGGCCTCGTATTCGCTGAACCCCATGTTTTCAAGGACATAACGGCCTGCGCGCACGGAGCTGTCAAAGGTTTCGCGCACGATGTCATCCGCGCCGGCCTGATAGAGTTCATAGACATGCACCCTGTCGCGGGCACGGGCGACGATGTGGATGTCGGGGCGGACATGGCGGGCATAGCGCACGATCTTGATCGCATTCTCGCGGTCGTCCACCGCCACAACGATCACCGAGGCCTCGGCGATGCCAGCGGCATGAAGCAACTCGGGCCGGGTGGGATCGCCGAAAAATCCCTTGATGCCGAAACGCCGCATGATCTGAACCGCCGCCATGTCATGGTCGAGCACGACGGTCTGGATCCCGCTCATCCGCACCAGCCGGTTCACCACCTGCCCGAAGCGGCCGATCCCGGCGATGATGACCGCACCCTTTTCGTCGATGGTGTCGGGGTGGTGGGGTTGTGCCTCTGGCCTGCGGCGGGAGAGGCGGTCGCCCATGGCGAACAGAAGCGGTGTGACCAGCATCGACAGGCTGATGACGATCAGCGCATATTGGGCGACGGGGCGGGCAAGGATGCCCTCCTGCGCGCCGAAGCCCACAAGGACAAAGCCGAACTCGCCGGCTTGGGCCAGCCCCAGCGTCAACAGCCAGCGGTCGCTGCCGCGAAAGCCGAAGCCCTGTGCCAGCACCGCCAGCACCAGCGCCTTCAGCACCACCACCCCCAGCGTCAGCGCAAGGATGGTCCACGGGTCGGCCAGAAACAGCCGGAAATCGATCCCTATTCCGACCGCCATGAAGAACAGTCCCAGCAGGATGCCTTTGTAGGGACGGATGTCGGCCTCAAGCTGATGGCGGAATTCCGAGTTGGCGAGAACCACACCGGCAAGAAACGCCCCCAGTGCCGGGGACAGCCCCACCGCCATCATCAGGAAGGCGGTGAAGGCCACGGTGAACAGCGCGATGAAGCTGCCCATGTCGGGCAGCCGCGAGGCATGGACAAAGCGGAACACCGGCCGGGTCAGGAAATGGCCTGTCAGAACGATGCCAGCGATCACGCCCAGCGTGACCAGCGCACCCGCCCATCCCGGCAGCGAGTGAAGAAAGCCGATGATCGGCTCGGCCGGGCCTTCGGTTGCGTGATGATCGGTGGTGCCGGAGGGGCGTGCCCCCGACGCCAGCAGTGGCATCAGCGCCAGCATCGGAACGATGGCGATATCCTGCGCCAGCAGCACCGAAAAGGCGCCACGCCCCCCCGACGTGCGCAACAGCCGCTTTTCACTAAGCGATTGCAGGACGATGGCGGTCGAAGACACCGAAAACACCATGCCCAGCACAGCCGATTCCTGCCAGCCAAGGCCAAGCCATCCCAGCGCCCCCGTGACCGCCGCAGCGGTCAGAACGATCTGCAAGCCGCCAAAGCCCACCAGCGACCGCCGCATGGCCCAAAGGGCTGCCGGTTCAAGTTCAAGCCCGACAAGGAACAGCATCAGCACCACGCCAAATTCGGCATAGTGGCGCAGGTCGTCGGTCTCGGCGCCGGCAAGCCCCAGCACCGGCCCCATCAGGATGCCCGCCGCCAGATAGCCCAGCACCGAGCCAAGCCCAAGCCGCACGGCCAAGGGCACGATCAGCACCGCTGCACCCAGATAGATGCTGGCCTGAAGAAGAAGGCTTTCCATGATTTGGGGGCACTCCGCAGGGTGAGCAAAGCTATAGTCGCCGGGGGGGGCCTGTCCAGAGCGGGCCGCCCGTCATGCTGTCGCTGTCGCTGTCGCGATCGCGGTTACCGGGCCCGCCCTTGCAGCGCCGGTCTGTGCCGTGGCGCCCTTGCGTCGGCCCAGCTCGTCATCGGGGTTTGGGCCACCCGTTGCTGCGGCAGAGGCGCTGTATTCGACCGCCGGCGCGCGTTCTCGACGGTGGCTGCCGCTTGCAGGCGGGGCATGTATGGTGGTTGCCCGCTCTCAGCTCTCAGCTCTCAGCTCTCAGCTCTCAGCTCTCAGCTCTCAGCTCTCAGCTCTCAGCTCTCAGCTCTCAGCTCTCAGCTCTCAGCTCTCAGCGTATCGCACGGCGGCAGCGGGAGATGGCGCCTTAGCCGCGCGGCATTCCCAGCGCGACCATCCGGCTGCCCTTGCGATAGCGCAGTTCGTTGGTGGTGATCGCGGCGACCACGCCCCCGTCAAGCCGGTCCCCGACGCGAACCTTGACGTAGCGCCCGTTTGCCTGCCGTACCAGCGCATATCGGTTCGAGGGCGTGCCATAGACCCCGATCAGGTTCATCTTCGACAGGTTGATCGCGTTGTCGAACGTGGCCTTTTGCGCGACATTGGCCTTGGTCGGGATGCGCGGCGCGGCGGCGCGGGCAACTTCGGGTTCGTCCTCGGGCTCGGCTTCGGGTTCGGGCTGGACGCGGATTGCGGCAGGCGGGGTGGGGGTCTGGACCACCGCCGCCACCGCGGCCTCGATGGCACGCGAGAAATCGTTCGGCCGCGCCGCGGGCTTGCGCGATACGGCAATCGCCAGCGGGCTGATCGCCCCCGATGTCGGCACGATGGCCTGCGGTTCGGTCTCGGGCCGGGGGGCAGGCGCGACCAGCGATGCCGACTGCACTGATGCCGCCGCGGGCGCAGGCACGGCATCTGCCGGTCGGGCGCGGGGGCGCAGGCTGGCGGTGCGGGGGTCACCCGGGTCTGCCGGGGGCGGGGCGATGGCTGCATCTTCGGCCGGGCGTTCCGGGCGGGGCTTGGGTCGTTTTCCGATCAGCGCGGGATCGGCGGCGACCGGCGCGGGTTCGGGCGCGGTCTGGGCCGGGGGCGGAAGCGTGGCGCGGGCCGCGGGCGCCGTAGCGCCGGGAAAGATCGAGCCCGGAGACGGCTGCGCCGCCGGTTCTGCGGCGGCGGCGGCGGTCGGCTCGGCGGGGGGTTCTTGCGATGCGGGATCTGGGGCGGGGGTCTCGGTTCCGGGTCTGCGGGGCGGCAGGATCGGCGGCTTGCCGGCGATCAGCAGGAAGTCCCCGGGGGCAAGGATCCCTTCGGGGGTCGGCCGGATCAGCCCGGCCTCGTCGAATTCATAGCTGATCCCAAAGGGCGGCGGCGGCAGCGGCGGCCCGGGCGCGGCGTCGGGGGCGGCCGCGGGCGGCGGCAGGGCCAGCGCATCCAGAGACGGCGGCGGCGTGTCCATCGTCGTCAGGAAAATCTCGTCCTGCGGTGTTTCGGTCGGGTCGGCTGCCCTTGGGGTGGCGCCGCTGGCTGCGGTTCGGGCGGCGTCCGGCGCGGTCTCGGCGGGGGGAGTTGCTGTCTCTGGCTGCGTCACCGTCGCGGCCGGTTCGGCCATCGGTGCAAGATCGGCCTCATCCTCGGGCGGCAGGTCGGCCAGCATCTCCGCCTCGATCGCGGCAGGGTCGTCGCCCTCTGCCAGCGCGACCGCGGTCTCTGTCGGCGCATCGTCCGCGGTCAGATAAAACGACGACCATGCCGCAACGGCCGCCAGCACCAGAAGCAGGACCGCCGTCAGGATCAACCCCAGATGGCGCGGCTTGCCGCGCTGTGCCGGCCGGGTCGGGAAGGTGCCGAAGGGTTGGCCCGCGCGGGCGGTGGCAGGTTCGGGCGGCGCAAGGGGGGCTGCCGCGGGTTGCGGCTTGCGGTTCCTTACGCCCGGAATCCCAGGGGCCGTGACAGACAGTTCTGGCAGGGCCGCGCCCGCAGGTGCGGGGCCGGCCGGAAGCGTCCGCGGCCTTGCCGAACGGCCGGTGCCGGGGCGGAGCGGCGGCTCGGGCGGCTGCGTTCCGGCGCGTGGCGCCTTCGGCTCGGCCGTCAGCCGCGGCGAGGGCCGGGCGGTTGCCGGTTCGGCCACAAGGCGGCGGCTGGCAAAGGCGCCGGGCGGCAGATCGGGCACATCGTCGTCGGCATCAAGCTCGACATAGGGCGCTTCGGGAATTTCCGGCGCGGTCACATCCGGTTTCGGCGCCGCGAACGGGGCCTGCTTTGCCGTCGTATCCGGCTGCGATGGCACGAACGGGGGCAGATCGCGTGCATCCACGATGGGGCGATCCTGCGGATCGTCCTCGGCGGGGATGCGGTCCGTGCGGACCAGGGGCGGCGGCACGAAGTCCTCGGCCGGCGACGGCGGGGCGGCGGGGCCTTCATCGGGCGGCGGGACATCCGCCAGCGTCTCGGGTTCCGGCTCTGGCGCGGGCAGGGGGGCGGCGGCCTCGGACGGGGCAAGGCCCGCCAGCGGATCTGAAGGGGCCGGCATTTCCTCGCCGGCAGGCGCCGCTTCGGCCAGCGGTGCCGCGGTGTCGAACGATGTTTCCGCGGCCCGGGGCGTCACGGCCTCGGGCTGGTCGGCGACAGGCTCTGGTTCCGACGCGGGCACAGGCTCCTGCGTGGATTCCACGGCGGGCAGCCATTCGTCGTCGGCCGTGGCTGGCGCTTCGTCCATGACATCCGCGACCCCCGAAGCGGCAAGCCGAATCGGCTCACTGTCACGCTCGACCCGTTCGCCTTTCGGCAGACGCCTCTGCACATTGGTGACGGTGCCGAACCACGGCTCGCGCGGGAACTGGCCTTCGGGGATCGCCACGAAGCAGACCGGGTTCAGGCCGTGCTGATCGGCGAAACCCTCGGCCTCGTCCAGCGTTTCGCGCGCGACGACGGCAAGGCGGACCTGATCCCCATCGGTCTCGAAATCATAGACCAGATCCTTGACTTCATAGGGGGTCAGCCCGTCCAGACCCTCGCGGATCTGCGCCCGGCGGCTGGTGCGGTCGGGGCCAGGGGCGGTCAGCGTGGTGTAAAGGATCTGCGAATTCGGGATCACGACCTTGGTCGCAAGCGTCTCGTCGCCGGCCATCTCGGTGGCCTGCGCAGCAAGTGCGGCCATGACCTCGTCCATGTCGGGCGCATCGAAGCGCGCCGCGCCCATGTCAGTCCACCCGTCCGGCTGGCGCCGGAGCAGAACGGCGGCCTCGGACGTCAGGTTGAGAGCAAATCTCGGTTTCATTTCGCGGATCTAGCACAGTTGGCGCAGCCACGGGGAGTCCGCGCCGCAGCGCCCACGGTGTTACAGCAGGATTTTGCCGAATGAAAGGAAAACACCCAAGGATCGGCTTGCCGGAAGCGTCACAGAGGGCGAACCTTCAACGCAGCAACAAGGAATCCCACAGATGCGCATTGCCAAAGTCCTGACCGTCGCCGCGCTGCTTGCGCTGCCCGCCGCCGCGACCGCGGCCGAGACAGCCCGTCTGACCGTGACCGGCACGGGGGTTGTGGCGGCCCGCCCCGACATGGCCACCATCTCGCTGGGGGTCACCACCGAGGGCGAGACTGCCACCGAGGCGATGGCGCGCAACTCTGAAGAGCTGGGCCGGGTGCTGGCCCGCCTGCGCGAGGCCGGGATCGCAGAGCGGGATCTTCAGACCTCGGGGCTGTCGCTGAACCCGAACTGGACCCATCCCGGCGATGGCGGCGCGCCGCAGATCCGCGGCTATGTCGCGTCAAACCAGTTGACCGTTCGGGTCCGCACGCTGGATCGGCTGGGCGAGGTGCTGGACCGGGCGGTGTCGGACGGGGCGAACACGCTGCATGGTGTCACCTTTGGGCTGACCGATCCCGAGCCGGCGCTGGACGAGGCACGCAAGCGCGCGGTAGCCCGTGCGCAGGCGACGGCGCGGCTTCTGACCGAGGCCGCGGGCGTCAGGCTTGGCCCGGTGGTGTCGATCAGCGAGGGCGCGGGCCATGAACCGCCCCAGCCGATGTATCGCGAGGCGGCGATGTCCGCCGCCCCGGTTCCGGTGGCCGAAGGCGAGATCGAGACCATGGCGCGGGTGACGATGGTTTTCGCTCTTGATCAGTAGGTTAAGGGACGACTCTGCGACCGCACCTTAACTTTGCAGCCTGGACCTTTTGCAGATCTCAGGCGGTGGCCTTGGCCAGCGCCTGATCCAGATCGGCGATCAGGTCGTCGGCATCCTCGATGCCGATCGACAGTCGCACCACGTTCGGCGCGGCACCGGCCGCCACCTGCTGTTCGGGCGTCAACTGGCGATGGGTGGTCGAAGCCGAATGGATCACCAGCGAGCGCGTATCGCCAAGGTTCGCAACATGGCTGAACAGGTGCAGCGAATCCACCAAGCGAACGCAGGCGTCATAGCCGCCCTTGATCGCGAAGGTGAACAGCGCACCTGCGCCCTTCGGGCAGATCCGCGCCACACGGTCATGCCAGGGCGACGAGGGCAGCCCGGCATAGGTCACATGGTCCACCCGCGGGTCGGCCTCAAGCCAGGCCGCGATTTTCTTCGCGTTCTCGACATGGCGCGCCATGCGCAGGCTGAGGGTCTCAATCCCCATCAGCGTGTAATGCGCGCCCTGCGGGTTCATCGTCATGCCCAGATCGCGCAGACCGACCGCGATTGAATGGAAGGTATAGGCCATCGGCCCCAGCGCCTTGTGGAAGACAAGGCCGTGGTAGGCGGGCTCGGGTGCGGACAGGCTGGGGAACTTGTCCGAGGCCGACCAGTCGAACTTGCCGGAATCGACGATCACGCCGCCGGTGACGGTGCCGTTGCCGGTCAGGTATTTGGTGGCGGAATGAACGACCAGCGTTGCGCCATGTTCGATCGGGCGGCACAGCCACGGCGTGGCGGTGGTGTTGTCCACGATCAGCGGCAGGCCCACGCGGTTTGCGACCTCGGCCACCGCATCCAGATCGGTGATGACGCCGCCCGGATTGGCGATGGTCTCGCAGAAGATCGCGCGGGTGTCGTCGTCCACCGCGGCCTCGATGGCGGCCGGATCGTCGAAATCGACGAATTTGGCCGACCAGCCAAAGCGTTTGATGGTCTGGCTGAACTGGGTGATCGTTCCGCCGTAAAGCCGGGTCGAGGCGACGATGTTGCGCCCCGGCCCCATCAGCGGAAACAGCGCCATGATCTGCGCCGCGTGCCCCGACGAACAGCAGACCGCACCCGCGCCGCCTTCCAGCGCCGCCACCCGGTCTGCCAGCGCCTGCACCGTGGGATTGGTCAGACGCGAATAGATATAGCCCACCTCTTCAAGGTTGAAGAGCCGTGCGGCATGCTCGGCATCGCGGAACACATAGGCGGTGGTCTGATAGATCGGCACCTGCCGCGCGCCGGTGGCCGGATCGGGTTTGGCGCCGGCATGGATCTGAAGCGTGTCGAAGCCAAGTTTGCGGTCGTCGGTCATGGGTGCCCCCTGCTGTTGTGGCGCGAAAGCTAGGGGAAAGCCCGCGGCCGCACAACCGGCGACGCAGGCTGTCTGCGCCCGGCCGGGTCAGCGCAGCCAAAGCCCGGCGCGGCGCAGCATATGACGGATCGCCTGTTCGCGGCGCGGCAGGTCGGCGCGGTCGAACAGCGCACGGGCCTCGGCGCCCTTGCCTTGATAGAGAAAGCGCCGGAACGGCTCGTGTGCCTTCAGCACCTTCTTCACCGGGTTGGGCGCCGAGACGCGCAGCGCGGTTTCAACCGCAAGATCGCTTTCGCGGGCGAACAGCAGCGGCATCAGCCGCCAGTGGCAGGTCACCGCCCCGTCCAGTCCGGACAGCTCGGGCCCGGGGCGGCCGCCCCCCAGCGCATGAATGACCAGCGGCAGCGCGATCTGGTCAAGCCAGGGGTAAAGCGGCTGCCCCAGAAGTTCCGCCGGCGGGTCGTCGCGAATGGTGCGGGCGATGTCGTGAAACAGCGCGCCAAAGCGGCGCGGGCTTTGGTGAAAGAACCAGCCGGCATTGAAATAGAGATGCCGGCGCCAGTGGTCTTCGGGCTGCGTCCGGTCGAGTGTCGGCTCGATATCCAGCCCGAAGCGGTCGTAAAGCGCGGCCCAGATCCGTCCCAGCGGTGGGCCATAGATGTCCGGATCGGGCCATGAGCCCTCGCACCGGACCGAGGCCGAGGGACGGGCAAAGTCAAAGGAAACCTGCGACAGGCCCCCCGTCACCAGCGTGTCGGTGTCGAGAAACAGGAACGGCTCGTCCGGCAGGGCACGCAGGGCCTCGATCTTGTTGCCATTGGGGTAGCTGGCACCGAATGTCGTGTTCTCGAACGGCAGGATCGTCGCGCCCAGATTGTTCAGCAGCGCCCTGACCGCGGGATCGTCGATGCGGGGATCGTCCGCCCACAACGGGCCGGGTTGCGGTTCGGCCAGATAAAGCCTGCCGGCAAAGTCCGGATCGGCTGCGCGCAGCGATGCCGCCAGCAGGACGGCTTCATATTGCAGCCGGCCTTTCTGCACGACCGCAAGAATGTTGAAGCGGGACGGGACGGCAAGCGTCATGGCATTTCCGGGCAAGGGGCCGCGCGACTATAGAAGCGCACCGCCCCGATCACAATTCAGGTGCGTCGCCAACGACCGATCGACCGCAGGCTGTCGCCATTTGTATTGACCCAGTGGAAATCTGCTCCTGCTACAAGGAGGAAGGTGGCAATGAGTGTGATGATGGACGACCCGATCAAGCGGTGGACGGCGAAGCGCAGTTGAAGGAGACCGTGGCGCCAGTGGCGCCGCGTAAGCCCCGGAAACGCGCTCGTGGTGGAGATCATTCAAGGCAAGACAACGGTGGCCGAGGCCAGCCGCGCCTATGATCTCTCGCCTTCTGAGATCGAGGGTTGGGTTGAGGACGCGAAGCGAGCCATGCTGAACCGCGCCGGGTTTGCCGGAGGCTCCAACTCGTGAGAAGGATGGAGCATCATGAGCAAGACCACGAACAAGTTCTCCCCTGAGGTGCGCGAG
>NZ_OAOQ01000019.1 GCF_900207575.1 Cereibacter ovatus
CTGGCCGTCGATCCAGGACTGGTCCAGCCCGGCGATGCGGGCGATGGAGCGGATCTCGGTGTTGATCGCGGCGCGGGTCTGCGCCTCGGGCGGGGCCGGGGTGATGGTGGTGTCGGTCATATGGGTCTCCATGCGGATATGTGCGCCGGGGTCAGCCGGGGTGGGGACAAGGGAAATCTCGTGGGGTGTCCAGCGCACGGCGGTCAGCACCCGCGCGCCGTTGTCGGTGGTCTCGGCCCACTCCTCGACCGAATAGCCGACTGAGACATGGCGCAGGATCCCGGACAGGACGTCCTGCCAAAGCGGTTCCACCTCTGGGCGGGCTGAAAAGCGGATCAGCGCCGTGCCACGCTGGCCATCGACGGCGGCGGATTGCACGCTGCCGAGCACATCGCGGACGGCAAATTGGCGATGGGCATCGAGCACGCTGGCCCCTTGCAACCGCGACAGGTCCACTGCCTGCGGATTGAGGCTGAGGCGTTCAACATACGGGCCAGCCATGTCACGGCGGCGCACCGGTGCGCCAGTCGACCAGATCACCTCGACGGAGCGATCATCGCGGTTGGCGCTGGCCGGGGCCAGGTCGGCACGGCGCGTCAGAAGCGTGACGGTGTCATTCATCGGGAATGTCCTCGTTCTGGACAGGCGGCGCACCGAAGCTCAGGCCCAGCGCATCGGTGCGCGCCTTGTCGGCGGCAATCTCGGCATCGACCTGTTCGGCGTCGTAGCCCCGTTCGGAAATCGCCTGGCGACGGCTTTTGAGACCGGCATTGATCGCGAGGATCTCGGCCTCGACGTCCTTCTTGGGATCGACGTAGTCGAACTTGGGAGGTAGCCATTCGCAGCCCAGATAGGCGGCTGGGTCACGGTCGAAGTCTCGCGCAGGCAGATCGCCCGACAGCACCGCCAGCCGCACGAAGCGGTCCCAGACCGGGCGGCAGAACAGATGCACGACCACGTTGTGCTGCAACTGCTCGACGCGGCGGCGAAACTCGATCAGCCCGGCGCGGATCGAGGAATAGGTCACGCCCTCAAGGTCGCCGGAAACCAGTTCATAGGGCAGGCCCATCCCGGCCGCCACGGCGCGGAGGTGGTTCTTGACAAAGGGGCCATAGGATTCGCTCTCGGTCGGGTTGGAAAACCGGATGTCGGTGCCTGGCGGCAGAGGGATCAGGCTGCCGGGTTCCATGCCAACCGTCAACGCGCCGCCCGAGTTGCTGCCGGTCAAACCGCCCGCCGTTCCATCCGGATCAGTGATGAAGCCGGTGAACAGCGCCGCGACCTTAGCTTTTACCAGCGCCGCATCCTCGAACTGGTCCAACTCGTGCAGCCGCAGCAGCACTGGGGCGAGCCAGGTGATCCCGCGCAGCTGGCCAGCCGCCAGCGGCTTGAACAGGTGCAGACAATCGGTAGCGGGCAAGCGCAGCGGTTCCAGCCGCAGGGAGGTCAGCGGATCGCCGGGCCGGTCGCGCATCACCCAGAACGCTGTGCGCTGCCCAGCGCCGTTGAATTCAATGCCCGCCCGGATGCGCGCGCCGCCGCCGATGTCGCGATGCAGGTCCAGCGGCACCTGGTCGCGGTCCATCAGGTCGATGTGCAGGGGGACAGCCGCGGCATCAGGAACGACACGCAGCCGGGCGAAACTCTCGCCACCCTCGATCATCGCCCGCACGGCCATGGCCTGCAGCCCATAGAAATCGGCAAGCCCACCAGGATCGGCATGATCGGTCCAGCGCAGCCACAGCAGTTGAAGCCGTTCGCGCACCGCTCGGTCGGGATGAGTGGACTGCGGCTTTATGCCTGCGCCGACGACATTGCCTACGAGGCTATCCACCGCCGCCGCGACCCACGGGTTGTTCCGCGCATACCAGCCTGCCCGCCGCGCCGCAGTGGTCGCGCCCGCAAGGATCGCCGTGTTCAGCCCGTCGACCGTCCGCGCCCCCTCCCAACGCCGACCGCGCCCCGCAGCGTCAAAGCCGCGCGTGCGCGTGAAGTCGAGAAGGCGATGAAGGAGCGTCCGCATGGCGCGCAGTGTCTCATGCACGGCATCGTCGGGGTATCAGAGCGGTTGGAAACGGCCGTGAATGTCTGGAAGACACGGATCAGTTCACCGCTGAACGGGTCACCAAGTACTCGAATGCTGGTGCGCATGAGCGGGCGTGATTGTGTTCAATCACTTCGCCTGATACTTCTAACAAAATCAAGGTGTCCGACCGAACCACCAAGAAGCCTCAGCGATAGGAACCCGACACTATCCGCACTGGATCTGGGCCCTAATTGAAGAAACGGTGACAAGAAAAAATGGCAGTGAAGTTTGAATATGTAACAAATCCCACTTCTTCGGTTGTCGGCCCAAGAGGTTATGCTTTGCAGCCCTATGAAATTGAGAAGGCTGTTCATCGGACCCGCTCTATTGTCGACAAACTGGCGAGTTTTGAGGTCAACGTCTTTGAAATACTGGGCATGAGAAACCTCAGCGCCTTTGTGGGAGAAGTCTTTGCGGCTTCAATGATCTTGGAGCACCCGGACCTGCTTCGCAAGAATCCACACCAAGATGGGTATCCCGATTTGCTCTTGATGGACGATGATGGCAATGCGGCATGGGACGCGCTTTCCAAGAGGCTGCGAGAGAAAGGTCCCTTCAGTCCTTTTCCTACCGGTGGTTTTGAGGTTAAGGCAACTTGCGGCAGCGTTCCCACGCCGGCCGCGTGTTTAAAACGCGGTTTCGACAAGCCAGACATCGGCGATCAGAGAATTCACGTTGCAACAGGATATGATTGGAAGGCACATCATCGCGAGACGAATCATCTCTTTGGGATCTACTGGGATTTCATAGAGCGTTGCCCGACCATCGTTGCCGTGTTCTACAGGGCTGATCTTGTTGAGAATGATTGGGGAAAGATTGTTCAGCCCAAGGAAGGCGGAGGCCGGACTACTTCCGTTTCGATCATGACGCGGGACGGCGTCAAGAAAATGTACGAAGGGTGGGTGACAGTGATTAAGTCGTCAACATACGCGTCGTTCTTTGACAAGCATAACAAAGCCAAGCTGATGACAGCTGCAATCAAGCAGCTCTAGCGGCGGTTCGATGCTCAAGGAGAGTTGCAACTAGGTGCTTAAAGATCGCCTCCAAGCCTTTCGGGGGTATACTTTCTCCGATGATTTCGCGTATAGTCTTGTCGGATAGCGTCTTGTTGTCGTCACGTCTCCAGTCAAAATTATAAACGTCAACGGTGTGAAGAATGAAGGCTTCATGGAGCGACAGGACCCGATGTTCCCTCGGGTGCAATTTCTGATCAGAGCAAGCATAGGAGAGGTTCCTAGTCAGAGCACTGGCTGGCAGATCACCACGCATGCGTTTGTATGCACTTGTGAAACCAGACATTAGGCGGAACTCAGTCCCTTCTTGCACCCAAGGCCTTGGTAGAAGTTCGCCACACTTCAAGCAATTCAGTGGCGTGTCGCGATTGGCTTGATTAATGCCCTCTGAGTTGTGTTTCGATCCATGCGTTGGATTCTTGTCGAACCCGCAGGCCGGATTGACGCACTGGTTGTCAAAGGCCCCCTTTCCTGGGGGGGTATTTGAGACCCAGAAATACTTCGAATCGTCGAGAATCGGGACGCGGTGGAAAGAGATGTCTTTGTGAGACGCCATTTTCCTGTTGGCGGCATCAAGCGGCGGCACACCTGAAAGCGCTTCGTCCACCGTAACCCACGGTCGAGTAAAAATGCTTGGATTTTGAGAATGCGTTGCCGTTGGCAAAACTGCCCACTTCTTGAGATTAGTGGGCAGTGACGATTTTAGCATGAAGACTGTTATCAGTCGCTGACGTCGCTGGGGCACCCCGTAGTCAGCAAACTCTACAACGTCCCATTTTCCCTCATAGTCTGGCGCCAAGAGTTCGGAGATGAGCTCGAGAAGGTCGCGCACCTGACCTTCATGCTCGATAACGGCATTCTGCATCTCCGGAACATTCTCGAAGACCACCAGTTTAGGCCGCAGCGCTAGTGCGACTTCCACTGCATCAAGCGCAAGTCTATTGCGCTCATCAAGTTTTGGCTTCACTCCGCTTCGAACACCGTGAAGCAGCTTTCCGCGGCCATTCTTCGACATGCCTTGGCACGGTGGGGTGGCAAAAAGAATATCAAGAGGTCTCCCTTTAAGCCTGTTCTTGGCCTCCCGGATGACTTCTGCCTTTGTCTTGCGAATATCGCCCTCGACCATTGTTGTGTTTGGGTAATTGGATCGAAAAACGGAAGCACGGTCGGGCAGCAGTTCGGATGCTACAAGGACATCAACCCCAACGGCACGAAGGGCAAGGTCGCCGATCCCTCCACCCGAAAACAGGCTAACGCCCTTAAACGCGTCTCTCTTTTCGCTAGTATCATAGTGTGCTGTCATCGGCCCAGCATGCTCCCATTTTCGACAGTGACTCCACCCTTCTGCCGCACGCTATGGTGTAGGTGACCGCATCGTCATCGAAATGTTGCGTAGCACGAAAACGGGTCTCCAATCCAGTCGATAGTCCTGGCTTGGTTGGAGATCACTCGTAGAACGGAGAGAGCGGTATGTCCTCTAACCCATCCAAGCCGACCTTATAGCCCGTGTTGGTGGTGCGCCGTGCGTCACAGGTGGCGAGACTGGCCCTGCCGCCTCCGTGTTCAACCGCATCCCCATGCTGATCAGCCCGTGCAAGGCGGCGTGGGCGTAGACGAAGGTGTCCAGCGCTTCGTTGCGTTCGCCGTCGCGCTTTGGTTGCCAGGAACGGATTGGGCGGCCGCGTTCGAAGCGGGTGACGACGCGTTCGGCGGTCAGCTGGCGGAAGTAGTCGGCATCGAGGCGGCGGGGGAAGTGGATGGCGCCGGGGCCGGGTTCGGTCAGTTTCAGGCGGGCGTAGACGGCGTCCTTCACGGCATCGACGCCGACGATGAAGAGCGGGATCTTTGCCTTGTTGCTGCGGGTGGGGCGACGGGGCCAGACCGGGATGCCGGGGCCACCGCGGCCCTTGATCGCCCAGACGCGGCGGGCAAGGCGGGTGCGGCAGAACTCGTAGGCCATCTTGGTGTGGTGGCCGCCGGTATCGACGGCGACTGCACGCACGGGCAGGTCGCCCCAAGTCCCGTTCAGCACGACGTCCAGGTCAGACCAGAGGCGCGGGCCGGATGGATCGCCCCATAGCACGCGGTAGTCGATGACCCATGCCTCCTCGTCGCGGCCCCAGCCGACGATCTGCACCTCGATCCGGTCGCCCTGCACATCGACGCCCGCCGTCAAAGGCGTGGCGGCCCGCCGGATCGAACGGGCCGCCGCCGTCAGGCCCGCGCCAGACGCCTGACAACCGAGATGAAGCGATCCACCTCGTCGCAGGTATTGTAGAAGGCCAGCGACGGCCGCACCGTCGCCTCCAGCCCGAAGCGGCGCAGGATCGGCTGGGCGCAATGATGCCCCGACCTGACGGCGATGCCTTCGGAGTTCAGCGCGCGGCCGACGTCCTCGGGCTTCATTCCTTCCAGCACAAAGGACAGCACCGACGCCTTGTCGCGCGCGGTTCCGATCAGCCGCACGCCCTTGATCGGCGCCAGTTGGTGGGTGGCGTAGGCCAGCAGGTCGTGTTCGTAGCGTGCGATGGTCTCGATCCCGATCCGGTCGACATAGTCCAGCGCGGCACCAAGGCCCACCGCGTCCGCAATGTTGCCGGTGCCGGCCTCGAACCTATGCGGTGGCGGTTGGAATACCGTCCGCTCGAAGGTCACGTCGGCGATCATGTTGCCTCCGCCCTGCCAGGGAGGCATGTCGTCAAGCAGCGCCTTTCGGCCAAAGACGGCGCCGATGCCCGTGGGGCCGAACACCTTGTGGCCCGAGAAGACGAAGAAATCCGCCCCGATCGCCTGCACGTCCACCCGCATGTGGCTGACCGATTGCGCGCCATCGACCAGCGCCACGGCACCTGCGCGATGGGCAAGCTCCACGATCTCCGCCACCGGCACCACGGTGCCAAGCGCGTTTGACACCTGCGTGACGGCCACGATCTTTGTCCGGGCCGAGATCAGCCGCCGCGCTTCCTCAAGGATCACCTGGCCGCTGTCATCGACCGGGATCACCTTCAGCCGCGCGCCTTTTTCCTGCGCCAGTTGTTGCCAGGGCACGATGTTGGCGTGGTGTTCAAGCTGCGAGACGAGGATCTCGTCGCCGTCGCCGATGTTCTTCGTCCCCCAGGTTCTGGCGATCAGGTTGATCCCTTCCGTCGCGCCACGGACGAAGATGATCTCGTCCGCGGATGAGGCGCCAAGGAAGGCCCGGACCGTCTCGCGCGCCTTTTCATAGGCGTCGGTCGCGCGGGCGGCCAGGTCGTGCGCCGCGCGGTGAATGTTCGAGTTCTCGTGCCGGTAGAAATGGTCCAGCCGATTCAGCACCGCCAGCGGCTTCTGCGTGGTGGCGGCGTTGTCGAACCAGACCAGCGGCCGGCCGTTCACGCGCTCTTGCAGGATCGGAAAGTCGCGCCGCACCGCATGAACGTCGAAGGCCGGATGACCGGAGGCGGGCACTTGCGGAACCGCGGGCCGCGCCGGAACGAAGTAGAACTCGGGTTCGGTCGGTGCGGGTGCCGTCGGCAGGGCAGGGGGAGCAGTGCCGCCTGCCAGCAACGCACGCAGATCGTCCTCGCCCGGAAGGCCGTGGCTGCGTGCGCTGACCCGATCCTCGCGCGGCGGGCGTTCCGTGGGAATCGGCGGCCGCGCCGCCTGCGGCATGGCCAGCGAATGGCCCCCGAAACGGCCATTCACGGCAGGCGGCACGATGGCCGCATGATCCGGCAGCCCGTTCGCCGCCGCCGCATGGGGCAGCAGGGCGGGGGCCGAGGCGATGCCGGCCAGCGCCTGTTCCGGCGTGGAGGGCACGACATTGGCGCCGGGGGCAAGCGTCCCCGGCAACATGGGCCCGTTCGCCAGCGGCCCGGGCGCAAGGCCCGGGGGCAGGGGGGCGTTCGGCACCGGATGGGCGAACGGCCCGCCGGCCGAAAGCGGTGCCGTGGTTCCCGGCAGGGCTGCGAAGAACTGGTTGGCCAAGGCCGTCAGCAGCCCCACGTCCGGCAAGCCCGCCGCTGCGGGCGCGAGGTCACTTGTAGCTGTCGGGATAGTCATGGAACTTGCCGATCTCCACATCCTCGAGCACCGCCAGCGCATCGGGCGACTGCACCACCAGCGAGCAGTAGAGGCTGATCAGGTAAGAGGCGATGGCCGAGCGGTTGATGCCCATGAAGCGCACCGACAGACCCGGGCTTTGCTCACCCGCCAGCCCCGGCTGGTAAAGCCCCACCACGCCCTGCCGCTTGTCGCCCACCCGCAGAAGCAGGATCTTTGTGCGGCCGTCCACCACCGGAACCTTGTCCGAGGGGATGATCGGCAGGCCGCGCCAGGTCAGGAACTGCGCGCCGAACAGGCTGACGGTGGCCGGCGGCACGCCGCGCCTTGTGCATTCCCGCCCGAAGGCCGCAATCGCGTCGGGATGGGTCAGGAAGAAGGCGGGCTCTTTCCAGACCTTCGCGATCAGAAGATCCAGATCGTCCGGCGTCGGCGCGCCGGTCAGCGGAAAAAGCACCTGCCCCTTGGCCACATTCGCCAGAAGCCCGTAGTCGGGGTTGTTGATCAGCTGGCTTTCCTGCGTCTCCTTGATCGTCTCGATGGCAAGGCGCAACTGTTCCTTCACCTGATCGAAGGGGCTGGAATAAAGGTCGCTGACGCGGGTGTGGACATCCAGCACCGTCGAGACGCCGTTCAGGAAATACTCGCGCGGGGTTTCGTCATAGTTGACGAAGGTCTGCGGCAGCTCTGCCTCGTCGCGCTCGGTGCAGGCCACCAGAACGTCCTCGGGGTTCTTCACCCGGTTCAGGCGGTAGATGCCGGCCTCGACGGGCAGCCATTGCAGCAGATGGACCAGCCAGCGCGGGCTGATGGTGGGCAGGATCGGCGCGGTCTTGGTCGCATTGGCAAGCTGGCGCGCGGCACTGTCGCTGAGGGCTGCCTGGGGCAGAAGGTCTGCCATTGTCTGTTACTCCGGGAACTGGTTGAAAGTGTTGGTATCGGGCTCGGGAGAGGGATCAGGCGGTTTGCCTCTCCGGCGGCCGGTCCGTGGAATGCGGGTGGGCCTGCGAGACGATGGCGTGGGGCGGCACGTTCTCGGTCACCCAGACGCTGCCGCCAAGGATGGCGCCGCGCCCGATGGTGACACGGCCGAGAACCGTGGCGCCGGAATAGATGATGACGTCGTCCTCGACGATCGGATGGCGGGGCATGCCTTTGATGGCGCGCCCCTCGGCGTCGGTCGGAAAGCTTTTTGCGCCAAGCGTCACGCCCTGGAACAGCTGCACCCGATGGCCTTTGACGAGGCGATCGCGCTCGATCAGCCCTGGACCGATTTCCGCGGGGGCCGGCATGCCCGCATGATTGGCCGCCCGGTCGGATTTCACGCCATGCGGGGGATCGCCGCGCATACGAACGGCTTTCAGACTGCACGGGCGTTTCACCTGCTTCAGATGCTTCTTGGCTGCATCGAGGTGCCGGGCGGCATGCGCTTCCGGCCGCCTTACCCAAGGCCGATGTCCGCCCATCCCGTGCCGCATTTCCGCGCCCGGCCCGGACAGCCGCTGGACGGACCGCATCTGGGCTTTCCCCGTGGCCCGGCGGATCTTGCACTGACCGAGGACGGCCACCCGGCGAGGATCGACGAGGCCTTCAGCTGGGATGCCCCCTTCGCCGCGCATGGACTCATGCAGCGGGTGATCGCCAATGCCCATGCCGGGAGGCCCTACCGGATCGATACGCTGTTTCTGTACATGGCGAACATGGCGTGGAACTCGTCCATGAACCCGGCCGAGGTCGCGCGGATGCTGACTGACACCGATCCCGACGGCAGCTACCGCATTCCCCACATCATCCTGTCGGATGCCTATGCGTCGGAAACCGTGGCCTATGCCGATCTGGTCCTGCCCGACACCACCTATCTGGAGCGTCATGACGCAATCTCGCTGCTGGACCGTCCGGCCAGTCGCGCCGACCAGGCGGTGGACGCCATCCGCTGGCCGATCACTGCCCCCGACCGGGATGTGCGGCCGTTCCAGTCGGTGCTGATCGACCTTGGCCACCGGCTGGGCCTGCCGGGGTTTGCCGAAGCGGATGGCTCGGCCACCTATGCCGATTATGCCGACTATCTGGTGAGGCACCAGCGCCGGCCCGGCATCGGGCCGCTGGCCGGCTGGCGCGGCGATGGATCGGCGCAGGGACGCGGCGCCCCCAACCCCGACCAGCTGGCCCGTTACATCGAGGCGGGCGGGGTCTTTTCCGCGGAAGTGCCGCCCGAGGCCGCCTTCTTCAAGCCCTGGAACCGGGCATGGCAGGACTGGGCGGTGGGCATGGGATTTCAGGACCGGCCGCAGCCTTATCTCTTCACGATCTGGAGCGAGCCTTTGCGGCGCTTCCAGCTTGCCGCGCTGGGGCACGGCCCGTACCAGCCGCCGGATGAGATGCGGCCCCGGCTGCTGGCCGCGATGGATCCCTTGCCCGAATGGACGCCGCCGGACAGCGATGCGCAGGCGGCCGAGTTCCCGCTTCACGCGCTGACGCAAAGGCCCGCGGCGATGTATCATTCGTGGGGGTCGATGAACGGCTGGCTGCGGCAGATCCTGGGGCGGAACGTGCTGTTCGTGCCCACGGTCGAGTGGGAGCGGCTGGGGTTTCAGGACGGCGACTGGGCGCGCCTGACCTCTACGGCCGGCTGGATCGAGA
Organism: Cereibacter ovatus; assembly: GCF_900207575.1. Lineage (GTDB taxonomy): Bacteria > Pseudomonadota > Alphaproteobacteria > Rhodobacterales > Rhodobacteraceae > Cereibacter_A > Cereibacter_A ovatus. Next base: position 9,781 of record NZ_OAOQ01000019.1, read on the forward strand.
GTCCCGTCGCGCGGATGTCGGCGCTCAATCCCGGTACGGTCTGGACATGGAACGCCATCGGCAAGCGCAAGGGGGCCTGGGCGCTGGACGATGATGCACCCGAGGCGCGCGTGGGCTTCCTGCTGAACCATCTGATGCACGATCTTCTGCCCGACAGCCATGAGGGGGGCGGGCGCCGGGCCAATGCCGATCCGGTGACGGGTCAGGCCGCGTGGTTCGACCTGAGGGTGCGGCTCGATCGGATCGGCCCACGATTGCAGGTCCGACCCGCCTTCGCGCCGATCCGGTTGACCGTCCGGGGGCGGCGATGACAGGCGGCCGGAAGCTTGCACTCGTCATCGACCTCGACGCCTGCGTGGGCTGTCACGCCTGCACCGTCGCCTGCAAGGGCTGGCACGCGCTGAGCCCCGCGACGACGCTGGGTGACCGCGACAGCCACGGCGCCGCGCCCGAGGGCGCCTTTCTCACCCGCGTCCATTGCTATGAGATCGAAAACGAAACCGGGCCGGCGCAGATCCTTTCCTTTCCAAGGGTTTGCCAGCACTGCGAGGATCCGCCCTGTGTTCCTGTCTGCCCGACCGGCGCCAGCCACCTGCGCCTTGACGGGGTGGTTGCGATCGACGATGCGCGCTGCCTTGGCTGCGGGCTTTGCGCCTGGGCCTGCCCCTACGGCGCGCGGGAACTCGATCCGGTGGCGGGCGTGATGCGGAAATGCACGCTCTGCCTCGACCTGCCACAGGATCCTTCGCGCCCCGAGGATGACAGTGCGCCCGCCTGCGTGCGGGCCTGCCCGACCGGCGCCCGCCATGTGGGCGACCTTGGCGATCCGCATAGCCCGCTCAGCCGCCTGGTCGCCGAGCGTGGCGGCTTCGCCCTGCTGCCCGAACTGGGCACCCGGCCAGCGGGCAGGTATCTGCCGCCCCGCCCGAAGGACGCGGCGCCCGCGGTGCCGCCGCTGTCGCCGATTGCGCCGGGGCAGGGGGTGCGGGCCTGGATCGACCGTTTGGCGGGGCGGCGCTGATGCGGCCCGCCCCGTCACTTCTTCTGTTCACCGTCCTGTCGGGGATAGGCTTCGGAACGCTGGCCCTTGCGGCGCTGGCGAGGGCGAGCCCGAGCGTCTGGGCCGCGGGCTATGCGCTTGCACTTGCAGGCCTTGTGGCCTCGACCTTCCATCTTGCACATCCGCTGCGGGCCCGGTTCGCCTTCCGCCGGCTGCGGACAAGCTGGCTTTCGCGCGAGGCATGGGGCGCTGTCGCTGCCCTTGCGCTGCTCATGCCGGTGGCGCTGGCCGATCTGGCCGGAGGTCCGCGGCCAATCTTTTGGGGGATGGCTGGGGGACTTGCCTGCCTTGGCACGGTGATCTCGACCGCGATGATCTACGGCCAGTTGCGCGCTGTTCCGCGCTGGCATCACTGGTCCACGCCAGCCCTGTTTCCGGGGTTTGCCGCGGCGGGGGGCGCCCTGATCGCGATGCCGGGGCCGTGGGCGGCAGCCCTCTGCGTGGCCCTCTCGGCGGGCCTTGCTGCAAGCTTCGTCTCGGGCGACCGGCATGTGGCGCGATGTGCCTTGACCACGGGTCGCGTGACAGGTCTGGCCCGCTTCGGTCGGGTGCGCAGCTTCGAGCCGCCTTCAACCGGCCCGACATGGCTGACGCGCGAAATCGTCACGGGTCGGCCCCGTTCACGGGTGCTGCGCGGACTGGCGGTCCTTCTTGCGGGTGTGGCCCCGGCTGCGGTCCTGATCCTTGCGCCCGGGGCTGTGCCGCTGGCCGGCGCCTTGCATCTGGCGGGGGCGTTCGTCGCCCGCTGGCTGTTCTTTGCCGAGGCGCGCCATGTTGCGGGCCTGTTCCACGGGGTGCCACTGGCACCTGCGCCGAAGGCAGCGTTGAAGCCCGCCCCCGCGGCCAGAGGCTGATCCCCCGCTGATCGACGAAGGATCCCCCACCCGGAGCACGGCCATCGCGCCGGGTGGGGGCAGGGCGCTATTCGGCCGCGCGGGATGCTGCCCGCGCCGCAGAATAGCGGTTTTCGGGGTAGGGAAGCCCAAGGTTTTCGCGCAGGGTCCGGCCCTCATAGGCGGTGCGGAACAGGCCGCGGCGCTGAAGTTCGGGGATCACCAGATCCACGAAATCGTCCAGTGCGGTGGGCAGCCACGGCGGCAGGATGTTGAACCCGTCCGCGGCTCCGGTTTCGAACCACTCCTGAAGCGTGTCCGCAATCTGCGTGGCCGATCCGATGACCGTGAAATGCCCGCGGGCCGAGGCGACCCAGCGGTAAAGCTGGCGGATGGTGAAGCCGTTCTCGTCGGCGATCCGGCGGATCAGCTCCTGCCGGCTTTTCATGCCCTCGGTCGGCGGGGCGGGCGGCAATGGACCGTCAAGGTCATGGCCCTTCAGATCCAGCGTTCCGCCGGTCAGGCCGTTCAGCAGCCCGATCCCGTCCTCTTCAAGGATCAACCCGGTCAGCCGGTCGTATTTCTCGCGCGCCTCGTCCTCGGTGCGGCCGACGAAGGGCGAGACGCCGGGCATGATCAGCACATGGTCGGGATTGCGGCCATGGGCGCGGGCGCGGGCCTTCACATCCGCGTAGAACTCGCGCGCGGTCTCGACATTCTGGTGGGCGGTGAAGATCACCTCGGCATGGGCGCCGGCGAAATCGCGACCGTCCTCGGACTGGCCCGCCTGCACGATGACCGGATGCCCCTGCGCCGAGCGCGGCACGTTGAGCGGCCCCTTCACGCTGAAATGCGCGCCCTTGTGGTCCGCGTCATGCAGCTTTTCGGGATCGAAGAACACCCCGGTCTCCTTGTCGCGCAGGAAGGCGTCATCTTCGAAGCTGTCCCACAGTTTCCTGACCACATCGACATGTTCGTGTGCGCGCCGGTAGCGGTCGGCGTGGGGAAGCTGGGTGTCGCGGTTGAAGTTCTGCGCCGTGGCGTCGCCGGTGGTCGTGACCACGTTCCACCCCGCGCGCCCGCCCGAGATCAGGTCGAGCGAGGCGAACTTGCGGGCCGTGGTGTAGGGTTCCTCGTAGGTGGTCGAGGATGTGGCGATGAAGCCCAGGTGCTGGGTCAGCGGCGCCAGCGCCGAGAACAGGGTGACCGGCTCGAACCCCGCGACGCGGGCATTGCCACCTTCGCGCGCACCGCCAAAGCCCACGGCCAGGCCGTCTGCAAGGAAATAGGCGTCGAACAGCCCGCGTTCGGCGGTCTCGGCAAGGCGGCGGTGGAAGGCAAAGCTGGTCGCGCCATCGGCGGGTTGGTCCGGGTGGCGCCACGAGGCGATGTGCTGGCCGCCGCCGGGCAGGAAGGCGCCCAATCGGATCTTGCGGGTCATGGAGTGCTCCTTTGCTGAGGACGGAAGGGAAATCGGATCAGGCGGGCAGAAGCGCGGGCCCTGTCGTCCGGACAGGGCCGAGCCAGGACGAAAACTGCCCCACCGCGCGCTGGATGCGGTCCAGCAGGACCGGCGAGGATGGCTCGCCGTCGGTGAAATCGGCATTCGCGGCATAGATGCCGGTGGGAAGGGTCTGCGCCTCGAAGAAGCCGAACAACGGCCGCAGCTGGTGCTCGATCACCAGCGCGTGCCGGCTGCCGCCGCCGGTGGCGAGAAGAAGGACCGGCTTGCCGATCAGGGCTTCGGGCTCGATCAGGTCGAAGAGATGCTTGAAAAGGCCGGTATAGCTGCCCTTGTAGACCGGGCTGCCAACGATCAGCGCATCGGCGGCAAGCAGATCCTGCACGATGCGGGCGGCACGCGGGTGCAGCTCGTCCAGCCGTGCGGCCTGACCCAGCGAGGGTTGCAGATCGGACAGATCGTGCAGGCCGGCGGTTCCGCCGAAGGCCGTGGTCGTCGCGGTCACGGCATGTGCGACCAGCGCCCGGGTTTTCGAGGGGCGGCCGAGGCCACCTGCAAATCCGACGATCCTGTGGGTCATCATGGGCTCCTGTACGCGACCTGGTTGGTCGCATTTGACGTCCGGGGGCGAGGGTGCTTGCCAAGGATGGCCGGTTGAAGAGAGGGGCGTTCTCTCGGTGCCCCTGCCGGAAGGGGTTTGGCTTCCGGGAACCCGAAGAGCGACTTGCGGGCAACGGCGGGGCCGCGCCAGCGCGGCGCGACCCCGAGGGCTGACCTTCAGGCAAGGATCTGAACCTGTCGGTCGACCGCCAGCGCAAGAAGGCCCAGGGACAAGGCCTTTTCTTCCTCCGCAGGATATGGCCGCAGTGCGGGGGCATCCGCGGCCTCGAGGCCGGTCACAAGAGCGGAAAGCAGTCGTGCCGCGCCGGCACGCCCGGCATGGCCCGCGGTCAGCGCCCCCAGACCGGAGGCGCTGCCGGCATCGACGAAGGCTATCCCCCGACGCCCAGCCAGAGCGCGGTCGTCCGCGCCGCCGATCACAAGGCTGGCGCCGCTCGTCAGGATGGCTTCGGTCCGGCTCGCGGCGTCGGGTGCGAAGATCGCCCCTTCGGCGGTCAGCGCGGGTCGCAGGGCCGCGGGCGGCTCGTCCGTCACGACAAGGGCTGCGATTTTCCAGCCCAGCACCGTGGTCAGGAACCGCGCAAGGCCCGGCGCGGCAAGGCTTCCGCCGATCACCGCGACCCGCTGCCGCCCGGCGCTGACCAGCCGGCCAAGGATCTGGTTCAGCAGGTAGTCCTCGTGCCGGCGCTCGGACGCAAGGAAAGCCTCGGCCGCGCCATCCAGCGGTCGGCCAAGCGCCTCGGACAGGCGGCGGAGCAGCGCCTCGGCCGCCGCGATCCCGACCGGAAGACCCTCGGCCACGACGGTCGGAATTCCGAACCGTTGCCGCAGCGCCTCGGCCGGGCCAAGCCCCCAAGGCGACAGCACCAGGCTCGCCTCGGCCCGTCCCAGCGCGTGCAGCGCGTCCAGCCCGCCCGCCGGGCCGAAGATCGGATTGGCGCGCAGGCCGATGCCGGCCAGAAGGCGCGAGAGTTCCTCGATCTCGGACAGCCAGTGCGGATCGATCCCGGGCACGATGCCGAGGATGTTGATCCGCGGCACATCGGCCGGCTCGGCGCGCGGCTCCAGCCGGCTGGCGAATGCGGACAGCAGAAGGTCGTAGCCCGCGCGCGCCGGGCCGCGGAAGCCGGCGGTCTGGATGTCGATCACCGCCTCGCCCTGCGATGTCACCTCCTTGACCATTGCGGCCACATCGTCGCCGATCATCTCGGTCGGGCAACCGGTCAGGACGGTCACAAGCCCGCCCCGGACCACGGCGAGCGTGTTCTTGATCTCTTCGCGCAGACGCGAGGTGCCGCCGAAGACGACATGCTTTTCGGCAAGATTGGTCGAAGCCACAAGCGGCAGTCCGGGCGGGGCACCGGACAGCTCGCCCGTCACGCCCGCGCCGGCGCGAAGGGCGCAGCCGGGCGTGGAATGCACCAGCGGGATCACGCCCGGGATGGCAGCAGCCGTCAGGATAGCGCCGTGCAGGGCGCAGGATGCCTGCGGGCCGACAAGCGGGCGGGCCATCAGCGCACCTCCTGCTTGATGTGCCAGTCGGGGCTTCGGTTCAGCCGCGCCCCGCCCGAGGGCGCATATTTGTCGATCGCCTTGAACAGGTTGTTGGCGGCAAAGATCGCCATGAAATCCGACGAGGTGACGACGAAGGCGCGATCTGCGATGCCGTCGCGGATCGGCACGGCAAAGCCGCCGCAGACCACGTCGCCCAGCACGTCGTAAAGCACGTAGTCGGGCTGGAAGGTCTCGAACACGCGCAAGTCTTCCAGCAGATCGACGGCGGCCGAGATCCCGCGGCCCGCGCAGCCGACGCCGGGAACCGGGCCACCGGCCTCGATGCAGAGGACGCCGCCGAAGCCGGTGGCCGAGATCTCTTCGAGTTTCGGCTTGCGCGAACGGTCGCGCAGGCTGTCGAGCACGGTGGGAAGCTCGGCGCCCCCGCGAAGAATGGTGGTGGAGTCGCTCTTCGGGTCGCAGCCGATCTGGATGACGCGGTGACCCGCTTCGGCCAGCGCGGCGGCAATGTTCGAGGTGGTGGTGGATTTGCCGATGCCACCCTTGCCGTAGATGGCGATATGGCGGGGTTCTGTGCTGCTCACGGGAGGAACCTGTCGATGAGGAGAAGGGGCGGCGCGGACGCCGCCCGCGATGTCACTCGGCGGCGACGGCGTCGCGCTGGAAGATCGGCAGAGTCTCGGCCTCGATGCGCCAGATGTCGTGCTGAAGCGTATCGACCGAGGCGTTCGAGTCGTAGAGGTTGGCCCAGGTGAACCCGGCCTTCTTCCAGATCGCCGCGATCCTGTGCCCCAGATCGAGATACCATTGCGGCTCGGGCGCTCGGTGGCCTTCGAGGTCCGACCCCGGGTTCGGGCACCAGATCGACGCGGTGCCGACCGCGCCCTTGTCGGCCAGATGCTGGATGCCGGCCAGAAGGCTTTTCTTCGGCTCGGTCCCGGCCACGAAGTTCGACCGCACATTGCCGTGGCCGAAGACGCCGACCGAATATTCGATGGCGCGCAGCCAGTGGTCCCAGCCGCCGGAATCCCGCGCCTTGCCGGGGCAGATGGCGTTGTAGATGCCCTTGTCCCAGAACTCGAGGTTGAGGCCCACCGTGCGATAGCCCGCCTCGCGGAACCGGTCGAGGTTGCGCAGGTCGATCGGGGCCGCGACCACGGCCGTGCCGTTGAAATCCTCGACGCCCGAATGCTTGCGGATCGCGTCGGCCACGTCGAGGTAGTATTCCAGTTCACGCCGTTCCGGGATCACGCCGCCGGTGATGTTGACGTGATCGACAAGACCCTGGCGATGAACCTCGGCATAGGTCTCGCCGATCTGCTTCGCGGTTTTCCAGAAGATTCCCGACTTTTCGCCGTAGGTGTCCTTGGTGAAGTTGATGTTGCAGAACAGGCAGTCCTCGCCCTTGTCCTTATACGAACATTCGTTCGAATAGGCGACGAAGAACTGCCGGTCCGACCCGAGCGAGCCGATGGTGGCCATCGCCGCCCCGTCCGAGGTCTTCTGCCCGTAATAGGCGGGCCTTGCGGGAAAATGTGCCTCGGCCAGCTGTTCGTCGTCCTTCACGACGATGGTGCGGTTGCCGTCGAGCACGATCCGGTGGCGCGCATCGGGATTCCAACGGAACGGCACGACGAGCCCGTGGTCGAGGCGGAAATAGGCAGGAAGTTCGTCGTCGTGGATCTCGAAATCCATCTCGAACAGCGTATGCACCTGTTCCTGTGTCTTCACGCCCGGCGCGATGAAGGCCAGCGCCTCGCGGCTGATGGCTGCGCCGTCGGTGTTCAGTTCCGCCTTCAGCGCCAGTTCCTTCCAGAGGCGGTCCTTCAGTCCGATCTGTTGTGCGGTCATGGATGGGCCTCGTTCATGCGCGGGCGGCGGGCGCGTCTTGCAGCGCCGTGGCCGAAGCAATGCGGATCATGGAAAGCTCCTCTGCGAAGTCCCGAAGGGACAATACTCGTCAAAACGTGTCGTGATTTAAGGATACAGAAGGGACGATCCCGGTCCATTCCAAGTTGGGCTGCCTGAGGGGAACGGATTGCCCGCGGGCGGTAGGCTTCGGGGAAGGGATTTCCGGCACGACGCCCGGCGATGGCCCGGCGCGCCGCAACGGAAGCGGCGGGTGTGGCGGCTGTAGAGAATAATCTTCCCGATCCGGCCAGAGTCGCAGCAGGCCGCCATCGTCCCGGCACCGGTCTTTGGAATTCACGCCGGAGGGAAATCGGCTTTAATCACGACAGAACAAATCGCCTTATGCCGACCTGTGGAGACACCATGACCAGCCAACGCAACGAAACGCTTGCCCTTCACGCGGGCTACCGCGCCGATCCGACAACCGGGGCGGTTGCCGTGCCGATCTATCAGACGACATCCTACCAGTTCCGCGATGCCGACCACGCCTCGGCGCTGTTCGCGCTGCAAGAGCTGGGCAACATCTACACCCGCCTTGGCAATCCCACGACCGACGTCCTTGAACAGCGTATCGCCGCGCTGGAAGGCGGCGCGGCGGCGCTGGCCGTGGCCTCGGGGCAGGCGGCCTCGGCCTATGCGATCCAGAACATCGCCCGGGCGGGCGACAACATCGTGTCGTCGACCGCCCTCTACGGCGGCACCTGGAACCTGTTCGCCAACACGCTGAAGGATCAGGGAATCGAGGTCCGCTTCGTGGACCCCGCCGATCCGCAGGCCTTCCTGCGCGCCTCGGATGACCGCACCCGCGCCTGGTATGCCGAAACCCTGCCCAACCCCAAGCTCGAGGTGTTCCCCATTGCCGAAGTGGCGGCGCTCGGCCGGCCGCTGGGCATTCCGCTGATCGTGGACAACACGGCCGCACCCCTGCTGGTGCGCCCGCTGGACCACGGGGCGGCGATCGTGGTCTATTCCTCGACCAAGTATCTGGGCGGGCACGGAACCTCTATCGGCGGGCTGATCGTCGATGGCGGCAATTTCGACTGGGCGGGCCATCCCGTCCGCCAGCCGGCGCTGAACACCCCCGACCCCAGCTATCACGGCGCGGTCTGGGTTCAGGCGACGGCGGCGCTGGGACCGGTGGCCTATATCGTCAAGGCGCGCACGACGCTGCTGCGTGACCTTGGCGCGGCGCTCTCGCCCTTCAACGCCTTCCTGACCCTGCAAGGGATCGAGACCCTGCCGCTGCGGATCGAGCGTCATTCGCAGAACGCCGCGCGGGTGGCCGAATTCCTCTCTGCCCGGCCCGAGGTGTCGCGCGTGATTCATCCGGGCTTCCAGAACGGCATCGCCGCCGAACGGGCCGCGAAATACCTGCCGCGCGGGCAGGGGGGCCTTGTCGGCTTCGAACTGGCCGCCGGACGCGAGGCCGGGCGCCGCTTCATCGACGCGTTGCGGCTGTTCTATCATGTCGCCAACATCGGTGACGCGCGCAGCCTTGCGATCCATCCGGCCTCGACCACCCATTCGCAGCTGACCGCCGAGGATCAACTGCGGACCGGCGTCACGCCCGGCTATGTGCGCCTGTCGATCGGCATCGAGCATATCGACGACATCCTGGACGACCTTGAACAGGCGCTGGAGGCGGCCGGCCGCCAGACTGCGGCCGCCTGAGCCACGACCGCTGCGAGTCCCCGCGGCGGTCCCCTTCATCCCGTTCGCCAACCCCCGCGCCCCGCAACGGCAGGCGCGATAAAAGGAGGCTTGCCATGACCCTGACCCGTCGCCTATTCCTCGCCGCCACCGCAGCCCTTGCGCTGGCCACCAGTCCGGCCCTCGCCGAACCCCTGCGCGAGATCCGCATCGACTGGGCCACCTACAATCCCCTGTCCCTGCTGATCCGAGAGAAGGGCCTGCTGGAGCGCGAGTTCGAGAAGGACGGCATCGCCATCACCTGGGTCCAGTCCGCCGGCTCGAACAAGGCGCTGGAGTTCCTGAACGCCGGTTCGCTCGACGTCGGATCGAGTGCCGGTTCGGCGGCGCTGCTCGCGCGGATCAACGGCAACCCGATCCGGTCGGTCTACAGCTACTCGCGTCCGGAATGGACGGCGCTGGTCACGCGGGCCGACAGCGGCATCACCTCGGTCGCGGACCTCAAGGGCCGGACCGTCGCCGTCACCCGCGGCACCGATCCGCATGTCTTTCTGGTGCGGGCGCTGGCCGAGGCGGGGCTGAGCCAGGATGACGTCCGGGTGGTGTTGCTGCAACATGCCGATGGCCGCACCGCGCTGATCCGCGGCGACGTCGACGCCTGGGCCGGTCTCGACCCGCTGATGGCCTCGGCCGAGATCGAGGACGGGGCGCTGCTGTTCCACCGCGATCCGGCGGCCAATACTTGGGGCATCCTGAACGTGCGCGAGGCGTTCCTTGAGGAAAACCCCGCCATCGTCGAACGTGTGCTGAAGGTTTACGAGGCGGCGCGGCACGAGGCGGAGGCCGACCCGGCCGGGCTGAAGCGCATTGTCGCCGGGGTCACGGGCCTGCCGGCTGCGGTGGTCGACCGGCAACTGGACGAACGAACCGACCTGTCGCAGCCCCGCATCGGCACCGCGCAGCGCGAGTCGATCCTGCGGGCCGGCGTCGCCCTGCAGGCAGCGGGCGTGATCGAGGCGGCGGTCGATGTCCCGGCGATGGTGGATGCGCTGCTCGACGACCGCCTGCCCGCGGCGACCAACTGAGAGCGCGGGGCGATGGTCGACACCTCGCTTGCCGCGCCGCGATCCGTGGTGCGGCGTCTTGGCGGAACCGGCTGGGCGCTGGGTCTGATCTTGCCGCTCGGTCTGGGTATTCTTTGGGAAGCGGCGGTGGCTGTGGGGCTGAACAGCGGCCGCCTGCTTCCGCCGCCGTCTGCGGTCGCGGGCACGCTCTGGTCGCTCTGGCAGGGCGGCGTGCTGGCCGATCATGCGCTGGCGACGCTTGGCCGCGTCGGCGCGGGCTTCGGCCTCGGCGTCGCGGCGGGAACGCTGGCGGGTGCGCTGACCGGCTATTCGCGGCTGGCAAGCCGCCTGCTGGACCCGAGCCTTCAGGCGCTGCGCGCCATCCCTTCCATCGCCTGGGTGCCGCTGTTCATCCTGTGGTTCGGCATCTTCGAGACCTCGAAGATCGTGCTGATCGCGGTGGGCGTGTTCTTTCCGGTCTATCTGGGCCTGATGGCGGCCATCCGATCCGTCGACCGCAGGATCGTCGAGGTCGGCCGCATCTATCGGCTGTCCGGGCCGGCGATGGTCGGGCGCATCCTGTTGCCCGCGGTGCTGCCCGCCTATGTCACCGCGCTGCGATCGGGCCTTGGCCTTGGCTGGATGTTCGTGGTCGCGGCCGAGTTCATGGGCGCATCAGAGGGCCTGGGCTATCTGCTGATCGATGGGCAGCAGCTGGGCAAGCCGGGCCAGATCGTGGCCGCCATCATCGCCTTCGCCCTGCTGGGCAAGGCCACCGACAGTCTTCTGGGCTGGATCTCGGCGCCGTTCCTGCGCTGGGAAGACGGCTTCGCCCGCCACCATTAGGAGAGCCCATGCTGGCGCTGAACGATATCGGAAAGACCTATCCCAACGGCGTGCAGGCGCTGGAGGGCATCGGGCTGCGGGTGGAGGCGGGCGAGATCCTTGCCATCCTCGGGGGCTCGGGTTGCGGCAAGTCCACGCTGCTGCGGCTGATCGCGGGGCTGGACCGGCCCGCCCCGGGGCGGGTTGTGCTGGACGGCGCAGAGGTGAGTGGCCCGCATGAGAAGATCGGCGTGGTGTTCCAGGAGCCGCGGCTCTTTCCCTGGTTGACGGTGGCGGGGAACGTGGGCTTCGGGCTGGGCCGCAGGCCCGCCCATGAACGCCGGGCGCTGGTCGAAGAGGCGCTGCGCCGCGTGGGGCTGGTGGACAAGGCGGGCGTCTGGCCGCGTGAGCTGTCGGGCGGGCAGGCCCAGCGGGTGGCGATCGCCCGCGCGCTGGTGACCCGCCCCGAGGTGCTGCTGCTGGACGAGCCGTTCTCGGCGCTCGATGCCCTTCACCCGGATCGACCTTCAGGACCATCTGCTGCATGTGTGGGAACGGACCGAGCCGCGACCGACGCTGATCGTGGTGACCCATGACGTCGACGAAGCGATAGTGCTGGCCGACCGCATCGTGATCCTGCGGCCGCATCCGGGGCGGGTTCAGGCCGAGATCCGGGTCAGCCTCGACCGTCCCCGCGACCGCAGCGCCCATGGGTTCGAGGATCTGCGGCGGCAGGTCATGGCCGTGCTTGACCAGTCGTTGATCCACCGGCTGGATTGAACGGGCCGGACCCTCTCTCGCGGGTCCGGCCCGTTCAGTCCAGCGCGGCTGAGAGATCCGCCCAAAGGTCTTCGGTCGACTCAAGCCCGACCGACAGGCGCAGCAGGTCGTCGGGCACCGGCGAGGTCGGCCCCTCGATGCTGGCGCGGTGCTCGATCAGGCTTTCCACCCCGCCAAGCGATGTCGCCCGCGTCCAGATCCGCACCCGCGCCGCGGTGGCGATGGCGGCCTCGCGCCCGCCCGCGACCCGGATCGACAGCATCCCGCCAAAGCCGCCCTGCATCTGCCGCCGCGCCACATCGTGGCCGGGGTGGCCGGGCAGGCCGGGATAGAGCACCGCCGCCACCCGCGGATGGGCGGCCAGCCGGTCCGCCAGCAGCGAAGCCGAATGGCATTGCCAGCGCAGGCGGGGAAACAGCGTGCGCAGGCCACGTTGCAGCAGCCAGGCCTCGAACGGGCCGAGGATCGCGCCGTTCTGGCGCTGGATCGTCTCGATCCGCGACCAGACCTCGTCGCGCCGCGCGGTGGTCAGCGTGCCGGCAACCACGTCGCTGTGGCCGTTGAGGTATTTCGTGGCCGAATGCATGACGATATCGGCGCCCAGCTCCAGCGGCCGGGTCAGGACCGGCGTGGCCACGGTGGAATCCACCGCCAGCCGCGCCCCCGCCGCATGCGCGATCCCGGCCACGGCGGCGATGTCGGCCACTTCCCATGTCGGGTTGGCGGGCGTTTCCAGCCAGATCAGCCGGGTCTGGCCGGGCCGCACGGCCGCCGCCACCGCGTCAAGATCCGATGTGTCCACCAGATCGACCCGCAGCCCCCAGCGGCTGGCGAAATCCAGAAGCCAGCCGCGCAGCGCCCAATACATCACCCGCGGCGCCACCACATGATCGCCGGGGTTCAGCGCCAGAAACACCGCCGTCGCCGCCGCCATGCCCGAGGAGAACAGCAGCGTCGCCTCGCCCCCTTCCAGCTGGGTCAGCGTCTCGGCGGCGGCGTCGAAGGTCGGGTTGTCGGCGCGGGCATAGACGCGGCCGCGGGAATAGCCGGTGTCGGCGTCACGCTCAAAGGTGGTCGAGGGGTGGATCGGCGGGATCAGCGCCCCGGTCGGGCCGTCGACATGACCCAGCGCCTGCGCGGCCAGCGTCTCGGGGGTAAGCGCGCGGTCAGTCATGGGCGGCGACCTGCAACGCGATGGCCGGCGGCACGGTCAACGTCTGAAGCACGACGCAGTAACGTTCGGCCAGTTTCGTCAGCGTGTCGATGCGGTCCTGCGGCTCGGGGGTGTCGAGATCGAAGCGCAGCCGGATCGCCGAGAACCCCACCGGCGCCTCGCGGTCCACCCCCAGCGTTCCGCGGAAATCCAGATCGCCCTCGGCGGTGACGGTGCCGCCGCGCAGCTCGAACCCGATGGCCGTGGCCACGGCGTTCAGCGTGACGCCCGCGCAGGCGACCAGCGCCTGAAGCAGCATGTCGCCCGAGCAGGCCTGCGCGCCGCTGCCGCCGGTGGCCGGATGCAGCCCGGCCTCGATCAGCGCCCGGCCGGTTTCCAGCCGGCAGGACAGGCCCTCGCCCAGCGTGCCACTGGCCCGCAGCGTGACCCGCGCCGCCGCGGGATCGGCCTTGTAGCTTTCCTTCAGCGGCGCCTGTAGGGCGCGCAGATCCTCGGCGTTCATGTCGGCTCCTTCTGGCTGGCCCGGTGGCGGCGGATGATCTCGTCCACCGCTTCGGGATCGGCGAGTGTCGTCGTGTCGCCCAGATCGTGGTAGTCCCCGGCGGCGATCCTCGCAAGCACGCGGCGCAGGATCTTGCCGGCGCGGTTCTTCGGCAGCGCGGGTGCCCAGAGCAGCGCCTCGGGCGTGGCAATCGGGCCGATCCGTTCGCGCACCAGCGCCACGATCGCAGCCTTCAGCGCCTCGGTCTCCGGCTGGTCGGCCTTCAGCGTGACGAAGGCAAAGATCGCCTGTCCCTTGACCGGATGGGGGATGCCCACCACCGCCGCTTCGGCCACGGCGGGGTGGCTGGCGATGGCGCTTTCCAGCTCGACCGTGTCCAGCCGGTGGCCCGAGACGTTCAGCACATCGTCGATCCGCCCGGTAATGCGGTAATAGCCAAGGCCATCGCGCTCGACTCCGTCCCCGGTGAAGAAATGGCCGGGGAAGGGCGAAAAATAGGTGCGCAGGAAGCGGTCGTGGTCGTGCAGGATCGTGCGCGCCTGCGCGGGCCAAGAGCCGGCGAAGCACAGGCTGCCGCGCCCCGCCCCCGCGACAGGGCGGCCGGCGGGGTCCATCACCACGGGGCGGACGCCGAAATAGGGCTTGCCGGCGGCGCCGGGCTTGTTCGCCACCGCCCCCGGGATCGGCACCAGCAGCACCGAGCCGGTCTCGGTCTGCCAGTAGGTGTCCACGATCGGGCAGCGCCCGCCCCCCACGATGCGATGCAACCAATGCCAGGCGTCGGGATTGATCGGCTCGCCGACCGAGCCCAGCACGCGCAGCGAGGACAGGTCGTGGCGGCGCACGGGCGCTTCGCCCTCGCGCATCAGCGACCGGATCGCGGTGGGGGCGGTGTAGAAGATCGCGACACGGTGCTTCTCGATGATCGACCACCAGCGCGAGGAATCGGGAAAGGTTGGCACCCCTTCGAACAGGACCGAGGTGGCGCCGTTCAGCAGCGGCCCGTAGATCTTGTAGCTGTGCGCGGTCACCCAGCCGATATCGGCGGTAGACCAGAAGACATTGCCCTCGTGCCAGTCGAAGATGGTGCGCCAGCTGGTGCCGACCTGCACCAGATAGCCGCCCGTGGTGTGGACCAGACCCTTCGGCCGCCCGGTCGGCCCCGAAGTGTAGAGCACGAACAACGGATCCTCGGCCCCGACCTCGACGGGCGGGCACCAGGGATCGGCGGCAGTCAGCGCCGGACCCCAGCGGATGTCGCGACCGGGGGTCATCGGCACCGCGGCGCCGGTGCGCGCGGCCACGATCAGATGCGCGACGCCTCCGGCCGCGGCCGCCGCGCGGTCAGCATTGCGCTTGAGCGGCACCACGCGGCCGCCGCGCAACCCCTCGTCCGCCGTGATGACCACGCGCGCGCCCGCATCGCGGATCCGGTCGGCCAGCGCCTCGGCCGAAAAGCCGCTGAACACCACCGAATGCACCGCACCGATGCGGACGCAGGCCATCATCGCCACGATCGCCTCGGGGAGGACCGGCATGTAGATCGTGACCACATCGCCCTTGGCCACCCCCAGCCCCCGCAGCACGTTTGCGAGGCGGTTGACCTGATCGGCCAGTTCGGCCCAGGTGACGGTGCGGCTTTCCCCCGGCCGGTCGCCCTCCCACAACAGGGCGGGCTGATCGGCCTTGGCCGGCAGGTGCCGGTCGATGCAGTTGACCGAGGCGTTCAGCGTGCCATCGGCGAACCAGCGGATTCGCAGGTCGGCCGGGTCGAAGTTCGTGTCTGACACCTCGCGGAACGGGCGGATCCAGTCGAGAGACGCGGCCTCGGCGGCCCAGAAGTCATCGGGCGCACGCAGCGATGCGGCATAGCGGCGGCGGTAGGTCGGCAGATCGACATGGGCACGCGCCGCAAGATCCTGCGGGACAGGGACAAGTTCAGTCATCGGATTTCCTGCGAAAAGAGTGGGGGTCGCCGGGGAGGTCGACGACCCCCGGTCCGTCCCGGCCTTACCAGGCCGGCAGGACGGAACCTTCGAATTCGGCTTCGACGAAGGCGCGCACCTCGGGCGAGTGATAGGCGTTGACCAGATCCTTGACCCATGCGGCATCGGCATCGGCCTTGCGCACCGCGATCAGGTTGACATAGGGGCCCTTGGGGTCTTCGCGCAGGATCGCGTCTGACGGCTTCAGCCCGGCCTCGGTGGCGTAGTTGGTGTTGACCGCCGCCGCATCCACATCGGGCAGCGAACGGGCCGTCTGCGCCGCGTCGATCTCGAGGATCTTCAGCTTCTTCGGGTTCTCGACGATATCGGCCACGGTGGGGGTGAAGCCCACGCCCTCGCGCAGGGTGATCGCGCCGTGGTCGCGCAGCAGCAAAAGCGAGCGGCCGCCGTTGGTCGGATCGTTCTGGATCGCGATGGTGGCGCCTTCAGGAAGGCTGGCCCAGTCGGCATGTTTCGCGGAATAGATCCCCAGCGGGAAGTTCACCGTCTGCGCCACCGCCACGATGTCATAGCCGCGGTCGCGGATCTGGTTGTCAAGATAGGGCTGGTTCTGGAAGCTGTTGGCCTCGATCTCGCCGGCGTTCAGCGCCTCGTTCGGCACCACATAGTCCGAGAATTCGATGATCTCGATCTTGTGGCCCTTCTGCGCTGCAATCGGGCGGACCGCCTCGAGGATCTGGGCGTGGGGGCCGGGCGTCACGCCGATCCGCAGGGTTTCGGCCAGTGCGGGAAGGGCAAGCAAGGCGGCTCCGGTCGCGCCCAGCAGAAGGGCGCGGGACAGCAGGTTTCGGGACATGTCGATCTCCTTGGGATGGGGAAGGGCCGCCGGTCAGGGCCGGCGGATGCGCTTGTTAAGGTGGATGGCCAGCCGCTCGCCGGCGGTCTGGGTGGCCTGCACCAGCAGGACGAGGACGAGGACGACGACGGCCATCACCTCGGGCATGAACCGCTGATAGCCGTAGCGGATGCCAAGATCGCCCAGACCGCCGCCGCCGACCGCGCCGACCATCGCCGAGTAGCCCAGCAGGCTGACAACGGCGAGCGTCAGGCCCAGCACGATGCCGGGCAGCGCCTCGGGCAGCAGGACGCGGGTCACGATCTGGAGGGGCGTTGCACCCATCGCGCGGGCGGCCTCGATCAGGCCGTGATCGACCTCGCGCACCGCGCCCTCGACGATGCGGGCGATGAAAGGCGCGGCGGCGATGGACAGCGGGATGATCGCGGCGGTGGTGCCGATCGAGGTGCCGGCGATGGCCCGCGTCAGCGGCACGATCGCCACCACCAGAATGATGAACGGGGTTGAGCGGGTGGCGTTCACAATCATGCCGAGCACCGCGTTCAGTGCGGGGGCGGCGAACAACTCTCCCCGCTTGCTGTTGGCGAGAAAGAGCCCCAGCGGCAGCCCCGCCGCCGCCCCGATCAATCCCGAGATGGCAACCATGTAGAGTGTGTCGCAGGTCGCCTCGGCGATCAGGCGGATCAGTTCAGGCGACATGGGCGATCTCCTCGATCAAGGGGCGGGGATCGGGCAGGGCCGCCCGCAGCCGGGCCAGCGGCACGGTTTTCGGATCGAGCAGCGCCAGCACCACCCCGAAGGGCCGCCCGCCGATGGCGTCGATCCGGGCCGAGACAATCTCGACGCCGGGGCCAAGGGCGCCGAGGCGGGCCAGCGCGGCGCCGGCCTGCCCGGCCAGCGTGATGCGGACAAGGCTGCGCCCGCCCGCCTGCCCGGGGGCGACCTTGCGCGCCTCCCATTCGGGAGGCAGGTCCACGCCGGTCGCGGCGACCGCAAAGCGCGCGGCGATGGGGGTGGCGGGGCGGGTGAAGACGTCGAACACCGGGCCGCTTTCGACGATCCGCCCGGCTTCAAGCACGGCCACCCGGTCGCAGATCTCTTTGATGACCGGGATTTCGTGGGTGATCAGCAGGATGGTCACACCCAGATCCCGGTTCACCTGCCGCAGCAGCCGCAGGATGGACAGTGTGGTTTCAGGGTCGAGTGCCGAAGTCGCCTCGTCGCACAGCAGGATGCGCGGATCGTTGGCCAGTGCCCGGGCGATACCGACGCGCTGCTTCTGCCCGCCCGACAGTTCGGCAGGGTAGCGGTCGCGCTTGTCGGCGATGCCCACCAGATCCAGCAGCCGCTCGACCCGGGGCCGGATCTGCGCTGACGGAACGCCGGCAATCACCAGCGGCAGGGCCACGTTCTGGAACACCGTGCGCGCGGACAGCAGGTTGAAATGCTGGAAGATCATGCCGATCGAGCGCCGCTCGCGCCGCCATTCGGCTTCGGTCAGGGCGCCGACCTCGCGGCCGAACACGCACACCCGGCCCGAGGTGGCATGTTCCAGCCCGTTGACCAGCCGGATCAGCGTCGACTTTCCGGCGCTCGAGGGCCCGATGACGCCGGTGATCGATCCCGGATCGAGGCTCAGGCTGACATCGTGCAGCGCCGGCACGGGGGGCTGCCCCCGGCGCGCAGAATAGTTTTTCGACACCTGCTCGAACGCTACGGCGGGGGTCGTCCCCGCGGCGGCTTCGGCCAGCGTGGAAGGCAGGGCAGGCAGGGGGCGCAGCAGGCTCATGTCTGTCCTCCCGCGCTGGGTCTGGATGTCGGCACTTGGCAGGGCATGGCGGCAACCTTTTGTTTTGAAGCAACCTTTTCTTGGGGAATTGATAAGGGCCGGGTGCTGCGTGGGCCAATCCAAAGACTGGCGGAATACGATGCGTCCCGTCTCTGCGCGGGCCGTTCGGGAGAAGACCATTCCCCGTCCGCGGCGGGCAGGCCGACAGCATCCGGCGCCCTTGCACCCAACGATGCAGAGACAGGCGGGCCGCACGGGAACAACTCTCTCCGGCTGCGTGGGGTGGTAGGATAAATCTCTACTGGTTGAGTCGTCTTTGGAATTCGGCGCGGAACCGTCCGCGCCTACAGTCGGTGCCGGTCGACATCCGACACCGGCCGCGGGCGATTCCCGCCGCCTGCCAGACAAGAAACACGAGAGGACGACAGATGAAGACGACTCGCCGCCACCTGATCGCGGCCCTTGGCCTTGGCGCCACGCTGGGCCTTGCGCTGCCCGCCTTGGCCGCCGACCCGCTGAAGATCGGCGTCTCTGCCGGCCCCTATGGCGACATCCTGCGCCACACGGCCGAACTGGCGGCCGCGCAAGGTATCGAAGCCGAGATCATAGAGTTCACCGACTGGCCGCTGATCAACGAGGCGCTGGCGCATGGCGACCTTGACGCCAACAACTTCCAGCACATCCCCTATCTTCAGAACCAGATCACCGCGCGCGGTTTCGATCTGGTGCCGGGGCCGGCCTCGATCGTGGTGCCGACCGGGGTCTATTCGGCGCGGCTTGCCTCGCTTGCCGATCTGCCCGAAGGCGGCACCATCGCCATTCCGAATGATCCGAGCAACGCGGCCCGCGCGCTGTTCTTGCTGGAGAAGGCCGGCGTGATCCGGTTGAAGGAGGGTGCGGGGATCACGGCGACCGTGCTTGATCTGGCCGGGAACCCGCGCAACCTGCGCTTTGTGGAACTGGACGCGGCGCAGCTTCCGACCTCGCTGCCCGATGTCGATGCCGCCGTCATCACGCTGAACTATGCCGTGCTGGCGGGGCTTGATCCGAAGACGGCGCTGATTTTGGAAGACGAGCACAGCCGCTGGCATCTGGTCTGGGCCACCCGGCGCGACAATGCCGAGGATGCGCGGCTGAAAACCTTCATCAACCTCTACCGTTCGCCCGAGGTGAAGGAGTTCATCCTGTCGCGCTTTGACGGCACCATCCTGCCCACTTGGTGAAAAGGAATTTCACGATGCCTTTTCCGCAGGACCGATGGGCCGGTCTGACGCCCTCGCCGGCAACGGATGTGCCGCTGTCGCCCCTCACCTTCCTGCGCCGGGCAGCGCGGGTCTGGCCGGGGCAGGTCGCCGTAATCGACGGCGACCGACGCTTCACCTGGGCCGATTACGCCGAGCGTTGCCGCAGGCTTGCCGGGGCGCTGGCCGCGCTTTCGGTCGAACCGGGCGACGTGGTGGCGGTGCTGGCGCCGAACGTGCCGCTGATCCTCGAGGCGCATTTCGGGGTGCCACTGGCCGGGGCGGTGCTGAACCCGCTGAACACCCGGCTGGACGGGGCGGGGCTGGCCTTCATCCTTGCCCACAGCGAGGCGAAGGTGCTGCTGGTTGACGCGAGCCTTGCCGCGCTTGCGGCCGAGGCCCTGGCGGGCCTTGACCATCCGCCTGCGGTGCTGGTGGCGGGCGAGGGCCCGCTGCCCGCCGGGCTATCGGGCGCCGCGGATTATGAGGCTGCGCTGGCCGCGGCGGTGCCTGCGCCTTGGCGGCTGCCCCAATCCGAATGGGATCCGATCGCTGTCAACTACACCAGCGGCACCACGGGCAACCCGAAGGGCGTGGTGCTGCACCACCGCGGCGCCCATCTGGCGGCGCTGGCCAACATGGCGGTGCTGGGCCTGCGCAGCGACAGCCGCTATCTCTGGACGTTGCCCGCGTTTCATTGCAACGGTTGGAGCGGCATCTGGGCCGCCGCCGCGGCGGGAACCACGCAGGTCTGCCTGCCACGGGTCGATCCGGTCGCGATCCTGAACCGGATCGACGAGGCGGCGATCACCCATCTCTGCGCGGCCCCCGTGGTGCTGACGATGATCCTGAACGTCCGCGACGGCGTGCCCGAGCGCGGCCCCGGCAGCCGCCCGGTCATCATCGGCACCGGCGGAGCGGCGCCGACCTCGGCCGTGCTGGCCGCCGCGGCGGCGCGGGGTTTCGATGTGATCCATATGTATGGCATGACCGAAAGCTATGGCCCGACCACGGTCTGCGCGCCGCAGGCGGCATGGGCCGACCTCGCCCCGGCCGAGCTGGCCGCGGTCCGCGCGCGGCAGGGGGTGCCGCTGGTGGCGGTCGAGGATGTGACCGTGCTGGACCCGGAGGGCCGACCGGTTCCGGCCGATGGCCGGACGCTGGGCGAGATCGCCTTTCGCGGCAACACGGTGATGCTCGGCTATCTGAAGAACCCCGCCGCCACCGCCGAGACGCTGGCGGGGGGCTGGCTGCGCACCGGCGATCTGGGCGTCTTGCACCCTGACGGCTATCTTGAGGTCAAGGACCGCGCCAAGGACATCATCATTTCGGGCGGCGAGAACATCAGCTCGCTCGAGGTCGAGGAAGTCCTGTCGCGCCATACCGCCGTGCTCGAGGCGGCCGTGGTGGCCGAGCCGCACCCGTTCTGGGGCGAGTCACCGGCCGCCTTCGTCACCCTGCGCGCCGATGGTCCGGTGCCATCCGCGGCCGATCTTGTCGCCTGGGTGCGCGATCACCTTGCGCATTTCAAGGCACCGCGGCGGGTGGTGTTCCGCGAACTGCCGAAGACCGCGACCGGCAAGATCCAGAAGGCGGCCCTTCGCGAAGAGGCCCGCCGGATCGCGGCGGCGCCATCGTCGACCTGAACCGACGGCAGGCGCCCGTTCCAGCGGGCGCCGGTCGGCTGATGTTCTGTGGAGGAAGGGCCTGTCAGGCTTGCCGATCGTCGGGGGCCGCGACAGTCGGGTTGGCTTGCGCTTCGCCAGACGACCGCAGGGTGACGGCTGCGCAAGACCGCGCGAACAGACGGAACAGGGAAAGCGGGCGGGCCTTGGGGTTCGGCTGCGGCTGGGGGATCAGCAGACGGGCGAGTTCCGGGTCCGGACCGTGGAACATCATGTCACCGGATGTCGGAGGCACCTGCGCCGGGCGAACTGAGGCTTCCCGACGGCGCCACGATGATCCCTACCACCGCAGCATAGGCCAGAAGGAACACCGCAAGGGCGAACGGGCAGGGCCGCGTCGCCGACAGGATGCGGACCTGCGCCTTGCCGATCATCGTGGCACGGGCGGGGCCTTCGGACACTGACGTGATGCCGGCGTTGGCGAAGGATGTCTGCGCTGAATGCATCGGTCGGTGACTCCATTTCATCCGCGAATATACTAGCATGATTGTCGTGTTTTGATCTGCCTCTTTTCCAGTCTGCGGCGATGACTTCCGTCTGTCGGCGGCGCATTCTGTAGGAAACCATTCCGAAGCACCGCCTGCATCGGGCCGACAGTCGATGCGCCGCTGTCAGGGATCTGTCGTGTTGACGGGATAGACGGTGGTGTCCTTCATGCGCTCCATGGCGAACTTCGACGTGACGTTCTTGGGCGCGGTGGCCTCGGTCAGGCGCTGGTAGAAGCGGTCGAAGGCGTGCATGTCCGGCATGACGACCTTCAGCATGTAGTCGACATCGCCCGCCATCCGCCAGAGGCCCACCACTTCGGGCAGGGCGGTCACCGTCTCGGCAAAGCGTGCGCGCCAGGCGGGGCTGTGGTCGGGGGCCTCGATTTCGACGAAGACCGTCAGGCCCAGCCCGATCCGCACGGGATCGACAAGGGCCACCCTTCCGGTGACCACGCCCGATTGTTCCAGCCGCTGGATGCGCTTCCAGCACGGGGTCTGCGACAGGCCCACGCGGTCGGCCAGCTGTGCGATCGAGATCGAGCAGTCACGCTGCAACTCGTGGATGATCTTGCGGTCGATCCGGTCCATGGCCGGGGCGCGGGTCAGGCTTTCCGGGGTGGTGTCAAGCAGTGTCATCTATCCGTCCTCAGGGGGTGGCGTGCGCGCAGGTCGTGCGCGGCGGAAGTGGGTCCGAGAGGCCGGCCGGGGCCAAGCCATTCGGGTGCAAGCGCGGCCCGCAGCCGGTCGGCCGCCTGGCCAAGAAGGGCCGGATCGGCCGGGGCAAGCGCCGGCAGAAGCGGTTGCAGCCGGTGGCGCAGCAGTGCGTTCCATTCCGGCAGCGACAGACGGGCGCGCCCATCCGGCACGATCACGACCCGCAGCCGGTGCTGAAGCGCAGGTTCCGCCTGCCAGACCGCATGGTTGCGGGGCCCCGCGCGCCGCAGTCGCCAGCCTTTCACCGCCAGAACCCGGATTGCGTCCAACAGATCAGGAGGTAAGAGGGGGTCCGGGTGGAACGGACTGGTGGTCACCCACAGCACAAGCCGTGCGATCCGGGCGTTGGTCGGACTTCGGTCCTGCGCCATCATTCACGCTGATATGAACTGTCTGACGAAGTCTGTTTTTGGTTTTGCACGGATTTCTGCGGGTTTTCCGATCTGTTCGATTTGTCCCATGGACATCACAACCACCAGATCTGCGAGTTCCATGGCTTCGTCCTGATCGTGGGTGACGAAGACGGTGGTCAGGCCGGTGGCGTCGTGGATCTCGCGCAGGCCCTGGCGCAGTTCCTTGCGCACGCGGGCATCGAGCGCGCCGAAGGGCTCATCAAGCAGCAGCATCCGGGGCTCTATCGCCAAGGCGCGGGCGAGGGCCACCCGCTGGCGCTGGCCGCCTGACAGTTGTGCGGGATAGCGTGCGCCGATGTCTGGCAGCTGGATCAGATCGAGCAGCTTGTGCACGCGGCGGTCGATCTCGGGCCCGGTGGGGCGGGTTCGGCGGGGCCGGGCGCGCAGGCCGTAGGCGATGTTTTCAAACACCGTCATGTGCCGGAACAGCGCATAGCTTTGGAAGACAAAGCCCGCGCGGCGTTCCTGCACCGTCAGGCCGGTCGCGTCCTGGCCGTCGAACAACACCCGCCCCGAGGTCGGGAATTCCAGCCCGCCCAGAATGCGCAAGAGCGTGGTCTTGCCCGATCCTGACGGCCCCAGAAGCGCGATCAGCGCGCCTGACGGGATCGACAGGCTGACGGGGTGCAGCGCGGCGGTCGGGCCGAAGTGTTTGGCGATTTCGTCGATCTGGATATGCATGGGGTGTGTCCTAATGCCGGTGGGTGGCGGCCAGCTGGTCGGCATAGCGCCATTCCAGCGCGGATTTCAGCGTCAGGGTGACAAGGGCCAGCGCCGCCAGCAGCGCCGCCATCGAAAACGCCGCGACCGAGAGATATTCGTTGTAAAGCATCTCGATCATGATCGGCATGGTGGTGGTCTTGCCGCGGATCTTGCCCGAGACCACCGCCACGGCGCCGAATTCGCCCATGGCGCGGGCGTTGCACAAGAGCACGCCGTAAAGCAGCGCCCAGCGGATGTTGGGCAGCGTCACGGTCAGAAACATCCGCCAGCCCGAGGCGCCAAGGGTCAGTGCGGCCTCTTCCTCGGCGCGGCCCTGTTCGGTCATCACGGGGATCAGTTCGCGCGCGACGAAGGGGAAGGTGATGAACATCGTGGCCAGCACGATGCCCGGAAGGGCAAAGACGATCGGGTAGCCATGGGCGACCAGCCACCCGCCGATCAGCGAGTTCGCCCCGAACAGCAGCACGAAGCACAGCCCCGCCACCACCGGCGAGACCGAGAACGGCAGGTCGATCAGCGTGATCAGCAAGGCCTTGCCGCGCCAGTCGAATTTGGTGATCGCCCAGGCGGCGGCGATGCCGGCGGCTGCGTTCATGGGCACCGAGACCGCGGCCACGATCAGCGTCAGCCGGATCGCCGCCAGCGCGTCGCGGTTCCCCAGCGAGGCCACCGCCAGCGCGATGCCATTGCGCAGCGACTCGGCAAAGACGGCGGCCAGCGGGGCCAGCACCAGCAGGCCCAGCAGCCCCAGCGTGGTCAGGATCAGCAGCCGGCGGACCCAGGCGGGCTCGGCGGTGGCGGCAAGGGCGGTGGGCAGGCGAGAGGCGAAAGCCGTATCACTCATGGCAGACCTCGGGATGGGGAACGGGGCGGGGAACGGGGGCCGCCAGCGCCAGTATCGCCAGCGCCAGCAGGAAGCCCGCCAAAGCGCAGGCCGCGTAAAGGCCGACCGCCACCCCCGGCCCCTGGCCGGTCAGCAGCGCGGTCGCGCCGCCCGCCAGCCCTGCCGCGATCGCGATCAGCAGCGGGCCGAGGCAGCCGGGACGGGTATCGGGATCATGGTTCATGGTGGTCCTCGTCAAACTGCGCCCATGCGGCGGCGGCTCCAGATCTGGACAAGGTTGATGGCCAACAGCAGCGCGAAGGAAATTCCCAGCATTGCCAGCGCGATGGCCACGGCGCCGTCATAGTCGAATTCTTCCAGCCGGATCACGATCAGCAGGGGCGCGATCTCGGTTGCCATCGGCAGGTTGCCGGCGATGAAGATGACCGATCCGTATTCGCCCACGCTGCGCGCCAGCGCCAGCGCAAAGCCGGTCAGCAGCGCGGGCACCAGCATCGGCAGGATGACGCGCAGGAAGGTCCGCGCCCGCGAGGCGCCCAGCGTGGCCGAGGCTTCTTCCACCTCGCGGTCGATTTCCTCGATCACCGGCTGAACCGAGCGGACGACGAAGGGCAGGCCCACGAAGATCAGCGCGATCCAGATGCCGGCCTCGGAATAGGCGACCTTGATCCCCAGCGGCTCAAGCAGCCGGCCAAAGGCGCCGTTCGGGGCGTAAAGCGCGGTCAGCGCGATGCCGGCCACGGCCGTCGGCAGCGCGAAGGGCAGGTCGACCGCCGCATCGACAAGGCGGCGGCCGGGAAAGCGATAGCGCGCCAGCACCCAGGCCAGCGCCAGCCCGAAGACCAGGTTGAACGCCGCCGCCACCAGTGCGGCCCGAAACGACAGGATCAGCGCCGCCTGCACCCGGTCGCGTCCCAGCAGGGCCAGGATCTCGGCCGGGCCGATCGCCGCGCCGCGCAGAAGCAGCGCGCCGATCGGCAGCAGCACCACCAGCGACAGGGTCGTGACGGTGATGCCCATGGCAAGGCCAAGGCCCGGCAGCGGCGAGGGAAGGGCCAGCGGGCGCATGTCACTTCGCCTCGTAGATCTGGTCGAAGATGCCGCCGTCCCCGAAATGTTCGGGCTGCGCCTTGGCCCAGCCGCCGAAATGGCCGATGTCGACCAGATCCAGCGCCGGGAAGCGGGTCACATCGGCGGGGTCGGCGGCCGAAGCGTCCCAGCCGCGGTAGTAATGCTTGAAGGCCAGCGCCTGCCCTTCGGGGGTGTAAAGGAAATCCAGATAGGCGGTGGCCAGCTCGCGCTGCGCGTCCGAGGCGATGTTGCCCTCGACCAGCGCCACCGGCGGTTCGGCCAGCACCGAGACCGAGGGCACGACGATGTCGAACCGGTCCTCGCCCAGCTCCTTCAGCGCAAGCCAGGCCTCGTTTTCCCAGGCCAGCAGCACATCGCCCAGCCCCCGTTGCGCGAAGGTCGTGGTGGCGCCGCGGGCGCCGGTATCCAGCACCGGCACATTGGCAAACAGCCGGGCCAGAAAGGCCTTCGGGTCCTGGTCGTTCTTCTCGGCCCAGGCCCAGGCCGCCAGATAGTTCCAGCGCGCCCCGCCGCTGGTCTTGGGGTTGGGCGTGATGACCTGCACCCCGTCCTTCACCAGATCGCCCCAGTCGGCGATGCCCTTGGGATTGCCCTCGCGCACCAGAAACACGATGGTCGAGGTGTAGGGCGAGGAATTGTGCGGCAGCTTCGACTGCCAGTCGGCGGGCAGCTTGCCCGACTTCGCCGCGATCGCGTCGATGTCGGACGCCAGCGCCAGCGTCACCACCTGTGCGTTCAGCCCGTCGATCACCGACCGCGCCTGCGCGCCGGACCCGCCGTGGCTGACCTCAAGCGTCGGCGCCTCGTGGCCCTGCGATTGCCAGTGTTTCGCGAAAGCCTCGTTCACCTCGCGATACAGTTCGCGCGTGGGGTCGTAGCTGACGTTCAGCAGCGTCTCGGCCGAGGCCGGCGCCCCGAAAGCTGCGGCCAGCGCAAGGCCCGCCACGGCCAGCGCGCGCGGGAAACTCTGGAAGGTCTGCATCATTTGTCTCTCACTTTCCTGTCGGTCGTCGCCTTGGTGGCGGCTGTCGCCGTGGTGTCGGTTGGGGGCCGGACCGCGCGGGCGGTCCGGGACTGTCATGCCGGTCAGATCCGGGCGCGCGGGTCCGCGACCCGGCGGACCTCGGCCCGCCACAGCCGCGGGTCGCGGTCCTCGAGCAGGCTGGCCAGCCCCTCGGTCGCGTCGCGGGTGTAGATCACCAGCGGCATCCCGTTCACCCGCAGCACGGCGCCGGTCTCGCGATGCACCAGATGCAGGCTCCAGACCGGGCCGGCGCGCTCCGCGTCGCGGTCGCGGCACATGCGCCGGAAGCCCTGCGGCTGACGGCTGTCGAACGCTCTCGCTTCCATGGTCGTCTCCCTGCCTTCCGACGGCCCCGTGCCGTCCCGATAAATACGACAGATGAAATCGTGATTGGCAAGGAAAGAGATCGGGCGATCTTTGGCGGTGTGGGAGAAGGATTTTCTCCGACCCCGCCGGCCGTGGAAGAAGATCGGGCGGAAACCCCGCCGGAGCCGCGTCTTGTCGCTGCGGCCGAGGCGTGTGGCGAACGGGCATCCGCGGCGGAGGGGATCTTTTCCCATCCGCCGCTCTGCCTGATTTTCGGGCAGAACGGGCCGCCGCGGGGAGAACGGGGCGCCCGCGGGCCGGGGCCTGCCGCGAATCAGGGCGGCCGGTGGCCCGGTTCCTGCCCCGCGCGGTGCCGGGAAGACACGACCGATTCTGCCGATTTGGCTTGTCGCGCCGAAGGTGGGGTCATACCTGCGCCAGCGGGTGGGCTCGATCGCGGATTGGCGCTACCAGCCGGTGCCGCTGCTGGCTCATCCCGGGCTGGACGATCTCGTGCCGCTCGACCTGACGCACAGCTCGCTTCGCAGTGTCTCGCCGATCCACCGCGAATACATGCAGAACACGCATGTGGCCGCCAGCCTGACCATCGGGCTGGCCGATGGCGAGAGGCTGTGGGGCATGCTGGTCTGCCACAACATGACCCCCCGGATCGCCGGCTCCGAGCGGCGGCCGCCGTAGCCGGCAAGAGCTGTCCGCAACCACAGACCTCCGGCCGCTGCAACCGACCCTCAGCGGATACCGAATATCCTGGAGAACCGGCGCCACAGGCCATCCGCCGCAGATTTCTTTCGCCGCGGCGATTTCAAAGTCTGCCGCAGCAGGGCAAGGCGCTTCTCGTCGATTTCGAAAGCGTCGGAAATCAGCCGAACCTCTCGGTCGAGCGTCGGCAGGCGTCCGATCCGGCGATAGTCGATCCCGTCGAAGACAATCCCGTGATGGTCCCTTAGCCACAGAAGGTCGGTCGATCCCTCATCCATATATCGGCCCGAAGCTTTGGCGGGGCCTGCGGCGTAACCTGACGATCCGCCTCGCGGAGCCGCTCGCGGAAACGGCGCTTTTCGGACGTGGGGATGTCGTCCTTGTCCGGCTGATGCCGGATCTGGAAATCCTGCATCAGCAGGGCTGCCTCGGCCGACATCGTCTCGTTGACCTGAACCGCGGGGGCGAGTGGGATATCCTCTCGTCCGAGCGCGTGAAACAGGAAATCTTCGGCAATGTCGCCGGATCGGAGTCCATTCCGCTCGTATTTCCGAACCGCCACGCAGCCGGGGAACCGGCTTTCCCACAGCTCGATGTCCTTGCGCCACGAAATCGGACGCGGCTGGGTCAACAGACCAGAGTATTTCACCGTCTGTTGCAGCATCGAGGTCAGCCACGTCGACGGCTGTCGAAGATAAAGCGTGACGTGGATGTTGCCAAAAGTTTCGCGCAGCCTTTCGCAGAGCATGTCGCCCCCAGGAAGACCGATGCGGCTGGAAACATACTCGGTTGACAGGATGACGCCTGCGGGCCGGCACGCCTCGATCTCGGCCAACATCCGTGTCCACATGCGATCGAACACCGCGGGGCCATTGTCGCGGCCGTAGCGGCTGACCATCAGCCGCGGCCCCCGGTTCGCGAAGTCGAGAGACAGCGCCAGAAAATGATGGGCGTTGGCCGTTTCGGTCTGGGGATACAGCCACCCCGCACCCAGCAGCGCCGCGCGCGAGGCGGCAAGGCGGCTTTGAAGCGCGGTCGTGCCGGTCTTCGGCAAGCCGGCATGCAGGGCTAGATCTGGTTTCACGACCCTCTCTCGGTATGTTTGCTACGGAATGATTGCGACGGGCTGCCGACATCGGCGCTGTGGTCCATCGCCTGTCGATACCAACCGGCACGACGACGCAGAACCTCGTCGTCCAGTTTGCGCAGCGTCAGCAGGATCGAGCGGCTGCGTGTCAGGGCGCGATGCCTGCTTGCTTCGGACCCGCTCGCCTCGAGAAAAGCCTTGCCCGACGAGAGCCGCGCCACCCAGCCGGCGCTTCCCACAAACCGCGAGTCAGCGCAGGGCTGCGAAAGGGGCAGATCCCACGGGTCGGACGTCCAATGCTGCCACGGGCCGGGCACCCCCAGACGCATCAGAAGATCGACCTTGGGCCGGCGACCATAGGGATGCGCCTCATCGAAGGTTTCGACCGTGTCAGCGCGAAACAGGATCTGGGGCTCTTCGTTCGCGAGGATCGAGCCCGTATCGCCGTGCAGGATCTGATTGTCGGTCATCCAAGCCATTGGCACGGCGAAATACTTGAGATGTCCCTGCGCATCGACCGCCTGACGGATGTCATCCCAACTGCATCGGGGCAGGAAGCAGTTTCCGTCCCAGGGCAGAACCCATTTTGCTTCCGACCGGCCGGTTGCCAGGGCGATGTTGCGGGCGCCGTTGTTGTGCATCACATAATTGTTGCGCAGCCGATAGGTCTGGACCGTGGCGCGAAGCTGGGTCTCGGGGTCCAGACGCCGGAAATCCGCGCTTTGGAAGAAGTCTGCGCCCCCGGGGAACAGGCTGAAGTCGAGCGGGATCTTTGCATATTCGTCGAAGTCGAAGGGAATGCGAATGTAATCCTGCCGGTGATCCTCAAGCAACCGCAGAAGCTTCTGTTCCTGTTCGGGATCGTAGATCCGGTTCAGCACCCATTTCTTGCGGCAATCCGTCAGTTCGCCTTCGTGCTCAAGGATGAACCCGAGGTTCGTGATCGACTGCCCCGCCGCATGGCGCGGTTCCAGGTCGTTGCCGATGATCCGATAAAGAACAAACTCGTCCTTCATTCGGTTCTGCCCGATGTCAGGGACCGAAGGGTTCGCCAACGGGGCGGCATCGTGTTGCCATGACCTGTCCGGAACCACGCTTGGCGTGGCCTTCGCGGGAACCGGGGCGCTGTTCGCAACCTTGCTCCTGCATTTCCGTCGGGACCACCTGAGAAGACGAACCCCCAGCGCCGCCGGCAGCAGCACCGGTGACAGCGCCAGAAGATAGGGGGCCAAAAGCAGCAGCCGCTGTCGCTTGAGGCGCTTTATTCTGGCCTGCATGGGCGCGTTCACGTCAAAAGGCTCTGACGCGGGCCCCGCCGGCGGGGCCGCATAGCTGACCTGGAAAAAGGCGGGGATCACGTCTTGAAACGCGTTGGAATCAACGCTGAGTGGGGTGACATGAAACTCGGCCATCCGGCCCACCATCCGCACCGGTTTGAAGAACCGTTCAACGAGGCGATAATTGGGACGGTCCTTGTAGTCGTCGAACAGGATACGGGTGGGCTTCTTGCAGTTGATGCAAACAGACAGGAAGCAGGCCGCGCGGAACCGCCCGTCAATCAGGACGACATCCGGCGAGGGAAAGCCGGGAACCGACCAGGGCGCCAGCGGATATCGATGGAAGTCCGTCCAGTGCTCGGAATTGACAGGTTTGCCCCATTTGCCGACCGGCCCGATATCGACATGATGGATGACGGGCATCGAGAGCGGTGACTCTGCCGCAAGCCGGGCGGCAATGTCATGCGCCCAGGCACGATCGCTTTCCACACTCAGGATGGTCTTGTCTGGCATCTGCGCGGCGATCCATGTGGACCCGCCCGATCCAAACTCCAGAATGACACTCGCCTCCGCATAGGCTTCGCGCACAAGCGCGGCCTCAGCCGGTGGCATCAGGGGAGCAGTGGACAACGTTCAACTTTCCTTTGTGGCTTCGGCCGCACGGGGCGCCGTGGCTGGATCTCAATTCCCCGTTACTTGAGAATAAAGAGCCGACCGCCGGCCCGCCAGTGCCGACAGTCGCCCCACGATCCAGCCCGCGCTGCGCGCGACATCGACATAGGTCCGCCCCCGGGTCAGCGGCAGCGCAAGGATCAGGGCCATGACCAGCACTGCCCGCAGTGGCACGCTGACCAGCACGCCAAAGCGCGAAGCCGGCCTTTTCGCGATCCGGCGCAGGAAATGGGTGTTCGACTGGTCGCGACCGCGGCGGAACTGGTAAAGGAACGACAGGCGCTCGGGCGGGACAGTCTCATGGACGAAGGCATCCGTCACCCAGCCCACCCTTAGTCCGGCCGCGCGGGCATCGGCGCAGAATTTTGCATCCGAGCCGCCGGTAAAGCGCATGGTCTCGTCGAACCACAGGCCATGTTCGGTGAACAGCCCCGTCTCGGCCAGCCAGTTGTTGGTGACAACCGTCACCCCCGGGCAGCCCGGCAGATCGGCGCGGCGTGCCGCGCGGGCCTCTTTGCGCAGGTAGCGCGCCGAAAGGCTTCGGTGCATCAGCCGTTCCGACCAGCGCGCCGCCGGATCGGTCAGCGGGCCGATGCGCAAGGGCGCCCCGATCAGCACCGCATCCGATCTCCGATAGCCCGCCACCAGACGGTCCAGCCAGTCGGGGGCCACTTCCTCGTCGTCGTCCACGAAGGCCAGAAGGTCGGCGCCCCCCGCGATCGCCTCGCGTGCGGCGCGGTTGCGCGCGAAGGGAATGCCGAGTTCGGGTTCCAGAACATAGGCCAGGGCCGCGCCGTTGGGCATCCGGCAGGTCTCGACCATCTGGCGGGAATTCTCGGCGCTGTCGTTCTCGACCACAAGGCAGCGCAGGGTGCAGTCCGGCGGCAGGACCATCCGCCCCCATGACAGCAAAAGCGCCTGCAACATCGTCGGCCGTTGCCGGGTCAGGGTCGCCACGACGATGGTCAGGTGTCGGTTTCTGGCTGGATTACTGGTCATATACGTCATCTCGTCCGATTGCCGGGCAGGTGCCCGGTCCCCCCACCGGGGGAGAGCCGTCAAAAGCCCATGTCCTCATAACTTGCCCGTGAGGGTTGTGAAACCCGTCGCGTTGACGAAAGCGGCAACAGCAGCATCTGGCCGCCCGCAGGCTGGCAGGCGGGTAGAGCAGTCGACGCCTTGCGGACAAGCTGCTAGGAGGTCCGCCGACGACACAAGCCGGCCAGAGGGACATGCGGATGACCAGACGGGGACGACAGGCCCTTCAGAACGGGCCCCATGGTCGGGCACCGCGAAGCCTGCTGTGGCGGCTGCTGCGCGAAAGCGTTCCGCAGCATCGGGGCAAGTATCTGGCGGCCATCGTTGCCATGGTGCTGGTGGCGGTCTCGACGGCGATGACGGCCTGGGTCATGGGCGCGATCGTGGATTCGATGAACGACAGCGAGAACCGCGGCCGCATCTTCCTTGTCGCGGCGGCGGTGGCGGTGGTCTTTTTCATGAAGGGCGCCGCCTCGTTCGCGCAGATGGTGCTGATGACCAAGGCCGGCAGCAGCATCGTGGCGGAAAAGCAGATCCAGCTTTACAACCGGCTGCTGGAACAGGGTCTGAACTATTTCAGCACCACCGACTCATCGAATGTGCTGGTGCGGGTGACGCAAAGCGCGCAGCGGGCGCGCAAGGTGATCGACACCATCGTGACCGGCTTCGTGCGCGATGCCCTGACGCTGCTGGGGCTGGTGGGGGTGATGGTCTATCAGCAGCCTGTGCTGTCGCTGGTCTGTCTGGTGGTCGGGCCGGTCGCGCTGTTCTTCATCCAGAAGATCCTGGCCCGGGTCCGCGCGCTGACCGCACAGGAACTGTCGGGCCAGGCCGAGATCATCAAGGTGGTGCAGGAAACCGCCACCGGGGTGCGGGTCATCAAGGCCTTCGCGCTGGAACGGCGGATGGCCCTGCGTATGGAAAACGCCGTGCGCCGGGTGGAAAAGCGCATCAACAAGATGGCCCGACTGGAGGCCGCGACCACGCCGCTGATGGACACGCTGACCGGGCTTGCGATCGCGGGGGTGGTGATGCTGAGCGCGGTCAGCGTTTTCGGCCAGTCGGTGGGCACGCCGGGGCAGTTGATGTCCTTCGTCACCGCGTTCCTCATGGCCTATGAACCGGCCAAGCGGCTGTCAAAGATGCGGGTTTCGATCGAACGTGGCATGAAGGGGGTGCAGATGATGTATGACCTTCTCGACCAGCCGCGCATGATGATCGATCCGCCCGATGCGGTGGACCTGCCCGACGGGCCGGGGGCGCTGAAACTGGAGGGCGTGCGCTTCGGCTATCCCCGCGGCAAGGCGGTGATCGACGGGATCACGCTTGATTTTCCGACCGGGCGGACGACGGCGCTGGTCGGCCCCTCGGGCGGGGGCAAGTCCACGCTGCTGAACCTGATCCTGCGGCTTTACGACCCCGACGAGGGCCGCATCACCCTGGATGGCTGCGACCTGCGGCAGGCCACCGCCGCCTCGCTGCGGCGCAAGATCGCCTATGTCGGGCAGGATACGTTCCTGTTCTCGGCCACGGTGATGGAGAACCTGCGTCTCGTGCGGCCCAATGCCACCGACGACGAGGTGCACAAGGCCGCCCGCATCGCCCATGCCGACGAATTCATCCAGACCCTGCCGCAAGGGTATGACACGCCGATCGGCGAGAACGGCGCCTTCCTGTCGGGCGGCCAGCGCCAGCGTCTGGCCATCGCGCGGGCGGTGCTGCGGCAGGCGCCGATCCTGCTGCTGGACGAAGCCACCAGCGCGCTCGACAGTCATTCCGAGGCAATGGTGCGCGACGCGCTGGACCGCATTACCGTGGGCGTCACCACCATCGTGGTGGCGCACCGGCTGTCGACCGTGCTGAAGGCAGACCTGATCTGCTATCTGGAAGGTGGCCGCATCGTCGAGACCGGCAGCCTCGATCAGCTTCTGACCCGGAACGGCAGATTCCGCGCGCTTTACGAACAGCAGTTCGCACCCGCCTGAGGGCGACCGCGCAAAAGCCGCGCCCCAGGGGGAACCCTGTCGCGAGTAGCGCGACACCGCCGCTTGCTGCCCTTTGCGTCCCGTGAACCGCGGCGCCGGGACGTGAATTGATGGGCGGATTACGGCCCCGCGTCGCGCAAATGATGCGTCCGCTTCCGCCCTCGGCCCGGTTAGCGGCAGGCGTGCGTCAGGGTGCGTCGGCGTCGCGGTCCGCCGGCGTTTCGTCGCCGGGAGCCGGGGAGGGAATGCCCGCGACCTCGGCGATGCGGCGGGCATATTCAGGCGAGCTGACCCATTCGAGGATCCGGGCGAGGCTTGCGTTCAGCTGCGCCACCTCATCGGTCGGCAGCGGGGCCAGCAGAAGCGCCTCAAGCCGGTCGGACAGGACTTCCGACCGCGAGCGGGCCATCTGCCCCAGCTCTGTCGTGAACAGCCGGAACTTCCGTGCGTCGTTGCGCGCGTTCTCGCGGCGGATCAGCTCCATCGACAAAAGCCGTTGCAGCATCCGCGAGATCTTGGTCCGCTCGACCGCGATTCGCTGGCTGATCTCGACGAAGCTGGTGCCGGGGTCGTCGTCGATCATCCGCAGCAGGCGCACCTCAAGGATCGTAAGTCCCGTCTCTCGCACGAACAGGTCGTCGTTCGACGCGATGGCGCGGTGGGCGATGGCGTCGAGCCGGTAGGTGAAGCGTTCCGTTGCGTGCATCGAGGGCATGGCAGATCCTGAAGCGGGACAGTCAACTGCCAGAACTAACCGAATGATATCAAGATGCAACAGTGGAACCGCGCAAATTCTTCCGGCCGCGGGTCCGAAAGCATGCACACCTTGCGGCGCCGCCCGCGGCGTTCTTGGGAATTGGCGCCGTTTTCCTGGGATGCGCCTGTCCGCCCTTCGATGCTCGACACTTTAGTGGCAAACAGCAATAGTTGCATTGTGAACGCAATTTGATCTCAATCAATGACAGGATGCCGCGGCAAGGGCAGGCTGGGATCACAACACGAAGCGTCCGCAGGTTCATCCTGTCCTCTGTCCTTCCGGCACCATGTCCCCCCGGAAACTTCGTGGATGGCATTTCAGCATTGGGGAAGCATGATGAGTAACTCATCCATACCGGCCTACAGGGGCACCGACCGCCTGCTGTACGGCATCATCCTGGGGGTTCTGGCCTTCTGGCTGTTCGCCCAGACCACGCTCAACATCGCGCCGAAGATGGCCGAGGATCTGGGCATCGAGCAAAGCCTGATGAACATCGCCGTCTCGATCACGGCGCTGTTTTCAGGGATCTTCATCGTCGTCGTCGGCGGGCTGGCCGACCGGGTCGGCCGCGTCCGGGTCGTTCTTTGGGGGTTCATCCTGTCGATCATCGGATCGCTGCTTGTGGGTCTCGCGCCCACCGGCGCCATGGGCTCGACCTTCCTGATGGCGGGCCGGATCTTTCAGGGCCTCTCGGCCGCCTGCATCATGCCGGCCAGCCTTGCGCTGGTGAAGACCTACTGGGACGGCGCCGAGCGGCAGCGTGCCATCAGCCTGTGGTCGATGGGGTCGTGGGGCGGATCGGGCTTTGCCGCGCTTTTCGGCGGGCTCATGGCCTCGAACGTCGGCTGGCGCTACATCTTCATCATCTCGGCGGTCGTGGCGCTGATCGGCTTTTTCATGGTGCGCGGCACCCCCGAAAGCAAGGCCGAGACCAAGGGCGACTACAAGCTTGACGTGGTGGGTATCGGCTCGTTCCTCTTGGCGATGGTGGCGCTTCAGATCGTGGCGACCCAGGCCAGCAAGATGGGCTGGACCAGCCCGGCCACCTTGGGCCTGACGGCGGTCGCGGTGATCTTCGGCATCATCTTCTTCCGCACCGAAAGCGGCAATCCGCAGGCCTTCGTCAACTTCCGCCTGTTCGACAACCGGATCTACACCGGGGCCACGATCTCGAACTTCATGCTGAATGGCATCGCGGGGGCGATCATCGTCTCGATGCTGCTGTTGCAGATGGGTGGCGCGATGACCGCGCAGGCGGCGGGTCTTCTGACGCTTGGCTATGCGATCACCATCGTGGCTTTCATCCGGGTCGGCGAAAAGCTGTTGCAACGGTTCGGGGCGCGCAAGCCGATGATCTGGGGTTGCCTGATCTCGGGTCTGTCGATCCTGCTGCTGATGCCGACGAACCTGATGCTTGGCGATTACAAGATCCTCGTGGTGATCTCGTACATCCTGCTGGGTCTTGGCCTTGCCTTCTACGCCACGCCCTCGACTGACGCCGCGCTGTCCAACCTTCCGGCCGAGCAGGCGGGTGCGGGCGCGGGCATCTACAAGATGGCCTCGTCGCTGGGTGGCTCGTTCGGGGTGGCGCTGTCGGCCGCGATCTTCACCGCGCTGAAGGCCGATACCGACGGCATCAGCTGGCTTGAAGGCGTGATCACCTTCGTCGGCCGGCAGGACAACCTTGCCACCCGTGAAGCGGCGATGATCGCGCTTGGCTTCAACCTGCTGATGGTGGCCGTCGCGATCCTGACGATCCTGCTGACCGTCCCCGCCGCGCGCAAGGCGCCGGCCCAGGCCTGACCCCTTCGGGCTGCACGCAGCCCCCTTCCAGACAAGGAAATTCGCCATGATTGCGATCCGGAAAGAACTTGAAGCCGCCCAGGGCGAGATGTCCGAGTGGTTCGAACACATGCACCGCCACCCCGAGCTTTCGATGCACGAGGACAAAACCGCCGCCTTCATCGCTGACAAGCTGCGCGGCTGGGGCTATGAGGTCGAGACCGGCGTGGGCCGGCACGGCATCGTCGCCTCGATGACCGTGGGCAGCAGCGGCAAGGCGATCGGCCTGCGCGCCGATTTCGACGCGCTGCCGATCCAGGAGGTCAACAGCCTTACCTACCAGAGCACCGTGCCCGGCGTCGCCCATCTTTGCGGCCACGACGGCCACACCGCGATGCTTCTGGGCGCGGCGCAGCACCTTGCCCGCACCCGCGCCTTCAACGGCACGGTGCGGCTGATCTTCCAGCCGGCCGAAGAAACCATGCAGGGCGCGCCCGCCATGATCCGCGACGGGCTGTTCACCCGCTTTCCCATGGATGCGGTCTTCGGGATGCACAACATGCCCGGCCTGAAACCCGGCGAGTTCTATTTCGCCGATGGCGACATGATGGCCGCGGTGGACAACTGGGAGATCGAGTTGACCGGCAAGGGCGGCCATGGCTCGATGCCGGAACTGTCAATCGATCCGGTGGTGGCGGGCGCCTCGCTGGTGATGGCGCTACAGACCATCGTGGCGCGGAACGTGGCGCCGCAGCATCGCGCCGTGGTGACGGTGGGGGCTTTCCTGTCGGGCAACGCCGGCAACGTGATCGCGCAGACCGCGACGCTGCGCCTGTCGATCCGCACCACCACGCCCGAGGATCGCGACCTGGTTCTGGGCAAGGTCCGTTCGATCACCCGCACGCAGGCCGAATGCTATGATTGCAGCTACGAGATCCGCGAGGGCCAGCCGGGGGCGGTTCTCGTCAACGACCCGGCCGAGACCGCCCGCGCCGCGGCCATCGCCCGCGCGGCCTTCGGCGAAGAGGTGGTGCATCACCCCGGCCCGACCTATCTCGGCTCCGAGGATTTCGCCTTCATGCTACAGCAGAAAAAGGGCACCTACTGCCTGATCGGCAACGGCGACACGAAGATGGTCCACCACCCGGAATATATGTTCGACAAGACGAACCTGCCGATCGGCGCGGCCTACTGGGTGGCGCTTGTGCAAGGGTATCTGGCCTGACATCCTTTGATACGGCAAAGGCCCGGCGTCACCGCCGGGCCTTTCGCGTTTCATGCCCCGGGTGGGCGCTATTCCACCTCGCCGTGCGCGCCCGGAGTGCGGCCGGGGCGGGCGCGATAGACGGGCAGCGCCCAGTCGAAGCGGATCGCAAGGCTGCGGATGACGAAGGCGGCGACCAGTCCCGCCCCCATCGCCCAAAGCCGAGGCAGGTCCGCAGCAAGGGCAAGGATGAACAGCAGCGACCCTGCCGCCGAGGCCGACACATAAACCTCGCGCCGCAAGAGGATCGAGGGCTCCTGCCCAAGCGTATCGCGCAGGATGCCACCAACGGCTGCGGTGATGACCCCCATCACCATGGCGACAAGCGGACTTGCCCCGGCGTCCAGGCCCTTGGCCGTGCCCGCGATCGTGACCAGCGCCATCCCGAAGGCGTCGAGATAAAGCAGCAGCCGGTAGCGCGAATGAACGAGATGGGCCGAGAAATGCACCAGCCCCGCCGCCCCAAGGCAGAGCGCCACCGGCAAGGGGTTCACGACCCAGAACACCGGCACGCCCAGCAGCAGGTCGCGCAGCGTGCCGCCGCCGACGCCGGTCACCATCCCGAGCCAGAGAAAGCCCACGATGTCCATCTGCTTGCGCGAGGCGACCAGCGCGCCGGTGATGGCAAAGACCACCGCCGAGGCCAGGTCGAGCACGACCAGTACGGGAAGAACGGGCTCCAACTCGGTCACGACAATCCTCCGGGATCGGGAAAAGGGAACTTCTGTCGGCTCGCATCAGAAGGGCCGAAATGCGAGCGTTGTGCAACGATCTAACCATCCGCCGCGGATCGAGCAACCTGATCTTATCTACAAAAACGCGGTATTGTCGTCCATAATCGAAATCCGAAGTTCCGATACGATTGCGCCGTGCATGTAAATGCACCGGACGAACCCGTGCAGCGAACACTGTGCCGCGCGGGTGGCTTTCGAACCCATCCGCACCTTCCCGCCGGCCGCATCGCCAACGAGCGCGGGGATGATCGCCTGACGCGCGGCTTCCGGTTGCGGCCCATGGCCCGAGAGATCCCCAAGTCCGGCGTCACGCCGCTTCGATCCTTTGTCGTCACCTGCGCAGGCCGCCCGCCTTGTAGACCAGTTCATGGGGCTGGCGCCGATCGACGATACGCCCGTGATCCGGTTCGGGGTAGAAAAGCGGTCAACGGATTCACCTTCAACCGCCAGCTGCGCATGACATTGGCGCCGCTCGCTATCTTTTCCTTGACGAAGCCGGTGCCGATCATCAGGTCGAAAAGATGAACGCCATCAGCCCTGAGGCATTCGGAAAGAGCCAGAAGCTCGTGCCATCCCGGAGAGCCGGCGGCGAAACAGGGATCGTAGGCGATCTTCGAGTAGAATGCCGTATCCCCGCGCCGGAATGTCAGGCTGGCGGCTGCGGTCTGATCGCCCACACGCAGGCGATGGCCAAGCGCACGACCCTGCGCGGCCAGCCGCATCGCAAGATCACGAAAGTAGTGCTCGGTCTGCGGGCGTTGGATCCAGTTGGCGCCATCGTGGTCGGCCAGCTTGCTGCGCTTGAACCGGAAAATCCAGGCCACCAGTTCCGCCAGGTCTTCGGGGGTTCTGTGTTGCTCGAAGGTAACCGGCCCCATCGCCTCAAGTTTGCGGCGGTAGTTGCGCAAATCCTTGCGCCGCCGCGGGGACAAGCGGTCCAGGACCGGCCCCATCGAAAGATCTATATGGGGTGTCGGCACCGGACAGCCTGGCTCTGCGCCGAGAAAGGCACAGAAACGCGCCAGTGCGCTGTCGTCGGGAACGTAGTCCACCTTCAGCTTGCGAAGGCCGGGCTGCGCCAGAAGCCCTTTTGCCAGAAGCGGAAAGACGTCTTTCTCGCGGTCGGGCCGGCACAAGAGATCAGAGTAAAGCGGAGTGTCGCTGTCGGCCCAATGGAGAACGCCAAGGCCAATCCAACCCTGACCCCAGACCATGGGGGCGGCGGCGATCATCGTTTCGCCCTCGAACACGGTCAGCACAAACGGGCTGGCGCGGCACTTGGCCATCTGAACCGTCAGGTTTGCCAGTGTGGCCGCCGCGTCATGGAAAATCGCCGTCGCACCGAGCCTGTCCGCAAGTGCGTTCCACTGGTCCGCTTGGCCAGAGACCTCGTCCAGCGTGGTCGACAGGCGGAGGATGAGCGTCATGGCATGAACCTTCTCAGTCGCCTGGCAATGCGTTGGACGGGGGACAGTCTTTCATCTGCCAGCGCCAGCCCCGCCCGCCGAAGTGTCTTGCGGTGGCGCTGGATCTCGTTCAGATCCCGCCCCATCACCATCAGACGCATATTGGTGGGCCCGTTGGGCATGCTGGCCACCTGCGGATCGAAAAGGCCCAGAACGACAAGCCAGCCTTCGTGAATCAGTGGCCAGAGCCGGGCGAGAAGCACGCGGGAAGGCGTGTCGGATGTCGCAAAGATCAGGTCGGCCATATCAAATCCGCGTGCTGCCCCAAGGGCACCGAAGGCCATCAGGAATGGCGTGCTGGCATTCGGACGGAAATTGAGGTCGATCGCGACTGGCGGTCCATCCTCGCGTTCAAGAATATCAAAGCCCGCGATACCGCGGTAGCCAAGCTGCGCCGCTGCGGCAGCGATCGTCAGGGCCAGTGCGCATGTCTCGGACGACGGCTGCGCCGCCGGGTCAAACCTGTTCCCGAGGTAGATGCCAGAGGCTCTTGTGCGCTGCATGCTTGAACCAAGGAACGCGACCTCGTTCTTGCCGGCACAGGTGCATTGAACACAGAAATTGGCGGTGTAGGGAACGCGCGCCTCGATCACGATACGATCCGCGCCGGCCAGACCCGTGCGGGCACGGGTGACATGCCGCTTCCGGCGAAGAACCCAGACCCCGGCTCCGCCAGAGGATGACGGCAACCGGGCGTCCTTCACGACAAGGCCCGGCCGCAGTGCCGCCAGCGCCTGCGCAACATCTGCCCGCCCCTCGATGACCCGGCGCTTCGTGCGGTTTTCCGGCGGAACCAAGCGGTCGATCGCGCTGCGCAGGTTCAGATCGGCGATCAGGGACGGCGGCACAACTATCGGTTCGTCGGGAAAGAGACCGAGGGGCACGGGACAGGTGAACCATGCGCGTCCCCCCTGCGCCATCCGTTCGCAGACGCGGGCCACATACCCGTCCCGGCTGTCGAAGCGGTCGACAGCCGTCGGCGGCGAAAGACCTGAAGCTGCGATTGCATCCAGCAGCGGTGCGGTCGAGGCCGCCTCGTGCGCCAGAATGGGCAGACTTCCACAAACCGCCAGAAGTGCGCCGCTCAACGCTTCGGCCTGCTGTCCGACGAAAGGCGATCCCGGCTGCATCTCTTCCAAAAGCCGCGGCGCGATGAAGGTGTCTTCGGGCACGAGTTCGGCAAGCGTGATCATGCGTTGCACGGTATCGCG
Organism: Cereibacter ovatus; assembly: GCF_900207575.1. Classification (GTDB taxonomy): domain Bacteria; phylum Pseudomonadota; class Alphaproteobacteria; order Rhodobacterales; family Rhodobacteraceae; genus Cereibacter_A; species Cereibacter_A ovatus. Next base: position 50,292 of record NZ_OAOQ01000019.1, read on the forward strand.
AGTCGAATGGGGCTGTCCATCGACCAAGGAGGCACCGCTCGTCACCCCGGGGCGATGGGCAAATGCGCTGTGACCCGCCGCGAAGGGGATTGTCCACGTCGTCTGCATTTGCGCGCAGGATGGTGGCGTGCACGATCCTGCCGTCGGGGCCATCGGCACCGTGGGAAGCCGCACGATCACACGGCGGGTTCGGGGTTCAGCACCAGCCGCAAGCGGCCCTACCGGCGCAAGTTTTCCGAAGGCGCGGCGGCAGCCCTCAGGTAACGGCGCCGCCGCTTCCATCGCTTGAACTTTCGGTGCAGCGTTTCAAGTGCCAGCGCCCGCGTCAGCCGGTCGCGACGGTCAAACGCCGCGATGGCGCGGTCGATGGCGTGCGGCAGATCCGTCGGCCTGCGGTTGGCCACGGCCGCCGCGCGCATATCCAGCAGATCGGTCCGTGTCCCGCGCCCATCGGCAATCACCCGTCCGTCGACAAAGTCCGCCCTGTCATAGGTCGGGGCGCGGTCGAACCCGTCAAGAACCGCCAGCGCATTCAGCATGAACACGCAATCCGGGCAGGTTCCGCAATTGGCATCGTCGTAGTCGCAGACCCGCAGCCCCGCCATCAGATGCGGCTTGTCAAGGATACGGGCGATCTTGGAAAACCGCGGGGCAAGCGCGTGATGCACGCAGGCCACCGTCTCTGAACCCCAGAGCGGGTCGAGGTCGGGATGCGTTCCCCATGGGCGGAGATATGTCGCCTCATCCGCCGAAGATGCGATGAGGGCATGGCCGATTTCATCGCCAAGCATATGCGCTACGGCGGCAAGCACCGCACCATGATATTCCACCCAGCCGATCATACTGTCAAAGACGGCGCGGATATCGGTCGTGATCAGGACGTGCCGCATGCCTTCCGCCTGTGCCACCGCGCGAGTGGTGGCGGCAAGGCGCGTGACGCGATCGGTTTCGGTCGCGGGAACATCGGCGCCCACAAGGGTTATCAGCGTGTCGATCCGGGCGCGATCAAGGTCCAGGGAATATGAAGAGTCGACCCCACCGGAAAAGAACAGCGCGGTCCCCCGGCCTTTCGGCGGTGGTGACGGGTTCCCGGTCGCTGACCAGATGAGGGGCGACAGCCCCGGATACCAGCGCCTCAGAAGGGTGACGATCTCGCCCACGCGATTTGCAAGCGCCGGCCCGGGCGGGGGGCTGATGTGAAGCGGGGCATCGACCTCCATCGCCGGGATAAGGCCCAGGCACAAAAGCGCATCACCGGACCGCCGAAGCGGGGGGCCGTCGCTTTCGAACCGGACACGGCAAGGGGGCGCATTCCCCATGGCCACAAGAATGTCCGCGTGGCGAGGCGACGGCTGATCCGGCGCGAAAGCGAGTGAGAGGGCCGGGCGCCTCATGCTTGCGCCGCATGGGCGATGGTGCTGGCGTGCCGGGCTTGTCCGTGGCGCCGGATCGCTGCGGCGATCCGGCTGCCGCACAGGGCGGCCATTCCCGCGGTCACCATGGCGTGGCGCGGATCAGGCCCCTTGCCGACGGCACGATGCGCCGGACGCAGCTTGACGGCCTGATCCGCAAACCGTGCGAACGGGCCGGGCACGATAAGGCGGAGCGTGACGACGGCAAGGAATGCACCCAAGATGACCCATGGATCAGGCCGCGGCGATTTCGGTGCGCCGATGTCACGAAAAAAGGAATCGTGATAGCCAAAGCACCTTGGATCACCTGTCCAGACCGCGGCGATCCATGCCTGTGGACCGGGCTTTGGGATGGGAACCGAAACCGACACCGAAACCGACACTTTACATGTGCCCTTACCTTCAAATGGGGACACGTTCATCTTAGCAGCTGTGGTGACGAGAAAAAGGCGCATGCGATCATGGATCGCATGCTGCCGCCCGAGTGGTGGACAGATGTCCCGGTGCTTCGCGCGGCTGCCTGCGTTTGCCGGTCTGCTTCCACCAGATCGAAGCAGACCACGGCGGGCGGGTGTCAGCCATGGGCCGCGTGAGGTCATGGATGGTTTTGGAAGATGGTCCAGCCTTTGCTGCCCGCCCTGGCCTGCGACCCGGTTTCCCGGGCGCGCAGATGGACGCCTTCATACGTCCGGGGCCGCCACAGGCGATGTCGGGACAGCGCCCCCTTCCGCCTGCCGCGCGGCCAGATCGCGTTTCGCCTGCATCAGATCGCAGAGATAACGGGCCGGCGCCGTCAGCGAGCCGGTCTCGGTCACCGACCACGCCGGGCAGCGGGGGCAGTGAGCGGCGGCTTCGCAGGACGCACATTCCGGATCGACCGGGGGTGCGGCATCCACATGGCTCTGAAGCTGCCGCCACGCCATTGAAAAGCCGGTCTCGCGCGGCTCAAGGGCCGGCCGGTCAAGATTCAGGCAGGGCAGCATCCTGCCGAAAGAGTTGATCGCAAACGAGGATTTTCCGACCTGACAGGCAAAGCACGCGCTATCCCCGGACAGGTTGCCGGAACCCGTCGCCGACATGGCCGCAAGCGTGCCGGGGCGTTCGATGGCGGCAAGTGCCGCACAATCCTGCGGCGAAAGCCGGCACTCTTCGGCGCCGCAGGCCGCCCCGTCGCGCCGCTGCATGAGCATCCAGTTCGCCGCCAGCGACAGTCCCCAGTCGCGCGCCATCTGCCGCATCGGTTCGAGATCGTCCCGGTTCTGCCGCGTGATCGTCGTCTTGAGTTCCAGCGGAACCCCATGGCGCAGCAGCGCCTCGATGCCCGCGCGGCAGTGGTCGAACGCCTCGGGCACGCCCGTCACCGCGCCGTAGGTTGCCGCACTTGCCCCGTAAAGGGTGATCTGGGTCATCTGCGGCGGTGCCTCGGCCAGGCGTGCCGCGATCCGGTCGGTGACCCGCGTGCCGTTGGTGAAAAGTGTAAGGATCAGCCCCATCCGCGTCAAAGGTGCGTAGATGTCGAAGAAGTCGCGCCGCAGGAAGACCTCGCCTCCGGTCAGCAAGAGAAAGATCATGCCAGCATCCGCGGCCTCTTGCGCCAGGGACACCCAGTCGGCCGCGGGAAGTTCACGGGCGCGGTGGGCCGCATCGTTGGCAGGCTGGCGCACATAGCACATCCCGCAGGCAAGGTTGCAGCGTTCGGTCAGTTCGAACAGGCCGCTGACCGGCTGACGCAGCCCCGCTGCCCGCCGTTGCAGGGCCTTGACCATCGTGACATGGCCTTCGGGGTGCGGGCTCATGGCCGAAGCAACCCGATCTGCGAGATTTCCTCGACAAAGGCAGCGGCATCCGCACGCGCGCGGTCGGCGTTCACATTGAACCGGGCCGTCAGCGCCGCCGCCAGATCCTCGACGCAGCATTCCTCGGCCAGAAGATCCCACATGAACCGGGCCGGTTCGTTCAGAACCACAAGGCCCCTGACCTCGCGGGTGCGGGCCCCGAGAGGAACAAGAAGGTGATCGCTGCCGATGCTGCGCACCCGAAAACCGTCCTGCTGTCTGATGGCCGTTCCTCCGATCGACGATGCGCCCGGACGGCAACCGACATTCGCCCCGCTGACGCGGCGTGCAGGGCGAATGTCGCGGCGCGGGCAATCAAGATGCCGGGCGATGTGATGCCGGCGCGGTGCGCCCAACCCTATTTGCAGTCGCAGGGGCTGTTCGGGCTGGGATAATTGCCGGGGGGTTGTGGCTGGCCGCAGTCGCAGGGCTCGTTGGGACTTGGATAATTGCCGTTCGAGGCGGACTCGCTTCCAGCCAGGATCTCCGAGACCCGGACAGTCGGAGTGGCGTAGGGCAGTCTGCTTTCAAGCGGTGTTCTGGTGGGCGCACATGCAACGTTCATGGACGTTCTCCTGGAAGCCGGATCATGAACAGATCGCTCGCGGAAGGGTTTGTCCTGACTGTCCCGCCGATCTGCCGGGTGCCGAAGATCCCGCACAATGGATGCGAGGGTAGCCAAGTGCTGCATCCGGCCGCACGATCGGTCAATGTCGCGGATCGTCGCACCTGCCGGCCGGGCGCAGGGGCCAGACGTTCCGTTTTGTCAGACCTCCGGTTCTTGCCGGCGCTGTCATCGCCTCGGCGCAAGGCCGGAAAGGCATGACCGTGCAAACCCGCATTTCGGGAACCCGTCCGCCGGGCCGATGCATCCGCCGCCGGCCCGGCTGTCCCGAAACCAGAACGTCTTATGACCGCCGACGGGGCAAGATGGCGGGCGATGAGGCCATCCGGATGATACGGGGCCGGCATCGCCCGACGGGGGGCGCTGTCAACCGCGCAGGCCGTGAAGGGACTGCGGGCGATGCAGCCGCCCGCAGCCCGATTGTCAACTGTCGCCGCGACGGCGGTTCTTGTCGCGCAGCACCTCGCGGACCATGCGGCCGAAAGCGCGGTCGCGGGCGTGCGCCTCGGCCAGCGTTGCCGAGTTGTGCCGGTCCTCGCGCCGGAGCTTCTCCCACCGGGCGAGGCGGCCGGGATCAAGCCGTCCGTCGGTCAGGGCTGCCTGCACCGCGCAGCCCGGCTCTTGCAGGTGAAGGCAGTTGGCAAAGCGGCAGGCCCGCGCCAGAGCGTCGATGTCGTCGAAGACCGTGGCGATGCCGTCTTTCGCGTCGGTCAGGCGCAACTCGCGCATGCCGGGCGTGTCGATCAGCCAGCCTCCGCCCGTGATGGGGCGCAGGTGGCGGCCCGTCGTGGTGTGGCGCCCCTTGGCGTCGTCGTCGCGGATCGGCGCCGTGGCCTCGGCCGCGCCGGTCAGCGCATTGGCAAGCGTGGTCTTGCCGACGCCCGAAGATCCCGCCAGCGCGACCGTCTGCCCCTTGCGGCACCAGTCGGCAAGCGAAACGGCGACCTCGGGCGCGGTGGCGTCGATCAGTTGCACGGCAACGCGGCGGTCAACCGCCTCGGCCCGCGCGCGCCATGCCTCGGGGTCGGGCGCAAGATCCGCCTTGGTCAGCAGGATCACCGCCTCGACCCCGGCCGAGTGGGCAAGCGCAAGGTAGCGTTCCAGCCGCGCCGGATTGAAGTCGGCGTTGCAGGAGGTGACGACGAACAGCGTGTCGACATTCGCGGCGATCAGTTGCCGCGCCGCCCCGGTGCCCGCCGCGCGGCGCGATAGGCTGCTTCGGCGGTCAAGAAGGCGCAGCAGCCGCGTGCCGTCGCAGAGCGCCCAGTCGCCCACGGCGATCTCGCCGGTGGAGACGCCGGAAGGCGGTGTCAGCGACAGCGGGCCGGCGGCCGAAAGCGCCTCGACACGGCTGCGGTGGACGGCCGCGATGCGGCAGGGGGTGGCCGCCAGTTCCTGAAGGTCGAGCTGGCGCAGGAAGTCGGAAGCCCAGCCGAGATCGGCGAGCGTGAAGGATGGGGTCAAGGAATAGCCCTCGCATGGACACTGAAGAACAGGCGCCGGGGGCGCCGGTGACGTTCAGGCGGGCGGGGCGGCGGCGGGTGTCCCGCTCAGACGGCCCCGGCCCGAAGGGATGCAAGCTCTGACATGTCCTCTCCTTGGGCTGTGGTTGCGACGGTCGTGGGGCATGTTACAACCTCGGGTGCGGCGGTCCAAGGCGGCTTGGGCGCGCGGCTGGCAAAGGGGCACGGTCCGCGCCAGAATGGCAACAGTGCTCCCCGTCACGAGGCCGCGCCCTTTGCCTCTTTTCCTTACGCCCCTCTGATCCCGGGGGCGAGGGTCTTGCCGGCCCCGTCGATCGCATCCCCCCGCGCGGCCCCGAAAGCGGACTTTGTGTCCTGTGCGTCAAGGCCCGCGGGTGCGCGACATTGCCGCCGTCATGGGCAAGGCCCCGCCCGTCTCGGCCGCTGGATGGTTCACCGCTTGCGGGCAGCCGGTTCACTGACCGCACCCACGGCCCGCTTCTATTAGTGGTCAAAATTTTGGCACATGTCACCTTCAACGCTCATGGTTTATGCGGTATTGGCTGGCGGAAAGTTGACAAAGGAAAAGCCATGACGGGTATTGACGAAAAGTTACAGCCTATCTTTGCGGAAGTGGTCCGGCGCAATGCCGGAGAGCCAGAGTTTCATCAGGCGGTGCATGAGGTGCTGGAAAGCCTTGGCCGCGTGGTGGCGAAGCATCCGCATTACCTGGACCTTGCACTGATCGAGCGGATCTGCGAGCCAGAGCGGCAGATCATCTTCCGCATCCCGTGGGTGGATGATCATGGCAAGGTCCAGATCAATCGCGGCTTCCGCGTGCAGTTCAACTCGGCTCTTGGCCCCTACAAGGGCGGGATGCGGTTCCATCCTTCGGTCAATGTCGGGATCATCAAGTTCCTCGGCTTCGAACAGACCTTCAAGAATGCCCTGACCGGAATGCCGATCGGCGGCGGCAAGGGCGGTTCGGATTTCGACCCCAAGGGTCGGTCCGATGGCGAGATCATGCGCTTCTGTCAGTCGCTGATGACCGAACTGCACCGCCATCTGGGCGACCAGACCGACGTGCCGGCGGGGGATATCGGCGTGGGCGGGCGCGAGATCGGCTATATGTTCGGCCAGTACAAGCGTCTGAACAACCGCTTCGAGGCCGGCGTCTTCACCGGCAAGGCGCTGGCTTACGGCGGTTCGCGCGCCCGGACCGAGGCGACGGGCTATGGCAACACCTATTTCGTGCAGGCGATGCTACAAAAGCGTGGCACGGATTTCGACGGCAAGACGGTCACCGTCTCCGGCTCTGGCAACGTGGCGATCTACACCATCGAGAAGGTCCAGTCGTTCGGCGGCAAGGTCATCGCCTGCTCCGACTCGAGCGGCTATGTGGTGGACGATGCTGGTATCGACCTCGACCTGCTGAAAGAGGTCAAGAACGTCCGGCGCGAGCGTATCTCGGAATACGCGCGCCGTCGCGGTTCGCAGGTGCATTTCATCCCCTCTGACAAGGGGTCGATCTGGGACGTCCCGTGTCAGGTGGCCATGCCCTCGGCCACGCAGAACGAACTGTCCGGCAAGGGCGCCCGCGCGCTGGTCGCGAACGGCGTGATCGCGGTGGGTGAAGGCGCCAACATGCCCTCGACCCCCGAGGCGGTGCGGATCTTCCAGGAAGCCGGTGTCCTCTTTGCGCCCGGCAAGGCCGCCAATGCGGGCGGCGTGGCCACCTCGGCGCTCGAGATGCAGCAGAACGCCAGCCGCGACAGCTGGAGCTTTGAAAAGACCGAAGAACGGCTGGCGACGATCATGCGCAATATCCACGACACCTGTCACGAAACCGCCGAGGAATACGGTGCACCGGGCGATTATGTGCTGGGCGCCAACATCGCCGGTTTCGTCCGGGTCGCCGAGGCGATGCGGATGTTGGGCGTGATCTGAACGATCAGCGACGCCGTGACCTGTGGGGCCCGCCCCCACAGGTCACGGCGCAGACGAGCTGCGCCGATCCGGACACCCGACAAGACGCAGGACGCGATGCGCCGCGCGACATGGCCACGGTCTTGCCGGCCATGTCGCGCGCTCCATCCCGATTGCGGCGCACGGTTTCGCGCGCAAACCGAACGCGCTGGAAAAGACGGGCCGGGTTCGGAAAAAGGACGGATACCGGATGCTTGACCTGCGGGACGGCGATATGGTCGCCCGGCACGGATTGGCGAAAGCGGACGTTCGCGCAAGCGCGTGGGTCTGCGTTGTCTTCAACAAAACCAGCGGGTTCTGTCTCGGCTGCCACCCGGGCAGTATCCGCCAGGCCGGGCCGGTCGTCACCAGTCAGGTGGTGCCATCAAGGCCCGGGCGTGACAGGCCGCATTCCCCGCCCGATCGGCTTGGTTCCCGCACCGAAAGCGACGGGTGGCCGGATGCCGTTCAGATCACGGCCGCCCCGGGGCGGTGGCCAGAATGGTCTGGGCGGTGCAGGAACAGGTCGAGACGCTTGGTCGGCTTAAGGTTCAGGCGGATGCGGTGGCCTTGGGGATCGCGCTGGCCACGGCCTTTGCCCGTATCCCCGTTCAGGTCCGACACCACAACCGCCGCCCCCGCCGTCGCGAAAAGCTGCGCGATCGCGGACCCGATCCCCGCTTGGCCGCCGGTGACGATCACCGTCCGGCCGTCAAGGCGAAACCTGTTCATGTCCAGCATGGCAAATCCCCCGTTCATCAGGCAGAGGAGAAAAGCGACGCCTTGTCGTGGGAAACGGGGCGCCTGCCCAAATTGGGCACCTTGTCAGACGGCTCAGAGCATCCGTCCGAGACTGACGACCAGCCGGGCCACGCGGTCGATGGCGCGGGCGTCCACCTCCTGAAGCACCCGCCGCGCCGAGCCTGTCTGCCGATTGCAGCGGCGCCCCCGTCGGTTGTCAAGCCGTCGCGCCACCTTCCACCCTGCCTTGCGGTTCGGCGCCAGATCCTGCGCGTCACGGCGTTCGTCAGCGTGGCGAAGGCCACGCCGGAAAGGGCTCCGGCGTGGGTCTTGCAGCGGCGCCTTGTGCGGCGGTCACTCGATCTTGCCGACCGACCGGAACAGCGTCTCGCCCGAACTGTCGTCGGTGCCGTCGTTGTCGGTCACGACCCAGCCTTCGCCGGCGGCATCAATGGCAAAGCCCTCGACCTTGTCCACCACATAGCCGTTCAGTGCCTGAAGGTCGGGGATCAGGTCGCGCACCACCTCTTTCGTGACAAGGGGAAGATCGCCCCCCAGCGGCGCGGGCTTCAGGTCGGCCAGCGCGACGCGGGTCAGCATCTTCACCGCCGCCTTGTCAGCGATCTGGTTGTCGCGCTCGATCAGATAGGCCCAGTCGCCCTGAAACGTGATCTCGGACAGGCCCATCCAGGCGCCTTCGGTCGGCGCATCCAGCGGATAGCGCACCGCGCCCCAGCTTTCGGCCGCGGTGTCATAGGCCAGAAGCTTCACCTGACCTCTGGGATCGTCCGTCCATTCGCGCTGAACCGCCATCCAGAGCACGTCGCCTGCGCGGGCGATCCCCTCGAAGCCAAAGCGCGTTTCGCCCGACAGCAGCCCGGCGGGAAGTGCGATCTCTTCCGTGATCTCGCCTTTGCCATCCACATGGTAAATCGCATGCGGAACCAGCTTGTCACTGCGCCCCTCGGAGGCAAGCCAGAAGCCACCCTGGCCATCCAGCGCGATGCCTTCCAGATCCAGCTTCTGCGCCGGCTGACCCGCGCGCAGGACCGGCAGGCTGTCCACGATCCGCGCGGGCTTTTGCGTGGCGTCGATCCGGTAGATTGTCGGGGCCATGCCGAAGACGCTGTCGGACACGGCGAACAGTTCCCCCGCCCTTTCGCCGGCGGCAAGGCCGGACAGCGCGCCCCAGCCGATCAGCGGATCGGACCCGTCCGAGGTGATCATCGGATAGGCCGGGGCGCCCTCGGCACGATCAAAGATCATCACATGCGCCGGGGCAAGGCCATCCTCGCGCAGGTCGGCCTCGTTCGCGGTCACCAGCAGGTTGCGCGATGGAATCGCCACCAGCCCTTCCGGCGAAACCCCCGAGGGCAGCAGTTGCAGAAGCTTCGGGTTGGACAGGTCGCTCAGGTCATAGACCGCAACGACAGAGGCGCGTTCCGAGGCGACGAAAGCCATGGGCGTGCCGTCAAACGTCGCGACCTCGACCGACTCGATCTCGACCCCTTTCGATCCTGAACGGTGCTCGGGGTAATGGCCGATCGCGGCGATGGCGCGTTCAAGGCTTGCGCCCGACTCCCACACAACGGTGCCGTCCTTGCGGAAGATGGTCCAGCCGCGCGCGCCGCCCTTCCAGTCGCCTTCGTTGGCGCTGGCGAAATGGTCGGTGTCGATCCATTTGATGCCGTCAGGCTCGCGCAGGCGGCCCGGCTGGCTGCCGGTGAAATCCAGGGCGCCGTTCTTCTTCGTGTCGATGCCGACCAGGTCGACGGCGCCGGCAGGGAAATGGCTGATCGCGCCATCGGCACCGATCACCACGATCTCGTTGTTCTCTTGCAGGGTGACGGCGATCTCGCCCACCGCGTTGACCGAGACGAACTCGGGTTCGGGATCTTCCGGGGCGATGGCGGCAAGGCCGGTCAGGTCGATCTTTTGCAGGGCGGCGCAATCGGCCGCACCGTCACGAATCGGCAGCTTCACCACATAGCCCGCCGGCATCTGCGGCAGCGCGCCGTCGTTCACATCCTCGTCGCGCTCGTTCTCGATGGCGATGGCCAGGAACGACCCGTCTGGCGCCTTGGCGACCGAATCCGGCTGCCCGCCCAGATCGCAACTGGCCACTTCCCTGCGGCTGGCAATATCCACCGTCACCAGCTTGCCCGAGGGCGCGGCCAGGCTTTCCGAGGTGTTGACGGCGGCAAAGACCCGGCCGCCAAGGATCACCGCCGTCGTCGGCTCGCCGCCCATGTCGATGGTGCCCAAAGGCTTCGGCGCCGCCGGATCGGTGATGTCGATCAGCCCGATCGCCCGCAGCGGGCTGTCGGTGTAGACCAGCGTCAGCCCGTCCTCGGAAGCCGAGACGATCTCGGCCGACGAGGTTCGGCCGTGGTCTTCGCCATCGGCCATGTTCCGGGTCGTGGCAAAGCTTGCAATTCGGTTGAAGCTGATCTCGGCGGCCGCGGGCAAGGCGACGCCGAGAGCAAGGACAGAGGTCATGGCAGCAAGTTTGTAGGGCATCGGACGTCCTGTATCACAGAGATGCCCGACCATTCGCCGCTTCTGGTGACGTCCGCATGACAAGGCCGCGGGAACGTCAGATCCTGCGCGGCCCGGTGAGCGTGATTGGCCGGCGGGGGGCTTCGCTGCACAGCGCCCCGACCCGCAACACGGCCGGCAATTTGCGGAGGGGCTTGAAGACGGACAACGCCGGGTGCTGACCTTGTTGGCGCCGGTCGGGTTTCGAAGACTTCGGCCCGTGCCCGGCGCATCGACCGGCGGAAGCCGGAATATGGCCACTCCCGTGAAAACACCCGATCATTCGCACGTTCGGGAGTTCGCGGGCAGGAGGGGATCCGCGTGGCGCTCAGCCTCCTCTGTGGATCGTCGCAGACCCACCTTGGCACATTCATGCCGTCGGGGGGGCGGTCACATCATCAATGCCCTGCAGCACCCTCCAAACACCTTCGAAAGGTCGCCATCCGAAACGAAAAGACTGGCCGAAACTACCTCTGCATCGATCCAGTGAAAATCGGCGCATGCTACAAGGAATAAGGTAGTGATGAGTGTGATGATGGACGACCCGCTTAAACGCTGGACGGCGAAGCGCACGACGGCGCGCGTGGTGGAGATCATCCCGTGCAAGACGACGGTGGCGGAGGCCAGCCAGACCCATGCTCTCCCGCCGTCCGAGATCGAGGGTTGGATCGAGAACACCAAGAGAGGGATGGAGGATGCGCTCCGGGCTAACCCGCTCGATATCGGCGAACAGTACGAAAAGCAACTGAAGAACCTTCAGGGAACGGATGGGGCGCCCGTCGGAATCGGCCACGCATGCAGCTTGGTGTTGATGCCACCCGTCGCCCGACCTTGGTAATCCCCGACAGGACCGCTCTCCTCTCTGGTTTGTCGCAGACCCACCTTGGTACCTCGATGCCGTCGGGGGGCGGTCACATCATCAGAGCCCAGGTTGCCTGTAACGCCAAGTGAATTGGCCAAAGTTAAGATCCAAGCTTGATCCATGAATGGAGCTCGATGTTGTCGGTACTGAATCTTCGCCTGTCTCTCAGACAGAAGATCACATTAACTAATTTGATCCCGATGGTTCTGCTCGCAGTGACGCTGGTTACCGCGCTTAGTATTACGCAAAGAAGCAACCTGATCGAGAATGCCCAGGAGATGCAGCGTATTACGCTCCGGGTGCTTGCAACAAATATTGGGGCAAAGTTCCCCGATTTCCATCATGAGATTTCAGTTGATGGCGTGATATCGCGGGCGGTCTGGAACAATATTCCCGATTTCGAAAAGCATGATCTGGTTGAATCGGTTGGTGATCAAACCGGGAAAACCGCGACGATCTTTAGGCTCGATGTTGCAAAGAATCAGTTTATTCGGATGACGACCAACGTCATGCGCCCTGACGGCACGCGGGCCGTGGGAACGGCTCTTGATCCAACCGGTCTCGCCCATGCTGCCATGTTGCGCGGCGAACCCTACGCTGGTCAGGCCAACATCTTGGGAATGGAATACCTGACGGTATATGTGCCCGTTTTTGATGATTCGGGACGAATCCACGGCGTTCTTTATGCGGGCGTGCCTATTGACAGAATTAATGAAATTTTGGCAGACGATCAAACTCTGGCAGCCGCGATAACCCTCGGCCTTCTGGTCGTGGCTTTTATTGTCGTCTGGCTGGGGGCCCGTTCCGTGTCGCGGGCGGTCGAGGTCATGACGCAGGCCATGCAGCGATTGGCCGACGGACGCCTGGAGACCATCCTCCCCCCGACAAAGCGGGGCGACGAGATTGGTGATCTGATGCGGGCGATGCAGACGATGACGCTGACCCTGCGTCAGACCGTGGGGGATGTAGTCTCCAGCTCGGGTCAGGTCGCCTCGGGCTCACAGCAGTTGTCGTCGACGGCTGAGCAACTCAGCCAAGGCTCGACCGAGCAGGCGGCCGCCACCGAGGAGGCCTCTGCCGCGATGGAGCAGATGTTCGCTAACATCCGCCAGAACGCTGAAAACGCCGCCGAGACCGAGAAGATTGCCGGCAAGGCGAGCGCCAACGCTGAGAAAAGCGGCCAGGCCGTCGCCAATGCGGTTGATGCCATGCGCACAATTGCCGACAAGATCCAGATCGTGCAGGAAATCGCGCGCCAAACCGACCTGTTGGCGCTGAACGCCGCCATCGAGGCCGCCCGCGCGGGCCAGCATGGCAAGGGCTTTGCCGTGGTAGCCTCAGAGGTGCGCAAGCTGGCCGAACGCTCGCAGCAGGCCTCGACCGAGATCGGCGCGCTGTCGGGCTCGACGTTGAGCATCTCGGAGGAGGCTGGGCGGATGCTGCAGGATTTGGTGCCGGATATCCAGCGCACCGCCGACCTGGTGGGTGAAATCTCGACCGCCTGTCGCGAGCAGAACTTGGGATCCGAGCAGATCAACAAGGCGATCCAGCAGCTGGACCAGGTGACCCAACAGAACGCGGCCGCCGCCAACCAGATGTCGGGAACCGCCGAGGAACTGTCGGCGCAGGCCGTCATGCTGAATGAACGCGCGGGCTTCTTTACGCTGGAGTGCGCCCCTCTGGCCAAGGATGCGCTGCCCGCTCCGGCCCCGGGCGGTCTTCCGTCACTCAGCTTGGGCTGATGCGGCGTCCGGATTGCGTGAGATTGCCCGCACCACGTCCGCTGCGGGCAGGAGGGCCGGGCAATGATCCATGCGCTGATGCTCTGCGAGGCGCGGCCGATCGGCCCGCTGATCGAGGCAGCCCACGACGTGCATCGGGTCCGCGTCCGGCTCGAGATGGCCGACAACAATCGTGACCTTGCGCTCTGCAACATGGCCATCGACGGCAAGCTGAGAGGCTGCGATCTGGTCCGCCTGAGGGTCAACGACGTCTACGCCGCTGGCTGCGTCAAGGAGCGTGCCTCGGTGACGCAGAGCAAGACGCACAAGCCGGTGCGGTTCGAGATCACCGAGACCCCCCGCCTGTCGCTCGATCGGTGGATCAATAACCCCGAGATGATCTCCGCCGGACGAAGGTTGCGCAGATCTACAAGAAGACGGGCAATCTGTGGGCGGTCCAGCTCCTGCTGGGTCACACGAAGATGGACAGCACGGTGCGCTACCTCGGCGTCGATCCGGACGACGCGCTGTCACTGTCGGAAGGGATCGTCCTCTAGCACGGTCGGGAGTGTCCTGAACTTTGTGTATCCGGCCGGTCCATGCGGTTTGGGATACTCAAGCGTCGAAGCGTTCGCCGAAGATGAAGATGAAGATGAAGATGAAGATTATGGCGAACTGATGCGGGCCGCAAACCATTCCCGGACATTCCGACCATCATTCTCGAGGTTGCGGATGGCGAGGTAGATCAGCTTGGTTGCGGCCTCATCCGTCGGGAAGGAGCCGCGCGTCTTGATCGGCTTCCGGATCACGCGGTTCAGGCTCTCGATGGCATTCGTTGTGTAGATGATCTTGCGGATCGCCGGATCGAAGCCGAAGAACAGGATCCCCGCACCGGACATCCAGACTTGCCGCAACGATCTCGACAGGCAATGTCGGCCGCCAGGTTGATTGCGGATCATTCCTCACGGATCCCACCAGGCCTGATCTGCTTTCCGAACTCGTCGTGAAGGGGGGCGCCTCCTAGAAAAACGGCGGCCAGATTGCAGCTGATCGCCACGGACGATGTGCACAATTGAACTGCCGCGGACTTTGCAGCAGCGGTACATGTCCCGGGTGAATAGCCCCATGTTTCCTGGACGCCTTCTTCGCTAACTTTGAGGCAAGGAGGCCATGATGGGCACAGGCAATTTCACGGACGAGTTCAAGCGTGACGCGGTCGCGCAGATCACGGAGCGGGGCTACCCGATCAAGGAGGTTTCGGAGCGGCTCGGGGTCAGCCTGCATTCGCTCTATGCGTGGAAGCGCAAGTTCGCGAAGGCGGCCACTGGCGAGAC
>NZ_OAOQ01000012.1 GCF_900207575.1 Cereibacter ovatus
GAGCCGATATGCATCAGGTCCGCCGTCGAAAACGACCAAACCGCCCGCATATCCCTTCATCATCATCAATGTCAAAGAGCAATGAAGACAAAAAGAAACAAGCTCGCCAGTCTCCCAGCGATCCCGCCTCAATCCATCTCCAAATCCCAGAGCCAAACCGCAGCACCGCCGCAACCCAACCCCAAAAACCGTCGCCGTTCCGCTTCGGTGAGCCGCTATCTAGGGAACACACAAAAAACCCGCAAGAGGAAAACGCACCTGCGGCCCGATTTTTTTCCACTCGGTTCAAAAATTCCTACATATAGCCACCACGACACATAAAACACAAAATGTAGATCCATCTACCGGGATGCCCGCGCGGGACTTCCGATGGCCCGAACGGCCAGCAGGGCCAGCACCAAACCCAGATAGACCATCGGCTCGACCGGCCAGGCCTTCACCAGAAGCAGGAAATGCAGGGCTGCAAGCAGCGCCACAAGGTAGGTCAGGCGGTGCAGCCGGCCCCACGCCGCCGCCCCAAGGCTGCGAATCGCAAGGGTGTTCGAGGTCAGCGCCAAGGGACTCATCGCGACAAGGGCCGCCATGCCCAGCGTGATATAGGGGCGCTTGGCGATGTCGGCGCCGATCTCGGCCCAGCGGAATTGCAGATCCAGCGTCACCCAGACCGCCAGATGCAGGCAGGCGTAAAGGAAGGCCAGCAAGCCGACCGCGCGCCGGAACCGGATCAGATTCACCCCCGTCCAACGCCGCAGCGGCGTGATCGCAAGGCCCGCGACCAGAAACTGCAACGCAACCTCACCCAGTCGGTGCTCGATCACCTTCACCGGATCGATCCCCAGCCCGCCGGTCACGGCCTGCGCCACAAGGATAGCCAGCGGCACCAACCCCAGAGCATACAGCGCCCCGGTCGGCACCGGCCGAAGCGCCCCGTTGATGCGCTGCGCGATCATTCAGAAGTCCACCGCCAGATCCTGCCCGGCATAAAGCGAGGCGACCTGATCGGCATAGCCGTTGAAGGGCAGCGTATCGATCCGCGGCGCGAAGAACCCCGAACCGATCCGCCGTTCGCTGGCCTGACTCCAGCGGGGATGATCCACCGCCGGGTTCACATTGCTGTAAAAGCCATACTCGCGCGGATTGGCCATGTTCCAGCTGGTCTGCGGCATCTGATCGACAAGACGGATCTTCACGATGCTTTTGATCGATTTGAAGCCATATTTCCATGGCACGACCAGACGCAGCGGCGCGCCGTTCTGCTTCGGCAGCGGGTCGTCATAAAGCCCGGTGGCCAGAATCGTCAGCGGGTGCAGCGCCTCGTCCAGCCGCAGCCCCTCGCGGTAGGGCCAGTCAAGGATCGCCTGCCGCTGGCCCGGCATCTCGTCGGGGCGCATCAGGGTCTCGAAGGCCACGAATCGGGCTGCGGGCTGAACGCCCACGCGATCCAGCAGGGTCCGCAACTCGAACCCGATCCAAGGCACCACCATCGACCAGGCTTCGACGCAGCGCAGGCGGTAGATCCGTTCTTCCAGCGCGACGCCCTTCAGGATGTCGTCCAGCGGATAGCTGCCGGGCCGGTCCACAAGGCCGCCGATCTCGACCGACCACGGATCGATGGTCAGACCGCGGGCATGACGCGCGGGATCGGCCTTGTCAGTGCCAAATTCGTAAAAGTTGTTGTAGTTCGAGATTTCCTCGAACGTGTTCGGCTTCTCGTCGGTCGAGAAGCCCGCCGCAGACACCGGCCCGACCAGACCGATGGCCCCTGCCGCGGCGATGATCTGGCGTCGGTTCAGCCAGTCGGCCCTGGGCGTGACATCCGACCATCCAAGCTTGCGTTTCATGCGATCCCCCGGCTTTCGGCAAAGGTGCACCTTGGGCGGCGCAAGTCAAAGCCTCTGGCGATCACGATCCCGGGACAGCCGGGCACCAAGAGGCCCGCCCCCGGAAGGGCGGGCCCCATGGCTTAGTGCACCACCGCGTCCTGTGGCCTCTCGCGCCGCGAAGACGAGATGCGGTCGCCGATGATCAACCCATCCACGCCTGCGCCGACCGTCACGGTCGAACCATCCATCACGTCGCCGGCCAGGATCATCTCGGCCAGCGGATCTTGCAGATGGCGCTGGATCACCCGCTTCAGCGGGCGGGCGCCATAGACCGGGTCATAGCCCTCGTCGGCCAGCCATTGCTTCGCCGCCGCGTCCAGTTCCAGCGTGACCTTGCGCGTCGCAAGGCGTTTGCCCAGCAGACGAAGCTGGATCTCGACGATATGACCCATGTCGTCGCGCGACAGGCGGTCGAAGATCACCATCTCGTCCAGACGGTTCAGGAACTCGGGGCGGAAGTGACCGCGCACCGCTTCCATCACCGCCGCCCGCGCCGGGGCCGGGTCCGCGCCTTCCGGCAACTGGCTGAGGGCATAGGCGCCAAGGTTCGATGTCAGAATGATCAGCGTCTGCTTGAAATCGACCGTCCGGCCCTGACCATCGGTCAGCACGCCGTCATCGAGAACCTGAAGCAGCACGTTGAACACCTCGGGGTGGGCCTTTTCCACCTCGTCGAACAGCACGACCTGATAGGGCCGGCGCCGCACGGCCTCGGTCAGCACGCCGCCCTCGTCATAGCCGACATAGCCCGGAGGCGCCCCGATCAGGCGGGCAACCGAGTGTTTCTCCATGAATTCCGACATGTCGATGCGCACCATCGCCTGATCGTCGTCAAAGAGATATTCGGCCACCGCCTTGGTCAGTTCGGTCTTGCCGACGCCGGTCGGCCCAAGGAACAGGAAGCTGCCCAGCGGACGCCGCTCGTCGTTCAGCCCGGCCCGCGCCCGGCGCACGGCATTGGCGACCGCCGTCAGTGCCGGGCGCTGGCCGATCACCCGGCGGCCAAGTTCCTCTTCCATCTTCAGCAGTTTCTCGCGCTCGCCCTCCAGCATCTTTGAAGTCGGGATGCCGGTCCAGCGTTCCACCACCTCGGCGATCTGCTCGGGGCGGACCGCTTCCGATACCAGCATGTCGCCTTCGCGGGACTCGGACTCTTCCAGCTTCTTTTCAAGCTGGGGGATGACGCCGTAGGAAAGTTCCCCCGCGCGGGCAAGGTTCCCCTCGCGCTTGACCTGATCCAGTTCCGCCCGGGCACGGTCGAGTTGTTCCTTCAGGTCGCGCGCCACTTCCAGCTTGTCGCGCTCGGCCTGCCATTTCGCGGTCATTTCGGCCGCGCGCTGGGTCATCTCGGCCAAGTCCTTTTCCAGCTTGGCCAGCCGATCCTTCGAGGCCGCGTCATCCTCGCGCCGAAGCGCCTCGGATTCGATCTGCGCCTGAAGGATCTGGCGATCCAGCGCGTCCAGTTCCTCGGGTTTCGAATCAACCTCCATCCGCAGGCGGCTGGCGGCCTCGTCCACAAGGTCGATGGCCTTGTCGGGCAGGAAGCGGTCGGTGATGTAGCGATGCGACAGCGTCGCCGCCGCCACCAGCGCGGCATCCGCGATCTTCACCCCGTGGTGGAGTTCATACTTTTCCTTGATGCCGCGCAGAATCGAGATCGTGTCCTCGACCGTCGGCTCGCTGACCATCAGCGGCTGGAACCTCCGCGCCAGCGCCGCATCCTTCTCGACATGCTTGCGGTATTCGTCCAGCGTCGTGGCGCCCACGCAATGCAGTTCACCCCGCGCCAGCGCCGGCTTGATCAGGTTCGCGGCATCCATGGCGCCTTCGGATTTGCCCGCGCCGACCAGCGTGTGCATCTCGTCGATGAACAGGATGATCTCGCCCGCGGCCGAGGTCACCTCGTTCAGCACCGCCTTCAGGCGTTCCTCGAACTCGCCGCGATACTTGGCACCCGCGATCAGCGCGCCCATGTCGAGCGACAGCAGCCGCTTGTTCTTCAGGCTTTCCGGCACGTCGCCGTTCACGATGCGCAGCGCCAAGCCTTCCGCAATCGCGGTCTTGCCGACGCCGGGCTCACCGATCAGCACCGGGTTGTTCTTGGTCCGCCGCGACAGGATCTGCATCGAGCGGCGGATCTCGTCATCGCGGCCGATGATCGGGTCGATCTTGCCGTCGCGCGCCGCCTGCGTCAGATCGCGGGCGTATTTCTTCAGCGCGTCATAGCCTTCCTCGGCCGAGGCGGTGTCGGCGGTCCGGCCCTTGCGGATGTCGTTGATCGCCGCGTTCAACTTCTGCGCCGTGACCGCACCGGCATCCAGCGCGTCCTTGGCCTTGGATGCGACCATGGCCAGCGCCATCAGGATACGCTCCACCGGAACAAAGCTGTCGCCGGCCTTCTTCGCCAGCTTTTCGGCCTCGTCCAGCACGCGGACCAGACCGGGGTCCATGAAGGGCTGGGCGTCGCCCGTGACCTTCGGCAGCTTGGCGATGGTCAGCTCGACCGCTTCGGCCACGCGCGAGGGCTCGCCCCCCGCGCGGCGGATCAGATTCGAGGCCAGCCCCTGATCGTCATCCATCACCGCTTTCAGCAGATGTTCGGGCGCCAGCCGCTGGTGGCTTTCCCGCATCGCGATGGTCTGCGCGGCCTGAAGAAACCCGCGCGACCGCTCCGTGAACTTTTCCAGGTTCATCGGTCACTCCTCTCACAAAGCCCCCGGCGATCCCGCCCGACTGTCGGCACGGCCCTTCCCGGGTCTTGCCATTCAGGTGGTCGCGCCTGCGATGAAATTCAAGGATGCCGAGTCGCTCAAGCCCCGCTGTCGTGGCGTGTCAGCCGAACGCCTGCCAGCCCGCCAGCGCCGCCCCGGCCAATCCCGGCTCGGCCAATCCCGGCTTGGCCAGTCCCGGCTTGGCCTGCGCGGCGGGCAGCAGCAAGGCCGCGGGCGCAGGCCGCAGCACACGCCGGCGCACCGCCAGATCCAGCGCGGCGACCAGCGCATGGTCATTGGCGAGCCCCCCTCCCACCGGCACGACCGAGGCGCCCACCACATTCAGCACCATCGCCAACGGCCCGGCAAGCAGGTCAAGCCAGACCTCGACCGTTTCACGGGCCGCAGGCTCACCCTCATGCCATCCGGCCAGGATCTGCAGGCTTGTCGCCGTGCGCCCGGACAGATGCCGGTGCAACCGTTCGATCCCCCGCGCGCCGCCGACCGTGTCGATACAGCCGCGCTGACCGCAGCCGCAGGCGAAATGCGGCACATCCCGCCCAAGGGGCCGCTGATCCAGCACCGGCCCATGCCCCCACTCGCCCGCAAAGCCGCCCGCACCGGCGACAAGTCGGCCGTCGATCACCAACCCGCCGCCGACACCACTGCCCAGAATGACGCCAAAGACATTGCGATGGCCGCGGCCGACGCCTTCCAGCGCCTCGGCCAGCGTGAAACAATCGGCGTCGTTGCCGATCCAGACCGGCAGGCCCAGCACCTGACGCAGATCCGCGCCCACCGCGCGCCCGTTCACCGCCGGCAGGTTGGCCGCGACAAGGCGGCCGTCGGCCGGGTCCACCACGCCGGCAATCGAGATCGCGACCGCGCTTGCCGCTTTCGGCAGCAGGCCAGCCACGGCGGTGGCGAAGTCTGGAAACGTCACGGGCATCGGCGCTTCGCCGCAAGGCGTCAGCCGGCCGGGGGCCGGGGCGCAAGCGGCGCGGATGCGCGATCCGCCGATATCGAAGGCGACAAGCATACCCCCTGATAGCAGCCAAGGGCCGCGCGCGGAATCCCCGGCTTGACAGCGGCCCTGCCCCGCCTCATCACCCGCCCGACCGCGCAAACGAGGACGGCTTGTCCCTCACCTCGCGCGCGCGCCCGAGACCCATCACCCGCGCAATCGCGCAAAGGAGGAACCCATGGCCGACGACCGCCTGATCGTGGCACTTGATGTGCCCAATGTCGTGCAGGGGCTGGATCTTGCGCAGCGGCTGGGCGACTCGGTCTCGTTCTACAAGATCGGGCTGGGGATGCTGACGGGCGGCGGCCTTGCCCTTGCGAACGAGCTGAAGCAAGAGCACGGCAAGCGAATTTTCCTGGACATGAAGCTGTTCGACATCGGCGCCACCATCGAGGCGGCGGTGCGCGGCTTTTCGCGGTTCGAGATCGACTTTCTGACCGTTCACGGCGATCCGCAGGTGGTGCGCGCCGCGGCCGAAGGGCGGGCCGGCAGCGGGCTGAAGGTGCTTGCGGTGACAGTTCTGACCTCGCTTGACCGGGCGGATCTGGATGCAAACCTGATCCGGGCCGGAGACGTGGCCGAAATCACGCTGGAGCGTGCGGCCCGCGCGCTGGAGGCGGGCGCCGACGGCGTGATCGCCAGCCCGCAAGAGGCGGCCGCGATCCGGGCACTGCCGCAGGCGGCGGGCCGGCTGATCGTGACACCCGGCGTCCGCCCCGCAGGCGCGGCGCATGGCGACCAGAAGCGGGTGGCCACGCCCGCGCAGGCGATCGGAAGCGGCGCGGATCATATCGTGGTGGGCCGGCCGATCTGGCAGGCCGCCGATCCGCGGGCCGCGGCGCTTGCCATTCAGGCAGAGCTTGCGGCCCGCGGCTGAAGCGTCAGTCGGCCGGCGACGGCAGAGCGTCGGGCGCAGTCGCGTCCGGGGTTGAGGTTCCGGCCCTCGGATCTGTCACGGTGTCCGGGATTGCGGTTCCGGGGGCGGGGTCCATCACGGCGGGGGGCGTGACGGTGTCGGGCGCAGCCGTCGGGGCGGACTCGGGGGGTGCGGTGCTTTCGGTTGCCGAAGGTGCCGTCTGGATGGCGGCATCGTCATCCACCGCTGATCCGCCAAAGACGAACCACAGCACCAGCGCCACGACCGCAATGGCGCCAATGACATACCACATCGTATTTGATCCGCGTTTGGTCGCCACGGTCCGGTCAGCAAGGGTCCGGGGCGGCGGGGTCGGCCCCGGGTCGCGTCGATAATCTGACATCAGATCCTCCTTCCTCTTGTTGCCAAGGGAACGAAGTCCGATCCGCCGGGTTCCTCACCCTCCACGGCCGGGCGGCGGAATGCCGCCAGACCCGGGCATGTCAGTTGTCGTTGATGTCCCGGTTCCAGATCTTCACCGAGCCACCCGGAAGCCCGAAGACCTTCCGCATCGCGACCCACGCCCCCAGCGACACCAGCGCAAAGATCACCAGAAGCGCCGGCAACCCCGCCTTGATCCCCAGCCAGAGCAACACGCCGGTGGTCACGCTGCCCACCGCGAATCCGAGGAACAGAAAGCCGGGCAGCACCAGTTCGGCCATGCCGATCAGCAGGCCCGCGACGATCCACACCCACCAGACGGTCCAGATCATGGCTTGCCCTTCAACATGCGGAAGGCGTCGCCAAAGGCGTCCATCGCTGCCGCCGGAACCAGAATCACCTGCTTGCCCTCGCCCTTGCCGACCGCGGTCAGCGCCTCGACCTGTTTCAGCGCCACCTGATACTGCGCCGCTTCAAGCCCGTTGTCCCGGATCGCCCCGGAAATGACGCCGGTGGCATAGGCCTCGGCATCGGCCAGCACGCGGCGGGCCTTCGCCTCTTGCTCGGCAGCGTAAAGCTCGGCGTCGGCGTTCAGTTCCACCGCGCGCTTGCGGCCCTCGGCCTCGGTCACCAGTGCCCGGCGGGCGCGCTCGGCGTTCAACTGCTGAAGCATCGCCGCACGGGTGGCATCGTCAAGGTTGACATCCAGCACCTCGGCCCGCGTCACCTCGATCCCCCAGTCGTCCACCATCGCGGCGACCTGCTCGCGCACCTTGGCAATCAGATCGGCACGGTTCGACTGCACCTGATCCAGTTCCAGCTTGCCGATCTCGCTTCGGACGATGCCGGCGACGGTTGTGGCAATGGCGGCATCGACATCGCGAATCCGGTAGACGGTCTTTTCCGGTTCGGTGATGCGGTAGAACACGCTGGTTTCCACCTTTACCAACACGTTGTCGGCGGTGATCGCGTCCTGCATCGCGTTGGGCAGCTGCCGTTCAAGGATCGAAATCCTGTGCGCCACCACGTCAAGGAAGGGCACGACGAAGTTGATCCCCGGCCCCAGAACCGCACGCAGGCGGCCGAACCGTTCCACCACATGTTTCTCGGACTGCGGCACGATCCGCACGCCAAGAAAGATGCACAGGATCAGAAAGGCCGCCAGCGCCAGCAGGACGGCATTGCCGCCGATGAAATCCGTAGGCTCCATGTCTTTCCCCTTGCTCTTGTCCGCCCTTGATGCCGCGAAGGCCGGCGCGGCGCAAGAATGGCGGCAAATCCTGAAGAAATGCCTGACGGCTACCCGACCGCCCCGGCAGCGGCTATGATCGCGCCATGCCCGCGCTGTGCAAAGACTGCCTTGCCATGTTCGACGGCGGCCACCGCTGCCCTGTCTGCCGTTCGCCGCGCGTGGCGGCCCACCCGGACCTGTTCGCGCTGTCCATCGCGCATATGGATTGCGACGCCTTTTACGCCAGCGTCGAGAAACGCGACGATCCCTCGATCCGCGACCGGCCGGTGATCGTCGGCGGCGGCACGCGGGGCGTGGTATCGACCTGCTGCTATATCGCGCGCATCTTTGGCGTGCGTTCGGCGATGCCGATGTTTCAGGCGCTGAAACTGTGCCCCGAGGCCGTGGTGGTGAGGCCGCGGATGGAAGTTTATGCCGCCGTCTCGCGGCAGGTGCGCGCGATGATGGAGGCGATGACCCCCGCGATCGAGCCGCTGTCGCTGGACGAGGCGTTTCTGGACCTGTCGGGCACCGCGCGCCTGCATGGCGCCCCGCCCGCGGTGATGCTGGCGCGGCTGCTGCGCCGGATGGAGACAGAACTGGGGATCAGCGGCTCGGTCGGGTTGTCGCACAACAAGTTTCTGGCCAAGATCGCCTCGGATCTCGACAAGCCGCGGGGGTTTTCGGTGATCGGGCGGGCCGAGACGGCGGATTTCCTGCGCGACAAGCCGGCTCGCATCATCTGGGGCGTCGGCTCCGCAACCCAAGGCGCGCTGGAACGGGCCGGCATCCGCACCATTGCCGATCTGTTGCGCTGGGACCGGCAGGATCTGGTGGCCCGCTTTGGCCAGACCGGCGAGCGGCTGTGGCATCTGGCCCGCGGCGAGGATGCCCGGCCCGTCCAGCGCGATCACACGGTGAAGTCGATCTCGAAAGAGACGACATTCCATGACGATACCGCCGATCCCGATATTCTTGACGGCCATCTGTGGCGGCTGGCCGAACAGGTGTCGGACCGATCGAAGGCCAGGGGCCTTGCCGGGCGAACGGTGACGTTGAAGCTGAAACGGGCGGATTTCGCGCAGATCACCCGCCGTCATGCGCTGGCCGAGCCGACACAATCGGCCGACCGGCTTTACCGCGAGGCCCGTGCGCTGTTCGACGCCGCAGGCGCGCGGGGGCCGTTCCGGCTGATCGGTGTGGGCCTGGCGGATCTGGCGCCGGCGGGGGCGGCCGATCTGACACAGGATCTGCTGGACCCGGGGGCGGCGCGGCGGATGGCGGCGGAACGTGCGACCGATGCGATCCGCGCCCGGTTCGGGCGGGATGCGATCATCAAGGGCCGGTCGTTGCGCTGATCACTCGGCCGCAAGCGGCAAGGCCCGGCGCCCGATGCCGGCGATTTCGGCCACCACGCCGGACATCAGCGCCGCAAAGGCGGCAAAGCCGGCGCTGCGCTCGATCCGGGCCTCGTTCATGTAAAGCGAGCGGTCGACCTCGATCTGCACCACATGCTGATTGCGCAGGGGGCGGCCATAAGCCTGCGCGATATAGGCGCCCGCGAAGGGGGCGTTGCGCACGACCCGCAGACCGGCATCGACAAAGGCCGTCTCGATCCGGTCGACCACTGCCCGCCCCGCCGCGGCACCGAATCGGTCGCCCAGAACCACCTCGGGCGTGGGCTGGCCCGGACGGGCGTGGGTTTCGATCGCCTCATGCGGCATCGAATGGCAGTCGACCAGAACCGCTTGCCCGAACAGCCGCATGCTTTCCTCGATCAGGTCGCGCAGCGCATGGTGATAGGGGGTCCAGTAGCGCGCGATCCGGCCTTCGGCCTCGTGCAGCGACATCTTGCCCCGGTAGATCGCCCGCCCGTTGGCGACGACGCGGGGAATCACCCCCAGCCCGGAACTGATCCGCGGATTGTGCGCCGCACGAGAGACGCCCTCGATCAGCGCGGGGTCAAGCTCGTCCGCGGCGCGGTTCATGTCGACATAGGCCCGCGGCACCCGCGCGGCCAGAAGGGGCGCCCCGGCAGCAGGGGCCGAGGCGAAAAGCTCGTCCACGAAGGCGTCTTCCGACGACCGCATCATGCGTTCATCAAGAATCGTTCGCCCCAACAGAGACGACGGATAATCCCGCCCGCTGTGAGGCGAGGAGAAGATCACCGAAGTGTCACGCCGCTGCGGGCGGGTCAGCGTATAGGCGTCCGATGTCATGGGTCTCCCTTCACCCGCCCGACTGTGCTTCATTTTCCGGCGTGTCGAAACCCCTTGAACAGCCCGCCGACTCTATTTATAGAGCCCCCACCGACGCGGAACGAACCGCGCCATGGCCTTCGGGTCGGCGGCGGTCGGAACCCTGTCACAGTGGGCGGTTAGCTCAGCGGTAGAGCACTACGTTGACATCGTAGTGGTCACTGGTTCGATCCCAGTACCGCCCACCATTTCACCGCCCCCGGCTTCGGGGGCATCGTTTTTTCAAGGCGCACGCGCGCCGCGAAAGGGAGAAGAGAGATGAAGGTTGCGAACTCGCTCCGCTCGCTCAAGCTGCGCCACCGCGACTGTCAGGTCGTGCGCCGCAAGGGCCGCGTCTATGTGATCAACAAGACGCAGAAGCGCTACAAGGCCCGTCAGGGCTAAGCGCGCCCGCTCGTGGGACAGACAAGGCCGCCCGGGATCGCCCGAGGCGGCCTTTTCCATTCCGTGGCGCGGCCGTTGCCAGCGCCACCGCGGCGCCCTACCCTGACCGCCCGCCCGGCACGGCAACCGCCCGTCGCCGCCATCCGTCAGGAGATCCGGCCCATGCGCCTTTACATCTCGTCCACCTCGCCCTTCGTCCGCAAGGTCATGGTCGTGCTGCATGAAACCGGGCTGGCGGATCGGGTGGACCGACTTGCGGTCGGCGGCACTCCGGTCGATCCGGGCAGCCTGCCGCTGGGCAAGATCCCGGTGCTGGAACGCCCCGACGGGCCTGCGCTTTACGACAGCCGGGTGATCTGCCGCTATCTCGATTCGCTGACGGGGGCCGGGCTTTACCCCGAGGAGCCACGGCTGTGGGATGCCCTGACGCTTGAGGCGACGGCCGACGGGATTCTGGAAGCCGCGGTGCTGATGGTCTACGAGACGCGCACCCGGCCCGAGAATCTACGCTCTGTTCCGTGGGTCGAAGGTCAGTGGGCCAAGATCGCCCGCGCGCTGGATGCGGTCGAGTCGCGCTGGATCAGCCACCTCTCCGGCCCGCTCGACATTGGCCAGATCGCGATCGGCTGCGCGCTGCCCTACCTGGATTTCCGGCACGAGTCGCGCGACTGGCGCGCCGGCAGGCCCGCACTCGCGGCATGGGAGAGGACGTTTTCCGCCCGCCCCGCCATGGTCGCCACAGTGCCCGTCTGACAAGCACGAACCCGGCCGAAAGCAGTCTGGAAGCCCTCGAAATACTCAACTTTCGCGGCCCAGTGCGCGCGTTTGTCCGCTGGACGAAAGGGCCATCTGCGACTAGAAACCGCGAGGCAAGGCTGCGCTTGGGCGCGGCCCCATCATCTTGTGGGCCTGCATGCGGCCCGAGGAAGGGAGAAGTTCTCGTGTCCAACGCAGAAGACCACGCAGGCACCCGGAGGGATTTCCTGTATTACGCCACGGCAGGTGCCGGGGCGGTGGCCACCGGGGCCGCCGTCTGGCCCCTGGTCAATCAGATGAACCCCTCGGCCGATGTGCAGGCGCTCTCCTCGATCTTCGTGGACGTCAGCTCGGTCGAACCGGGCGTGCAACTTACGGTGAAGTTCCTCGGCAAACCGATCTTCATCCGTCGCCGGACCGAAGCCGACATCGCGCTTGGCCGCTCGGTCCAGCTGGGCGAACTGGTGGACACCAATGCCCGCAACGCCAACATCGACGCGACCGCCGACGCATCCGACGCGAACCGCACCCTCGACGAGGCGGGTGAGTGGCTGGTGATGTGGGGCGTCTGCACCCACCTCGGCTGCGTGCCGATCGGTGGCGTGTCGGGCGACTTCGGCGGCTGGTTCTGCCCCTGCCACGGCTCGCACTACGACAGTGCCGGCCGGATCCGCAAAGGCCCCGCCCCTGAGAACCTGCCGATCCCCGTCGCCAAGTTCATCGACGAAACCACTCTCCAGCTCGGGTAAGGAACAGCAGCATGTCCGGAATCCCCCACGACCATTACGAGCCCAGGACAGGCGCCGAGCAGTGGCTCCACCGCCGGCTGCCCATCGTCGGGCTGCTTTACGACACCATCATGATCCCCACGCCCAAGAACCTGAACTGGATGTGGATCTGGGGCATCGTGCTGATTTTCTGCCTTGTCCTGCAGATCGTCACCGGCATCGTTCTGGCGATGCACTACACCCCGCATGTCGACCTGGCCTTCGCCTCGCTTGAGCACATCATGCGCAACGTGAACGGCGGCCACATGCTGCGCTACCTGCATGCCAACGGCGCCTCGCTGTTCTTCATCGCGGTCTACCTGCACATCTTCCGCGGCCTCTACTACGGCAGCTACAAGGCCCCGCGCGAGATCACCTGGATCATCGGGATGCTGATCTACCTTGCGATGATGGCCACAGCCTTCATGGGCTATGTGCTGCCGTGGGGTCAGATGTCGTTCTGGGGCGCCACCGTGATCACCGGCCTGTTCGGCGCGATCCCGGGCATCGGCCAGACCATCCAGACCTGGCTGCTCGGCGGCCCGGCGGTGGACAACGCCACGCTCAACCGCTTCTTCTCGCTGCACTATCTGCTGCCCTTCGTGATCGCCGCGCTTGTTGCGCTGCACATCTGGGCCTTCCACTCGACCGGGAACAACAACCCGACCGGCGTCGAAGTCCGCCGCACGTCGAAAGCCGAAGCGCAGAAGGACTCGCTGCCGTTCTGGCCCTACTTCGTGATGAAGGACCTGTTCGCGCTGGCCGTCGTGATGCTGGTGTTCTTCGCCATCGTCGGCTTCATGCCGAACTACCTCGGCCACCCCGACAACTACATCGAGGCGAACCCGCTTTCGACGCCTGCGCACATCGTTCCGGAATGGTACTTCCTGCCGTTCTACGCGATCCTGCGTGCCTTCACCGCCGACGTCTGGGTGGTGCAGATCGTTCAGTTCGTGACCTTCGGCATCGTCGACGCCAAGTTCTTCGGCGTGCTGGCAATGTTCGGCGCGATCGCGGTCATGGCGCTGGCGCCGTGGCTGGACACCTCGCCGGTGCGGTCGGGCCGCTACCGCCCGAAGTTCCAGATCTACTTCTGGCTGCTCGTGGCCGACTTCCTGATCCTGACCTGGGTGGGCGCGCAGCAGACCGAGTTCCCGTATGACTGGATCTCGCTGATCGCCTCGACCTACTGGTTCGCTTACTTCCTCGTCATCCTGCCCGTGCTTGGCGCGATCGAGAAGCCGCTGCCTGCCCCGGCGACCATTGAGGAAGACTTCAACGCCCACTACTCGCCTACCTCCGGCGGCACGAAAACGGTCGTGGCCGAGTAAGGGAAAGGACATCCAGATGATCCGCACATTCACCCTCTCCGCGGCCACCGCCCTTGCCCTTTCGGGCGGGGCGGCCCTGGCGGCCGGCGGCGCCCACGTCCATGACGTCGACTTCTCGTTCGAGGGTCCGTTCGGCACCTTCGATCAGCATCAGCTTCAGCGTGGCCTTCAGGTCTACACCGAGGTCTGTTCAGCCTGCCACGGGATGAAATATGTCCCGATCCGCTCGCTGTCGGACAAGGGTGGCCCCGAGCTGCCGCCGGATCAGGTGCGCGCCTATGCGACCCAGTTCACCGTGGTGGACGAAGAAACCGGCGAGGATCGTGAAGGCAAGCCGACCGACCACTTCCCGGTCTCGCAGCTTGAGAACGCCCCCGACCTGAGCCTGATGGCGAAGGCGCGTGCCGGCTTCCACGGCCCGATGGGCACCGGCCTCAGCCAGCTGTTCAACGGGATGGGCGGGGCCGAGTACATGTACTCGATCCTGACCGGCTTCCCGGATGAGGTGCCGGCCTGCGCCGAAGGCAACGAACCGGACGGTTTCTACTACAACGAGGCCTTCCCGAACGGCGGTATCCCTGACAGCTGCAAGGACGCCTCGGGCAAGTCGAAGATCGCCGGAAGCTGGATCGCGATGCCGCCTCCGCTGATGGATGAACTGGTGGAATATGCCGACGGCACCGTGGCCACCGTTCCCCAGATGGCCGAGGACGTCGCTGCCTTCATGATGTGGGCGGCCGAGCCGAAGATGATGGCGCGCAAGCAGGCCGGCTTTACCGCCGTCGTGTTCCTGACCGTGCTGTCGGTGCTGCTGTACCTGACCAACAAGCGGGTCTGGGCCAGCGTCAAGGGCGACAAGAAGAAGGCCTGATCCGGCCACATCCATCTAGGATGGCGTGACATGACGAAAGGCCCGCTTCGACAACGAAGCGGGCCTTTTCCGTATCGGCATGGTGCCGAACCGTCGCCCGGCAGATCGATCGCCCCGGCACATCGCGCGTCCAATCGCGCGTGGCAACTGATCGCCATGGGACCACCTGCGCGCCCCCGCGCGGCGGTCGCCGCCCGCATCCAGAGCAAGCGTGTAGACCAGCCCCCCGCGCGGCACAGCCTTGACAGGCCCCCCGGGCCGCCCTTCCCAGGGCGGCGCAGCACGCGCACCACAAGACGCTATCGCCCCCCCCAGTTGGCATCCGTCCGGGCTGTGCGCGCACCCCGGCTGTGAAGCGGCGCTGACGGGTGCGGGCGGCTGCCCCCCTTGCAGCGCAAGGGGCGGATCATAACGGTCCGGGGCGATCAAACGATCCCGCCCGGATCGAGCCGATTGCGGTTCCGGCGCGGCGATCACGGGGAACTGCGCACCCCGTCATCGTTGCGGGAAAGGATCAAGGACCACCGCCAGCAAAGCAAAAGGCCTGACGATCTCTCGTCAGGCCTTGTTTTTGTCACTCAAGCCGGCCGTGGCAGTGCTTGAACTTCTCGCCCGAACCGCAGGGACAGGGATCGTTCCGCGAGGGGTTGCCCCAGCTTGCCGGCTCTGATTCGTCGAAACCGGCGGCAGCAAGAACGGGCGCAGCCGCCGCCACCTGCGGCTGGGACGTGGGCTGGGGCACGGCAGCGGGCGCGTCGCGCTGCTGGTCAAGGAACTGCCGCATCATCGCCTGCTGCTCGTCCTCGGTCAGCGGGCGGACCTGCACCAGCTTCTGCGTCACATCCTGCCGTAGCGAATTCAGCAGCGATTCGAACAAGGCGAAGGCTTCGGTCTTGTATTCCGACAGCGGATCGCGCTGAGCATAGCCGCGGAAGCCCACGACCGAGCGCAGATGTTCCAGCCGCAACAGATGCTCGCGCCACTTGGCGTCGATGGTCTGAAGCAGAAGCTGCTTCTCGATCGAGCGCATGGTCTCGGGGCCGAAGGCACGGGTCTTTTCGACCATCATCGCATCCGAGGATTCACACAGCCGGTCGCGAATGATGTCCTGATCGACGCCTTCTTCTTGCGCCCATTTCGCCAGCGGCGCGTCCAGACCAAGCTTGTCCAGCACCGCGGCCGACATGCCCACGATATCCCACTGGTCGGCATAGCTGCGCGGCGGCATGAACTGATCGATCAGATCGTCGATCACCTGATAGCGCATGTCCTGCGCGATCTCGGACAGGTCTTCGGCTTCCATGATCTCAAGCCGCTGACTGAAGATCGCCTTGCGCTGGTCGTTCATCACATCGTCGAACTTCAGCAACTGCTTGCGGATGTCAAAGTTGCGGCCTTCGACCTTGGCCTGCGCCTTTTCCAGCGACTTGTTCACCCACGGGTGGATGATCGCCTCGCCTTCCTTCATGCCAAGGGTCGACAACACCTTGTCCAGCCGGTCAGAGCCGAAGATCCGCATCAGGTCGTCTTCAAGGCTGAGGAAGAACGACGAGCGTCCCGGGTCGCCCTGACGGCCCGAGCGGCCGCGCAACTGGTTGTCGATCCGGCGGGATTCGTGGCGTTCGGTGCCAAGCACGAACAGGCCGCCGGCCTCGATCACCTGACGCTTTTCCTCGGCGTGTTCGGCCTCGATCCGGGCGCGGATCTCGTCGGGATGCGCGGTCGGGTCGGCGGCCAGCGCCTGCATCACCTTCATCTCGACGTTGCCGCCCAACTGGATATCGGTGCCGCGGCCGGCCATGTTGGTGGCGATGGTCACCGCGCCCAGCTTGCCGGCATCGGCCACGATCTGCGCTTCCTGTTCGTGCTGCCGCGCGTTCAGGACATTGTGCGGAATACCCACCGCCTTCAGAAGTTCCGAAAGCGTCTCGGATTTGTCGATCGAGGTGGTGCCGACAAGGATCGGCTGGCCGCGGTCGTGGGCTTCCTTGATCGCGGCCACGATGCCTTCGTGCTTTTCTCGCGCGGTGCGATAGACGGCATCGTGTTCGTCGATCCGGGCGACGGGGCGGTTCGTCGGCACCTCGACCACGCCAAGACCGTAGATCTGCATGAATTCCTCGGCCTCGGTGGCCGCGGTGCCGGTCATACCGGCCAGCTTTTCGTAAAGCCGGAAATAGTTCTGGAACGTGACCGAGGCGAGGGTCACGTTTTCGGGCTGGATCGTGACACCCTCTTTCGCCTCGATCGCCTGATGCAGACCATCGGACAGGCGCCGGCCGCGCATCATCCGCCCGGTGAATTCGTCGATCAGCATGATCTCGTCATCGCGGACGATATACTGCTGGTCGCGGGTGAACAGCCGGTGCGCGCGAAGGCCCTGGTTCACATGGTGAACGATGGTCGTGCTTTCGGGATCGTAAAGCGACTGGCCCTCGGGCAGCAGGCCCACCTCTTGCAGGCGGCGCTCGATGAATTCGTTGCCGTCTTCGGTAAAGGTGACGTTGCGCGACTTTTCGTCCAGCTTGAAGTGGTCTTCGGTCAGTTCCGGGATCAGCTTGTCAACCGTCTGGTAAAGGTCGCTGCGGTCCTGACTGGGCCCCGAGATGATCAGAGGCGTCCGCGCCTCGTCGATGAGGATCGAGTCAACCTCGTCCACGATGGCAAAGAAATGGTCGCGCTGCTTCATCTCCTCTTTCGAGGATTTCATGTTGTCGCGCAAATAGTCGAAACCAAGTTCGTTATTCGTCGAATAGGTGATGTCGGCCTTGTAGGCGGCCTTCTTTTCCTCTTCCGGCTGATAGGGATAGACCACGCCGGTGGTCAGCCCCAGCGCGCCATAGACCTTGCCCATCCATTCCGCGTCGCGCTTGGCCAGATAGTCGTTCACGGTGACGACATGAACCCCCTTGCCCGCCAGCGCATTCAGATAGGCCGGAAAGGTGGCGACAAGGGTCTTGCCCTCGCCAGTCTTCATTTCGGCGATGTTGCCCTGATGCAGGAAGATCCCGCCTTTCAGCTGCACATCGAAGGCGCGCAGGCCAAGCGCGCGGCGCGCGGCTTCGCGGCAGTTGGCAAAGGCTTCGGGCAGCAGATCGTCAAGGCTTTCGCCGCCGTCCTGCACCCGGCGCTGGAACTCGGCGGTCTTGTCCTTGATGCCCTGATCGGTCAGGGCCTGAAATTCTTCTTCAAGCGCGTTGATGCGCGCAACAAGCGGCCTGACGGACTTTACCTTGCGGTCGTTGGGCGTTCCGAAGACTTTGCGCGCGAGAGTTCCGAGACCCAGCATGTTTTCTCCGCCTGGTCGTTCCTGACAAGCCAAGTGATCTTGACATGATCGTGTGACGCACGAGCCTTGCCCCGCATCCCCGCCATCCCCTAGAAGGACGGAAAGCCCGGCCCCGGCTCACGCGACCTGAGCGATGTAAGGGGATGCCGGTGTCAAGTCAACGTCGCGCGACCGCGCGCCCGTTCAGGAGAAGGTGAGAATGGCGAAGATTGCAAAGTTCTGGCGCGGCGCATCCCTTGCGGCGATCTGCGCCGTGGCGCTGGCCGCGCCGGTCCGGGCGGCAGATCCCACCGCCGATACGGTCGTGGCCACGGTGAACGGCCAGAATATCACGCTGGGCCACATGATCGCCCTGCGCGCCGGTCTGCCGGAACAGTATCAGGGCCTGCCCGACGACGCGCTGTTCAAGGGCATTCTGGAACAGCTGGTGCAGCAGGCCGCTTTGTCGCAGGCCATCGAAGGCTCTGTCACCAAGCGCGACCTGCTGTCGCTGGAGAACGAACGCCGCGGCTTCCTGTCGGCGGTCGCGCTGCGCAAGGTGGTCGAAGCGGCGGTGACCGACGAGGCGCTTCAGGCCGCCTATGACGCCCGCTTTGCCGACGCGGCGCCGCAGACCGAATACAACGCCTCGCATATCCTTGTGGAAACCGAGGAAAAGGCGAAAGGGCTGAAGGCCGAGATCGACGGCGGCGCCGATTTCGCGCAACTGGCGCAGGAACATTCCTCGGACGGGGCGGCGGCCAATGGCGGCTCTTTGGGGTGGTTCGGTCTGGGCATGATGGTTAAGCCGTTCGAGGATGCGGTTGTGGCGATGAAGCCCGGCGAGGTTGCCGGCCCGCTTCAGACCCAGTTCGGCTGGCATCTGGTGAAGCTGAACGAGACCCGGATCGCCGACGCCCCCACCCTTGACGAGATGCGCGACGAGTTGGCCTCGCAGATCGAACAAGAGGCCGTCAACTCCCATATCGAGGCCGTGACGGCCAAGGCGACGGTCACACGCCCCGGCGAGGGGATTGACCCGGCCGTGCTTCGGAAGGAAGAACTGCTCAACTGAGCAGCAACCGGGGGCACGGGCATGGGCAAGACCGACTGGAAAGCCGAGGCAAAGGCGCTGAAGAAAAAGGTGGCCAAGCTGAAGGCACAAGCGAAGGCCGCGCCCGAGGCCGCGGTGACACCGGCCAAGATGGTCTCGCCGCTGGCGCCCGAAGCCTTCCCCGCCCTGCCGGTGATCGGCGGGGTGGAATTTGCCGCGGCCGAGGCCGGCGTGCGCTACCGGAACCGCAAGGATGTGATGCTGATCCGCCTTGCGCCCGGCACAACGATGGCGGGGGTGTTCACGCGCTCGTCCACCCGGGCGGCCTGCGTTCTCGACTGTCAGGCGAAGATCGGCAAACCGTCCGAGGCCGGCGCCGCGATCATCGTGAACTCTGGCAATTCCAATGCCTTTACCGGCGCGGTCGGGGTTGAGGCCGTGACCGCCGTCACCGGCGGCGTGGCCGAGGCGCTGGGGCTGCCAAGCGACCGGGTGTTCTCATCCTCGACCGGGGTGATCGGCGAGCCGCTGCCCCATGACCGCATCACCGCGAAGATCCCCGACCTTGTGGCCGGCCTTGCCGAAGACGCCATCGAAATGGCCGCCCGCGCCATGATGACCACCGACACCTTCCCCAAGGGGGCGTCCGCCGTGGTGCAAGGCGACGGCGGCGAGATCCGCATCGCCGGGATCGCCAAGGGATCGGGGATGATCGCGCCCGACATGGCAACGATGCTGGTCTATATCTTCACCGACGCAAAGATCGCCCAGCCGCTCTTGCAAAAGATGCTGTCGCGGCAGGTCGAGGCCACGTTCAACGCGATCACCGTGGACAGCGACACGTCAACCTCGGACGCGCTGTTGCTGGCGGCGACGGGGACCAGCCCGGCCGCGGAACTGAACGGCCGCACAAAACCCGGGCGCGAGTTCGAGGCGGCACTGGCCCGGGTGATGCTGGATCTGGCACAGCAGGTTGTGCGCGACGGCGAAGGCGCGACGAAGTTCGTCGAGGTCCGCGTGACCGGCGCCGCCACCGTCGAGGATGCCCACAAGGTTGCCATGGCCATCGCCAATTCGCCGCTGGTCAAGACCGCCATCGCCGGGGAAGATCCGAACTGGGGCCGCATCGTCATGGCGGTGGGCAAGTCCGGCGCAGCGGCCGATCGCGACCGGCTGTCGATCCGGTTCGGTGACATCCTTGTGGCGGCGAACGGCTGGCGCAGCCCCGACTATCGCGAAGAGGACGGCGCCGCCTACATGAAGCGGTCGGAACTGGTGATCGCTGTCGATCTGGGGCTTGGCGCGGGCACGCGCACGGTCTGGACCTGCGATCTGACGCATCGCTACATCGACATCAACGCCGACTACCGCTCGTGAGGGTCGTTCTGGTTTCCGCCGTCGCCCTGATCGACGGCGACGGCCGGGTGCTGCTGGCGCAGCGCCCGGAAGGCAAGTCTCTGGCCGGGTTGTGGGAGTTTCCGGGCGGCAAGGTCGAAGCCGGCGAAACGCCCGAAGCCGCGCTGATCCGCGAGTTGAAAGAGGAACTGGGGATCGACACCAAGGCAAGCTGCCTTGCCCCGCTGACCTTCGCCAGCCACAGCTATGATGATTTTCACCTGCTGATGCCGCTGTTCGCCTGTCGGCGGTGGGAGGGGATCGCCCAGCCGCGCGAGGGGCAGCGCCTTGCCTGGGTCCGCCCGCAGGCGCTGCGCGATTACCCGATGCCCCCCGCCGACCTGCCGCTGATTCCCGTTCTGCGCGACTGGCTTTAGCCCCACACTGTGGCAAACGGGTATCATTCGTTCATATGCCGCACCTCATTTAGGCTCTACGACCAAGATCGTGAGTGTTTCCGTATCGAGTTAAGACTAATCTGAAACCGGGGAAACTTGCTTCTTTGGGGGAAAGCAGATGCTCGGAACGATTACAATCGGAAGTTGCGTTTCGGTTCAGGGCCTTGTTGTCGGCCAGCTTGCAGATGGCAAGGTGGTTGTGCGTGTCGATGAAAAGAACTTCATCGGCTACCCGATTCCATCGAAACGCGTCGCCTGATCCAACATCAGGCAACCAAAAAGGAAAAGGCCGGGCTTTCGCCCGGCCTTTCTTTTGTCTGAGGGCAAGGTCAGGCCAGCTTGCGCTGGACCTCCTCGCGTTCGAAGATTTCGATGACGTCGCCGGGGCGGACGTCTTCATAACGTTCAAAGGCCATGCCGCATTCCTGACCGGACTGCACTTCCTTGACCTCGTCCTTGAACCGCTTCAGCGTCTTCAGCGTTCCCTCGTGGATCACCACGTTGTCGCGCAGCAGACGCACGCCGGCCGACCGACGCGCCACACCTTCGGTGACAAGGCAACCCGCGACCATGCCGACGCCGGTGATCTTGAAGACCTCCTTGATCGCGGCGTAGCCGATGAAATGCTCGCGCACTTCGGCCTTCAGCAGCCCCGAAGCGGCCTTTTTCACATCGTCCACAAGATCGTAGATCACGCTGTAATAGCGGATCTCGACGCCCTTCTGGCTCGCCGACTGCCGCGCCGAGGCGTTCGCCCGGACGTTGAAGCCGATGACGGCAGCCTGCGAGGCCTCGGCCAGACCGATGTCGGATTCGGTGATCGCACCGACCCCATAGTGCAGCACGCGAACGCGAACCTCGTCGTTGCCGACCTTTTCCAGCGCCTGCACGATCGCTTCGGCCGAGCCCTGCACGTCGGCCTTGATGACCACCGGCAGTTCCGACACGTCCAGATCGGCCTTGGCCTTCGCCATCAGCTGTTCCAGCGTCGTCGCCGCGCCCGCCGCCGCACGCTTGTCGCGCGCCGCTTTCTCGCGGTAGTCGGCAATCTCGCGGGCCTGTGCTTCGGTCTCGACCACGTTCAGCACGTCGCCGGCTTCCGGGGTGCCGCTCAGGCCCAGCACTTCGACCGGAACCGAGGGGCCGGCCTCGTCCACACGCTCGCCCTTGTCGTTGATCAGCGCCCGCACCTTGCCCCACTGCTGCCCGACAACGAAGATGTCGCCGCGCTTCAGCGTGCCGTGCTGCACCAGAACCGTCGCCACCGGGCCACGGCCGACATCCAGCTTCGCCTCGATCACCGCACCCTGCGCCGCCCGTTTCGGGTTGGCGCGCAGATCCAGAAGTTCAGCCTGAAGCGCAATGTTTTCAAGCAGTTCATCCAGACCCAGCCCGGTCTTGGCCGAGACTTCGACATCAAGCACATCGCCCGACATCTTCTCGACGATCACTTCGTGCTGAAGCAGATCGGTGCGCACCTTGTTGGGATCCGCCTCGTGCTTGTCGATCTTGTTGATCGCGACGATCATCGGCACCTTCGCAGCGCGGGCGTGCTTGATCGCCTCGACCGTCTGCGGCATCACCGCATCGTCGGCCGCCACCACCAGCACCACGATATCCGTCACCTGCGCGCCACGGGCCCGCATCGAGGTGAAGGCCGCGTGACCGGGCGTATCGAGGAAGGTCAGAACCGCGCCACTGTCGGTCTTGACCTGATAGGCGCCGATGTGCTGCGTGATGCCGCCCGCCTCACCCGAAACCACGCTGGTCTTGCGAATCGCGTCCAGAAGCGAGGTCTTGCCGTGGTCGACGTGCCCCATGATCGTAACGATCGGCGGGCGCGGCAGAAGATCCTCTGCCTTGTCCTCGACCGTATCGATCACATGTTCAACGTCGGCATCCGACACCCGGACAGCACGGTGGCCGAATTCCTCGATCACCAGTTCGGCGGTGTCGGCATCGATGGACTGGTTCATCGTGACCATCATGCCCATCTTCATCAGGGCCTTGACCACGTCGGCTGCGCGTTCCGCCATGCGGTTCGCAAGTTCCTGCACCACGATGGTTTCAGGAAGCTGCACGTCGCGCACCTGCTTTTCGGGCTTCGAGCCGAAGCCCATCGCCTTCTGCCGCGCCTTTTCCTGCTTGCGCTTCATCGCCGCAAGCGAGCGCGTGCGCCCGCCTTCGCCCGACAGGGCCTCGTTCAGCGTCAGCTTGCCCGAACGGCGCGAATCATCTTTTTTCGTCGCGCGGTCACGCTCGACCTCGCGTTCGCGTTCCTTGCGCGACGGCGGCAGACCCGGCTTGGCCGAGGTCGGCGCAGAGGCGCGCGACTCGGTCGCTTCGGGCTGCGACGGGGCCGAGGCGGCGGGCGCGGCCGGCGCACGCTTGGCCTCTTCGGCGCGGCGGGCGACCTCTGCGGCTTCCTTGCGGACCCGCTCTTCCTCTTCCGCCTTCAGGCGCAGCGCCTCGACGCGCTCGCGCTCTTCGCGCTCTTTCGCTTCAAGCTCTTCGCGGCGACGCTGGCGCTCTTCCTCGCGCTGACGTTCTTCTTCCTCGCGGCGCTTGGCATCTTCGACCTCGCGCAGCTTGGCCGCGCGAAGCGCCGCAAGACGGCGCTCCATCTCGGCGTCCGAGATACCAGCGGGCCGCTTGGCGGGGTCACCCAGATGCGACGCCGAGCCGGTGGTCGTCGAAGACCCCGCGGCACCCGGCTTCGGCACGACCACGCGCTTGCGTTTCGTTTCGACCAGGACGCTCTTGGTGCGGCCGTGGCTGAAGCTTTGCTTCACCTGGCCCGAACGCGAGCCGCCACCCAGGCCGAGGGGTTTCTTGCCGTCTGTATCGCTCATGCGTCTTTCGTATCCCTTCCGGCGGCCCTGCCGCCGATCTGCCCGCGAAGCCCGGCCAGTCTGGCCGCTTCCTCTACAACGCGCGTCGTGAGTCCACCAGCCGCGAGCGCGCCGTGTATCGCATGTTCACGGCCGAAAGCCAAACCCAATTCCCGGGCAGTCAGACAACCTATGAACGATCTCTTGCCTTCCGGGGGGTGCAGCTTCGATTTGCCGCGTTCCGACCCGTCGCTGGCCTGGATGAGAACTTTCGCCTCATCCTTGGACAGCCAGTCCTTCACCTTCTCGTATCCGGCCACCGCTTCACCCGCCTTGCGGGCAAGAGAGATCAGATCGATCACCCGTCGGGCGAGTTGCGCCTCGACCAGATCAACCAGCCCGTCCGGCACCTTCACCGGCTGGCGTGCGGCGCGGGCAAAAAGGCCCTTTGCCGCAGCCTTCTCGATCGCCTTGCGGTCGGCCGAGACATACATGCCCCGCCCCGGCAGCCGCCCGAGCACATCGGGCACCACCTGTGCGTCCGGGCCAAGGCCGAACCGGATCAGACCGGCTTTCGGCTGGCTTTCGCCCGTGGCAAGACAGCGCCGTTCCGGCTCGTCCCGCATATCGTCCCGGCCCCCACGGGTCATCGGATCTGCGAGGCTCAGGCCTCGCCCTCCGATTCGTCTTCGTCGGCCGATGCGAGTTCGGTCGGATCGACCCAGCCCAGCATGACGCGCGCGGTCATCACCAGATGCTGCGCCTCTTCCAGGCTGACGTCAAACTTCTCAAGCACGCCTTCGTCTTTCACCCGCTGGCCGTTGACCGTGGTCCAGCCGCCAGCCAGTTCCCAGTCGGCGCAGGTCGCGAAATCTTCCAGCGTCTTGATGCCGTCCTTGGCCAGCGCCTCAAGCATCTGCGGCGTCAGCCCGTCGAAATTCGCCAGCGAATCTTCCATGCCCAGCGCACGAGCCGCTTCCAGCGCCTTGCGGTTGGCTTCTTCCAGATGATCGCGGGCGCGGGCCTGAAGCTCGGCCGCCGTCCCCTCGTCGAAGCCGTCGATCGACAGAAGCTCTTCGGTATCGACGTAGGCCACTTCCTCCAGGTTGGTGAACCCTTCGGAAACCAGAAGCTGGGCCATCATCTCGTCGATATCAAGGGTCTCCATGAAGAGATTTGTCCGCTCGGCGAATTCGGCCTGACGGCGAGCCGATTCGTCGGCCTCGGTCATGATATCGATATCAAGGCCGGTCAGCTGGCTGGCCAGACGCACGTTCTGGCCGCGGCGACCGATCGCCAGCGACAGCTGCTCGTCCGGCACCACGACTTCGATCTTGCCGGCTTCCTCGTCGATCACGACCTTGGACACCTCGGCCGGTTGCAGCGCGTTCACAAGGAACGTCGCCTGATCCTGATTCCACGGAATGATGTCGATCTTTTCGCCCTGAAGCTCGTTCACCACGGCCTGCACGCGGCTGCCGCGCATCCCGACGCAAGCGCCCACCGGATCGATCGAGTTGTCATAGGAAATCACGGCGATCTTCGCGCGGCTGCCCGGATCGCGGGCCACGGCCTTGATCTCGATGATGCCGTCATAGATTTCCGGCACTTCCATCTTGAACAGTTCGGCCATGAACTGCGGGTCGGTGCGCGACAGGAACACCTGCGGGCCACGGGCCTCGCGGCGGACGTCCTTGATATAGGCGCGGATGCGGTCGTTCGGGCGATAGCTTTCGCGGCCGATCTTCTCGTTCCGGCGCAGGATGCCTTCGCCGCGACCGATGTCCACGATCAGGTTGCCGTATTCCTCGCGCTTGACGACACCGTTGATGATGCTGCCCTTGCGGTCCTTGAACTCGTCATACTGGCGGTCACGCTCGGCCTCGCGCACCTTTTGCAGGATCACCTGCTTGGCCGATTGCGCGGCGATCCGGCCAAGGTCCACCGGGGGCACCTCGTCGATGATCTCGTCGCCGATCTGCGGATCGGCCTTGTAGCTTTTCGCCTGCTTCACCGTGATCTGGGCGTGGTGATTCTCGATCAGGTCGTCCTCGACCACGGTGCGGATGCGGGCGAAGGTGGCGCGGCCGGTCTTGCGGTCGATCTTCACCCGGATATCCAGATCCGAGCCGTAGCGCGACTTTGCCGCCCGCGCGAGGCTTTCCTCCATCGCCTGGATCACCAGGTCCGGATCGATCATCTTCTCCCGCGCGACCGCCTCGGCGGTTTGCAGCAGTTCAAGCTGGTTGGCAGAGGTGATTGCCATGGTCGTGCTCCGGGTTGACGGTCAGTGGCGGGTTTGGGGCGCTTCGGGCTCGTCGCCCTCATCACCTTCGGATTCCTGGATCTCGTCGAACTGGCTGTCGTCGAAATTGCCGCTGGCCTTCTTCTGGCGCAACATTTCGGCGATCAGATCATCCGTCAGGATCAGCTTGGCGTCGGACAGCCATTCGAACTTCAGCCCGATGGTCAAAAGCCCGTCCTTGCCGTCGTCGATGGTGATCAGAACCTCGTCGCCTTCGGTTCCGGCCAGCTCGCCCTTGAAGCGGCGGCGGCCGTCGATCAGTTCCGACGTCTCGATCCGGGCTTCATAGCCCGACCAGGTATCGAAATCCTTAAGCCGGGTCAGCGGCCGGTCGATGCCGGGGGACGAGACTTCCAGCGTGTAATTGTCCTCGATCGGGTCTTCCACGTCGAGAACGGCGGAAACGGCGGTCGAGATCGCGGCACATTCATCGACGACGATGCCCCCTTCGGGCCGGTCAGCCATGATCTGAAGCGTGCGGGTCTTGCCGCTCATCAGCCGCAGGCGGACGAGTTCGAAACCCATGCTTTCGATCACGGGGCCGACAATCTCTGCCAGCCTTTGGTCGATGGCGGTCTTTGCGACGAGGTCGGACATGGGGTTCCCCAAAAACGAAAAAACGGGCCAAGCGGCCCGTTGCGATCATCGGTGGAACCGTCGGGGTTGGAGGCCGAGGCGCCGCTATGGACGTGGCTATAGGCGCAAACCCTGTCCGATGCAAGCGCCGATTGACCTAGCGCCCGGCGGCCCAGCTCGCCGAGGCGTGAAGCCGGGTGTAGAACTCGCCCATCAGGCCGATCATCAGGCAGGCAGCGGTCACAATCAGCGGATACGTCACCGAACTGTAGTGCGGATTGTAGTTCAGGAACACGAAGCCGCGGGTCTGGTCGATGGTGTGAAACAGCGGGTTCCAGTTGAACAGCCACAACATGTAGCCCGGCAGCATGTTGGCCACGAACATCTTGCCCGACGCGATCATGTTGCCGCGCATGTAGATCGCCGACAGGATGCCCACCGCATCCGGCGCCCAGGGTTTCGCCGCCCGGAACACCATGCCGATCGCCACGCCCGAGATCCAGGACAACAGGAACATCCCCGCCGCGCCCACCGGCTGGTCCACGGTGATCGGCTCAACCACGGCATGATAGCCGTAAAGCACCACGAACAGCGTCAGAACCTGAATATACAGCGCCCCCAGCGCCGCCGAGGCGATCGCGACGATGGTGTTCATCGGCGCGTGCTTCATCATCGCCGAGGTCGGCCCGTCGGCACCGATCACCGCCCCCATCGCCTTGACATGGGTCATGTACATGAACACGCCCGACATCATGAACAGCAGGTAATTGCCGCGGATGGCGATCCGGCGCAGGTTCAGCACCTCGAACAGGGCATAGAACACCGCGATCATCACCACCGTCTGCGCAAGGTTGATCAGCAGGCCAAGAATGGCATTGCCATGGCTTTTGCGGATCGACCGGACCGAGGCGTGAAAGATCAGTTCCAGCAACGCAAAGGCGCTGCGGGCCGTGGTTTTCCGGGTCTGCGGCCGAAACATGTCCGTGGTGTCCTTGCGGGGGCGGGCTTGGGGCGATTCTGCCATGGAAACCTTGCCGTTTCCCTGCCGAGCAAGGATAAAGGCGCTTGAGCCGCCGATCAATCCATCCGAACGGAGCCTTTCATGGACCATGACGAGCTTGTCCCCCTCCTCCGTCGTCTTGCGCTTGAAGCGGGCGACCGGATCATGGAGATCTACAACGGCCCCGATTTCGAGGTGAAGGCCAAGTCCGACACCAGCCCCGTGACCGAAGCCGACGAGGCCGCGGACGCGCTGATCTCGGCCGGGCTGCGCGCGGCTTTCCCCGACATCGCGCTGATCACCGAGGAACAGGCGGCCTCGCATGCGCTGACGGCCCGGACCTTCCTGATCGTCGATCCGCTGGACGGCACCAAGGAATTCGTCCAGCGTCGCGGCGATTTCACCGTGAACATCGCCTATGTCGAAGACGGCGTGCCGGTGCGCGGCGTGGTCTATGCCCCGGCCAAGGGCCGGCTGTTCTATACCCAGCCCGATGGCAGCTCGGTCGAGGAAACCGGCGCGCTGGACAAGCAGAAACCCGGCAACCTGCGCCGGATCGGGGTCTCGCACCCCGACAATGGCGCGCTG
Source organism: Cereibacter ovatus (assembly GCF_900207575.1). Classification (GTDB taxonomy): domain Bacteria; phylum Pseudomonadota; class Alphaproteobacteria; order Rhodobacterales; family Rhodobacteraceae; genus Cereibacter_A; species Cereibacter_A ovatus. The sequence goes on from NZ_OAOQ01000012.1 coordinate 27,929, forward strand.
ATGGTGGTGGCATCGAAATCCCACCGCGATCAGGCGACCGACGATTACATCGCGAAATATGCCGTCAAGGACATGACCAGCGCCGGATCAAGCCTGAAGTTCTGCCTTGTGGCGACCGGCGAGGCCGACCTTTACCCCCGCCTTGGCCGCACGATGGAATGGGACACCGCAGCCGGCGATGCGGTGTTGCGCGGCGCAGGCGGGCATGTGGTGCGGTTCGACGATCACACCCCGCTGGCCTATGGCAAGGAAGGCTGGGACAACCCGTTCTTCATCGCCTACGCCCCCGGCGTGACGCTGAAGGGCTGATCCGATGTCGGTGCTGATCGCGATCCCCGCCCGCTATGCCTCGACCCGGTATCCGGGCAAGCCGCTTGTCGCGTTGCGCGATCCGGACGGCACCGAAAAGACCCTGATCCAGCGCAGCTGGGAAGCGGCAATGGCGGTGCGCGGCGCCGACCGGGTGGTGGTGGCGACCGATGACGACCGCATCCGCGCCGCCGCCGAAGCCTTTGGCGCCGAGGTGGTGATGACCTCGTCCGCCTGCCGCAACGGCACCGAACGCTGCGCCGAGGTGGCCGCACAGCTTCCCGGCTTCGATATCGTGGTGAACCTTCAGGGCGATGCGCCGCTGACCCCGCCGTGGTTCGTCGAGGATCTGGTGGCGGGCCTGCGCGCCGATCCCGCGGCCGAGGTGGCAACCCCGGTGCTGCGCTGCGACGGCCGGGCGCTGAACGGCTTTCTGGCCGACCGCCGCGCCGGCCGGGTGGGCGGCACGACGGCGGTGTTCGGCCGCTCGCGCCACGCGCTTTACTTTTCCAAGGAAGTGATCCCCTACACCGGCCAGCCCTATGGCGATGACGATCCCACGCCGGTCTTTCACCACGTCGGCGTCTATGCCTACCGACCCGACGCGCTGGCGGCCTATCCGGTCTGGCCCACCGGCCCGCTTGAGGATCTGGAAGGGCTGGAACAGTTGCGCTTCCTTGAAAACGGCCGCCCCGTCCTTTGCGTCGAGGTCGAGGCCCGCGGCCGCCAGTTCTGGGAGTTGAACAACCCCGAGGATGTGGCACGAATCGAATCCATGCTGGCCGCGATGCAGACGGCCTGAGCAACCACCCGGCCCAGCCGCAGAGCGGCGGCCCGCAGGCAGGCGGACCCGCGGCCGGAAAGTTTCCCGACTCTGCGCCGGAAGGTCAGGCTTGTCAGCGGGCCGCGCCACGCGTGCGGTCTGGCCGTGCAAGCCCTTGGTTCATTGGCGTCTGCGCCCCGGCGGGCCTGTCCTTGGCCGGCATGGCGCGCGGCGACAGGAAAAAATATCCTCTCATCCCGGGAACAAATCCCATAGGCACCTAATTGCCGACACATTGCCGCTTTAACGTGCAGTCAGTTCAATCTCCGTGTAATTTCCACGGCGCCTGCGGATCAGGGCAGGCGAGGCCAGAGTGAGAGCTATGACAACAACGAAGGTTACCAAAGCCGTGTTCCCCGTTGCCGGGTTGGGGACGCGCTTTCTGCCGGCGACCAAGTCGATCCCGAAAGAGATCATGACGCTGGTCGACCGCCCCCTGATCCAGTATGCGATCGACGAGGCCCGCGCGGCCGGCATCACCGAGTTCATCTTTGTCACATCGCGCGGGAAAAGCGCGCTGGAAGACTATTTCGACAACGCGCCCGAGCTTGAGGCCGCGCTGAAAAAACCGGGCAAGGAACATCTGCTTGAGGTGTTGGAAACCACCAACATGGAAAGCGGCGCCATCGCCTATGTGCGCCAGAACCGCCCGCTGGGCCTTGGCCATGCGGTCTGGTGCGCCCGGCGCCTGATCGGCGACGAGCCCTTCGCCGTCATGCTGCCCGATGACGTGATCGCTGCCGAAAAACCCTGCCTTCAGCAGATGGTCGAAGCCTATCAGGAAACCGGCGGCAACATGGTGGCCGCGATGGAAGTGCCGCCCGAAAAGGCCTCGTCCTATGGCGTGCTGTCGGTGGCCGAGGACATGGGCTCGATCGTCAAGGTCAACGGCATGGTGGAAAAGCCGAAGGTCAACCCGCCGTCGAACCTTGCCGTGATCGGCCGCTATATCCTGTCGCCGCGGGTGCTGAACAACCTCAACCGCAAGAAAGAGGGCGTGGGCGGCGAGATCCAGTTGACCGACGCCATCGCCGAGGAAATCGGCGGGCCGGAAAGCGTCTATGGCTTCCGCTTCCGCGGACAGCGGTATGACTGCGGATCGAAGGCGGGCTTCCTTCAGGCGACGGTGGCCTTCGGCCTTGCGCGCCCCGACCTGCGGGACGAATTCTCGGCCTATCTGCATGACATGGTGGCGCTGGAGAAGGCGGCGCAATAAGCCGTGACCCCCCGGCTGCCCCGCTGGCTGTGGCCCGAGGTTCCCCATGCGGAACCTGCGGGTGCCGCGCGCGGGGTGCCGCCCTCGGTCCGGCGGCTGGTGATCGCGGCGCGACTTCGGTGGCGCCGCCGTCTGCTTCTGCTGCGCGCCCTGCGCAAACGGTCCGAGCTTTGCGCCATCACCGACCGCACCGCCGCAATCGAACCCGGCGCGATCCTTGGCGCAGCGACCGTCCGCAACGAGGCCGACCGCCTGCCGTTCTTCCTGTCGCACATGCGCCGGCTGGGGGTGCGCCACTTTCTGATCGTGGACAATGCCAGCACCGACGGCACACGCGAGCTTCTGGCCGCGCAGCCGGATGTCTCGCTTTGGGTCACGGGGGGCAGCTATCGCCGTTCGCGGTTCGGGATGGACTGGCTGACGTGGCTTCTGGCGCGGCACGGGCATGGCCATTGGTGCCTGACGCTCGATGCCGATGAAATCTTCATCTATCCCCATTGGGAAACCCGCGATCTGGCCGCGCTGACCGACTGGCTGGATCGGCAGGGGCGGGCCTCGTTCGGGGCGCTGATGCTGGACATGTATCCCAAGGGGCGGCTGGGCGCGGCGCAGGTGGCGCCGGGCGACGACCCGCTGCGGGTGCTGGAATGGTTCGACGCCGGCAACTACGGCGTGCAGACCCAGCCGCGGATGGGCAATCTGTGGATACAGGGCGGCGTTCGGGCGCGGCGGTTCTTCGCGGACGAGCCGCGCAAGGCGCCCACGCTGAACAAGATCCCGCTGGTGCGCTGGGACCGCCGCTTTGCCTATGTCAACTCGACCCATGGCATCCTGCCGCCGCGGCTGAACCGGGTCTATGGCGAGGCCGGCGAGGATGTCACCTCGGGCGTTCTTTTGCACACCAAGTTCCTGCCCGGCGTGGTCGCCCGATCGCACGAGGAAAAGACCCGGCGCGAGCATTTCGCCAACAGCAGCCGCTATGACGATTACTACGACGCGCTGATCGCAGACCCCGAGCTGTGGTGCGAACGGTCGACCCGCTACCGCGGCTGGCGGCATCTCGAAGCGATGGGACTGATGTCGCGCGGGGGGTGGGCCTGATCCGGGTGCATGTGTTTACTTTGTGATCCCGCGCGCTTACTCTGACCGACGCCCCGAAAACGGGTCAGGCCGTGGTGCAATCAACGTTAATCCTTTCTACAGCGCCGCAGCCTAAACCGAATCGCGTCACTCTCGCTTTTTGCCGCAATCGCGGGTTTCTGGATTGGGTCTGCTAGGATCATACCGTCTCCGGCTGCGCAGGAAGCGTTGCCATGTTCGTGCCTGGCGCAAACAGCGCGAGTTGCGCGCCGTTTGCGATCGCACTGCGCGGATCGGGCGCGATGCCATCCTGGCCTTGGTTACGCTGCGCAACGAACGGGTCCGCCTGCCCTATTTCCTGCAATACTACCGTCAGATGGGCATCGATCACTTTCTGATCGTGGACAACGGTTCGGACGACGGCTCGCGCGAGTATCTGGCCGCCCAAGACGATGTGTCGCTGTGGTCCACGAACGCCAGCTATCGGCGTGCCCGCTTCGGGATGGACTGGATCACCCGGCTGCAACGCCTGCACTGTCACGGGCACTGGTGCCTGACCGTCGATGTCGATGAATTCTTCATCTATCCGTTCTGCGATACCCGGCCGATACGGGCGCTGACCGACTGGCTGGATGTCTGCGCGATCCGGTCGTTTTCCGCGATGCTGCTGGACATGTATCCCAAGGGCCCCCTTGGCGCGCAGACCTATCGCGAAGGGCAAGACCCGTTCGAGATCGCGCAATGGTTCGACAGCGGCAACTACATGATCCGCCGCAATGCCGAGGACGGAAACCTGTGGATTCAGGGCGGCCCCCGCGCACGGCTGTTCTTCCCCGACGATCCGAAACGGGCGCCGGCGCTGAACAAGATCCCGCTGGTGCGCTGGCATCGCGATTATGCCTATCTCAGTTCGACCCACATGCTGCTGCCGCGCGGGCTGAACAATGTTTTCGACGAATGGGGCGGGGAAAAAGCCTGTGGCGTGCTGCTGCACGCGAAATTTCTCGACAGTTTTGCCGTTAAGGCTGACGAAGAGATGTTGCGACGCCAGCACTATGGCAACAGCCGCGAATATCGGGCCTATCACGAAGGTCTGAGCCGCGAGCCCGACCTGTGGTGCAAGTGGAGCGAGAAATACCTGAACTGGCGTCAGCTTGAGATTCTCGGGCTGATGTCCAAGGGCAACTGGGCCTGAAGGGGGCGGCGTGGGCGTCGGCTTCATCATGTTGTGCCATACGGCCTTTGACCGGGCCGCGCAGGTGGCGCGGCACTGGGCCGAGCGCGGTTGCCCGGTGGTGATCCATGTCGATGCCCGCGTCCACCGCCACGGTTTCGCCCGGATGCAGCGCCTTGTGGCTGGCGTGCCCGGCATCCGCTTTTCCGACCGGCACCGCTGCCAGTGGGGATCGTGGGGCCTTGTCGCGGCCACGCTGTCGGCGGCCGAGGTGATGCTGCGCGACTTTCCGCAGGTCAACCATGTCTATCTGGCCTCCGGGTCCTGCCTGCCGCTGCGGCCGGTGCCGGAACTGGTGCGCTATCTGGCCGACCGGCCCCGGACCGATTTCATCGAATCGGTCACAACCGAGGATGTCGGCTGGACGGTGGGCGGGCTGGACATCGAACGGTTTACCTTGCGCTTTCCGTTCTCCTGGCGGCGCAACCGCAAACTGTTTGATGCCAGCGTCCGGCTTCAGCGCCGGCTGGGCTACAGCCGCCGCATCCCCGACGGTCTGGTGCCGCATCTGGGCAGCCAGTGGTGGTGCCTGACGCGCCAGACCTTGCAGGCGATCCTTGAAGACCCCCGCCGCGCCGAGTTCGACCGCTATTTCCGCAGCGTCTGGATCCCGGATGAAAGCTATTTCCAGACGCTGGTGCGGCTGCATTCGCATCATGTCGAAAGCCGCTCGCTGACGCTGTCGAAGTTCGATTTTCAGGGCAAGCCGCACCTGTTTTACGACGATCACCTGCAACTGCTGCGCCGGTCCGACTGTTTCGTGGCGCGCAAGATCTGGCCGCAGGCGGGCCGGCTGTATCGCAGCTTCCTGTCGGACAAGCTGGCCGAGAAATCCCCGGCCGAGCCGAACCCGGCCCGGATCGACCGGCTGTTCTCGAAGGCGACAGAGCGGCGAACCCGCGGGCGGGCGGGCCTTTACATGCAAAGCCGCTTTCCCCGCGACGACTGGGACCATGGCCGCACCGCCGCGCCCTATTCGGTCTTTGCCGGCTTTTCCGACCTGTTCGAGAATTTCGAGCCGTGGCTGGGCAAGCTGGTCGGCACCCGCGTCCACGGCCATCTGTTCGCCCCCGACCGGGCCCAATTCGCCGGCGGCGAGACGGTCTATGACGGCGCGCTGTCGGATTCCGCGGCACTGCGCGACTACAATCCGCGCAGTTTCCTGACCAACCTGATCTGGAACACCCGGGGCGAGCGTCAGTGCTTCCAGTTCGGCCCGGCCGATGTGCAGGACATCCTGCCGTTCATCGCGGCCGACCCTCATGCACAGGTCTCGGTGGTGTCGGGGGCGTGGGCGGTGCCGCTTTACCGCTCGGGCGGCGATTTCACGACCATCCGGCGCGAGGCCGCCCGGCTTCAGAAGCTGGAAACCTGGTATCTTTCCGTCCTGCGCGCGGGCTGGGCCAAGGCGCGGGTGCGGGTCTGGACCATGGCCGATTTCGTGGCCGACCCGATGGAGCCGATGCAGACCATCATCGACGAGATCACCCCCCGCGCGCTGCGCCGCCCGGCCGAGGCGCCAAGGCTGGTGGATCTGACCGGCTTTGGCCGCTTCCTGCAACAATTGCGCAATCAGGGGATGCAGCCGGTGCTGATGGGCGACTTTCCACTGGAAGACGAACCGCTTGCGCCACCCCGCCGCGCCCGGCCTGCGGGGACGAAATGACCGCCTTCGACAGTTTCGTGATGCTGGCGGGGATGCGCACCGGGTCCAACTATCTGGAATCGAACCTGAACGCTTTGGCGGGCGTGTGCTGCCACGGCGAGCTGTTCAACCCGTGGTTCATCGGCACCCGTGACCGGGCCGAGTTTCTGGGCTTTGACATGGCGCGGCGCGATGCCGATCCGCTGGCCTTTCTGGCCCATGTCCGGGCTGAGACACCGGGTCTGTGCGGCTTTCGCTATTTCCACGACCACGACCCCCGCGTGCTGGACCCGCTGCTGGCGGATCGGCGCTGCGCCAAGATCGTGCTGACGCGCAACCCGCTGGAAAGCTATGTCTCGCTTCAGATCGCGCGCGAGACCGGGCAATGGAAGCTGACCGACCCCCGGCGCCGGCGCGAGGCCACGGCCCATTTCGATCCGGCCGGGTTTCAGGCGCATCTGGACGAGGTGCAACAGTTCCAGACCCGTATCCGGCACGCGCTTCAGGTCAGCGGCCAGACCGCCTTTGCCCTCGATTACGACGATCTGCCGGATCTGGGGGTGCTGAACGGCCTTGCCGCCTTTCTTGGCGTCGAGGCCCGGCTAGAGGCGCCCGACCAGACCCTGAAGAAGCAAAACCCCGGAGAGATCGCCGCGCGCGTGGCCAACCCCGAAACGATGGCGGCGGCGCTGGCGCGGCTGGATCGCTTCGACCTGTCGCACAGCCCCAGTTTCGAGCCGCGCCGCGGCGCCGGCGTGCCGGGGTTCATCGCGGCGCGGGGCCTGCTGTACATGCCGGTGCGTGGCGGGCCGGAACAGGCGGTGCGCGACTGGCTGGCCGCTCTGGGCCCGGTTCAGGCCGATTTCACCCGCAAGGACTTGCGCCAATGGCTTCGCGCGCATCCCGGTCACCGCAGCTTTACCGTCCTGCGCCACCCGCTGGCCCGTGCCCATGCGGTGTTTCGCGACCATCTGCTGACCGGCGGCCTGCCCGACCTGCGGCTGGCGCTGAAACGGATCGCCCGTCTTGACCTGCCACCGCCCGAGACGACAGACCCCCGTGCCTTCCGCGCGGCCTTTCTGGGCTTTCTGCAATTCCTGAAGCCGGTTCTGGCAGGGCAGACGGCGGTGCGCGTCGGCCCGCATCTGGCCTCGCAACTGGCGGTGCTTCAGGGGATGGCGCAGCTTCGCCTGCCCGATCTGGTGATCCGCGAGGAAAGAATGGCCGAGGGGCTGGCCTTCCTTGCCCGCGATGCCGGACTGATCCCGCCGGCGATGCCTGCGGACACAGGTCCGCATCCCTTGGCCGATCTGTGGGACGCCGAGCTGGAACAGGCGGCACAGGACGCCTATCCCCGCGATTACGAAGCCTTTGGCTTCGGGCCGTGGCGGCGCGCCTAGTCCGCCACGCCGCCGGTCAGGCCGCCTGCGGCGCCCGCGCTTCGGTCAGGATCGCATGCAGCTTGGCCGGATCGCTGTTCGCGCGCAGCTTGGTGCAGACCTGCGCATCGCGCATGGTGCGTGACACCAGCGCCAGCGCCTTCAGATGGTCCACCCCGGAATCCTTCGGCGCGAACAGGGCAAAGACCAGATCGACCGGCTGGCGGTCGACGCTGTCATAATCCAGCGGTTTTTCAAGGCGCAGGAAGACCCCGACAATCCGGTCGAGGTCTTCCAGCCGCGCATGGGGCAGGGCAATGCCGTGGCCGACCCCGGTGGGGCCAAGGCTTTCGCGCTCCTGCAAGCCATCAATGGCCACAGAGACGTTCAGGCCGTAAGCCGCGGACGCAAGCTCACCCAGTTCCTGAAGCAGGCGCTTCTTGCTTGTCACCTGACTCAGAACCCGGACGGCGCCCGGCATCAGCAGTTTGGATAGTTCCATGTGCGGTCGCTTGTCCTGCGCCCCAAGGCGTGCGCTATTTGCTGTTGCGCGGGTCGATCCAGCCGATATTTCCGTCATCCCGACGGTATACGACGTTCACCCCGCCATGACCTTCATTGCGGAAGACAAGCATGTTCTGGCCCGCCAGTTCCAACTGCATGACAGCTTCGCCCACGGTGATAGAGGGCACCTTGGCCTCCATCTCGGCGATCACCATCGGCTGAAGGGTGTCGGCCTCTCCATCCTCGACCTCCTCGGATGCGGCGAGGATATAGGAGGAACCCGGGCCGAATTCAACCGGCGCCGTGCGGTCGCGGTGGTGGTCGCGCAGCCGCCGCTTGTAGCGACGAAGCTGCTTGTCCATCTTCTCGCGGCAGCTTTCGAAGGCGGCGTAGATTTCGGTCGCGCGGCCGGTCGCCTGCGCCGTCAGGCCGGTCGAAAGATGAATGGTCGCTTCGCAGACATGTTCATGCGCAACGCGCGAAAAGACGATCGTGGCTTCGGTCGGGCGCTGGGCATACTTCTCGATCACCTCGCCAAGCTCGGACTTGACGTGGGTCTGAAGCGCCTCACCGATGTCGATCTGTTTCCCGCTGATCTGGTATCGCATGATTCCTCCTATGCGCTCGGCATGGCCAGCCCGCCCCATCCCGGGGTGCCCGCCGACGGTTATTGCGAATGCGCACAAACGTCTGACCTTCACCGGGCCGGGCGGGTTCGCTGGGCCTTTGAGGGTCGAAAACGAGGGCGGGTTCTGCACGCATCCAGAGCATTTGGCTGCTTTTGAATTGCGGTTGTCAACAGCAAGCTCGCACCTCCCGCCTAGGGATGCCCGGTCACGAGATGCGGAAGTTCTGACCCAGATAGACCCGGCGCACCATCTCGTCGCGAATGACTTCCTCGGTCGTGCCGCTCATCAGCACGGTGCCATCGTGCAGGATGTAGGCCCTGTCCACGATTTCCAGCGTTTCCCGCACATTGTGATCGGTGATCAGAACGCCGATTCCGCGGCTTTTCAGGTCGTGGACCAAGTGGCGGATTTCGGCCACCGCGATCGGATCGACACCGGCAAACGGCTCATCCAGCAAAAGATAGCGCGGGTCTGCGGCAAGACAGCGCGCAATCTCGACCCGGCGCCGCTCGCCGCCCGAAAGGGCCAGCGCAGGCGCCCGGCGCAGGTGGGCGATCGAGAATTCGCCCAGCAGTTCCTCCAGACGCTCGCGCCGGGTATGGGGATCGCTTTGGGTGATTTCCAGCACGGCCAGAATGTTGTCCTCGACCGAGAGGCCGCGGAAGATCGACACCTCTTGCGGCAGATAGCCGATGCCCAGCCGCGCCCGGCGATACATCGGCAGCGCGGTCACGTCGCGGCCCTCGATCAACACCTGACCGCCTTCGGGCGACACAAGCCCGGCGATGGCATAAAAACAGGTGGTCTTGCCCGAGCCGTTGGGGCCCAGAAGCGCCACCACCTCGCCGCGGTCAAGATGCATGGTCACGTCGCGGATCACCGGCCGGCGGCGATAGCTTTTGCGCAGGCCCACGACCTGAAGGCCCGCACCGCCGCGGGTAACGACGAAATCGGGGGTCACGTTCATTGACCCGAGCCTGGCTTGTAGACGGTCTGAACCCGGCCCTCCATCCGGCCGGTGCCGCTGTCGATGTCGAACACGAGCCGCTGGCCGGCGATGGTGTTTGCCCCCTGCGTCAGCAGGACGTCGGTGGTCATCACGATTTCGCCGGTGCTGACGGTATAGGTCGCCTCGCGCGATTCGGCGGCCTCGGCCCCGTTTGCAAGGGTCACGCCGCCGGTGGCGTGGATCCGTTCGATCCCGGTGCCTCCGGCCACCTGATCCACCCGCATCTGCGGCGCGGCCATCCGCATCGGCCCCTGCTTCACCCGGACATTGCCGGTGAAGATCGCGAATCCTTCGGCCTGATTGACCTCAAGCTTGTCGCTTTCGATCTCGACCGGGGCGGAACTGTCGCCTTTCAGGCCGGCAAAGGCCACATCGGTGCCCTGCGCCGACGCCGCCAACGGCAGCCAGATCGCGGCCGCCACGGCCAGACATGTCCTTGTCACGCGGTTCGACATCGGGTCCATCATTGCTTCGGATCGTAAATCAGCTTCACGTTGCCGCCAAAGCCCAGCAGATAGGTTCCGGGCTTGTCGGGGCTTTCGGTCAGGCGCATCGAGCCGGCCTCAATCTGGCCCAGCGGGCCGGTCGCGGCAAGCGCGGTGTCGCTTTTCACGTCGGTCTGATCCAGCGAGGCCGTCATCGCGTCCGAGGTGATATGATAGCCGCTGGTGGTGTCGATGACCACGCCGCCGCCCAGATGCAGCAGGCGCGCCGCATCGTCCAGCCGCCCGGTCGCCGCCACCAGATCGGCCGCGCTGCCATCGGGCGTCTCAAGCCGGGCGCGCAGGCCCGTGGCACTGGGCGCGCTGTCCCCGCCCTGTCCGGGGCGGGCCTCGGCCGCGGTCACGGTCAGCGCGGCGCCATCGTCGGTCAGACCGGCCCATGTGGGCGCGGTCATCCGCGGCTCTCGTGCCCGGTCCTCGACATCGACGCCGGCCAGCGGGATCGCATCCGACGGATCGATGGTGCGCGACACCAGAAACAGCGTCGACAGCACCACCAGCGCCGCCAGCGGCAGGATCACCTTCAGCCAGGCCACAAGGCGCGAGTGAAGGTTGTCGTGCCGCGCGGCCATGGCCTAGGCCACCCCGGCGCGCAGGCAGTCGTGGATATGGATCAGCCCGACCGGCACCCCGTCACGGATCACGAACAACGAGGTGATCTTTCGTGCGTTCATCTCGGCCACGGCCTTTTCGGCCAGGGCCTCGGGTCCGATGGTGCGCGGGTTGGGCGTCATCACCTGATCCACCGTCAGCGACAAGAGCCCGTCAAGGTGGCGCCGCAGGTCGCCGTCGGTGATGATGCCCACCAGATGGCCGTCGGCAGCCATCACGCCCAGAACGCCGAATCCCTGCCGGCTCATGGTGATCAGCGCCTCGCCCATCGCGGTTCCGGTCCGGACCAGCGGCAGGTTGGCGTGCATCAGATCGGCAACCGTCTTCAGCCTTGCGCCCAGCTTGCCGCCCGGATGGAACACCCGGAACTGGTCCGGGGTGAACTGGCGATGTTCCATCAGCGCGATGGCCAGCGCATCGCCCAGCGCCAGCGTCATCGTCGTGGACGAGGTCGGCACGATGCCGTTGCCGCAAGCCTCGGGCGCGGCGGGCAGCACAAGGGCCACGTCCGACTGGCGCAGCAGCGTCGATCCGGGGCGGCTGGCCACCCCGATCAGCGGAATGTCAAAGCGGCGGGTATGGGCGATGATGTCGGCCAGTTCCGGCGTCTCGCCCGAATTGGACAGCACCAGCGCCACATCTTCGCGCGTGACCATGCCCAGATCGCCGTGGCTGGCCTCGGCCGGGTGAACGAATTGCGCGGGCGTGCCGGTGCTGGCAAGCGTCGCGGTGATCTTGCGCCCGACATGGCCAGACTTGCCCATGCCCGAGACGATGACCCGGCCGCGGGCGTTCAGGATCGTGGTGACGGCGGCGGCGAAACTGTCATCCAGGCTGTCGCCCAGCATGGCCAGCGCCTGCGTCTCGGTTGCGATGACGCGGCGGGCGGTGGTCAGGAAATCAGTGGTGGAAGATGTCATTGGGTTCGTCCCAGCCCATCAGGTCAAGTTCGGCCCGCGTCGGCAGGAAATCGAAGCACCGCTGCGCAAGATCCATCCGGCCCTCGCGAATCAGGCGGGTCTCAAGCTCGGCCTTCAGCCGGTGCAGATGCAGCACGTCGGATGCGGCGTAATCCTTCTGCGCCTCGGTCAACTCGGCCGCGCCCCAGTCAGAGGTCTGCTGCTGCTTGGACACATCGACGCCCACCAGTTCCAGAAGCAGATATTTCAGCCCGTGGCGGTCGGTGAAGGTCCGCACCATCCGTGAGGCGATCTTGGTGCACCAGACGGGTTCCGTCCGCACGCCCAACGCCTGTTTCAGCGCCGCAATATCGAAGCGGCCGAAATGGAACAGCTTCAGAACTCCGGGATCGGTCAGCAGACGTTCCAGATTCGGCGCGGCGGTCTGGCCCTGCGCGATCTGCACCAGATGCGCATCCCCGTTGCCGGACGAAAGCTGGACAAGGCACAGGCGGTCGCGGCGGGGATCAAGCCCCATCGTCTCGGTGTCGATGGCAACGACCGGGCCAAGGTCAAGCCCGTCCGGCAGGTCGTTCCGATACAGATGGATTGTCACTGTCTGATCCTTCGAATTGGCACGAAGGATCGATGGTGCCCAGGAGAGGACTCGAACCTCCACGCCTTGCGGCACACGGACCTGAACCGTGCGCGTCTACCAATTCCGCCACCTGGGCCGGTGTCGTGAGGGGGGATTTACAGAGGGGATTCGGCAGTGTCAACAGCCTGTCACGAAAAACTTGCAGGCTTCATTGCGACTTGTTGTGCCGGCCCCTGAAAGCTATGTGAAAAGGCGATCTTTGTTGGCCGGGATGGGACGGAAGATGAGCAAGCTGGTAACGATCTTTGGCGGTTCGGGCTTCGTCGGTCGCTACATCGCGAGGCGCATGGCAAAGGAAGGCTGGCGCGTGCGCGTGGCCGTCCGCCGCCCGAACGAGGCGCTGTTCGTGAAGCCCTATGGCGTCGTCGGTCAGGTCGAGCCGGTGTTCTGCAACATTCGCGATGACAACTCGGTTCGGGCGGCGCTGCACGGGGCGGACGCGGTGGTGAACTGCGTGGGCATCCTGGCCGAAAGCGGCAAGAACCGTTTTGCCAGCATCCAGTCCGAAGGCGCCGGCCGCATCGCCCGCATCGCCGCACAGGAAGGCGTGGGCGCGCTGGTTCACCTGTCGGCCATCGGCGCGGATGAAACATCCGACAGCGCCTATTCCCGCACCAAGGGCGAAGGCGAGGCCGCGGTGCTGGCCGCCTTCCCCCATGCAGTGATCCTGCGGCCGTCGGTGATCTTCGGCCCCGAGGATCAGTTCTTCAACCGCTTTGCCGCCATGGTCCGCCTTAGCCCGGTCCTGCCGGTGGTGGGCGGCGACACGAAGTTCCAGCCGGTTTTTGTCGATGACGTGGCGCAGGCGGCGGTGGCGGGGGTGACCGGCCGCGCCGCGCCCGGCATATATGAGCTTGGCGGCCCGGACGTCGAAAGCTTCCGCGCGCTGATGCAGATGCTGCTGCGCGTGATCGAGCGGCGCAAGACGATCGTGGATGTGCCCCTCGGGGTGGCAAAGCTGATGGCCACCGCGCTGGATCTGGGGCAGACGCTGACGCTGGGCCTTTTGGCGAATGGCACGCTGACGCGGGATCAGGTGAAGAACCTTGCGCGCGACAATGTGGTGACGCCGGGGGCGAAGGGGCTGGCCGATCTGGGCATTCAGCCCACCGCGATCGAGGCCGTCCTGCCCGAATACCTCTGGAGTTTCCGCCCCTCGGGGCAGTATTCCGCCATCAAGGCCTCGGCAAAGAACCTGCGCAAGACATAAGACAAGGGAACGGACGCGACCATGACAGATCCGACGTTGGTGGTCGCCCTGTTTCTGGGCCTGATCGAAGGCTTGACCGAGTTCATTCCGGTCTCGTCCACCGGCCATCTGCTGCTGGCCGGGCATTTCCTTGGCTTTGAAAGCGCCGGCCGCACCTTCGAGGTGGTGATCCAGCTTGGTGCGGTGCTGGCGGTGCTGACGGTCTATTCCGCGAAACTCGTGGGGCTGGTGCGCGCGGCGCCGCGCGATCCGGCCGCGTTCCGGTTTCTGATGGCGGTGCTGGTGGCCTTTCTTCCCGCGGTCGTGGTGGGGGTTGCCGCGCATGGGATCATCAAGGCGGTGCTGTTCGAGACGCCAATGCTGATCGCGGCCATGCTGATCCTTGGCGGCATCGTGCTGCTGTTCGTCGACCGCCTTGCGCCAAACCCGCGGTATGAAGACCCGATGGATCTGCCGCTGGGCGTGGCGCTGAAGATCGGCCTGTTCCAGTGCCTTGCCATGGTGCCCGGCGTCTCCAGGTCGGGGGCGACCATCGTCGGCGGGCTGATGCTGGGCGCCAGCAAGCGCGCGGCGGCCGAATTCTCGTTCTTTCTGTCGATGCCAACGATGGGCGCGGCCTTCACCTATGACCTGTGGAAGAACCGCGACGTGCTGGACACCGGCGCCATGACCGAGATCGCCATTGGCTTCGCCATGGCCTTCCTGTCGGCGGTTCTCGTGGTGAAATGGCTGCTCGGCTATGTCAGCCGGCACGGCTATGCGCTGTTCGGCTGGTGGCGAATCATCGTGGGCGTGGCCGCGATGGTGGCGCTGGCGCTGGGATTTTGACATGATAAGTCAGCACTGCTGACCATTATGTGACAAAATTTCCGGACCCGCGCCCCGGTTCGGCAAATAAACACCCAACTAGGTCAGCTTTGCTGACTTTTATCACGCCCCCCCCTGCTGTAAGAGGTGCCGACCCGCAGACGGCTCGATGGGAGGGCTCCGCATGGCAAAAGAACCGATGCTCCAGTTCGTGAAAACGGCAAGAGAGACCCCCGAGAAGCGCCCAGCGCCCCTTCGCGCGCAGGATTTCCACGAGATCTACCGCGAATTTGCCGCCTCGAAGGCCGCCGAGCAAGCCAGCCGGTGCAGCCAGTGCGGCGTGCCGTTCTGCCAAAGCCACTGCCCGCTGCACAACAACATCCCCGACTGGCTGCGGCTGACCGCAACCGGCCGGCTTCAGGAAGCCTACGAGATCAGTCAGGCGACCAACACCTTCCCCGAAATCTGCGGCCGCATCTGCCCGCAGGACCGGCTGTGCGAAGGCAACTGCGTGATCGAACAATCGGGCCATGGCACCGTAACCATCGGCGCGGTGGAAAAATACATCACCGACACCGCATGGGAAAACGGCTGGGTCGTGCCGGGCCGCCCTGCGGTCGAGCGGTCGGAATCGGTGGGCATCATCGGCGCCGGGCCGGGCGGTCTTGCCGCCGCCGACATGCTGCGCCGGGCCGGACTTCAGGTCACGGTCTATGACCGCTACGATCGCGCGGGCGGCCTGCTGACCTATGGCATCCCCGGCTTCAAGCTGGAAAAGGACGTGGTCCTGCGCCGGGTCGAACAGCTGGAACAGGCCGGCGTGCAGTTCGTGATGAACTGCAATGTCGGCGTGGACATCTCTTTCGATGCGATCCGCGGCCAGCATGATGCGGTGCTGATCGCGACCGGCGTCTACAAGCAGCGCGACCTTGCAGCCCCCGGCGTGGGCGCCAAGGGCGTGGTGCAGGCGCTGGACTATCTGACCGCCTCGAACCGGCGCGGCTTTGGCGATGATGTCGATGACGAAGGGCTGGATGCCAACGGCAAGCGCGTCGTCGTCATCGGCGGCGGCGACACGGCGATGGACTGTGTGCGCACGGCGATCCGGCAGGGCGCGCAAAGCGTGAAGTGCCTTTACCGCCGCGACCGGGCGAACATGCCCGGCTCGCAGCGCGAGGTGGCCAATGCCGAGGAAGAAGGCGTTGAATTCGTCTGGCTGTCCGCGCCGCGCGGCTTTACCGGCGGCGATGCGGTCGAAGGCGTGATTGTGCAGAAGATGCGCCTGCGCGAGCCCGACTCGTCCGGCCGCCAGATGCCCGAAGTGATCGAGGGCGCCGACTATGTCGAGCCGGCGGAACTGGCGATCATGGCGCTGGGGTTCGAACCCGAGGATCTGCCGACGCTGTGGGGCGTGCCGGATCTGACAGTGACCCGCTGGGGCACGATCAAGGCCGATTTCCGCAGCCATGCGACCAGCCTGCCCGGCGTCTATGCCGCGGGAGACATCGTGCGCGGCGCAAGCCTTGTGGTCTGGGCAATCCGCGATGGCCGCGAGGCCGCCGAGGCGATCCTCGACTATCTGGCGCAACCGGCCGTCGCAGCGGCCGAGTAAGCCAGCCCACGGATCTTCGTCTGCCCGCGACGGGCAGACGGATGGCACAAACAGTCCACGCGGCGGGCGACGAGATGCAGGGCATGAAGCTCATGGTGACGATCCTTGCGGGAGGTCTGGCGCTGACCGCGCCCGGTTTCGCGCAGACCTTCGCCCCGCCCGAAGGCTGTTCGGCCTTTCTGACGGTGCAATCGCGCGGCTGCCGGGTGTCGCACCACTACCGCTGCGAACAGGACCGCCCGGGCGAACAGTGGCGGTCTGATTTCGATCAGGAGGGCCTGTTCTTCTCGTCGAAGATCGACGCCGAGGCGCAGTGGATCGAAAGCTACGAGATGTTCCCGCCGGTAAAACAGATGCTGGAGCCGAACCCGGCCGACCCGGCCTCGTTCTCGGATCTGCTGGGCGGCGCGGACAGTTTCGATTTCGCCCTGTCCCGCGACAATGGCGAGCGCACGCGCGTCACCGGCTTTGACCGGCTGACCGGGCAGACCGTCACCATCGACGGCATCGCCCTGAAACAGACCCGGTTCGAATTCACCGAACGCGATGCCAGCGGCACGGTGCTGCGCCGGGCGCATGGCAATGAATACATCCACCCCGACTGGCGGCTGTTCTTCGCCGGCCCCAGCCGCTGGGACGCCGGCGACGGCAACGAACTTGCCATCGATGGCAGCCCGGTCAGCTTCGTGTTTCCCGGCGAACCCGGCTTTCTTGCGACCGAGCCGATATTTGACTGTGACGCGATCCTGTCGCAGGCCCCCGCGATCCATCGGCTTGAAAGGGCAAGCCATGTGCGCTGATCGCAGACCGGGCCTTGCCGCCCCCCACACCGATCCAGACCGGACGTCCGAAGCCGGTCCGGCCCACCAGATGACGGAAGCCAACGCCGCTGCGCCGCTTCCCGCCAGCCCAGAGGAGTAAGCCATGACGACCTATGATGAAGCCTGGGTGAAAGCCGAAGAAGCCAAACGGGCCTGGCTGGCCGAGAACGGGCTTTACCGCGACGAGGACGAGCATTCGTCCTGCGGCGTGGGCCTTGTGGTCTCGATTTCCGGCAAGCCGTCGCGCAAGGTGGTGGAAAACGGCATCTCGGCACTGAAGGCGGTGTGGCACCGCGGCGCGGTGGATGCCGACGGCAAGACCGGCGACGGCGCGGGCATCCACGTCCAGATCCCGGTCCGCTTCTTCTATGACCAGATCCGCCGCACCGGGCACGAGCCCGACATGAACAAGCTGGTGGCCGTGGGTCAGGTGTTCCTGCCCCGCAACGACCTGTCGGCGCAGGAACGCTGCCGTACGATCCTGGAAACCGAAGTGCTGCGGATGGGCCATTATATCTATGGCTGGCGTCATGTTCCGGTGGACACCTCGGTTCTGGGCGAGAAGGCCAACGCCACCCGCCCCGAGATCGAACAGATCCTGATCCGCTGCGAAAAGGACATCGACGAGGAACAGTTCGAGCGTGAACTGTATGTCATCCGCCGCCGGATCGAGAAGGCGGCCGCGGCCTCGTCGATCCAGGGGCTTTACCTCTGCTCGCTGTCGTGCCGGTCGATCATCTACAAGGGCATGATGCTGGCCGAGCAGGTCGCGACCTTCTACCCCGACCTGATGGACGAGCGGTTCGAAAGCGCCTTCGCGATTTATCACCAGCGTTATTCCACCAACACCTTCCCGCAGTGGTGGCTGGCCCAGCCCTTCCGCATGCTTGCCCACAACGGCGAGATCAACACGCTGAAGGGCAACGTCAACTGGATGAAAAGCCACGAGATCCGCATGGCTTCCGCCGCCTTTGGCGGCGCGGCCGAGGATATCAAGCCGATCATACCGCAGGGCTCGTCCGACTCGGGCGCGCTCGATGCGGTGTTCGAAGTGATGGTGCGCTCGGGCCGGTCGGCGCCCATGGTCAAGACCATGATGGTGCCGGAAGCCTGGTCCAAGACCACGACCGACATGCCGAAGGCCTGGGCGGACATGTATGCCTATTGCAACGCCGTGATGGAGCCGTGGGACGGCCCGGCCGCGCTGGCCATGACCGACGGCCGCTGGGTCTGCGGCGGGCTGGACCGCAACGGCCTGCGTCCGATGCGTTATGTCGTGACCGGCGACGGGCTGCTGATCGCGGGCTCGGAAGCGGGCATGGTGCCGGTGGATGAAATGAGCGTGCGCGAAAAGGGCGCGCTTGGGCCGGGGCAGCTGATCGCCGTCGACATGGCCGAGGGCAAGCTTTACCGCGACGCGGAACTGAAGGACACGCTGGCGGCCTCGCAGCCGTTCGGTGACTGGATCGAAAAAGTCGTCGATCTGAACGCGCTGCTGAAGGACGTGCCGGAACAGCGCCTTTACGACGCCAAGGAACTGCGCCTGCGCCAGATCGCGGCGGGCTTCACGATCGAGGAAATCGAACAGGTTCTGGTGCCGATGGCCGAGGACGGCAAGGAAATGATCGCCTCGATGGGCGACGACACGCCGCCCGCGGTGCTGTCCTCGGTCTATCGGCCGCTCAGCCACTTCTTCCGGCAGAACTTCAGCCAGGTCACGAACCCGCCGATCGACTCCTTGCGCGAAAGCCGGGTGATGAGCCTCAAGACCCGGTTCGGCAACCTGAAGAACGTGCTGGAGGAACATTCCAGCCAGACCGAGATCCTCGTTCTGGAAAGCCCCTTCGTCGCGAATTCGGAATTCGAGACGATGCTTCAGCAGTTCGGCGCCGACGTGGCCACCATTGACTGCACCTTCCCGGCCGGCCAGCACCCTGACGCGCTGCGTCTGGGGCTGGAGCGCATCCGCGCCGAAGCCGAGGATGCCGTCCGTTCGGGGGCCGCGCATCTGGTGCTGACCGACCAGAACCAGGGGCCGGACCGCGTGCTGATGCCGATGATCCTGGCCACCTCGGCCGTCCATTCCTGGCTGACGCGCAAGGGGCTGCGCACCTTCACCTCGGTCAACGTGCGGTCGGCCGAATGCATCGACCCGCATTATTTCGCGGTGCTGATCGGCTCGGGCGCGACGACGGTCAACGCCTATCTGGCGCAGGACACCATCGCCGACCGGATCGAGCGCGGCCTGATGGAGGGCAGCCTGCTGGAAGCGATGCGCCGCTATCGCGACGCGATCAACGCGGGCCTGCTGAAGATCATGTCGAAGATGGGGATCTCGGTGATCTCGTCCTATCGCGGCGGTCTGAACTTCGAGGCGGTGGGCCTGTCCCGCGCCATGGTGGCCGAGTATTTCCCCGGCATGCAAAGCCGGATCTCGGGCATCGGCACCTCGGGCATCCAGCACAAGCTGGAACAGATCCACGCCAAGGGCTGGCGTGGCGGGTCCGACGTGCTGCCCATCGGCGGCTTCTACAAGGCGCGGCGCTCGGGCGAAAAGCACGCCTGGGAAGCCTCGACCATGCATATGCTGCAACAGGCCTGCAACCGGGCCAGCTATGACATCTGGAAGCAGTTCTCGGCCGCGATGCGGGCGAACCCGCCGATCCACATCCGCGACCTTCTGGACATCAAGACGCTGGGCCGCCCCGTGCCGATCGAAGAGGTGGAATCCATCACCTCGATCCGCAAGCGGTTCGTGACGCCGGGCATGTCGCTGGGCGCGCTGTCGCCCGAGGCGCACAAGACGCTGAACATCGCGATGAACCGGATCGGCGCCAAGTCGGATTCGGGCGAGGGCGGTGAAGATCCGGCGCATTTCGTGCCGGAACCGAACGGCGACAACCCCTCGGCCAAGATCAAGCAGGTGGCTTCGGGGCGCTTCGGCGTCACCGCCGAATATCTGAACGCCTGCGAAGAGCTGGAAATCAAGGTGGCCCAAGGCGCCAAGCCGGGCGAGGGCGGCCAGCTTCCGGGCATGAAGGTCACCGAACTGATCGCGCGTCTGCGGCACTCGACGCCGGGCGTGACGCTGATCTCGCCGCCGCCGCACCATGACATCTACTCGATCGAAGACCTTGCGCAGCTGATCTACGACCTGAAGCAGATCAACCCGCGCGCCAAGGTCACGGTGAAACTGGTGGCGGCGTCGGGCGTGGGCACGATCGCGGCGGGCGTGGCCAAGGCCAAGGCCGACGTGATCCTGATCTCGGGGCACAACGGCGGCACCGGGGCCAGCCCCGGCACCTCGATCAAATACGCAGGTCTGCCGTGGGAAATGGGCCTGACCGAGGCGCATCAGGTGCTGGCCATGAACAACCTGCGCGAGCGGGTGACGCTGCGCACCGATGGCGGCCTGCGGACGGGCCGCGACATCGTCATGGCCGCGATGATGGGCGCCGAGGAATACGGCATCGGCACCGCCGCGCTGATCGCGATGGGCTGCATCATGGTGCGTCAGTGCCAGTCGAACACCTGCCCGGTGGGCGTCTGCACGCAGGACAAGGCGCTGCGCGACAAGTTCAGCGGCTCGGCCGACAAGGTGGTGAACCTGATCACCTTCTATGCGCAGGAGGTGCGCGAGATCCTCGCCTCGATCGGGGCGCGGTCGATGGATGAGATCATCGGCCGGGCCGACCTGCTGGTGCAGGTCAGCCGTGGCGCCGCGCATCTGGATGATCTGGACCTGAACCCGCTTCTGATCACGGTGGACGGGGCGAACCGCATCACCTACGACCGTTCGAAGCCGCGCAATGCGGTGCCGGACACGCTGGATGCGGAAATCGTCAAGGACGGCGCCCGGTTCTTCGAGGATGGCGAAAAGATGCAGCTGTCCTATGCCGTGCGGAACACCCACCGCACCATCGGCACGCGGGCCTCGTCGCATATCGTGCGCAAGTATGGGATGCGGAACAACCTGCAACCCGACCACCTGACGGTGAAGCTGACCGGATCCTGCGGGCAGTCGCTGGGGGCCTTTGCCACCCGCGGCCTGAAGATCGAGGTCTCGGGCGATGCCAACGACTATGTCGGCAAGGGCCTGTCGGGCGGCACCATCGTGGTGCGTCCGCAGATGGAAAGCCCGCTGGTCGCGGCCGACAACACCATCATCGGCAACACCGTGCTTTACGGCGCGACCGACGGCTACCTGTTCGCCGCTGGCCGTGCGGGCGAACGGTTCGCTGTGCGCAACTCGGGCGCGAAAGTGGTGGTTGAAGGCTGCGGGTCCAACGGCTGCGAATACATGACCGGCGGCGTTGCGGTGATCCTTGGCCGGATCGGCGCGAACTTCGGCGCCGGCATGACGGGTGGCATGGCCTATCTTTACGACCCGAAAGGCGTGGTCGAGGATTTCATCAACCTTGAGACGCTGGTGACCTGCGCGGTCAGCCACCCGCACTGGGAAGCGCAGCTGAAAGACCTGATCGAGCGTCACGCCAAGGAAACCGGCAGCCGTCACGCTGCCCGCATCCTGGCGGACTGGGAAACCGAACGGGCCAATTTCCTTCAGGTCTGCCCGAAGGAGATGCTGGTCCACCTGCCCTTCCCGCTGTCGGACGAGGCGCAGGCGGTCCCGGCCGAATGAGGCGCCGCCCGCCGGCGCTTGACCCGCGCCGGCGGATCGTGGTTAGGCGGATGCCATGACCGCGCGAAAGTCCCCCCGCCGCAAGGCCGATCCCGCCCCGCCGCCGGAACCGGAACCGATCCCGCGCCTGCCCGTTCTGCACCTGCTGCGACGCTGGCTGCTGACCGGGCTGGGCTGGCTGGCGGTGGTTCTGGTGCTTCTGGTGCTTTTCTTCGGTCTGGTGAACCCGCCCACCACCCCCTACATGCTGCGCGAAAGTGTCCGGCTGGGTAGCGTTCAGCACGACTGGGCCGACTGGGACGAGATCGCCCCGGTCATGGCGCGCTCGGTCGTGGCGGCCGAGGATGCGAATTTCTGCCTGCACTGGGGCTTTGACATGAAGGCGATCCGCTCTGCGATCGATGCCGGTGGCGGCCGGGGTGCCTCGACAATTTCGCAGCAGGTGGTGAAGAATGTCTATCTGTGGCAAGGGCGAAGCTGGCCGCGAAAGGCGCTGGAAGCGGTGATCACGCCCATGGTCGAACTGGTCTGGACCAAACGTCGCATCCTGGAAGTCTATCTGAACATTGCGGAATTCGACGAGGGCGTGTTCGGCATCCACGCCGCGGCCGACCATTACTTCGGGGTGGAGCCGTCGAAACTGACCGCCCTGCAAGCCGCGCGGCTGGCGGCGGTGCTGCCCGACCCCAAGGTGCGATCGGCCTCGAATCCGGGGCCGGTGGTGCGCCGACGATCAGCCGCGATTCTGGATGGGGCGAATACCATCCGTGCGGATGGGCGCGCGGCGTGCTTTGAATAGGCGGGCACAGCGGGATTGCATCCGGCCGCCCTTCGCGGCATTGAGGGGAGGCTTCAGGCCCTGAAAGATGACCTTTGCGATGAACCGGCTTTATCACGTTCCGCTGTCCCCCTTCTGCCGCAAGGTCCGCCTGACGCTTGCCGAGAAGAAGATCGAGGTGGAACTGGTCGAGGAACGCTATTGGGACCCCTCGCCTGATTTTCTGCGCCGGAATCCGGCTGGAAAGGTTCCGGTGTTGCGGCTGGAAGGTCGCGTTCTGTCGGAAAGCCAGGCGATCTGCGAGCATCTGGAAGAAACCGTGCCGCAGCCGCCGTTGATGCCGCGCGATGCGGATACGCGCTATGAGGTGCGTCGGCTGTGCGCCTGGTTCGACGACAAGTTCCACGACGAGGTGACCTCGAAGCTGCTGTATGAGCGGGTGAACAAGAAGCTGATGGGGCAAGGCTATCCGGATTCGAAGAACGTGAAGTTCGGGTCGAACCGGATCAAGTATCACCTCGACTACATGGCCTGGCTCCTGGACCAGCGCCGGTGGCTGGCGGGCGATGTGATGACGCTGGCAGATTTCACGGCGGCGGCGCATCTGTCCTGCCTTGACTACATTTCGGATGTGGACTGGAACCGGCATGCGGTGGTGAAGGACTGGTATGCGAAGATCAAGTCGCGGCCCGCGTTCCGGCCGCTTCTGGCCGATCAGGTGCCGGGATTTCCGCAGCCGGCGCATTACGCCGATCTTGATTTCTGACGCCAGCCGGGGCGGGGGGCTTCACGCCCCCCGTGCCCCCCGTGGGATATTTGAGCCAGAATGAAAGGGCCGGAGGGTCTGAAGCAGCGGCTTGTGGCGCGTGCGCTGGAGGAGGGATTCTCGGGCGTGGGGATTTGTGCCCCCGATGCTGTGCCGGAGGCGGCGGGGCGATTGCGCGCCTTTCTGGACGCCGGCCGGCATGGCCAGATGCTCTGGATGGAGGACCGCGAAGCGTGGCGTGGAAGTGCTGCGGCGCTTTGGCCGGACGCGCGGTCGGTGGTCATGTTGGCAGAGGTTTACACGCCAGAGGCCGATCCGCGGGCGGTTCTGACGCAGCGCGATCGGGGCGCGATCAGCGTTTATGCTCAGGGCAAGGACTATCACGATCTGGTGAAGCGGCGGCTGAAGCGGCTGGGGCGCTGGTTGGTGGCCGAGGCGGGGTGTGAGATCAAGGTGTTCGTGGATACCGCACCGGTGATGGAGAAGCCGCTTGCGCAGGCGGCAGGGCTTGGCTGGCAGGGCAAGCACACCAACCTGTTGAGCCGGGAGTTGGGCAACTGGTTCTTTCTGGGGGCGCTTTTCACCACGCTGGATCTGCCAAGGGACCGGGCCGGGCGCGAGCGGTGCGGGTCGTGCCGGGCCTGTCTGGATGCCTGTCCGACGGGGGCCTTTCCTGCGCCGTTCCAGTTGGATGCGCGCCGCTGCATCTCTTATCTGACAATCGAGCATCGCGGGCCGGTTGACGAGGCGTTGCGTGGGCTGCTGGGCAATCGGATTTATGGCTGCGACGATTGTCTTGCAGCTTGTCCGTGGAACAAGTTTGCGGTCGATGCACGCGAGATCGGCTATGCTGTGCGGGTGGGGGCGCCGCCGCTTGCGGCATTGGCCGGGCTGGATGATGCAGCATTCCGCGTGCAGTTCGCCGGAAGCCCGATCAAGCGGATCGGGCGGGATCGGTTCGTGCGGAATGTTCTCTATGCGATTGGCAACTCGGGCGAGGCAGGTTTGCGCCCGGTTGCCGCGGCATTGAGGGAGGATCCGGACCCTGCCGTGGCGGATGCGGCCCGCTGGGCGATGGCGCGGCTGGAGTGAGTGCGGGGCCCCGGCCGCCCAGCCTGGGTGTTGGACAGTCACCATCCATCCTGTGGGCACGGTGGTGTCCGGATCACCCGCTTGCGTTTGTGAATTTTCGTTCGCTCGCGTTCACTTGAACGGATGGCGCGCCCGCGGGGGTTCATGGGCCTGCCGCGACCCCAAGGCAAAGCATTGAAGGGCAAAGTTCGGGCCAGCAGGTAGACTTCGACCCGCCCCTCCCCTACATAGGGAAGAACTGTCACCGATACCAACCCCGAGATGCCGCGGGACTTCCCCGACGCCCCCCGACCGAGGTTAAAAATGAGTTCGTCCCTGATCCAACTGCTGGTGCTGGCCGGGATCGCCGTCTTCCTGATCATCAAGCTGAAAAGCGTGCTTGGCACGCGCGAAGGTTTCGAGAAGCCGCCCGTGCCCCTTGAAGATCCGCGCCCCCGTCCGCGGCGCGAGTTCGAGGTCATCGAAGGCGGCCCCGACCGTGACATCATCGATCATGTCACCGAAGGAAGCCCGTCGGCCAAGTCATTGGCTGCGATGAAGATGGCCGAGCCGGGATTTTCGGTCTCAGAGTTCCTTCAGGGTGCCCGAGGCGCCTATGAAATGATCGTGATGGCGTTCGAAAAAGGCGATCTGGACCAGATCCGCCCGTTCCTTGCCGCCGAAGTGTTTGAAAGCTTCGAAGAAGCCGTGCAGGCCCGTGAGGCCGAGGGCCTTTCGGTCGAGGCGAATTTCATCGGTCTGCGCGAGATCGAGATCCACGAAGCCAGCTATGACCGCGACAGCCGTCTGGCGCAGATCGCCGTCCGCTTCGTGGGCGAGCTGACCTCGGTTGTGCGCAACCGCGAAGGTCAGGTGATCGAAGGCAGCCCGACCGAGGTCAAGCGCCAGCGCGACATCTGGACGTTCGAGCGCCGGATGGGCGTGGACGACCCGAACTGGCAACTCGTCGCCACCGGAGAGTGATGCGTGCCCTGCTTTGCGCGCTTGTGGTGTCGGCCGTGACCGCGGCCGGCGCTGGCGTGTCCGCGCAGGTGCTGGATTTCGAGTCGCTGGACGGCTGGACCGACGACGACCACGCCGAGGCGCTGGCGGTGTTCCGCCAGACCTGTGACCGGCTGGAGGGTCCGGAATGGGCGCCCCTGTGCCGCTTCGCCGCCGAGGCGAGCCCCGACCCCGCCGCCGCGAGGGAATTTTTCGAACTGTTCTTCAAGCCGGTTCAGATTGGCGATCCGCCCGCCTTGTTCACCGGCTATTACGAGCCGGAACTGGAAGGCTCGCCCGTGCGCACCGGCCGGTTTCGGTGGCCGATCTACGCCCGGCCGCCCGAATTGCAAGATGGCACCATCTGGCGCACCCGGGCCGAGATCGACGCCGGGCTTCTGGACGGCCGCGGGCTGGAAATTGCGTGGCTTGATGACCCGGTCGAGGTGTTCTTCCTTCAGGTTCAAGGCTCTGGCCGGATCAGGATGCCTGATGGCAAGGTGATCCGTGTGGGTTATGCCGCCAAGAACGGTCACCCTTACGTCAGCGTCGGCCGGGAACTGGTCAAGCGCGGTCTGATGCGGCTTGAGGACGCCTCGGCCCAGTCGATCCGCGACTGGGTGCGCCGCAATCCCGGTCAGGGTCAGGCCATGCTGGGCCTGAACCCGTCCTATGTGTTCTTCCGCAAGATCCCGACGCTGGCCGCCGACAAGGGGCCGATCGGCGCCATGGGCCGGTCGATCACGCCGCTGCGGACGGTGGCGGTTGATCCGGTCTATACCCCGCTGGGTGCGCCGGTCTGGGTCGAGAAGGACGGCCGCCTGCCGCTGCGCCGGCTGTTCGTGGCGCAGGATACCGGCGGCGCGATCAAGGGGATGCAACGCGCCGACATCTATTACGGCACCGGAAGCCGCGCCGGCGATCTGGCGGGCGACGTGAAGGACGGCGGCCGGATGATGGTGCTTTTGCCCATCGAGCGCGCCTTCGCGATGCTGCCCGAGAACTGATCCGATGGCCCGCCGCCGCACCCTGCGCCCTGATGAAGAGGAGTTGTGGCAGGCCGTCGCCCGCACGGCACAGCCGATGCACCCGAAGCGGGTTCGGACCCATCTGCCGAAGGATGAACCGGCCCTGCCCCCGATCCCCGCGGCCCCTGCTTTCCCGCATTTCTCGGTGGGCGAAAAGGTCCGCCACGCGCCCGTGCATGATCTGGTGCCGTCCTTGCGCGACCATCTGGCCGCGCAGCCGGTTCGGATGGATGCCAGGAACTTCGCCCGGATGTCACGCGGCAAGCTGGCGCCCGAAGCCCGGATCGACCTGCACGGCATGACCCTGACCGAGGCGCATCCCGAACTGATCCGCTTCATCCTGAACGCCCATGCCGATGGCTTGCGGCTGGTGCTGGTCATCACCGGCAAGGGCAGCCGACGACCCGAGGATCACGGCCCGATCCCGCAGCGGCAGGGCGTGCTGCGCCATCAGGTGCCGCACTGGCTTCGGCTGCCGCCTCTCGGCTCTGCGGTGCTTCAGGTGGCGGTGGCGCATCTGAAACACGGCGGCGAGGGCGCCTATTACGTCTATCTGCGCCGCACGCGTTAGGCCGGTCATTCGCGCTTCGTGAAATTCATGGCCCGCCGAGGGCGAACCCGCGTCCTTCGGCGCCGTGACGGATCAGACCCAGATCGCGGGGTCCGCAAGTTCGATCGAATTGCCGGCCGGGTCGCGAACATAGATCGAGCGCGCCCCGTTCGGCCAATGGAAATCCGCCTCGATGGCGACGCCGGCCTGTTCCAGACGGTGGCGCCACAGGTCCAGCGCCTCGGGCGGCACCGAAAGGCAGTAGTGCCCCGGCCCGCGGGCGCCATGCGGTGGCACCGGCAGCGCGGCATTGCCGGGCGGCTTTTCGGTTGCGGCGGGGTTGAAGATCAACAGCACCCCCTCGCCCACCCGAAAGAAGATGTGCCGGCCGGCGGCCTCGGCGATCAGCGGCAGGCCGATCAGGTCGCCATAGAACTGCCGGGCCGCGTCAAGGTCGTCAGCATAAAGTGCCGCCTCAAGCGTGCCGAGGATCGGGGGATGGGTCATCGGGCCTCTCCTTGTCAGGGCAACTCGGATGCCTTGCGCTGGATCATGGCCGAAGCCGGGCCCTCGGAAAAGCCCGTTCAGGGTGGCCGACCGCAGAACAGACAGGACGCGCGACGCCCCCACGCCGCGCGCCCCGTGGTCGCCTTAGTCGGCGACCTGCGCCAACAGCGGAGCGAATCGCTGTTTCGCTTGACCCTTCATCGGCGCGGCTTCGATCTCGGCGCGGTTGACCGGCTGGCCAACCTGGATCAGCGCCACCATCCCCATCGAGAAATGCGGCGCACATTTCACGCCATAAAGCCCCTCTTCGGTCAGCGTGACCGAGATATCCTTGCCCATCTTGCCCTTGAACGGCTCGGCCGCTTCGGGATGCATCCCCTTGATCGTCTCGGCGTTGTGACCCTTGTCGGTGGCGACGAAGGTGATGGTGTCGCCCGGCTGGGCGGCCACGAAGGCGGGTTCGAATACCATCGCGCCATCGGCGCCCGTGTTCCGCATCGTGACCTCGTGGGTCGCGGCCCCTGCCACCCCCGCCAGAAGAAGCGAGGCGATCGCGGCGGTGAAGATCGGTTTCTGCATCCTTTGGTCCTTCCGATTGTCCGGAAACCGGATAGCAGGCCGCGCCCTGCCCCCACGTTGCGCCACAGCAACCTTTGCGGGCCTTTGCCGCGGTGCAGTTTTCCGTTGACGCAGGGGCGCGGCTCTTCCACCGTGCCCGGCGCGGCGTCCCGTCGCAGTTGGAATCGACCGAACCGGAGGATGACCATGACCAAGCCGGCCGACAAGTCGCTGAGCCTTCTTGACACAATGGCGACGCTGCTCAGCACCATGACCCAGACCGCGCCGGTCGGCACCATGTGGACGCGCCACACGCTTGAGATGCAGACCGCCATCGCGGCCGAGATGACCGAGGCCACTCACCGCTGGCTTGACCGCCGCCACGAGGCGCTTGCCAGCCTTTCCGGAACCACGCAGCAGGTGATGGAAACCGGTCTGACCGACACCGGCGCCGCCTTTGGATCGCTTCAGAAATGGTATGAGGGGATGCTTGCGCGCAGCGCCGCCGACCTCAAGGCGCCGTTCGAATTGATGATCGCGTGCAGCGCCCATGTGGTCCCGGACCTGAAACAGGCCGGGGCTGCGGCGAATCCGATCCGCCGCGCCGCCTGAACCGTTTCGCGCGCCGCCCGCCGAGGCGGCGCCGCTGATCCGCCTTGTCCGGCGCCGCGTCAGCCCTTTGCAATTCAAAAGAGAATTTCCCGCGGCCGGCAATCGTTCCAGTGGACGATCCCGCGGCGCCGCGCATTTTACATACTAAAGTATGTATCCGTTCCGTGCCAAAGAGAGCACGAAAACCGGAAACGCCTCCTGTAGATTGCAGTGATGATCGGCATGGGTGCCAAACGGATCAGCGCCCGAAAGAGGCGTGGCGAAGGAATTGTCCGAATGAAGATCGAGATCGAGCGGCTGACGCGGGACGAGCTGCTGGAACTTTACGGAAAGATCTCCGTGGCGCTGGATGCCTGCGAAACCCGCCGCGCGGCGGCGGCGGCGGCCGTGAACGGTCGTGCCCGCGAACTTGGATTTTCATCGGCGGCCGAGGTCGTGACGGCGCCTGCCACCGAGGTTCGCCGTATCCGCTATTTCAACCCCGCGAACCGCGCGGTCAGCTGGAACGGCCGCGGGCGGTGCCCGAACTGGTTCAAAGTCGCGATGGCGCAGGGCTGCACGCCGGACGAGCTGATGGCGCGCTAAGGCGCCACCGCCGCGGCCGGCTTAGGCAAAATCAAGCGTTGTCGCCAGCAGCGCCGCATGGGTGCGGTTTCGCGCGTTCAGCTTGGCGCAGATCGAGCGGACATGCATCTTCACGGCAACCTCGCTGAGGTTCATCCGTGACGCGATCTCGCGGTTCATCATCCCCGAGCGGATGGCCTTCAGAACATCCACCTCTTTCGCGGTCAGCCCTGACGGGCTGTCGGTGCGTGGTGCGGGCTCGGTCACGAACGAGATCGGCATGTAAACCTCGCCCGACAGCACGAAGCGCAGCGCACTGAGCAGCGATTTGGCCGGCAGGCTTTTCGGGATGAAGCCCGAGGCGCCTATGTCCATCGCCCGCACCACCAGATCGCGGGGTGCGGTGCCGGAAAAGATCACCACCCGGCCGGGGGCGTTGGCCTCGATCACCGACGCAACGCTGGCAAGCCCCGCCATGCCGGGCATGTCGAGATCGAGCAGCACGATGTCGAAGGCGCCATGCGCCTCGATGCGGGCCAGCACGTCCGGCAGGCTTTCGGCGGTGTGACATTCCACTTTGCCCAAGCCGGCAAGGTGGATGGCAACAAGGTCGCGGACAAGTTGGTGATCGTCAGCGATAAGGATTCGGATCTTGGAGGTCTGGGTCATGTCTTTTCCGCTCGGCGAGCGTGTTTCCGGCCTCCCCGGCGAAAATTGGGGACTGCCCGAAAGACCTAACCCGGCACGAAAGAAGGCGACACCCCACCGATACTCAATATCGCGGGGCGATGCGGAAGGATACTATCCTCAACCAGAGGAAACACGGCGCCATCCCCGCCGACCTGCGGCAGAGGCCGGGGATGTGATCGTGAAAACGCGCCAATCCGCGGCAGACCCGCCCGACTTTTGCCATTCGCAGGCAGACGGCGCCGCTTCGGGTTACAGCCAGCCTTCGGCCCGGGCTGTGTCGGCGCAGCCAAGCGTCTCGTGCCGATACGCGGCGATCAACCTTTGGCAGAGTTCGGCCGCCGGCGGAATGTCGGTGATGCCGCCCACCCCCTGCCCGGCCGACCAGACATCCTTCCAGACCTTTGCCTCGGATTGCATGTCCAGATGCGGGGCGCTGCCATCCGCTTCGGGATCGATCCCGGCCGCGGCAAGGCTTTGACGCAGGAAACTGGCCGGGATGCCGCTGACTTTCGGGGTATAGACGATGTCGGCGGCCGAGCTTTCCACCACCATGCGCTTTTGCGCCTCGGGCACCATGGCCTCGGCCGTGGCCAGAAAGCGCGTCCCCAGATAGGCCAGATCCGCCCCCATCATCCGTGCCGCCGCCACCTGACGGCCGGTGTTCAGCGCCCCCCCCAGCACGATGCAGCCGGAAAAGACCGCGCGGATCTCGGACACCAGCGCAAAAGGGTTCAGCGTGCCGGCATGGCCGCCGGCGCCCGCGGGCACGGCAATGATGCCATCCACCCCGGCCTCGGCCGCCTTGCGGGCATGGCGGACGTTCACCACGTCATGGAACACCAGCCCGCCATAGCCATGCACCGCCGCCACCAGTTCCGGCACCGCCCCCAACGAGGTGATGACCAGCGGCACCTTTTCCTCGATGCAGATCGCCAGATCGGATTCGACCCGCGGGTTCGAGCGGTGGACGATCAGGTTCACCCCGAAGGGCGCCGCATCCGGCAGAAGCCTGCCCCGGATCTGGTGCAGCCAGTCGCGAAAGCCTGCGCTGCTGCGCTGGTTCAGCGCGGGAAAGGTGCCCAGAAGGCCCGCGTTGCAGGTTTCAACCACCAGATCCGGCCCCGAAGTCAGGAACATCGGGGCGGCGATGATCGGGGCCTTCAGGCGGCCGCGAAGGGCCGAGGGAATGGGCATGGCGGATCTCCTCTCGTCATGCCGGAAGGTGGAACGCCCCCGCGCGGACGGTCAACCGTTCCGCTGCGTCCCGGACCGGGATCGGCGCAACCAAGGCACAAGGCGCTGCGCCGGGGTGATGTCAGCGCAGGATCGCGCCGCCGACGCCCCCCACGACCGCGCCGGTCAGCGGATCATCCGCAAGCACCTCGCCGGCGATGGCACCGCCCAATGCGCCGGTGGCGACCCGCTGCGTGCGGGTTTCACCGCAGGCGGCGATGACAAGGCTGGCGGCAAGGGCGGGCAGCAGGAACTTGGGAAGGGTCATGGTATCCTCCGTAGCGGCTTTGCCCGGACCATCCGCGCAAAGCGTGACCAACGGTAATGCATCGCGGCCCCAACCGTTCCGCCATGATCGTCGCTGCGCGGAAATCCGCGTGTCAGACCAGCGCGGTGCGGGCTGCGAAATGCGCGGCCTCGCCATGACGCAACGCCCGCAGGATCACGGCCTCTTCGTCGGTCGCAATCACCGCCGCCATGACCCGAGAGCCCGCACGGCTGAGGATCGTCCGGCTTTGGGCATTCGCCTCCGGGTCGGGATCAAGGCCCAGCCAGCCCAGCGCCGCCATCACCCGCGCCCGGATCTCGGGCGAGTGCTGGCCGATGCCGGCGGTAAAGACCAGCGCATCAAGCCCGCCCATCCCGGCGGCCAGCGCCCCCACCTGCCGCACGACGAACCGCACGAACAGTTCGACCGCCTCGGCGGCCTCGGGGTGATCGCTATCAAGCAGATCGCGCATGTCGGGGCTAAGGCCCGATACGCCCAGAAGCCCGCTTTGACGGCCCAGAAGCGACTCGATTTCCGGGCCGGTCATGCCCTGACGCAGCAGATGCAGCAACACGCCGGGGTCGATCTGGCCGCAGCGCGTGCCCATCATCAGCCCGTCCAGCGCGCTGAACCCCATGGTGGTGTCGGTGCTTTTCAGGTCGTGCAGCGCGCACAGGCTGGCACCGCTGCCCAGATGCGCCACGATCACCCGGCCCCGCGCCTTTGCGCCCAGCACATCGGGCAGGCGCGAGGCGACAAAGTCATAGGACAGCCCGTGAAAGCCATAGCGCAGGATGCCCTGATCGGTCAGGTCGCGCGGCAGGGCGTAAAGGCGGGCGATCCGCGGCCGGTCGTGGTGGAAGGCGGTATCGAAACAGGCGACCTGCGGCACACCGGGCCAGCGCGCCTCGACCGCGCGGATACCGGCAAGGTTGAAGGGCTGATGACCGGGGGCCAGCGGGCAGAAACCTTCCAGCCGCTCGATCACCTCGGGCGTCAGCAGCACTGGCGCGTTGAAATCCGGGCCGCCATGCACCACGCGATGCCCCGCGGCATGCAGATCCAGCGGGCCAAGCCGCCCTTCCAGCAGACCCAGCAGCCAAAGTGTCAGCTCTTTGGCGTCGCGGGCATCGGCCGGGGCGCGCAGTTCCAGCGTGCCGTCGGGCAGGTGGGCCTTCAGCCGCGGCCTTAGCCCGATCCCCTCGACCGCGCCGCGGACAAGGGGACTGGCGTCCTGAATGTCGAACAGGCCGAACTTGACGGTGGACGAGCCTATGTTCAGCACAAGCCAGACGGGTTTCATTCGGCCACCGGCTTTGTCGGCCGCGCTTCGGCTTGCAACCGCGCCAGCGCGGCCGAGGTCAGCCGCGCACTGGCGCTGTCGGCGCGGCTGGTCAGGATGATCGGCACCCGCGCGCCGATCACCAGACCCGCCGCTTCGGCGCCGCCCAGATGGATCAACTGCTTGGCGATCATGTTGCCGCTTTCAAGGTTCGGCGCCACAAGAATGTCGGCGCGTCCCGCGACATCGGACCGGATACCCTTGGCCACCGCCGCCTCGACCGAGATCGCATTGTCATAGGCCAGCGGCCCGTCCACCATCCCGCCGACGATCTGCCCGCGGTCGTGCATCTTGCAGATCGAGGCCGCAAGCAGCGTCGAGGGGATCTTGCCCGTCACCGTCTCGACCGCCGACAAAAGCGCCGTGCGCGGGCAGTCGATCCCCAGTGCCCGCACCAGATCGATGGCGTTCTGCACGATGTCGCGCATGGTTTCCAGATCGGGGGCGATGTTGATGGCGGCGTCGGTGATGAACAAAAGCCGGTCCATCCCCGGCA
Organism: Cereibacter ovatus; assembly: GCF_900207575.1. GTDB lineage: Bacteria > Pseudomonadota > Alphaproteobacteria > Rhodobacterales > Rhodobacteraceae > Cereibacter_A > Cereibacter_A ovatus. The sequence continues at coordinate 60,986 of NZ_OAOQ01000012.1, forward strand.
CGTCCAGCGCAAAGACATGGCTCAGCCGGCGTTCGGTGCGCAGGCCCTTGTCGCGGCACAGCACCGCCGACAGCAGCTCATCGGTATGCAGCTTGCCCTTCATCAGCGCCGCGGCGCGGCCGTCGCGCACCAGATCCACCGCGATCTCGGCCGCGGCATGGCTGTGGGGGGCGTCGATGATCCGCGCCTCGTCCAGCGTCACGCTTGCGGCGGCGGCGGTGGCCAGGATCTTCGCCTTTGGCCCCACCCACCACGGTGCGATGATGCCTGCCGCCTCGGCCTGGATGGCGCCCAGCAGGCTAAGGTCGTCGCAGGGATGGACCACGGCGGTCGGCATCGGCGGAAAGGCCCGCGCGGCCTGAATCAGCCCGGAAAACCGCGCGCCGGGGGTGTGCAGCCGCACCTCGGGCAGATGCGAGACCGGGCGGCACACCTTTTCGCGCGGCGCCAGAACCAGCGCCTCGCCCGAGATCACGATCTCGCCCTTCTGGTTCTGGCAGACACAATCCAGCGTGACCTTGGCGCTTTCCATGTCCTTTTCCCGCACCGTGACGCGGACGGTGATCCGGTCGCCGGGCGAAACCGGGCGGCGGAAGCGCAGCGACTGGCCCAGATAGATCGTGCCGGGGCCGGGCAGACGGGTGCCCAGCACCGCCGAGATCAGCGCGCCCCCCCACATCCCATGGGCGATGACATGGTGAAAGCCGGTCTCTTCGGCATAGGCCGGATCGAGATGGGCGGGGTTCACATCGCCCGACATCACGGCGAACAGCTCGATGTCTTCCTGCGTCAGGACGCGATCGACCTCGGCGCTGTCACCGATCGACAGCTCCTGCAACGTGCGGTTTTCAACCGTGGTGATGGACGGGTCACATCCGAACATGGCGGCCTCCGTCGATATGGGTCACGGTGCCAGTGACACCCGATGCGGCATCCGAGGCAAGGAAGGCCGCGACGGCGCCCACCTCGGCCACGGTGACAAGCCGGCGTTCGGGGGCACGGGTCTTGGCGTCCTCGATCAACTCGTCGAAATGATCGATCCCGCTGGCGGCGCGGGTGGCGATGGGGCCGGGCGACAGCACATTGGCACGGATACCCTGCGGCCCGAGTTCGGCCGCGACATGGCGGGTGCAGGCTTCCAGCGCCGCCTTGACCGGACCCATGATGTTGTAATGGTCCACCACCTTTTCGGCGCCGTAATAGCTGACCGTCATCAGGCTGCCACCGTCCGTCATCAGCGGCTCGGCCGCCTTCGCCATCCGCAGGAACGAGTGGCAAGAGATATCCATGGCCTGCGCGAAACCCGTGGCCGAACAGTCGGTGACACGGCCGTGCAGATCCTCTTTCGGGCAGAAGGCCACCGAATGAAGCAGGAAATCAAGCCGGCCCCAGCGGTCGCGGAGGGCATCGAAGACCGCTTCCAGCGCGCCGGGCTGCGACAGGTCCAGCGGCAGCAGCATATCCGCCGCAACCGCCTCGGCCACCGGGGTCACATGGGGCAGGGCGCGTTCGTTCAGGTAAGTCAGCGCCAGCGTGGCGCCGGCATCGGCAAAGGCGCGGGTGCAGCCTGCCGCGATGGACTGATCGTTGGCCACGCCCACAACCAGCCCGAATTTTCCCTTGAGCATCGCGGCCCCTTTCAGTGTTGCATCACATAGGTGCCGGGCGCGTCGCCCAGAACCGGATAGCCATTGGCGAGGTCACCCATCGGCGGCAAAGCGCCCTTCGGCCCCGAACGCCGGGCCAGCCAGCGCCCCCATTCCGGCCACCATGATCCTTCAACCGGCGCATGTGTCGCAAACCATTCGTCGGCATCCAGATAGGGATCGTCGCGCTGGGTGGTGGCAATGCGATAGTGGCGGTTCCTGTGGCCCGGTTCCGACACGATCCCGGCGTTGTGCCCGCCCGAAGTCAGGATGAACGTCGTCTCGGTCTCGGTCAGGCGCTGGATCTTGAACACCGACCGCCACGGCGCAACGTGATCGGTCTCGGTTCCCACCGCAAGGATCGGCAGGCGCAACTCTGTCAGGGACAGCTTGTGGCCCTCAAGCTCGTATTTGCCTTCGGCGAACCGATTTTCCAGGAACAGTTCGCGCAGGTATTCCGAATGCATCCGATAGGGCATCCGGGTGGTGTCGGCGTTCCAGCACATCAGGTCATTGGGATGCGCGCGTTCGCCCATCATGTATTCGCTCACCATCCGCGACCAGACCAGATCGTTCGACCGCAGCAGCGTGAAGGCGCCGCTCATCTGGTCGCTGTCCAGATAGCCCTGATGCCACATCATGTCTTCCAGCAGCGCGACCTGCGCTTCGGAGATGAACAGCGCCAGTTCCCCCGCTTCGGAAAAATCGACCTGCGCCGCGAACAGCGTCATCGAGGCCAGCCGTTCGTCATGGTCATGCGCCATCCGCGCCGCCATCAAGGACAGCAGCGTGCCACCAAGGCAATAGCCCGCAGCATGAACCTTGGGCGCGCCGGTAATGGCCTGAATCGCCTTCAGCGCGGCCCGCGGCCCCTGATCCAGATATTCCAGAATGCCAAGATCGCGGTCTTCCGACTGCGGATTGCGCCACGAGATCATGAAGACCGTGAAGCCCTGCGCCACCAGCCAACGCACCAGCGAGTTCTGCGCCGACAGGTCAAGGATGTAATATTTCATGATCCAGGCCGGCACGATCAGCACAGGCTCGGGGTGGGTTCTGGCGGTTGTGGGGGAATACTGGATCAGCTCCATCAGATGCGTGCGGGCCACCACCTTGCCCGGCGTCGCGGCCAGATCCTTGCCCAGATGAAAGCCGTTGCCGTTCACCTGCTGGCCGCCGATGAACTGCGTCATGTCGCTGGCGAAATTCAGCGCGCCCCGCACCAGATTGGCGCCGCCGGTCTCGGCGGTTCGGGCCACGACCTCGGGGTTCAGGAACGGGATGTTCGAGGGCGAAAAGACATCCAGCATCTGGCGCACCGAAAAGCTCAGCGCCGCTTCGTGGGCGGGCTCCATCCCGCGCAGGCCGGTGGTGGCGGTCTGCCACCAGTCCTCGGTCAGAAGAAAGGCGTCGCGCATCAGCGCATAGGGCGGGCGGCTCCATTGTGCGGCGGCAAAGCGGCGGTCCTTCACCGGCGACTCGTGCGTCACGAAGGCCCCCGACATCAGCGTGGTCGCCGCCGTCATCGCCTTTTCCGTCAGTTCCGCCTGTTTCCCCGGCGAGCTTGCAAGATGCATCATCCAGTCCAGCGTCGCCGTCGCAAGGGTCGAGGGCGCCAGCCCCCGCGTCATCCCCGCGATCGTCGCCCTGGCCGCGCGGTCAAGCGCCTCGCCATAGGCCTGCGGCGCGTCGGTCGTCCAGTTCGTATCTGACATTTCCGTTTCCGTTGCGGTGGTCCGGGCCGGAGTTTACACCCGATCCGTAAAATTCTTGTAATGCAGTCGCAGCATTATCCACTTGAGCAAGGTCAAGTTGTTACTGTGCCATGATTGAAGCGCGGCCAGGGTGCTGCATTGCAGCACAAGGGGTTGCGCCGAACGCCGGGCAAAAGTGTCGCGCGACACTATGCGTCATTGACTTGAGACCTTTCCGCCCTAGTTGACCGAATCGGGGACTCCGGCTGATTCTCATGGCCCCGGCACCCAACCGGGCGGCCGGTTTCCCGGTTCCCAACGGTGGTTGCATGCGCAGGGTCCGTCACATCCGCCTGATCTTCGTCCTGAACCTGATGGCGTCTGTCGTCCTGGGCACCGGGCTGGCGCTGTGGACCCCCGACCTGCCCCGCGCCGAGCTTGAGGCGCGCTATCTCGCCAGCCCCGCCGATCTGGTCGAGGTGGCAGGCACCATGCTGCACCTGCGCGACCGCGGCCCGCGCGACGCGCCGGCGGTCATCATGATCCACGGCTTTGGCGCAAGCCTGCACACCTGGGCCGGCTGGCAGGACCGGCTGGCAGCCGAGCGGCGGGTGGTCAGCTTTGACCTGCCCGGGCTTGGCCTGTCGCCGCCCGATGCCACCGGCGATTATTCCGACCGCCGCGTGACCGAAATCGTGCTGGCGATCATGGATCAACTGGGGCTTGAACGGGCCGATCTGGTGGGCAATTCCATCGGCGGCCGCATCGCCTTCACCTTTGCCGCCCGTCATCCCGAACGGGTGCGCAAACTGGTGCTTGTGTCGCCCGATGGTTATGAAAGCCCCGGTTTCACCTATGGCAAGGCCCCCGACGTGCCGGTTCTGGCCGAGGCGCTGCGGCTGTGGCTGCCAAGGCCGCTGTTGCGGCTGTCGCTGGGGATGGCTTACGCGGATTCCGGCGTGGTGACGGATCAGCTTGTCAGCCGCTACCACGACCTGATGCGCGCCCCCGGCGTCCGCGAGGCGCTGGTGGAACGGATGCGCCAGACCGTGCTGGTCCGGCCGGAAACCCTGCTGACACGAGTGCAGGCGCCGACCCTGCTGCTGTGGGGCGAAGAGGATGCGGTGATCCCCGTCACCAACGCCCCGGCCTATGCCCGCGCGCTGCCCCATGCGCAGACGGTGCTGCTGCCGGGCATGGGCCATGTCCCGCAAGAGGAAGGGCCCGACCGCTCGCTTCTTCCGGTGGCGGCCTTCCTGCGCACCTGAGCCGCCGCGCGGAACAAGCCCCCCGGCCGCGCGTTCAGGACGCGACCCGCGCATCCGCGCCTGTAGGAGAAAACGCCGTGGAAATGAACATGCTGCAACTGCGGGGCTTTGGCGGCCTCATCGTTCTTGCGCTGGATCTGTGGGCGCTGGTATCCATAGTCGGCTCCTCGGCTTCAACGGGGAGAAAGGTGCTTTGGGCGCTGATCGTGATCCTGCTGCCGGTGGCGGGCTTCATCCTTTGGCTGTTTCTCGGGCCGCGCGCCGCATCGCGCGGGATCTGATCCGCCCGCGCCGCGGTATTGAGGAGAACGAGTGGATGATCGGGAGAAGATCCTACGGCAAGCCCGACAAGGCTGCCATCGCGGCGCTTGAGACGTTGCACCTGCGCAGCCTTGATGTCCTTGCCGGGTTCGAGACGATGGTGGATCGCGCCGAACCCGCCTTCCGCGCCACGGCCGAGCGTTTCCGCGATCTGCACCGCAGTCAGACCGACGAACTGGCCGAGATGATCTCGCGCTTTGGTCGTCAGCCCGAGATCGACGGCAGCCTGATGTCCACGGTGAACCGGGCGGTGATCTCGTTGCGGTCGCTGATCGATACCATCGACCGTGACGTGCTGGGCCAGATCCAGGACGGCGAACAGCATGTGATCGCTGCGTTCGACGATGCGCTGGGGGCGGGACAGCCGATCGACGTCACCGCTCGCCTGCGGTCGATGCGACGCGAACTGTCGCTTTTGCTGTTCGAGACGCAGGCCGCCGCCTCGACCCGCGACTGATCCACAGCCGCATGAAAACGGCCGGCCCGAAGGCCGGCCTTGATGATCGGGCGCAGGGATGACCTTAAAGGCGGCGCATCCAGTCATCGACCTTGCGTTCGGCGTCGGCCTTGTTGTCCCCGTATTTCTGCTGGATAAGGCCAACCATGCGGTCACGGTTGCCCGCAACCTGTTCCAGCTCGTCGTCCGTCAACTCGCCCCATTTGGCGCGAGCCTGACCCTGAAACTGCTTCCAGCGGCCGGCGATCTGATCCCAGTTCATCACGTTCTCCTTGATTGGCTTGGCTTTTGCGATGCCTGAAGAACGCGCGGGCCGGGTGTGGGGTTCCGATACCGCCCGCTGCCGTTGCGTCACCTGTCGCTGGTTCCGGGGCCGGTTTCGGGCGATGGCGCGTCATTGCGCGCCTCGGCATCCGCCAGCGGACGCACCACGAACCGGACCGAAAGGCTGTGGGTCTGACCGTCCTCGACGATGCGGACCTCGCCGCCGACCTGCTGGGCAAAGCCCGTCAGAAGCTGGGCGCCAAGCCCGGTTCCCGTCGCCAGCGTCTCGGCCGAAGGCGGCTGTTCGCCCACCGTGTTGGTGACCTCAAGCACCGCCGCCGCAGGCCCGTCACGCCAAAGCGCCACATCCAGCCGGGGGACCTGTCCCACAGGGGCACCGGCGTATTTCATCACATTGGTCAGCGCCTCGGTCAGCAACAGCGCCAGCGGCACCGCCTGATCCGGCGTCAGCCGCAGGTCGCGGAAATCGGTATGCACCACGATCCGCCGCCCCGGCCCGGTGGCAAGGTTCACCACCTGCCGCACGATGTCTGACAACAATTCGTCGGCGCGGATGTCGGTCAGGCCGGTGGTCTGGTAAAGCCCGCGGTGAATGGTGGCAAGGCTCATCACCCGATCCTGCAACCCCTTCATCAGCCCCTTCGCCTCGGGGGTGCGGGCCTGCCGCATCTGCATGTTCATGATCGAGGCGATCAGTTGCAGGTTGTTCTTGACCCGGTGGTGAACCTCGCGCAGCAGCACCTCTTTCTGGTGAACCATATCCTCCAGCTCGGCTTCGTCATGCAGGATGGTTTCGGTCATGCGGGCGAACGCCTCGGCCAGATCGCGGATCTCGCGCGGGGCGGTGGCGAAATCCAGCGGATCGACCATCCGGCTGCCCTTCGCAAACGAGGTGATCGCCTTGCGCAGGCTGCGGATGTGCCGGGTCATCAGCCGTTCGGCGGCAAGCCATGCCACCAGCAGGCAGACGAGCCACATCAGCGACGGCAGCGCCAGCGCCGGCAGCGTGGACAGCCGCCGATTGGACTGGCTGTCCGCCGCCCAGGAACCCAGCGTGTAAAGCGTGCCCGCAATGATCGGCACCACGGAAAACACCCGCATCTCGCCATCGGCCGTCTGCGCGGTGAAGGCAAAGCCGCGGTCCATCCCTGCCAGCGCCTTCAGCGCCCGGTCGCGCGGCAGCATGCGCTCTACATCCGCAATCCCGGTTGACGAGGTCAGCACGTCGCCTTCGCCATTGAAGGTCATCAGCACCGGCGAAGCCTGCCCCGGGTCGGTGTCGGTATGGCTGACAAGCGCACTGTGGGGCAGCGAGATTGTCACCAGACCAAGGAAACGATCCCGTTCATCCCGCACCGGATGCGAGGCGATCACGACCGACGTGCCCGAAACCCGCCCCTTCGGATTGACCTGAAGCAACGGCTTGCCCGCAGCCAACGCCGCCTGAGCGGGCGCCGAGCCGGTGAAATCGAACGTCCTGTCGGCCGACGAACACCGCATCTGAAGGTCGGGGCCAAGAAAGCCCACCAGCGTGTAAATGCCGGATTCGCGCGCCACATCCGCCAGCGCCGCCGAGCAGGACCCAGGCTCTGCCAGCAACGGGCGCACCATTTGCGACAGGGCCGCGGCCGCGCCTTGCGCACGCTGGATCATCCGCACCTGATGGTCGGCCGCGCGCATCGTCTCGCCGGTCAGGGCGGCTTCGGACCGGGCTTCAGCCTCGTGCAGGACGACATAGGATTGCACCACAGAAATGGTGCCAAGGGGAAGCAGCGCCACCGCAAGCAGGAACGCCAGACGTGATCCGATCCGGTCCGCGAAGCGGCGGCGCCGCCCGAGCAGCGGTGTCATGCAGCCGTCATCCCGGACCGCGACATCACCGCCATCGTCTGGCCATCGACGCCCGAGAATATCTCTTCGCCCTTTTCAAGGCCCAGCAACTCGGCCAGTCGGGCGCGGGCGCGGTTGGCGCGGCTTTTCACCGTGCCGACCGCCACGCCCATCATCTGCGCCGCATCCTCGTAGGCAAAGCCCGAGGCGCCGACAAGGATCAGCACCTCGCGGTGTTCCGGCGACAACTGGTCGAAGGCGGCCCGGAAGTCGGTAAAGGCCAGATGCCCGTCATGGGCGGGCTTCACGAACAGGCTTGCGGCATGGATGCCTTCGGGGTCGGGCACTTCGCGGCGGTGCTTGCGCTTGTCCGAATAGAAGGTGTTGCGCAGGATGGTGAACAGCCAGGCCCGCAGGTTTGTGCCCTCAGTGAATTTGTCAAAGTTGGTCCAGGCTTTCACGATCGTATCCTGAACCAGATCATCCGCAACGGCGACGTTCCGGGTCAGGCTGATGGCAAAGGCCCGCAACGCCGGCAGGTGTTCAGGCAGTTCGTCGCGCGGATCGCGGTGCCCCGAGGGCGGGCTTTGCTGCACGCTCATGTATCGGTTTCCTTCCGCCGCAACTGGTGAAGCAACTGGGCGAACCGATCGGGAATTTCCTGCACAAGAGCCTCTTCGTAGACGCGCCGAAGATTGTCGTCGATCTGCTGCTGCAACGCCTTGCGGTTCGCATCTTTTGCCTTGTTCCGCGCCATGACCTTCGCCACTTCGGGCGATGCCTTCGGGTCCGTCGATTGCGCCATGGAAACTGCCACGCCTTTTACGAATGTTGATAAGATCCCCGGAACCGAACGTCTCCGGGTGCGTTCGGTTCCCAAGAATGTTGCACACAGGGGATCTTGTATATGACCTCGGACACGACGCCCGACCTTGCCGCTGTGATCGGGACAAGCCTGCCGTATCTGCGCCGCTACGCCCGCGCGCTGACCGGCAGTCAGGAAACCGGCGACCGCTATGCCGCTGCAACCCTTGAGGCCATTCTAGAGGATACGCATATCTTCGACACGACCGAACGCCCGAAGGTGGCGCTGTTTCATGCCTTTCATCTGGTCTGGGCCAGCGCCGGCGCCCCGCTGGGCGAGCCTGACACAAGGCTGTCGCGCCGGGCGCAGGATCATATGGCCCGACTGACCCCCAACACCCGCGAGGCGCTGCTGCTGCACGCGATCGAGGGGTTCCGCCATGACGAGATCGGCGCCATCATGCAGCTTGACGCCACCGAGGCCGCAGAGATGATCGAGATCGCACAGCGCGAAATGGCCCATTCCGTCGCTGGCCGCGTGATGGTGATCGAGGACGAGGCGATCATCGCCATGGATATCGGCGCCATCGTCCGCGAGATGGGCCACAGCGTCACCGGCATCGCCCGCACCCGCACCGAGGCCGTGGCGCTTGCCTCTCGGGCGCGGCCCGACCTGATCCTTGCCGACATCCAGTTGGCCGACCATTCGTCCGGCATCGACGCGGTGAACGATATCCTGAGCCAGTTCGAGGATATGCCGGTGATCTTCGTCACCGCCTTCCCGGAACGCCTGCTGACCGGCAAGCGGCCGGAACCCGCCTTTCTCATTACCAAACCCTATTCCGAGGATCAGGTCCGCTCGGCGGTCAGTCAGGCGATGTTCTTCTCGTCGACCGAGACGCTGAACGCCTGACACACACCCCGCGCGGGCCGGGCATCCGGCCCCCCGGCGCGGGATGGGCCGGAACCGCAGGCGCAAAGCCGCGTTCTACCCGTGTCGGAGCCGCGAGGTTCGCCGCTCCCTTCACTGACGGAGATTTGCCATGTTTCGCAAGACCTTCCTGGCCGCCCTTCTGGGCGCCTTCGTGACTGTGCCGGCCGTGGCCCAGGATGCCCCGCCGATCAAGTCGATCGATGTCGAAGTCTCGCTGACCGATCTGAACACTGCCGAGGCCGCGGCCTATTGGAAGTCGCTGGATACCGATCTTGAAGCCGCCATCGCCGCGCAGCTTGTCGGCCGTCTTGGCGACGAAGGCATGGATCTTCGGATCAACATGCACGAGGTCGAACTGGCCAGTTTCCTTGAGGCGCAGACCGGCGCCGCGGAATCGAAACTGTCGGGCACGGTGAATGTCGTCGACATGACGAACAACACCAATTTCAACACCTTCGGCCTGACGGTGACGATGAATCAGGCGCTGCCCTATCTGCCGCCGGGCACCGACATTCTGGTGATCCCGCGCACCAGCCCCGAGGTCTATGCGGCCATGGTCGCGGCCTTCGCCGCCGCGACCGTGGACCGGATCGACGGCTAAGGCGAAAGCCCCTTGGCGCCTGCGACAAAGACCGGCTGTCAGCCGGTCTTTCCTGTTTTCAGCCCGCAATCCACGGTGGCCATCCTGCCGCGGCCCGCGATGGCCGGACCGGAACGCAAAGCCGCCCCGCCGACCCGGCGTCTTCCGGCAGTCTGCAAAGGGAAAGATCGCGCCACCGACAGGCGAGGGATGGCCCTGACGGTGGCGCTGACCCCGTGGCGGCTTGGGGCAAGGCTTCGGGGAAAGCGCCAGCCAAGGGAGTATCGACGTAACACCCCCACGCCCGCGGGGGTTCCGCAGGTGGCAAAAATTTCAGACGTGCCGGTTTGGCGTTGCGGACCCCGGAGCCTGCAAGGTGCGGTGCCGCGCGAGGATCGCCCTCCGGCGGCAGCAAACGCGACCCGTCGCCCCAATCGGCGCCTGCAAGGTGCGGTCGGCGCACGGGGATCGCCCTCACCCGGCAAAAGGGCCAGCCGATCCGCCTTCAAGCTGCGGCGCCGCGCGGGGATGGACTTCACACCCCCCCGCGCCCCGATCCGTCGCCTGTCAGGGGATGGAATGCCCGGACTGGCTGCGCAACCCCATGACAAGTCCCCCCTTCGCCGGGACAAGCGGGATCAGGCAGGCCTGAACCGCGTGATACAGGTCGGGCTTGCCGTGGAACACCCGCTCGATCGGGCGCAGGTCGGGATCAAGCTCGGCAAACCATCCACCATGTGCATGGTCGATGAAATGGTTGGCAGTGAAATCCCAGATCCGGCGATACCAGTCCTCGAACCGGGTGTCGCCTCCCATCTGCCGCAACACATAGGCCGCCGCGATGCCTTCGGCGCAGGGCCACCAGAAGCGGTCCTCACGGTCGGGGCGGTCGCTCCAGTGCAGAGTGTAGTAGACCCCCCCGCGCCGCCGGTCCCATCCGATGGCGACCGTGTGCAGAAACAGCGCCTCGGCCGCCTCATGCATCCAGCCCTGCGCCTGCCCACCCAACTGCCAAAGCTGGATCAGCAGCCTGCTCCATTCCAGCGCATGGCCCGGCGTGGTGCCCGCGGGGCGGAACATCGGATCGCCGGCATGGTCGCGATCCACGCGCCAGTCCTCGTCGAAATGTTCGGCCACACGCCAGCCTTCCGCCCGGGCATGGCGGTCGATGATCAGCCGGGCGATCCGCTCGGCCATGGTCAACCAGGCCAGATCCCCCGTCGCCTCATAGGCCGCCATCAGCGCCTCGGTCAGATGCATGTTCGAGTTCTGCCCGCGATAGGGGCCAAGCGGCTTCCAGTCCTCGCTGAATTCCTCGCGCGAGGCGCCGGCCGCATCGTCCCAGAACCGCGTGTGCAGAACCTCGGCCACGTCGTGAAGCAGGCGGTCGGCATCGGGATGCCCTGCCACCCGCGCCGAGGCCGCCGCAAGCAGCACGAAGGCATGGCCATAGGCCTGCTTTGTCGGATTCACCGGCCCGTCGTCATCGAAACTCCAGACATAGCCGCCATGGCGCGGATCGCGGTGGCGGGCCCAAAGCGCCTCCATCCCGTGGTCGATCATCCGGTCGGCGCCGGGCAGGCCCAGTTCCTGCGCCATGGTGTAGCAATGCACCATGCGTGCGGTTTCATGGATCTGCCGCACCCGGCCCGCGGGCCCGTCCAGCGGCCGCCCCAGCCTGTCAAGCGGACGAAAGCCCCCGTCGGGGTTCAGTGCCGGACGAAAGAAGTCGAACAGCCCGACCGCCTGATCCAGCAACCAGCGCCGATGCACCGGCCTTTGCGCCCAATCCGTCCCGCCACTTCCGATCCAGCCCATCGCGCCCTCCCTTCGCTTGTTCCCGATATAGGGCGGGGCCGGGCGCGTGGCCACCGGATCAGATCAGCAGATGGTCCAGCAGGGCCGGCAAGTCGTCATGGTGGCTGAACAGCCCGTGATGCGGCAGGTCATGCAGCGGAGCATGGCGATAGCCTTCGGTGAACAGCGCGAACCGCAGCCCTGCCGCCAGCGCAGTCGCGGCGTCGATCTCGGAATCGCCCACGAACAGCACCGGATCGGTATCCAGTTCGGCCGCCGCCGCCAGAAGCGGTGTCGGATCGGGCTTGCGCTGGGGCAGGCTGTCGCCACCGATCACGACCGAGAACAACTCGGACAGGCCGAAATGTTCAAGGATCTTCCACGAGGCCGCCGCCGGCTTGTTGGTGCAAAGCCCGATCTTCCAGCCCGCCCCCGCCAGATGGCAAAGCGCGGCTTCCACACCGGGATAGATCGTGGTCAGCGTCGCCGGGTCGGCCTCGTAATGGCGCATGAAGCGCGCCACCAGATCGGCGTGGCGCGCGGCATCCGGCGCCTCGTGCCGCGCCGCCATCACCCGCTGGAGCAGAACCGGCACACCATTGCCGATGAACCCCGCGACCTGCGCCAACGACAGCGGATCGGCGCCTTCATCGGCCAGCGTCCGGTTCACCGCGGCATGGATGTCGGGCGCGGAATGGATCAGCGTCCCGTCAAGATCGAACACGACGCCCGGCATCACTCCACCCCCACGGTGTCACGCAGCCCCGCCAGCCCACCCAGATCGGAAAAGCAACCCAGCAGCCGGTCCGCGCCCGCGAACTCCTCATGCCGGGTATAAAGCCCGGGCGAGACGATGCAACGCAGCCCCGCCGCCTTCGCCGCCCGCAACCCGTTCACGGAATCCTCCAACGCCACCGCGCGATCGGCCGCCACGCCCAGCCGGCTCAGCGCAAGCTGATAGACCTCGGGCGAGGGCTTCTTTTCCGCCACCATGTCACCCGCGGCGATCACCTCGAATATCTGCGCGGCAGGGCGGCGGAAAATGGCACGGCACAAAGCCTCGACATTGGGCAGACTGGTGGTGGTGGCAATGGCCAGCCGCACCCCGGCCGTCTCGGCCTCGCGGATCACCTCGGCGATGCCGGGCCGCAGCGCGATCTCGCCCTCGGCCATCAGCGCCACATAACGATCGGTTTTCAGCCTGTGGATCTCGGCCACCGGCATCGGCGCCGCATCACCCTTCTGGTGGCGCAGAAAGCGGGTGATGCGTTCCTTCCCGCCGGTGGTGGTCAGCAACTCGCGATAGTCCTCGCGATCCCAGAACCAGTCCACCCCGATCGCCGCGAATGTGTCGTTGAAGGCGCGCCGGTGCAGTTCCTCGGTCTCGGCCAGCGTTCCGTCCACGTCAAAGATGATCGCATCGATCATTTCACACCCGCCATGGCGGCCTTGCGCTCGCTGTCCAGCCCACCCTTGAACACCCGGCTCGCCCGGATGTCACCCTCGGCAATCGTCGACAGCGCCACCGCATCCAGCGGCCCCGCAGACGCGGTGAACAGCCGGTTCGCCTGCCGCAGCCGCGCCCGATCCAGTGCGTTCCGGATCGAGCGTGCATTGGCGAAATGCGGCTGAAGCCGGCGCAACCCGATATACTCCCGCAACGCCACCTGCGCCTCGGCGGTCAGCCGATAGCTCTGATCCGTCAGCATGTGTTCGGCGATCTGGAACAACTCCTCGTCCGAATAGTCAGGGAATTCGATGTGATGCGCGATCCGCGACCGAAAACCGGGGTTCGAGGAAAAGAAATTCTCCATCCGATCCGCATAGCCGGCAAGGATCACCACCAGATCGTCGCGGTTGTTCTCCATCACCTGCAACAGGATCTCTATGGCCTCCTGCCCATAGTCCCGCTCATTGTCGGGCCGATACAGGTAATAGGCCTCGTCGATGAACAGCACGCCGCCCATGGCGCGCTTCAACACTTCCTTGGTCTTGGGCGCCGTGTGGCCGATATACTGCCCCACCAGATCGTCGCGCGTGACAGACACCAGATGCCCCTTGCGCACATAGCCCAACCGATGCAGCAACCCCGCCATCTTCAGCGCGACAGTTGTCTTCCCGGTGCCGGGATTGCCGGTGAAACTCATGTGCAAGGTCGGCGTCTCATGCGCCAGCCCCAGCTTCTGCCGTGCCCGCTCAACCAGCAAAAGCGCCGCCGTCTCGCGAATACGGTCCTTCACGGGTTTCAGCCCGATCAACTCGCGGTCCAGTTCCTCCAGCACCTCCTTCGCACCCGAACCCTCATATTCCGCGCGCAGATCGATACTGTCTGGTGCCACCGTCTCGTCGTTCATCTCGAACTCCGGTAATTCTCGTTTCCTGAGATTAGACCACGGGACCACAGGGAAAAGGCAAACCATTCGTCGCAGGCCGCGATTTCCCTCTTTCATTCTGGCTCAAATATCCCGCGGGGGGTCCGGGGGGCGCGAAGCCCCCCGGCGCCTCCATCCGCCGATCCGCAGGGAGGATCGCGTCAGCGGACGATACTGTGGGTGTAGCGGATCGACCGCCCGTCCACCTCGGTCCGCTCCATCCGGATCTTCGGCTCGACCTTGGGACGGTTGACGATGAAACTCATCGTCACGGTCTCGAAGCCGCGGGTCGAATCGAAGGCGTTGATCCGGATATAGCTGTCGCCCTGCGCCTTGCGGCACTCGTCCAGCTCCATCATCACGCCCTTGGGGTCGCGCAGATCGAACATCGGCATGCCCCACATCTCCCAGTAGGTGTTCCGGGGATGGGGGTCGTCGGTGTATTCCAGGCTCACGGCCCAGCCACGCGACAGGCAGTATTCCACCTGCGCCGAGATCTGCTCGTCCGTCAGGTCCGGCAGAAACGAGAAGCAGCCTTGAGTGATGCGCATCTGAGTGGCTCCTTACATCGAGACCGAGGGCGTCGGCACATAGTCCGACGTATCGGTAGAGGTGTAGTTGAAGGTGATGTTGCCCCAGGTATCCAGCGCCGCTTCCAGCGGCTTGCACCATTTGGCGGCGGCGCGCAGGATCTCGGGGCCTTCCACGTCGATGTTGCGGCCTTCGTTGCGGGCCAGAACCATCGCTTCCAGCGCCACGCGGTTCGCGGTCGCGCCCGCCTGGATGCCCATCGGGTGGCCGATGGTGCCGCCGCCGAACTGCAACACAACGTCGTCGCCGAACAGGCTCAGCAACTGGTGCATCTGCCCGGCATGGATACCGCCCGAGGCGACCGGCATGACCTTGCGCATGTCGGCCCAGTCCTGTTCGAAGAAGATCCCGCGTTGCAGGTCCACTTCGTTCTTCGCTTCGCGCAGCACGTTATAGTAGCCCTGCACCGTCATCGGGTCGCCTTCCAGCTTGCCAACCGCAGTGCCGGCGTGCAGGTGGTCCACCCCGGCCAGTCGCAGCCACTTGGCGATGACACGGAAGCTGACGCCGTGGTTCTTCTGGCGGGTATAGGTGCCGTGGCCCGCCCGGTGCATGTGCAGGATCATGTCGTTCTGGCGGCACCATTCGCTGATCGACTGGATCGCGGTCCAGCCCACGATCAGGTCCACCATCACGATGACCGAGCCGAGCTGCTTGGCGAATTCCGCCCGGCGATACATCTCCTCCATCGTGCCGGCGGTGATGTTCAGGTAATGGCCCTTTACCTCGCCCGTCTGGGCGGCGGCAAGGTTCACGGCCTCCATCACATACAGGAACCGGTCGCGCCAGTGCATGAAGGGCTGCGAGTTGATGTTCTCGTCATCCTTCATGAAATCGAGGCCACCTTTCAGCCCCTCATAGACCACGCGGCCGTAGTTCTTGCCCGAAAGGCCCAGCTTCGGCTTCGTGGTGGCGCCCAGCAGCGGCTTGCCGAACTTGTCCAGCCGCTCGCGTTCCACGATGATGCCGGTCGGCGGACCCTTGTAGGTTTTCACATAGGCGACGGGGAAGCGCATGTCTTCCAGCCGCGCGGCCTTCAGCGGCTTGAAGCTGAACACGTTGCCGATGATCGAGGCCGTCAGGTTCGCGATCGAGCCTTCTTCGAACAGGATCAGGTCATAGGCCACCCAGCAGAAATACTGCCCCGGCGTGCCCGGCACGGGTTCCACCTTGTAGGCCTTGGCGCGATAGCTGTCGCAGGCGGTCAGCCGGTCGGTCCAGACCACGGTCCAGGTCGCGGTCGAGCTTTCGCCGGCCACGGCGGCGGCGGCTTCCACCGGGTCCACGCCATCCTGCGGGGTGATGCGGAACAGCGCCAGCACATCCGTGTCCTTGGGCTGGTAATCGCCATCCCAATACCCCATCTGGGCGTATTTCAGAACGCCGGCCTTGTAGCGTTCCTTGCCTTTGATTTCGGTCGATTTGTTGTCCATGTCTCTCCCTCCCATCAGGCGGCTGTGGCGGCGGCAATCGCCGGGTCAAGCGCGCCGCTCGCATAGCGTTTGGCCATGTCATCCATCGGGATGACGGTGATCTTCGAGGCATTGCCCGCAGTGCCAAACCGCTCGAAGCGGTCGCGCACCAGCGTTTCCATCTCTTTCATCGCGGGGATCAGGAACTTGCGCGGGTCGAACTCTTTCGGGTTTTCCATCGCCACTTTCCGGAACTGGCCGGTCAGCGCCATCCGACAATCGGTGTCGATGTTGACCTTGCGCACGCCATGGCGGATGCCGCGTTCGATCTCCTCGACCGGGACGCCATAGGTCTGGGGCATGTCGCCGCCATATGTGTTGATCAGATCCTGCAATTCCTGCGGCACCGAGGACGATCCATGCATCACCAGATGCGTGCCGGGCAGGCGCTTGTGGATTTCCTCGATCACCGACATGGCAAGGATCTCGCCATCGGGCTTGCGGCTGAACTTGTAGGCGCCGTGGCTGGTGCCCATGGCAATGGCCAGCGCATCGACCTTGGTCGCGCGCACGAAATCCACCGCCTGATCGGGGTCGGTCAGCATCTGGGAATGATCCAGCTTGCCTTCCGCGCCCGATCCGTCCTCGGCTTCGGCCTCGCCCTTTTCCAGGCTGCCCAGCACACCCAGTTCGCCCTCGACCGAGGCGCCGACCCAATGGGCGCATTCGGTCACGCGGCGGGTGATGTCCACGTTGTAGTCATAGCTCGCCACCGTCTTCATGTCGGCTTCCAGCGAGCCGTCCATCATCACCGAGGTGAAGCCGTGCCGGATCGCTGAAAGGCAGGTCGCCTCGTTGTTGCCATGGTCCTGATGCAGGCAGATCGGGATGGCGGGATGCATCTCGGCCAGCGCCTGCACCATGTGGCGCAGCATGATGTCGCCAGCATAGCTGCGCGCCCCGCGGCTGGCCTGAAGGATCACCGGGGCATCGCAGGCCTCGGCGGCCTTCAGGATCGCCAGCCCCTGTTCCATGTTGTTGATGTTGAAGGCCGGCACGCCGTAGCCGCGTTCGGCCGCGTGGTCCAGAAGCTGTCTGAGGGTGATGATCGCCATGACGTCTCCTTGGGGGTCGGATCAGGCCAGCCGGCTTTCGCGCACAAGGCGCTCGATCAGCGGGGTCAGGATCAGTTGCATCGCAAGATCCAGCTTGTTGCCCGGGATCACGATGGAATTGGCGCGGCTCATCCAGGATCCATGGATCATCGAGGTGAGATAGGGGAAATCGATCCCCCGCGGGTTGCGGAACCGGATCACCACAAGACTTTCGTCGGCGGTGGGGATCCAGCGCGCGACGAACGGGTTCGAGGTGTCCACCACCGGCACGCGCTGGAAGTTGATGTCGGTCTTGGTGAATTGCGGTGTGATGCAATGCACATAGGCATGCATCCGGCGCAGGATCACATCGGTGACCGCTTCCGTGGTATATCCGCGATGGGCGCGATCGCGGTGGATCTTCTGGATCCATTCAAGGTTGATGACGGGAACCACGCCGATCTTCAGATCGGCCAGCGCCGCAAGGTTCACCTGCTCGTTCACCACCGCGCCGTGCAGCCCCTCGTAGAACAGCAGGTCGGTGTCGGCGTCGAACTCGCGCCATTCGGTGAAGTTGCCGGGGGCGACGCCGGTTACCGCCGCCTCCTTGTCGTCATGGACATAGGTCCGGGTGCGGCCGCGGCCGGTCTCGGCATATTCGCGGAACACGCGCTCCAACTCATCCAGCGCATTCGCCTCATAAGAGAAATGCGAAAACGTCGCGTCGCCCGCGGCATAGCGGCGGTCCAGTTCGGCCTTCATGTCGGCGCGGTTATAGCGGTGGAAGGCGTCGCCCTCGATCGAGACGGCCTTCACGCCCTCGCGGCGGAAGATCTGGTCGAAGGTGTGCTTGACCGTGGACGTGCCCGCCCCGGACGAGCCCGTGACCGAGATGATGGGATGTTTCTTGCTCATGTGACCTCAGCTCCGGAACAGGCCGCGATTGCCGAAAAGGGCCGACGTTTCCTGCTCCGGCAGGTCATGGTAGGCCGTGATGCGGGCCACCTTCTCGGACGAACCGAAGATGAAGGGGGTCCGCGCGTGAAGCAGCGACGGCGTCTGGCTCAGGATCGGGTTTTCGCCGTCCGTGGCGCCGCCGCCAGCCTGCGTGATGACAAGGGCGATGGGCGCACATTCATAGACATAGCGCAGACGGCCGTTTTCATAGCCTTTCCGGCTGTCGCGCGGATAAAGGAACACCCCCCCGCGCGAGATGATCCGGTGCGCCTCGGCCACCAGCGAGGCCAGCCAGCGCATGTTGAAGTTGCGCCCGCGCGGGCCTTCGGTGCCGGCCACGCAATCGTCGATATAGGCGCGGATCGGCTTCGGCCAGTGCCGGTAATTCGAGGCGTTGATCGCAAATTCGGTCGAGGTTGGTTTCACCTTCACCGCCGGATCGACCAGCACAAAGCTGTTGATGTCCGGGTCCAGCACATATTTCAGCGTGCCGCGGCCAAAGCTGACCACCATGCAGGTCTGCGGGCCATAGATCACATAGCCGCCTGCCAGAAGGTCGCTGCCCGGGCGCAGAAAGCTGGCCTCGGCCTCGGCTTCGGCCGGGTAGATCGCGAAGATCGTGCCGATGGACAGGTTGGTGTCGATGTTCGACGATCCGTCCAGCGGATCGATCGCCACCGCCAGCGTGCCGCCTTCGTTCACCGTGACCACGGTTTCCTGTTCTTCCGAGGCATAGAAGCGGACGGCCGACCCTTCCAGCGCCGTGCAGAACATGTCGTCGGCGATGACATCCAGCGCCTTCTGCCCGTCGCCGTCGGTGTTGGTGCCGCACAGCCCGGCCAGATCCTCGTCGATCCCGCCTCGGGCGATCCGGTGGGCAACCTGCATCGCCACCGAAGCCAGTCGGCCCATCACATCCTGCAACCCGGCAGGGATGGCGTCGGTCTCTTTGGTTGTGGAAAACGGTTTCACTCTTTAGCTCTCCTCCGCCTCACCGGGACACCCTTGCCCATTCGTGGATTTTATGGAATTTAATAAGGCTGAATATATATTCGGAAAAATGTAATGCAGCATCTGGATGCGATCACCTTCAAGCAGCTTCGCGCGCTGAAAGCCGTGGCCGAGACGCGGTCGCTGACGGCGGCGGCGGGTCGTCTGGGCCTGACACCGCCAGCAATTCACAGCCAGATCAAGAACCTGGAAGAACTTTTCGGTGTTCCCCTGCTGCATCGCGGCCCCGGCGCCGAGCCGTTTTCCCCGACCCCGGCCGGCGAGGCGGTGCTGGAAGCCGCGCGCCGGATCGAGGTCACTCTGTCGCAGTGCTCATACCAAGTGATGGCCGCAAGCGAGGGCCGCGTGGGGCAGGTGACGCTGGGCGTGGTCTCGACCGGGCGTTATTTCGCGCCGCGGCTGGTCAAGATGCTGTCGCTTGCCTGGCCCGAGATCCGAATCTCGCTTCGGGTGGGCAACCGCGGGCAGATCATCGACGACCTGTCCCGCCATGTCGTCGATCTGGCGGTGATGGGGCGCCCGCCACGCATGCCAGAAGTCGCCTCGGTCATGCTGGGGCCGCATCCGCACGGGATCGTGGCGCCCCCCGATCATCCGCTGGCCCGGCTGGACGAGGTGCCGGTGGCGGATCTGCTGGCGCAGACCTTCCTTGCGCGCGAGGAAGGCTCTGGCACCCGGCTTCTGATGTCGCGCTATCTGGACCGGCTGGGCGAGGGGCAGGTGGTGGATCTGGTCGAGATGGATTCGAACGAGACCATCAAGGCCGCGGCGATTGCCGGTCTGGGGATCGCCTTCCTGTCACTGCATACGGTGATGGATGAATTGCGCTTCGGCCAGCTTGTGCAACTGAAAGCGGTGGGCCTGCCGATCGAGCGGCACTGGTTTCTGGTGAACCCGATGGATCGGCGGCTGTCGGCGGCGGCGACCCGGCTTCAACAAGAGATCCTTCGGCTTGACGGCGCCTATATCCCCGCCGCCCCGGTGCCGGTCTGACAGGGCAGGGCGGGCCGGCCCGTGGCCTTGGGGACAGGGTCAGACGCCGACATAGCGCGCGAACTGCGGCGCCTCTGGGCCAAGATCGGCGGCGGGCACCATCTCGGCCACCCGTCCGGTTTCGACAAAGGCCACGCGGTCGGCCAGATCAAGAACCGCCTCGGCCCGCTGTTCGACCAGCACGACCGCAACGCCCATGCCGCGCAACGTCCGCACCGTGTCGCGGATCGCCGCGATCATCGAGGGTTGCAGCCCCTCGGTCGGCTCGTCCAGCAGGATCACCTTGGGCTCAAGGCACAGCGCGCGGGCGATGGCCAGCATCTGCTGTTCGCCGCCTGAAAGGGTCGCGGCGGTCTGGCCCAGCCGTTCGCGCAGGCGGGGAAACAGGTCCAGCACCCGATCGCGCGTGGCGCGGCCACGGCCGCGGGTCATCAGCCCGATGTCCAGATTTTCCGCCACGGTCAGCGACCCGAACAGCCGCCGCCCCTGCGGAACATAGCCCACGCCAAGCTGCGGGATCAGATGCGGCGCCAGCGTCTCGATCCGCTGGCCGTCCAGCGTGATGCGGCCGGCCGAGACCGGCACCTGCCCCATGATCGCCCGCAGCATCGTGGTCTTGCCCGCGCCGTTGCGGCCCATGACGCAGGTCACCTCGGAGGGGCGGGCCCGAAACGACAGGCCGCGCAGCACAAGTGCGCGGCCAAAGCCCGCGTCGACGGCATCAAGCGTCAGCATCCCGCCCCCCCAGATAGGCGGCCTGCACCACGGGATTGGCGCGGATTTCGGCAGGCGTGCCGCGTGCCAGCACGCGCCCGTTGCCCAGCACGGTGATGCGGCCGGCCAGATCCATCACCACCTCCATGTTGTGCTCGATCAGCAGGATGGTGGCGGGCAGGCTGCGCACAAGGGCCTTGAAGCTGTCGATCTCGGCCGCGGCCAGCCCTTGCGTCGGCTCGTCCAGGATCAGCAGCCGCGGCGCCAGCGCCAGCCCCATCGCGATCTCCAGCAGGCGCTGGTGGCCATAGGACAGCGCGCCTGCAAGCCGGTCGGCCAGCGCAGCCAGCCCCACCCGGTCCAGCGCCGCCATGGTGCCCGCGCGCAGATCGCGGGCGCCGGTCCGCTGCACCGCCAGCGCCACGTTGTCAAACACCGACAGCCGCGGAAAGACCGAAGTGATCTGAAACGCATAGGCGATGCCGCAGGCCACGCGGGCATGGGCGGGCAGGCGGGTGATGTCGCGCCCGTCGAACCGGATGCTGCCCGCCTGCACCGGAATCCGCCCCGACAACAGGCCCACCAGCGTCGATTTTCCCGCGCCATTGGACCCGATCAGGGCGTGGACTTCACCCGGCTCCAGATCGAAATCCACCCCGTCGATCGCCTTGACCCCGCCGAAATGGCAGATCAGGCCGCGCGCTTCCAGAAGGCTCATGGCAGGCCCCGCAGGCCGCGTTCGCGCAGCGTGCCAAGGATGCCGCGCGGGGCGAACAGGATCAGCCCGATCAGCGCCGCCCCCACCACCGCCTGCGAAGCGGTCGTGACCGAGGACGACAGGTCGATCAGGTAGAACATCAGCGCCGTGCCCAGCAGCGGCCCCAGCACCGTGCCCGCGCCGCCCATCAGCACCCAGATCAGCGGCAGGATGGAATACTGGATCGCGGCAAAGCTGCCGCCGACATAGCCGAACATCAACCCATAGGTCGATCCTGCCGCGCCGGATGCCAGCCCCGACAGCATCAGCGCCAGCAGCTTGGCGCGGAAGGTGTCATAGCCCAGCATCCGCGTGCGTTCCTCGTTCTCGCGCACCGCGACCAGCACCCGCCCAAGGCGCGATCGCACCAGCGCCAGCGTGCCCAGCATCGCGACCGAGACCAGCGCCAGCGCCACGAAATAGCGCGTCGTGGGATCGGCCAGATCAAGCGGGCCAAGGCGACGGGCGGCCCCCGACAGCGTAAAGCCCTCGTCCCCGCCGGTGAAGCCGCCCCAGTAAAGGATCGCCAGATGGAACGCCTGCGCAAACATCAGCGTCACGATCATGAAGGCCGGCCCCGCGGTGCGCAGTGCCAGAAGGCCCACTGCCCCCGCCACCGCACCCCCCGCCACCAGCCCCGCCAACAGCGCCAGCCAAGGCTCCCCGCCGCGATCCACCAGAAGCCCCGTGGCATACATCCCCGCGGCAAAGAACAGCGCATGGCCCAGCGACAACAGGCCGGTATAGCCGAAGGCGATGTTGTAGCCGATGGCATAGACCGCCAGCACCATGATGCGCGCGGCATTGGTGTGGTGATAGGCCGGCAACAGGAACTGCGCCGCCGCCAGCACCGCCAGAACCCCCAGATGCAGGGCAAGCATCCTCATGCCCGCGCCCCGAACAGGCCCTGCGGGCGAAACACCAGCACCAGCGCCACCAGAAGCGTGGCCACGATCTTGGCCAGCGTCGGTTGAAAAAAGGTCGAGATCACCCCGTCCGACAGCCCGATCAGCAGCGCCGCCAGCAGCGTGCCGCGCAGGCTGCCAAGCCCGCCGATGATGACCACGATGAACGACAGAAGCAGCGGATCGCCCCCCATCAGGTAATGCGCCTGCTGGATCGGCACGATCAGCACCGCGGCCACCGCGGCCAGCGCCGCGCCCAGCGCGAAGGTGCCGGCATGCACGCGGGTCACGTCGATGCCGAAGGCGGTGGCGGTCTCGCGGTCGATCTGCGTGGCCCGCATCACAAGACCCGCCCGTGTCCGCGTCAGCATCAGCCACAGGCCAAGCAGCACCGCCGCCGCAGCACCGATCACGAACAGCTTGTAGCCCGACCAGCCGAACCACGGCAGTTGCAGGCGCATCTCGAACGGGGCGGGAACGGGGCGCGCCTCGGGGCCATAGACCGTCAGTGCCGCCTGTTGCAGGATGTAAAGCAGGCCGATGGTGGCGACGATCGTCGCCTCGGGTTCGTGCTTCAGCCGTTTCAGGATCGCCAGATCGGCCAGCGCCGCCAGCGCGGCCACGATCAGCGGGCAGACCACCAGCGCCACCGCGAAGGCCACGGCCGGCGGCCCCGGCACCCACTGGCTGACAAACCACGCCGCCACCGCGCCCAGCATGAAGAACTCGCCATGCGCGACGTTCACCACCCGCATCACCCCGAACACCAGCGATAGCCCCGAGGCCGTCAGCGCCAGCACCGCAGCGCCCACCAGCCCCTCCATCAGGGCCAGCAGCAGGAAGGGGCCGAACTCCATCCTCAGAAGGGCATGGCGGTGTAGTCCACGTCGCTGTCGTAAAGGCTGTCCTCGATGCGGGTTTCGTGAACCTTCACCAGACGGCCGCCGTCAAGCTTCGTGATGAACTGATGCCCGAACGCCTGATGCAGCCGGGCGTTGAACACCTTGGCGCCCTGCGGGCGTTCGCGGCCGGCGGGCATGTCGGTGATGGCCTCGACCGCTTCGACAAAAGCCTGCCGGTCCTGCGGGCCGCGCCAGTTGCAGGCTTCCATCCCCTGCTTGATCGCGAACAGCGTCTCCCAGACCGAGAACATGTGCCCGTAGCACGAGACATTTCGCGGATCTTCGACCGCCGCGCCAGCGTCGTCCACCCCCACGGCCGCGCGGTAAAAGCGTTCGGCGTCAGAGGCGTCGGGTTGCAGCATCCGGCACTGACCTTCCCAGAAATGCGAGCCTTCAAGGAATTGCAGGCCGGGGCTGGCGATGTCCACCGCCTCCAGCGAGTCGATGAAACCGAAGATCTGCGGCCGCGGGCCGGTGCCATAGAACTCGCCCAGTTCCTTGACGAAGCTCAGGACGGCGGGGCCGACCATGACGTGATACAGCACCTCGGTATCGCGGGGGATGCGGGGGAAGTAGCGGGTGAAACTGGTCTCGGTGGGCGGAATGGCGATCCTGGCCACCACCTCGCCGCCCTGCGCCTCGACCGCGGCCGAAAAGAAATCGCGGTGATCGTGGCCAAAGGCATAATCGGGGAAGATCATCGTGACCTTCCGGCCCAGATTCTGCGTGACCCATGGCGCCATCGCCGTCACCTGCGCCCGCACATCGGTGATGCCCGGCTGCAACACCCAGCGGTTCAGCTTGCCCGAGGCGACGTGATAGCCTTCGGAACAGACCAGATACGGGATCTTCAACTCGGCCGCCCGCGGCGCCGAGCCGATCACCACATGGGAAAACAGCGGCCCGAAGATCAGATCCACCCCGGCCTGTGTCGCAAGCTTCTCGACCACCTCGGCGCCGCGGCGGGGGTCGGTCGCGTCATCCTCGAACAGGATCTCGACCGGGCGGCCGCTGATGCCGCCGGCCTCGTTCACCACCTTCAGCGCGGCCAGCGCGGTGCGTTCATACCAGCGGCCATAGGCGGCGCCGATCCCGGTGCGGTGCAACTGAAAGCCCAGCCGGATCGGCTGCGCACTTTGGGCCTGCACAAAGCGCGGCAGGCTTGTCGTGGCCGCAAGCGCGGCGCCGCCGGCAAGGACCGACCGACGGGACAGGGGAAGGGTCAAGGCGCGAGTCATGGACAGTCTCCGCTTGGGCTGGAACCGACAGGCTTTGATACGTCTAGGCAGAACACCCACAGCCCGCGATTTTCAAGCGATAATGCACAAGGCCGCCGGATTGCCGCCGGCCACAGGTGGCGGCGTTGGCAGGCGGCCATTCCGGTCTGGCTGCCGTCAAGGGCGGCACCCCCACTGGTCACGCGGCCGCCATGGCGGAAAACGCTTGCACTTCCCGATGCTGGACCGTGTAGCCTTAGGCTGTGAAGCAAAGGGGGCAAGGTCGGACATGGCGACGCAAACGCGCTGCGGCTGGACCGTGACCGGAATGGACTGCGGATCTTGCGCCGGCAAGGTGCGCGGCGCGGTGGAACGTCTGCCGGGCGTCAGCGGGGTCGAGGTCACGCTGATCGCGGAACGGCTGCGCCTGACGCTGGACGAGGCACTGACCCCCCGCGCCGAGATCGAGGCGGCGATCCGCGCGCTGGGCTTCGGTATCGCGCCCGAGGGCACCCCGCCCGAGCGGCGAAAGGGCTTTGTTCTGCCCGGCGCACTGCCTGAACCCGCACCCGACCCCGAACCCCAGGACATGCCGCCGCCTGCATCCCTTCCGTGGCACCGGACCGCCAAGGGGCGCCTGTTGCTGGTGACGGGTGGTCTTCTGGCCGGGGCGTGGGGGGTGAAGCTGACGGCGGCGGCGGCGCTGGCCGAGGCGGCCTTTGTGCTGGCCTGTCTGATCGGTCTTCTGCCGGTGGCGCGGCGGGCATGGGCGGCGCTTCGCCGCGGGATGCCCTTCACCATCGAGGCGCTGATGACGCTGGCCGCCGGGGGTGCGCTGGTGCTTGGCGCGGCGGAAGAAGCTGCGTTCGTCCTGTTCCTGTTCGCGGTGGGCGAGGTTCTGGAAGGGTTGGCCGCCCAGCGCGCCCGCAGCGGCATCCGCGCGCTGGCCCGGCTTGCCCCCGAAACCGCCCGGCTTGAGGTGGGTGGCGCGCTGCGCGAGGTGCGGGCGGCGGCGTTGCGGGCCGGTCAGGTCGTCCTTGTGCGGGCGGGCGACCGGGTGCCCGCCGATGGGATCATCGTCGAGGGCACCTCGGGTCTTGATGAAAGCCCGGTGACGGGTGAAAGCGTTCCGCGCACCCGTGGCCCCGGCGATGAGGTTCTGGCCGGCACCATCAACACCGAGGCCGCCTTGCGGGTGCGCGTCAGCCGCCCGGCTTCGGACAGTGCGATTGCCCGCATCGTCCGGCTGGTGGAAGAGGCCGAAAGCGCCCGCGCCCCGACCGAGCGTTTCATCGACCGCTTCAGCCGCTGGTATATGCCGTCCATCGTCGGCGTGGCGGCGTTGGTGGCGATCCTGCCGCCGCTTGTCCTCGGCCTGCCTTGGCCGGACTGGAGCTATCGGGCGCTGGCGCTGCTGCTGATCGGATGCCCCTGCGCGCTGGTGATCTCGGTGCCGGCGGCCATCGCCTCGGCGCTGGCGGCCGGCGCGCGGCGCGGGCTGTTGCTGAAGGGTGGCGCGGTGGTCGAGGTCGCGGCCGCCACCACCCGCGTGGCCTTTGACAAGACCGGAACGCTGACCTGCGGTCGTCCCAACGTAACCGCGATCGTCGCGCTGAACGGCGACGAGGATACGGTTCTGGCCCTTGCCGCCGCGGTCGAGATCGGCGCCGCCCATCCCCTTGCCCGCGCCATCCGCGACGAGGCCGCCCGTCGCCGCCTGACCCTGCCGCCTGTGCAGGGCGCCCGGGTTTTGCCCGGCATCGGCGCCGAGGCCGGGATCGACGGCGCCCTTGTCCGCGTCACCGCCCCCCGCAGCGCCGCCGAAGCCGGGGCGCTGGATCAGGAGGCGCTGCACCACGCCGCCCGGCTGGAGAAGGACGGCCAGACCGTCGTCGCCCTGTATCGCGGCGCCGAAGGGCTTGGCCTGATCGCGCTGCGCGACGAGCCGCGCCCCGACGCGGCCGCCGCCCTTGCCCAGTTGCGTGCCATGGGGATCGCGACGGTGATGCTGACCGGCGACACCCCCCGCACCGCCGCCGCCATCGCCGGCCCGCTGGGGGCCGACTGGCAGGCGGGGATGCTGCCGGCCGACAAGCGCGACGCGATCCGGGACATGGGCGCTGGCGTGATGATGGTGGGCGACGGCATCAACGATGCCCCGGCGCTGAAACAGGCCGCGGTGGGGGTGGCGATGGGCTCGGGCACTGACGTGGCGCTTGAAACCGCCGATGCCGCGATCTTGCGCGACCGGGTGACGGATGTTCCAGCGATGGTGCGGCTGGCCCGCGCGGCAATGGCCAACATCCGGCAGAACGTGGCCATCGCACTGGGCCTGAAAGCGGTGTTTCTGGTCACCTCGATCGCCGGCATCACCGGCCTTTGGATGGCGGTTCTTGCCGACACCGGGGCCACCGTCCTTGTCACGCTGAATGCGCTGCGCCTGTTGCGCTTTGACCCCGAACGCGACACGAGCCCGCCCGCCTGATCGCCCCCGTCGCGTTGCGCCTGATGACAGGCCACGCTGGGCCAACCGCTTGCGCAAGATCAAGGCGCGCCGGGCGGTCTGGCGTCAGGCAGGGGCGGCAAAAGGGATGAACCAGATGACCCGAACCCACGAGGCGACAGACCTGCTGCCGGTCGCGTCGATCCCGATCCGCCCCGGCATCGACATCGACATCGACGCGCTGCTGCACGCGGTGGTCTGCAACCTGCGGGCCGAGGGGTTCCGGCTCGCGGGCTTTCTTCAGGCCCGCGGCGGTGGCGACGTCCGGCTGTCCGATCTGGCGGGCGGCGGCAGCCATGGCATCACCCAGCGGCTTGGACCCGGCTCGCATGGCTGCAAGCTGGACCCGCGCGGGCTGGCCGAGGCCGCCGCCGTGGCGCTGGCGGCGCTGAATGGGCGGCCCGACCTGCTGGTGATCCCCCGCTTCGGCAAGGCCGAGGTCGAGGGCGAGGGCCTGCGCGCGGTGATCGCCCGCGCCTGCGAATTGCAGATCCCTGTCCTTGTCGCCGTCCGCGAAGCCAGCGCCCCGGCATGGCAGGACTTCACCGGCGGTCTGGCCCGGACCCTTCCCGCCGAGCTTGGGGCAGTGCTGCACTGGTGCCGCACCGCCCTTGCCCACCCGGCCTAGAAGTCGAACCGCACCCCCTGCGCCAGCGGCAGGCTGGCCGACCAGTTCACCGTATTGGTCTGCCGCCGCATGTAGCCGCGCCACGCGTCCGACCCGCTTTCGCGCCCGCCGCCGGTGTCCTTCTCGCCGCCGAAGGCACCGCCGATCTCGGCGCCCGACGGGCCGATGTTCACATTGGCGATGCCGCAGTCGGACCCGGCAGCCGACAGGAACGCCTCGGCCTCGCGCAGGTTCAGGGTGAAGATGCAGGACGACAGGCCCTGCGGCACGTCATTCTGCATCGCGATGGCCTGATCCAGCGTGTCATAGCCCATGACATACAGGATCGGGGCAAAGGTCTCTTCGCGCACCACCCCGGTCTGGGCGGGCATCAGCACGATGGCGGGTCGGATGTAGGCTCCGCCCGGCACCCCCTCGACCGGGGCGCCGCCATGCACCTCGCCGCCCTCGGCGCGGGCACGATCCAGCGCGGCCAGCATCCGGCTGCGCGACCCTTCGTCGATCAGCGGCCCGACCAGCGTTCCCGGCGCCCGCGGATCGCCGACCGGAAGCGAGGCATAGGCCCGCAGCAACCGGCCCATCAGTTCGTCGCGGATCGAGTGATGCACGATCAGCCGCCGCAACGTGGTGCAGCGTTGCCCGGCCGTGCCCACCGCGGAAAAGACGATGGCCCGCACCGCCATGTCCAGATCGGCCGAGGGCGCCACGATCATCGCGTTGTTGCCGCCCAACTCCAGAATCGCGCGCCCGAAGCGTTCGGCCACCTTTGGCCCGACGATCCGCCCCATCCGGGTCGATCCCGTGGCCGAAACGATCGGCACATCGGCCGAGGTCACCAGCGCCTCGCCAATCTGTGGTCCGCCCACCACCAGTTGCACCAGCCCTTCGGGCGCATCGCCAAACCGTGCCAGCGCCCGGTTCAGGATTCGCATCGAGGCCATGGCCGTCAGCGGGGTCTTTTCCGACGGCTTCCAGATCACCGGATCGCCGCAGACCAGCGCCAGTGCCGCATTCCACGCCCAGACCGCGACGGGGAAGTTGAAGGCGGAAATGACGGCACAGGGGCCCATCGGCTGCCATGTCTCCATCATCCGGTGGCCGGGGCGTTCCGAGGCGATGGTCAACCCGTAAAGCTGCCGCGAGAGACCCACCGCGAAATCGCAGATGTCGATCATCTCTTGCACCTCGCCCAGCCCTTCCGAGGCGATCTTGCCGGCTTCCAGCGTCACCAGCGCGCCCAGATCGGCCTTGGCGGCGCGCAGTTCCTCGCCCAGCAATCGGACCAGTTCGCCACGACGCGGGGCCGGAACCTCGCGCCACAGCCGAAACGCCGCCTGCGCGCGGGCGATGACCGCCGGCATGTCCGCCGGATCGGTCACCGCAACCGAGGCGATCCGCGCCCCGTCGATCGGCGAATGAACCGCCAGCGGGCCGCCCGTCACCGCCTCTGTCAGCCCAAGGGCATCGAACAGTTCCGTCATCGTGATCCTCCTGTGACAAGCCCGCGCTGATCCTTGCGCCCCATCGCGATCAGGATGGGGCTTTCGGCTTGCCGGGTCTGGAAATCGGCCTTGCAGGTCAGCCCGCGCCAGCCCGCAAGGATCAGGCTTTGCGCCACCGCACCGCCCAGCGTGGTGCCGGGGCCGGGCACCACGAAGGCATCCGGCGCGAATTCGCGGGCGGCGGTGGCAATTGCGCGGGTGAAATCATAGGGCTCTGTCACCTGATGGCCCAGCGTATAGGCGCGAAGGGCGCGGGTGTCGGTGGCCCGCGGCCACCAGACCGCGCCGCGCCCGTCGATCAGGGGCAGATCGGGCTGGCGGAACAGGCTTTCGGGCAGCGCCGCGCGGCCCTGTTCGGCCACCGGGGCCTGAAGCGCGGTGTGAAAGGCCGCGTGATTGGCCAGCCGCATCGGAAAGCGGCCCTGCTCGGGGGGAACCTCGGTCTCGAAATCTGCCAGACCTTCGGCATTTCCGGCCAGAACCAGCATCCCGCCCAGATCGATTGACAGCGACAAGACCCGCCCCGGACGCGCGGCGATCTTTTCGGCCAGCGCCAGAAGTTGCGCCTTGCGCAGAGCACAGGGGCGCCAGTCCTCGGCCATGGTCGGGTGGACGATCTGGCCACCGATCAGCGCGCCTTGCATCAGCGTGCCCATGGTGTTGACGACATGAAAGCCATCGTCGGCGGTCAGCGCGCCACCGCAGGCCAGCGCGGTATACCAGCCCATGGAATTGCCGGTGACGGCCACCACCTCGACCCCGCGCAACGACAGGACATCGGCAAGACTGGCGGCATAGATCAGCGCCGAGGCATTGTCGCCCCGGGTGTGGCGGGCGACGGAATAGCTGGCGGCGCCATCCAGATCGGCCAGCGTGTCCTGCCCCAGCGCGCGGCGGCGGGCGTCGAACCGGGCGAACAGATCCGCCTTGTCGGGGTGAAGGTGCGACAGCGATCCAAGCTCGGTCCTGGTATAGGTGCCGCGGCCGGGGCAGACGACGACGATCCTCATGCCCGCACCAGTTCCAGAGCCGCCGCCACGATGCCATCGCGCGACGGCAGGGTGGCGGCATAGGCCGGGCCGGTGGCGATAAAGCTGTCTTCGGCAGTGACGCGGGCGATGCGGCGGTGGCCGGCTTCGGCCAGCGCGGTCATCAACGCCTCGGCCGGCCCCCCGGCCGAGCGGCGACATTCGTCCACCACCAGAACGGCGGCGCAATCCCGCACGGCGTCCAGCATGGCCGGGACGGGCAGGGGGGCCAGCCAGCGCAGGTCGATGATCCGGGTGGCGACGCGATTTTTACGAAGCGCGAAATTCGCTTGATGTGACAGATAGTTGCCGTTGCCATAGGTGACGATGGCCAGATCCTTCCCGTCGCCTGCCATGCCGATCTGGCCCAGACCGATGCGCTGGGACGGGTCGGGATAGGTCTGCATCCATCGGCCGTCCTTGTCGTCCAGCAGGTCGCGCATGGGATAAAGCGCGATCGGCTCCAGAAACACCACCAGCCGCTGTTCCTCGCGGGCAAGGCGCGCACATTCGCGCAGCATCATCGCGGCCTCGGCGCCGGTCGAGGGGCAAGCAAGGATCAGCCCCGGAATGTCGCGCAGCACGGCGATGGAGTTATCGTTATGGAAATGACCGCCAAAGCCCTTCTGATAGCCAAGGCCCGCGATCCGCAGCACCATCGGATTGGCATATTGTCCGTTCGAGAAGAAGGGCAGGGTGGCGGCCTCGCCGCGGATCTGGTCCTCGGCGTTGTGCAGATAGGCGAGGAACTGGATTTCCGGGATCGGCAGAAAGCCGTTGTGGGCCAGCCCGATGCCAAGGCCAAGGATGGATTGTTCATCCAGCAGCGTGTCGATCACCCGGTCGGCGCCAAAGCGGGCCTGAAGCTTCTGGGTGACGCCATAGACCCCGCCCTTGCGGCCGATATCCTCGCCCATCAGCACCACCTCGGGATGGGCCAGCATCAGGTCGGTGAGCGCCCAGTTCAAAAGCCGGCTCATCGGCTGGGGTTCGGCCATGGCCTTCAGATCGGGGCCGAAGGCCGCGGCGCGGGCATCGGGCGCGGGGCCGTTGGTGGGCTTGCAGGGCCGCGGCGGCGGGATCAGGCTGACCATCACCTCGGGGGCGGTGCGCAGGCGGGGGCGGGTGACGGCCTCGGCGGCGACACGGTCCACGCGGGCCTGCGTTTCCAGATAGATCGCCAGCGCCTCGTCCGGGGACAGCGCGCCGGCCTGATCCAACAGCCTGACCGAGTGCAACAGCGGATCGTTGGCTTCCCCGGCCTCGACCTCTTCGCGGGACAGGTAGGTGGTGGGCAGATCGGCGCCGGCATGGCCGTAAAGCCGGACGGTCGACAGGTGCAGAAAGGCGGGCTTGCGTCGGTCGCGGACATGGGCGGCGGCAGCCGCAGCTACCGCGTAAGTATTTGTTATATCGAGGCCATCGGCGCGGAAATACTGAAGGCCGGGGCGGGACTGAAAGCTGGCCTCGATCCAGCCATTCGGGGTCTTGGTCGAGATGCCGATGCCGTTGTCTTCGCAGACGAACAGGATCGGCAGGGGCACGGACTGGAAGGCGGTCCAGCCGGCGGTGTTGAAGGCGCCCTGCGCGGTCGAGTGGTTGGCCGAGGCATCGCCAAAGCTGGCCATGACGATCGCATCTTCCGGCAGGGCGCGGTGTTCGGGCGGACGGCGGCGCGCAAGGCCCAGCGAATAGGCCGCACCCACGGCTTTCGGCAGATGGCTGGCGATGGTCGAGGTCTGCGGCGGGATCATCAGCGCCTTCGACCCCAGAACCTTGTGCCGCCCGCCCGAGATCGGATCTTCCGAGGACGAGGCAAAGGACAGCAGCATGTCCCAGGCGATGCTTTGCCCCAGTTGCGCGGCGCGGGCGATCTGAAAGGCCGCGTCGCGGTAATGCAGGAACGCCATGTCGGTCGGGCGCAGCGCATGGGCCACGGCGGCCATGCCCTCGTGCCCCGACGAGCCGATGGTGTAGAAGCCCTGTCCGGCCTTCTGCATCGCGCGGCTGGTGCGGTCGAGCGCGCGTGACACACACTGGCTGCGAAAGAGCGAGACCAGTTCATGCGCGGCAAGACCCGGCGTGGGCAGCGGCCCGGGCGGGAGGTCGCGGGCCTTTATGCGGGCAAGGAAATTCTCGTGGACGATCAGCGAGCGGGGCATGGGGGCCTTTGTGGCCGGCGGAGGTTCCGGGGGAAGGGTCGGAGCCTCCGGCGGGGATATTTTTGCCAGAATGAAAGTCAGAAGAAGGCTTGCAGCCCGGTGATGGCGCGGCCGAGGATCAGGGCGTGGACGTCGTGGGTGCCTTCGTAGGTGTTGACGGTTTCAAGGTTCGCCATGTGGCGCATGACGTGGAAATCTTCCTGGATGCCGTTGCCGCCGTGCATGTCGCGGGCGTGGCGCGCGGCTTCGAGCGCCTTGCCGCAGTTGCTGCGTTTGATGATCGAGATCATCTCGGGGGCGGCGTTGGCTTCGTCGAGCAGGCGGCCGACGCGAAGGCTGGCCTGAAGGCCCAGCGCGATGTCGGTCATCATGTTGGCAAGTTTCAACTGATAGAGCTGGGTCTGGGCCAGCGGGCGGTTGAACTGTTTGCGGTCAAGGCCGTATTGGCGCGCGGCGGAAAGGCAGGCTTCGGCGGCGCCAAGGACGCCCCAGCTGATGCCGTAGCGGGCGCGGTTCAGGCAGCCGAACGGGCCCTTGAGTCCCTCGACATTGGGAAGAAGGGCGGTTTCAGCGACTTCGACGCCGTCCATCACGATTTCGCCGGTGATCGAGGCGCGGAGCGAGAGTTTGCCGCCGATTTTCGGTGTCGAGAGGCCGGGGGTGCCCTTTTCCAGCAGGAAGCCGCGGATCTTACCGCCATGGGCTTCGGATTTGGCCCAGACCACGAACAGATCCGCGATCGGCGCGTTCGAGATCCACATCTTCGAGCCGTTCAGCACATAGCCGGTGGCGGTTTTCCGGGCGGTGGTTTTCATCCCGGCGGGGTCAGAGCCGGCGTCGGGTTCGGTCAGGCCGAAGCAGCCGATCAGCTCGCCCGAGGCAAGGCCGGGAAGGTATTTCCGTCGCTGTTCTTCGGACCCGTAGGCGTAGACCGGATACATCACCAGCGAGGATTGCACCGACATCATCGAGCGGTAGCCGGAATCCACCCTTTCGATTTCACGCGCGATCAGGCCGTAGGCGACGTAAGAGGCACCGAGGCCGCCGTATTCCTCGGGGATGGTGGCGCCCAGAAGGCCCATGGCGCCCATTTCGCGGAAGATTGTCGGGTCGGTCTGTTCGTCGCGGTAGGCGGCTGTCACCCGGGGCGCCAGCTTTTCCTGCGCATAGGCGCGGGCGCTGTCGCGCATCATCCGTTCTTCCTCGGACAGTTGCAGGTCAAGGCGGAACGGGTCTTCCCAGTCGAAGCGGCCAAGATCGGGGGCGTCTTTTGCTTTCAGGTCCGGCATGGCGTCCTCTGACAGATGGCGTTTCCCGGCAGATACCGCTTCATCCGGGGTGGATATAACGCTAATTTTGCCGAAGTTTATGCAAGGAGTGCATCAAGTGGCGTTTGCGAGGCGCTATCTTCCGCCGGTGGGGCAGCTTGCGGCCTTCGAGGCGGTGGCGCGGACGGGGTCGACCGCGGCGGCGGCGCGCGAGCTGGATCTGACGCAGGGCACGGTCAGTCGGCTGGTGCAGGCGCTTGAGGCGCAGTTGGGCGTTCTGCTGTTTCTGCGGCAGCGAAAGCGGCTGAAGCCCACGCAGGCGGCGCTGGTCTATGCCGACGAGGTTCGGCGGGCGCTGGACATCATCGGGCGGGCGTCACTGCGGCTGGGTGCGAACCCCGATGGGGGGGTGTTGGCGCTGGCGATCCTGCCGACGTTCGGCACGCATTGGCTGGCGCCGCGGTTGCCGGGATTTCTGAAGGCACATCCGGGGGTGACGATCAACCTTGCGACCCGGCTGAAGCCTTTTGACTTCGAGGGCGAGGAGTTCGACGCGGCCATTCATTTCGGCAGCCCGACATGGCCGCGTGCCGGGCATCTGCGGCTGTTCGGCGAAGGTGTGGTGGCGGTGGCGGCGCCGGGATTTCTGGCCGCCCATCCGGTAAGGGCGGCGGCGGATCTGCTGACGCTGCCGCTTCTGACGCTTGAGACCCGGCCCCGGGGCTGGGCCAACTGGTTCGCGCATCATGGGGTGGGCGCCGCACCGCCGCGCGGCATGGTGTTCGACCAGTTCGCCACGATGATGCAGGCGGCGATCCATGGCATCGGGGTGGCGCTGCTGCCCGAGTTTCTGGCCCGGCCGGCCTTGGCCGAGGGTGCGCTGCTGCCGGCCTTTGGTGGGCCGGTCGAGGGGCGCCACGCCTACTGGCTGGTCTGGCCCGAGGGCCGGGACGCGCATCCGCCGCTGGCGGCGTTCCGCGACTGGCTTAAAGCCGAGACGGAAGGTCTTGTCTGACGCCTGCGCGCCAGATTGCGGTGGGGTTCAGATCATGTCCAAACAGCACCAGATCTGCGGGCAGGTCGGGTGCCAGACGGCCAAGGTCAGCGCGGTGCAGGGCGGCGGCCGGGGCGGCGGTGGCCATGGCCAGCGCCCGCTGTGCCGAAACGCCCAGCGCGACAAGGCTGCGGATCGCCTGCGGAAGTGTCAGGTCGGCGCCGGCAAGTGTGCCATCCTGTAGTGTCAGGCTACCGTTCCGGCGCAGGATCTGGCGGCCGTTCAGGGTGAAGCTGGCAAGGTTCGTTCCCGCGACGGCCATCGCGTCAGAGACCAGAAACAGCCCGCGGGGTTTGGCAGCAAGGGCGATGCGCAGCATCTCGGGCGCGACATGGATGCCATCCGCGATCACGCCTGTCGGCACGTCGCTGGTCAGGGCGGCGCCGGGCAGACCAGGCTCTCGGTGGCCGAGGGGGCTCATCGCGTTGAACAGATGGGTGACGCAGGCGGCGCCGGCGGCAAATGCCGCGCGGGCCTCGGCCATGGTGCAGTCGCTGTGGCCAAGGCTGACCGTCACGCCCGCCGCGGCAAGCGCCCGGATCTGGTCCGGGGTTGCAGCCGAGGGGGAAAGCGTGATCATCAGCGTCGGCAGCGCGCGGGCCGCGCCAAGATAAAGTGCCAGATCCGCATCGGTCATCGGCCGGATCAGCGCCGGGTCATGCGCACCCTTGCGGCGTGGATCGAGGTGCGGACCTTCCAGATGCAGCCCCAGAAAGCCGGGGATGGCGGCGGTCTTTGCCGCAAGGTCGATCACCCGGCGTGTCGCCTCGGGCGTGGCGGTGATCAGCGTCGGCAGGACATGCAGCACTCCAAGCCGTTCCTGAGTCGCGCAAAGGATGCGCAGGGTTTCCGCCGTCGCCCCGCCGTCCAGCATCACGCCGCCGCCGCCATTCACCTGAAGGTCGATCAGCCCGGGGGCAAGGATGCCGTCCAGCATGTCGATCCGGCCTTCGGGCAGGGCGTCGTCGCCAACGATTTCGGCAATGCGGCCACCGCGAAGGACCAGCGCCTTGCCCTTGTGGAAAGTGTTGCCGTCGAACAGCTTGGCACCGGCAAGGATCTGGATCATGTGCGCCTCTTGCGGGATTGGTCGTGGAAGCTAGTCGCCGCCCGCCCCCCGCGCAAGGCAGCGCGGACCGGGCCGCCGGCGGGTCCACAGCGCCGGTGCGACGAAAAAGTTGAAATGTGTAAATATCTTGCGGTTTGACGGACAGTTTCCGCCTCTGGTAAGGTCTCCGCACTTGGTCCACGGCAAGCCGACCTAACAAATCAAGGTGCAAGCCATGCCTGTCCCTGTGCCGCCGAGCGGTCAGTTGCGCATGACGTTCGTCGGCGCCACGCGGCATTCGTGTGGGGCGGTTGGCCTTCTGGCCTCGCATCTGGGCCTTGACCGCAGCGAGGTGGTGCAGCGGATGGGGCGCAGCGCCTTGATCTTGGCCGAGACGGCGCCTGCGGATGTCGCCCAACGACTTTTGGCGCTTCTTTCTGCGATTGGCGTCACGGTACGGCTTGATCCGGTCGGAAGCCCGGCACCGGATATCCCTGTCGAGATCGCGCTTCAGCCGTTGCGCGAAGTGCCGGCGGCGACGGTTGCGCATCTTGCCCGGCTGCTGCGGATGACGCCCGAGGCGGTTCTGAGCGGTCTGGCCGAGCCGACCGGACTGATCCTTCGTCGAACCGCCCGCAAGGCCGAGGGGGTGCAGCGCCGGTTGCGTCCGGTGAGTGCGCTTCGGGTTGCGATCTCGAACCCCGCCTCGGCCCGCTATGACCTGTTCCTGAAGGCGGGGCAGGTCGCTTCGACGGACCTGATGCGGCTTTTGCGCCAGCTTGGTCTTGCGCGCTGCCCGTTCAGCGGGGCGGTCGCCGCGGCGCTTGATGCGCGAACGGCGGCGCTGTTGGTGGCGCGCCACGGCAACTGCGTTCATGCGCTGAACCGCGACTTCCAGCGGTTCGACCTGATTCTGGCGGGAAGCCGCGGCATGAGTCAGGCGGATCTGGCCGATTTCCTTGCGACACGCGCCATCGATGGGCGCGAAAGGCTGCTGGCGCCGCAGGTGGCCGAGGGCGTCCGGCTTGAGGCTGGCCTCAGCCGTCGCGCTGCGCAGCAGTTTTGCGCCGACTATGCCCAGATCGGCCTTGTGACGCGGATGAGGCTTGCCCTGCACGCCGCGACACAAGACCTTTAAAATACCGAAGGTTAAGTCGGGATTCACCCGCATCCTGTAACACTCGACATGGGTGTGAAACTATGGGTGAGCGGAATGGCCGGGCAGTCAAATGCCGCGCCAGTCGTCATCAAGCGGAAGAAGGTCACGAACGGTGGCGGTCACCACGGTGGGGCGTGGAAGGTTGCCTATGCCGACTTCGTGACAGCCATGATGGCTTTCTTCATGCTGATGTGGCTGCTGAACGCGACGACAGAAAAACAGCGCAAGGGTCTTGCGGATTATTTCAATCCGACGATCCCGATGAACAGGATCTCGGGCGGCGGTGAGGGCGCCTTCGGCGGCGATTCGGTGTTCCATGAACAGACGATGACCCAGACCGGCAGCGGCGCGGTGAACGACAACGCGTCCGAGCAGCGACAGGCCCGCGGCGAGGCTGGCCAGAAGGGCGATGCCGCCGAGGAACAGGCCAAACTGGAAGAGGTTGAAAAGCTTCTGCGCGCCAAGACCGGCGAAAGCATGACGATGCAGCGCCTGTTGCGCCACGTCGTGACGCGCATCACCGACGAAGGTCTGGTGATCGAGATCTTCGACCTGCCCGAAGTGCCGCTGTATTTTGGCGACACCTCCGAGCCAGAGCCTGTGCTGAACGCCATTGTCCGGCTTCTGGCCGAGATCCTGCCGATCACGTCGAACCGGATTGCGGTCAACGGCCACATCCGCAGCTATCCGATCACGCTGATCCGGAATCCGGTCTGGGATGTCTCGGCCGCACGGGCGCAACGGATGCGCGGGCTTCTCGAATCGGCGGGCCTGCCGGCCGAGCGGATGCAACGGATTTCGGGTTTTGCCGACCGCAAGACGGTCACGCCCGACCCGACGGCGGTCAGAAACAATCGAATTGAAGTCATTCTTCTTAGAAGAGACCGATGATCGCCCTTGAGACCGGGCGCTGTTAGCCCGGTGTTAAGCCGCCGCGCGCAGTTTCGGGTGACCAATGCCCGAAGCAGCAGAAAGGCGCTTACCTCATGTCGATTTCTTCATCGCTCAATGCCGGGGTGGCGGGGCTTGCCGCCAACGCCACCAAGCTTGCGACGATCGCCGACAACATCGCGAACTCTGGCACCTACGGCTACAAACGGGCCGATGCCGATTTCGAAAGCATGGTGCTGACCCAGTCCAGTAACTCGGGCATGTATTCCGCCGGGGGTGTCCGAGCGAACGGCCTGCGCCTGATCGACGAAAGTGGCGCGATCGTTTCCACGTCGAATGCGATGGATATTGCGATTTCCGGCCGGGGCATGTTGCCGGTCATCGCCGAGACGTCTCTTGGCGCCTCGTCGGGCAATGACGCACTGCTGATGACGCGGACCGGCTCGTTCGCGACAGACCCCAACGGCGTTCTCAAAACGGATACCGGGCTGGTGCTGCTGGGCTGGCCGGCCAACTCTGACGGGACGATCCCCACGCAGTCGCGCGATTCGATCGCATCGCTGGAACCCGTGGTGATCGCCTCGAACCAGACGGCTGCCGACCCGACGACAAAGATCAACCTTGGTGTGAACCTTCCCGCGGAAGCGACCGAATTCGGCGCGACGGTCAAGCCGCTGACGATCGAGGTTGAATATTTCGGGAACCTCGGCACCTCGGAAAAGCTGACGGTGACCTTTACGCCGACGATCGGGGCGGCGGCGGGCGACTATGGCAACGAATGGACGATGAACATTGCCGATTCAGCGTCTGGCGGTGCCTCCATCGGGTCTTATACGCTTGACTTCAGCGATGCGCGGACGGGTGGCGGCACCCTCACCACGACGGGGGTGACCCATGTCTCGGGCGCCTCGTCGGCCTGGAACGCCACGACCGGAACGATCACGCTTCAGGTTGACGGCGGCCCGATCGAGCTGACGCTGGGCAAACCCGACAGCGCAAATGCGCTGACGCAGGTCGCGGGCAAGTTTTCGCAGACCGGGATCACCAAGGACGGCTCTCCGGTCGGCAACCTGACCAGCGTCGAGATCGACGAGGGCGGTTTCATCAAGGCGACCTACGACACGGGCTTCACCCGCGTGATCTATCAGATCCCGCTTGTGGACGTGCCAAACTACAACGGGTTGATGGCGCTGAACAACCAGACCTTCGCCATTTCGCCCGATTCCGGGGCCTTCTATCTCTGGGATGCCGGTGACGGGCCGACCGGCGATGTCGTGGGTTATGCGCGCGAAGGCTCGGCCACCGATATGGCCAAGGAACTGACCAGCCTGATCCAGACCCAGCGCGCCTATTCGTCGAATGCCAAGATCATTCAGACGGTGGACGAGATGCTTCAGGAAACCACCAACATGAAGCGCTAAGGAGCCTGACCGATGAGCATCACCGGCGCCCTGTCCAATGCGCTTTCGGGCCTGAATGTTACGTCCCGCGGGGTCGAGACGGTCTCGAACAATATCGCGAACGCGCTGACCGAAGGCTATGCGCGCCGCGAACTCGAGATTTCCTCGCGCAGTCTTGGCAGCGAAGGGCAGGGTGTCCGCGTGGTGGACATCAACCGCATGATCGACATGGCCCTTGTGGGCGACCGCAGGATTGCGGATGCGGTGACGGGCGATCGCCAGACCCGCGCCGCGTTTTTTCAGGATCTGGGCGACCAGCTGGGCGATACGGGCAGCGGTTCGCTGCTTGGGCGGATCGCTGCCTTCGAATCCACGCTGCTTGCCGCGTCCAGCCGGCCCGAATCCACCGCCCGGCTTCAGAATGTGTTCGATGCGGCCGATGCCTTGGCCAAGGGGCTGAATGCGGCTTCCGATGCCGTGCAGGCGGCCCGTCAGGACGCCGATGCCGATATCGCGACCCAGGTCGAGCAGCTCAACACCACCCTTGTCCGGGTGAAAGAGCTGAACGCCCGGATAACCGAGGTCCGCACCACCGGCCGCGACAGTTCGGCGCTTGAGGATGAACGGCAGATGCTTGTCGACAGTCTGTCCTCGATCGTTCCCATCCGCGAGGTTCAGCGCGAAAATGGCCAGATCGCCCTGTTCACCACCGAAGGGACCGCCCTTCTCGACGGTTATGCCGCCCAGTTCGGCTTTTCCGCGAAGCCGGTCGTGACGGCCCAGATGTCCTTGGGTTCTGGCACCCTGTCCGGGCTTACGTTGAACGGGCGACCGATCGCGGTCACCGACGACGGGGGAATGCTCGGTCAAGGTTCTTTGACGGCCGCCTTTGCCGTTCGCGATATTCTTGCGCCGGCCGAACAGGATCGGCTGGATGCCCTCGCCCGCGATCTGATCCGTCGGATCGATGCCGCCGATCCGCCACCCGCCGGCAGCGCCGGTCTGTTCACGGACGGCGGCGCCGAATTTCTTGCCACCAACGAGGCCGGCCTTGCAGGTCGCATTGCGCTGAACGCCTCTGTGGACCCAACGGCCGGCGGCCGGCTGACGCGCCTTCGGGATGGCGCCAACGCCAGTGCCGAGGGGGCCAGCGGCAATGCGACCCTGCTTAATGCGCTGGTCAGCACTCTCGACGCGCGCGAGGCCGCCGCCAGCGGGCCATATGCCGGCAAGTTCAGCTTTTCGGGCCTGGCCGCCGAGGCGGTCTCATCGGTTTCAACCGCGCTGATCGCGGCAGATCAGGAAACCAGCTTTGCCGCAGCTCGCAGTGACGAACTCCGGGTTCTCGAGCTTGCCGACGGCGTCGACACCGATCACGAGCTTTCCCAACTTTTGCTGCTTGAGCGATCCTATGCCGCCAATGCCAAGGTCATCACGGCCTGTGACAAACTGATCACTTATCTGCTGGAGATGTAAATGACCGCGGTCTCGCTGGGCGATCTGGCCCGAACCTTCCTGCTCCGGCGCCAGAACGCGGCCCTCAAGGAACAGGCACAAAGCCTTTCGACCGAGGTGGTTACGGGTCAGGCCGCCGACGTGCGCAAGCAGGTTGGCGGAGACCTCGGGGCGCTGGCCGGCATCGACCGCAGTCTTGCCACGCTCACCGCGAGAAAATCCCTTACATCCGAGGCCGGTCTTGCGGCGGCCGCGATGCAGACTGCGCTGGGCGCGATCGATCTGGCCAGCCGGGATCTTGCGCTGGATATCAAAAGCCTGGGCACCAACGGGTCCACGATGACCATCGACCAGCTGGGCTCGCAATCCGATGGCGCCTTTCGCGCCGCGATCTCGGCGCTGAATACCAGGGTGGGCGACAGGTCGATCTTTGCGGGCGACCTTCCGCAAGAGCCGGCCATGGCCGACGCCGAAACGATCCTGGCCGACCTTGATCTGGCCGTCGCCGGGGCAACAACGGCCGCAGATGTAGAAGCCGCCGTTTCCGCATGGTTTGATGGTGCGGGATACGCAACCGCCGGCTACAAGGGGGGCGATCCGCAGGGTCCGATGGCGGTCGGCGCGACTGAGACGGCACAGATCCGGATCACCGCGAACGATCCCACGATCCGCGAGACTTTGAAGGGTCTGGCGCTCGGGGCTATCCTCGAACGTGGCTCCTGGTCCGGAACGGCAACAGAGCGCGCAGATCTTGCCAGTCGCGCCGGGGACCGTCTGCTTCAAAACCAGAGCGCGCGGATTGCGCTTGCCGCAGATCTTGGCTTGCAAGA
Organism: Cereibacter ovatus; assembly: GCF_900207575.1. Lineage (GTDB taxonomy): Bacteria > Pseudomonadota > Alphaproteobacteria > Rhodobacterales > Rhodobacteraceae > Cereibacter_A > Cereibacter_A ovatus. Next base: position 102,455 of record NZ_OAOQ01000012.1, read on the forward strand.
AACGCGAATCGAATCCGCAGCCGCCACGAATGCAGCCGAGCTCACCTCGCTTCAGATCGCCCGCACCAATCTGCTGGGCATCGACAGTTACGAGGCCGCCACGATGCTCGAGTCGACACAAACCCAGATCGAAACGCTCTACAGTCTGACATCGCGGCTCAGCCGCCTGAGCCTGGTGGATTATCTCTGATGCTTAGGCTTGCGCTTGCATTCCTGCTGTTTGCCCTTCCTGCCACGGCGGGTCCGATCCGTATCAAGGACTTGGTCCGATTCGACGGCGTTCGCGGCAACGATCTGGTTGGATACGGACTGGTTGTGGGCCTGAACGGGACCGGCGACGGTTTGCGAAACGCCCCGTTCACCGAAGATATCATGTCGAACCTGCTTGAACGACTCGGCGTCAACGTGACGGGCGAGCAGTATCGGCCAAAGAACGTGGCGGCTGTCTTCGTGACGGCTACACTTCCACCGTTCGCGCGGGCAGGTTCTCAGGTCGACGTCACGGTTTCGGCCATTGGGGATGCCAAGAGTTTGCTGGGCGGCACATTGGTGATGACGCCGATGAACGGCGCCGACGGTCAGATCTATGCCGTGGCGCAAGGGGCAATCATTGCCGGCGGGGTGTCAGCCGAAGGAGAGGCGGCCCGTGTGGTTCAGGGCGTTCCGACCTCGGGAACGATCCCCGAAGGAGCCCGGGTCGAGCGTGAAGTCGAATTTGAGCTTGCGAGCCTGCGAAATGTCCGACTCGCGCTGCGCACGGCCGATTTCACCACGGCGGGCCGGATCGAAGAGACGATCAACCGCGAACTCGGTCGTGGCGTGGCAACGATGCTCGACGCCGGGACTGTTGCACTTGATCTTGACCAGACGCGGCTGCGCTCTGCTGCGCATGTTTTGCAGAAGGTGGAAAATCTGACGGTGGAGCCCGAGATGGCGGCCCGTGTCGTTGTGGACCAGCGATCAGGGACGATCGTGATGGGTGAAGACGTCCGGATCAGCCGTGTCGCGGTGGCCCAAGGCGGGCTGACCCTTCGCGTTGAAGAGCAGCCGCTTGTCATTCAGCCCAACCCGTTCAGCAAGGGCGAGACAATCGTCGTTCCGCGAAGCTCCGCCTCCATTGAGGAGCAGACCGGCACCGGTCTTGCCGAAGTGCAGGGCGACACAACGCTTTCGCGGGTTGTCTCCGGGTTGAATGCGCTGGGCGTGGCGCCTAACGACATGATCGATATCCTGAAAAGCATCCACGCAGCCGGCGCGCTGCACGCCGAGTTTATTGTGAAATGATTCAATCCATCTTCAGGGTTGGGACTTCTGCAGCGACACATCCAGCCCGACAAACAGCTGCAACCCGCAGCTCTCCTTCAGGATCCGATACGGGAATGGCGCCAGCTTGCCCTCGGGCCTGCAGCAGGAACGGGTAGGGCGCGGCGCAGGCCCCGTTACGGCATCTCGTTCTTCCTTCATGGCCAGAACATAGCGGTAGCTGCGAGTGCTATGGCGGAGAAGACGGTCTGTGGACACCCGTCATATCTGGTTTCTTCAACACCCCCCACTGGACTGTTTTCCCGACGAATGGGCTGTCACCGTTGCTACTGGGGGCGAATTCAACCGCCCGGATGCCCGAAGTTGCCGTGTCCATGGCCAGATGGACCTTGCCCCACTGGCGTCGGCGTTGCACGCTTGCCATTCGCCGTCGTCGAGGAAGGTGATCCCGGTACTGTCTACCAGCAGGTTCAGCGGCCCATCGGCGAGTCGATAAGGGCTCTGGCCGGCTCTGTTGCACAAATCACGTGAGGGATTCATCTGGTGTTATCCGGCGTGGTAGCAGGGCCGCATGAGCAGACCGACCCCCCCGAGCTACAAGACCAGGAACTGGCCGGCCTATAACGAAGCGCTGAAGCGCCGTGGCTCGCTGACG
>NZ_OAOQ01000038.1 GCF_900207575.1 Cereibacter ovatus
GCCGCCGTCATTACCCTCGTTCTGGCGATGATCCGGCAGGAGCGCGCTCGCGGCTACAGTCACGCGGCCGCCTGATCGCGTTGTTCAGGCTGAACTCGATCAGATCGTCCCAGGCGTCGGACTGGTAGCGGCGGTCCTGTTCCTCGCGGGCATCGGCGAGGATCGTAGGATCCTCGATCCACCAGATCGCGCCTTCGCGGAAGCGGTGGACGGCTTCGGCCCAGAGCTGGTCCCGGTCGCGAGCCAGCGCCGCGATGTCGATGGCGCCGCAGCGGAGCGGCCTCAGCAGACTCGCGCACGAGATGCTGGCGGGCAGCATCGGTGAAGCAGCATGACCCGCGCGGAGCCGATCCCAGACACCGTAACGCTGCACGTCCCGCTCACATTGGTGAAGCGCGGCGGACGCAAAGAGATGCAGCTACCCGAGGGTGCCGAGCAGCCGCGCAGGACCGACAACACGCTGATCAAAGCACTGGCGCGGGCATTTCGCTGGAAACGTATGCTGGAGTCAGGCGACTTCATGACCATCACCGAACTGGCTGAACGAGAAGGTGTAGCGGTTTCCTACCTCACCCGTGTGCTTCGCCTGACACTTCTAGCCCCCGAAATAATTGCGGTGATCCTAGACGGCCTGCAAGGGCCAGAACTGACCGTCACGAACGTCACAGGCCCGTTTCCGCTCGAATGGGCACTTCAGCGCCGGTACTTTCAATCATTAAACTAGACCCCTCGGCGCCTGCAGGCCTGCGCCGAGGTTAATGATCAATTACCGGCTAGTCGCGATTGGCCACGAGGCACAACTTAGGCTTCTCCCTTACCCTTAGCTTGCTTTCCGGAACCGAGAGCCCATGCATTGTCGCGAATTCCACAGGATCAGTCCGGAGCCCTTCCGCCAGTTCGTCCAAACTGTACCCGAGGTCGTTCAGGTGCAAGTTCAGAAGCTGCGCAGCCAGTTTGCCGGTCTCCGGAGCAATGTCGAACTCTTGCGGTTCCCGGGTGCGGTACCCGAATGCGCTCATCCTTTTATAGAGCGCAGTGGCATTCTCGTCCGTGATCGCTCCAAGTGATTTTGCTCTATAGATCAGTGCCGACATTGCCGTTCGCCACTTCTGCTTCAGCTGGCCAAGTCGCGGAATTGAAAGTCCACGCTTCAGATCAGGCAGGACCCCCGTCTTTGGCATCAACAGTTCCGCCGCAAAATCATTAGCCTCCTTTTCCATCGCATCGTAGGGGAATGCGTGCAGGACGACATGGCCATACTCGTGCGCGAGGCTGAAGCGCTTACGGTCAGCAGGGCGCGCATGGTTCAGCACAACCACCGGCTTCATGCCAGGAGGGCGCAGTGTAACGCCGTCAATGTCGGCTTGCCCGAAGTCTCCCTCTACGACGAGAATGCCAGTTGCTTCAACGAATCGTACGAGATTCGAAATCGGTCCGTCCCCAAGTTGCCAGGACGCCCTGACCTTCTGAGCAGCCTCACCAGCAGATGTGATGGCGTTAGCGTTCTCGCTAACGCTGGACTTGTCGCAAACGATCTCAAACTGCAGCAGCGGAAACTCTGGCTCTAGGTCCACGGCATCCAGAAGCTTTCGGAAATGGAGGACATAATGGTTGGCGAGAGCCACCACCCCTTCCTGATCCCTTTTTGACACCGCTGCCTTTCTTCGGAATGCAGCGCCATGGAGGCTCAGCGGCGTCCTATATAGCGGCTCTTGCTCGTAGAAGAAGCTCACCGGGAATCCCAAAGAACGCGCAATCGACTGGATTTCCTCCTGCGAGAGCGCGTCCCGGGTGCCGTTCTCAATTCGGGAGATTGCAGCCTGTGCAACTCCTGTTTCGGCGGCCAATTCTGTCTGTGTCTTCCGGCGTCTATTTCGAGCTAGGAGCAGCATCCCCCCGTTTATCGGTCGTGCTGCCATTTTCGGTTTCTTCTCCCTTGGGTCTCTTGATTGTCAACTTCGCGCCTGCCGGCTCATTTACCGGCGCGCTATCCATAGCCCCAGCAGCCACCGACGGTGCGGAGCGATGAATCTCGATCATTCTCTGATCTATTCCGTCTGCGAACTTTATGAAGACTTTCGAGACGGATACTCCCGTGCCACTCAAGTGGCAGGCAATAAAGAACAGCAGATGATCAGGCGCATCGACGTCGTAAGGAAAGAGTGATCGCTGCTCTTCAATGTCGCACACAGAGAAGTCAGATTTCGCGAACTGATGCGATGACTTCGAGGTGCCGCCGCGGGGGCCGGACAGATGAAGCTCGAAACTGACAGCTCGTTCGTCGCCACCGAGATCCACAACACCCGTAACTTTGTTGCTCCGGCCGTCATTGACATGGGTAACTTCCAAGCCGTGATCGGAGAGGTTCACGGCAGATGCCGCATCGGTCAGCGCGCTATTCAGCACCGAGCCGACCGCTCGCGGGTCGGAAATGTTGATGTGCTTCACCCGACCGAGATCCGCCAAGGTCGCTTCCAGCTGCCCTATGAGCGTCCAAAGTGGTTCCTCGAACCTTTCACGGGCTGCCTGCAGTGCTGCATCTCTGTCCAAACTCGATCCACCTCTTGCCGCCTGATGCAGCTGCATAGCACGGCCAAGAGGTGGGTGTCAAAAATATTCACGCCGCCATTCAGAGCGTGAATAATTTTCCCGCCTCTTCTCGCGCAAAAGCCGGTGATTGGCGCCGACCGAGGCAGGGCTTCCTGCGAGCGATGCGAAACCGTTGCAGAGACTGCGCGAAGTGCCAGCCTGAACAGCACGCATCATGTCGAGCCTTGGAGCGTATTGACCATCTGAGCCCGCATGTCCCTGCCGTCGACGGTCTTCTCGACTACGACGAACACGCCCTTGCCGCCGGTCTTCTTCTCCCACAGCTGCCCGATGGTCCGCTTTTCGGCGGTGTCGGGGCCATCTGCGAAGTGAGCTCCCTTGTACTCTACGACGAGCAGCCGGCCGTCCTCCAACTGAGCCACGAAATCCGGATAGAACTTGTCCGTGGCAGTCGGCAACCAGAACGAGTTGGGGTGGCGTGCGACGTTGCGGATCCAGAACTTCAGGCCTGGCAAGCTGTCGATGGCTTGCGCGCACTGGAATTCTTCACCGTTCTCGGCCCCATCGAAAGCAGGCACATGATCCGGCCCAAGGAAGTGCTTGCGAGGTTTCCAGCGCCCACGATACCGGCGCTGATCCCAATACATTCCGTCCTTGAACGCGAAAGCCTGGTCGAAGGAAACCTCGACCTTGGCTTCCGGAGCGAAAAGGTACCGCTGGTAGACGCCATCGCGTTCCTGCTGACGGATGGCGGCTAGCTTCTCGCGAACCTTGCGGGCGAGGATGACGCCGCGCGGGTATTTTGCGCCGTATTTTTCCGCGAAGATTTCGATGGCCACGGCCGCCGCGGCGCGGCTGATCTCGCGCAGGTCCGCGGTCACGGCGGGCTGCATCGACTTCGGGAAGGCATTCAGGACGTTTGCCGTCTTGTGGAACCAGCACCGCTGGTGGCGGGTGCCCGGAAAGGCCTCCTCCAGCGCCTTCCAGAACCCTAGCGCGCCGTCGCCGACCGCCAGCCCGGGCGGGACCCCCAGCCCGCGGGCCTTGAGATCGACCAGCAGTTCGCGCCAGCTCTGCGTGCTCTCGCGGATGCCGACCTGGAAGCCGACCAACTCCTTTCGGCCCTCCGGAGTGGCGCCGAGGATCACCAGCATGCACTCGGCCTGCGGCTCCATCCGGGCCTGGAGGTAGACGCCGTCGGCCCAGACGTAGACGTAGCGGCGTGCCGAGAGGTCGCGGCGCTGCCAGCGGTCGAGGTCGTCCTGCCACTCCGCCGTGAGGCGCGACATCACCCCAGGCGACAGGTTCGGAGCCTCTGCGCCGAGAATGGCGGCCAAGGCTTCCTGCACGTCCCCTGTGGAGAGGCCGCGGAGGTAGAGCGCCGGCAGGAGCGCGTCGAGGCTTTTCGACCGTCGCGCCCATTTCGGCAGGATGGCCGAGCTGAACCGGATCTTCGCCTCCACCGGCACATCCGCACGATCGCGCACCTTGGGCCGCTGGACCGGGATCGGCCCGATACCGGTCTGGATCTCGCGCTCGGGCCCGACGCCATGTCGCACGACACGGCGACGACCATCGGGGAGGAGATCCTCGGCGAAGCCGGCAACGAAACTGTCAGCTTCGGCCTTCAGCGCCGCCATGAGCATGCGACGCGCGCCCTCGCGCGCGATCTCGGTCAGCGGATCAAGGACAGTTCCCGGCTGGTGAAACGGGAGGATGTTGGTATCTTCGGACACAGGCGTATCGCTCCGTCTGGAGGTTCTGGCAGGCTAGACACCCGCCACGATACGCCGCCTTCTCAGGCCCCATCACCCAGATTCTGCCATAGCTCTCGGCTGACCAAACCTTCCCGCAAGGGCGGCGTGCCCATTCGGGTGGCGCATTGCTGGGCGCATGCGCGGCGCAAACTGAAGGAAGTCTTCGAAC
>NZ_OAOQ01000007.1 GCF_900207575.1 Cereibacter ovatus
TCTCCCGACGCGTCAGGCCGCTGCTCAGCGCAAGCCGCACCGCTTCACGCCGAAACTCCGGCGTCGGTCTGTTCCCGTTCCCCATAGAACACCTCCTGGTTCCTCAGATGGTGCTCTCCACATTTCCCGGGCAAGTCCAGACCGGCTCACGCACCACTGCGAGATCATCGAGACCGGCAACGAGAGCTGGCGCTTCAAGAACCGCGCCTGACCCTCAGCATGCGAGCCCGATCAGGGCCTGTGGCGCCGGAAAACCACGGCCAGCGCGTCAGATGCCTCGATCAACACCGTGGATCGCGGTTCCATCGGCCCGTCCTGCATCGCCTCGACTGTCTCGCCCGCTTCCGCCGCTTGGCAAACGCCTTCGGACTGGCTTGGTTGCGCGAACGATGCTTGGCGACGTGCATGCTCGTGGCGCGCGTGACGACCTATCCCATCGTTCCTGCTTCCAGTCCTGCGAAAGGGGCACCTTCGATCCGTGGGAGCCGCCACATCATCGCCCGGATCTGACGCAGCATCTTGTGGGCCGAACCGCATGGCGGCAGGCATTGCCGCCGCGGCGATCGGCTCTGCCTCGGCGGTGTCGTTCTTCTGGCGCGTGGCATAGCGGGCGACGCCATGCGGTTTGATCGACCACACCGCATGGCCCGCGCGCAGAAGATTGTGCGCGCCGAACGGCCCGTCCGGACGGGCCTTGATGGCCGGCTGACATGGCGGATACGCCGCCATGACCCGGTTGCAATGCGGGCGCGACCGCGTCTTGCCAAAACTGCCGCCGCGCCATGCAACTGGAGCACGGCTTTGCCGGAGCGTCCCCAGGGGAAAAGAGCATCCTTCAAGGATGCCCTCTGCATTCCGTTGCAAGTGCGGCACCACAAGCGTGGCACATCCTGACGCCGTCGGAAGAAGCGGCATCCGCCCCGTCTTCCTCTCGGCCATCGCGATCGCCGCAACGGTGCGGTTCCGGCCTTGAAACGCCTTCAGGCTGGGGCCTGGCGTCGGTCAGGCTCGGCCGCAGGGCTGGGGCTGGAAAGAATGATCAGGGCCGGACAGGAAGAATCCCGTCCGGCCCCGACTGTTGCATCCGTGGTTCGCACGGGCCTGTGCGCGCCCGCGCTTTGGATGGTGGCAAAGCTGCGCCTATCTCCGGCCCGGCTCGACCGCCGTTTCGTCGATCACCTCACCCTCCGGCCCGCCCGAAGCCGCCTGCGCGCCGACCAGCAGCGGAAGAAGCTCGCTTCCGGATGCGGGGGCAGACTTCTGAACCGGCTCGCGCCAGCTGAGCGTGTCAAACCCGCCGCAGTTGTCGCAGATCGGACCCCAGCTTGCGTGGACGGTCTGACAGTTGTCACAGCACCACTGCGGCCCACGCGGCGCCGACAGCGCCCGCGCCAGCCAACCGCGGACCAGCGCCTCGTCCGACCCTTCGCCACGTTCCACCGCGGCCATGATCGTCAGCGCCCGCTGCGTCGGATGGCGCGTCACCACATCGCCAAGGGCGCGCCGGGCGCCGGGGAAATCCTCGGCCGCCAGCGACAATTCGGCCACCAGCATCCGGGTCTCGTCGTCGTCGGGCCGGATCGCGGTCAGGGTGCGGAACCGCTTCAACCGCTCGGACGGCGTCTCATGCGGTTCGATCTCGGCGAAGGCCGCGGCGAGATCCGGATGGGGCTGGGCCTCCCATGCCTTTTTCAGCACGCGCACGGCGTATTTCTTGTTGCCCTGCGCCAGATAGCTTCGCGCCGCCATCGCCGCGGCCGGGATCAGGTCGGGCGATTTCTTGTTGGCGAGAATGGCCGCCTCGCGCATCTCGATCGAGGACGCTTCGTCGAACACCTCTTTCGCGGTCTGAAGCGCCAGAACCGCATCGCGGCGCTTGTAGACCGCCTTCGGCAGCGCACCGGATTTCACCTTTGCACTCAGCGTGTTGCGTGCGCCGGTCCAGTCGTGGCGATCCGCCTGAAGCTTCAGCAGGATGTCCTGCGTCTCGGAATGCTTCGGGTTGATCTCGAACGCCTTCTGCGCCAGCGCCAGCGCGGTGTCGGCATCGCCTTCGTCCAGCTTCTGCTTCAGCAGGCCGCGGACGCCGACGAACTTGGTTTTCTCATCCAGAAGCAACAGCTTGTAGGATTCGGTCGCCCGCCGTGCATCGCCCGATTGCTGCGCCGCCTGTGCGTTCAGCAGGATCGTCATCGGGTTCTGGCCCAGATATTTACGCGCCCGCGCCGCGCGCGACACCGCCATCCGCGGATCGCCAGCCGCCAGCGCCATCATGCCTTCCGACAGCGCGCGCAGGCCCTTCTGCTCGCGCGAGCGGTCGAAATAGCGCGACACGGCCGTTTCATCCCCGTTCAGGAAATGCAGCACCGCAACGACAAAGCCGATCAGCTTGAAGAACAGCCAGACGGCAAAGATCACCAGCAGCGCCGCGATCACCGCCTGAAGCGGGCCAAGGTTGAACTCCCACGCGCCGACGGCGATGCGCAAGCCGCCGCCGGTGTCCATCAGCAGGCCGGCACCGAAGGTCAGCGCGCCCACAAGCGCCACGAAAATCAGGATCTTGAGCAATGACCAGAGCATGATTTCGACTCACTTCCCTTCTGCGGCTGCGGCAAGGGCCGCCACGGCGTCGGTTGCCTCGATGCGTTGCGCCGCCCGCGCCGTCCAGCCGGCCATCGCCTCTTGCCCCTCGGCGGGCAGGCTGGCGATCTCGGCCAGCGCCTTTTGCAGATCGCCGGCCTGAACAGCGGCATCGGCGCGCGACAGGATCGCGTCGGGGTCGGTGCCTTCACGCGGTTTCAGCGACCTGATCCCCGCTTCGGTCATCAGGAACGCCTTGGCCCGCGATGTCCAGCTGTCGCCCATCGTGGCCCGACGCGACACTGCCAGCGCGGCCCGCGCGGCATCGCCAAAGTCATCTTCCAGCGCCGCAAGGGTCGAAACCCCGCCCTGCGCCCCTTCGATCAGCTTCACCGGAATCTCGACGCCCTTGGCCGCCAGTTCTTCCAGCGGCTCGACATAGGCGATGCCCGCGTCGATCGCCGCCTGAACCTGCCCCACCGATGCGGCGGTGACGGCGGCCCGCGCCGCGGCCTCGACCTCGGCCTTCAGTTGCGCGGCCTGACGTTCGGCCTCGGCCACACGGGCGGCGGCATCGGTCTGGGCCTCGGTCACCGCCGAGCCGGTCGCCTGCGCGATCTGCGCCCGCAGCGCCGCAATCTCGGCCTCAAGCGTGCCTGCGTCGGGCACGTCAGCCGCGGCGGGCTGACTGGCGGCGGCCGCCAGTTGCGATTCGAGTTCGGCCACCCGTGCCTCGGCCGCAGCCGCGCGATCCGCGGCGGCCTTCAGGTCGGCCGCGCTGGCGGCGTCCGCCTTGGGTCGGGCCGAAAGTTCGCCGCGCAGCGCGTCAATCTCGGCCTGAAGCGCGGCGGCCTGTTGGGTCTGACCATAGTTGGCCAGCGGCCAGTCGGACTGGGCGTGGCGGGAATAGGCAAAGCCTCCGGCGGCGCCGGCAATGCCGCCCACCAGAAGCAGGAAAAAGCCCGGAGGCCCGCTGCGCCGGGGCGGTTCGGGTTTGCGCGACGGCGGAACGGCCGCCATCGGCGCGGGATCGGCCTCACCCTCGGATGCGGGGGGCGTTTCAGAGATGACCTCGGCTTCGTCGGGAAGCGCGCGGTCGTCGTTCTGCCGTTCGGCGGACCTGATGTCGTCGGAAGACGTGCCGTCCTCGGCCGGTGCCGTCGCAGCCTCGACGGGCTCGGGCTGGGAAAGGGTCAGCGGCTCGGGCGAATCGTCCTCCCGTTTCTTCACATCAGGTTCGCGGGACTCCGGTTCTGCCATCGCCGTGCCTTCCAGTTTGACGGGTATTGTGACCGTGTCACCCTATCCGCTGCGGCGGGATGCCTCAAGCATCAGACTATGCGTCAAGTAGCGCTTTGATGCTTTCCAGCAGCGATTCGGCATCGGGCCGGGCCGCGGTCCGCATCCGTTCCGCGCCAAGGGTCTCGGCCGCGCCCGCCACGGCGGGGCTGAGCGCCGCAATCCACAGCCGCGCGCCGGGGGCCACCCGCGCCACTTCGGCCGCCAGCAGCCGGGCGGTTCGGGGCGAAAACAGCGGCGCCACGACCGGCGCGCCTTCCTGCAACAGCGCCACCGCCTCGGGCGACAACGGCCGGGGGCGCTGGTCGTAAACGGTGGCCTCGGCGGCGGGGATGCCCGCGGCGGCCAGACGCGGCGCCACCTCGCCGCGCGATTCCGCGCCGCGCAGATGCAGCAGCGGGCCGGCATCGCCCGCGGCCAGAATCGCGGCGATCAGCGACTCGGCATCGCCTTCGGCCGAACGGGCGAAGAGCCCCGCCGCCTCGGCCGCCCGCGCGGTGCGGTTGCCCACGCACCACGCCCGCCCCACCCCCGCCAGCGCCGGCGCGGACAGCCGGCGCCAGCCCTCGACCCCGGTTTCCGAGGTGAAGATCAGCGCGGCCGGGGTCTGGTCGATGGCGGGCGACAGGAACTCGGGCATCATCAAGGGCGCGGTCACGATGCGCAGATCGCCAAGGCCCGCCCGGAGCGATGCGGCAAAGCGTGCGCCCTGTGCCTCGGGGCGGGTCAGAAGAAAGGCCGGACGGGGGGCGCGGGATTGTGGGGCCATGAGCAAGGTGTTACCTGCGGTCAGACCCTTCCGCAACGGCGCCCCATGTCTCACCCGCTGACCTTCCTTGGCATCGAAAGCAGCTGCGACGATACCGCGGCCGCGGTGGTGCGTGCGGTTGGCGACCGGGCAGAGATCCTGTCGTCGGTGGTCGAAGGCCAGACCACGCTGCACGCGGCCTTTGGCGGCGTCGTGCCCGAGATCGCCGCCCGCGCCCATGCCGAGCGGCTGGACCTGTGCGTGGAACGCGCCCTGTCGGACGCCGGCCTGCGGCTGGCCGAACTGGACGGGATCGCGGTGACGGCGGGGCCCGGGCTGATCGGCGGCGTCTTGTCGGGGGTGATGCTGGCCAAGGGGCTGGCCACGGGCAGCGGCCTGCCGCTGGTGGGGGTGAACCATCTGGCGGGCCATGCGCTGACGCCGCGGCTGACCGATGCGCTGGCCTTTCCCTATCTGATGCTGCTGGTGTCAGGCGGGCACTGCCAGTTTCTGATCGCGCGGGGCGCCGACGACTTCTCGAGGCTGGGCGGCTCGATCGACGATGCCCCGGGCGAGGCGTTCGACAAGACCGCGAAACTTCTGGGCTTGCCACAACCGGGCGGCCCCGCGGTCGAGACCGAAGCGGCAAAGGGCGACCCGCGCCGCTTTGCCTTTCCGCGGCCGATGCTGGACCGGCCCGGCTGCGACATGTCGTTTTCAGGGTTGAAAACCGCACTTTTGCGGGCGCGCGATGCGGTGGTGGCGGAAAAGGCCGGGATCACGCTGCAAGACCGCGCCGATCTGTGCGCGGGATTTCAGGCTGCGGTGGTGGATGTGCTGGCCGAAAAGACCCGCCGCGCGCTGGCGCTGTATCTGGCCGGAACGCCCCCCGCGCCTGCGCTGGCGGTGGCCGGCGGCGTGGCCGCCAACGGCCCGGTGCGCGAGGCGCTGATGCGGGTGGCGGCCGTGGCCGGGGTGCGCTTCGTGGCGCCTCCGCTGCGGCTTTGCACCGACAACGCCGCGATGATCGCATGGGCCGGGATCGAGCGGTTCCGCACTGGCGCCCGCGACGGCATGGACCTTCAGGCCCGGCCGCGCTGGCCGCTGGACCGAACAGCACCCGCCCTTCTGGGCTTCGGAAAGAAAGGGGCCAAGGCATGATCGGAATCCTTGGCGCGGGCGCCTTCGGCACGGCGCTGGCGGTGACGCTGGGACGGGAACAGCCGGTGATGCTGTGGGGCCGGCGCGGCGTGGCGGGGCTGGATGTGGCGCTGTCCGAACAGGTCCGGCTGACCGCCGATCTGGCCGAGGTCGAGGCCGAAACCGTGCTGCTGGCCGTGCCGATGCAGGCACTGGGCGGGCTGTTGGGCGCGAATGGGGGCCGGCTGGATGGCCGGGCGCTGGTCGCCTGCTGCAAGGGCGTGGATCTGGCCACCGGGCTGGGCCCGACGGCGCTGATCGCCGCCGCCTGCCCGGCCGCCACCCCAGCCATCCTGACCGGCCCCAGCTTTGCCGCCGACATCGCCCGCGGCCTGCCGACCGCGCTGACACTCGCCTGCACCGATGATGCCGCCGGCGAGGCGTTGCAGCGCCGCCTGTCCACCGCGGCGCTGCGGCTTTACCGCACCACCGACACGGTGGGCGCGGAACTGGGCGGCGCGCTGAAGAACGTGATCGCCATTGCCGCCGGCGTGGTGATCGGCGCGGGGCTTGGCCATTCGGCCCGCGCCGCGCTGATGACGCGCGGCTACGCCGAGATGCAACGCCTTGCGCTGGCCCTTGGCGCACGCCCCGAGACACTGGCCGGCCTGTCGGGCCTTGGCGATCTGGTGCTGACGTGCACCTCGGATCAATCGCGCAATTTCCGCTTCGGTCAGGCGCTTGGCGCCGGTGCGGGTTTTGATGCCCATGTCACCGTCGAGGGGCGCGCCACCGCCACCGCCGTGGTGCGCCTTGCCGCCGCCCACGGGATCGACATGCCGATCACCGCCATGGTCGATGCGCTGGCCGGTGGCCGCGTGACCCTGCCGCAGGCGATCCAGTCGCTTTTGTCCCGCCCCCTGAAACAGGAGTAGCCCATGCGCGTGGCCCTTATCTGCACCGACAAGCAAGGTGCGCTTCAGACCCGGCTCGACACTCGCGCCGCACATCTGGCCTATATCGCCGAAACCGGCGTGGTCGAGATGGCCGGCCCGTTCCTGAACGCCGACGGCCAGATGACCGGATCGCTTGTGGTGCTGACCGTTGACACCCTGGCCGAGGCACAGGCCTGGGCCGCGGGCGATCCCTATGCCAAGGCGGGGCTTTTTGACAGCGTGACCATCACCGAATGGAAGAAGGTGATCGGCTGATGGCCTTCTGGCTGTTCAAGTCCGAACCCGACGCATGGAGCTGGGACCAACAGGTGGCCCGCGGACCCGCGGGCGAGGAATGGACCGGCGTGCGCAACTATCAGGCGCGCAACCACATGCGGGCGATGAAGCTGGGCGACCGCGGCTTCTTCTATCACTCCAACATCGGCAAACAGGTGGTGGGCATCGTCGAGGTCTGCGGCCTGTCCGCGCCCGATTCCACCACCGACGATCCGCGCTGGGACTGCGTGACGCTGCGTGCGGTCGCCCCCCTGCCCCGCCCCGTGACGCTGGAAGCGATCAAGGCAGAGCCTCGACTGAAGGACATGGTTCTGGTCACGAACTCACGCCTGTCGGTTCAGCCGGTGGGCGATGCGGACTGGCAGGTGATCTGCGAAATGGGCGGGCTTTCGACACCGCCGTGACGGCTGCCGCAGGCGACGGATCGCAACCGGGCAACGTGGCGTCGCAGGCGACACGGGACAGCCCGGCGCAGAACCCAGCCAAACAGCAGCGCGGCACAAGGGGCGGCGTAGCGCAGCACCGGCGCAACACAGCCTGAAGCGACACCACAAAATGGCAGAACCCGGCACAGGGGGCGATACGACACCACGGCGCCGCACAGCATCGGGCGAAACGGCAGCCAGAAACGGGGCGCCCCTGACGTCAGCAAACCGTGATCTGTCAGCGGAAATAAAAAATGGAGGGCCCCCACCCCAGAAGGGACCCTCCATCCACCCCACGTGCTCCCGTTGCACCACACGTGTCTCTGAAAAGGTCCCGGGCGTCCTGCCCTGATGATCTGAAGCTAGCCCATGGCGGGATGGCACGCAAATCCCAAGCGCACGGCCTTTGATTAGAATGCTTCAGGCCCGCCCCCCGACGGGCTGCGACCACACCCGGCCTTGGCCCCGCCCGCGGCCGCGGCCATAGTGCGCGCCAAATCAGTCCAGCAAAGGAGGGGCGGAATGAGCGCCTACCTGAAATCCCATCCCACGCGCGAAGGCTTCTTCGGCCCCTATGGCGGCGCCATGCTGCCGCCGCCGCTTGTCCCTCATTTCAACGAAATCCGAGACGCCTACGACAGGATCTCGAAATCGGCCGATTTCATCGCGGAACTGCGCTTCATCCGGAAGCACTTTCAGGGCCGACCCACCCCGGTTTCGTATCTGAAGAACCTTTCGGCGCTGTGCGGCGGCGCGCAGCTTTACGCCAAGCGCGAGGATCTGAACCACACCGGCGCCCACAAGCTGAACCATTGCATGGCCGAGGGGCTTCTGGCCCGCTTCATGGGCAAGAAGAAGCTGATGGCCGAAACCGGCGCCGGCCAGCATGGCGTGGCGCTGGCCACCGCCGCCGCCTATTTCGGCATGGAATGCGAAATCCACATGGGCGAGATCGACATCGCCAAGGAAGCGCCGAACGTCACCCGGATGAAGCTTTTGGGCGCGACGGTGGTGCCCGTGGGCTTCGGCGGCCGGTCGCTGAAAGAGGCGGTGGATTCGTGCTTCCAAAGCTATATCGCGCAGGCCGACACCGCGCTCTTCGCCATCGGCTCGGTCGTGGGTCCGCATCCGTTCCCGATGATGGTGCGCGATTTCCAGCATGTCGTGGGCGTCGAGGCGCGCGAACAGTTCCTTGAACTGACCGGAGAGTTGCCCGACATGGTGACCGCCTGCGTCGGCGGCGGCTCGAATGCGATGGGGATCTTTTCCGGCTTCATCGACGATGACGTGGCGCTTTACGGGGTGGAACCCTGCGGAACCTCGTCCAAGCTGGGCGACCATGCCGCGACCATCGCCTATGGCGAGGATGGCGACATCCACGGCTTCCGCACCATGGTGCTGAAGGACGCCGAGGGGAACCCGGCGCCGGTCCATACCGTGGCCTCGGGGCTCGACTATCCGGGCATCGGGCCGGAACACGCCTATCTGCACCGCTCGGGCCGGGTGACCTATACCGGGGCCGACGACAAAGAGGCGCTGGCCGCCTTCTTCGCCCTCTCGCGGCACGAAGGCATCATCCCGGCACTGGAAAGCGCACATGCCGTTGCCTTCGCCATGCGCGAGGCGAAGGCCCATCCGGGCAAGTCGATCCTTGTCAACCTGTCCGGCCGCGGTGACAAGGATATCGACTACGTCACCCAGACCTTCGGCTTCGGCGAGGGCCGATAACCGCCCCGGCCAGGCAGGGACCGCCCGGACAGGGCGGTCCGACAGAGGAAGCGACCGCCCGTGCAGATGTTCGAGCCCTCGCAGGACGATGCCGCCGGCTTGTCCGACCCCTTCGCCGACGTTGCGGCGCAAGCCCGGGCCACCGGCGGCTTCTTCCATGACCTCGGCCATCATGCCGTGGCGCATCTGCCGATCGGTGCGCCGCGCCTGGTCCTGAGCTTCGACAACCTCGCCTCGCGGCGCGAGGCGGGCAGCCGCTTCCCGTGGGGTCATGCGGCGCTGGCGGCGATGGGCTGGGACGTGCTGGGCATCATGGTCCGGCGCCCGGACTGGTTCCGGGAAGCCGCCCTGTGGGACCTGATGGACAGCCTGCGCGACGAAGGCTTCTTCGCCCGCTACGGCGCGGTTGCCACCTACGGCGCGTCGATGGGCGGCTACGGCGCGGCGGTCTTTGCCCCGATGGCTCCGGGCTGCACGGTCCTGGCCTTCGCGCCGCAAAGCACGCTGAACCCGGCGCTGGCGCCGTTCGAGACCCGCTACCGCTATGGCCGGGGCCTTGGCGACTGGGACGACCCCCGGTCCGACGCCGCCGAGGCCATCCGCGCGGCCGGGCGGGCCTATGTCGCCGCCGATCCGCTGGTGCCCGAGGACGCCTGCCACCTGCGCCGCCTGGACGGAGCGAACGTCCTGCGGCTGGAGATGCCGGGCCTTGGCCACAAGATGCCGCCCGCGCTGCGCAAGATGAATATCCTGAAGCCGCTCGTCGCGGCGGCGCTGTCGGGCGATCTGGACGCGGCCCGGTTCCACAGCCTGTACCGGGCGCGGCGGCAGTCCGTTCCCTGGCTGGTCAGCATGCTGGAGCGCGCGCGGCAGAAGGGCCATGTGGCGCTGGCCCTGCGCGCGGCGGAGCGGGAATACGCCGCCCGGCCGCACTGGAGATTGCGGGCGCAGCGCAATGCGCTGCGCACCGCCGCCGCAGATCAGTAGCGGTAGTGTTCGGCCTTGAACGGGCCTTCGACCTTCACGCCGATATAGTCGGCCTGATCGGGGCGCAGCTCGGTCAGCTTCACGCCGATCTTCTTCAGATGCAGGCGGGCCACCTTTTCATCCAGCGCCTTGGGCAGAATGTAGACACCCGGCTGATACTCGCTGCCGCGGGTCCAAAGCTCGATCTGCGCCAGAACCTGGTTGGTGAAGCTGGCCGACATCACGAAGGACGGGTGGCCGGTGGCATTGCCAAGGTTCAAAAGACGCCCCTCGGACAGCAGGATGATCCGGGCGCCCGAGGGCATCTCGATCATGTCCACCTGATCCTTGATATTCGTCCACTTGTGGTTCTTCAGCGCGGCGACCTGAATTTCATTGTCGAAATGGCCAATGTTACCGACGATGGCCATGTCCTTCATCTCGCGCATGTGCTCGATGCGGATCACGTCCTTGTTGCCGGTGGTGGTGATGAAGATGTCGGCGTCCTTCACCACGTCTTCCAGCACCACGACCTCGAACCCGTCCATCGCGGCTTGCAGCGCGCAGATCGGGTCGATCTCGGTCACCTTCACGCGGGCGCCCGCGCCCCGCAACGAGGCGGCCGAGCCCTTGCCCACATCGCCATAGCCGCAGACCACGGCGACCTTGCCCGCCATCATCGTGTCGGTCGCGCGGCGGATGCCATCCACCAGCGATTCCTTGCAGCCATACTTGTTGTCGAACTTCGACTTGGTGACGCTGTCGTTCACGTTGATCGCCGGGAAGGGCAGCAGGCCCTTCTTGTGCAGGTCGTAAAGACGATGGACGCCGGTGGTGGTTTCCTCGGACACGCCGCGGATCGCATCGCGCTGTTTCGTGAACCAGCCGGGGGTCTCGGCCATGCGCTTTTTGATCTGGTTGAACAGGCAGACTTCCTCATCGCTGGTGGGCACGGCGATCAGGTCGGTCTCGCCCGCTTCGACCCGGGCACCCAGCAGGATGTAAAGCGTGGCGTCCCCGCCATCGTCGAGGATCATGTTGCAGGTGCCTTCCGCGAACTGGAAGATCCGGTCAGTATAGGCCCAGTAGTCTTCCAGCGTCTCGCCCTTGATGGCAAAGACCGGCACGCCCGAGGCGGCGATGGCCGCCGCCGCATGGTCCTGGGTCGAGAAGATGTTGCACGAGGCCCAGCGCACTTCGGCGCCCAGCGCCACCAGCGTCTCGATCAGCACCGCCGTCTGGATCGTCATGTGGAGCGAACCGGCGATCCGCGCGCCCTTCAGCGGCTTTGCGGCGCCGAATTCTTCGCGCAGCGCCATCAGGCCCGGCATCTCGGTTTCGGCAATGTCCAGTTCCTTGCGCCCGAAGTCGGCGAGCGATAGATCCTTGACGATGAAATCGGCCATGGGCATGCGGCTCCTGATGGAAAAATCGGC
The DNA here is from genome assembly GCF_900207575.1 of Cereibacter ovatus. Classification (GTDB taxonomy): domain Bacteria; phylum Pseudomonadota; class Alphaproteobacteria; order Rhodobacterales; family Rhodobacteraceae; genus Cereibacter_A; species Cereibacter_A ovatus. The sequence continues at coordinate 11,555 of NZ_OAOQ01000007.1, forward strand.
TCTGCCATAGCATCGACGCGGCACCGGGGCAATGCACGCCCCCTGCGGCTTTCGCGGCACGGGGCCATAAGGGACAAGGGGACACCATGGGGCTAAGCATCGACGCATCCCGCCCGGCGCGGTTTCGTCAGGCGGTGATCTTCTGTTGCGACGAGACCTACCTGCCCTACGCGCTTTTCGCGGCCCATCAGATCGCAGCCCATCACCCGGACCGCACCTTCGATCTGTGTCTTTGCTCGACCCGGCCACTTGCCATTCCTGCGACGTTGCAGAACCTAGACCTTCGGTGTTGCGTCATCCCGCTTGACGAACTGGCCTCCGGCGTCGAAGGCGATGCCCGCCGATCACTTGCGGCTTACCTGCGCATCGTGTTGCCCGAGGTCTTTGCCAAGGATTATCAGCGCATCCTTTATCTCGACTCGGACATTTCCGTGCGACGGGCGGGCCTTGATCGCTTGTTGCAGATCGATCTGGGCACGGCCCCCATCGCGGCCGTCCGTGACAACAGCCAATGGCGCACGCCAACACGGCCGGCCGGTGATCTTGCGCACCTTGGGCTGCCGCAGGGGGCCTATTTCAACTCAGGGGTCATTCTGTTCGACACGCGGAACTGCGACAGGTATCGGCTTGTGGACAAGGCATTGGATCTTGGCCGCCGCTTCGGGACACAGTTGAAGCGCAACGATCAGACGCTTCTGAATGGCATCCTGCACGGCAACTGGGCAGAGATCAGCCCGACCTGGAACTGGCAATTCACATGGGCGTCGCGACTGTTCGCGCCATATGCCGACCCGCACATTGTGCATTTCATCGGCCCCCGGAAACCATGGAACGATTGCACCGGGGATTTCCCCCCGATCTTCGCACGCGAGCTTGACGACTTTCTTGCGCGATATATCCCTGCGCGACAGACCTCTGGCCAACGATCCCACCTTGCCCCCAACCATCCGCTGATGAGGAAGATGCTGGTGAAGCAGTTTCTTTCGGGACGCGCGCTTGCCCGCTATCTGGCGCGCTTTCCCTCTGACATGACGGTGATCCGGTGAAACGGGCGTGGCAAAGGATGTTGTCGGGGCGCAGGCTGGATCTGCTGGACCCCACCCCTTTCGATATCGAGGTCGAGGATATTGCCCACGGGCTGGCCTTTGTGGCGCGCTGGAACGGGCAGACGCGCGGCGATTTCGCCTTTTCCGTGGCCGAACATTCGCTGCTGGTCGAAGAGATCCTTGGCCGGCTGCACCCGCAGACCCCCGCGCGCTGGCGGTTGGCCGCCCTTCTGCATGACGCGCCCGAATATGTGATCGGCGACATGATCAGCCCGGTCAAGGCCGCCATCGGCGCGCAGTATGGCGATCTGGATGCAAGGCTGGCGGTGGCGATCCACATCCGCTTCGGATTGCCGGCGCAATTGCCCGCACAGGTCAAGCGCGACATCAAGAAGGCAGACCGGATTTCGGCCTGGTTCGAGGCGGTTCAGATTGCCGGTTTTACCGTCAGTGAGGCGGATCGTTTCTTCGGCCATCCGCCGCAGTCGGCGCTTGACGGGTTGCAGATCCGTCTTCGCCCGCCGGTCGAGGTGCGGGCGGCTTTCACCGCCCGCCACACTGAGTTGATCGCCGCACTGGACGGGATCTGATTTCAGACCGCCATGCTTTCGGCAGGCTCGCCGGCCTTGATCGCCGCTTCGAACCACCGCGGTTTGCGACCGCGTCCCGACCATGTTTCAGCCGGATTGGCGGGGTTGGCATATTTGGGCACAGCAGCCGAGCGTTTGCGGGCAGCGGTGGTCCCGGTCAGTTCCGCAAGCGAAAAGCCCAATTCGCGGGCCTTTTCTTCCAGTTCCGCAAGGGCGTCCCGCTTCCGTCGGTCCTCGTAGGTCGCGATCGCCTTTGCGACCTGCGTTTGAAGGGATTTCAGTTCCTTGAGGCTGAGGGATTCGAGATCCATGTCCACGATATTCTTCCTACAGTAAGAGATGGCTTATTCATTTTCTCAATTGAACCCCACGTCAATGGAAATGATGTGAAGAATTGGGCAGGACACGTCTGGCTTTTGAATATCGCGGCCAAAGACTGCACTTTTGGCCAAGTCCGCATTGTCAAAAGTCAGGCGACATGGCACCGCCGCGACCGTAACAGACCCCGCAAATGGAAACGGCGGCCCGGTGAAGGGCCGCCATTTCCGATAGCGTTGACAAGGATCAGCGCGGGCTGCGTTTGGCCAGTATCCGTTGCAGCGTGCGGCGATGCATGTTCAGGCGCCGTGCGGTCTCGGACACGTTGCGGTCGCACATCTCGTAGATGCGCTGGATATGCTCCCACCGCACGCGATCGGCCGACATCGGATTTTCCGGCGGCGGCGGCAGGCTTTCGCCCTTGGCCAGCAGCGCGTGGGTCACCTCGTTCGCGTCGGCGGGCTTGGACAGATAGTCGGTCGCACCAATTTTCACCGCGGCGACCGCAGTCGCAATCGCGCCATATCCGGTCAGCACCACGATGCGGCAGTCGGGCCGACGCTCGCGCAGAACCTCGACCACATCCAGCCCGTTTCCGTCTTCAAGCCGAAGGTCCACGACGGCATAGGCCGGCGGCCGGGCCTGCGCGATGGCCTTGCCCTCGGACACGCTCTGCGCCGTTTCGAGAACGAACCCGCGCTTCTCCATGGCCTTCGCAAGCCGCTTCAGAAACGGCTCGTCGTCATCCACAAGAAGCAGGGACCGATCAGCCCCGAGTTCGAATACCAGATCCTCAGCCATGTGTATTGCCCATCTGCTTTCCCTTGACGCTTGATAGGACGTCTAGGGCCGAGCGTCAAAGGAAGTTGACACATGGCTGTCATTCACGAAGCACGAAACGCGCGTGGCCATCGTCTCGGCGGTGTCGTCGCGGTTGAAGAAGTCCACGAACCCCACCCCCGGCAGCATGAGGTAGGTGTAAGTGGAATGATCGATCAGATAATATTCATCCTCGGCATCCTGCACCCGGTAGAAGGTCCGATAGGCCTGCGAGGCCGCCTTGACCTGTTCCGGCGTGCCGGTCAGGGCGATGGTGTCGGGGTGGATCGCCTCGGCGAAGAAGGCCAGCTGGTCCGGCGTGTCGCGCTGCGGATCGATCGAGATGAACACCGGCGTGACCTCGACGCCCCATTCCGACAGGATGTCCACGGCTTCGGCGTTGCGCGCCATGTCGAACGGGCAGACATCGGGGCAGAAGGTGTAGCCGAAATAGACCAGCGACGGCTTTGCCAGAACCTCGCGGTCGGTCACGGTCTGGCCGTGCTGGTTCACCAGCGTGAACGGCCCGCCGATGGCGCCGCCCGCGATGCGGTTGCCGCCACATTCGGCAAAGCGGCCCTCGGGCTGTTTCAGCCAGACCCATGCCGCAGAGCCCGCAAGCAGCGCCACGACCGCAAGTGCTGCCGCCCCCGCATATAGCTTCGTCACAACAACCTTCCTTCTTCCGTCGGATGCGGTTGCCGATTGATCCCGAACCCGTGGCAACCTAACAAGATCGGGATACAGGCAAAACGGCATGTGCTGCAATGATCCTAGGCCCTGACGGAGTTCTCAATCGTGACACCCGCGGCGACTGGGTGCGCCTGCGGACACTGATCCTTTTGCGCTGGATGGCGGTGGCCGGGCAGTTGGCCGCGATCATCGTGACAGACTGGTATCTGGGCGTGCGGCTGCCTATGGGGCTGTGCTTCATGGCGGTGGGCGCCTCGGTCATCGCCAACGTCATCGCGACCTTCGTCTTTCCGCAGAACCGCCGCCTGACCGAGTTTCAGGCGCTGATGATCCTGCTGTTCGACCTGACGCAGCTTTCGTTCCTGCTGTTCCTGACCGGGGGACTGAACAACCCCTTCGCACTGCTGATCCTTGCGCCGGTGACGATCTCGGCGCTGGCGCTGGAGTTGCGCACGACGGTGATCCTTGGCGCCATCGCCATCGGGCTTTTGACCTTCACCGCCTATTTCAACCTGCCGCTGATCCTGTCGGATGGCAGCCGCCTTGCCGTGCCACGCATGTTCGAGTTCGGCTTCTGGCTGGCGATCGTGGTCGGCCTGCTGTTCCTTGGGCTTTATTCGCGCCGGGTGGCGATCGAGATCCGGTCGATGTCGGACGCGCTTCTGGCGACGCAGATGGCGCTGGACCGCGAACAGAAGCTGACCGACCTTGGCGGCGTGGTGGCCGCCGCGGCCCATGAACTGGGCACACCGCTGGCCACGATCAAGCTGGTCAGTTCCGAACTGGCCGAGGAACTGTCGGACCGGCCGGCGCTGAAGGATGATGCCGAACTGATCCGCGCGCAGGCCGACCGCTGCCGCGACATCCTGCGTTCGATGGGCCGGGCGGGGAAGGACGACCTTCAGATGCGGCAGGCCCCACTGGGAGAGGTTCTGCGCGAGGCCGCCGAGCCGCATGTCGGCCGCGGCAAAAGGGTCGAGTTCGACCTTTTCCCCTCGCGCGATGGCGAGGAACGCCAGCCGGTGATCCTGCGCCGCCCCGAGGTGATCCACGGCCTGCGCAACCTGATCCAGAACGCGGTGGATTTCGCCCGTTCGACGGTCTGGATCGACGGCGAATGGACAGGCGACCGGATCACCGTGCGGATCGTCGACGATGGCGAAGGCTACCCGCCCGCGATCATCGGCCGGATCGGCGATCCCTTCGTGCGCCAGCGCCGGGCCGAGGAAAGCCAGTCGCGCCGTCCGGGCTATGAAGGCATGGGTCTGGGTCTGTTCATCGCCAAGACGCTGCTGGAACGGTCTGGCGCGGAACTCAGCTTTGCCAATGCCGCAGATCCGTTCCTGCGCAGCGACGAACGCCCCGAACGCTGCGGCGCCATCGTCGAGGTGGTCTGGTCGGTCGACCGTCTGGTGGTTCTGCACAATGCTCCGCTGGGCGAAAATCTTCCCATACAGGGCTAGGCCATTCGTCTCACACGATCAAAGGGTTAACCATCTGTTAACCTCTGCGCCCCATGGTCGAACCGTTTGACGGAAGGCCGGGAGAGTGGCGGAATGGAATTCGACCTGGGACTTGCGCTGGGGCTTGTCCTGACGGCGCTGGGGGCGGCAGCAGGGGCGGTGCTGCTGTCCGGCGTGCTGCGATCACGAGCAGACCGGCGCGACGGCGCGATCTTTCTGGACCCGCAGGGCGAGACGGTGTTCCTGTTCGATGGCGAAACGCTTCTGGATGCAACGCCGGGGGCACGCGCGCTTCTGGCGCTGTCGCCGGCACGGGGCGGGGCGTGGCTGCGCCTGCTGGCCTATCTCGGCCCAAGGTTTCCGGGGGTCGAGGCGCGAATCACCGAACTTGCCGGCCATGGCCGGTTGACGCTGGCCTCGTCGGACGAAAACGAGCCGTTGCTGCTTCAGGCGGAACTGCGGGGCGGCGTGACCCGGATCACGATCGAGGCGCCATCGGGCACGCAGCGGCCACGGCTGGACCATCTGTCGCAACGCGCCCTTGCCGAGGAACTGGACCAGCTTCGCAACACCGTCGCAAACGCGCCCCTGATGATGTGGCGCGAAAACGCTTCCGGCGATGTGGTCTGGGCCAATGCCGCCTATCTGAAGGAAGCCGCCGACCGGCTGCCCCCCGGCGAGGATCTGAGCTGGCCGCTGCCGCGCCTGTTCGAACGCGCCGCCGCGGCGCAAGGCGCCTCGGGACAGCGCCAGACGCTTGACCGGGCCGAGGTGACGCGCTGGTTCGATCTGGTGGGTTTCCCCGAGGGCGAGGGCCGGCTGCTGTTCGCGCTGCCGGCGGATTCGGCCGTGCAGGCCGAGGCCTCGTTGCGCGACTTCATGCAGACGCTGGCCAAGACCTTCGCGCATCTGCCCACCGGCCTTGCGATCTTCGACCAGCACCGCAAGCTGGCCCTGTTCAACCCGGCGCTGCTGGATCTGACCGCCCTGCCGCCCGACATGCTGGCGCTGAAGCCCACGCTGTTCAGCTTTCTCGATGCGCTGCGCGAGCGACAGATGATCCCGGAACAGAAGGACTATCCCAGTTGGCGCCGCAAGATGCTGGCGCTGGAAAAGGCCGCATCCAGCGGGCTTTACGAAGAAACGTGGTCTCTTCCGGGTGGCCAGACCTACCGCGTCATCGGCCGCCCGCACCCGAATGGCGCGCTGGCCCTGATGTTCGAGGACATCTCGACCGAAATGAGCCGCACCCGCCGGTATCGCGCCGATCTTGAACTGGGTCAGGCGGTGATCGATGCGATGGACGAGGCGATCGCCGTCTTTTCGCAGGCGGGTCAGCTGGTGATGACGAACACCGCCTATGCCGCGCTTTGGGGACACGATCCGGTCGAAACGGTCGAGGCGGGCGGCATCGGCCAGCTTTGCACCCATTGGAGCGAGCGCACGGCCCCCTCGCCGATCTGGGCCGAGGCCGAGCGGTTCGTAACATCGCTGGGCGAGCGTCCCCCATGGAACGCCGAGGCCCGACTGACCGATGGCCGCCTGATCGCCTGCCACTTTTCGTCGCTGACCGGGGGCGCGACGCTGGCGCTGTTCCGCGCAACCCGCCCAGACGAGGCGCCCGCGCGTGACGTCAGCCCGGCGCTGCGCTCGGCCTGAAACGCGCGCGGCGGATCGGCCCCGCTTCGGCGCCCCGCCGATCCATCTTGCGGCCCGCCGCGGCAGTCGGCATGGTCGCGGCCATGCCGATGGATGTCCTTGCCCTGCCCCTGCCCTCCGAGACCGACACCGCCCGCCTTGGCGCGATGCTGGCAGGCCTGTTGCGGCCGGGCGATACGCTGCTGCTGCACGGCCCGATCGGCGCCGGCAAGACCCATCTGGCACGGGCGCTGATCCGGGCCTCGCTGGGCCATGACGAGGACGTGCCCTCGCCCACCTTCACGCTGGTCCAGACCTATGAGGCCCCCGGACACGAGATCTGGCACGCCGACCTTTACCGTCTGTCCCACCCCGACGAGGTCACCGAACTGGGGCTTGAGGCCGCTTTCGCCACCGCGGTCTGCCTTGTGGAATGGCCCGACCGACTGGCCGGGCTGGCCCCGCCCGACGCGCTGCACCTGCGCCTGTCCGCCGAGGGCGAGGGCCGCCGCGCGGATCTGACCGGCGGCCGCCCCGGTCTGCTGGCCGAACTGGATCGGCGCTGGCATGACTGACCGGGCGGCGCTGTCGCGCGCCTTTCTTCAGCAGGCAGGCTGGGGCGCGGCCACGCGGCGGTTTCTGGCGGGCGACGCGTCGGACCGCAGCTATGACCGGCTGACCCTTGGGGACAGGACCGCCGTGCTGATGGACGCGCCGCCGGGCGGCGACGATCCCGCCGCCTTCACCGCCATGGCCACCCATCTGCGCAGCCTTGGCCTGTCGGCCCCCGCGGTGCTGGCGCAGGATCTGGCCAACGGCTTTCTGCTGCTGGAAGATCTGGGCGACGCGCTGTTCGCCCGCCTGCTGCCCGACCCCGCGCAAGAGCCGGCCCTTTACGCCGCCGCCACCGATGTGCTGGTGCATCTTCAGCGGGCGCCTGCGCCGCCGGGCCTGCCCGACCTGTCGGCCGATGACTGGGCCGAGGCCGCAGGCTTTGCCACCGACTGGTATGCCTTTGCCGCGACCGGCGTGCGGCCCGACCGCACCGGCCTGACCGCACGGATGGCACAGGCGCTGCACCGCCATGCCGATGGGCCGCGCGTGCTGATCCTGCGCGACTATCACGCGGAAAACCTGCTGTGGCTGCCCGCACGATCCGGGCTGGCGCGGGTGGGCCTGCTGGATTTCCAGCTGGGGCAGATGGGGCAGCCGGGCTATGATCTGGTCTCGTTGGTGCAGGACGCGCGGCGCGACGTGCCAATGGCGATTGAGTCCGCAATGATCCGCCGCTTTGCCACCGCAACCGGCGCGAATGAGGCCGAGTTCGCCACCGCCGTAGCGGTGCTGGGCGCACAGCGGGCCTTGCGGATTCTGGGCGTCTTTGCAAGGCTTTGCCTTGTGGCGGGCAAGCAGGGCTATGTCGCACTGATCCCGCGTGTCTGGAGCCGGCTTTGGCACAACCTGCGCCATCCGGCGCTGGCGCCGCTGGCCGCCGAATGTCGGGAGCTGCTGCCCGACCCCTCGCCGGCTGTTCTGGAAAGGATCGTGGGGCAATGCGGCCGGATGCGGTGATGATCTTCGCGGCGGGGTTCGGCACCCGGATGGGCGCGCTGACCGCGACCCGCCCGAAACCGATGATCCCTGTCGCCGGCCGGCCGCTGATCGACCATGCGATGGCCGTTGCCGAAGGCGCGGGGATCGCGCGCGTGGTGGCCAACACCCACTACCTGCCCGACAGCCTGCACGCCCATCTGGCCGGCCGCGCGCGGATTTCGCATGAACCCGAGATCCTTGAAACCGGCGGCGGGCTGCGCGCGGCGCTGCCGCTGCTGGGGCCGGGGCCGGTGTTCACGCTGAACAGCGACGCGATCTGGACCGGCGAGAACCCGCTGCACCAGTTGCGCAGCGCATGGCGCGACGGGATGGAGGCGCTGCTGCTGCTGGCGCCCTCGGCCAGCATCGGCGCCCCGCGCGGCGATTTCGTGATGGACGACGCCGGCGGCCTTGCCCGGGCGAACGGGGGCGCGGGCTTCACCTATCTGGGGGCGCAGATCCTGCGAACCGACCGACTGGCAGAGATAACAGCCCGGAAATTCTCGTTGAATCAGGTCTGGGATGCGATGATCGCCGCCGGCACCGCTTTTGGCCTGCTGCATCGGGGCGGCTGGTGCGACGTGGGCCAGCCCGAGGGCATCGCCCGCGCCGAGGCGATGCTGCATGTTTGACCGCGCGCCCCTGTTCGGCCTGCCGCCCGGCGTCGATTTCCCCGCGGCCCTTGTCGCGGGCCTGCGCGCCCGCCTTGCCGGCCAGCCGCCCGAGGCGATGGCGCGGGTAGACCTTTACGTCAACACCCAGCGGATGCGCCGCCGCATCACCGAAATCCTGACCGCCGAGGGCGCAGGCTTCCTGCCGCGGCTGCGCCTTGTCACCGAACTTCCGGCCGAGCCGGGCCTGCCCGCGCCGGTGCCGCCGCTGCGCCGCCGGCTGGAGCTTGCGCAACTGGTGGCGCGGCTGATCGAGGCGCAGCCCGATCTGGCCCCGCGTTCGGCGCTGTTCGATCTGGCCGACAGTCTGGCCGAACTGATCGACGAGATGCAGGGCGAGGGCGTGCCCCCCGAGGCAATCTCGCGGCTGGATGTGGCCGACCATTCGGCGCATTGGCAGCGCACACAGGCCTTCATGGCGATCGTCGCGCCGATGTTTGCCGCCGATGCGCCCGACGCGCAGGCCCGGGCGCGGATGACGGTGGAACGGCTGGCCGCCCGCTGGGCCGAAGCGCCGCCGACGCATCCGGTGATCGTCGCAGGCTCGACCGGATCGCGCGGGACGACGGCGCTGTTCATGCGGGCGGTGGCGCGGCTGCCGCAGGGTGCGCTGGTGCTGCCGGGGTTCGATTTCGACCTGCCGCCAGCGATCTGGGCCGGCATGGACGATGCGCTGACCGCCGAGGATCATCCCCAGTTCCGCTTTCTCCGGCTGCTGTCGGCCCTTGGCGCCGACCCGTCAGAGGTGCGGCCATGGGCCGACCTGCCCGCCCCCAGCCCGGCACGCAACCGGCTGATTTCGCTGTCTCTCAGGCCCGCGCCGGTGACCGATCAGTGGCTGTCCGAAGGCCGCCTTCTGACCGATCTGGCCGGCGCCGCCCAAGCCATGACGCTGATCGAGGCCCCCCACCCGCGGGCCGAGGCGCTGGCGGTGGCGCTGGTGATGCGCCGCGCGGCCGAGGACGGACGGCGCGTGGCGCTGATCACCTCGGACCGCGGGCTGACCCGGCAGGTCGAAGCCGCGCTGGATCGCTGGCGGATCACCGCCGACGATTCCGCGGGCAAGCCGCTGGCGCTGTCGGCGCCGGGCCGGTTCCTGCGCCATGTCGCGCGGCTGTTCGGCCGCCGCCTGACCGCCGAGGCGCTGCTGACGCTGCTGAAGCATCCGCTGACCGCGACCGGCGCCGACCGCGGCAACCACCTGCGCTGGACCCGCGATCTGGAACTGCACCTGCGGCGCCGCGGCCCGCCCTTTCCGACCGCGGCCGATCTGGCCGACTGGGCCGAAGCCCGGCCCGCCGATGGCGTGGCCGACTGGGCGGCGTGGTTGGGCGGGCTGTTCGAAGGCGTCGACTCACCCGCCCCCCGCCCGCTGACCGATCACGTCACCGCCCATCTGGCGCTGGCCGAGGCGCTGGCCACCGGCCCCGCCGGCACCGATACCGGCGAGCTGTGGTTGAAAGAGGCCGGCATCGCAGCCCTTGCCGCCGTTGCCGAATTGCGCGCCGAAGCCGCGCATGGCGGCACCCTGACGTCCGCCGATTACACCGACCTGTTCGACGCGATCCTGTCGCGCGGCGAGGTGCGCGAGGCAGCCCAACCCGATCCGCGCCTGATGATCTGGGGCACGCTTGAGGCGCGGGTGCAGGGCGCCGATCTGGTGATACTCGGCGGGCTGAACGATGGCACCTGGCCGCAGCTTCCGCCGCCCGATCCGTGGCTGAACCGGCAGATGCGGCTGAAGGCGGGGCTTCTGCTGCCTGAACGCAGGATCGGTCTGGCCGCGCATGACTATCAACAGGCCGTGGCCGCGCCCGAAGTGGTGCTGACCCGCGCCACCCGCGATGCCGAGGCCGAAACCGTGCCCTCGCGCTGGCTGAACCGACTGATGAACCTGATGAACGGGCTGACGGCGCAGGGCGGCCCCGAGGCGCTGGCCGCGATGCGCGCCCGCGGCCGCGACTGGCTGGACCTTGCCACGGCACTGGAGACGCCCGAGGTGCCGATGCCGCTGACCCCGCGCCCCGCGCCGCGTCCGCCGGTTGGGGCCCGGCCGCGGCAACTGGCCGTGACCGGCATCCGCACCCTGATCCGCGACCCCTATGCGATCTATGCCCGCCATATCCTGCGGCTGCGCCCGCTGGACCCACTGCATCATGCGCCCGATGCGCGGCTGCGCGGCTCGATCCTGCACCGCATTCTGGAAAGCTTCGTCAAAGACCGCCCCCCGGGCGCCGAGCGGAAAGCCGACCGCGCGCGGCTGATGGCCATTGCCGCGGCGGTGCTGGCCGACGACGTGCCATGGCCGGCCGCCCGCGCGCTGTGGCTGGCGCGGCTTGACCGGGCCGCCGATTTCTTTCTGGAAACCGAAGCCACACTTGGCGGCACGCCGCTGGTGGTGGAAACCGAAGGCCGGGTGGATCTGTCCCCCCTGCCCTTCACCCTGACGGCCAAGCCCGACCGGATCGACCTGTTGCCGGACGGGCGGCTGCATATCCTGGACTACAAGACCGGCACGCCGCCGACAAAGAAACAGCAGGAGCAGTTCGACAAGCAGCTTCTGCTGGAAGCCGCGATGGCCGAACGCGGCGCCTTTGCCGGCCTACCCCTGGCCGAGGTGGCGCGGATCAGCTACATCGGCCTTGGCTCATCCCCCAAGGTCGAGGCGCTGGATACCGACGCCGCCCTTCTTGGTCAGGTCTGGGAGGGGCTGTGCGCCCTGATCGGCCGCTATCAGTTGCGCGACCAGGGCTACCCCTCGCGCCGCGCCATGTTCGGCGAGCGGTTCCCCGGCGATTACGACCACCTGGCCCGCTTTGGCGAATGGGACATGAGCGACCGGCCGGAACCGCAGGATGTGGGGCCTCCAGACCCCGAGGGCCGAACCGCACAGGAAGGGTCCGACGCATGAGGGACGACGCCACCGAACGGCAGGTGCAGGCCGCCGACCCGCGCGCCTCGACCTGGCTTTCGGCCAACGCGGGATCGGGCAAGACGCGGGTGCTGACCGACCGGGTGGCGCGGCTGCTGCTGGACGGGGTGGAACCGCAGCGCATCCTGTGCCTGACCTACACCAAGGCCGCCGCATCCGAGATGCAGAACCGCCTGTTCCGCCGACTGGGCGAATGGGCGATGCTGGACGATGCGCCGCTGGGCCTTGCGCTGGCGGCGCTGGGGGTTGCGGCGGTGGGGCATGACACGCTGGCCCGCGCCCGCCGCCTGTTCGCCCGCGCCATCGAAACGCCGGGCGGCCTTCGTATCCAGACCATCCACTCGTTCTGCGCCACCCTGCTGCGGCGCTTCCCGCTTGAGGCCGGGGTCTCGCCGCGCTTCACGGAACTTGATGACCGCACCGCCCGCCTGCTGCGCGACGGGATCGTCGAGGAAATGGCCGACCGGATCGCGCCCGGGATCGTGGCCGATCTGGCCCGCGCCTATACCGGGGAAGACTTCGGCGCCCTGACCGCCGAGATCGCACGCCACCGCGCGGGCCTGCTGCCACCCTTGGACGCGGTGGCCTGCCGCAGGCTTTACGGCCTGCCCGGCGGAATGGACGCCCGCGCGCTGCTGGATCAGGTGTTCCTGGGCGGCGAAGCCGAATGGATGGCAAGGGTGGTGACGATCCTTGACGCCGGGTCCGCCAACGATCGCAAGGCCGCGGCCCGTCTGCGGGCGCTGCCCCTCGACACCCCCACCCTTGGCACGCTGGCCGATCTGGAAGCCATCCTGCTGACCGGCGCCGCGGCGAAAGAGCCCTACACCGCCAAGATCGGCAGCTTTCCCACCAAGGACAGCCGCGCCGCCCTTGGTCCGCTTCTAAACCCGCTGGAGGCGCTGATGGCGCGGGTCGAAGCCGCACGGCCGCTGCGCTGCTGCCTGCTGGCCGCTGAACGGGCGCGGCTGCTTCATGCCTTCGCCGGGGTGTTCCTGCCGCTTTACGACGCGCGCAAGGCCGAACGCGGCTGGCTGGATTTCGACGACCTGATCCAGCGCGCCAAGGCATTGCTGACCGAACCTTCGGTGGCGCAATGGGTGCTGTTCCGGCTGGATGGCGGGATCGACCATATCCTTGTGGACGAAGCGCAGGACACCAGCCCCGACCAGTGGCGGGTGATCGAACTTCTGGCGCAGGAGTTCACCGCCGGTCGCGGCGCCCGCGAGATCGAGCGCACATTGTTTGTCGTCGGTGACAAGAAACAGTCGATCTATTCCTTTCAGGGCGCCGATGTGGCGGCTTTCGACCGGATGCGCAACGAGTTCAGTCGTCGTCTGTCGGGGGCCGCGCGCAGGCTGGAACAGTTGGACCTGCTCCACTCTTTCCGCTCGTCGCCGGCGATCCTGCGGCTGGTGGATCTGACCTTCGACGAACGCCGAAGGCAGGATCTGGGCGGCGAGGTCCGCCATATCGCCTTTCGGTCGGACATGCCGGGGCGGGTCGAACTGTGGCCGCTGGTGCCGGCCGGCAAAGACCCCGAGCCGGAAAACTGGTTCGATCCGGTGGATCTGCTGTCCGACGAACACCACGCCGCGCGCCTTGCGCGACAGGTCGCGCGCCGCATCCGCGCGATGATCGACGACGGCGTGCAGATCCCGCACGAAGGCGGCTTCCGCCCTGTCACGGCGGGCGATGTCCTGATCCTTGTCCAGCGCCGGTCCGACATTTTCGCCGAGATCATCCGCGCCTGCAAGGAAGCCCGCCTGCCCATCGCCGGCGCCGACCGGCTGAAGCTGGGCGGCGAACTGGCGGTGCGCGACCTGTCGGCGCTGCTGGCCTTTCTGGCCACGCCCGAAGACGACCTGTCGCTGGCGGCCGCCCTGCGCTCGCCGCTGTTCGGCTGGACCGAAGGCCAGCTTTACGATCTGGCCCACGGGCGGCCGGGCTATCTGTGGCGGGCGTTGCGCGACCACGAGGCCGACCACCCCGAAACGACAGCCATCCTGCGCGACCTTCGCGATCAGGCCGACTATCTGCGCCCGTTCGACCTGATCGAACGCGCGCTGACCCGCCACGACGGCCGCCGTCGCCTGCTGGCCCGGCTGGGAGATGAGGCCGAGGACGGCATCGACGAGTTGCTGTCGCAGGCGCTGGCCTATGAGCGGACCGATGTGCCCAGCCTGACCGGGTTCCTGACCTGGCTGACCACCGACGAGGTCGAGGTGAAGCGCCAGATGGAAGGCGCGGGCGGGCGCATCCGGGTGATGACGGTGCATGGCGCCAAGGGGCTGGAAGCGCCGGTGGTGATCCTGCCCGACACCGCCGACCGCACCCCCCGCGAACGGGACGAGATCTTTGCACTGGAGGATGGCGCGCTGGTCTGGAAGACGGCCGCCGCCGACAGCCCGCCGCAGATCGCCGCCGCGCGCGAGGCCCGGCGTGCACGGGCGGCGGCCGAGAACCTGCGCCTGTTGTATGTGGCGTTGACCCGCGCGCAATGCTGGCTGATCGCGGCGGCGGCGGGCAAGCTGGACAGTGGCGAGGCATGGCATGACCTGATCCGGCAGGGGATGCAGGCCGCCGGCGCCACGCAGCACCCCGATGGCAGGATGACGCTGACCGACGGCGACTGGCCCGCCCCAACCCCCGGCATGGCCCCGCCCGAAACGCCGCCGCCCGCCCTGCCCGACTGGGCCCGGCGCCCCGCGGCCGAACCGGCACGCGCTGCGCCGCTGCTGTCGCCCTCGGATCTTGGCGGGGCGAAAGCCCTTCCCGGCGAGGGGCTTGCGGCAGATATCGCGATGGCGCGCGGCTCGGTTCTGCATCTGTTGCTGGAACGGCTGCCGCAGCATCCGGCCGATGACTGGGACAGCGTGGCACGCGGCCTCGCCCCAGATCTGGCGGATCTGCCGGACCTTCTGGCCGAGGCGCGGGCCGTGCTGACCGCGCCGCATCTGGCCGGGCTTTGGTCGCAGGACGCGCTGCTGGAAGTGGCGGTGACGGCCGATCTGGCGGGCCGCAGGCTTCTGGGCACGATTGACCGGCTGATCCTTGGCCCCGACCGGGTGCTGGCCATCGACTACAAGTCCAACGTTGAGGTTCCGGCCACCGCCGAAGCCACCCCCGAGGGCATCCTGCGCCAGATGGGCGCCTATGCCGAGGCGCTGGCGCAGATCTATCCCGGCCGACGGATCGAAACCGCGATCCTGTGGACGCGCACCGCCCGACTGATGCCGCTGCCGCCCGAGATCGTGCGGTCGGCGCTGGCCCGGGCCACGACAACTTGACGCGGCCCGGGGCCATCCTTACCTTTCCACCCAAGCCCATCGCATCAGGAGAATTGAATATGTCCACCGTTGCCGTGACGGACGCCACCTTCGACGCCGAAGTGCGCAAGTCCGCGGTGCCCGTCGTCGTCGATTTCTGGGCCGAATGGTGCGGCCCCTGCCGGCAGATCGGGCCGGCGCTGGAGGAACTGGCGAAAGAATATGCCGGCCGCGTCAAGATCGTGAAGATCAACGTGGACGAGAACCCCGAAAGCCCGGCCCAGCTGGGCGTGCGCGGCATCCCGGCGCTGTTCCTGTTCAAGAACGGTCAGGTGATGTCGAACAAGGTCGGCGCCGCGCCGAAGGCGGCACTGGCGAACTGGATTTCGACCGCGCTTTGACCGGCACCCGGCGCCTGACCGCGCGACCCGCGGGTGATCGCGCCATGACCCGGGCGCGGGAAGCAAGCTTCCGGAAATCGCGCGCCACACCCCGCCGCAGATGAGTGAAATCCGCGACAAGTTCCATTTGCGGGCGCCTTCGGGCGCCCGTTGCATGTCTGGCTCAGACGCAGCGCGGGCCGCAGCCACCCCATCGGGCGCGCAGGCCGTTTGTCACCGACGTCTCGGATCACAAGCGGCCCATCCCGACCGCGGCAACCTGTTGCCCGTGACGCGATTGACCAGTTTGCGGACAAGGCAGAGGCACGCCGGCACAGCCCGGCAGCGCATGCCCCCGCGACACGGGCGGCAGCCATCCTCTGCCTGCTTGTGGTAGGGGTTTTGCATGGCGGCATCCCCTGCCCCCATCAGACCCGACCTTCCTGCCGCCGGGAGGCTTTACCCGGCAGGGTCCGCGTGGCGGTCCCCGGCCGCCCATCAGAACTGCCACCCAAGGCGGGTAAAGCGGCCAAGGATCTTCGCCTCGGCATCGGGGGCGGCGCCGTTGATCGTATTGAGATGAAAGAACCAATACAGATAGGCGGCATGGTCTGGCGTGCTGCACTCGGCGCGCTGGAACGCCTTCGCAATCCCCTCACGCGGGACCGATCCCGCGATATGGTGAAAGTCGATCCCTGCAAACAGAACCGCGGGCTTTTTCAGGAAATAGCCGGTCAAGGCCACTGACGAGTTCTGCGTCACCACCAGATCGCAAGCCGCCAGCAACGGCAGCGGATCGGCCCGGCGCACATCCAGCCGGGGATAGCGGCGGATCAGATCCTCCAGCGCGTGAAGATCGGCGGAATTGTAATGCTCAGCCGGGTGCAGCGTGGCAATGATCGGCCGTGCATCCTGTTCCAGCGTGGCATGAACCATCGAGATTGGGCTCATGGCCTGAAAGGGGCGATGCTCACCCAGACGGCCCTGCAACGGCATGAAGATGAACCCATCGCGCGAGGCCGTCCGCTCGCCCACGATGCGGCGGCGCCACCGCTGGAAGAACGGCCGCGCGGCGGCGGGATCGATCCCGCCGGGATCGAACGGCGCCTGCGCCACATCGAACCACCAGCGTTCGTTGGTGCCCTCGATCTGCCAGAAGGGGAAGTGATAGGCCCGTCGCAGGCACAGACAGCGCGGCCCCACGGGTTCCTGCATGTGAAACAGCGACCAGCCGTGCCGCCGTGCCGGGTCGGCCCGTTCGGCTGCCGTATCGGCATGAATGTCAAGGCGAAGCCCCTGCGAAGCCACCGCCGCCTTGATCCGGTTGACGATATTGACCTTCCCCATCAGCGCATCTTCGCGCAGCGGCGAGGGCAGATAGATGTTGAGAACGCGGGTATGCGGCATCTTTCCCCTTCCGGCTTCCACCGAACATGGGTCAAGAAGTCTAAGGCGGGCTTAACGGCGGCGCGGTTTGCGCGGCTTGTGCGCCTGCGGTGCGGGCTCCATATAGGCCCAAACGGAGGGTTTCATGGCAGAAGACAGGTTTCCCGGCTGGCACGGCACGACCATCCTTGCCGTGCGCCGCGGCGGCGAGGTCGTGGTGGCGGGCGACGGACAGGTGAGCCTTGGCCAGACGGTCATCAAGGGCACGGCGCGCAAGGTCCGCCGGCTGAACCCCGGCGGACGCGAGGTGGTGGCAGGCTTTGCCGGATCGACCGCCGATGCCTTCACGCTGCTGGAACGGCTGGAAAAGAAGCTGGAAGCCAGCCCCGGCCAACTGGCCCGCGCCTGCGTGGAACTGGCCAAGGACTGGCGCATGGACAAATACCTGCGCAACCTTGAAGCCATGCTGATCGTGACCGACGGCGAGACGCTGCTGGTCATCACCGGCGCGGGCGACGTGCTCGAGCCGGAACATGACATCGCGGCCATCGGCTCGGGCGGGAATTTTGCGCTGGCCGCGGCGCGCGGGCTGATGGCGACCGACCTGCCCGCCGAGGAGATCGCCCGCCGCGCCATGGCGATCGCGGCCGATATCTGCGTCTACACCAACGGCAACCTGACCGTGGAACAGATTTCAAAATGACGCTACTTCAGGTTGTTACTGCCGTTTTTGGAGGCTCTTTCTTCGGCTCCTTTCTGGCTCCGCTCCTCTTGGAGGTTTTGCGCAAACGTGCCAACGAACGGGAGTGGGTGAAGCCTCGATTGCAGCTTCTTCGTGCCATGTTCTTACGCGTTGAAGCGCCCGTTATTTCTCTCTTTGATCTAGCACGCTGCTGCGGTTGCCACGAAGACAAAACTAGGGAGTTACTCGTGAAATTGGGAGCCACGGGGACCACTATGAGTGATGGACAAGAGGGATGGTGTCTCGACACCAAACGCTGGATCTTTAACTCAACTGACATGGACAAGCTTAAATGACCGACCTGACCCCGCGCGAGATCGTATCAGAGCTTGACCGCTTCATCATCGGCCAGAAGGACGCCAAGCGCGCCGTGGCCGTGGCGCTGCGCAACCGCTGGCGCCGGAAGCAACTGGCCGATGACATCCGCGACGAAGTCTATCCCAAGAACATCCTGATGATCGGCCCCACCGGCGTCGGCAAGACCGAGATTTCGCGCCGGCTGGCCAAGCTGGCCCGCGCGCCGTTCCTGAAGATCGAGGCGACCAAGTTCACCGAAGTCGGCTATGTCGGCCGCGATGTCGACAGCATCATTCGCGATCTGGTCGATGCCGCCATCGTGGAAACCCGCGCCCGCATGCGCGAGGATGTGAAGGCCCGCGCCGCCCGTGCCGCCGAGGATCGCGTGATCGAGGCGATTGCCGGGCGCGACGCCCGCGACCAGACCCGCGAGATGTTCCGCGGAAAGCTGAAACGCGGAGAACTGGACGCCACTGTGATCGAGATCGAGGTGGCCGACACCTCGAACCCGATGCAGATGCTTGATCCCTCCGGACAGGGCCAGATGGGCATGATGAATCTGGGCGAAATCTTTGGCAAGGCCTTTGGCGGGCGCACCACGCGGCGCAAGATGACGGTGGCCGAAAGCCACGACATCCTGATGAACGAAGAAGCCGACAAGCTGCTGGACGACGAGGTGGTGAAGGCCGCGGCACTGGAGGCGGTGCAGGAAAACGGCATCGTCTTCATCGACGAGATCGACAAGGTCTGCGCACGGTCGGACATGCGCGGCGCCGATGTGTCCCGCGAGGGCGTTCAGCGCGACCTGCTGCCGCTGATCGAGGGCACGACGGTCTCGACCAAATACGGCCCGGTCAAGACCGACCACATCCTGTTCATCGCCAGCGGCGCGTTCCATATCGCCAAACCCTCGGATCTGTTGCCGGAATTGCAGGGCCGCCTGCCGATCCGGGTCGAATTGCGCGCCCTGACCGAAGAAGATTTCGTCCGCATCCTGTCCGAAACCGACAACGCGCTGACCCGGCAGTATGTCGCGCTGATGGGGACCGAGAAGGTTCAGGTCACCTTCACCCCCGACGGGATCGCGGCGCTGGCCGGGATCGCGGCCGAGGTCAACCGCGCGGTCGAAAATATCGGCGCACGCCGGCTTTATACCGTGATGGAGCGGGTGTTCGAGGAGCTGTCGTTCCACGCCCCCGACCGCTCGGGCGAGGCGGTGACGGTGGACGCGGCCTATGTCGAGAAGAATCTGGGCGAGTTGGCACGCTCGACCGATCTCAGCCGCTACGTCCTGTAGCGGCTGCCGGCCGCGGGGGGCGGGACACGCGGGCCGATGGTCCTGTCACGCTGCCGCGCCCCGGGCTGCACGCGCAGCGATTCGGTGGCCGGGATAGAGAGAGCCGGGAAAAGAGATACCCGTCACAGGCCCGGGCGTTGCCGGACAAGGCAAGGCGCCGCCCCGCCACCTCTTGCGGCCTGAAAACGCGAAAGGCCCGCGCATCGCGCGGGCCTTCGGGATCGGTCAGGATCAGTCGTTGTTCGGCGTGGCGGCGAAGAAGGCCGCGACGAGGCCACCCACGACAAGGCCGACAAACCAGTGGCCGCCGGCAAAAGCGAACATGATGCCGACGCCGACGAAGATGACGGCCGCCATCATCAGGCGGAATGCGAGTTCAGAGACTTCGGGCACGTTTGCCTCCTTGATGCAGAGCTGCGCTGACACCCACCGTTGCCGCCCCGCGGGCCGTGCGTCAAGCCACGCGGCGCGCCTTATCGCCATGGGCGACATCACGCCGCCCCCTCTGGGGCTGTGATGGCTGCCGTTCGGCCCCTGCCGGGGGCGAATGGCGGTCTTTGCGCCGCAAGGGCGGGGACCGGCCGGGCCGATCCCGCGGGCGACGGAATCAGGTCGCAGGCGCGACTTCGCCCCGCCGGGGCGCGCAGAGCCTGCCCGTGCCAGCGACCGCATCCGCGCGATGCACACATATTCGTGGGGAACCAAAGCCCGCACTTGCGCGTGACCGCCAGATTGCACCGTCTGCCGCAGGTCTCATACGGTCCCACGCCCAGCAAGCCGATATCCATGACGGCACCAGCGCCTTGCGCCGCGCGAAAGTTCCGACGACCGGGCGCTGTTTCTGGATATCGACGGGACGTTGGTGGACATCGCGGACGGCCCCCCGCACGAGGCGCAGCTGGAACCGGGCCTGCCCGACCGGCTTCGCGCGCGGGCCACGCGGCTGGGCGGCGCGATCTGGTGGCGGAGCTTGCGGCATGACCCGGCTGGTGTCAGACTGGATATCCACTGCCGGATGAGACTGGCACCCTGCCGGGCGGCGGGCCTGCGGTCGCAGTCCATGCCGCGCTACGCGAGAAGGGCGGGATCTGGATGGGCTGGTCTGGACGCTCGACCGGCGATGCCGCACCCCAGGGACTGACCATGATGGATCAGGACAGGATCAGCCATGCGCTGACCGATCTTCACAGGCCGATCTGGATGAATGTTATAGCGGCCTTGCCTACCGGGTGCTGTGGCCGGTCTTTCATTGCCGGCTGGATCTGGCGGAATATGACCGGCAGGAAATGGCGGCTATTTCCGGGGAAACCGGCTGTTTGCCGACCGGCCGGGTCTGATGCTGAAGCCCGACGACGTGATCCGGGTGGATGACGATCACCTGATCCCGCTGGCCGTGGACTTTCGCCGCCGCGGGTGCGGAACCGGATCGGCTTTGTCCTGCATCTCTCATGGCCGCCCGTCGATATCCTGACAGCGATTCCGGTCTATGAGACCATCATGCGCGGGTTGGCCGACCACGGCCTTGTGGTGAAGACGGATATCGCCTCGCAGATCCCGGGGTTCGGTGCTGTCGCGCGAGCTGGGTGGGGCGGCGCTTGTCAACCCCTGCGACACCGGGCAGACCGCCCATGCCGTCGGCCGTGCACTTGGCCATGCCGCTGGACGAGCGGCTGGCCCAGTGGGACGGGATGATGACGCATCTGCGCCGCCATGACGTCGGCGGGTGGTGCCCGACGTTCCTTGACCGGCGGCACGAGGCACCGGAAGAGCGCGCCGCAGGCTGAGGGGGCGCGGTCAGGGTGCGGGCCGGGTGGGAGGCGGAGAAGGCCGGGGGCGCTGCCCCCGGACCCCCGGGATATTTGGGCCAGAATGAAGGAGACGGTGGGGGCGTGGCCCCCGTGCCGTCAGGGGCGGGTCAGCCCATCCGTTCCGAGGCATGGGCACCGGGCGAGGCCGGGAAGACCACGGTCTTGTTGCCGTTCAGGAACACGCGGTGGTGGATATGGGCGTGGATCGCGCGGGCCAGCACCGAGGCTTCGACGTCACGGCCGAGGCTGACGTAATCCTCGGGGCTTTGGGCATGGGTGACGCGGATCGTATCCTGTTCGATGATCGGGCCTTCGTCGAGGTCGGCCGTGACGTAATGCGCCGTGGCGCCGATCAGTTTCACGCCGCGCTGGTAGGCCTGCTTGTAGGGGTTGGCGCCCTTGAACGAGGGCAGGAACGAGTGGTGGATGTTGATGATCCGGCCCGACATCTTCGCGCAGAACGCATCCGACAGCACCTGCATGTAGCGGGCGAGCACGACGAGTTCGGCGCCGGTCTCGTCGATCAGTTCCATCAGGCGGGCTTCGGCCTGCGGTTTGTTTTCCTTGGTGACCTTGACGTGGAAGAACGGGATGTCGTGGTTCACCACCACTTTCTGATAGGTCAGGTGGTTCGAGACCACCCCCGCGATCTCGATCGGCAGGGCGCCGATGCGCCAGCGGTAAAGCAGGTCGTTCAGGCAATGGCCGAAGTTCGACACCATCAGCAGCACCTTGATCTTCTGCGCGGTGTCGAAGATCTGCCAGTCGGCTTCCAGCGTGTCGGCGATGGGGGTGAAGGCCCGGTTCAGCGCATCCAGTGTGGCGCCGGTCTCGGACTTGAAGCCCACGCGCATGAAGAACTTTCCGGTTTCCAGATCGTCGAACTGCGCCGAGTCGGTGATGTTGCAGCCGTTGTCTGCCAGAAAGTTGGCGATGGCGGCGACGATGCCCCGGCGGGTCGGGCAGGTGACGGTGAGGACGAACTGCGGCATGGGCTCCCTCGGGTTGGTCTTGTGGAACCGGGCTATAGCGCCTGCGGCACGACGGCACATCACAAAGCGACAGGGGAGGGCGCAATTCTGACATCGCGTCGCAGGCAGGCCGGGGCGGCCGGACAGACAAAGGGCCCGCACCGGGGTGCGGACCCATCGCGTTCGGGGTGGCCGGGATCAGCCGAAGACGCGGGTCAGCGCGCCGTCGATGGCATCGGTGATCTGGTCGATGTCATCGGGGCGCGCGATCAGCGCCGGCGAGAGGCAGAGCGTGTTGTTGAAACCGGGGATCGAGCGGTTCGTCATGCCGATGATGACGCCCTGGGCCATCACATCGGCCACCACGGCGGCCACGCGCTTTTCGTCGGCGGGTTCTTTCGTCGTGCGGTCGGCCACCAGTTCGGCACCGCAGAACAGGCCCTTGCCGCGCACGTCACCGATCACGGGGTGTTTCTCTTGCAGGGCGCGCAGGTTGTCCAGCACGCGGGCGCCCATCTTCAGCGTGTTGTCGAGCAGCCCCTCGTTTTCGATGATGCGCATGTTTTCCAGCGCCGCCACCGGCCCCGCGGTGCAGCCGCCAAAGGTCGAGATGTCGCGGAAATAGCTGAGCGGATCGTCGGGGGCGTCCTTGAACATCTCGAACACCGCTTCGGTGGTCACGGTGCAGGAAATCGCCGCATAGCCCGAGGCCACGCCCTTGGCCATGGTCACGAAATCGGGCTGCACGCCAAAATTCTGATAGCCAAACCAGGTGCCGGTGCGGCCAAGGCCGCAGACCACCTCGTCGATGTGCAGAAGGATGTCGTATTTGCGGCAGATCTCCTGGACGCGGGCCCAGTAGCCTTCGGGCGGAACGATCACGCCGCCGCCGGCGGTCACGGGTTCAAGGCACAGCGCACCGATCGTATCGGGGCCTTCGCGCAGGATCACGTCTTCGATCGCATCGGCGGCGCGCTCGCCGTAATTGGCCACGTCCCACTGCTTGCGGTATTCCAGGCAGTGCGGGACCATCACGAAGCCCGGCGTCAGCGGCCCGTATTGCTCGGCCCGCTGCGGCTGCCCAGAGGTTGCAAGCGCGGTGATCGTGGTGCCGTGGTAGTCGCGTTCGCGGAACAGGATCTTGCCCTTGCGCCCGCCGTGGTGCCGGTGCGAGATCTGCCGCACCATCTTGAAGACTTTCTCGTTCGCCTCTGACCCCGAATTGGAATAGTAGACCCGCGACAGCCCCGGCATCTTTGAAATCAACCGCTTCGAGAACAGCGACGCCGGGATCGAGCCCGCCGAATGGGCGAAATAGTTCATCTTGATCAGTTGATCGCGCACCGCATTGGCGATGCTTTCGCGGCCGTAGCCCACGTTGACCGTCCAGACCCCGCCCGACACCGCGTCAAGATATTCCTTGCCCGCCGCATCCCAGACCCGCATCCCGCGCCCCTCGACGATGATGCGGGGGTCGACCGTCTCATATTGCTTGTGCTGGCTCAGGTGGTGCCACATATGCGCGCGGTCGGCTTCGATGACCTCGGTCAGGTCGTTCGTCTGCGCCAGGCCTTCCATGATCGTTCGCTCCCCGTGATCTTGTGTTGTTGACCGTTCGGTCCAGTTTGAGACCCGTTCCGGGGGAAAGGCAACAGGTCCGGGGTATCATTTCGCGCTTCGTGAACCACCGCCACTGGCGCAGAAACGAAAAACCCGGCAAGCCAGAGGCTGCCGGGTGTTCCGAACGGAAGGCTGCGCGGCCTTCTTAGTAAGCCGACATCATGCTGGTGCTCATCGCGCTGTGGCGCGGGTTCAGCACCGAATCCGCCACGCTGTTCATCGGCACGGCAAAGCCACGGCTGCCCAGCGGGATGCTGAGGCCAAGGCGGACGCTGGTCTCGTCGCCCTCAAGCCCGGAAACTTCGGTCTCGGACCGTGCGACTTCCAGCGACACCGAAGCATTGGCGCGGCTGACCGCGGACAGGTCATAGCTGACGCCAAGACCCAGCGTGGTCACATCCAATTCCAGCTCATCCAGCGAAATATCGCTGAGACCGCCAAACAGGGTCCATGAAGGGGCGACGGCATAAGACCCGGCAATGCCGGCGAAATCGTAGTTCAGTTCGCGGCCGTTGCTGGAAATCTCGGTCCGAAGCGCGCTGGCGCCCACGGTATAGCCCTCTGCACCGGTGTAGCGGAAGGTCACGCCATAATCCTGCACATCCCCCCCGTTCGGCAATGCGGGATCGGTGTCGCTTTCGCCATAAAAGCCGCCGAGTGCGGCGCCCTCGGCTTCATAGCCCAGCATCAGGCCATAAGACGTCAGCGTCAGATCGTCATCGACATCGGCACGTTCGACATAAAGGCCGGCCGAGGTGCCGTTGGCGAAGCCATAGGCGCCGTAAATCCCGACCACGCTTTGGTCCAGATCGTCGGCGGCGCCATCGATATCGACATTTGCGCCAGAGATGTCGGCGCCAAAGCGCAGGCCATTGCCAAGATCGACGCCAAAACGCCCGTCGAGGGTCAGGATGTTGGCATCGGTGTCCGAGTCAGAGACATCGGTGTGGCCATAACCAAGCGTGACGCCGCCGCTGTATTCCTGTGCCGCAGCAACAACCGGGGAAAGGGCCACAAGAGCCGAAGAAACAAGAAGAACTCGAACGCGCATCTGCCGCCTGCCATCAGTGTTTTCGTTGGCCTGAGAAGTGGCCGCGCAAGACAGGGTCGTCAATACTCTCGCCTCGGTAGAGACGCGGCTGTTGCGCGATAAACACGGCCGGTTGGATGCAGGTTTTCCGCCCCACTCCCGGCGGCGAAAAGACCGCCCTGCAAAGCGACCGGGTGCGACCTGCCGAAGTCCCCGTTACTGAAACGATCACTTCATCAAATGCTGCGGGGACGAATCTCCTCGACAGGCCGCATCCTCAGCAATAGCCTTTGATGGTGTCAGTTCCTGTCAGGATGTGCGTCATGTCATTCGCGAAAGCCTCGGATCTGTTACGTCTGGCCGAAATGGCGGCCTCACGGCATCTGGGTGTGGGGTTGCAAGAGATCGAAACCGAATTTTCGGTCGACCGGCGGACGGCACAGCGGATGACGCGGGCGCTTGAGGACTGCTTTCCCAATGTCGAAACGCTGACCGACGACCAGCGGCGCAAGTTCTGGAAGCTGCGGGGCGAAAAGGCGGGGTTGATGCTGTCACGCGGGATCCGCGACAGCGAGCTGGCCGCCGTGGAAATGAGCATCCGCCGCGCCGAGCGTGAAGGCGCGGTGCTGGAAGCCGAGGCGCTGAAATCGCTGCGCGACCGGCTGTTGTCGGTGATGCCGGGGCCGCACGCCCGCCGCGCCGAGGCCGATGCCGAAGCGGTGCTGGAGGCCCATGGCTTTGCCTCGCGGCCGGGGCCGCGGGTGCGGACCGACCCGCAGATCCTGGCCACCATCGCGCAGGCGCTGAAAGGCCCGCACCTGCTGACCGTCAGCTATGCCGGCAGCCGCGACGAAAGCCCGCGCAGCCGCGTGCTGGAACCCTACGGGCTGCTTCTGGGCACGCGGCGCTATCTGGTGGCGAAGGATCGCGGCGGCGATGACAGGCTGCGCCACTTCCGCCTTGACCGGATCATCTCTGCGCAGCTTCAGCCGGATTCCTTCGCCCGCGATCCTGACTTCAACCTTGAGGCCCACGCCGCCCGCGCCTTCGGATCGTTCCACGCCGAGACCGAACAGGGCGAAGTGGTCTGGCGCTTTTCGCCCGCAGCCGCGGCGACAGCGCGTGAATTTCTTTTTCATCCGCAGCAGGAAGCCACGGATGAACCCGATGGCAGCCTGACTGTCCGGTTCAATGCCAGCGGCTGGCTGGAAATGGCGTGGCACCTGTATCAATGGGGCGAGGGCGTCGCGGTGATCGCCCCCGAACCGCTGCGCCGGATGGTCGAGGACTTTCGCAGGGCCGATTTCCCCGCCTTGCCCTGATCCGGGCCGGCATCACACGCGCCGCCCTGCCCCGGCCAGCCACAGCACATCCAGATGCCGCGCGAAATCCGGCTTTGCCATCAACTGCTTGCAGCGGGCAAACCGGCCATCCGCATAGGCACGGAAATCATCGGCGGGATTTCCGTTCGCAAGCTGGATCAACCCCCACAGGGTCCAAAGCAGATCGCACATCGCCTTGTAGATCACCATGCGCGCACGATCCGCGGCCGGAGCCTCGGAATTGAAATAGGCTTTCAGCAGCACCTCGTCCTGTGCCGGGTCGAAATCGGCCTCGACCGACAGATCGCCCAGATCCCACATCGGGTCGTTCATGCCGGAATATTCCCAGTCGACGATCCACATCCGCTGCCCGGTATCCAGAAAGTTCTCGCACAGCGGATCGCAATGGCAGGCAACCGGGGCGACCGGCGCGGCCTGAAGCGCGGCGCGGACGGCCTCAGCCTCGGCCACCACATCGTGATAGCCGGGGGGCAGCGCCACATCCCGCGTGGACAGCAGCCGCAGGTAATCATCGATCATCGCGAACAGCTCGAACCGGAACGGAAACTGCGCGCCCGAGTCGTGAAGCCTGCGAAACGCCTGCCCCGCCCGCGCGACGGCCCCCGGACGCGACCGGAAGCCGTCCGGCGACATGGTGACGGCCCCCGGAACATATTCGGTGACCATCAGACCGCTGGCCGGATCGACGTAAAGCAGCGCCGGGCTGACACCGGCCTTCGCCGCAAGCTCGGCCGCTACGGCTTCGTTGCCGCGGTCGATGTAATCCGCGGTGCCCTCGCCCGGCACGCGCAGGATGTGGGCCCCCAGCCGGTAGACGCGGTTGGTCAGGCCGCCCAGACGCTCGGCCGGGCCGTCATGACCAGCAAGCAGCGGGATGCGGGCGGCGATGGCGCGAAGGTCGTCGGTCATGTGTCATCCTGCTTTGGAAACGGTTTACGCAACGCGGCAGACCGCTATGTTCATGCCCGGTGGGGCGTGGCGCAAGGAGAGTGCGATGGCACAGCATGAGGGGCATCTGGGTGCGGTCTACGGGGCGGAAGGCCCGCAAGAGGTCGCGGCCCTTTACGATCGATGGGCCGACACCTACGAGACCGAGATGGCCCGGGCCGGCTACCGTCACCCGGCGATCGGCGTGGCGCTTTTGGCGCGGCATCTGCCGCGCGGGGCACGGCCGCTGCTGGATGCCGGGGCCGGCACCGGCCTGCTGGGCGAATGGCTGGACATCATGGGCTATCCCGAGGTCGAGGCGCTGGACATCTCGGCCGGGATGCTTGAGATGGCCCGCGCCAAGGGGGTCTATTCCCGGCTGCACAACCTGCCTCTGGGCGGCGAGTTGCCCTTTGCCGATGGTGCCTATGCCGGGGTGATCTCGACCGGGGTGTTCACCACCGGCCATGTCGGCGCCGAGGCGCTGCCGGCGCTGATCCGGATCTGTCGGCCGGGGGGCGTCATCGTGCTGACGGTGAAGGAATCGCTGTGGCAGGGCGGGTTCGGCGTCGCGGTCGAGGCGCTGGTGGCCGAGGGCGGCGCCAGCCTTGCCGAAATGACCGCGCCCTATGTCTCGATGCCGGGTGAGCCGGGAACCACCCCAAGCCGCGCCGTGGTGCTGCGCCTTAAGCCCTGATGCGCGCATTATCAGGATCGAAAAACGGTTTCGTGGAAAGCGTCGCGGGCAGGATGTCACCCGCCACCACCAGTTCGTAACGCCCTGTGGTCAGGAAATCATTGGTGACACCTTCGGCGCAACGGACATAGCCATAACCCAGCGGCGCCCCGACGGTATGGCCGAACCCGCCCGAGGTCAGATAGCCGACCGGCGTGCCGTTGCGCAGGATGGTCTCTCGTCCCAGAAGGACGGCTTCGGGATCGTCCACCCGGAAACCGACGAAAAGTTTTTTCTGCGGTAGGCCGGCCTGCGCCGCCAACGCCTCGCGGCCACGGAAGGAAATGGTGCCGCCCAGTTTCACCGCCCAGCCAAGGCGGGCCTCGAACGGGGTGTCGTTCGGCGTGATATCCGCCGACCACGCGCGATAGCCTTTTTCAAGCCGCAGGCTTTCCAGCGCCCGATAGCCCGCGGGACCCAGGCCAGGCCGGTCCATCAGTGCGTCATGGACCGCAGGCAAACCCGGCATGGGGACATGCAACTCCCATCCCAGTTCGCCGACATAGGTCATGCGCAGCGCCCGCACGCGCTGCCCGGCGATGGTCAGCACCCGCACATGCCCGAACGGAAAGGCCGCATCCGAGACATCCTCGGCCGCCACCGCCGACAGGATGTCGCGGGCGCGCGGCCCCATCAGCGACAGCGTGCCCCAGCACTCGGTCACATCCTCGAACGTCCAGCCATCGGTCCGGGCATCCAGGAAAAGCCCGGCATCATGGGTGCGAAAGCCGGTGCCGGTGACAATGTAGAAATGATCCTCGGCCAGCCGCGCCACCGTCAGGTCGGCCTCGATCCCGCCACGAGAGTTCAGCAGCTGGGTATAGGTGATCCGGCCCGGCGGCTTGCCGACATCGTTGGCGCACAGCCAATCCAGTGCGGCCTGCGCCCCGGGGCCGCGGATCTCGAACTTGGCGAAGGAACTTTGATCGAACAGCCCCGCGCTGGTGCGGACCTGAGCATGTTCGGCAGCCACCGGCCCGAACCAGTTCGGCCGCCCCATCGACGGCAGATCGTGCGGCGCGACACCTTCGGGGGCGAACCAGTTTGGCCGTTCCCACCCGAGTTTCGAGCCGAACACCGCCCGCTGCGCCGCCAGCCGATCATACAGCGGCGAGACAAGCCGCGGCCGGCCGCTTTCATATTCCTCGTGCGGCCAGGCGATGCTGTAATGCTTGCCATAGGCCTCCAGCGTCCGGTCCTTCACCCAGTCGCGATCCCGATGCAGGTCGGAAAAGCGCCGGATATCGACCGCCCACAGATCCAGCGGCGCCTCGCCCGTCATCGCCCATTCCGCCAGAACCCACCCCGCCCCACCGCCAGAGGCGATGCCAAAGGCGTTGAAGCCCGCACCCACGAACATGTTGGCGCATTCATTCGCGCGGCCAAGGATGAAGTTGCCGTCGGGGGTGAAACTTTCCGGGCCGTTGATCATCTGTTTCACGCCGGCCTCGGCCAGCGCGGGCACGCGGGCGACCGCCTGTTCGACATGCTGGGCGAAATGGTCATAGTCGTCGTCGAACAGCTTGAACTCCCAATCCGGCACGTCGCCCGTGACCCAAGGCTGGGGGTTCGGCTCGTAGCCGCCCATGACAAGGCCGCCGACCTCTTCTTTGAAATAGGTGCGCCGGTCGGGGTCGCGCAGTGTGGGCGCGTCGGCGGCAAGGCCCGCAATCCGTTCGGTCACGATATACTGATGCTTTACCGGCTGAAGCGGCACAGAGATGCCGGCCATCGCCCCCACCTGCCGCGCCCACTGACCGGCGCAGTTCAGCACCGTTTCGCAACCGATCCGGCCGGCCGTGGTCTCGACCGCCACGATCCTGTTGCCCTGCATCTGCAAGCCCGTGACCTTGACGCCTTCGAAAAACCGCGCGCCATGCATCCGCGCGCCCTTGGCAAGGCTTTGGGTGATGTCCGAGGGGCTGGCCTGCCCGTCGGTCGGCAACCACGAGGCGCCGACCAGATCGCCCACGTCCATCAGCGGCCACATCCGCTTGACCTCGGCCGGCGAGATCAGGTGCATCTCCATCCCGAAGCTGCGGGCGGTGGTGGCAAGGCGGCGGTATTCCAGCCAGCGGTCGGCATTGGTCGCAAGCCGCAGGCAGCCGGTCATCTTC
Organism: Cereibacter ovatus; assembly: GCF_900207575.1. Lineage (GTDB taxonomy): Bacteria > Pseudomonadota > Alphaproteobacteria > Rhodobacterales > Rhodobacteraceae > Cereibacter_A > Cereibacter_A ovatus. The sequence continues at coordinate 41,241 of NZ_OAOQ01000007.1, forward strand.
CAGCCGGTGGCAAGCCCGGTCTCGGCATCCAGCCGCTTGTAAAGATCGACGGAATATTTCAGCACCCGCGTGATCGACGCGGACGAGCGCAACTGCCCCACCAGCCCCGCCGCATGCCATGTCGATCCAGAGGTCAGCCGCCCCTGTTCCAGCACCACCACCTCGGCCTTGTGGTCACGCGCAAGGTGATACGCGGTCGAGCAGCCGATGATGCCGCCCCCGATGACGACGATCTGGGCGTGGCTGGGCAGGCTCATGGCAGGGATACCCCGTGTCTGTCGGTGAAGGCGGCGCAGGCGTCGCGCAAGGCGGAAAGGTTTTCCAGTGCATAGGCGCCATAATCGACGCCCGGTGCGGCAAGGTGAAGTTCAGAGACCATCGCCCACATCGCCTCGCGCAGCAGCGAGGCGCATTGCATGGCATCGAACGCCCGCATCAGCGCGGGCGCAGGCTCGGCCCCGAAATAGGTGCAAAGCAGCGCCCGCGCCTGCGGGGCATCCATGCCCGCATTCGACGCCACCCCCGCCAGATCGAACAGCGCGGTCGAAAAGCCGGCATATTCATAATCGATCAGCCACAGCCTTGTGCCGTCATCCAGAAAATTCGCAGGCAACAGGTCGTTGTGGGCAAAGACGATCGGCAGCGGCACCTGTGCGGCCTCAAGCGCGGCGCCAAGGGCCAGAAAGGCGGCGTTGCGGACGGCAAAGCGGCTGCCGCCTTCGGTCAGCGTGCGGGCGTAATCGCGGATGACATGAAACACCCAGAACAGACTGGCCTCGCCCGAGACAAACAGCGGCATCCGGTGGTGAAAGTCATGCAGCAGCCGTGCGACCCGTTCCGGGCTGGCCGCGACCTCGGCCCGGGTCCAGGTCTGCGAGGTGATGAATTCGGTGACCATCACCCCCGGCTCGGCGTGGCGAACGGCGGGGGCAAACCCCGCCTGATGCGCGGCGCGGGTGGTCATCAGTTCGCGGGCACGGCTGACATGGTGACAGGGGTAATCGGCGCCCAGCCGCACCACATGGCGGCCCGCGGCATCGGTGACCTTCCAGATCTCGTTCGACAGCCCGCCCGACAGTGGCTCGGCCCGCGGTTCGCCCTGCCAGCAGGGCAGCGACAGGATGCGTTCAGGGATCATGGCAAAAGCCCCAGCCGCGCCCGCGCCCGCGCGGCGCCGGCCTGTATCAGCCGATCCGCGATGATGGCGATGAAGGCCACGCACAGCCCCGCGACAAGGCCGCGCCCGGCATCAGCCTTGGTCAGCGCGACATAGACCTCTTGGCCCAGATCGCGGGTGCCGACCAGCGCGGTGATGACCAGCATCGACAGGGCGAACATGATGGTCTGGTTCAGGCCCAGCAGGATCTCGGGCAGGGCCATCCGCAGCTTGATCCGGGTCAGGATCTGCCAGCGCGTGCACCCCATGGCGCGGCCGGCCTCGATCAGCCGCGGATCCACCCCCCGCAGGCCCAGCGCGGTATAGCGGATCGCGGGGGCCACGGCGAAGGCCACGATGGCCAGCATCGCCGTGAAATCGCCCACCCGGAACAGCATCACCGCGGGCATCAGATAGACAAAGCTGGGCAGCGTCTGCGCCGTGTCGATCATCAGCCGGACCACCTGCCACAGCCCGTCCCGCTCGGCCGCAAGGATGCCGATGGGCAGGCCGATCAGCATCGCCACCGCAACCGACAGCCCGCAGAGATAGACGGTGATCATCGCCTGTTCCCACAACCCGGTGGCGGCGATCAGCACCGCAAGCCCCCCCGCCAGCGTGGCCAGCCGCCAGCCGCCAAGGCGCCAGCCCGCCAGCGCCAGAAGCCCCGCCACCCCCAGCCACGGCAGGCCCAGCAGAAAGCGTTTGACCGGCACCAGAACGCCCAGAAGGGCGGCATCCTTCACCGCCTCAAGGCTGTCGTGAAAGGTGACATTGATCCAGCGCATCACATCCGACCAGAACGGCCCGGTCGACAGCCGCCAGCCGTCGGGATAGTCGCGCAACGCCGGCAGCATCAGCGCGGCCAGCGTCACGCCTGCCAGCAGCCAAAGCCCCGGCCCAAGGCGTCCGCCGCCACGGCCCGCGGCGAATGCCTGCGACAGGCGGTCCATCGCCACCGCCAGCACCACGATGGCCAGCCCCGCTTCCAGCCCGGCGCCGAAGTCCAGCCGCCGCAGCGCGCCCAGAACTTCAAAGCCCAGCCCCCCGGCGCCGATCATCGAGGCGATGATGACCATGTTCAGCGACAGCATGATGACCTGATTGACCCCCACCATCAGCCCGTCGCGCGCCGAAGGCACCATCACCCGCCACGTCATCTGCCGCCGCGTGCAGCCGATCATCCGGCCAAGGTCGTGGGTTTCCGCCGGCATCCGCGCCAGTGCAAGCGTGGTCACGCGCGCCATCGGCGGCAGGGCATAGATCACCGTGGCCACCACCGCAGCGGTCGGGCCAAAGCCGAACAGGATCAGGATCGGCACCAGATAGGCAAAGACCGGGATGGTCTGCATCAGGTCCAGCACCGGCACCAGCGCCCGGTCAAGCCACCGCCAGCGCCATGCCGCAACGCCCAGCAGCAGCCCGCCCGCAACGCCCAAGGGCACCGCGATCAGCACCGAGGCCAGCGTCACCATCGCCGCATCCCACTGGCCGAACAGCGCGACGAAACCGAAGCAGGCGGCGACAAGTGCGGCCAGCCCTGCCCCGCCCGCGCGCCAGCCAAGCAGCGCCGCCGCCCCCACCACCGTCACCCATGGCAGCGCCGGCACCGCAAGGCCCGCAGCCTGACCGCCCTCGGACAGAAGCGCCAGAACCAGCCGGTAGGGAAACTCGACCGCGGCGGCGATGGCGCGGGTCGCCTCGCGGAAGGTGAAAAGGCCAAGATCAGCGTGATTCATCAACCACTTGACCGCATCCGAGATCGGCCGCCGCACCGGCAGCACCGCCTTGCGCGGCCAGTCGAAGGCCCATGGCGCCAGATCGCGCCCCCAAAGCGCAAAGGCGGCAAACAGCGCCAGCGCCCCCGCCCACAGGCCGGGGCCCTGCCAGTGCCGCAAGCGCAGGGGGGACAGCGCCGCCATCTCAGCCCGCCAGCATCAGTTCGATCACCGCCTGCCGGTGCAGGTGGCCGGAAATCCGGCCCTCGGCATCGGTCACCGCCACCGCCTCTGCGCCGGCGGCAAACAGCGGGGCGGCCTCGGCCACGGTGCTGCGCGCGGGGATGCACGGCCCGTCGCGACCCGCCCCCGCTTCGGCGGCATGCCCCGCGACCGGCGCCATGACCGATCCCGCCCGCACCACCTTGGCGCGTGGCACCGCGCGGGTGAACTCGCGGACATAATCGGTGGCGGGGGACAGCACAATCTGTTCGGGCGTGCCGACCTGCACCACCGCGCCGTCCTTCATGATGGCGATGCGGTCGGCCAGCCGGATCGCTTCATCGAAATCATGGGTGATGAAGACGATGGTCTTTTTCAGCACCGATTGCAGGCGCAGGAATTCGTCCTGCATCTCGCGCCGGATCAGCGGATCAAGCGCCGAGAACGGTTCGTCCAGAAACCAAAGCTCGGGGTCGGCGGCAAGCGAGCGGGCAATGCCCACCCGCTGCTGCTGGCCACCGGACAACTGACGCGGCAGCGCCTGTTCGCGCCCAGCAAGGCCCACCAGCGCGATCATCCGGCGCGCGGTCGCTTCGCGCTGGTCGCGCGGCTGGCCCTGCACCTCCAGCGGGAAGGCCACGTTCTGCACCACCGTCATGTGCGGCAACAGCGCGAAATGCTGAAACACCATGCCCATGGTGTGCCGGCGCAGGCGGATCATCTCGGATTCCGATGCGGCCAGCAGGTTCTGGCCGTGAAAGATGATCTCGCCCGCCGTGGGTTCGACCAGCCGCGACAGGCACCGCACCAGCGTCGACTTGCCAGAGCCGGAAAGCCCCATGATGACGAAGATCTCGCCCTCGCCAATCTCAAGATCGACCGCGCGGACCGCAGGCACCAGCCCCAGCGCCGCCAGCCTCTCGGCCGAGACGCCATGCCCCAGCCGATCCAGCGCCGCCGCCCCGTGCGGCCCGAAGATCTTCCAGACGTTGCGGCAGACAAGCTTTGGTTCGGGCTTGGGTCGGGGCAAGGAAACCTCGCATGCGCAGGCCCGGCGCCCGGGGTGGCGGGCGCGGGGGGACGATGGGGGCTGCTACTGGCCGATCCAGCCCTGCCAGCGGCTTTCGTTTGCGGCCATCCAGTCCGCGACCACCTGCTCGACGCTTTGGCCGTCCAGATCGACCTTGCCGATCAGGGCGCCCATCTCGACGCTGTCGATGCTGAAGGCGCCGATGATGCCGTGGGCCTTGGGCCATTTCTCTTTCACGCCGGACCATGCGACCTTCCAGATGTCGCCATGGGGCTTGCCGCAATCGTAGCCAAGGTCGGGATTTTCGCCCCAGCCCGGATCGGCGTAACACGCGGCGGTGTATTCGGGAAATTCGACCCATGCGCCGTCGTATTTGGCCGGCGCCCAGTGCGGCGCATAGATCCACAGCAGGATCGGCGCCTTGCGCTGATAGGCGCTTTCCAGTTCGGCAAACAGCGCCGCATCGGTGCCGGCGTGAACGACCTCGAACGGCAGGTCCAGCGCCTCGACCCGTTCCTCGTCAAAGCCGCCCCATGTCACCGGCCCGCCCAGATAGCGGCCCTTGGGCGAGGTTTCGGCGGTGGCGAAAGCCTCGGCGCAGGCGGGTTCGCGCAGGGCTTTCCAGTCGGGCAGGCCCGGGCAGGCCTCCAGCATATAAGAGGGATACCACCATTCCTCTTTGGCCATCATCCCGGTCGGGCCGATCACCTCGACAGTGCCAGTCGCCACCGCCGCATCCATCGCCTCGCGGCCGGTGGTTTCCCAGATCTCCATCGCGACATGCAGATCGCCGGTTTCCAGCCCGGCGAACTGCGCCAGATAGTCGGCCTGCACATAATCCACCGCGATGCCGGCCTTTTCCAGAACCGCGCCCATCAGTTGCGTGGTGATAAGCTGGCCGGTCCAGTCGTGCAGCGTCAGCTTGATCGGGTCGGATGCATCCTGTGCCGCGGCCGGCAGGCCGCTGACAAGGGCCGCGGCGGCGGCGGCCGTCAGTGTCGATCGTAGGCGGGCAGTCATGGCGAGTCCCCCTGTCGTTTCGGCTGTGGGGTCAGTGAACGGCACAGCCAAGCCACGAGTCAATTGCTTCGTGTGGCTGTTTGTGTCTTTGCTGATCGTATCTGACCGATCCGGTCCGGATCTGACCTGACAAAGGCATTGCAGATGATTTCCAAGCGCCATGCCGACATCCTGAAGATTCTTGACAGCAGCGGCACCGTCACGGTGGCCGAGCTTGCAAACCTGCTGGGCGTCTCGACCGAGACGGTGCGCCGCGACCTGCGCCCGCTGGTCGAAGACGGCGCCGTCCACCGGATGCATGGCGCCGTCAGCCTGACCGGCCCCACCGCCGAGGCGCCCTTTCGCCGCCGGATGCGCGAGAATGCGCCCGCCAAACAGGCGATCGCGGCGCGGGTGGCGGCAACGATCCTCGACGGTCAGACGGTGATGCTGGATACCGGCACGACCACCAGTTTCATCGCCCGGGCGCTGACCGGCCACCGCAGATTGCGGGTGGTGACGAATTCGATGGACGTGGCGCGGACGCTGGCGGTGACAGGCGGGAACCGGGTGTTCCTGACCGCGGGCGAGGTGCGGCCAGACTCGGGCGCGGCGCTGGGACCGGCGGCGGTGGCGCATGTGCTTCAGTTCCGGGCCGATGTGGCGGTGATCTCGGCCGGGGGCGTCGATGCGCTGGCCGTCACCGACTATGACCCCGACGAGGCCGAGTTCGCCCGCGCCCTGCTGACCTGCGCCCCGCGCCGGGTAGTGGCGACCGATGCGACCAAATTCGGGCGGCGCGGGCTGGTCGCCGTGGTGGGGTTTGACGGCATGGACGAGCTGGTGACGGATGCCGCCCCCCCCGCCGTGATCGCCAGCGCGATGGCGGCAGGGGGGGCGCGGCTGGTTCTGGCGGGCTGACGCCCTAGCCGGCCGCCGCCGTGGCCGGTGCGCGGCGCCCGCCGAAGGCGATGATCGCCCCGGCCAGTGCGATCAGCCCCATGCCGCCGGCCGCCGCGGGCGTCAGCGTCTCGGACCACAAGATCCAGCCCCACAGCGCCGAGGCCGGCAGGATGACATATTCGAACACCGACACCCGCGTGGCGGTGGCGACCTGATAGGCGCGGATCATCATCCCCACCGCGAGCAGCGATCCCGCCGCCTGCACAAAGGTCCAGAACAGAAAGGCCTGCGACGGCCAGACAAAGCCGCGCATCACGAAGCCGTCCGCCCCCGCGGGCACCGGCAGCGGCATCAGCGCCAGCACCGCCATGCCCAAAGCCCCCAGCAACCCCAGCGCGGTGAAGAACCCGCCCAGCAGCGTGGCGGCACTTTCCTGCGGGCACCAGCGGCGGGTGGCGATATTGCCCATGCCGTAAAGCAGCCCCGCCAGCACCGGCACCGCCGCCGCGACCGAGGCCCCCGCCATCGCCTCGGGGCCCAGCACCAGCACGACGCCGGCAAAGCCCACCGCCACCGCCAGCACCCGCAAGGGCCCGATCCCCTCGCCATAGACAAAGCGCGAAATCAGCAGCACGAAAATCGGCGCCGTGAACAGCCCCGCCGCCACCTGCGCCACCGGCAGAAACGCCAGCGCGCCGAAATAGATCAGCATCGACGTGCCATGAATGGCCGAGCGCGCCACAACCGCGCGCAAGTTCACCGGCCTCAGCCGCAGCCCCAGCGCCAGCCCCGCCACCGCCAGCAACACCAAGGCCATCACCGAACGGGTGGCATGGAACTGCCACAGCCCGCCCTCGGCCGCGATCACGCGCACATAGTTGTCGGTAAAGCCGATCACGACGGCATAGATGATGATGAAACCGGCAGCAGCCAGCGTCCTGTCCTGCGGATTCATCCGCGTCCCTCCTCGTTCGGCCCTTTCCTTCATGCCGATCCCGCGCCAGACTGCGCGCCGGAAAACGACATATCCGGAACAACGAGGGGAGGCGTTGCAATGGGTTGGCTTGCCGACGAACGCGGCTTGGAAAAATGCGCGGCGAACTTTGCCGCCCTTACGCCGCTGTCACATCTGAAACGCGCGGCCGAGGTGTTCACCGACCGCATCGCGCTGGTCCATGGCGCGACCCGGCTGACCTATGGCGAATATCACGCGCGGGTCAGCCGGCTGGCCTCGGCGCTGGCGGGGATGGGCATCCAGCCCGGCGACGTGGTGGCGACGATCCTGCCCAACATCGCCCAGCAGGCCGAAGCGCATTGGGGCGTGCCGGCCGCGGGCGCGATCCTGAACACGATCAACATCCGCCTCGATGTCGAGACGGTGGCCTATATCTTCGACCATGGTGGCGCCAAGCTGGTGCTGTGCGACACCGCCTTCCTGCCACTGGCCCGCGCCGCCTGCGAAAAGATGGAGGGCAAGCCCCCCACCATCATCGAGGTCTGCGACCGCGAAGCCGGCCACTCGGCCACCGGCGAGTTTCTGGAATACGAGGATCTTCTGGCCAAGGGCAGCCCATGGGCGCCATGGGTCATGCCGGAAGACGAATGGGAAAGCCTTGCGCTGAACTATACCTCGGGCACGACGGGGCGGCCGAAGGGCGTGGTCTATCACCACCGCGGCGCCTATCTGGCGACCTATGGCAATGCCATCGCGTGGCGGATGCAGCTTTACCCGGTCTATCTGACCATCGTGCCGCTGTTTCACTGCAACGGCTGGTGTCACACCTGGATGGTGCCAATGCTGGGCGGCACCGTGGTCTGCTGCCGCGACGTGACCGCCAAGGCGATCTACGCCGCCATTGCGGACGAAGGCGTGACCCATTTCGGCGGCGCCCCCATCGTGCTGAACGCCATCATCAACGCAGGCGCCGAAGACCGTCGCGACTTTGGCCATGTGGTCGAGGTGTTCACCGCCGGCGCCCCCCCGCCCGCGGCAACACTGGCCGCAATCGAGCCGCTGGGCTTCAATGTCACGCAGGTCTATGGCCTGACCGAAGTCTACGGCCCGGCGACGGAATGCATCTGGAAACCGGAATGGGATGCCACGACAGGCGACGAGCGCGCGGCGCTGAAGGCGCGCACCGGCGTCGGCATGGCCACGCTGGAAGGCGCCGAGGTGCATGACACCCACGGCCAGCCGATCCCGCGCGACACCGTTCATCTGGGCGAAATCGCGATGCGCGGCAACATGGTGATGAAGGGTTATTACAAGAACCCCGAAGCCACCGCCGAAGCCTTCAAGGACGGCTGGTTCCGCTCGGGCGACATCGCGTTCCAGCATCCTGACGGCTACATCAAGATCACCGACCGGGCCAAGGACATCATCATCTCGGGCGGCGAGAATGTCAGCTCGGTCGAGGTCGAGGGCGTGATCGCCCATCACCCCGCCGTCAGCCTCTGCGCCGTGGTGGCGCGCCCCGATGACCGCTGGGGCGAAGTGCCCTGCGCCTTTGTCGAACTGAAACGCGGCCGGCAGGCGACCGAGGCCGAGATCATCGCCTTCGTGCGCGAACGGCTGGCGGGCTTCAAGACGCCGAAACAGGTGATCTTCTGCGACCTGCCCAAGACCTCGACCGGCAAGATCCAGAAATTCGAACTGCGCGCCGTCGCGCGGCTGGCCCTGACCGAGGCAGAGGCCGGGACGGAAACCGCCCCGTGACCCGGCCAAGGCGCGACGGCGCGGCGGCGTCCGTCCGCGCCGCCGCCTTTCATGCGGGGCGGCGGGTGATTGTGGGCGCCGGCAAGGCGGGCTATCGTGCCGCGTAACAAGTCAGGGCCGAGGCCGAACCCGCGCATGACGGCGCTGAAGAAATACCAGAAACTGGAATGCACCGGCCTTTGGCGTCCCGCGCCCGAGGATCAGCGGCGCGAGGTTCTGGTGAATTTCGGCGAAGCCTCGTTGACCATGGCCGATCCGCGCACCGAACTGGCGTTGTCGCACTGGTCGCTGCCGGCGGTGGAACGGCTGAACCCCGGCGAGATGCCGGCGCTTTACGCCCCCGGGTCCGATGCCGCCGAAACGCTGGAAATCGAGGACCGCGACATGATCGCCGCGCTGGATACGGTGCGCGCGGCGCTGCGTTCGACCCGGCCGCGCCCGGGCCGGCTGCGCAATCCGGTGCTGGGCGGGCTGAGCGTGCTGGTTCTGCTGCTGGGGGTGTTCTGGATGCCGGGGGCGCTGGTCAGACACACCGCCTCGGTCGTGCCGCCCGCGACCCGCGCCGAGATCGGCGCCATCGCGCTTCAGGATCTGATGCGCCTGACCGGCAAGCCCTGCGCCGCGCCCCTTGGCCGGCGCGCCGCCGATCGGCTGTCGCTGCGGGTGTTCGGCTACGACGGCGTTCGGCTTCTGGTGGTGCGCGACGGGGTGCGCCAGCCGGTCCACCTGCCGGGCCATCAGATCGTGTTCGGTCGCACCATGGTCGAAAGCGCCGACGGACCCGAGGCGATCGCCGGCCATGCGCTGGCCGAACGCATGCGGGCGGAACAGCTGGACCCGTTGATCCCGCTGCTGCGCCATGCGGGGATCGCCGCCACCTTCCGGCTGCTGACAACCGGCGTTCTGCCTGCCGATGCGGTCGAGGACTATGGCCAGACGCTGTTGCAGACCCCGCCCACCGACCTGCCCGATGCCGAACTGATGCCCCGGTTCGAGGCCGCAGGCATCCCGGCAAGGCCCTATGCCTTCTCGGTCGATCCGACCGGAGAGTCCATGCTTGGCCTGATCGAAGCCGACGAGCTGCGCCGCGACAGCCCTCGCACAGTGCTGGCCGATGGCGACTGGATCAGCCTGCAAGGCATCTGCGCCGACTAGCCGCCCCATCAGGGCCGCATCGGCAGGGCAACGGTGGCCCCACAGGACCAACAGGCCAGCGTCGGGGCACCCCCCCGCACAGGCACGGTGACACGGCAACGTCTGGCCATCGGCGGGTCAGCCGGCACGGGCATCGGCCCCGGACATAAGAAAACGCCCCGCCGCCAAGGGGGCGGGGGGCGCCAAGGTTTGTTGCTGCCCGAGGTTCAGGTCGCCTTCTATGTCAGGATCGGATGAATGCGTCGGTATAGCCCGCGCTGCGGGCCGCGGTCAGCGCGGCGCGGATCGCCTGCGTATCGGCAAACGGCCCCGCCATCACCACATCAAGCTGCCCGCGCGACACCGCAGCCGGCAGGCCAAGCGATTGCAGCCGGTCCAGCGCACGCTCGGCATTGGCGGGCACCGAAAAGGCGCCGATCTGCACATAGCGCCGCGCCAGCGGAACGGCCGGGGCCACCGCCGGGCCGGACTTCGGCACGACCGCCGCCGCAAGCGCCGTGTCCAGAGGCGGCAAGACCGGCACCCGGGCGCCGTCCAGCCCATGCCCCGGCCGGGTGCAAAGCACAGTCGAGCCGCCATCCATCAACGCCACCCGCCGCGCCTGCGGCGCCGAGACCGGGCAGCCGACCTTGGCCGGCAGATCCGCCGGCGCCACCACCTCGCCCGGTGCAATGGTCAGACGGCGGAAGGCCTGAAGCTCGGCCGCGCCATGGGCATGGATCACCACCGGCAGGCGCGGCGCCTTTGGCCGCAGGGCAACCCGATGCGGCTTGGCCTTGCGCGGCGGGCGGGCGGTGGTATCGGCCCGCTTTGACGCGGCCTGAGCTGCGGCCGGGGGCGCGGCAGCCGGAACGGCCGGGCTGGCTGCGGGGGCAGCACCCGCCATCAGCGGATCCGTCGCGGCGGCGACGTCCGGCGTGGCCGCGGGCTTGTCCTGCGCAAGCGGCGCGGGTGCGGGGGGCACGATCACCGCAGGGGCCGCGGGTGCGGCCACCTCTTCGACCGCGATGGGCTTGCCCGGTTCGACCAGCCCGGCGATGCTGGGCGGATAGCCGCACAGCGGCTTGCGGTCCGGGGTCACGCGCGGCACCCATGTCACCGATCCGTCCATGCCCGCGCGCAAATAGACGCAGCCGCGGCTGTCGACATATTGCGCGCCGGGGAACCCTTCCGGGGGACGCTCGGCCGGGCCTGCGGGCATATCCTGCGCCGAGCCGATACCGGCCCCGACCACAAGCGCCCACATTGCGGTGGAGACGACCCTGAACAGCATGAACATACTCCGTGAGACGGGGCGATCTTGCCCTGCCCCCGGCCGTATGGCAAGCATTTTCCCTTTATTTAGTGCCGAACATACGGTCGCCCGCATCCCCTAGGCCGGGAACAATATATCCATGGTCGTTCAGGCAGTCATCCACAGCCGCTGTGACGATCGGCACGTCGGGATGCGCCTCTTTCATCCGCGCCACCCCTTCCGGCGCGGCCAGAAGGCACAGGAACCGGATGTTCTTCGCGCCCTTCGCCTTCAGCAGATCGATGGCCGCCACGGACGAATTGCCGGTGGCCAGCATCGGATCGACCGCGATCACAAGGCGGTCTTCCAGCATGTCGGGCACCTTGGCGTAATATTGCACCGGCTTCAGCGTCTCGGGGTCGCGGTAAAGGCCGATGAACCCCACCCGCGCCGCCGGCACCAGTTCCAGAATCCCGTCCAGAAGCCCGTTGCCCGCCCGCAGGATCGAGATCAGCGCCAGTTTCTTGCCGTCGAGGATCGGGGCGTCCATCTCGCAGATCGGGGTTTCGATCCGGGTCGTGGTCATGTCCAGTTCGCGCGTGACCTCATAGGCCAGCAGCAGGCTGATTTCGCGCAGAAGCCGCCGGAAGCCCGCGGTCGAGGTGTCCTTTTTCCGCATGATGGTCAGCTTGTGCTGCACAAGCGGATGGGTGACGACGGTCAGATGGTCAAGCATGGTCGGGCTCCAGTAGCGGGGCGATGCGGGCGCGGGTATCGGGGTCACAGAAGGCGGCGTCAAGGCTGGTGCGGGCGATCTGGCGGAACACGCCGTCATCCCAGTCGAACGCCTCGGCCAGACGGTCGTATTCGCGGGCCATGGTGGTGTGGAAGAACGGCGGGTCATCGGTCGAAATCGTGACCTTCACGCCGCGATGAAAAAGTTCTCTGATCGGGTGCCTGCGCCAGCCGGGATAAAGCCCCAGCGCGATGTTCGAGCCGGGACAGACCTCAAGCACCACGCCGCGCTCGGCCAGTTCGTCGACCAGCGCCAGATCCTCGATGGCGCGGACGCCATGGCCGATCCGTTCCACACGCAGATCGCGCAACGCGTCGCGGATGCTGTCGGGGCCGCACCATTCGCCGGCGTGACAGGTCAGGCGCAGCCCCGCCTCGCGCGCCATGTCGAAGGACCAGGCGAAATCCTTCGGGGTCAGCACCGTCTCATCGCCGGCAAGGCCGAAGCCCACGACGAACGGCCCGGCGGTCTCGGCGGCGCACAGGGCCACCTCTTTTGCGCGGGCGGGGCCGAAATGGCGGATCGGCGTCACGATGGCGCGCAAGGTGATGCCCATCGTTCGCTCGGCCTCGGTCGCGGCTTCGGTGATCGCGTGCAGATATTCGCGCCACGCGCCCAGATCGCGGCCGCCGCAGAAATCGGGGCTGACGAAGGCTTCGGTGTAGGCCACGCCGGAAGCGGCGCTTTGTTCAAGGACGGCCAGCGTCAGGCGGTGGTAATCCTCGGGGCGGGTCAGGACGCTGGTGGCGGCCTCGTAGACCTTCAGGAAATGGGCAAAGTCGCGGAAGGCATAACTGCCGTCAGGGGCGAAGATGCCCGAGATGTCGATCTTCTTTTCCCGCGACAGGCCGCGGATGAAGGCGGGCGGGGCCGCGCCTTCCAGATGCAGGTGAAGCTCGATCTTGGGCAGGGTCACAGGAAGCTCCTTCCCGGGCCGGGCGACAGCAGGCCAAGATGCGCCGAAACCGAGGCCGCCACATCGGCAAAGCCGCACAGCCCGATTTCGCCCACCCCGGCACCGGCGACCAGCACCGGCACCCGTTCGCGCGTGTGCTCGGTGCCGCGAAAGGTGGGGTCGTTGCCATGGTCGGCGGTGAAGATCGCGACATCGCCGGTGCGCAGGCGGGCAAGGAAGGCGCCGGCCCGCGCATCGAACCATTCCAGATGCCGGGCATAGCCCGCCACATCGCGGCGGTGGCCGTAAAGGGTGTCGAACTCGACAAAATTGGCGAAGATCAGCGCGCCGTCTTCGGCCGTCTCGGCCAGCGCATCCAGCTGGTCGAACAGGGCGGCATCGTCGCGACCCTTGTGCAAGCGGCCGATGCCGCGATGCGAGAAGATGTCGCCGATCTTGCCGACGGCATGGGTCGCCCGGCCCGCGCCGGCGGCCACATCCAGCAGCGTCGGCGCCGGGGGGACGATGGCGAAATCGCGCCGGTTGGGGGTGCGGGCAAAGGCGCCTTCGGGGCCGGTGAAAGGGCGCGCGATCACCCGGCCCACCCGCATTGCATGAACCGTGGGCGCCAGCGCCGCGCACAGCGCCAGCAGCCGGTCAAGACCGAACCGTTCCTCATGCGCCGCGATCTGAAGCACGCTGTCGGCGGATGTATAGCAGATCGGCCAGCCCGTGCGCAGATGCGCGGCCCCCAGATCCTCGATGATGGCCGTGCCCGAGGCATGGCAGTTGCCAAGGATGCCGTCGGTTCCGGCAAGGCGGCAGATCTCGGCGGTCAGGCTGTCGGGAAAGGCGGGGTGGGTGTCGGGGAAAAAATGCCAATCCCATGGCACCGGAACGCCGGCCAGTTCCCAATGACCCGAGGGCGTGTCCTTGCCCTTCGAGACCTCGGTCGCGGCGCCCCAGCGGCCCTGCGGCGCGGCGCCAAGACCCGGCGCGCGGGCCCCCGAGGCCAGCCGGATCGCGGCACCAAGGCCCAGCCCGTCCAGCGTGGGCAGCCGCAAGGGGCCCGCCCTGCCCTGATCGGCGCGGCCTTCGGCGCAGGCAAGGGCGATATGGCCAAGCGTGTTGGCACCCGCATCGCCAAAGGCCGCGGCATCGGGGGCACCGCCGCAGCCAACCGAATCCATGACGATCAGGAAGGCGCGCGGCATCAGGCGATCCTTTCGTGGATCAGCAGCGGCTCGGCCGGTTCCTGATCGGCGACGGCATAGGCGGCCTGAATCGCGGCAACGGCGGCATCGGCATCCGCTTCGCTGGCGGCATGAACCATGGCAAGGGGAAGATCCTCGCTGACTTCCTCGCCGATGCCGGCGATGTCGGACAGCCCGACCGAGGGGTTCACCCGGTCGCACTCGCGCAGCCGGCCGCCGCCCAGACGCACCACCGCCTGCCCCAGCGCCGCGGTGTCGATGCGCAGAACGAAGCCCGGCCGCAGGGCCGGCACCTCGCGCATCACCGGGGCCGAGGGCAGCCGGTCAGGCCAGCGTTCGACGAAATCGACCGGCCCGCCCTGCGCGGCCACCATGCGGGCGAAATATTCGGCGGCATGGCCGCTTTCCAGCGCCTGTTCGATCCGCGCGGCGCCGTCGTCGGCGTCGGCGGCGATACCGCCCAGCGCCAGCGCCTCGCCGCCCAGCGCCACCGTCACATCCCAAAGCGCCGCGTTGATCGATGTGCCGGTCAGGGTCTCCATCACCTCGATCACCTCCAGCGCGTTGCCGGCCGCGGTGGCCAGCGGCTGGCTCATGTCGGTGATCAGCGCCGCGGTCATGCATCCCGCGCCCTGCGCGGTCGAGACCAGCGCATGGGCCAATGCGCGGGCCTCGTCCATCGTGGGCAGGAACGCGCCCGAGCCGACCTTGACATCCAGCACCAACCCTTCCAGCCCCGCCGCCAGCTTTTTCGACAGGATCGAAGCGGTGATGAGGTCGATCGATTCCACCGTGCCGGTCACGTCGCGGATGGCGTAAAGCCGGCGGTCGGCGGGGGCCATGCTGTCATCGGCGGCGACGATGGCGCAGCGGACATCCTCGATCTGGGCGCGCAGGCGATCCTCGCCCAGAGTGACGCGGAAGCCGGGAATGGCCTCGAGCTTGTCCAGCGTGCCGCCGGTATGGCCAAGGCCGCGGCCCGAGATCATCGGCACGAAGGCCCCGCAGGCCGCCAGCGCCGGCGCCAGCAGCAGCGAGGTGCAATCGCCGATCCCGCCGGTGGAATGTTTGTCCAGCACCGGGCCGGGCAGATCCCATTCCAGCACCTTGCCGGTGTCGCGCATCGCGCGGGTCAGCGCCACGCGGCCATCTTCGCCCAGCCCGCGCAGGCAGACCGCCATGGCAAAGGCACCCGCCTGCGCATCGGTGACATGACCCGAGGCCAGCCCCTGCGCAAACCATTGCAGTTCCGCGGCCGAGGGAGACTCGCCGCGCCGCAGCCGGCTGTTGATCGAGCGCGCGTCCATCACGCGCGGTCCATATGCGACCGGGTGAAGGTGCCGGGCAGCAGATCCGCCACCGTGGTGTACAGGATTTGCCCGTCGGTGGTGCAAAGTGTGACCGCGGCATCCTGCGGCGCGAATTCCGCGATCTTCTGCCGGCAGCCGCCACAGGGCGGGACCGGCGCCGGGCTGTCGGCGATCACGAGAATCTCGGCGATGCGGGTCTCGCCGGCGGCGACCATGGCGGCGATGGCGCCGGCCTCGGCACAGGTGCCCTCGGGGTAGGCCACGTTCTCGACGTTGCAGCCGACATGGATCGCGCCCGATGCGGTGCGCAGCGCGGCCCCCACCTTGAAGCGGGAATACGGGGCATAGGCGTTCTGGCGCACCGCGGTGGCGGCGTTGAGCAGGGACATGGGGGCCTCGCGGGTTCGACGCCCCGACATTGGGGCGCGGGGCTGCGGGATGCAAGCGGGGTGCGGGGGGCATGGCGCCGGGGGCTTCGCGCCCCCGGACCCCCGCGGGATATTTGGGCCAGACTGAAAGCAGGGGCCGGATCGCGGTTGCGTGGCGTGAGGAATGATTTAGTCGTGGGGCGTCTTTCGGGGAGGACGGAATGGACGAGGTCAGGCAGGACAACGCGCGGCATGCGGCACTGGATTATCACGAGTTTCCCAAGCCCGGGAAGCTGGAGATCCGGGCGACGAAGCCGCTTGCGAACGGGCGCGATCTGGCGCGGGCCTATTCGCCGGGGGTGGCCGAGGCCTGTCTGGAGATCAAGGCCGATCCGGGTACGGCAAGCCGCTATACGGCGCGCGGCAACATGGTCGGCGTGGTGACGAACGGGACGGCCGTGTTGGGGCTGGGCAATATCGGTGCGCTGGCGGCCAAGCCGGTGATGGAGGGCAAGGCCGTCCTGTTCAAGAAGTTCGCCGGCATCGACTGTTTCGATATCGAGTTGAACGAGCCCGATCCGGAAAAGCTGGCGGCCATCGTCTGTGCGCTGGAGCCGACCTTTGGCGCGATCAATCTGGAAGACATCAAGGCGCCCGACTGTTTCATCGTCGAAAAGCTGTGTCGCGAGCGGATGAACATTCCGGTGTTTCATGACGATCAGCATGGCACCGCCATCGTGGTGGGGGCGGCCGCCACCAACGCGCTGCATGTGGCGGGCAAGCGGTTTCAGGACATCAAGGTTGTGTCCACGGGGGGCGGCGCGGCGGGCATCGCCTGCCTGAACATGCTGTTGAAGCTGGGGGTGCGGCGCGAGAACGTCTGGCTGTGCGATATTGCCGGGCTGGTCTGGAAAGGCCGCGAGGTCGAGATGACGGCCCAGAAGGCGGATTACGCCCAGGACACCGATCTGCGCACGCTGGATGAGGTGATCGAAGGGGCGGATCTGTTTCTTGGCCTGTCGGGGCCGGGGGTATTGACGCCGGCGATGGTGGCGAAGATGGCCGAGCGTCCGATCGTGTTCGCGCTGGCCAATCCGGCACCGGAGATTTTGCCCGACGCGGTGCGATCCGTCCGCGCCAATGCGATCATCGCCACCGGGCGGTCGGATTATCCCAATCAGGTCAACAACGTCCTGTGTTTCCCCTTCATTTTCCGCGGGGCGTTGGATGTGGGTGCGACCACGATCAACGACGAGATGCAACTGGCCTGCATCGAGGGCATCGCCAGCCTTGCCCGCACCACCACCAGCGCCGAGGCCGCCGCCGCCTACAAGGGCGAGCAGATGAGTTTCGGCCCTGACTATCTGATCCCGAAGCCGTTCGATCCGCGGCTGATCGGGGTTGTGGCGAGTGCCGTTGCCCGCGCCGCGATGGAAACCGGGGTGGCGACGCGGCCCGTGGCCGATCTTGCGGCTTATCGGCAGCGGCTGGATGGCTCGGTTTTCCGGTCGGCGCTGATCATGCGGCCGGTGTTCGAAGCCTCGTCGCGCGAATCGCGGCGGATCGTCTTTGCCGAGGGCGAGGACGAGCGCGTGCTGCGGGCCGCCAATGCGGTGCTGGAGGAGACCGTCCACAAGCCGATCCTGATCGGCCGGCCCGAGGTGGTCGAGGCGCGCTGCGAGCGGGCGGGTCTGCCGATCCGGCCCGGACGCGATTTCCATCTGGTGAACCCCGAGCATGACCCGCGCTATCGCGACTACTGGGAAAGCTATCACGCGCTGATGGCGCGGCGCGGCGTGACGCCCGACACCGCGCGGGCGGTGATGCGCACCAACACCACTGCGATCGGCGCGATCATGGTGCAGCGGGGCGAGGCGGAAAGCCTGATCTGCGGCACCTATGGCCAGTATCTGTGGCACCTGAACTATGTCACCCAGATCCTTGCACGGGGCGGGCTGCGGCCGGTGGGGGCGCTGTCGCTGATGATCATGGAGGACGCGCCGCTGTTCATCGCCGACACCCATGTGCATCACGAACCCACACCCGAGCAGATCGCCGACACGGTGATCGGCGCCGCGCGCCATGTCCGCCGGTTCGGGCTGGCGCCGAAGGTGGCGCTGTGTGCCTCGTCGCAGTTCGGGAACCTTGATTGTTCCACCGGGCGGCGGATGCGCGCGGCGCTGGAGATCCTTGACGCCCGCCGCCCCGATTTCGCCTATGAGGGCGAAATGCACATCGATGCCGCGCTGGATCAGTCGATCCGCGACCGGATCTTCCCCGGCGGGCGGTTCAATGGCGCGGCGAACGTGCTGGTCTTTGCCAATTCGGATGCGGCCTCGGGGGTACGCAACATTCTCAAGGTGAAAGCAAACGGGTTGGAGGTCGGGCCGATCCTGATGGGAATGGGCAACCTTGCCCATATCGTCACGGCTTCGATTACGGCACGCGGGCTGCTGAACATGTCGGCGCTGGCGGGGACGCCGGTCGCGCATTACGGCTGAACATGTCGAAATGATATTTTTACCGCGGGCGGATGCGGCCGATGGTAGCGCAAAACGTGACCAAAGGCCGCGCCAGAGGATCTGAAACACCCTTGAAACATTCTTGCGCCCCGGAAAGGCGCGGCGTAACAGAACATGCAGATCGAGGGAGGGTATACGATGGCATACGCAAGCCTTTACAAGTGGTCTCTGGAAGATCCCAACGGCTTCTGGATGAAGGCGGCCGAAGAGATCGACTGGGTGAGCCCGCCCTCGAAGGCGCTGTTCGAGGACAAGGCGCCGTTCTACGAATGGTTCGCCGACGGGATGGTGAACACCTGCTGGAACGCGGTGGACCGGCATGTGGAAGCCGGCCGCGGCAAGCAGATCGCGATCGTGCACGAAAGCCCGATCACCCATTCGTCGAAGGGCATCACCTATGCCGAGCTTCAGGCCCGCGTGGCCTCGCTTGCCGGTGCGTTGCGCGCCAAGGGCATCGAGAAGGGCGACCGCGTCATCATCTACATGCCGATGATCCCCGAGGCGCTGGAAGCGATGCTGGCCTGCGCCCGTCTGGGCGCGATCCATTCGGTGGTGTTCGGCGGCTTTGCCGCGCATGAGCTGGCCGTGCGGATCGACGACTGCAAGCCCAAGGCGATCATCGCGGCCTCTTGCGGGTTGGAACCCAGCCGCGTGGTCCATTACAAGCCGCTTCTGGATCAGGCGATCGAAGAAGCCACCCACAAGCCCGACTTCTGCGTGATCTTCCAGCGCGAGCAGGAAGTGGCCAAGCTGGTCGAAGGCCGCGACGTCGCGTGGCACACCTTCCAGTATGGCGTCGAGCCTGCGGAATGTGTCCCGGTCGAGGGCAACCACCCCGCCTATATCCTTTACACCTCGGGCACGACCGGCCAGCCGAAGGGCGTGGTGCGGGCAACGGGGGGCCATCTCGTCGCGCTGAAATGGACGATGAAGGCGATCTACGACATCAACGCGGGCGACGTGTTCTGGGCCGCCTCGGATGTGGGCTGGGTCGTAGGCCACAGCTATATCTGCTATGGTCCGCTGATCGCGGGCGCCACCACCATCGTCTATGAAGGCAAACCCGTCGGCACCCCCGACGCCGGCGCCTTCTGGCGCGTGATGCAGAACAACAAGGTCAAGACCTTCTTTACCGCCCCCACCGCGCTGCGCGCCATCAAGCGCGAAGACCCGCAGGGCAAGCTGATCGAGGATTACAACCTGCGCTCGTTGAAGGCGCTGTTCCTTGCCGGCGAACGCGCCGACCCCGATACCGTGGTCTGGGCGCAGCGGAACCTGAACGTGCCGGTGGTTGACAACTGGTGGCAGACCGAAACCGGCTGGGCGATCGCCGCGAACCCGATCGGCATCCAGCAACTGCCGGTGAAGATCGGCAGCCCGACGGTGCCGATGCCGGGCTATGACGTGCGCGTTCTGGACGAAGGCGGCCACCAGCTTGGCGCGGGCGAACTGGGCGCCATCGCGATCAAACTGCCGCTGCCCCCCGGCACGCTGCCCACGCTGTGGAACGCGGAAGAGCGGTTCAAGAAAAGCTATCTGTCGCACTTCCCCGGCTATTACGAAACCGGCGACGCCGGCTATATCGACGAGGATGGCTATGTCTACATCATGGCCCGAACCGACGATGTGATCAACGTGGCCGGACACCGCCTGTCGACCGGCGCGATGGAGGAAATCCTCGCCAGCCACACCGATGTGGCGGAATGTGCGGTGATCGGCGTCTCGGATGCGCTGAAGGGCCAGTCTCCGCTGGGCTTCCTGTGCCTCAACAAGGGTTCTGGCCGCGAACCGGCGGATGTGGTGAAGGAATGTGTGCAACTGGTGCGCGACAAGATCGGCCCGGTGGCCGACTTCAAGCGCGCCTGCGTGGTGGACCGCCTGCCCAAGACGCGCTCGGGCAAGATCCTGCGCGGAACCATGGTCAAGATCGCCGACGGGCAGGATTTCAAGATGCCCGCAACCATCGACGATCCGGCCATCCTGGACGAGATCCGAGAGTCCCTGCTGGAAATGGGCTATCCCAAGGCCTGACCCTTCCTGCGCGCCGCGGCCCTGCCCGCGGCGCGCTTTTGCTCAACCCAGGGATGAACGCCGGGCTGGACTTTGTTGGCCCAAAGGCTAACCTGCACCGGCAATACGACGCTACTCAGGTTCACACCCATGACGGCCCCTCTCAATGCGCCGAACCTCGGCTCGGACACTGTGGTGGTCTGCGGAGACCGCGCCGGAAGGCTTGCGCTTAGCGGCGAGCTGGCCGCCGGCCTGAACGAGACGATGATCTGCCTGGCCCGGCTTGAATCCGATCTGGGCGCCGACATTGCCGCCTTCGCGCGGCCGCTGCGGCAGGCGCTGACCGACCTGTGCGGCCATGTCGACCGCGCGGCAGCCTTTCTGGCCGAGGCCGCAATGGACGAACCCACCCTCACCCCCGGTTGCATCGACGAAGACCGCTTTCAGCGCCTGCTGGACATCGCCGGCCCCGATACGGCGGCCGAACTGCTGCACCGGATGCACCTTGACCTGCGCGGGGTGCGGGATCGGCTGGACCGTGCCCTGTCGGCCGACGACTGGAACGAGATCCGCGCCCAGACCCATGTGCTGGTCAGCCTTGCCGGAACGGTCGGCGCGGTCGAATTGCAGCGGCTGGCCGAGGTGATGAACGCCGCCGCCCACCGTCACGATCACGAAGGCGCGTCGGTGCTGCACCCCGAACTTCTGGCCCGACTTGACACGTTGCTGGGCTATGTCGCGCAGAAAAGGGACGGCAGATGAGTGCGCCGGTCCGACAAGGCGGGGCCGAGGCGAAACCCCGCACGGCCTCGGCACCGGACAATGCGCGGCCGCGACATATCCTGCTGATCGAGGATACACCTTCGCTTCAGATGGTCTATCGCTCGGTGCTGGCCTCTGCCGGGCACCGGGTCGCGGTGGCGGGGACGGCCGCGGAAGGGCTGGCGCGCTTCCACGAGGTGACGCCCTCGGTGGTGCTTCTGGATCTGATGCTGCCGGACCGCGACGGGCTTGACCTGATGCAGGACATGCTGCGCCTGCGCCCCGAGACCAATGTGATCGTGATCACGGCCAACGGCTCGATCAACAAGGCGGTCGAGGCGATGCGTGCCGGCGCGCATGAGTTTCTGGTCAAACCCTTCGACGAACAGCGTTTTCTTGGCGCGGTCGAGAATGCCTCGCAGGCGCGGACACCGCGCCAGCCCCGCCGGGCCGTGCCCGAACCCGAAGCGCCGGTGGTGCTTTCGGGCAGTTTTCTGGGCTCGTCCGATGCGATGGAGCGGATCCAATCCAAGATTCGCTCGGCTGCGCGGTCGATGGCGACGGTGTTCATCACCGGCGAAAGCGGCACCGGGAAAGAGCTTTGCGCACTGGCGGTTCACGCCAATTCGCCCCGTGCCAGCGGCCCGTTCATCGCCCTGAACTGTGGCGCGATTCCGCAGGATCTGCTGGAATCCGAAGTGTTCGGCCATGTGAAGGGCAGTTTCACCGGCGCGATTGCCGACAAGCCGGGGGCCGCGGCGGCAGCCGATGGCGGCACGCTGTTTCTGGACGAGATCTGCGAGATGGCGCCCGCGCTTCAGACCAAGCTGCTACGCTTTCTTCAGACCTCGACGGTTCAGCCGGTGGGCGCGACGCGGCCACGCAAGGTCAATGTCCGCATCGTCTGCGCCACCAACCGCGACCCGCTGGATGCGGTCCGCCGCGGCCATTTCCGCGAGGATCTGTACTATCGGCTTTATGTGGTGCCGGTTCACATGCCCCCGCTGCGCGAGCGCGGCGACGATGTGATCGAGATCGCCGAAGCCGCCCTGTCGCGCTTCGCCGCCGAAGAAGGGCGCGAATTCACCGGGCTCGATCCCGAGGTGGCGGCACTGTTTCGCCGCCATCCCTGGCCTGGGAATGTGCGGCAAGTGCTGAACGTGATCCGCAACGTCGTGGTGCTGAACGACGGGGGACTTGTCACGCCGCGGATGCTGCCCGATGACTTTTCGGATCAGGATCTGCCGGTGGATGTGGCCCTGCCGGGCGCCCTGCCCACTTCGTCCGAGCCAATTCTGAACGGGCTGATCGGCCGAACCCTGGCCGAGATCGAACAGATCGTGATCGAGGCCACCATCGCCCGCCACGGCGGATCGGTTCCCAAGGCCGCGCGGGTGCTGGATGTGTCGCCCTCGACGCTTTACCGCAAACGGGAAAGCTGGAAGGGCTGAAGGCAACTGACGGCCTCCGGTTGCCCACCGCCGGGTCATAGCCGACGGGGTTGCGCAGGGCTGCCGCATCCGGCCGACATCCTGCCGCCGGATCATATCCTACAGGGTTGCCGCTGCCGGCCGACATCCCACCGCCGGGTCATAGCCGACAGAGTTGCGCAGGGCTGCCGCATCCGGCCGACATCCCACCGCCGGCTGTGGCGGTCGAGAAGCAGACGGACGCGGGCCGCCTTCGCAGGAAACCCCGTGACCGCCGATCAGAAGAAGATGTCTGCAAGATCGTCGCTTGGCTCGGCCGCCGGGTCCACAGGCGGCGCGGACGGGGTGGGCGTACCTTCCACGATCCGGTCGTGAATGTGGCGTTCGTCCGGTACGGTGTAGATCTCCCGGACCGAAGCCAGCAGCGCCGCGGCGTCGGTGTCGGCTTCAACTCTGGTCGCAAGCACCGGCAGGGCTTCGCGGCGACGCGCGGTATGTTCCATGAACACATGAACGCTGGTCAGGTTGCGCCGATAACCGGCCATCAGCCCGGCCGCCGTATCCAGGCTCGCCGTCAGGATGCGCCCCGCCTTGCCAAAGGCATGGCCGGTCTCGCTGTGAACCTGATCGGCTTCGCCCAGAATTTCCTGAATCGCCAGCGCCCCGGCGGCAACGCGGGCCATTTCCTGTTCCAGACCCGCCACCGCCTCGGTGCCGATGGCGGCGGCGCGTTCCTGTGTCACTTCCAGACGGCCGTGCAGCCGGGTGAAAACAGCAGCCGAAACCTGCGTCAGATCCCGAAGCTGACGCGAGATTTCCTGAAGCGCGCGCCCCTCTTGCCCCAGTTTGGCGCAGACGATCACCGCATTCAGGCCGAACAGCCGCACCAGATCCTCGATCCGGCGCATCCGTTCTTCGTGATGGCGGATGGTTTCAAGATGGGCCGCCACCCGCGCGGCATGGGCGGACAGCGCGCGCAGATGTTCGCCGCAACGCCCCAGCCCGCCGACAACGGCCTCGGCGTGGTCGGTCATGCTGTGAATCGCGCTGCCACCGCGACGGGGGCCTTCCAGATACAGGCTGCGGGCCGAGCCGATGGCAAGCGCCGCATTGTCCTGCACATCACGGAAACGCCGTGTCGCCGCATCCAGATCGCCGGCGAGGTGGCGCAGCGCGCCATCGGTCAGCCCCACCCCCAGATCGAGCAATGTCGCCTGCACCCCCGGATCGTCGCCCGCGCGGGCAAACGCATCCGACGTGACATAGCGGACATGTTCCAGCCGCTGCCGCGCACTGTCGCCAGCCTGCAATGCCAGAATCAGTTCCGAAACGGCGGCGAAAATGCCGTCCATGCGCCGCGCCAACGCCTCGTTGCCCTGTCCAAGGCGATGCCGGTCGGCCTGCACCTCGGTCGCGGTGGCGCCTATCGCGGCAAGGCTGGGCAGAACCACCTCGCGCAGCGTCTGCGACAGGTGGATCGCCTCGGCATCCATCGCATCGGTTTCGGCGGCGACCTCGACCATGGCCTCGTCGACTTCGGCCACCAGATCGGCGGCTTCGGCTGCCATTCGGGTCAGGCCGCCGGTGAAGGCTTCGACCCGCTGGCGCGAGCTGGTCAACATGTTGCCGATGATGCGGGCCTGCAACTTGACGATGGAAATGGCCCGGATTGTCGCCATCAGATCCGTCACTTCCGACCGCATCGCCCCGATGGCCGAGCGCAACGCACGGGCCGCCGCCTCGAACCGGGCGAACTCGTCGGCCAGAGCGATGATCTGAGTGCCGGTCTCGGTTGTCAGTTCCAGAAAGCGGCCGTTGCGCGCCGGGCCAAGGGCCGCCTCGAGCCGACCGAAATCCTTTCGCAGACCGTTCAGATGCCCCACCGCCTGCGAGAGCGTCTCGCCCGCGCGCAGAAATGTCTGCTCGGTGCTGAGCAGAACGAAATCCAAGGGATTGGCGGGCTGCGCATGGCCGGTGCAGTCAAGCAGCGAGGGGTCGAATTTCATCGTATCATCCTCTCGGCATTCCGGCGCCCGAACTCGATGATCCGGCTTGCAAGCTTGTCAAGCGGCTCGATCTTCTGGACCCCACCATGGGCAACGGCTTCCCGCGGCATCCCGTAGACGACACAGGTTTCTTCATTCTGCGCAATGGTTTCGGCGCCGGCCGCGCGCATCTCGGCCATGCTCCGGGCGCCGTCATCCCCCATCCCGGTCATGATGATCCCCAGCGCATTGGCTCCCGCCTCTTGCGCGGCCGAGCGGAACAGCACATCCACCGAGGGACGATGGCGGCAGACATAGGCCCCATCCACGACCGAAACCCGATAGCCTTGATTGCGCCGGCGCAGCAGCAGGTGGCGGTCACCCTGCGCGATGATCGCACGGCCGGGCAGAACCTGCATGTCATCTTCGGCTTCAAGAACCTCGATGGCACAAAGCGAATCGAGCCTGCGGGCAAAAGCGCCGGTGAAGCCACGCGGCATATGCTGAACGATCACGATCGGCGGCGCCGAAGCCGGAAGCGCCGTCAGCACGTCGCGCAGCGCCTCGGTCCCGCCGGTCGAGGCGCCGATGCACACCACCGGCATGGTTTCGGGAACGGGACGGGGCGGGCGGGCGGGAAGGATCTCGTCCGCGGTCAGCTTGGGACCCGGGGCAAGCGGGCGCGGTTCGGGCTGGCTGCGACGGCGGCCGGTTTCGGTCGCCGCACGGATGGCGTCGCAGATCCGGATCGAAGCTTCCTGACGTTCGATTTCATTGCGCGCGGCCGGCTTGGCAATCACTTCCTTGGCGCCGAGTTCAAGCGCGGCCACCATCGTGTCCGTGCCCGCCCCGACATGGCTGGAACAGACAACGACCGGAATCGGATGCTGTTGCATGATCTTGCGCAGGAAGGTCAGCCCGTCCATCCCCGGCATTTCCAGATCGAGAAGGATGGCATCCGGCAGTTCGGTGCGCATCGTGCGCGCCGCAGAATAGGCATCCGGAACCGCTGCCATGACCTGCAACGCCGGATCGCTTTCGACGATGACCTTGAACATCGCACGGGCGGCGGCGGAATCATCGACGATAAGAACGCGGGTCGGGCTCTGATGGGCTGCCGGGCGAATGGCCATTGTCAGGTCTTCCGGAAGATGGAGGGCGAATGTTGGGTCATGTGCGGGTGGCTGACCACCATCGATTCCGAGTGGCCGACGATCAGATGGCCACCGGGGCGCAGATGGCTGACCATGCGGGACACCACGGCGGCCTGATCCTCGGGCCCGAAATAGATCAGCACGTTGCGCAGGAAAATCACATCGACATCGCGGTCGACCGGATAGCTGCTGTCCATCAGGTTCAGATGCATGAACTGCACGCGGTCGCGCAGTTCGGGCACGATGCGCGCGGTGCCGGCATGGGCCGGCGCACGCCCCTGCATCGTGTAGCGTGCCCGAAATTCTGCGGGAACCGGCGAAAGCTGTTCCTGACTGTAGATTGCCCTTTGCGCGCGTTCGAGCATGCGCTGCGAGATATCGGTGCCAAGGATCGCATAAGAGAACCGTTTGCCCGCCCGTTGCGCTTCGGCCAGCACGATGGCGGTGGTATAGGCCTCGGCCCCTTCCGAACTGGCCGCGCTCCAGATCTTCAGGCGCGGTGCATGAGGCGAGGCCCGACGGATCGCCTCGGGCAGAATTTCGCGGGAGAGGAAATCGAAGTGACTGGATTCACGAAAGAAATCCGTCTTGTTGGTGGTCAGGAGATCAATGACC
This sequence comes from Cereibacter ovatus, assembly GCF_900207575.1. Taxonomy (GTDB): domain Bacteria; phylum Pseudomonadota; class Alphaproteobacteria; order Rhodobacterales; family Rhodobacteraceae; genus Cereibacter_A; species Cereibacter_A ovatus. The sequence continues at coordinate 67,435 of NZ_OAOQ01000007.1, forward strand.
AACGGCAGTTCTTCTTCAAGCCGGCCATGATCGAAAAGCTGCGCAAGATAGCCGTCGAACCCCTTGGCACCAAGTGCTGCTATGCGCGGGCGCAGACGGGATTCGATCATCTGCCGCCGGTGTACCGGCAGCTGGATGCCAGTCCGGGTGCGGATCAGGTCCGAGAACCTTTGATCGTGTTGCTGGCGCAGCGGCTGATTCATTGCAGCCCGCCCTGCCGGATGTCCGACCATGCGCTTGGCACAAGGCGGGATGGGTCCATCAGCCGGTCGATATCGAGAAGCGTGACAAAGGCGCCGTTCCGCTTGCCGATGCCAAGAACGGCGTTGTCGGTCCAGTTCAGCATGTCGGCGCCGCTCATCTCCTGCATCCGGCCCTCATCAAGGGCCGTCACCTCGATGACGCGTTCGGTCTTGATGCCGACGACGATCCGCGCATCACCATTCTGCACCCAGGTGACAAGGATCCGGGTCTGCCCCGTATCCTCGGCCGGACCAAGCGCCAGCAGGCTGCGCAGGTCCACCACCGGCACGCCAGCACCGCGGACCTCACACAGGCCGAGAAGATGCGACGGGGCATTGGGCAGCGGCGCGATGGGACGCAGATCAAGGATTTCCTGCACCCGCTCCACCGGCAGAGCGTAAAGCGCCTCGCCGGCGGAGAAGGTCACCACCGGCGGCGTTTCGCCACGGGCGGCGAACTCTGGCTGCAGCGTGGCAGAGGAAGCCGGCATCAAGGTCATCACAATTCTCCGGATCGTGCTCGAGGGTCGAGGCCGCGGGGCGCGGCTCGGGGGAAGTCGGTTGGTGACCTGTCTCCGACAGAGGCCGGAGACAGGTGCGGATGTCGGCCTGCGGACATCAGAGGAGTGGCGGGGTCACCATCCACCCGCAAAGGCATGGCAACGAGACCCGTCCTGAGCCGCCGATACTGGGACGCGCTGCCCATCCGCGGCGATCAGGAGGCAAGCGCCGTGCCCGCGGCCGAAGCCTGGGCTGCGAAGATGTTGCCAAGGTTGGGAAACAGCAGCAGGCCCTTCGGTGTCCGGAACACGCCGTGGACGAAGGCATGTGGCCAGGCGCTGCCTTTCGGCGGCAACGGCTCGATCGTGTGACGGTCGAGTTCGGCCACTTCCAGCACCGCATCGGCACAGACGGCCACCACGATCGGCTCTCCGGCGACATCGACATCAAGCACCAGCATCTTGCTGGCCTCGGTCGCGGGTTCCTCGGGGATGCCGAACGCGAAGCGCAGTTCGGCCAGCGGCACCACGGCACCGCGGACGTTGATGACGCCCCAGACCGAGCGGTCGGCGGTGGGCACGCGTGTCACCGGCAGCGGGTCCAGGATCTCGCGCAGCGCCGAGGCCGGGATGGCCAGCATCTGCCGGCCAAGCCGCATCGTCACGACCGTCATCAGCGAGGCGGTCTTCAGTTCCACGACGTTGTTCATGCCGCCGCTCCTCTTGTGCGATCATCGACCCCCTGCCCCACGCCGGCCAGATGCGGCACGTCGAGGATCAGCGCCACCGTGCCATCGCCCAGAATGGTTGCCCCCGAGAAGGCACGAACCCCTGCATGAAGGCGGGACATCTGCTTGATGACGATCTGGTTGGTGCCGATGATCCGATCGACCACCGCACCCGCGCGGGTGTCACCGGCACGCACGATCACCACGGTCTGATAGGCGTCAGGCTCACCCTGGCTGCCAAACATCCGCCGCAGCCGCACCAGGGGCACCAGCCGGTCGCGCACGTCAAGAAAATCGGCGCCGCCATCGGCCTCGAGCTTGTCAGGCGGAAGCTCGACGATCTCTTGCACCGCCGCGAGCGGGATCGAGAACCGTTCGCCGGCAACTTCGACCAGAAGCCCTTCGATGATCGCCAGAGTCAGCGGCAGACGCAGGGTAAAGGTGGTGCCGCGACCCTCGACCGAATCGACCTCGATCGAGCCGCGCAGCCCTTCGATGGTCTTTTTCACCACATCCATGCCGACACCGCGGCCCGAAAGCTCGGTGATGGCTTCGGCGGTCGAGAAACCGGGTTCCAGGATCAGGGCATTCATCGCCGCATCGGTCAGCAGAGCGTCGGCGCTGATAACACCGTTCGCCACCGCCTTGGCGCGGATGCGGTCGCGGTTCAGACCACGCCCGTCGTCACCGATGCGGATCACCACCTCGGCACCGGAGTATTCCGCCTCGAGCGTAACCTGGCCCTCGGCTGGCTTGCCGGCGGCCTGCCGCTCGGCCGGGGTTTCAAGCCCGTGGTCCATAGAATTGCGCAGCATGTGCACGATCGGATCGGCCAGCTGCTCGATCACGGTCTTGTCAAGTTCGGTATCTTCACCGCGCACGACGAAGTTGACCGGCTTGGCCACGGTTTCGGACAGACCATGGATCAGGCGGCGGAACCGGCCGATCATCGAACGAACCGGCACCATCCTGATCCGCATCGTGGTATCGCGCAGGCCGGCCGCGAGACGGCTGATTTCCTCGGCCGCGGCCATCAGCGCCGGGTCGCGGCTTTGCTGGGCCAGTTGCAGCAGGCGCGCGTCGGCAATCACCAGTTCGCCCACGCGGTCCATCAGATGATCCAGCCGTTCGGCCGCCACACGCATCGTGGCGCCGCCGCGGTCGGCCGTGACCGGCGCGTCCTCGACAGGCTTCTTCGCCGTGGGCACGGGCACCGAAACGGGACGGGCCTCGGCCACCACCACGGGGGCGGCGGGCGCCTCGGCCTCGATCGGATCCAGCCGGATATCAGCCTCGTTGAACAGGAAGATCCCGTCGATCGCATCGCGCGAGGTGCCGGCCGGAAGGCACATCGACCAGCCGATCGTGCAGATTTCCGGGTCCAGCGCATCCAGTGCCGGCACCTGCGAAAGATCGGCACGGATGTCCGTCGCCCCCAGTTCGCGCAGTTCGTTCAGCAACAGGTCGGGGCGGGCGCCCAGCGCAAGGGCATTGCCCAGAAGGCGGAAATGCAGTCGCTGGCCACCAACCGGGACGAGTGCGACCTCGGCCGGGGCCGCAGGGGCAGACGCGGCACCGCCGACGCCCGCGACGGCCGCGCCCAGCGCGGCAAGGATCGCCTCGCGCCGGCCTTCCGGGTCGGGCTGGCCGCCAAGGAAACCGATGATCTCATCGCGCGCCGACAGCGACAGGCGGATGATTTCAGGCGTGACCGCGGCCTGCCCCGAGCGCAAGAGGTCGAAGGCCGATTCGAACACATGGACGAAGGCGGCCATGTCGGTAAAGCCGAACATCGCCCCCGATCCCTTGATCGTGTGCAGGTCGCGGAACACCGCGTTCACCAGATCACGATCCTCCGGCTGGTCTGCGAGGTCGAGAAGTCCACGTTCGAGACTCTCGATCAAATCCGTCGCTTCCTGCCGGAAGACGGTCATCATATCGTCGTCCATCATCCGAGCACCTTCTTGATGACGGCGAGCAACTGCGCCTGGGTGAACGGCTTGACCATCCACCCCAGCGCACCTGCATCGCGGGCCTGTTGCTTGAGACTGTCGGCGGAATCCGTGGACAAAAAGATAATGGGCTTGCCCTTGCTGGACGGATGTTCGCGATATTTCCTGATAAATCCGAGTCCATCGAGGTTGGGCATGTTCTGATCGGTGATGATGGCATCGATCGGATGGGACAGGGCCTTTTCCAGCCCTTCCTGACCGTCGGTCGCCTCGATCACCTGATAGCCAGCCTCGCGCAGGGTCATCGCGACCATGCAGCGGATCGACGGAGAATCGTCGACAGCAAGAACGGTCCTGGTCATGCGGCCACCGCAGCATCAAGCAGGTCGGGCGCGTCATCCGCATCCAGCGCCAGCGCGGCAAAGCGCGCGGCCAGCGGTCCGGCCGCCGCACGCGGCAGCAAAAGCCTGCGCCCCAGCAGGCGGGCGGTTTCGCGCGCCGCCAGCAGCACCTGCACCACAGCGGCATCGGCATCCGTCACCGCCGAGGCATCCACACTGACATCGTCGGCGGCAATCGCCTCTTCAAGTTGCCGCATCAACGGCACGGCATCCTGCAGGCGCAAATCACCCGTAAGAATCAGGGGTGTCATCAATTGTTCCTTCCACTCGCCAGAACGGGGTTCGGCGGATCTGCGGCTTGCGCAGAGGCTAGCGAATGGAACGGCATCGGACGCCCCCGGTTTATGGCCAAAGGCACATGTCTTGCGACGACCCGCGCGGGCCTTTTGTCAGAAATCCATACGAAAGAAGGGGCAAGACAGGGCGGCGCGGACCAAGCGGGGGCGCGCAAAAACACGACGGCCGCGGCGCTGGACCACGGCCGGCAAAACGGCGCCCACGGGCGCCGTCCTGAAGATTCGGTCAGGCGTTCAGCTTCGCCTCAAGCGCGGCGATGCGGGCGGCCAGCGCCTCGTTCTCTTCGCGGGCCTTCTGGGCCATGGCGCGGGCGGCGTCGAACTCTTCACGGGTCACGAAGTCGCGATCGGCGAGCCAGCGGTCCATCAGGCTTTTCATCGCCGTCTCGGCCTCGGCCTTGGCACCCTGCGCCACGCCCATGGCGTTGGTCATCAGCTGCGACATGTCGTCGAAGAATTTGTTGCGGGTCTGCATGCGGTTCCCTCCAGCGATCGGCCCTATATGGTCGGGGTGCCCCCCGCGCGCAAGGTTGACTTCGCCGCAGCCGCGCCGGAAAACCGCGGCCGAAAGGAAAACGCATGTCCTACATCCCGTTTCCCGACATCTCGCCGGATCTGTTCTCGGTCGAGCTTTTCGGCATGACCTTCGCCCTGCGCTGGTATGCGCTGGCCTATATCGCGGGCCTGCTGATCGGCTGGCGGCTGGTGCTGGCGATGATCGCCGCGCCGCGGCTGTGGACGGGCCCGGCGCCAATGACCGCCGATCAGGTCGAGCGGCTGCTGACATGGGTCATCCTTGGGGTCATTCTGGGCGGGCGGCTGGGCTTCGTGCTGTTCTATCAGCCGGGCTATTATCTGGAAAACCCCGGCGACATCCTGAAGGTGTGGGAAGGCGGAATGTCCTTCCATGGCGGCTTTCTGGGCGTGATGGCCGCAATGGTCGGCTTTTGCCTGAAAGAGCGTATCCCCGTGCTGCCGGTGGCCGACCTGCTGGCGGCGGCGACCCCGCCGGGCCTGCTGCTGGGCCGGATCGCCAATTTCATCAACGCCGAGCTTTGGGGCCGGCCCACCGCCCTGCCCTGGGGCGTGGCTTTCCCCGGCGATGCCGCCCAATCCTGCCCCGGGATCGAGGGCATCTGCGCCCGCCACCCCTCGCAACTCTACGAGGCGGCGATGGAAGGCCTTTTGCTGTTCGCGCTGATCACCGTCCTTGTCTGGCGGCGCGGCTGGCTTCGCTGGCCCGGCGCGGTGACGGGGGTCTTCCTTGCCGGCTACGGCTGCGCCCGTTTTGTGGTCGAGTTCGTCCGCCAACCCGATGCGCAATTTGTCAGCGAAGGCAACCCGCTGGGCCTTGCGTGGCAGATCGCGGGCTATGGGCTGACCATGGGGCAGATCCTGTCGCTGCCGATGATCGGCTTCGGGCTTTGGCTGATCCTGCGGAAGGGCCGGCGCGCGTGACGGACCTGGCCGCCCTGCTTGCGCGAAGGATCGCGGCGGCGGGGCCGATGACGGTGGCCGATTACATGGCCGAGTGTCTGCTGCATCCCGACCATGGCTATTACGCCACCCGCGATCCGTTCGGCGCGGGCGGCGATTTCACCACCGCCCCAGAGATGTCGCAGATGTTCGGGGAACTTCTGGGCCTGTGCCTTGCACAGGGCTGGCTGGATCAGGGCGCACCCACCCCCTTCACACTGGCCGAACTTGGCCCCGGCCGCGGCACGCTGATGGCCGATCTGCTGCGCGCGACGCGCGGCGTGCCGGGCTTTCATCAGGCGGCAAGGGTGCGGCTGGTCGAGGCATCGCCCACCCTGCGCGCGATCCAGCGCCAGACGCTGGGCACGCATCCGGTGGACTGGCTGGACCAGACCGCCGACCTGCCTGACGGACCGCTGTTCCTGATCGCCAACGAGTTCTTCGACGCGCTGCCGATCCGCCAGTTTGTCCGCGACCCGATGGGCTGGCGCGAACGCATGGTCGGGCTTGATGGCGACCGGCTGGCCTTCGGCCTTGGGCCCGCGGGGCCGCTGGGCCTGCTGGATCACAGGCTGGCCGATACCGAACCCGGCCAGATGGTCGAGATCTGCCCCGCCGCCGCGCCGATCCTGCAAGAGATCGCCCGCCGGATCGCCACCCACGGCGGTCTGGCGCTGGTGGTGGATTACGGCGGCTGGCATTCGCGCGGCGATACGCTTCAGGCGCTGCGTCACCACCGCTTTGCCGATCCGCTGGACAGCCCCGGCAAGGCCGACCTGACCGCCCATGTCGATTTCGAGGCTCTGGCCGCGGCCGCCGCGCCCTGCGCCACCGCCGTCACCACCCAGGGCATCCTGCTGGGGCGGCTCGGGATCACGGCACGGGCGGCACGGCTGGCGCAGTCGCTTGCCGGCGCGGCGCTGACAAGCCACAAGGCCGCATCACACCGCTTGACCGACGCTGCGGAAATGGGAACGCTGTTCAAGGCGCTGGCGGTGTTTCCGCCGCAGGGTCAGGCGCCAGCAGGATTTGCGGAATGATGGAAATAGTGACGGCCGACGCCTTGGCCCCCCTTCGCCACGGGTTCTTCACCCGCAAGGGCGGCGCTTCCTCGGGGATCTTTTCCGGGCTGAACTGCGGCCCCGGCTCCAGCGATCTGGCCGAGGTGGTCACGATCAACCGCCGGCGCGTGGCCGAGGCGATGGGCGTGACCCCCGATCTGCTGGTGACCGTGGATCAGGTCCACTCGGCCGATGTGGTGCATGTGACCGGGCCGCTGACCACCCGGCCCAAGGCCGACGGGCTGGTGACCGCAACGCCGGGCGTGGCGCTGGCGGTGCTGACCGCCGATTGCCAGCCGGTGCTGTTTGCCGACGCAACCGCCGGGGTGATCGGCGCCGCCCATGCCGGCTGGCGCGGCACGCTGGACGGGGTTCTGGAAGCGACCGTCGCCGCGATGGAGGGCCTTGGCGCCCGGCGCGACCGCATCACCGCAGTGATCGGCCCCACCATCAGCCAGCGCGCCTATGAGGTCGGCCCCGAATTCGTCGAACGGTTTCTGGACGACGACCGCGCCAACGCCCGCTTCTTTGCGCAAGGGCCGGGCGACCGGGCGCTGTTCGACCTGCCGGCGCTGGGACTTGACCGGCTGCGCGCGGCGGGCGTGGGGCACGCGGAATGGACGCGGCACTGCACCTACAGCGATCCCGACCGCTTCTTTTCCTTCCGCCGCACCACCCATGCAGGCGAGGCGGATTACGGCCGGCTGATCTCGGTGATCCGTCTTTGACATGACGCCTGCGGCGCAGGCCGCAGGTCTCGCATCTGCGCGACGGGGGCCGATGTCCCGCCCCGCCGCATGGACGCCGCAGCGCCCGCCCCCCGTCAGGCGCTGCGCTGAAGCCGGGCTTCCAGCACGTCGAAGGGCACGCCGGGGCGGTCCTTGGCACAGCGGATCACAAGGCTGGTCTTGACCGAGGCGACATTCTCGGCCGCCGTCAGTTCCTGGGTCAGGAAGGTCTGAAAGCTGGGCAGATCGGGCGCCACGCATTTCAGGATGAAGTCGATCTCGCCGTTCAGCATGTGACACTCGCGCACCAGGGGCCAGGCGCGGCAGCGGCCTTCAAAGGCCGACAGGTCCGACTCGGCCTGACTGTGCAGCCGCACCATGGCGAACACCTGCACCTCAAATCCCAGTTCGCGCGGATCGATGTCGGCATGATAGCCACGGATATAGCCCGCCTCTTCCAGCGTGCGCACCCGGCGCAGGCAGGGCGGGGCCGAGATGCCGACCCGCTTGGCAAGCTCGACATTGGTCATGCGCCCGTCGTCCTGAAGCTCGGCCAGAATGTGACGGTCGATGGGGTCGAGTTTCGATCCGGCCATAAAGCTCTCCTTGCTGCCGCGAGACTTTAGAGTCTTGCGCCCGCCTGCGCAATAATATTTCGCGAAAGCATCAATTGCCGGACTTCCATTGCGAAATGGCGGCCCTTGGCGCAATGCGGCAAGGGGGCTTCCGGCCCGCGCGTGCAGCTTCTATATGGGTCGCCGGGAAAAGGCCATAAGGGGCGACACGCCATGTCCGACACGCGGCACACAAGGGTTCTGATCATCGGGTCGGGCCCGGCCGGCTATACCGCCGCCGTCTATTCGGCCCGTGCGATGCTGTCGCCGCTGCTGATCCAGGGCCTTCAGCCCGGCGGCCAGCTGACCATCACCACCGAGGTCGAGAACTGGCCCGGCGAGCGCGAGATCCAGGGCCCCGACCTGATGGTGCGGATGGAAGAACACGCCCGGGCGATGGGGGCCGAGGTGATCTCGGACTACATTTCCTCGCTTGATCTGTCGCAGCGCCCCTTTGTGGCAAAGGCCGACAGCGGCATGACCTATACCGCCGATGCGGTGATCCTGGCCACCGGCGCGCAGGCGCGCTGGCTGGGCCTGCCGTCCGAGGAGAAATTCAAGGGCTTCGGCGTCTCGGCCTGCGCCACCTGCGACGGCTTCTTCTACCGCGGCAAGGAAGTGGTCGTGGCGGGCGGCGGCAACTCGGCGGTGGAAGAGGCGCTGTTCCTGACCAATTTCGCCACCAAGGTCACGCTGATTCACCGCCGCGATTCCTTGCGTGCCGAAAAGATCCTGCAACAGCGGCTGTTCAAGAACCCGAAGATCGAGATCCTGTGGAACCACGCGATCGAGGAGGTTCTGGGCACCGAAGCGCCGCTGGGCGTGACCGGCGTGCGTGCGAAGAACGTCCACACCGGCGAGACGGTCGAGGTGCCCTGCGACGGCTTTTTCGTCGCCATCGGCCATGAGCCCGCCAGCGAACTGGTCAAGGACCAGCTGGAATTGCACAATGGCGGCTATGTGAAGGTGGAACCCGGCACCACCCGGACCGCGATCCCCGGCGTCTTTGCGGCGGGCGACCTGACCGACCATGTCTACCGGCAGGCGGTGACCTCGGCCGGGATGGGCTGCATGGCCGCGCTGGACGCGGAACGTTTCCTTTCCGGCGAGGAATGACGGGGAAAGATCCTTCTCTCAGGCCCCTTGCAGGACGCGCGTTTTCCCGCGCGCCGGGAAGGCGGTATTTCCGCCTTATATGGCGTGGGTTCCGTGATCCACGCTTGAAACCGGCCCCCGCGACGGGATAACTCGCCCCCGAAAACCGGGGCGTCCCGGTTCATTCCGGCCAGAGGCTTATTGTTTCATGTCCCTTCCCAACCATGCCCCCGTCCCCGAGCTTTATGTTTCTTACGACTCGGCTCAGAAACTGAAGGTCGATGCGGGCAACCTGCCCTCATGGGATCTGACCGCGCGTCAGGTCTGCGACCTTGAACTGCTGATGAACGGCGGCTTCCACCCGCTGAAGGGTTTCCTGACCGAAGCCGATTATGACGGCGTGGTGGACAACATGCGCCTGGCCGACGGCCGGCTGTGGCCGATGCCGATCACGCTGGACGTGTCCGAGAAATTCGCCGAAAGCGTCGAGCCGGGTCAGGACATCGCGCTGCGCGACGCCGAAGGCGTGATCCTGGCCATCCTGTCGGTCACCGACAAATGGGTGCCGAACAAGGACCGCGAGGCCGAAAAGGTCTTTGGCGCCAACGATCTGGCCCATCCGGCGGTGAACTACCTGCACAATGCGGCGGGCAAGGTCTATCTGGGCGGCCCGATCACCGGCATCCAGCAGCCGGTCCACTATGATTTCAAGGCCCGCCGCGACACCCCGAACGAGTTGCGCGCCTTCTTCCGCAAGATGGGCTGGAGCCGCGTGGTCGCCTTCCAGACCCGCAACCCGCTGCACCGCGCGCATCAGGAACTGACCTTCCGCGCCGCGCGCGAGGCGCAGGCCAACCTGCTGATCCACCCGGTCGTCGGCATGACCAAGCCCGGCGACATCGACCATTTCACCCGCGTCCGCTGCTACGAGGCGGTGCTGGATCAGTATCCGGCCTCGACCACCACGATGAGCCTTCTGAACCTTGCGATGCGCATGGCCGGCCCGCGCGAAGCGGTCTGGCACGGGCTGATCCGCAAGAATCACGGCTGCACCCACATGATCGTGGGCCGCGACCACGCCGGCCCCGGCAAGAACAGCGAAGGCCAGGATTTCTACGGCCCCTACGACGCGCAGGAGCTGTTCAAGCAATACGCGAACGAGATCGGCATCGAGATGGTCGATTTCAAACAGATGGTCTATGTGCAGGAAAAGGCCCAGTATTATCCGGTGGACGAGGTGCCGGAAGGCTCGACCGTGCTGGATATCTCGGGCACCGAACTGCGCCGCCGCCTGCGCGAGGGGCTGGAGATCCCGGAATGGTTCTCGTTCCCCGATGTGGTGCAGGAACTGCGCCGCACCTCGCCGCCGCGCGCAAAGCAGGGTTTCACCGTGTTCTTCACCGGGCTTTCCGGCTCGGGCAAGTCGACCATCGCCAACGCGCTGATGGTGAAACTGATGGAAATGGGCGGCCGCCCCGTCACGCTGCTCGATGGCGACGTGGTGCGCAAACATCTGTCGTCGGAACTCGGCTTCTCGAAAGAGCACCGCGACATCAACATCAAGCGCATCGGCTATGTCGCATCCGAGATCACCAAGAACGGCGGCATCGCGATCTGCGCGCCGATCGCGCCCTATACCGCCACCCGCCGCGCGGTGCGCGAGATGATCGAAGCCTTTGGCGCCTTCATCGAGGTTCATGTCGCAACCCCGATCGAGGAATGCGAAAAGCGTGACCGCAAGGGGCTTTACAAGCTGGCTCGCGAAGGAAAGATCAAAGAGTTCACCGGGATTTCCGACCCTTACGAGGTTCCCGCCAAGGCCGAACTGGTGGTCGACACCACCAATGTCGACGTGGACCACTGCGCGCATCAGGTGATCCTGAAGCTGGAACAGATGGGCCTGATCCGGGCCTGATCCCCGTGCCGGGCAAGCCCGGCCCCCAACGGAAAAAGGCCGGCCCCCGACAGGGCCGGCCTTTGCTGTAAGCGGATGACCCGACCCATTCGGTCGCGACATACCCCACACCTTGCCCGGCGATGAGCAGGCCGCTGAACTAGTCGGCCCTTGGCCCGGTTTGAGGCACAGGATTCACCCCTCCGGCACGACAACGGCGGGGGATATGATGCGCGGGACGAACGAAACGAGCGGGTCGCTGTTCAGTGAACTGGCCCCGCTTTCAGACCCGGATTTGCGGGCCATAGTCGCGCGGCGCCAAATGCTTTTCAAACACCTCGACAGAACAAGATGTTCCCCCCCCCCGACCAAAAGCGGCAGGTGCGATACAACCGCTATCCGACGGCGGAAAACCATTCCAGTTTCAAGGTATCGCATGGCATACAGCCACACCGGCCGCTGCCTTGCCGCGCTTGAACGGCTTGCCTGCACAGCCGAAGGCGCCAGCCTTGCACGGATCGCCGCAGTGCTGAAGATGCCGAAATCCGGCGCCCACCGACTGATGGCCAAGTTGATCCGCCTTGGCCATGTCGCGGTGGCCATCGGCAGCTCTGCCCCCGGGATGTCGGCGCTGGCGGCACCTGTCCGCCATCCCGCCAGCGGCGCCGTTCTGGGAACCGTGTCGATCGGCGGCCCCTCGACCCGGATTGCGCCCGACCGGATCGCGGCGCTGTCCCCTGCCCTGCTGGCCGCCGCCGCCGACCTGTCAGACCGGGTTGCGGGGTCTGCCTATTTCACCGCCGCGCCCCCCGCAGCCAACTGACGAAGCTTCCATGGATTTCTCACTGACGCACGAACAGCGCCTGCTGGTCGATACCGTGACTTCATCGCGGCCGATCTGGCACCGCTGGAAGACGAGGTGGAACGCACCCCCCCAAGACCGCCGCCGCGATGTTTGCAAAGTCCTCGGCACTGGGGCTTCATGCGATGAACATTCCAAAAGCGCATGGCGGCGGCGGGTTGTCGGCCTTCGACATGATGCTGGTCGAGGAACAGTTCGGCCGCACCACCGACATCCTGATCAGCCGCGCCTTCGGCAATGTCTACGGGTGCTTCTGGCCGGCGAGGGCGCACAGATCGACCGCTGGCTGCGCCCAGCGGTGCGCGGCGTAAGGGTCTGTTCCATCGCCATCACCGAACCCGGCGCCGGATCGGATGCGGCCGCAATCACCACCCATGCGACCGAGGACGGCGCCGGCGGCTGGGTGCTGAACGGGGGCAAGCCCTTCATCTCGGACGGGCTGGTGTCGGACTTTTTCGTGGTCTCGGCCGTAACCGATCCGGGCAAGGGGGCGCGTGGCATCTCGTTTTTACTTGTCGACCGCGGCACGCCGGGGCTGACCATCGGGCGCGATCAGCCGATGATGGGTCTGCGCGGCACAAGCCATGTCGAACTCTCGTTCGATAACCTGATGCTGGGTGCCGAACACCTGCTGGGCGCGCGCGGCGAGGGCTTTCGCATGGCGCTGGGCATGCCGGGCCGGGTGCGGCTGGCGCAGGCCGGCGCGCGGGCGGTGGGCAAGGCCACCAAGGTTCTTGACCTGACGCTCGGATATGCCTGCGCGCGGCGGCAATCCTTTCCTTTTGTCCGCCCGAGAACGAGATCAAGGAAATCGAGCGGGGCATTCTGTTCCCCAAGTGGCAGGCCGACCCCGTGCGCCGCTGATCGGGACAGGGCCGGCTGGCTTTTCGCCAAAGCGCGGCCAAAGGCCCTGCAAACAGCTTTTGCCCCACACCCGCCGGGCCGGAAAATGGAAACGGACGCCACACCCAAGGCGGGGCGTCCGTTGATGGCATGGGGCGTGCCCCCCTTGAGGGGCGGCGCGGGTCAAGCGGGGCGCGGTCGGCCCGCGCCTGCCCCATAACGGGGCGCGCGGGGGTCTGCCGGCCGGGGCCTTAGCGCGGGCGCATCATGCGCGTCAGCAGCCCGTCCTTCAGGACGAACTGATGGGCCAGCGCCGACAGCGCATGAACCAACGCCAGCACCATGATCGCATTGGCCGCGATCACATGCGGCGCCGCGGCCCAGCCCTGCCCGCCGCCCCAGGTCATCATGCCCAGCGCCGGCACCAGAAGCGTCAGCAGGTAAAGCACGCCCTGCAACGCCGCCGCCACCTTGTCGCCGCGCGTCGGGCCCTTCCCGGGCGCACCAAGGATGAAGCGGGCGGCGATCCGCACCAGCGACAGCGCCAGCACCGCCACCCCCACAACGATATGAAGGTAATGGCCCACGCCCGCAGGCTGCGCGCCTTCGCGCACGGCGTCATAGGCGGCTTCCATGATGCCGCCGAAAATGAAGTTGAACAGAACCAGCCCCGCGATCGCCCAGTGCAGGGAAATCTGAAGCTTGGTGTATCCCGGTTGTTGCGTCATCGCCTCACCTGAACTTGCCTGGCCGATGCGGCCGGACAGGCCGGCGCATCTTCATCCGAAGGCGGAAAGGCTGACACAGCAGGAACAAGAGAAAAGAGGCCTTGATGTCGCGGCCCCATCGCCCTTCCGCCATGCGACGGGGCGAAACGGCGGCATCAGCGCATCAGCCGGGCAACGCCCCCCCGCCCCTTTGCGGTATGGCTGGACGCCGGGAACCGGCACCACCCCAAAGCCTCGAAAGCCTCGAAAGCCTCGAAAGCCTCGAAAGCCTCGAAAGCCTCGAAAGCCTCGAAAGCCGGTTTCAGTGGACGTTCACCGGCGCAAGGTTGTTCTGACGGGCCAGAATGAAGGCCAGCGCCCGGTCGCGCACCAGCGCAAGACGCTCGCCATCCGCGTCATGGACGGCATAGATCCGGTCCAGCCCGCGGGCCATGCCCTGAACATCCTCGGGCAGGTCCGCGACCGGCACCGGGCGCACATAGACCAGCCGGCCGGTGCCGGGGGGAAAATCGAATGGCGTGTTCATTGTCCGACTCCTTCCGTCACGACCCGCCTGCGCCCGATGGGGATCGTCTGCACCACGGGCTGCGGCACCTCGCGGCGCAGGTCGATGTGCAGCAGCCCGTGTTCCATGGTGGCGCCGGCCACTTCGACGCCCTCGGCCAGCACGAAGCTGCGCTGGAACGCGCGCGAGGCGATACCGCGGTGCAGGAACACCCGGTCGCTCGCGTCCTCGGCCTGCCGGCCGCGGATCACAAGCTGGCGGTCCTCGACGGTGATCGCCATCTCATCCTCGCGGAAGCCGGCGACGGCCAGCGTGATGCGATAGGCATTTTCGGCCACGGCTTCGATGTTGAAGGGGGGATAGCCTTCGCTTGCGGTCTTGGCGGTGCGTTCGACCAGCCGCTCAAGTTGCTCGAACCCGAGAAGGAAGGGGTGGCCGCCGAAATTCAGTTTGGTCATTCCGTCATGTCCTTGCAGAAGCGACATTCGCGCACGCAACCCCGCAAAGGCATCCCGCGCCATCCGAATATGGGCGCTGGGCAAAGGGGCCGCAAGTCCCGCCCCCAAGGCCGGGCCCGCGTTTCGCCCGCGACACTTCGGGCCGTGCAGGTTTCTTCCCGCAAAGGCGCCGGATCTGTATATTGCGGGGACGGCGACTCATCAAAAACATATCCGGCGACATCACCGGCAAGGCCAGAACCATGAATGCGTCCCCTGAAATGAACTTCGAAGACATGCTGCACATCCGGCTTGAGGTGCTGAGGCGAGAGCACAGGGATCTGGACGAAGCGATCGCGGCGCTTGAACACGGGGGCCGCGGCGATCAGTTGACGCTGCGCCGGTTGAAAAAGCAGAAGCTGTCGCTGAAGGACCAGATCGTGAAGCTTGAGGATCAGTTGATCCCCGACATCATCGCCTGACCGATCCCGCCCGCTTGCCCCCGCCCCGGCCGCCGCTATAGTGCGCGCCTTGTGAACTAGGGGGCGGTGTGCATGGCTGTGGACGTTGGAATCATCATGGGCAGCCAGTCCGACTGGGCCACGATGAAAGAGGCGGCGTCGATCCTGGACGCGCTGGGGGTCAGCTACGAGACGCGGATCGTCTCGGCCCACCGCACGCCCGACCGGCTGTGGACCTATGGCAAGACCGCGGTGGACCGCGGGCTGAAGGTCATCATCGCCGGGGCCGGGGGCGCGGCCCATCTGCCGGGAATGATGGCATCGAAAACCCGCGTGCCGGTGATCGGCGTGCCGGTGCAGACCCGCGCGCTGTCGGGCGTCGACAGCCTTTATTCCATCGTGCAGATGCCCAAGGGCTTTCCGGTGGCGACCATGGCGATCGGTGCGGCGGGAGCGGCCAATGCCGGGCTGATGGCGGCGGGCATCCTTGCGATCTCCGATCCCGCGCTGGGCCAGCGGCTGGACGACTGGCGCGCGGCACTGTCGGATTCGATCCCCGAGGAGCCTTCGGATGACTGATCGTCTGCACCCCGGCGCCACCATCGGCATCCTTGGCGGCGGGCAACTGGGCCGGATGCTGTCGGTTGCGGCCTCTCGGCTTGGCTTTCGCAGCCATGTGTTCGAACCGGGCGCCAACCCGCCCGCCGCCGACGTGGCCCATGCCGTGACCACCGCGCCCTATGACGACGAGGCCGCGCTGCGGGCCTTTGCGGCCTCGGTCGATGTCATTACCTATGAATTCGAAAACATCCCCACCGCGGCGCTGGACCTGCTGGAAAGCCTGAAGCCGATCCGCCCGAACCGCCGCGCACTGGCGATCAGTCAGGACCGGCTGGCGGAAAAGGGCTTCCTGACCTCGATCGGGCTGACGGTGGCGCCCTATCGCGCGGTGGACACGCTGGCCGATCTGGATGCGGCGCTGCATGGCATCGGCACGCCCGCGATCCTGAAAACCACCCGGCTCGGCTATGACGGCAAGGGGCAGGCCCGGATCATGGACCCCGCCGACGCCCCCACCGCCTTCGCCGCGATGGAAGGTCAACCGGCGGTGCTGGAAGGCTTTGTGCGCTTTACCCACGAGGTGTCGGTGATCGCGGCGCGCGGGCTGGATGGGTCGGTCGCGGCCTATGACCCCGGCGAGAATGTGCATCTGTCGGGCATCCTGCACACCACGACCGTGCCCGCGCGGCTGACCTCGGCGCAGCGCACCGATGCGGTGCTGCTGGCGGGGCGCATCCTGAACGCGCTGGATTACGTCGGCGTGCTGGGGGTCGAGCTGTTCGTGACCCCCGAGGCGCTTCTGGTGAACGAGATCGCGCCCCGTGTCCACAACTCGGGCCACTGGACGCAGAACGGCTGCGTGGTGGACCAGTTCGAACAGCATATCCGCGCGGTCGCGGGCTGGCCCTTGGGCGACGGCTCGCGCTTTGCCGATGTCGAGATGGAAAACCTGATCGGCCACGATGTGGCGCGGGTGCCTGCGCTGGCGCTGGAACGCAACGCCGCAATCCATCTTTACGGCAAGACCGAGGCCCGGCCCGGCCGCAAGATGGGCCATGTGAACCGCATCCTTCGGCCCGTCGAGGCGCCATGACCGTCCCGGCGGATCGGCTGTCCGCCTTCGCCGCACGCGAACGCGCCGCCTTCCACGCCGCCCGCCCCAGAACCCGCAAGGCGCTGGCCGACGGCGCCGACCGCTTTCTGGGCGGCGTGCCGATGCACTGGATGAAGGACTGGCCCACGCCGTTCCCGCTGGTGGTGGCGCGGGCCAAGGGCGCCCGGATCACAGATATCGACGGCCACCGGCTGGATGACTTCTGCCTTGGCGACACCGGCTCGATGTTTGGCCACTCGCCCGCGCCGGTCGCGCGGGCGATCCGCAAACAGGCCCGCCGCGGGCTGACCTACATGCTGCCGACCAAGGACGCACTGGAAGCCGGCCGCCTGCTGACCGATCGTTTCGGGGATTTCCGCTGGCAGATCGCCACCACCGCAACCGACGCCAACCGCTTTGCGCTGCGCGTCGCCCGCGCAGTCACGGGCCGGCCGAAGGTGCTGGTGTTCAACGGCTGCTATCACGGCACCGTGGACGAGGCGATGGTGACGCTGAAGGACGGCCGCACCGTCGCGCGCCCCGGCCTTGTCGGGCAGGTGGCCGACCTTGGCCTGACCGCCGTCGCGGTCGAGTTCAACGACATTCCCGCCGTCGAGGCTGCCCTTGCCACCGGCGAGGTGGCCGCGATCCTGACCGAGCCGGTGATGACCAACTGCGCCATGGTCCTGCCCGACGCGGGCTTTCACGATGCGCTGCGCAAGCTGTCGCGCCAGCACGGGGCGCTGCTGATTCTGGATGAAACGCACACGATCTCGTCCGGGCTTGGCGGATATGGCCGGGTTCACGGGCTGTCGCCCGATATCCTTGTGGTCGGCAAATGCGTGGCGGGCGGGATGCCCGCGGCGGTCTGGGGCCTTGCGCCCGATCTGGCGGCACGGTTTGCCGCCCATGACGCCGCCCGGCCGCAGGGCCATTCCGGCATGGGCACCACGCTTTCGGCCAATCCGATGCAATTCGCCTGCCTGCGCGCAACGCTGGCCGAGGTGATGACCCCCGAAAACTATGCCACGATGAAGGCCGGCGCCCGCCGCCTTGCCGCGGGTCTGTCGGCCAGCATCGCCCGTGTGGGCGCACCGTGGCATGTGGTGCGTGTGGGCGCCCGGGTCGAGTACATCTGCGCCCCCGGCCCGCTGCGAAACGGCACCGAGGCCGTCCTTGCCCATCGCCCCGAACTGGAAGCCGCGCTGCATCTGGGGCTTTTGAACCGTGGCTGCCTGATCGCGCCGTTCCACAACATGATGCTGGTCAGCCCCGCCACCGGCACGCGCCGGATCGACCGCCTGACCCGCGCCTTCGACGACATCCTTTCCCAGCTTTTTCAGGGATAGCCCCGATGACCGACCTTCCCAGCCCCTCTGGTTCGACCCTTGCCGAAGCCGAAGCCTTCCTTGCCGCCCACCCCGGGATCGAGGCCTTCGACATCGTGCTGCACGATGCCAACGGCATCGGCCGCGGCAAGATCATCCGCCGGCACGAACTGCTGTCGTTCTACAAGGGCGGGCGGCATCTGCCGATCTCGATCCTTGGCCTCGATATCTGCGGCGAGGACGTGCACGAAACCGGCCTGATCTGGGATCAGGGCGACGGCGACCTGCGGGCATGGCCGATCCCCGGCACGCTGGTGCCGCTGCATGGCACCACGCCCCCGCGCGGCGAGGTCTTCATGTGCATGTATGACCTTGACGGCACCCCGATGACATCCGATCCGCGCCATGCGCTGGCCCGGCAGGTCAAGGCACTGGCGGATCTGGGCCTTTACCCCTCGGCCGCATTCGAGTTGGAGTTCTTCCTGCTGGCCAATGACCGCGGCCCCGACGGCCGGGTGCAACCGGCGCGCGACGTGCTGGACGGCCGCGCCTCGGCCAAGACCGAGGTCTATTCGGTGGACCACCTGCACGGGATGATGCCGCTGTTCGCGGATATCTACGCCAGCGCCGCCAAGGCCGGGATCAAGGCCGAAACGATGATCTCGGAATATGCGCCGGGGCAGTATGAACTGACATTGCACTACCGCACCGACATCCTGATGGCGGCCGATGACCTGATGCGGCTGAAGCGGATCGTGCGGGCACAGGCGCGGGCGCATGGCGTGACGGCCTGCTTCATGGCCAAACCCGTGGAAAGCTATGCCGGATCGGGGATGCATCTGCATGTGTCGCTCTGCGACCGCGAGGGGCGCAACATCTTCATCGAGGAAACCGAAGGCCAGTGGTCGCGCGCCATCCTGCACGCGCTGGGCGGCCTACGCGAGACGATGGGCGAATCGATGCTGGTCTTTGCCCCGCACGCCAATTCGTGGCGGCGCTTCGCCAGCCAAAGCTATGCGCCGGTCTCGCCGACATGGGGGGTGAACAACCGCTCGGTCGCACTGCGCATCCCGGCGGGCGACATCGGCGCCCGGCGGATCGAACATCGCCCCGCGGGGGTGGACGCAAACCCCTATCTGGTGGCCGCCACCGTGCTGGCCGGCATCCGCCGCGGGCTGGAACAGCAGATCGACCCCGGCCCGGAAACCACCGGCAACGGCTATGCCGAGGCGCAGGACGCGCCGCCGATCCCCACCTGCTGGCGCAGCGCGATCCTGGCCGCCGAACAATCCGCCTTCCTGCGCGAGGCGCTGGGGCCGGACATGCACCGCACCTTCACCGCAATCAAGGCCGCCGAATACGCCCGTGTCGCGCGGACGATCCCCGATGTGGACTATGACCTGTATCTTCATACGGTCTAAGCCCCGCCTCACAACGCTGGATTGTGCGCCACGGCTGATCTAGGCTGCGCGGCGATGGGGTTCGGACGCAACATGGATGCACTGCGGGCAAGCCCCGCCTCGACCGTCTGGCACAAGCTGCGCCTGCCGGTCGCAGCCCTTGTCGTGGCCACCTGCGCCGCCACCATCATCGCGCTGGCCTTCGACGCGCGACAAAGGTTCTTTCATATCCAGTTCGACCTGAGCGAGACCGTCGAACACGAACTGACCGAGCTTGAATCCGAACTGGCCCGGCTGACCACCATGCTGGCAGGCCCGGCGCCGGCCACCCAGCTTGCCGGGCTGCGCCAGTCGATGGACGGAATCGGCATGCGGATGCGCCGGCTGGATGCCACCTTCGCCGCCGCCGAGATCCTGCGAACCCAGCCCTATGCCGAAGGGCTGGCGGAACTGAACCGTCGCAGCGGCCGGCTTCTGGCCACCGCGACCTTGCAGGACGCGGCGCTGACAGCCGAACTGACGCCACTTCTGACCGAAACCCGCGACATGCTGGACGCGCTGTCCACCCTTGCCGAACAGGCGCGGGCCGACCATCAGGTGCAGATCGCCGCAAACCGGGCCGTGATCGGCGCCGCCCTTCTGCGGCTGGTGGTGCTGACGGTGGTGCTGGTGCTGGTGCTGTCGGTGGTCTCGGTGCAGCTGATGCGGCTTTACCTGCGGTCGCGCGAACAGGCCGATGCGGCGCGGCGCACCGGGGCGCGGCTGGAAACGATCTTCCGCACCTCGGCCGATGCGATCCTTGTCACTGACTGGACCGGGCGGGTTCTGGACTGCAACCGGGCGACGCTGGCCATCTTTGGCCACCCGCGCGAACGGCTGTTCGGGGCCGATGCGATGGATCTGCTGTTTCCGCAGGACGCGCGCGACGAACAGCGGCTGCGGGTGACGCAGGCGCTTCAGACCTCGGACCCGCGGATCGACGGCCCGTTGCGGCTGGAACTTGAGGCGATCCATGCCGACGGCTCGCGCTTTCCGGTCGAGGTCTCGCTGGCGCCGGCGCGCGTCGAGGGCGGCGACATCATCGTGGCGCTGATGCGCGACATCTCGGCCCGCCGCCGGGCGGAACGCGAACTGACCGAAGCCCGCGACCGCGCGCTGGCGGGCGAACAGGCCAAGGCCGACTTTCTGGCGGTCATGAGCCACGAGATGCGCACACCGCTGAACGGGCTTGTCGGCTCGATCGAACTGCTGGCGCAGACCCCGCTGGACCGGCGCCAGCGCGAACTTGTGACCGTGCTGGGGGCCTCGGCCGAGATCCTGCTGGACCATGTGAATTCGGTGCTCGACATCGCCCGCTCCGAGGCGCGGCCCGCGGATGCCGAGTTCATCGATTTCGATTTCGAACGGCTGCTCGAGGATTGCATCGCCAATCAGGCCAGCATTGCGGCCTCGGGGGGCAATGTGCTGGAACAACGCCCGCTGTCGGGGCGCATCGGCGCACTGCGCAGCGAGCCGGCACGCCTGCGGCAGGTCATGCTGAACCTGCTGGGCAATGCGGTGAAATTCACCCGCAACGGTCATATCATCGTCGAAACCCAGATCATCGAAGACTGGCTTGAGATCCGCGTGATCGACAGCGGGATCGGGATCGCACCCGAGAACCACCAGCGGATCTTCGAGGATTTCGTCACGCTGGATTCGGGCTATGACCGGCGCTCGGGCGGGACGGGGCTTGGCCTTGGCATCGCGCGCCGGCTGGCGCGGATCATGGGCGGCGACATCACCGTGACCAGCGCGCCGGGCAGCGGCAGCCGCTTTACCCTGCGCCTGCCGTTCCGCCCCGGCACCGCCCCGGCCGCGGCCCTTGCGCCCGATGCCGCGGACAGTCTGCCCGCGGCGGCCCCCCTGACCGTGCTGCTGATCGAAGACAACGACATCAACCGTTTCATCGCCCAAAGCTTTCTGGAAAGCGCCGGGCACGAGGTCGTGGCCACACGCAGCGGTCTGGAAGGTCTGGCCGAGGCCGACCGCCGGACGTTCGACGTGGTGCTGACCGACATTTCCATGCCCGTACTGGACGGGTTGCAGGTCGCCCGGCGCATCCGCGACGGCGGCGGGCCATCGGCGGGGTCGCGCATCCTTGCGCTGACCGCCCATTCGCTGGCCGCCGAACCCGAGGCGCTGAGCCGGGCCGGGATCGACGTCTGCCTGCAAAAACCGATCGGCCGGGCCGCGCTGCTGCGCGCACTGGTCACCGCACCCGAGCCCACCGCACCGCCGCCGCCTTCGGCCATCGACACCGACCAGATGCGCGAGCTTCGGTCGCAGATCGGCGGGCCGGCGCTGGCGGCGCTGATCCGGCAGATGATCCTTGACGGCGATGCGGTGATGTCGCGCCTGCGCGCACTGGGCAGCGAACCGCCCCCCGATGCCGCGCGCCGGCTGGCGCATCAGATGGCGGGCGCGATCTCGACCTTTGGCAGCGGCCCGCTGCACCAGCGCCTGACCCGTCTGCTGGATGCGCTGCGGCAGGGCGCGCCGGCGGGGGCCGATCTGGCGGCGCTGCCCGATCTGTGGCAGGCGACGCGCACCGCACTGGCAGACGAGGCCCGCGCGCTGCGGCAGGCCGAAGCCCACGCGCCCGACGGGGCAGACCATCACCCCGCGATGGGCGCTCAGGGCTAGGCCGCCGCAGGATCGGTGGCCGGGGTCAGGCCGCCGCCGCCCGAATCGCCGCAGCGATCAGCGCCGGAACCCGCGGATCAAGACCCAGCGGCGGCAGCACCCGGCCCCGAAAGTCCGCGCTGGCCAGTGCGGTGGGCAGATCCTCGACCACATGCCCCCCCCGCGCGGCAAAGAACGGCAGGCACAGCGCGTCGGGCATGGTGCGGGCGATCTCGGCGATCCGTGGGGTCTGGTCGATAAAGCCGGCCTCGCAGGGCAGGCCAAGCGCGGATGCCAGCCGCGCGGCGCAGGCGCGGGCCACCTCGGCCGGGGCGGGGCTGCGGAACGATCCATGCGCCGCCAGCAGGATCGCGGGCGCCGGCGTCTTGGCCAGCGCCTCGCGCGCAAGGGTGACGGCCAGATCCGTCACCGCGGGATCGGTGCCAAAGGGCGCCGCGATCCGCCAGCCCTGCCCCCCCGCCGCCGCAAGGCGCCGCGGCAGGTTGGTCTGCGTGAACCAGCCGCCAGCCATGAACAGGGGATAGACCAGCCCCGGCGCCCCGGCCGCCGCGATCTCGTGCGGCAAGGCGCCGTCCTCGGCCAGCGTGGCCGCCCTGACGCGCCACCCCGGCAGATGTGGTGCGACCTTGGCGGCCAGCGCCGCAATCTCGGCCGCGGCCGGGCCGGGGTCCGAGGGTTGGCCATGCGCCACGATCAGCGCGGTCCGCGGTGCTGGCTGCATCCTTGCCCCTTCCGATAGCCAAGGGTCGATTGGCCGCGATTCCCGGCCCGGCCGCAAGCCCGCAACAGCGCGAACCGATCAAATTCCGGGCGGCCCGCCGCGGCCCGGCCGCAAAGCCCTTCCCGCACCGGCAAGGCTGCGCCGGAAACGATCCATCTGGGGTATATGTTGACGCACCCCCCGTGCGACTTCTTGACTCGGTCCGGGTCGGGTCCGATGCTTCGAAGCGTGGTGATGAGTGTGGCAGGATCGTTGCAGGCGGATGCCTTTTGCATCCCGCAATGGCGCCTTGCCAGACATCCTTGATCGGCTGCGCGATCCGCGGCCCTGACGGACCGCCGGGAAAGCGTTGCCCGGCTACCGGAACATCCGTCCGTCGCGGCATCGCCCGCGCGGGAAGGCAAGGCTCGGACAGCGGCACGGCAGCACAACAAGGGACCAATTGACGCAGGCCGCCGCCTGCGGTATCGGATAACTTGTTTCTGCACCTGCTCGGATTTAAGGGGCGAGGGATGGCACAAGAATTCGAAGGAGAGGTCGCGATGGCGGGCTCGGCACTGATCTCTTGCTGTTATCGCAGCGTTGCGGCCCCTGACCTGACAATGCGCGACGTTCTCGACATCGTCGAAGCCTCGCAGGTCCGGAATGCGGAAGTCGGCGTCACCGGCGTCCTGCTGTATGCCGGGGGACGGTTCCTGCAATGGCTGGAAGGCCCGGCCGATGCCGTCTCAAGCATCATGGGCTATATCAACCGCGACCATCGCCACAGCGAGATCGAGATCCTTTCGCAGGAAGCCATCGACCAGCGCCGCTTTGCCGACTGGCACATGCAACTGTCCTGTGCCGAATCCGACATCCGCTGCATGGCCCCGGACGGGTGCGACCAGGTGGTGACCGTCGGCCGCAGCCTGCTGCCCGACGATACCGGCACCCTGCCGCTGGACCGTGTGGCCGCGGTGCGGCGCTTCCTGTCCGACGTCTGCGCCGCGCAGGGTCTGGTGCGCGAGGATGGCCCCGAGACGCCGACACTGGCGCTGTTCTCGATGCGGGGGCGCCATTCGCAACGCTCGGCGCTGGCTGAGGCAGCGGCGCGGCTGGGCGATCTGCTGCTGGCCGACCCGCTGGGCGCGCTGGCCGAGATCGAGACGCTGCTGCGCACCCACGCCCCCACCGCCACCGATTTCGCAAGACTTTACGAACGCTGCGCCGAGCGGCTGACACAAGACCTTGCCGCAGACCGGATCTCGGCGCTTCAGGTGACGCTGGCGCTGTCGTCGCTTCAGATGGCGCTGCGGCGCATCCACCACATGCCCGATCCGCAAAAGGGCCATGGCGCCGTGACGGTGGCCGCAACCCCGGGGCAGAAGCCGATCCTGGAAGCCGCACTGGCCGGCGAGATGCTGCGCGCGGCGGGCTGGTCCACCGCCGTGCTTTACCCCGAAAGCACCGCGGAACTGGTGGCGCGCCTGAAAGCCACCCGCACCGCGACGCTGGTGATCGTGCCCAGCCTGCTGGATGGGCCGGTGCAGGAGGCGAGCCTTCGCGATCTGATCGCCGCGGTTCGGGCCGGGCAGGATCTGCCGCGCCAGCGCATCATCGTGGGCGGTCGGCTTGGCCGCGCAGCCCCCAAGGTGCTGCAAGAGACCGGGGCCGACGCGGGCTTTCGCAACCTGTCGGATGTGGCGGGCTGCGTCGCCCGCGTGGCCTGCCCCGAGAATGCCGATTGCTGTTCGATGCGGGCCTGCCGGATGCCGGCCATGCAGTTCTGCGACAAACGCATCAACCCGGACTTCCTTCTGGCCAATGTCATGCCCAGTGTCCTGAGCCGGATGGCTGCCCGTCAGGACAGCCGCCGCAGCGCCTGACTTTTTTCGCTCAATCCTTCCGATCCCGGGTGCAACGCGCCCGGCAGTGCCTACATAGTGGCAGGTCGGCCAGCGGGCCGTCCCCACAAAAGGCTTGGCCGGAACGGCGATGAACAAGACCAGATCCGAAAGGCTCTCTCCTGCACAGGCGACGCTTTCCCGAGGCCGCCGCCCCTTGATCACTGACGTCTCTGCCGCGCGCTGGCTGCTGCTTCTGGTGCTGGCCGCGTCGGTCTATTTCTTTCACGGCTTTCTGGTGCCGGTGCTGGCGGCGCTGATCATCGCCTTTGCAAGCTGGCCGCTGCTGTTGCGGCTGGAACAGGCGCTGGGTATCCGTCGCGGCTTTGCCGGGACGGCGCTGATCGTGATGATCCTTGCCTTCCTTGTCCTGCCGGTGATGGGCGCGCTGGTCTATGCCTTCGGCGAGTTGCAGTCCTGGATCGGCTGGGCGATCAACACCAACAGCCTCGGCGCCCCGCCGCCCGAATGGCTGGCCGGGCTGCCCCATGCCGGCCCGTGGCTGGCCGAACAATGGCGCGACTACATCGGCGAGCCGGGCGCGATCAGCGAACTGGTCCAGCTTGTCTCGGGCGCCAATATCGGCACCATTTCCCGCGGAATCCTGACGGCCGGAACCCTGGCCTTCCACCTTGCACTGACATTGCTGTTCACGCTGATCGCGCTGTTCATCTTCTATCGCGACGGCGAACGGATCGCGGCGCAGATCGACCGCGCCGGCAGCCGCATCCTGCCCGGGCGCTGGGACCGGATCTCGCGCGTGGTGCCGGCCACCATCAGCTCGACCGTCACCGGGATGACGCTGATCGCGATTGGCGAAGGCGTGGTGCTGGGCACGGCCTACTGGATCGCCGGGCTGGGCTCGCCGGTGACGCTGGGCGTCATCACCGGCTTTATGGCGCTGGTGCCGGGCGGGGCACCGTTCTGCGTGGTGGCGGTGTCGTCCTATCTTGCGGCCAGCGGGTCGCCCTGGGCCGGGCTGGGCCTGTTTGTCTGGGGCACGGTCGAATTGTTCGTGGTCGACAAGACGATCCGCCCGGTTCTGGTCGGCGGGCCGGTCAAGCTGCCGTTCCTGCCGACCTTCTTCGGCCTTGTGGGCGGGGTGCAGACCATGGGCATCGTCGGCCTGTTCGTGGGCCCGGTGCTGATGTCGCTTCTGGTTGCGATGTGGCGCGAATGGCAACGAGAGCTTGAGTTGACCGAGCCGCCCGCCCTGACGGCCGAAACCCCCGCAAACGCCCTGCAACCACGACAAGCCGAAACCGCCTGACCCGACGGCGCGCGTTTCAACCGGGCGCCGCACCTTCACCTGACAGGCCAAGGCCCGCGGGCCGGCCGATGCTGCTGCGCGGCGAGGATCGGCCCTTGACCGCGCCCGTAATGCGGCGCGACATGGGTGGCAGAGGGCGATCCACGCCCCGCGACTGCCAAGGGAACATCCCATGTCCGCCACGCTTTCCGACCTTATTGCCTTTCACCGCAACGACGCGCTGGCGATCGGCGCACCGGACCGGCCGTGGCTGACCTATGCCGGCCTGCGCGATCTGGTGGAACACACGGTCCATGCGCTGCATGCCGCCGGGATCGGGCACGGCGACCGGGTGGCGATCGTGCTGCCGAACGGCCCCGAGATGGCGGCAGCCTTCGTCGCCATTGCCGAAGGCGCGGTGACGGCGCCGATGAACCCCGCCCACCGGCTGGATGAGTTCGAGTTCTATCTGGCCGATCTTGGCGCGAAGGCGGTGGTTCTGGCCGACGGCTATGACGGGCCGGCGCTGACGGCCGCCACGCGGCTGGGCCTTGCCGTGCTGCGTCTGGGCCATGATGCGGCAGATCCGGCCGGCAGTTTCACCCTGCGCGCAGAAACGGTGGCCCCGGGAGAGCCCGACCGCGCCACCGCGCGGCCCCGCGACATTGCGCTGATCCTGCACACCTCGGGCACCACCTCGCGGCCGAAGATCGTGCCGCTGCGCCACGGCAACATCGCAGCCTCGGCGCATCACATCGCGCAATCGCTGGCGCTGACACCGCATGACCGCTGCCTGAACGTGATGCCGCTGTTTCACATTCATGGGCTGGTGGGGGCGCTTTCGGCCAGCCTTGCCGCGGGCGCCTCGGTCTGGTGCGCGCCGGGGTTCGATGCCCTGCGCTTTTTCGGCTGGCTCGAAGCGGCACGGCCGACCTGGTATACCGCGGTGCCGGCGATGCATCAGGCGATCCTGTCCCGCGCGCGGCACAACGCCGAGATCCTCGAACGGGTGCCGCTGCGCTTCCTGCGATCCTCATCGGCCTCGCTGCCGGCGCAGATGATGCGGGCGCTGGCGGACACCTTCCGCGCGCCGGTGATCGAGGCCTATGGCATGACCGAGGCCGCGCATCAGATGACCGCAAACCCGCTGCCCCCCGGTGCGCAACGGCCCGGATCGGTCGGGGTGGCGGCGGGCCCGGCGGTGCGGATCGCGTCGGAAACCGGGAACTGGCTGGTCGAAGGGCCGGGCGAGGTCGTGATCTCGGGGCCGAACGTGATGCCGGGCTATGAGGGCAACGAGGCCGCCAATGACGCCGCCTTCTTCGAAGCCGAGGGCCTGCGCTGGTTCCGGACCGGCGATCAGGGCCAGCTGGATGGCGATGGCTATCTGACCCTGACCGGCCGGCTGAAAGAGATCATCAACCGCGGCGGCGAGAAGATTTCCCCGCTGGAAGTCGACGGGGTGCTGATGGACCATCCCGCGGTGGCGCAGGTGGTGACCTTCGCCCTGCCCCATCCGAAGCTGGGCGAGGAAGTGGCGGCGGCGGTGGTGCTGCGCGAGGGCATGGCCGCAGATGAGGCGGCAATCCGCGCCTTCTGTGCCGAGCGGCTGGCCGATTTCAAGGTGCCGCGGCGGGTGGTGCTGCTGGACGAGATCCCGAAAGGCGCCACGGGCAAGCTGCAACGGATCGGACTGGCCGAAAAGCTGGGACTGGCAGACCCGGTCTGACATGCGGATCTGCATCTTCGGCGCCGGCGCGATCGGTGGTTATCTGGGCGCGAAACTGGCGCTTGCCGGGGCCGATGTGTCGCTGGTGGCGCGCGGGGCGCATCTGGCAGCGATGCAGTCCCGCGGCCTGACGCTGATCGAGGACGGGCGCGAGGTGAGGGTTCCGGTCCGCGCCTCGGCCGAGCCTGCGGATCTTGGGCCGCAGGATCAGGTGATCCTGGCGCTGAAGGCCCATTCCGTGCCCGCAGTGGTGCCGCAGGTGGCCCGGATGCTTGGGCCGGACACCACGCTGGTATCGGCGGTGAACGGGCTGCCGTGGTGGTATTTCCACCGCCACGGCGGCGCATTGGAAGGGACGCGGCTGGACAGCGTCGATCCGGGCGGGCAGCAGTGGCAGCAGTTCGGGCCAGACCGGGTGCTGGGTTGCGTGGTTTATCCCGCCGCCGACGTGCCCGAGCCGGGCGTCATCCGCCATATCGAGGGCCGGCGGTTTTCCCTGGGCGAGCCGTCAGGTGCGATTTCGGACCGCGCTCTGGCGCTGTCGGCGGCGCTGACCGCGGCAGGGTTGAAGGCGCCGGTCCGACCGCGGCTGCGCGACGAGATCTGGGTGAAGCTGTGGGGGAACCTGTCGTTCAACCCGATCTCGGCGCTGACGCAGGCGACGCTGGATGTGCTGTGCACCGACCCCGGCACGCGGGGCGTGGCGCGGGCGATGATGCTTGAGGCCGAGGCGATCGCCCTGCGGCTGGGGGTGAAATTCCCGGTGGACGTCGAGCGGCGCATCGATGGCGGCGCGGCGGTGGGCGCGCACCGCACCTCGATGTTGCAGGATCTGGAGGCGGGCCGGCCGATGGAGATCGACGCCCTTGTGGGATCGGTGGCCGAAGTCGGACGTCTGGTGGGGGTAGCCACGCCCACCATCGCGACGGTGCTTGCCCTTGTGCGGCTGCGCGCGAAGGTGGCGGGTCTGGCCTGACCTTGGACGGATCCGGCAGACTGGACGCCGCCGGGGCGCTGCCCCGGACCCCGGGATATTTGGGCCAGAATGAACAACGAGAGGGCGGCGTTCCGAAGTGGAACGTGGCACGGGCAGTTTTTTTCAGCCGGACGGGTGGCGGACATCGCATGGCGAAACCCGCGGCGGGATCATGGATGCGAAAAGGCCGCCCTTTCGAGCGGCCTTCCACAGATCGGCCCGGAGGTCGATTACTGGGCGGCCACGACCGGAAGGCCCGTCACCGGGTCCAGCGTGGCAGCGACCGGCATGCCGTTCGCATCGGTCATGTTGACCACATAGCCGGTTTCGGTCTTCGAGACCGACGACACGGTGTAGCCAAGCGCGTTCAGGCGGGCCGCGATGTCGACCAGCGACATGGCTGCCGGGGCAGCTTCTTCGGCCGGGGCAGCAGCTTCTTCAGCAGCCGGGGCAGCGGCTTCTTCAGCGGCCGGAGCAGCGGCTTCTTCAGCAGCCGGAGCAGCGGCTTCTTCAGCCGGAGCAGCGGCTTCTTCAGCGGCCGGAGCGGCTTCTTCGGCCGGGGCAGCGGCTTCTTCAGCGGCCGGAGCAGCTTCTTCAGCCGGGGCAGCGGCTTCTTCAGCAGCCGGAGCGGCTTCTTCAGCAGCCGGAGCGGCTTCTTCAGCCGGGGCAGCAGCTTCTTCAGCGGCCGGAGCAGCTTCTTCTTCAGCCGGGGCAGCAGCTTCTTCAGCAGCCGGAGCGGCTTCTTCAGCCGGGGCAGCGGCTTCTTCAGCGGCCGGAGCGGCTTCTTCAGCCGGGGCAGCGGCTTCTTCAGCGGCCGGAGCGGCTTCTTCGGCCGGGGCAGCGGCGACCGGCTTCGGAGCCGAGCCCTGATAGTAGTCGGCCAGCCACGGCGTGGTGTTCAGCACCGCCGCATGCACGGCGAGCGAGCTGATGGCCACGGTGCCCAGCAGCAGCGGAACGCCAACGGTCGGACGGACCACCAGCCACATTTTCGAGTTGTTCATCGTTACTCCTCCCTCAGCCGAGCCACGGCGTCGCCGCCGCCGCCAGGAAATGCGCGATCAGCGCCATGCCGCCGAAAACGCGGGTTCCCAGGATGAGCTGCTTCTGCACCTCTTCCGCTTCAGCGATCGTCAGGCCGCTCGGCCAGACTTTTTTCGGATCATCGGTCAACTTGGTACTCCCGAATATTCATCCATCATGCGTGTAGGGCCTGCACGCTGGCTTCGAAAACGGCAGATCCCGCTGGCTTGGGTGTGTGATCCACTTGCCGCCCGGCGCCCTTACCGAATTCTCGACAGTGTGAACCTGTAACGATTCTTGGACATCCGCAATGTCAACCTGATGAGACACCCCCGGAATCGGGTGCGACTTATTTGCCGGCGGTGCCTGCCTCAGCTGCCGCGATAGGTCGAATAAGCGAACGGCGAGAGCAGAAGCGGGACGTGATAGTGCCCGTCCGGGTCAGCGATGCCGAAGCGGATCGGGATCTGGTCGAGAAACGCCACCCCCTCGGCCACCTGCCCGGTGGCGCGAAGATAGTCGCCGGCGGCAAAGACCAGCTCGTAAATCCCGGGGGCCAGGTTGCCAGCCAGCAACGGCGCATCGGTGCGGCCGTCGGCATTGGTCACCGCTTCGGCCAGGGGTTCGCCCGCGCGGGTCAGCGCGATCCTGATCCCGGCGGCGGGGCACCCCCGCGCGGTATCCAGCACATGTGTCGTCAGTCGTCCCATGCGATCCTCCTTCTGCCGCATCCAGCTTGCCGAGTTTCCCGAACGGATGCGACAGGGACTTGCAGGCGCCCGCTTTCGGGGCTTTCCTGAACCGTGAAGACGGAGAGCCTCCCATGAACCGATACCCCCGCGACCTGCGCGGCCATGGCCCGAACCCACCCGATGCAGCCTGGCCCGGCGGCGCGAAAATCGCCGTCTCGATCGTGCTGAACTATGAAGAGGGCGGCGAGAACTGCCTGCTGCATGGCGATGCGCAATCCGAGGCATTCCTGTCCGACATCGCCGGCGCCCAGCCTTGGCCGGGTCAGCGGCACTGGAACATGGAATCGATCTACGACTACGGCGCACGCGCGGGCTTCTGGCGTCTGCACCGGCTGTTCACCTCGATGAACATCCCGGTCACGATCTATGGCGTGGCCACCGCGCTGGCGCGGTCGCCCGAACAGGTGGCCGCGATGAAGGCTGCGGGGTGGGAGATCGCCTCGCACGGGCTGAAATGGGTCGAGCATCGCGACATGCCCCCCGAAGAGGAACGCCGCCAGATCGCCGAGGCCATCCGCCTGCATGCCGAGGTGGTGGGGGAACGCCCGCGCGGCTGGTATACCGGACGCTGTTCGATGAACACGGTGCGACTGACCGCCGAGGAAGGCGGTTTCGACTGGATCTCGGACACCTACGACGACGATCTGCCGTATTGGCTGGAACTGGGCGACCGCGACCAACTGGTGATCCCCTATACGCTGGAAGCCAACGACATGCGCTTCGCCACCGCCCCGGGCTATATCGAGGGCGAGCAGTTCTTCACCTACCTGAAGGACAGTTTCGACACCCTCTATAGCGAAGGGCTTTCGGGCAGCGCCAAGATGTTCTCGATCGGCCTGCATTGCCGCCTGATCGGCCGCCCCGGCAAGATCGCCGGGCTCAGGCGGTTTCTCGACTACGCCCGCGGCCACGATGGCGTCTGGTTCCCCCGCCGCGCCGATATCGCGGCCCACTGGAAAGCCACCCACCCCCACCGCCGGATCGAGCGCCCCTCGCAGATGGATCGCGCCCGCTTCATCGCGCTTTACGGCGGGATCTACGAACATTCCCCCTGGGTGGCCGAACGCGCCTGGGCGCTGGAACTGGGGCCGGCCCATGACAGCCCGGCGGGGCTGGCCAGCGCCCTTGCCCGCGCCTTCCGCTCTGCCCCGGACAAGGACCGGCTGGGCGTGCTGCAAGCCCATCCCGACCTGGCCGGCAAACTGGCCGCCGCCCGCCGCCTGACCGTGGCCTCAAGCGCGGAACAGGCCAGCGCCGGCCTCGACGCGCTGACCGACGCCGAACATACCGCCTTCACCAAGATGAACGCAGCCTACACCGCAAAACACGGCTTTCCGTTCATCATCGCGGTCCGCGACCACGACAAGGCCGGTATCCTCGCCGCCTTCCACCAGCGCCTCACCAACGACCGCGCGACCGAATTCGCCACCGCTTGCCGGCAGGTGGACCGCATCGCAGAACTCCGGCTTCAGGACATGTTCAAATGACCAGCTACTACGCCCCCCCCGGCGGCCTTCCCCCGCAAAGCCAGCTGATGACCGGCCGCGCCACCTTCACCGAGGCCTACGCCTTCATCCCGCGCGGCGTCTTCTCCGACATCGTGACCAGCGCCCTGCCGGGCTGGAGCCACACCCGGCTCTGGCTGATCGCCCGGCCGATGACAGGCTTTTCCGAAACCTTCTCGCAATATGTGATGGAGGTCGCCCCCGGCGGCGGCTCGGACATGCCCGATCCCGAACCGGGCGCGCAGTCGGTGCTGTTCGTCACGCATGGCGAGGTCTGGCTGTCCATCGACGGCCAGGAACACGAACTCGGTGCCGGCGGCTATGCCTATATCCCGGCCGGAACACGCTGGCGCCTTCACAACGGCAGCCACGAACCCGCGCGCTTCCACTGGATCCGCAAACTCTACGAACCCGCCCCCGGCATCGCCCCCCCCGCAGCCTTCGTCACGAATGAATCCGAAATCACCCCCATCGCGATGCCCGACACCAACGGCCGCTGGGCGACAACCCGCTTCGTCGACCCGGCCGACCTTGCCCATGACATGCATGTGAACATCGTCACCTTCCAGCCCGGAGGGCTGATCCCGTTCGAGGAAACCCATGTCATGGAACACGGCCTCTATGTCCTCGAAGGCCGCGCGGTCTACAAACTGAACCGCGACTGGATCGAGGTCGAAGCCGGCGATTTCATGTGGCTGCGCGCCTATTGCCCGCAGGCCTGCTACGCCGCCGGCTCCGGGCCGTTCCGCTACCTCCTCTACAAGGACGTGAACCGCCACGCCCGCCTGCGCGGCCCCGGCGCCTTCGGCCCCCCGCGCTAAGCCCCCGCACCTCGTCTCCAAAAAACGGGCCCCTCTTTCATTCTGGCCCAAATATCCTCGGGGGGAGGCCCGGCCCCCGGCCGGGCCCGGGGGGCAGACAGCCCCCCGCCTTGGCCAAACGGACCGCCTTCGCCAACAGGAACCCCCCGCATGATCCGCATCGAATCCCTGAGTGCCAAGACCTTCGCCCCGTTCGGGGATGTGCTTGACACGTCAGGCCCGCCAGACCGGATGATCAACGCCGGCCTCTGCGGCCGCTGGCACGACCGGGCCCGGCTGGATTTCGGCGCAGGTGGCCGGGCGGGACTGTCGATCTTTCAGGCCCAGCCCCGCAGCCTGCCCTACCCCCTCGATCTGGTCGAGCGTCATCCGGATGGCTCGCAAGCCTTCCTGCCGATGACGCAGAACCCGTTTCTGGTGATCGTTGCCCCCGACGAGGCCGGCCGACCCGGCCGCCCGCGCGCTTTCCTGACGGCCGCCGGACAGGGGGTGAACCTGCTGCGCGGCACATGGCACGGCGTTCTGACGCCGCTTGCCGCGCCCGGCCTGTTCGCCGTGATCGACCGCATCGGCCCCGGCACCAACCTTCAGGAACACCGCTTTCCCACCCCGATCCTTGTCACCGCCTGACAGGCGGTCTGCGCCCGTCCCCCCCGGGGTCAACCTTGCCACGCTCGACCAGGCCCGTGCCTGCCACGGATCCCCACGCGCGTTGCGGACCTCGCCCGACGCGCGGGCCCCCGGGGCGCGCAGACGGGTCGGGCGTCACCAAGGCGCCTGACAGGCCGCCTCGATCCGGTTCCCGTCGGGGTCCAGCACCAGCGCCGCGGAATGGTTCGGGTGGTCGCCCGGCCAGACGCCGGGATCGCGGTCACTGCGGCCGCCCGCGCGCAGGGACGCCGCATGAAACGCATCCACCGCCGCGCGAGAGCGCGCGACAAAAGCCAGACGGGCCTCGGGCTGATGGCATGTCCCGGACCCCGGCCGGATCTCGTCGATCGACAGCGCCCCGACGCCATCCCCGGCCCAGCAGACGCGATCGCGCGCGGACTGGCCCGAGGCCCCCCAGCCGCCCCAGCGCGGCATCGTAGACCTATCGCGACCGTTCAAGATCGGTCACATGCAGCCAGCAATTGCGGTCGATCATCCTTGCTCCCAGATGCGATGGCACCAACCGAACAACCTTGGATTGAAAAAAGATTCCCGCCGCGGCAATAAACATCCAGCCCGCCGCAAATAGCGGGAAAATCCGCCCCGAAGGCCGGATTTCGCGCCACAGGCCGCTTTCCTGCTTGCCAAAACGGGGGGCCTGCATTTTTCATGCTCCGGAACGCTTTTTTGCGAAATGGCCGACGAAGGAGCCCGCGATGGTCCAGACCAGCCCCGCCACCAGTCGCCGCGCCCGCGGTCGCCCCCGGGCGGCCGAGGACAAGACCGAACAGAACACGGTTCAGTCGCTTGACCGGGCGCTGGCGCTGCTGAAGCTGCTCAGCGCGTCAGAGGGCATGACACTGTCGGAACTGGCCACCGCCGGAGGCGAGGCCGCAGCCACCGTCTACCGCGCCCTTGTGACGCTTCAGGCGCATGGCATGATCGAGATGGAGGAACCCGGACAGGTCTGGCACATCGGCGCCGGCGCCTTCCGCATCGGCTCGGCCTTTCTGCGGCGTGCCAATGTGGCCGAACGCGCACGCCAGCCGATGGACCGGCTGATGCAGGCCACCGGCGAGACAGTGGCGCTGGGGATCGAGGCCGACGGCCGGGTGATGCATCTGGCACAGATCGAAAGCCGGCAGGCGGTGCGCGCCTATTTCCCCGAAGGCTCGCCCGGGCCGGTCCATGCCTCGGCCTTGGGCAAGGCGTTGCTGGCCTGGTATCCCGAAGACCGTGTCGAGGCGATCCTGGCCCGCGAGGGGCTGGAAAAGTTCACCTCGCTGACCATCACCTCGGAATCGACGCTGATGCGCGATCTTGTGCGCATCCGCGACCGCGGCTTTGCGGTGGACGATCAGGAAGGCGCCGACGGGATGCGGGCCGTGGCCGCCCCGATCTTCAACGCCTTTGGCGAACCCGTCGCGGCAATCGCCGTGGCCGGTCCCGCCTTTCGCGTCAGCCTGTCCGACAGCACCCGCTTCGGCGCCATGGTCCGCGCCGCCGCCGATGAGGTGACGGCCGCAACCGGGGGCGTCGCGGGCTAAGCCTACCCGCCCGGCCGCTGCGACATGGCAGCGGCCGGGCGGCAGCGCAATCAGCCCAGCGCGTCGTCCTGCGCGTTCAGATGCGCCACCAGTTCGGGCTGAAGCCCCAACCGGGCCGCCAGCATCGCCAGATAGCCTTTTTCGGCCGCGCCATCGCGATCCACCACCAGAAGCGAGGCGGCATAGATCTCGGCCGCCTCCTCGGGCGACCGGGCAAGTCCCGCGATCCGCCCGGGATCAAGCGGCGAATCGAGTTCCGCCGCCACCAGCGCCTGCGCCTCGGGGCCCATGCCAAGTTCGGCCATCTGCCGATCGATGCGCAGCCGTTCGGCCGGGGTCACGCGGCCGTCGGCCTTGGCTGCGGCCACCATCGCCTGCAACAACCGCTCGGACAGGTCGTCGGCCTGATTTTCGTCGGCGGGCAGGAACGGGGTGCCCTGCGGTGCGGGCAGCGCCGAGGGCGCGGCATCGGGGCTTTTGCCGGCCTGCCAGTCCTGCCAAGCGCGATAGGCCAGCGCCCCCACCAGCGCCACGCCGCCGGTTCGCACCGCTGTCCTGGCCAGCTTGCGCCCCCCCTTGCTGCCCAGAAGCAGCGCGGCAAGGCCGCCCGCAATCGCCCCTTTGCCCAGCGCCGACTGGCCGTCCCAAGTCTCTTTGGCCTTGCGTGCCGCGCCCGACAGGCCGTCCTGCACCGACTGCCCGCCCACAAGGGACTGGCCGCCCAGACCGGACTGGCCACCCAGAAAGCCCTCGATCAGCCGTCTTGCATCCTTCATCCGACATCTCCCGGTGCTGTTGACTGTTTCGATATGGGCAGCCTGCGCCCCGCTTCAATGCGCCGCGCCGAATCCCCATACCCGAGCGAAAGAATCAGACTTTACAAGCCTGACCAAATCAGTCACCTTTGCTCCATCATCCAAGCCAGCCCCCAAGGGTCAGCCCGGAGTCTTCAGTCCATATCGGAGGTTCCCATGCGACCCCTGCCCGAACCGGGATTTCACGAACTGCTGCGCCAGGCCCTGGAAGGCTTTCTTCCGGCCGGTGGCGGCCTGACATCTTACCTCGACCGGATGGAGCGTCAGGCATGAACGCGATGTCCGATCCGATCGAGTTGATCGAAGCCGGGATCCCGGTGCATGACGCCCGCCTGCTGACCGATGGCGGCACGCAGGCGCGCATTCTTCTGGACGGGCAGGTCTACTGCCTACGCATCACCCGCGCCGGCAAGCTGATCCTGACCAAGTGACAGTCCGGGCGCGGGCACCCCGCCCGCCCCAAGACCCCGAAAGACCGAGAGACTGATGAAAGCCAACCCGTTCGCCCTTGCCACCGCGCCCCTCGCCCTGCTGCCGCAGAGCAGCATCGGCTTTGAAAACCCGGACAGGCTCGACAATCCGACCACCGTCTTTCCGTGAACCCTTTGCCGGGGCGCAACGTCCGTGGACGGTGCCCCTGCCAGTCATAGGCGGCAAGACACCCGCCGGGGGCCAAGATGATCGTCTGCCACTGCATGAGCATCACCGACAAGGACATCCGCGCCGCCATCGACTGGATGCGGGCGTCCGATGCCGAAACCATCGTCACCCCGGGCAAGATCTACCGCGCCCTTGGCAAACGTGCCGATTGCGGCGGCTGCATGCCGCTTTTCCTTGACACCATGCGCAAGTGCGACAGTTTCGAAGTGCCAATGAACCTGCGCGGCCTGCGCCGCGCGACAAATTCGGGGATGAACGGACATGCAGGGTGATGCCAAGGTCATCGACTATCTCAACGCGGCGCTTCGGTCGGAACTGACCGCGGTCAGCCAGTATTGGCTGCACTTCCGGCTTCAGCAGGACTGGGGCTTTGGCAACATCGCCGCCAAATCGCGCGAAGAAAGCATCGAAGAGATGCACCACGCCGACAAGCTGATCGAGCGGATCATCTTCCTTCAGGGCCATCCCAACCTGCAACGGCTTGACCCGCTGCGCATCGGCCAGAACCTGCGCGAGACGCTGGAAGCCGACCTTGCCGCCGAACACGACGCGCGCACCCTGTATATCGAGGCCCGCAACCACTGCGATCAGGTGGGTGACTATGTGTCGAAAAACCTGTTCGAGGAACTGATCGCAGACGAGGAAGGCCATATCGACTTCCTGGAAACCCAGATCGACCTGATGGGCGCGATCGGCGAGCAGAACTACGGGATGCTGAACGCCAAACCGGCCGACAAGGCGGAATGATCCGCGCCCCGCTGCCCCCCCGGGGGGGGCAGCCCCCCGCGGTCGGGTCACGCCTGCGCCCGCCGGCCCGCGCCGCGGTGGCATGGAACAAGCCTCTGATCCACTCTGGCCAGCGCCGCCCTGCGCCCTAGCTGTTGACAGCCGGTCGCCGGGGCATAAGCCTTCGGCGTGGCACGGGGCCGGGGGTGGTATAAGTGAACGAAGGTTCGGAAACCTTGCTGCGCCTGACGGGCGTACGAAAAAGCTATGTCACGGGCGAAGGCCCGATCGAGGTTCTGGCCGGCGTTGACCTGACGCTTCAGGCCGGGAAAAGCCTTGCACTGACAGGCGAATCCGGCAGCGGTAAAAGCAC
Source organism: Cereibacter ovatus (assembly GCF_900207575.1). Classification (GTDB taxonomy): domain Bacteria; phylum Pseudomonadota; class Alphaproteobacteria; order Rhodobacterales; family Rhodobacteraceae; genus Cereibacter_A; species Cereibacter_A ovatus. Next base: position 104,756 of record NZ_OAOQ01000007.1, read on the forward strand.
GATTCTGCACCTTGCGGCAGGGCTGGACGAGGCTTCGGCCGGCCGGATCCTTGTGGCCGGAACAGAGATCACCCACGCCCCCGACAGCCTGCGCGCAAGGCTGCGCCGGGACACGGTGGGCCTTGTGTTCCAGCAGTTCAACCTGATCCCCTCGCTGGATGTGGCGGCGAATCTGGCGTTTCAGGCCCGACTTGCCGGACGACACGATCCGGCATGGCAGGCGGAACTGGCCGAGGCCCTGGGCCTGAAGGGCTGCCTGCACCGCTACCCCGAACAGCTTTCCGGCGGCCAGCAACAGCGCGTCGCCATCGGCCGCGCGCTGGCCGCGCGCCCCCGCCTTGTGCTGGCGGACGAGCCGACCGGCAATCTGGACGAGGCCAGCGCCGATGCGGTCATGGCGCTGCTGCTGCGGCTGGTGGCGCAGACCGGGACGGGACTTTTGATGGTGACCCATTCGATGCGGCTGGCGGCGCGGCTGGGCGGGCGGCTGCATCTGTCGGCGGGGCGGCTGGCATGATCGCGGCGGCACTGTCGGCGCTTTTGTCACACTGGCGACGGCAGCCCCTGCAACTGGCGATGCTTTTGGCGGGGCTGGCGCTGGCCACCGCGCTCTGGTCCGGGGTGCAGGCGATCAACGCCGAGGCGCGGGCCAGCTACGACGCGGCCGCCGCCACCCTTGGGCAGGACCGGCTTGCCCGGATCGAGGCCGAAGGGCCGATCCCGCAGGATGTCTACATCGCCCTGCGCCGCGCCGGCTGGCCGGTGACGCCGGTGGTCGAGGGCCGCTTGCGACTGGACGAGGGCCGCAGCCTGCATCTGATCGGCATCGACCCGCTGACGCTGCCCGCCCCGGCGCAACAGGTCGATTTCGGGCAGGGCGACGCGCTTTTGCCGTTCCTGCGCCCGCCCGGCCTGCTGTTTGCCAATGCCGAGACGCTGGCCCGGATCGACGGCGCCGCCCTGCCGCCGCTGCGGCTGGCCGATCGCCTGCCCCCCGGAACGGCGCTGGGCGACATCGGCCAGATCCAGCGCCTGCTGCGGATGGAGGGCCGGATCTCACATCTGCTGCTGGACCCCGAGGCAGCCCCCGGGCCGCTTCCGGCGCTGGCGCCGGGGCTGCGCCTGCTGCCCCCCGATCAGCGCAACGAGGTTGCCCGCCTGACCGACAGTTTCCACCTGAACCTGACCGCCTTCGGGCTGTTGTCCTTTGCCGTTGGGCTGTTCATCGTCCATTCCGCCATCGGCCTTGCGTTCGAGCAACGCCGCCCGGTGTTCCGCACCCTGCGTGCGCTGGGGCTGACGGCGCGGATGCTGACCGGCCTGCTGCTGGCGGAACTGATGCTGCTGGCGGGGGTGGCCGGGCTGGCCGGGCTGGGCCTTGGCTATCTGGTGGCGGCGGCCCTGCTGCCCGATGTGGCGGCAACGCTACGCGGCCTGTATGGGGCGGAAGTGCCGGGAACGCTGACATTCCGGCCGGGATGGGCGGCGGCGGGGCTGGGGATTGCGGCGCTGGGAACGCTGGCCTCGGCCGCGCAGGGTCTGTGGCGGGTGGCGCGCCTGCCGGTGCTGGCGCCGGCGCAGCCGCGGGCCTGGGCCATGGCCTCGGCGCGGGCGATGCGGCGGCAGGGGCTGGCGGCGGGGGCGCTGCTGCTGGCGGCACTGGGCCTGCTGATCTGGGGCACGGGCATTGTCGCGGCCTTCGCGCTCTTGGCGGCGCTTTTGCTGGGGGCGGCGCTGCTGTTGCCGCTGATCCTGTCGGCGCTGCTGCGGGGGGCGACGCGGCTGGCGCGGGGGCCGATTGCGGAATGGTTCTGGGCCGACACGCGCCAGCAGCTTCCGGGCCTGTCACTGGCGCTGATGGCGCTTTTGCTGGCGCTGGCGGCGAATATCGGCGTGGGCACGATGGTATCCAGCTTTCGGCTGACCTTCACCGGCTGGCTGGACCAGCGCCTTGCGTTCGAGCTTTACCTGTCCGCCCCCGACGAGGCCACCGCCGCCCGCGTGACCGACTGGCTTCAGCCCCGCGCCGATGCCGTGCTGCCGATCTTTCGCGCCGAAACCGAGGTGGCCGGCCGCCCCGCCCAGCTTTACGGCATGACCGACCATGCAACCTATCGCGACAACTGGCCACTGCTGGCCGCGGTGCCCGATGTCTGGGACCGGCTGGCCAGTGGCGACTGGGCGCTGGTGAACGAACAACTGGCCCGGCGCGAGGGGCTTTCCCCCGGCGACCCCCTGCACCTGCCGGGATGGCAGGGGCGGATCGCCGCGATCTACAGCGATTATGGCAACCCCTCGGCGCAGGTGATCGTCTCGACCGCGCGACTTCTGGCGCTTCACCCCGAGGTCGACCGCCGTCGCCACGGCATCCGCGTGGCCCCTGACCGCGCCGCGGCCCTGGCCGACGACATGCGCGCCACCTTCGACCTGCCCGAGGCCGCGCTGATCGATCAGGCCAGCCTGAAGGGCTTTTCGGTGCAGGTGTTCGAACGCACCTTTGCGGTGACGGCGGCGCTGAACGTGCTGACGCTGGGGGTGGCGGGGCTGGCGATGTTTGCCAGCCTGATGACGCTGTCGGGGATGCGGCTGCCGCAGCTGGCGCCGGTCTGGGCGATGGGGCTGACGCGCAACCACCTGGCTTGGCTTGATTTTCTACGCACCCTTCTGCTGGCGGCGGCAACGATGGTGGCGGCGCTGCCGCTGGGGCTGGCGCTGGCATGGGTGCTGCTGGCGGTGGTGAATGTGCAGGCGTTCGGCTGGCGGCTGCCGATGCATGTGTTCCCGCTGGACTGGCTGCGGCTGGGGGCACTGGCGCTGTTGGCGGCGGCACTGGCGGCTGCGGTGCCGGTGCGGCGGCTGGCGCGGCTGGCGCCTGCGGATCTTCTACGGGTGTTTGCGAATGAACGTTAGGATACTTGCGCTGTGCCTGTTCGCCAGCCCCGCCTTAGCGCAGGGCTTTGCCGGTCTGGGACAACAGGCCGAGGGCTTTGCCCTGCCCCGCCGCGGGGACGAGTTGACCTTTCCCCGCGATCATGGGGCGCATCCCGACTATCGCATCGAATGGTGGTATCTGACCGCCGTTCTGACCGGCGCCGATGGCGCCGACTATGGCATCCAGTGGACGCTGTTCCGGTCTGCCCTTGCGCCCGAGGCAGGCGAGGGCTGGGAAAGCCCGCAACTCTGGATGGCCCATGCGGCGCTGACCACGCCCGACGCCCATCATGTGGCCGAGAAACTGGCCCGCGGCGGCATCGGTCAGGCCGGGGTGACGCCCAGCCCCTTCGCGGCATGGATCGACGACTGGCAGATGCAGGGCCGGGCCGCCGCCGGCACGGATGCGATTTCGGCGCTGGATCTGACCGCCGGGGGCGCAGGCTTTTCCTATCGGCTGGCGCTGGACGCGCAGGGGCCGCTGGTGGCCCATGGTGACGGCGGCTATTCGGTGAAATCGGCGGCCGGGCAGGCAAGCTGGTATTATTCGCAACCCTTCTATGCCGTCACCGGCGATCTGGAGGTGGATGGCCGCGCGATCCCCGTCACAGGGCAGGCATGGCTGGACCGGGAATGGTCGTCGCAGCCTCTGGCCGAGGATCAGATCGGATGGGACTGGTTCTCGTTGATCTTCGACGACGGCGCCCGGTTGATGGGGTTTCGGCTGCGCGATGCGGGCGCGGGCTTCACCAGCGCAACATGGATCGCCCCGGACGGCACCCCCGAACCCATGGCCCCCGGCGCGTTGCGGGTCACGCCGCTGCGCAAGGCGCAGGTGGCCGGGCGGCAGATCCCGGTGGACTGGCGGGTGGAACTGCCGGACAAGGCGGTGGATGTCACCGTATCGGCACTGAACGATGCGGCATGGATGGGCACCACCGTGCCCTATTGGGAAGGGCCGATCGCGGTCACCGGCAGCCATTCGGGGCGCGGCTATCTTGAGATGACCGGCTATTGAAAGGGCGCCTCGGCACGGTGCCGGGCGCCCCTTTCGCCTGTCCGGGCAACGGTTGGTCAGTGCAGGACCGGATGCCGGGCCATGTAGTCATAGGTCCGGGCGTTCGGGCAAAAGCCGCAATCCTCGGGGCGCAGATGATCGGCATCGGCCAGCGCGCATTTGCAGGCCTTCACGCTGCCGCAATGGGTGCAGACCTCCAGCAGGTCCAGATAATCGGCATAGTCATGTTGCAGCGCCACCGGATCAAGGCCGAACACCTGCGCCATCTGCAACAGACGGTCGCCGACATTCTCGGGCATCCGGGCAAACTGTTCGATCTGCCAGCGCGTGATGCCAAGATCTTCCAGATCGCGGTCGGTCAGCGCGTGAACCTCTTGCAGCCGGTGCCATTGATCGAAGAAGGCGCGAACTCGTTCCAGCATGGCGATTCCCCTTGGGTCATTCTGTTTCGTCGCCATCGAAGTACCCTTTTCTCACACCGGGAAACTTGATCCTGGTCAAGAAAGTTTACCAATTTAGCCGGTGAGATGTCGCAGCCCCTGCGTCACATCCGTGCGGACCGCCAGCCGCAAACCCGGCTCATCCCCCGCGCGCAGCGCGGCCAGGATGCTGCGGTGATGCTGGGGCGGCTCGTTCCGGCGCAGGCGGCCATACAGCGCCCGCATCGTGGGGCCCAGTTGCAGCCAGACCGTTTCCGCAATGGCCAGCATCGCCGGCGCCTGTGCGCGCAGGTAAAGCGTGCGGTGAAATTCCAGATTGGTGCGGATATAGGCCACGGCATCGGCCTTCACCACCGCCTCGGCATTGGCGGCATTGATCGCGGTCAGCCGGTCGATCAGCGCGAAATGCGCCCGCGGCAGGGCGCGGGCGGCCAGTTCCGGCTCCAGCAGGGCGCGAATCGCGGACAACTCCTCGATCCGCTCGGGCGACAGTTCCGGCGTCGCCACCCGCCCGGACGAAGACAACGACAGCGCCCCTTCGGCCACCAGCCGGCGAACCGCCTCGCGCGCCGGGGTCATCGAGACGCCAAAGGTCTTGGCCAGCCCGCGCAGCGTCAGCGCCTGCCCCGGCGCGATCTCGCCATGCATGACCTGTGCGCGCAGGCTGCGGTAAAGCCGCTCATGCGCCGAAGCGGTCAGGTCGGAAGGGCGGACTTGGGTCACCATGCGCGCCAGCCAAGCACCGCCCTGCCGCTGCGGTCAATCCCCGAAACGGAAGCCGTGCAGCACCTGCCCCTGCCGCTTCAGCCAGATCCGGTGCGGCTGATAGCCCGGCATCAGCCGCCCGACCACCGCCCAGAACGCGGGCGAATGGTTCATCTCGGCCAGATGGGCCACCTCATGCGCGGCGACGTAGTCCAGCACCTCGGGCGGGGCAAGGATCAACCGCCACGAGAACATCAGGCTGCCATCCGCGGTGCAAGACCCCCAGCGCGACCGCGTGTCGCGCAGGGTCAGCCGCGCATAGGGCCGCCCCAACGCCGCCGCGTGGCGGTCGCAGGCCGCGGCCAGCCGGTCGCGCGCCCGCAGGCGCAGAAAGGCCGCCAGCCGCGCCGCCACCCGGTCCGGATCGCCCGGCACCAGCAGCGAATCGCCCTCGATCCGCACCAGACGGCCGGTTCCCGGCTGCACGAGAAGCGCCCGCCCCTCGACCGGAAGCCGTGTGCCAAGACCGACCGGGGCGGTCTGCGGCACGCTTTCCAGCGCGGTGCGAATCCAGTCCTGATGATCGCGGGCGAAGGCCAGCGCCTCGGATTCGCGGGCACGCTGGGGCAGCGTCAGCGTCACGCGCCCGTCAAGCCGCGACACGCGCAGCGAAAAGCGCCGGGCACGCCCGGAACGGCGCAGGGTGATCTCGACGGGGGGCGGGCCGGGCAAGACGGGCATCGGGGGCTCCTTCAGGCGGCAGATTAGCGGCGGCGCGGGCAGAGAAAAGCCCTGAAAATCCCGGGTTTCCGCGCGGGGCGAAAGGCTTTGACAGCGCGGGGGGCTTGTGGCATGGCTCCTCAATTCTGCATCAGACAGCCTTGCAAGGGGATCACCATGCCCAAGGAAGAATGGGGCACGAAGCGCATTTGCCCGACCACCGGGAAGCGTTTCTACGACCTCAACCGTAACCCCGTCGTCAGCCCCTACACCGGCGAGGTGGTGGATATCGAAAGCGCCCGCCGCAAGGCGGTGGCTGCCGTCATCTCGCGCGTGGCGCCCGAGAAGGACGAAGACCTTCTGGTGGACGATCTCGAGGCCGAGGACGATCTGCTTGACGCCGAAGCGCCCGAAGATACGGACGTCGACGACGACCTGCTGGAAGACGACGCCGACGACAACGTGTCGCTCGACGATCTGGCCGATGTGGCCGGCGACGACGAAGAAAGCTGATTGCTGTCGGGGGGCGAATTTTCCTCTTGCGCCCCCCGCCGCGAGATTCTAGATAGCCCGGGCGAAGCGGGAACGGTTCGCAAAACCCAAGCAGGCCGGCAACGGTTTGCACCTCCGGTGGGGTCATAGCTCAGTTGGGAGAGCGCTTGAATGGCATTCAAGAGGTCGGCGGTTCGATCCCGCCTGGCTCCACCAAAAAACCAGCACGCAGACGCACTGTAAATCATCCTTCGGGATGCACGGCATTCAGCTCGTTGTTTTCCTGAGCCCTGCCTTCGGATCGGATCGGCGCCCCATCGTGCCGCGCTGATACGAACGGCCCGCGACATCGGTGCAGACAGTGTGACCGACAGTTTCGGCGGAAATCGCGCGCGAACTCGGCTAGGCTTGCGCCCATATCATCGCGGAACGCCAGGCAACCACACAAGGATCACCCCGCAATGCAAGATGCGCTCGTCATTGCGACGCCGACTCTGCTGACGGCGTGCGCCCTTCGGGGTTGGCTGGGGGCAGGGCACCGGGTTGCCGAACTGTGGTGCTGCGAACCGCAAAGCGGCTTTCTGCGCCCGCCACGCAGCCTTGCCGGCCGGCTCTTCCCCGACTTCGACGCCGTGCGCATCGTCCGGCAGGCCGGGATCAAGGTCAGGCCCTGCCCGCCCCTGCGCCACTGGGCCGAGGCGGCGGGCGCCGCCCGCGCCACCGGCGCCGATGTGCTTGTGACCCTGATGACGATGCAGATCGTTCCCGATGCGCTGCTGGACGTCTTTGGCCCGCGCGCGGTGAACCTGCACCCCGCCCTTCTGCCGCATTATCGCGGTCCGGCGCCCCGGGTGGGGATGCTCTTTGACGGCGAGGCCGACCGCCATGGCGGGGTGACGCTGCATGTCCTTGCCCCCGCCATCGACGAGGGGGCGATCATCGCGCACTCTGCCTGCCCGCGGTCGGCCGCAGGCAACCTGTTCCAGTGGGATCACCAGATTGCCGCGGCGGCGGGGCGGCTTATGGCCAGGGATCTGCCCCGCTACCTGCGCGGCGAGATCGCCGCCCGACCGCAGGCCGCAGGTCAGGGCAGCTACCGCCGTCTTGGCCGGGGCGAGGCCGATCTTGGCCCGCATCTCGACCTGACAGAGACCCGCCGCCGGTTCGCGGCCTTCGGCCCGCATCATCTGCACCGCTGGGTCGGGGCTGACGGGCAGACAGTGCAGGTCACCGGCCTTGTGGCGGTGCAGGGCGGGCGCAGCGGCACGCCGGACCGCCTGACCGCAGCCAGCTTCCAGACCGATCTGCGCGATGCGCGGGTGGTCTTCCGCCGTCGCTCGCCGCTGTTCCAGATCCGGCGCACCGCCGCGCGTCTGGCCGCGATGCGGGACGCCCGGCAGCGCCTGCACGAAAAGGAGCATTGATCGTGCCCCCGCAACCGCTTCGGCTGGCGTTCGCCCCGCAGACCGATCCGGCCGAGATCCGGGTGCGGATCGCCGCTGGCCCGCACCAGCTTGGCACCGCGCGCTTCACCTGCCGGACCGGGCAGAGGCTGACGCCGACGGCCGATGCGCTGCTGTGTCTTGGGCTTTATCCGGCATCCGAGACCGGCACCGCGCTGGAGATCGACGGCGCGGTGGATGCCGGGCTGCTGTCGCGGGCCGCTACGATCACGGGGATGTTCCGCGACTGGTGGCCGGGCTGCCGCAGCGTTCCCGTCTCGGCGCAGCGGGCGGCCCCACGGACCGCCCCGCCGGCAGACGGCACGGCGGCCTTTTATTCGGGCGGCATCGATTCAAGTTTCACGCTTGCGGACGCGCTGCCGCGACTGACCGCCATCGTCACGCTGCTGGGGGTGGACGTGCCGCTGTCGGACCAAGAGGGCTGCGCCCGGATGGAAGCGATGTGCCGCGACGTGGCCGCCCGGCTGGGGATCGAGGCGGTGGTGATCGAAACCGACATCCGCCAGAAATTCCACCGCCATGCCAGCTGGATCGAATTCCACGGCTCGGCCCTGGCCGCGATCGGGCATCTGCTGTCAGGCCGAATCGGGCGTATCCTGATCGCCGCGTCCGGGGACGAAAAGGCATGGGGTGCGCCCTGGGGATCGCATCCGGGGCTTGATCCGCTGTTTGGCTCGGCCGCGCTGACGATCGAGCATCACGGGCTGGTGGCGCGGGTCGACAAGATCGCCCGCATCGCGCCGAACGATGCGCTGATGCATCACCTGCGGGTCTGCAACGTCGCGCGCCACAACTGCGGCGTTTGCGACAAATGCACCTTCGCCATGCGGGCGCTGGCCATTCTGGGTGCCTCGGGCCGGGCCCCCACCTTTCCGCCTGCGGTGCCGGGACAGGGGCGGTTCAAGATCACCGACGACGCCTTCCTGAGCGAGATGGAAAAGCTGCGCGCACGGGCCGAGGAAGCCAGCGACGCGACCACCTTCCTGCCCGAAATCGACCGCGCCATCGCCGTCTATCGGCGCAAACGCCTTTGGCGCCGCGGCTTTGGGCTTGAGTCCCTTCCGGCAAGGTTGCGTGTGGCCAAGCATCGGTGGCGCTGGCACAAGGACTCGCCATGATCGACATCGCCAGTTTCGTGATCCATCTTGACCGCGCCGAGGGCCGACTCCCCAATGTCGCCAACCTGCTGGACCGGCTGGGCCCTGCGGCGGAACAGTTGCAGGCCGTTGACGGCACGCAGATGAGCGCGGACGAGATCGCCCGTCATATCGGCGGCGCCTTCCTGCCGCGCTATCCGTTTCCCCTGCGTCGGGCCGAGGTGGCGACCTTTCTCAGCCATCGCCGCAGTTGGCAACGCATCGTGGACAGGGCGCTGCCGATGGCCCTTGTGATCGAGGATGACGCGACACTTGGCCCCGGGTTCGAACCGGCACTGGCGCTGGCGCTGCGGCATGTGACGGACGGGATGCTGATCCGCTTTCCGGTCAAGCGACGCGAACGGTTCCGGCAGATCCTGGCCAAAGACGGCGGCATCCGCCTTGGCCGACCGCGGACCGTGGCCCTTGGGATGCAGACGCAACTGGTGACGCAGGGCGCGGCGCGGCAGCTTCTGGCCATGACCGACCGCTTCGACAGGCCGGTGGATACCTTCCTGCAAGCGCGGTGGATTCACCACACCGATGTCCTGTCGGTGCTGCCATCGGGGGTGGGCGAAATGTCCGGCCGCCTTGGGGGCAGCCTGATCGGCGAAAAGGTCGGGCTGCTTGACCGGCTGCGGCGCGAGTTGCGACGCCCGGTGTTCCGTCTGGCCACGGCGATCCGGTCGCGGACCTGCCCATGATCCGCAAGCTGCGAAAGATCCGCCGCCACTGGGCGGCCCGCCTGCGTCCGGCCTCGCTGCCGCCGCTGTTCTGGCACATCGGCACACCGAATTTCGGTGACGACATCAACCCCGCCTTCTTCGAGGCGTTGTCTGGCGTCCGAACCCGCTTTGCCACCAACCGGGACGCCGTGCATTTTCTGGGCATGGGCAGCATCCTTGACCGGGCCACGCCGCAGTCGATCGTGCTGGGCGCGGGCCTGCTGGAACCCCGCCCCCCCGCCCCCGCGCCCATGCGCTGCGTGGCGCTGCGGGGCGCACTGACGGCAGCGGCGCTGGGGATCGATCCGGCGCAGGTGCCGCTGGGCGATCCGATGGTGCTGATCGACCGGCTGGTTCGCCCTGATCGCGGCAGCGACACCGGGTTCATCCCGCATGTCCGGCAGATCCGGTCGGCGCGGGGGGGGCTGCCCGCTGGAATGCGCCTGATCGATGTCGGCCGCGATCCCTGGGCGGTGATCCGCGAGATCGGCCATTGTCGCCGCATCATCAGCCAGTCGCTGCATGGCCTGATTGTGGCCGACGCGCTGGGTATCCCCAACCTCTGGCTGGCCCCTGCCGCGAACATGACCGGCGGGGCCTTCAAGTTTCAGGACTATTTCTCCACCCTTGACGCGCCCAAAACCCCGCACCCGCTGACCGCGGACCTGCTGCATTCACCGCCGGCCGCGGAATTCTCGGTCGGACACTATCGCGGCGACAAACCCGAGTATCACCGCCTTCTGGCCGCCGCATTGCAAGAGGGCACGCCATGACCGCAACCGGACGCCTGAAAGCCGTGGCAAAGGCCGCTCGCACGGGGGTGATGCGACCAATCAAGCTGGCCCTTGCCCGGCGCGCACGCGGGCGCAGTGCTGCGCGCTTTGTTGCGGTCACCGGCAGTTCGGGGAAATCCACCACCACCGCGCTTCTGGCCCATCTGCTGGCCGACGAAGGGCCGGTCGTGGCGCAGGTATTCTGGAACACGCTTGGCCCGCTGATCCGCACGCTGCGCCGCAGCCGCCGCGACACGCGCTTCGTCGTGGCGGAACTGGGCGTGGGGGGGCCGGGCCAGATGCCCGAGATGGCGGCGCTGTTCCGGCCGGACATGGCGGTGGTGACGATGATCGGGCGCGAACATTACAGCGCCTTCCGCTCGCGCGAGGCGGTCGCGCAGGAAAAGGGCACACTGGTCGAAACGCTGCCCCCGGGCGGCATCGCAGTGCTGAACGCCGACGACGATCTGGCCCTGGGCATGACGGCGCGGACGGCGGCGCGCTGCGTGACCTTCGGCTGGGCCGACAGTGCCGACTGCCGCATCCTGTCGGCCAGGGCGCAGTTGCCCGAACGGCTTGGCCTGCGCCTGCTGTGGCAGGGCCGGGCGATCGATCTGCAAACCCGCTTCACCGGCGCGCATTTCGCGCTGCCGGTCGCGGCGGCGGCGGCGGCGGCGCTGACCCTTGGCGTCCCGCCCGACGCGCTGGCCCGCCGCATCGCCCGCTTCGAGCCGCTTCACCTGCGCATGAGCATGCATCCCGTGCCGAACGGCCCGGTGCTGGTGGTGGATACCGCGAAGGCCCCGCTCGATACGGTCGATCTGGCGTTTCAGGCGATCCGCGATGCCCGCGCGCCGCGGCGGCGCATCGTGCTGGGCACCGTCTCGGATTATCCGGGCGCCCGCAAGCGCGCCTATCGGATGGCGGTATCGGCGGCGCTTCAGGCCGCTGACGAGGTGATGGTGGTCACCGAATCGGGCGGCGAAAGCTGGGCCGACGAGGCGGCCCATGCCGACGGCCGCTACAGGATCTTTACCAGCACGAAGGCGGCCGCCGACCACATCCGCGCCACCGCCATCCCCGACGAGATCATCCTGCTGAAGGCATCGACCAACCTTCACCTTGAACGGATCATGCTGCAATTCCAACAAGATGTGCGCTGCTGGATGACCGCTTGCGGCAAAGGCGATTCGTGCATCGCCTGTGGGCTGTCCGGCACCGACTACACGCTTCACCGCAGCGCGCGGCGCAAGGCACGCCTTGCGTGGCTGCTGCATCCCGCGCGCCTGTTCGGCGCCGGTGCGAAATCCTGACCCCTGCACGACAGCAGGGGTCGCAACCCCCTCAGGAACGGTAGCATGGCGGAAGACCGATTTGAGATCACCCGCCGGATCGAGCGTCCCTCGGCCGCCGAAACGGTGCTTGCGATGACCCGCCCGCACCCCAGCCCGCCAAAGCCGCGCCGCTTCACCGAAAAGGATCTGCAACTGGTGCTGCTGCATGGCGCGCTGGCGCTGGGGGCACGGCTGCTGCCGACCCGGCTGTGGGGGGCCCTGTGCCGCCTGACGGCAGCGCCCAAGGCAGGCCGGCTGCGCCGGAAGGGCATGGCCGCCTTCCGCCCCCGCGCAACGGCCGTTCTGGGGCCGTTGGGCGACCGCGACGCGGCCCGCCTGTTCGACCGGCAGCGCCAGCGGCTGTTCGAACGCCACCTGACCTACCTGCGCGAGCATATCCGCCCCGATCCGGTGCAATTCGCATTCGACGGCCTGGACCGGCTTTTCGCCTTGCTTGCGGGCGGGCGGGGGGCGATCCTGTGGGTGACGCCCGGTCTTGCCGACACGATCGTAACCAAGCGGGCACTGGCCCAAGCCGGCGTGCGCGCCTTTCAGGTCAGTGTGCGCAGTCACGGCTTTTCGCAAAGCCGGTTCGCGGTGCGGCATATCAATCCGGGCCAGCTGGCGGCCGAGGATCGCCATCTTGGCGGCCGCATCCTGTTTGACGGCGACGACACCCATACCGTCACCCGCCAGATCCTGACCCATCTGGGCGCAGGTCAGGCGGTGCTGTTCGCCAACAGCCGCTTTGCCGGCCGGTCCTTCCTTGCGGTGCCGTTCGCGCCGGGATTTCTGCTGCCGCTTGCCAGCACGCCGCTGTCGATCGCGGCCAGAAAGGGTGTACCGATCCATATCGTGACCGGGGTCGAGACCGACAGTTTCCGCAGCTACAGGATCGCGATCTCGGCCGATCTGCGGATCGGGCTTGACCCGGCCGAAGATGCGCAGGCCGCCATGGCGCTGCGTGCCCGCGATCACCTGCGCGCGGCGTTGCGCGATGCGCCCGACCAGATCCGGCTGTTCGACAGCCTGATCCCCGAGCCCTGACGCCTCGGAAGGTCCGGGCGAAGGTCTGCGCCCCGCCTTGGCCCCCGGATGTCGGGCCGCCAAGACCCGTGCCCCGCCGCAGTCACGTTGCCGGCACGGGCGGAACCGGGGTGGACCACAGCGGTTGACGCCCCGGACATCCCCTTTGCAGAGGCGCAGCATGAAAAAGTTCCTGATCCTGATCCCGGTCGTGGCCCTCGCGGCCGGATGCGAGACCCCCGACAAGACCACCGCGGCCAGCGCCTTGGGCGGCGCGGCGCTGGGCGCGGCCCTGTCCAGCGACAAAGACCGCGTGCAGGGCGCCGCCATCGGCGCGGCGGCGGGCGCCATCGCCGGCACCCTGATCGGCCCGACCAGCCCCAGCAGCAACACCTGCTACTATCGCAACGCCCGGGGCGAGCGGTTCACCGGCCCGTGCTGACCGCATGGCCCTGCCAAGGTGGCCGTTCGGCGGCCACCGGGCCGGGAAAACAACGCCGGCCCGGCGCCATGCCGGGCCAACCGTTCCGCCCGTCAGCGGACAGAAAGGCCCCTGCGCCCCGGGCACCGCTAGCCGATCCGGTGCCGTTCCGGCGCGTCATGGCCTGGCATCCCCCTGACCCACGATCTCGAACCGATCGACATCCACCAGACCGCGGTCGGTGATCTTCAGATGCGGGATCACCGGCAGCGCCAGAAACGCCAGTTGCAGGAACGGCTCTTCCAGCGTCACGCCCAGCGTCCGGGCCGCCGCGCGCAGGTCGGTCAGCGCATCGCGGACGGCCTCGAACGGCTGAAGACTGATCAGCCCGCCCAAAGGCAGCGCCAGTTCGGCCAGAATCCGCCCGCCCAGCGCCACGGCAAAGCCGCCCTCGATCTCGCGCAGGCGGTTCGCGGCCAGCGCCATGTCGGCATAATCCACCCCCACCACCGCCAGATTGTGATGATCGTGGCAAACGGTCGAGGCGATGGCCCCGCGTTGCAGGCCAAAACCGCGGACAAAGCCGGTGGCGCGGCCACCCGTGCGGCCATGACGCTCGATCACCGCGATCCGGGCCAGATCGCGGGCCGGATCGGGCGGGCGGTCGCCCTCGACGGTGGGAATGGCGATCTGAAGCCGCTCGGTGATGATCTTGCCCGGCAAGATGCCGATCACCGGCGTCGTGGCGGCCTTGCCCGGACAGCCAAACATCCCCGGCGTCAGTCCCGCCACCTTCACCGACTGCCGCGCCACCGGCGCAACGGTGCCGCGCGCGGCAAAGGCGGCCTCATCGGCCACCACACCGCCCGCCAGCACCAGCACGGCGCGGCACTCCTCCAGCGCGTCGATCACCACGATGTCGGCGCGCTTGCCCGGCGCGATCAGGCCGCGATCCTTCAACCCGAACGCCTCGGCGCCCGACAGGCTGGCCGCGCGATAGACCGCCAGCGGCGGCACCCCCAGCCCGATCGCGGTGCGGATCATGTGGTCGATATGGCCGTGTTCGGCGATATCCAGCGGATTGCGGTCGTCGGTGCACAGGCACAGGTAGGGCGACAGCCGTTCGGTCAGCAACGGCGCCAGCGCGTGCAGATCCTTGGAAACCGATCCTTCACGGATCAACACCCGCATCCCCTTGCGCAGCTTTTCCAGCGCCTCGTCGGCGGTCGTCGCCTCGTGTTCGGTGCGGATGCCGGCGGCGATATAGCCGTTCAGATCGTGCCCGCGCAGCAGCGGCGCATGGCCATCGATGTGGCGGCCGCGGAACGCCTCAAGCTTGGCAAGGCAGCTTTCGTCCTTTGCCAGAACGCCGGGAAAGTTCATGAACTCGGCCAGCCCGATCACCCGGGGATGATCCCTCAGCGGTGCCAGATCGCCCGCGTCCAGCATGGCGCCCGAGGTCTCCATATGCGTGGACGGCACGCAGGACGACAGTTGCACCCGGATATCCATCACCGTCAGCGCCGAAGCCTGAAGGAAATAGCCGATGCCTTCCAGCCCGCAGACATTGGCGATCTCGTGCGGGTCGCAGATCGCGGTGGTGATGCCGCGCGGGGTCACGCAGCGGTCGAATTCGAACGGTGTGACCAACGAGCTTTCGATGTGCAGATGCGTGTCGATGAAACCGGGGACAAGGATGCGCCCGGTGCAGTCGATCTCGCGCCGGCCGGTGTAGCTGCCGAAGGTGCCCACGATGGTGTCGCCGCAGATCGCGACATCGGTCTGCACCAACTCTCCTGTTATCAGGTCAAAGACCCGGCCGTTTTTCAGGACCACATCGGCCGGGACAACACCTCGGCCCTGATCGATAAGGTCGGAAAGGGAACGTCGCATCGGTTCCTCCTGTCGCGTGATCTTACAGAAACCCAGCGCGGGCGCCGCGTCCAGCCTGATCGGCCTTGTGCGGGGTCCTGGCCGGGGGGATAGTCCGGCAAGCCCCTTGCGCCGGCTGCGCCAAGGTGGTCCACCTGCCCTGTCAGGCTGAAGGTTTCCCATGCGCCCGCTTCATGGCATCGCCCTAAAGATCGGTTCGGTCCTGATCTTCATCGTCATGTCGGCGCTGATCAAGGCCACCGCCGACCGCGTGCCCGCGGGCGAGGCGGTCTTCTTCCGGTCGTTCTTCGCCATGCCGGTGATCCTTGTCTGGCTGATCTGGCGGCGCGAGCTGCGGGTGGGCCTGCGCGCGGCAAAGCCGATGGGTCATGTCTGGCGCGGGCTGGTGGGGACGCTGGCGATGGGGCTGGGCTTCGCCGGTCTGGCCTATCTGCCGCTGCCCGAGGTGATGGCGCTGGGCTATGCCGCGCCGCTGATGACGGTGATCTTCGCCGCGATGTTTCTGGGCGAGGAGGTGCGCGCCTTCCGCATCTCGGCAGTGATTCTTGGGCTGGTGGGGGTGCTGATCGTGCTGTCGCCGCGGCTGTCGGTGCTGTCGGGCGGCATGGGCCACCGCGAGGCGTTCGGCGCGGTTCTGGTGCTGGGCGGGGCGGTCTTTGCCGGGCTGGCGCAGGTCTTCATCCGCAAGCTGGTGATGACCGAGGCGACCGCCGCCATCGTGTTCTACTTCTCGTTGACGGCCACGCTTTTGTCCTTTGTCACCCTGCCCTTCGGCTGGGTCTGGCCCACCGCGCCCGAGGCCGCCCTGCTGATCGGTGCAGGCCTGCTGGGCGGGGTGGCGCAGATCCTGCTGACATCCAGCTATCGCCATGCCGATGCCTCGCTGGTGGCGCCGTTCGACTATGCCTCGATGATCTTCGCGCTGGCCATCGGCTATCTGGTGTTTGACGAGGTGCCGACGCTGGTGATGATGGCCGGCGCCAGCCTTGTGGTCGGCGCCGGCATCCTGATCATCTGGCGCGAACGGCGGCTGGGGCTGGAACGTGCCCGGCAGCGCAAGGCGATGACGCCGCAGGGCTGATCATTGCCAGCGGATCACCTCGTCGGCGGGAACAGAGCCGTCCAGCACTCGCCGCGCGTTCGGCAGATCGTTGGACTGCGCCCAGAGGGCCGCCGCTTCGGGGCTGCGGCCGGCATCCAGACCGCGGCGGATCAGCCGGCGTTCCAGTTCCTCGAACGGCACATCCAGAAACACCGTCAGGTCGAAGAAATCGCGCAAGTCCCGCCACGGATATTCGTCCAGCAGCAGATAGTTGCCTTCGACGACAAGGATATGATCCTCATCCGTTACCACATCGGCGGCCGCGCGCGACAACTCCATGGCGCGGTCAAAGACCGGAATCGCGATCTCGCCGCCGTCGCGCAGGCGGTGCATCAGATGCAGGAAACCGTGGATGTCGAAGGTTTCCGGCGCCCCCTTGCGGCTGGACAGGCCACGCTGCGCCAGCACCCGGTCGTCAAAGTGAAAGCCATCCATCGGCACCACCCGCGCGCCCTGCCCCAGCGCCGCCACCACGGCTGCGGCCAGCGTCGACTTGCCCGCGCCGGGCGGCCCGGCAAGGGCCACGATGATCCGGCCCCGCCCGTCGGCCCCTTGCAGGATCTTCTGCGCAAGATCTTCCGTGGTCATGCGAATTCGTTCAGCTTTTCGGGCGCCATCGCCCCGGTCATCAGCGCGACCGCATCCGACATCGAATGTCGCCGGGGGTCGATCACGCACAGCCGGCGGCCAAGACGGTGGACATGGATGCGGTCGGCCACCTCGAACACATGGGGCATGTTGTGGCTGATGAGAACGATCGGCAGCCCGCGGCGCTTCACATCCAGAATCAGCTCCAGCACCCGGCGGCTTTCCTTCACCCCCAGCGCGGCGGTGGGTTCGTCCATGATCACGACCTTGGACCCGAAGGCCGCCGCCCGCGCCACCGCCACCCCCTGCCGCTGGCCGCCCGACAGCGTCTCGACCGCCTGCCCGATGTTCTGGATCGTCATCAGGCCCAGTTCGGTCAGCTTTTCGCGGGCCCGCCGCTCCATCTCGGCGCGGTCGAGGGCGCGGAACCACTTGCCCATGATGCCGGGTTTGCGGATCTCGCGGCCAAGGAACATGTTGTCGGCGATGGACAAGGCCGGCGACAGCGCAAGGTTCTGATAGACCGTCTCGATCCCCGCTTCGCGCGCATCCAGCGGCGAGACGAAGGACATCGGCCGGCCGTCCAGTTCGATCGTGCCTTCGTCCACCTTCACCGCGCCCGACAGCGCCTTGATCAACGAGGACTTGCCGGCGCCGTTGTCGCCGATCACGGCCAGAATCTCGCCGGGATACAGGTCGAAGTCGCAGTTATTCAGCGCCGTGACCTTGCCGTAACGCTTCACAAGGCCCCTTGCCTTCAGAATCGGTTCCATCACGCGGCCGCCTTTCTGATCCACTGGTCCACGGCCACCGCCGCGATGATAAGGACGCCGATAAGCAGGTAGGTCCATTGCGGGTCCGTCCCCATCAGCTTCAATCCAAGCGAGAACACCCCCACGATCAGCGCCCCGAACAGCATCCCCAGCACCGAGCCGCGACCACCGAACAGGCTGATCCCGCCGATCACCACCGCGGTGATCGATTCGATGTTGGCAAACTGCCCCGCCGTGGGCGAGACCGAGCCCAGCCGGCCGATCATCACCCAGCCCGCCAAGGCGCAGATCAGCCCCGACAGCGTGTAGACCGTCACCAGCACCTTCCTGGTCTGCACGCCCGCCAGTTCCGCCGCATCGGGATCGTCGCCCACGGCATAGACATGGCGCCCCCACGCGGTCTGGCGCAGGACATAGGCGATCAGCAGAACCAGCACGATCAGCAGCACCGCGCCATAGGTAAAGACCGCGCCGCCGCGCCCGGCCTCGTCCGCGCCGATGCGGAAGGTGTTGCCGAAGAATTGCAGGATCGGCGCCTTGGCCGAGATGTCCTGCGCGCGGATGGTCTCGTTCGCGGAATACAGGAAGTTCGTGGCCAGCACGATCTGCCACATGCCGAGCGTGACGATGAAGGGCGGCAGCTTCATCCGCGCGACCAGCGTCCCGTTGACGAAGCCGATGGCCGCCCCCGCCGCCAGCCCGCACAAGACCGACAGCGGCGCCGGGATGCCATAGCGGAAGGTGAACTGCCCCATGATGACCGACGACAGCACCATGATCGCCCCCACCGACAGGTCGATCCCCGCGGTCAGCACCACCAGCGACTGCGCGGCGCCCACGATGCCGACGATGGCCACCTGTTGCAGGATCAGCGTCAGCGTGAAGGCGGAAAAGAACTTCTGGCCCAGAAGCGCGCCGAACACCGAAATCGAGACCACCAGCACGATCAGCGGCACCAGCGACGGCGTCTGATGCAGCAGCTGCCGGGCGCGCTGCACCGGCGACTTTCTCTGCGTGAACTCGGCCACCGCCTCGGGGTTGCGCGCCAGCGCCGCCTCGAAGCCCTGCGGCCCACGGGTTTCGGTTGCCATGTCTGTCGACCTCCCGGTTTGCGGACGCGCCCCCCGCGCGGCCTTGTGGCAAGGGGGCGGCGCACCCGCCCCCCGCCCGTGTCAGCAGGGCGGCATCAGCCCCAGCACAGCTCGGCGCCGCGGGTGCTGTCGATCGACTCGACCCCCTCGACCGGCTGATCGGTGACCAGCAACACGCCGGTATCGGTGAAGGTCTTGCCCTCGGTCACCGCGGGCTTGGTGCCGTCCTTGGCAAAGGCCGCGATCGCCTCGACCCCAAGCGAGGCCATGCGCAGCGGATATTGCTGCGAGGTGGCGCCGATCACCCCGCCCTTCACGTTCTGCACGCCCGGGCAACCGCCATCGACCGAAACGATGGTGACATCGGCTTCGCGGCCGATGGATTTCAGCGCCTCGTAGGCGCCGGCCGCGGCGGGTTCGTTGATGGTATAGACCAGATCGATCATCGGATCCTGCGCCAGCAGGCTTTCCATCGCGCGGCGGCCGCCTTCTTCGTTGCCGTCGGTCACGTCATGGCCGACGATGCGCGGATCGGTCTCGTCGCCCCAGCGGTTCGGGTCACCCAGATCGACGCCGAAGCCCTGAAGGAAGCCCTGCGCCCGCAGCACATCGACCGAGGGCTGCGACACGCCAAGGTTCAGCATCGCGATCCGCGCAGTCGCGGCGGCATCGCCCATCTTCGCCCGCGCCCACTGGCCGATCAGTTCGCCGGCGATGAAGTTGTCGGTGGCAAAGGTGCCGTCCGCGGCCTCGATCGGGTCCAGCGGCGTGTCCAGCGCGATCACAAGGATGCCCGCATCCCGCGCCTTCTGCACCGCGGGCACGATGCCCTTGGTATCCGAGGGCGTGATCAGGATGCCCTTGGCGCCATCCGCGATGCAGGTCTCGATCGCCGCCACCTGGCTTTCGCTGTCGCCGTCGATCCGGCCGGCATAGGATTTCAGGGTGATGCCCAGTTCCTGCGCCTTGGCGGTGGCGCCTTCCTTCATCTTCACGAAGAACGGGTTGGTGTCGGTCTTGGTGATCAGGCAGGCATTCACCTCTTGCGCCAGCGCCGGCACCGCCGACAGGGCAAGCGCCGCGGCGCCCCCCAGAAGGGTGGTCTTGAAATGGGTCACGATGTCATCCTCCCAGTGGCGGGGCTTCCTCGGCCCGCCGTTTCGCTTTGCGCAAGCGTTCCTCCCGCCGCGACGCCTTTATGGAAGCCGATTCCCGGCCTTGCGTCAATAATTAAATCACTCTGATTTAGTATTGACAGAGCAGCCGCCGCACGGCCCAATGATCAGGCAGGTTCGCCTGCCGGGGAGGGAAGATGATCGTGAAACAGGAACCCGAGACGGCGGAACGCCCCGCCGCGGCGGCGCTGCGGTTGCGCGGATCGAATCAAAGCGGGATGCGCGCCCATAACGAACGGCTGGTGCTGTCGCTGGTCCGGCGCGAAGGCGCGCTGGCCAAATCCGACATCGCCCGGATCACCGGGCTTTCGGCGCAGACCGTATCCGTCATCATGCGCGGGCTTGAGGCCGACGGCCTGCTGATGCGCCGTGACCCGATCCGCGGGCGGATCGGCCAGCCCTCGGTGCCGATGGCGCTGGCGCCGGACGGGGCGTGGTTTCTGGGGCTGAAGATCGGGCGGCGGTCGCTGGAACTGACGCTGATCGACTTCGTGGGCACGCCGGTCGCCTCGCGCCGGCGGACCTATCCCTACCCCACCCCCGACGCCGTGATGGCCTTCGTGACCGAGACGCTGCCCGCGGTTCTGGCCCATCTGCCGCCCGAGCGGCTGGACCGGGTCGGCGGCATGGGGATCGCCATGCCGTTTCAGCTGTGGAACTGGGTGCAGCATGTCGGCGCGCCGCAATCCGAGATGGACGCCTGGCGCCACCGTGACATCCAGTCCGAACTGGCCGCGCTGACGGGGATGCCGGTCCATGTCCAGAACGATGCCACCGCGGCCTGCGGCGCCGAACTGGTGTTCGGCAGCGGCGACCGGCCCAAGGACTTCCTGTATTTCTACTTTGCCTATTTCATCGGGGGCGGGCTGGTCCTGAACGGCCATCTGTTCACCGGGCGCACCGGCAATGCCGCGGGCGTGGGGCCGATGCCGGTTCCGGGCCGCGATGGCCAGATGCAGCGGCTGTTGAATGTGGCCTCGATCTCGGTTCTGGCCGAGTCGATGGCGGCCGCGGGCGAAGACCCCTCGACGCTGTGGGAAACTCCTGATCGCTGGCAGGTCGGCGCGGCGGTGCTGTCCGATTGGCTGGACGGCGCGGCGGCGGGGCTGGCTTCGGCCATCCTCAGCGCCGCGGCACTGGTCGAAATGGATACCGTGATGATCGACGGCTGGATGCCGCGCGCGATCCGGGCCGAAATCGTGCGCCGGACCGACGCGGCGCTGCATCGGCTGGACCTGTCAGGGATCGATCCGCCCCAGATCCGTGAAGGCACGGTGGGCGCGCAGGCCCGCGCGCTGGGGGCGGCGGCGATCCCGCTGTCGCACCGCTACCTTCTGGAAGCCTGGGGCGCGCTGCCCGAAGCCTGAGGGGCCGTCGCGGAAAACCGGCGCGATGCGGGCGGCAAATCCCGCACTTCGGGTTGACAGATGAGGGGCACGCCCACATTTAGGGACTAACCTATCCCGAACCTGAAAGAATTTCATGATCGCGTCCCCACGCACATCAGGAAAGGAGAGCCGGGCGGCATGTCTCTCGCGCTGATCGCCGCCCTTCCGTTCCTTGGGGCCCTGTTGCCCGGCCTTTTGATCCGATCCGGCCGCAATGCCTGCGCGCTGGCCACCGGCACGGTGACGGCACTGGCGTTGCTGATGCTGGGGCTGCACGCCCCCGCCGTCCTGTCGGGCGAGGTGATCCACACCCGGATCGAATGGATGCCCGCGCTGGGGCTGAACGCCAATTTCTTTCTGGACGGGCTGGGCCTGCTGTTCGCGGGTCTGATCCTGGGGATCGGTCTGCTGATCATCCTTTACGCGCGGTTCTATCTGTCGTCGCGCGATCCGATGGGGCAGTTCTACACATATCTTCTGCTGTTCCAAGGCGCGATGGTCGGGATCGTGCTGTCCGACAACATCCTGCTGTTGCTGGTATTCTGGGAGTTGACGTCGCTGTCGTCCTTCCTGCTGATCGGCTACTGGAAACACCTGCCCGAGGGGCGTCAGGGCGCGCGGATGGCCTTGGCCGTGACCGGGACGGGTGGCCTTGCGATGATCGCGGGGATGCTGATCCTGGGCCAGATCGCCGGCAGCTACGACCTGAGCGTGATCCTGCAATCGCGCGAGGCGATTCAGGCGTCAGACTGGTATCTGCCGGCGCTGGTGTTGATCCTGCTGGGCTGCTTCACCAAGTCGGCGCAGTTCCCGTTCCATTTCTGGCTGCCGCACGCGATGGCGGCGCCGACGCCGGTTTCAGCCTATCTGCATTCCGCGACCATGGTGAAGGCCGGGCTGTTCCTGATGGCGCGCATGTGGCCGGTTCTGGCCGGCACGCCGGAATGGTTCTATCTGGTCGCCACCACCGGCCTTGTGACGATGGTCGTCGCCGCCAAGATCGCGCTGTTCAAGGACGATCTGAAGGCGCTTCTGGCGTTCTCGACCGTGTCGCATCTGGGGCTGGTGACGATGCTGCTGGGCTTTGGCACCAAGGCGGCTGCCATTGCCGCGATCTTTCACATCATCAACCATGCCACGTTCAAGGCTGCGCTGTTCATGTGCGCGGGCATCGTCGATCACGAAACCCATACCCGCGACCTGAAACGGCTGGGCGGGTTGCGGAGGCTGATGCCGGTGACCTTCGCGCTGTCGACCATCGCCGCTCTGTCGATGGCCGGGGTTCCGCCGCTCAACGGCTTCCTTTCGAAAGAGATGATGCTGGAAGAGGTCGCGCATACCGCATGGGCCGGGCAGGTCTGGCTGATGCCGGCCTTTGCGACGCTGGGGGCGCTGTTCTCGGTCGCCTACAGCCTCCGTTTCATCGCGCATGGCTTTCTTGGCCCGGTGCGCAAGGACTATCCGTCAAAGCCGCACGATCCGCCCTTCGGCATGTGGGCCGCGCCGGCGGTTCTGGTGCTGCTGTTGGTGGCCATCGGGCTGGCGCCGATGCCGGTGGCAGGCTGGCTGGTCGATGCCGCCGCAGGCGCCACGACCGGCGGGCTGGTCCATGCCCATATCTCGCACTGGCACGGGCTGACGCCGGCGCTGTGGATGTCGGTTGCGGCCATCGGCGGCGGGCTGATCCTGCTTTCCGCCCACCGCCCGCTGATGCGCGCATGGCTGGCCACCCCCCGCCCCGAGGCGAAACGGCTGTTCGACGGGGTTCTTGAGCCCCTTGCCACCGCCGCGCGCGGCGTGACGCAGGGGCTGCATGACGGGGCGCTGAGCCGCTATTTCGCCATTGCCACCGTTGCCGTGGTGACCGCCGGGGCTGCGGCCTTCCTGACCGGCAGCCATCAGGGCGGAACCCGCGCGCCGACCCCGGTCGATCTGGTGCCGGTGGTGGGGTGGTTCCTGCTGATCGCGGCCACCGTGGCCTTGGTGCTGCGCCACCACGACCGCTTCCTCAGCCTTGTGTTTGTGGGGGTGGTGGGCCTGATCGTGTCGATGGGGTTTGCCTATCTCTCGGCGCCCGACCTTGCGCTGACGCAGATCCTGGTCGAGGTCGCGACCGTGATCCTGTTGCTGCTGGCGCTGAACTTCCTGCCCAAGCGCACCCCGGCCGAGACCGGCCTTGCGCGCCGCCTGCGCGACGGCGCCATCGCCTGCGCGGCCGGGCTGGGGTCGGGCGGGCTGATCTACCTGCTGATGACGCGCAACGCGGCTTTCCCCAGCATCGCGGATTATCATCTGGCCAATGCCAAGACCGGCGGCGGCGGAACCAATGTGGTCAATGTGATCCTTGTGGACTTCCGCGGCTTCGACACTTTCGGCGAGATCACCGTTCTGGGCATCGCCGCGCTGGTGATCTTTGCCCTGACCGAAACCGTCCTGCGCGCAGGCCCCGCCAACGACCGCCTGCTGGGCTGGTCGCAGCGGCACAGGCAGGCCGGCGACCGCCACCCGCTGATGTTCGTGGTGGCGACCCGGATGGTGCTGCCGATCGCGCTGATGGTGGGCATCTACATCTTCCTGCGCGGCCACAACCTGCCCGGTGGCGGCTTCATCGCCGGCCTTGTCGTCGCCGTTGCCGCGCTGATGCAATACATGGCCTCGGGGTTTGGCTGGACCTCGGCGCGCAAGCGGGTGGAATATCACGCGCTGATCGCGGTGGGGGTGCTGATCGCCGCCGCGGCCGGGGTGGGGTCGTGGTTCGCGGGACGGCCATTCCTGACCTCGGCCTATGGCTATGTCACCCTTCCGCCTCTGGAAAAGTTCGAGCTGGCAACCGCGATGGTCTTTGACATCGGCGTGTTCCTGACCGTGCTGGGCGCGGTGATGCTGGCGCTTGCCTCGATCTCGCGCATTGCCGTCCGCGCGGGCGAGAGGGTCTCGGCCACGCCTTATGACGTGGACCTGCCCGGCGACGGATACGGAGACCGCTGATGGAGGTTCTTATGGCAAGTGCCGTCGGCATCCTGACCGCGGCGGGCACCTATCTGATCCTGCGGCTGCGGACCTTTCCGGTCATCGTGGGGCTGGCGCTGCTGTCCTATGCGGTGAACATCTTCATCTTCGCCAGTGGCCGGCTGGCGGTGGCGCTGCCCCCGGTTCTCAGCACTCAGGCCGAGGGATATACCGACCCGCTGACGCAGGCGCTGGTGCTGACCGCCATCGTGATCTCGTTCGGGATGACGGCGGTGATCGTCATGCTGGCGCTGGGTGCGTTTCTGGAAACCGGATCGGACCGGATCGATACCGACGATGACGACGAGGGCGCGCGATGAACCACTGGCTCGTTGCCCCGATCGTCCTGCCTGCCATCCTTGCGCCGCTGATGGTGCTGTGGATGCGGCATGACCTGCCATTGCAGCGGGTGGTCTCGGTCGCGGGAACCGTTCTGCTGTGCGCGGTGGCGGGGGGGCTGCTGGCCATGTCCGCCGACACCCCGCCCGAGGTTTACCGGCTGGGCAACTGGCCCGCGCCGTTCGGCATCGTGCTGGTGCTTGACCGGCTGGCCGCGCTGATGGTGGCGCTGACGGCGTTTCTGGCGCTGATGGTGTTGCTTTACGTCATCGGCACCGGCTGGGACCGGCGGGGCCATCATTTCCACCCGCTGTTCCAGTTCCAGTTGATGGGTCTTTGCGGGGCATTCCTGACCGGCGATGCCTTCAACCTGTTCGTGTTCTTCGAGGTGCTGCTGATCGCCAGCTATGGCCTGATGATCCACGGCGGCGGCCGCACAAGACTGCGCGCGGGGGTGCAGTATGTCGCGTTCAACCTGCTCGGCTCGACGCTGTTCCTGTTCGGGCTGGCCACGATCTATGGCGTGACGGGCACGCTGAACATGGCCGATCTTGGGGTGAAGGTCGCAACGCTGCCCGAAAGCGAGGCGGCCCTTGTCCGGGTGGCGGGCGTGATCCTGCTGGCGGTCTTTGCCATCAAGGGCGCGCTGGTGCCGTTCCAGTTCTGGTTGCCGGGCACCTATGCCGCGGCGCCGGGGCCGGTGGCGGCGCTGTTTGCGGTGATGACCAAGGTCGGCGCCTATGCGGTGATCCGGGTGTTCGGTCTGGTGTTTCCCACCGACACGCCGGCCACGGGCGGCCTTTATTCCGACCTGCTGTTGCCGGCGGCGCTGGTGACGCTGGTGCTGGGCGCGGTGGGGGTGCTGGGGGCGGCCAGCCTTGGGCGGATGGTGGCCTTTGCCGCCATCGCCTCGATGGGGACGCTGTTTGTGGCGATCTCGGGCTTTCGGCCCGATGCCACGGCGGCGGCGCTTTACTATCTGCTGCATTCCACGCTGGCCACGGCGGTGCTGTTCCTGATCGCCGATCTGGTGCAGGCGCGGCGCGGCGGGGACGGGCTGGCCGCCCGCCGCCCCCCCATCGCACAAGAGGGGCTGATCGCGTCGCTGTTCTTTGCCGGCGCCATCGCACTGGCGGGGATGCCGCCGCTGTCGGGCTTTGTGGGCAAGCTTCAGATCCTTGACGCTTTCCGCGGGCCGTCGATGGTCTGGGTCTGGGCCGTCATTCTGGGCAGTTCGCTGGTGATGATCCTTGGCTTTTCCCGCGCCGGCAGCCTGCTGTTCTGGAGATCGCACGAAACCCTGACCGAACCCGACCCCATCGCGCCCAGCCCGCTGGCTTTCGTCGCGGTGGGCGGGCTGCTGGCGGCGCTGGTGGCGCTGACGCTGGCCGGTGGGCCGGTCAGCGCCCATCTGCGCGACATCGCGGCCGAACTGCATGACCGCGCGCCCTATATCCGTGCCAACATCCTGCCAGAGAGCCAGCCATGATCCGCCGGCTGTTTCCCCACCCGTGGCTTAGCCTGACGCTGGTCGTGACCTGGATGCTGCTGGTCAACAAGGTCGCGCTGGGAAGCCTGGTCTTTGCCGCGATCCTTGCGACGCTTGTGCCGTTGCTGACCGCCTCTTACTGGCCAAAGCAGACCCGGCTGAAAAGCCCCGTGCGGCTGGCGGCCTATATCCTGCTGGTGATCGGCGACATCGTGCGGGCCAACATCGCGGTGGCGCAGATCATCCTGTTCTACCGCAAGGACCGGATTCGTTCGGCCTGGATCACGGTCCCGATCGAGCTGACCTCGCCCGAGGCGGTGGCCATGCTGTCGGGGACCATCACCCTGACGCCCGGCACGCTGGTGGCGGACATGTCGGGCTGCGGGCGGGTTCTGCTGATCCACTGCCTGCACGCCCCCGACCCCGACGCCGTGCGCGACGAGATCAAGACCCGATACGAGGCCCGGCTGAAAAGGATCTTCGCATGATCGGATATGCCCTGACCTATGCGCTTGGCTGCTTCGGCATCGCGCTGGCCTGCAATCTGTGGCGGGTACTGCGCGGGCCCACCATCGCCGACCGGATTCTGGCGCTGGACACGATGGTGATCAACATGATCGCGCTGATCGTGCTTTATGGCATCCGTCAGGGGGGACCGCTGAACTTCGAGGCGGCGCTGCTGTTCGCCATGACCGGCTTTGTCTCGACCGTGGCCTATGCCAAGTTCCTTCTGCGCGGCAACATCATCGAGTGATCCCCATGGAACCGGCTTTCGAAATCGTTGTCACCGCGCTTCTGGTCATCGCCGGCACCTTCGGCCTGATCGGCAGCTTTGGCCTCCTTCGGCTGACGGATGCGATGCAGCGGCTGCACGCGCCGACCAAGGCCACGACGGTGGGTGTGGGGGCGGCCCTGATCGCCTCGGTGATCGACCTTTATCTCTACCGTTCCGAACTGACGTGGCAAGAGCTGCTGGTCGCGGTCTTTCTGTTCATCACCGCGCCGATCACCGCGTTGTTTCTGGCCAAGATCCACCTGCACCAGACCGTCCCGCGCGACTTGCTGCCGCCAACCGGGACCGGCCGCGACTGGGCGACGTTCGATCAGACCGCCAATGGCCCCACCCCCGAACTGCCGAAGGACTAGGCGACAGCGCCCCGTTTGCACGTTCTTACGCATGTAGGTCACAGGCAGGTGACAGCTTCGCTTGACCGATGCCTCTGCGCATGGTTCTGGAACCATGCTTGCGTGTCGCGAAAGGCGCCCCTTCATGCTTGATCTGACGTCTCACTGGGCGGGGATTTTGTCCCTCGTCATTTTCGTGGTGGCCTATGTCCTCGTCGTGTTCGAGGAAACCACCCATATGCGGAAATCCAAGCCCGTCATGATGGCGGCGGGCCTGATCTGGATGCTGATCGGCATCGCCTATGCGCTGGCGGGCCACAGCGAGGAAACCTATGAACTCTCGTCCCATATCATCGAGGAATATGGCGAGCTGTTCCTGTTCCTGCTGGTGGCGATCACCTATGTGAACACGCTGGAAGAACGCCGCGGCTTCGAGGTGTTGCGCGCGAAACTGGTCAGCCTTGGCCTAAGCTATCGCAGCCTGTTCCTGCTGACCGGGGTTCTGGCCTTCTTCCTGTCGGGCGTTCTTGACAACCTGACCACCGCGCTGGTGATGGGCACGGTGGTGGTGGCGCTGGGCAGCCATTCGCCGCGCTTTGTCACCATCGGCTGCATCTCGATCGTGGTGGCGGCCAATGCGGGCGGGGCCTTCACCCCGTTCGGCGACATCACCACGCTGATGGTCTGGCAGAAGGGCAAGATGGAGTTCTTCGAATTCTTCGCGATCTTCTTCCCCTCGCTGGTGAACTGGCTGGTGCCGGCCGCGTTCATGTATTTCGCAGTGCCGCATGGCACACCCGCGCCCAAGGAAGAACATGTGCGCGCCAAGCCCGGCGCGCTGGGGGTGGCGGTGCTGTTCGGCCTGACCATCGTGACAGCGGTCTGTTTCAAGAACTTCCTGCACCTGCCGCCCGCGTTGGGCATGATGCTGGGTCTGGGCTATCTGCAACTGTGGTCCTACCACCTCAAGCGCGACGGAACCCGGCGTCAGCATGACGACATGGTTCTGGACAGCTTTCACCAGATCCAGCGGGTGGAATGGGACACGCTGCTGTTCTTCTTCGGCATCATCTTCGCGGTGGGCGGCCTTGGGGTTCTGGGCTATCTGACGCTGGCCTCGCAGCTGCTGTATACTGACCTTGGTCCGACCTATGCCAACATCATCATCGGGGCGCTGTCGGCCATCGTGGACAACATCCCGCTGATGTTCGCGGTTCTGACCATGGACCCGCAGATGTCCCACGGCCAATGGCTGCTGATCACCCTGACCTGCGGCGTCGGCGGTTCGATGCTGTCGATCGGCTCGGCGGCGGGGGTGGCGCTGATGGGGCAGGCGAAAGGCGCCTACACCTTCTTTGGCCACCTGAAATGGACATGGGCCATCGCCCTTGGCTATGTCGCCTCGATTGGCGTGCATCTGGTGCTGAACGCCAACCACTTCTGACGCCCGCCCGATCCCTTGCGCCGCAGGCGGGCCCCGTGCCACCCTGCGGCGCAACCGGACCGGAGGCCCCTTGTGACCACAGACCTGACCCGCGCCGCGGCGCAGCTTCCGCAACTGGCCCATCCGCGCAATCCGGGGATGGCGCTGGATCTGGAATGGGTGGCACAGGCACAGGCCAACGCGCCGGCCATCGCCCGCCGCGCGGCCAGCCTGCCGGCGACGCGCGGGGTCAAGAAGGACCATCAGGCGGCATGGCTGTGCAAGGCCATCAGCCTGATCGACCTGACCGCCCTTTCCGGCGACGACACCCCGGGCCGCGTCCGGCGCCTCTGCGCCAAGGCCCGCCAGCCGGTGCGCCCCGACCTGCTGGCCGCGCTGGGAATGGAGGGGCTGACCACCGGCGCCGTCTGCGTCTATCACGAGATGGTGGAAACCGCGGTCAGGGCGCTCGACGGTTCCGGCATCCCGGTGGCGGCAGTCTCGACCGGCTTTCCCGCGGGGCTGTCGCCCTACCGGCTGCGGCTGGCCGAGATCGGTGAAAGCGTGGCGGCCGGCGCGTCCGAGATCGACATCGTGATCTCGCGCCGGCATGTGCTGACCGGCGACTGGCAGGCACTTTACGACGAGATGTGCCAGATGCGGCAGGCGGCGGGTTCCGCCCATGTCAAGGCGATCCTTGCCACGGGCGAGTTGGGATCGCTGCGCAACGTCGCCCGCGCCAGCCTTGTCTGCATGATGGCCGGCGCCGATTTCATCAAGACCTCGACCGGGAAAGAGCCGGTGAATGCCACGCTGCCGGTGTCGCTGACCATGATCCGCGCGATCCGCGACTATCAGGACCGGACCGGCTTCCGCATCGGATTCAAACCGGCGGGCGGGATCTCGAAGGCAAAAGAGGCGCTGGTCTATCTGGCGATGATGAAAGAGGAACTGGGCCACCCGTGGCTTCAGCCCGATCTGTTCCGCTTCGGTGCCTCGTCGCTGCTGGGCGATATCGAACGGCAGCTCGATCACCATGTGACCGGCTGCTACAGCGCCGCCAACCGCCATCCGCTGGGGTGATGCCATGTCCGTCCGCGACCTGTTTACCGCCATGAGCTATGGCCCCGCCCCCGACAGCCCCGCCGAGGCGCTGGCCTGGATCGAATCCCATGGCGGCCGCCTCGGGCATTGGATCGACGGCGCCTTCGGCACGCCCGACACCGCCTTTGCCATCGCGAACCCGGCCACGGGGGCGGTGCTGGCCCATGTCGCGCAAGGCACCGCCGCCGATGTCGACGCGGCGGTGACATCGGCCCGCCACGCCCAGACGGAATGGGCGCAGCGATCGGGCCACGACCGCGCCCGCGTGCTGTATGCGCTGGCCCGGCTGGTGCAGAAGCACAGCCGCCTTTTGGCGCTGCTTCAGACGCTTGAGACCGGCAAGCCCCTTCGCGACAGCCACGATGCGGATCTGCCGCTGGTCGCACGGCATTTCAGCTATCACGCGGGCCTTGCCCAACTGTCCGGGACCGAGTTTCCAGGGCTGGTGCCGCTTGGCGTTTGCGCCGCGGTGATCCCGTGGCATGCGCCGCTGCGGATGCTGGCGTGGAAAGTGGCGCCGGCACTGGCGGCCGGCAATGCCGTGGTGCTGAAACCGTCCAGGCAGACCCCGCTGACCGCGCTGCTGTTTGCCGATCTGTCGCGGCAGGCCGGGCTGCCGCCCGGGGTTCTGAACGTGGTGACGGGCGATGGTGCGACGGGGGCCGCGCTGGTTGCGCATCCCGGCGTGGCCAAGGTGGCCTTTGCCGGTTCGACCAAGGTCGGCCGACAGATCCGGCAGGCCGTGGCCGGCAGTGGCAAGGCGCTGACGCTGATGCTGGGCGGCGCTTCGGTCGTGATCGTGTTCGAGGATGCCGATCTCGATTCGGCTGTCGAGGGGGTGATTGACGGGGTCTTCACCCACCACGGTCAGGCCGGCGCGCGGCTTCTGGTGCAAGAGGGGCTAGCCGACCGCTTTCACACAAAGCTCCGGCGCCGGATCGAGCGGTTGCGCATCGGCGACCCGCTGGACAAATGCACCGACATCGGCGCCCTGCCCGCCCGGCCAGAGTTGGACCGGATCGCGCATCTGGTGGCCGCAACGCCGGGGGCCGAACTGTTCCGCCCCGCCCCGCCCCTCGCCGACGGCCGCTTCTGCGCGCCGATGCTGATCACCGGCCTTTCGCCCGCTTCGGCGTCGATGCAGGATGAGATCCCCGGCCCCGTGGGTGTCGCAACCACCTTCCGCACCCCGGCCGAAGCGGTCGAGCTTGCCAACAACAGCCGCCATGGCCTTGCCGCCTCGGTCTGGACCGAGAATGGCAGCCTTGCGCTGGCTGTGGCGCGCAAGCTGAAAGCCGGCGTGGTCTGGATCAATGCCACCCACCAGTTCGACGCGGCAGCGGGCTTTGGCGGCCTGCGCGACAGCGGCTTTGGCCGCGACGGCGGGCTGGAAGGGTTCCGCGACTGGCTGAAGCCCGCGAAGGCCGTGCCGCCGCCCGCGCCGCGCCTTGCGCCGATGCCCGCGCCAGAGCGGCCAAAGGCGCCCGACATCGACCGCACCGCCAAACTGTTCATCGGCGGCAAGCAGGTCAGGCCCGATGGCGGCGGTAGCCGCGCGGTCTGGTCGGCGCAGGGCCGGCTTCTGGGCCACGCGCCACTGGGCAACCGCAAGGACATCCGCAACGCCGTCGAGGCCGCCCGCGCCGCGACCGGCTGGGCCGCGACCTCGGGCTACAATCGCGCGCAGGTGCTTTACTACATGGCCGAGAACCTCTCGGCCCGGGCGGAAGAGTTCGCCGCCCGGCTGCGGGATCTGACCGGCACCCCCGGCGAGGCCGAGGTCGAGGCCGCGATTTGCCGGCTGTTCGACGCCGCCGCATCGGCCGGCAGCGTCGAAGGCCGCGTGAAGCCCGCGCCGTTCGACGGTCTGGTGATGGCGCTGCCCGGGCCGATGGGGGTGGTGGGCATCCTGTGCCCCGATGCGGCGCCGCTTCTGGGCCTTGTGTCGCTGATGGCGCCGGCGATCGCGATGGGCAACACCTGTGTTCTGGTCCCGTCAGAGCCGTTCCCGCTGGCCGCGACGGATTTCTGTCAGGTGATCGAAACCTCGGACCTGCCGGCGGGGGTGGTGAACCTTGTGACCGGCGCGCATCGGGATCTGGCGCCGACGCTGGCCGGCCATATGGGGGTGGATGCCGTCTGGTGCTTCTCGGGGGCGGATCTGTCGGCGGCGATCGAGGCGGCATCGGCCGAAAACCTGAAGCGAAGCTGGATCGGCACGGGCTGCGAGGACGCCAGCCCCGCCGAGGTTCTGCGGCAGGCGGTCGAGATCCGGACCGTGTGGGCGCCGGCGGGGGTCTGACTAAAGGGCATGACAGGGGGGCAGCCCCACCGAGGCCACGGTTGCCCGGGGGCTCTGCCCCAGGCCCGCCGCGGTGGAACGGGCGTTCTTCGCTGACGCTCATCACCCCGCCCGGGATATCCGGGCCAGAATGAAATGGCAGCCGTGCCCATGCCGTCACCCTTTTCCGGGGTCGGAATGAAAGCTCAGGCGTGCCCGGCGGCCGAGGACAGGCTGAGCGGATCGATCCCCATATGGCGCAGCATGCTGGTCCATTTGCCCTGATCGTCGTCCGAGAACACCAGATCGGCCGGCGCCTCGGCGGTCAGCCAGTCGTTGCGTTGCAGTTCGGATTCAAGCTGGCCGGGGCCCCAGCCCGAATAGCCCAGCGCCATCAGCGCCGAGCTTGGCCCCTGCCCGCGGGCGAGAGCTTCCAGGATGTCGACGGTGGCCGTCATGCCGAAGCGGCCCGAAACCAGCATGGTGGCGCCCACGCTCATGTAATCGGGCGAGTGCAGGACGAATCCCCGGCCCCGCTCCATCGGGCCGCCAAGATGCAGGCGGATGTCGCGGCCGTTCGGAGAGCGCGGAATCTTCAGCTGGTCCAGCATGCCGGCAAAGCTGAGGTCGCTGACAGGTTTGTTGATGACAAGACCCATCGCGCCTTCCGGCGAATGGGCGCAGATCAGCACAAGGCTGCGCTCGAACCGCGGGTCGGCCATGCCCGGCATTGCGATGAGAAGGCTTCCAGAGAGATCCATGCGCATGTCCCTTTGGTCAAGTATGGGGTGCCGGCGGGTTTGGCTCAAGGGGGATCAGTGACCACACCCGCGCAAGCGATGGCGGGGTTCGCCGGATTGTGACTTTTCAAAGCGGCCCGCTTCGATAAGGGTGCCGCCATGCCGATCCGTCTTGCCCTTGCAGTTTGCCTTTGTCTGGCCGGTTCGCCGGTGGTTGCGACCACGCAGGACGATATCCTGCGGGCCGAGATTCTGCCCGGCTGGCGCGATGCCCGCGGCACGCATATGGCGGGGCTGCGGCTGCGGCTGGCGTCCGGCTGGAAAACCTACTGGCGCAGCCCCGGCGATGCCGGCATCCCGCCCGAATTCGACTGGAGCGGGTCTGACAATGTCGCTTCGGTGCGGCTGCACTGGCCGGCGCCGCATGTGTTCACGCTGAACGGGATGCAGACTATCGGCTATCGCGGCGATCTGGTGCTGCCGTTCGAGGTCGAGGCCCGCGACCCCTCGCGTCCGATCCGGCTGCGCGCGGCGGTGGAACTGGGCGTGTGTCGCGACATCTGCGTGCCGGCGGCGCTGGATCTGGCGGCCGATCTGCCGGCAGGCGGCGTGCCGGACGGGGCGATCAAGGCCGCGCTGAAGGCGCGCCCCGCCACCGGACCCGAAGCCGGGCTGGGCCGGATCGCCTGCCGGGTCGAACCGATCCCGGACGGGCTGCGGCTGACCGCCGAGATGGACCTGCCCGCAAGCGGCACACAAGAGGTGGTGGTGATGGAGCCCGGCCAACCCTCGGTCTGGGTGTCAGAGCCGGTCACCTCGCGCGCAGGCGGGCGGTTGACCGCCACCAGCGAGATGGTCGGGCCGACGGGCACGCCCTTCGCGCTGGATCGGTCGGCCATGACGCTGACCGTTCTGGGGGATCGTGGCGCGGTCGAGATCCGGGGCTGCCCGGCCCCCTGAGGCGCAACCGCCGCGGCTGCGGCCGCGGACGCGGGGGCTCGATGCCCCCGGGGACGCGCCCCCCGGCTGGGCCGGGGAAAGGCAAGCCGCCGGTGGCAGGACATCAGCCCGGCCCTTACCGCAGTTTTCACGCAAGCCCACCCGGTCAGCGCGACAGCCGCGCCTTCAGCGCCAACAGATCGGCCCAGGCCTCGCGCTTCTGTTCGGGCTGGCGCAGCAGATAGGCCGGGTGGCACATCGGCAGCACCGGGCGGCCCCAGGCTTCGGCCCAGTGCCCGCGCAGCCGGGTGATCCCCCCCCGCCCCAGCACCGCCAAACAGGCGGTATTGCCCATCAGCACGATCACATCGGGCGCCACAAGCTCGACATGGCGTTCCAGAAACGGCCGCATCATCGCCACCTCATCCGCCGAAGGCTCGCGGTTCTGCGGCGGCCGCCACGGCATCACGTTGGTGATATAGATCGCGGATTCGGCATCGGGGCTGCTGCGCGATATCCCGATGGCTGCGAACATCCGGTCCAGCAGTTGCCCCGCGCGGCCGACGAAGGGGCGGCCGGCGGCGTCCTCATCCCGGCCCGGCGCCTCGCCGATCAGCATCAGCCGCGCCCGGGGGTTGCCGTCGCAGAACACCGTGGTCCGCGCGCCGCGCTTCAACTCGCAATGGGGATAGGCGGCGACCGCCTCGCGCAGGGCATCCAGCGTGCCGGCGGCGGCGGCGGCCCGATGCGCCTCGTCCACCGGATCAGGCGTTGCCACCGGGGCCGGATCGGGCAGCGCCATGGCCGCGGCAGGCCGCGGCACGCCCGCCGCATCGGGCTGGTCGTAGCGGTTCACCGGCCGATTGCCGATCGCCTCGGTCACGCCAAGTTCGACCTGCCATTCCAGCGCCGCCAGTGCCTGATGCCAGTCCAGCCCGTCCATGCCCCCCATCCCCGACTCAGGCAGAGACCCTAGGCCGCGGCCCCCGCGCCGGCAACCGCCTTGCCCCGCTGCACGCCTCTTTCTATAAGGCGCGCAGCCCTCGACGGAGACGCCCATGACCTTTCGCGCCCGCCACCTTCTTGGTATCGAGCATCTGGCACCCGACGAGATCCGATCCGTCCTTGATCTGGCCGACAGCTATGTGGACCTGAACCGCCGCACGATGAAACAATCGGATGCGCTGGCGGGGATGACCCAGATCAACATGTTCTTCGAGAACTCGACCCGCACGCAATCCAGCTTCGAACTGGCCGGAAAGCGGCTGGGCGCGGATGTGATGAACATGTCGGTGGCGCAAAGCTCGGTCAAGAAGGGCGAGACGCTGATCGATACCGCGATGACGCTGAACGCGATGCAGCCCGACCTGCTGGTGGTACGGCATCCGTCCTCGGGGGCGGTCAACCTGCTGGCGTCCAAGGTGAATTGCGCCGTGCTGAACGCGGGCGACGGCCGGCACGAACATCCCACGCAGGCGTTGCTGGATGCGCTGACGATCCGCCGCGCCAAGGGCCGCATCCAGCGCCTGACGGTCGCGATCTGCGGCGACATCGCCCATAGCCGGGTGGCGCGGTCGAACCTGATCCTGCTGGGCAAGATGGAAAACCGGGTGCGGCTGATCGCGCCGCCGACCCTGATGCCGCCCGGCGTGGCCGAGTTCGGCTGCGAGCTTTTCGACGACATGCGCAAGGGGCTGGAAGGCGCCGATGTGGTGATGATGCTGCGGCTTCAGAAGGAACGGATGGACGGCGCCTTCATCCCGTCGGAACGCGAATACTACCACCGCTACGGGCTGGACGCCGAAAAGCTGGCGGTGGCAAGGGACGATGCGATCGTGATGCACCCCGGCCCGATGAACCGCGGGGTCGAGATCGACGGCACGCTGGCCGATGACATCAACAGATCGGTGATCCAGCATCAGGTCGAGATGGGGGTGGCCGTCCGCATGGCCTGTATGGATCTTCTGGCGCGGAACCTGCGCGCCGAACGCGGCCGTGCCGCGCTGGGGGTGATGGCATGAGCCTGCTGCTTCAGAACGCCCGGCTGATCGACCCCGAAGCCGGAACCGAAACCGAAGGCGATCTGCTGATCGAAAACGGCGTGATCGCGGCCATTGGCGCGCTGGAGGCCCCCGAGGGGGTGACAGTGATCGACTGTCAGGGCAAATGGCTGGCGCCGGGCATCGTCGATATCGGCGTGAAAGTGGGCGAGCCGGGCGAGCGTCACCGCGAAAGCTTTCGCTCGGCCGGTCTGGCCGCCGCGGCCGGGGGCGTCACCACCATCGTCGCCCGCCCCGACACACTGCCGGCCATCGACACGCCCGAGGTTCTGGAATTCGTCACCCGCCGCGCGGCCGAGGCGTCGCCCGTCCGCATCCGCCACATGGCCGCACTGACCCGCGGCCGCGAAGGCCGCGAGATGGTCGAGGTGGGCTTTCTGCTGGATGCCGGCGCCGTGGCCTTCACCGATTGCGATCATGTGATCGAAACGACCAAGGTCGCCGCGCGCTGCATGACCTATGCCCGCAGTCTTGGCGCGCTGGTGATCGGCCATCCGCAGGAACCGGGCCTGTCGGCCGGCGCCGCCGCCACCAACGGCAAGTTCGCCAGCCTGCGCGGTATCCCCGCCGTGCACCCGATGGCCGAACGCATGGGGCTGGACCGCGATCTGGCCTTGGTCGAGATGTCGGGCGTGCGCTACCACGCCGACCAGATCACCACCGCCCGCAGCCTGCCCGCGCTGGAGCGCGCCAAGGCCGCGGGGCTGGATGTGACGGCGGGGGTGGGCATCCACCATCTGACGCTGAACGAATTTGACGTCGGCGACTACCGCACCTTCTTCAAGCTGAAGCCGCCGCTGCGGTCGGAAGACGACCGGCTGGCCATGGTCGAGGCGGTGGGCGCGGGCCTGATCGACATCATCTCGTCCATGCACACGCCGCAGGACGAGGAATCGAAGCGCCTGCCGTTCGAGGAAGCCGCATGGGGCGCGGTGGGGCTGGAGACGCTGCTGCCGGCCGCGATGCGCCTGTATCATGCCGGCCTTCTGACCCTGCCGCAGCTGTTCCGCGCCATGGCGCTGAACCCTGCAAAGCGGCTGGGCCTGCCGCAGGGCCGGCTGGCCGAAGGCGCACCGGCGGATCTGGTGCTGTTTGACGCCGATGCGCCCTTTGTGCTGGATCGCTTCACGCTGCGGTCGAAATCGAAGAATACCCCCTTTGACGGCCAGCGGATGGAGGGCCGGGTTCTGGCCACCTTTGTCGGCGGCAAACAGGTTTACGCGGTAGGAGAGTAAGATGCCGATGATCGAAAGCGGCCTTCTGGCGCTGATCCTGACGGGGGCGCTTGGCTATCTGCTGGGCTCGATCCCGTTCGGCATCGTCATCACCCGGGCGTTCGGCCTTGGCGACCTGCGCCAGATCGGATCGGGCAACATCGGCGCGACGAACGTGCTGCGCACCGGCAACAAGCCGGCGGCGCTGGCGACGCTGCTGCTTGATTCGGGCAAGGGTGCCATCGCGGTGCTGATCGCCCGCTTCACCGTGGGCGAGGATGCGGCGCAACTGGCGGCGCTGACCTCGTTTCTGGGCCATCTGTTTCCGGTCTGGCTGGGGTTCAAGGGCGGCAAGGGGGTCGCGACCTTCCTTGGCACGCTGCTGGCGCTGGCATGGCCGGTGGGGATCGCCTGCTGCCTGACATGGCTTGCGACCGCCGCGGTCAGCCGGATCTCGTCGCTGTCGGCGCTGGTGGCCGCGGCAAGTGCCGTGCTGTGGATGGTGGTGTTGGGTCAGGGGCAGATGGCGCTGCTGGGCGGGTTGCTGACGCTGGCAATCTTCTATCGCCACAGCGCCAACATTCAGCGCATCGTGGCCGGCACCGAACCGAAGATCGGCGCCGGCAAGGCGAAATCCTGATCCGGGAACGGGTTGACGCGCCGGATCAGTAGCTCATCTCGGCATAGATCCGGCGCAGGTCGCCATCCCACGCGCCATGGAAGCGGTCCAAGAGATCGTCGGCGATCCCGCGGCCGGATGCGGCGCTTTCGGCCAGAATGTCCAGATGGCCGGATTCGTCGGCCATGCCATAGCCCGACTGGCCGCGGGCCCGCAGGCCCGCCTGCGCGATGGCCACCACCTCACGCGCGAGATCGACCATGCGGATGCCGTCGACCTCGGCCTGAAGCCCGTCGACCGAGGCCGCCACGCGCAGCGCCTCGCGCGTTTGGGCGTCCCAGCCTTTCGCCAGATCCCATGCGGCATCCAGCGCGGCGGCGTCATACATCAGCCCGACCCACAGCCCCGGCATCGCCACCAGATGCGACAGCGGGCCGGCATCGCAGCCCCTCATTTCGATATATTTCTTCACCCGCGCCTCGGGGAAGACCGTGGTCATGTGGTCGGCCCAATCCGACAGGGTGGGCTTTTCACCGGGCAGCGCGGGCAACTCGCCCTTCAGGAAATCGCGGAACGACTGGCCCAAAGCATCGATGTAATGGCCGTCGCGGTAGACGAAATACATCGGCACATCCAGCACCCAGTCGACATACCGCTGAAAGCCCATGCCATCCTGAAACACGAAGGGCAGCATCCCGGTGCGCGAGGCATCCAGACTGCGCCAGATCCGCGAGCGCCAGCTTTTGTGCCCGTTCACCCGCCCTTCAAAGAACGGGGACGAGGCAAACAGCGCCGTCGCCACCGGCTGAAGCGCCAGCGCCACGCGCAGCTTCTTCACCATGTCGGCTTCCGAGGCGTAATCCAGATTCACCTGAACCGTGCAGGTGCGATACATCATCTGGGTGCCGTGGGTGCCAACGCGCCCCATATAGTCGGTCATCAGCCGATACCGCCCCTTGGGCATCACCGGCATCTGGTCATGCGTCCAGATCGGTGCGGCACCGACGCCAAGGAATTTTGCCCCCATCGGCGCGGCAATCGCGGCGACCTCGCGCAGGTGGGTTTCCAACTCGGCCCGGGTGTCGTGGATCGTGGCCAGCGGCGCCCCCGACAGTTCCAGCTGCCCGCCGGGTTCCAGCGAGACATTGGCGCCGTCGCGGGTCAGGCCGATGATCGCGCCCTGTTCCAGAACCGGGGTCCAGCCAAAGCGGTCGCGCAACCCTTCCAGAATGGCGCGCACCGAACAGGCGCCGTCGTAGGGCAAGGGATCAAGGCTGGCCGCGACATAGCCGAACTTCTCATGTTCGGTGCCGATGCGCCAGTCTGCGGCCGGCTTGCAGCCGGATTCCATATAGGCTGCCAGTTCGTCGAAATTCTCGATCGGACCGCCGCCGGACTGGGGAATGGACATCAGGACGCTCCGGTCACGTTTCGGGTTCGGGACGCAAGACGTGTCGCGTCGAAGCCGTCAAGTCAAGACCGCGCGGGCCGGACGGCGCCAGATCAACCGGCCGGTCCCCGGCCTTTCCGACGAAAGACTGATGACATTGCCGCCAAAGGCCGGCGCCGGTGGCGCGTCAAGCGCGGCCAGAAGCGCCGTGATCTCGATCCCCGGCAGGGTGGCAAAGGCATCGAACAGCCGCTCGGCCCCGCGGGCGCCAACGGGGATCAGCAACACCTGCCCGTCGCTTTGGCCAAGCCGCCACAGACGCTGGCCGTGCAGGGTCAGAAGGCGAAGCTCGTCGGTGTCGGCCAGGGCCACGAAGCCGCCAGAGCCGGGGCCAAGATAGCCCACCTGCCCCTCGTCGACCTCGACCACGCCGGGCGCCGAGGCCGGGCCGACAAAGCGCATCCGGCGCAGCGCGACCAGCCCCCAGCCCGCCGCCGCCAGCACCACCACCGCCCCCAGCGGCACCATCAGCCAACCACCCAGCGAGGCCAGCCACAGCCCCGCCGCCAGCGCGCCCGCCGCGGCCGCAGGCTCGCGCCAGCGGGTCAGCGTGGCCCGCGCTTCGGGGCGCAGAAAGGTCATACCCAGTCCCCAAGCACCGATTGCCACAGCGCCAGCGCCGCGACCGCCGCGGTATCGGCGCGCAGGATGCGCGGACCCAGGCTGACCGGGACAACTTGCGCCATCCGACGCAGGCGGGCCTGTTCGGCGTCGGAAAAGCCGCCCTCGGGGCCGATCAGGATCGCCCATGGCCCCGGATCTGCCGCCCCCGGCGCGTCTTCAAAGCCGCGGGCCGGGCCTGCACCCGCCGCCGCCAGCAACCCTGCCCGGGCGCCGACAAGGCTTTCGTCGCACCACATGATCCGCCTGTCGGCGGGCCAGCCGTCCAGCAGCCGATCCAGCGGCTCCAGATCGGCCACTTCGGGCACGAAAGTGCCGCCGCATTGTTCCGCGGCCTCGACCGCATGGGCCTGAAGCCGGTCCTGCCGGATGCGTTCGGAATTGGTGAAGCGGGTCTGCACCGGCAGGATACGCGCGGCGCCCATCTCGGCCGCCTTTTCCACGATGAAGTCGGTGCGCGCCTTCTTGATCGGGGCAAACATCAGCCACAGGTCGGGCGGCATCATCAGCGGCGCGCTTTGCGCCACGCAGACAAGGCTGCCGCCGCGCTTGCCCACATCCGTCACTTCGGCGCGCCATTCGCCATCGCGGCCGTTGAACAGCAAGACCGGGGCACCGCGGGCCAGCCGCATCACCCCGAACAGGTAATGCGCCTGATCCTGCGTCAGAGGAACGGGTTGCCCCCCGGCAAGGGGCTGATCTACATAAAGCCTGATTTTCGCATCCGACATGGGGGCACCTTATGCAGCAGCACAGCCAAGCGCCAGAGGCCCCGGGCGCGGGAACGGTGGCCGATGCCCCCCCCGGAAACTGGGTCGATACGATGGCCCCCGCCTTCAGCCGCCCGTTCCTGCGGCTGTCGCGCGCCGACCGGCCGATCGGGACGTGGCTTTTGCTGATCCCCTGCTTCTGGGCGGTGGCGCTGGCCGCGGCGACCGATCCGCAGGGCTATCGCCCGCTGGACCTGTGGCTGATCGTGGGCTGCACCATCGGCGCCTTCCTGATGCGTGGCGCGGGCTGCACCTGGAACGACATCACCGACCGCGATTTCGACGGGGCGGTGGCGCGCACGCGGTCGCGGCCGATCCCGTCGGGGCAGGTGACGGCGAAGATGGCGGCGGTCTGGATGGTGGTGCAGGCGCTGGTGGCGTCGCTGATCCTGTTCAGCTTCAACGGCACAGCCATCGCGCTGGGGGTCGCCTCGCTGGCGCTGGTGGGCATCTATCCGTTCGCCAAGCGGTTCACCTGGTGGCCGCAGGCCTTTCTGGGTCTGGCCTTCAACTGGGGCGCGCTGCTGGCATGGGCCGCACACAGCGGCACCGTGCCATGGGCGGCGGTGGCGCTTTATGCCTCGGGGATCGCCTGGACCCTGTTTTACGACACGATCTACGCCCATCAGGACAAAGAGGACGACGCGCTGATCGGCGTCCGGTCGACGGCGCGGCTGTTTGGCGAACATACCGGGCGCTGGCTGATGGCCTTCATGGTGGCGGCGACGCTGTTGATGACGCTGGCGGTGCTGCTGGCACTGCTGCCCGGGGGGGGGCTGCTGCAACTGCTGATCGCGCTGGCCGGCGTCTGGGGGTTTGGCGCGCATATGACATGGCAGCTTGCCCGGCTGGATACCGCCGACAGCGCGCGCTGCCTTGCGCTGTTCCGGTCGAATCGGGACGCGGGGCTGATCCCTGCGCTGTTTCTCGCCGTCGCCGCACTCGTCTGATTGCCCGGCCGGGGCCAAGGCCCTAATCACGGGGCGTCGGCCCCAGCCGGGAGATTCCCATGCGCCTTTCACCCAGACTTGTCGCCCCCGCGGTCTTTGCCGTTGCCACGGCGCTGGCGGTCATGGGCGCCACCTGGGCGGCCGGGGTGATCGAAACGCGATCGGCCCAGGCCGTGCGCACGAAACTTCTGACCGAAGGGATCGACTTTGCCGCCGTCAGCGCCGATGGCTTGCAGGTCTGGCTGACCGGCACCGCCCCGAACGAGGCCGCCCGCTTCCGCGCCATCAACCTTGCCGGCAGCGTGGTCGAAGCGTCGCGGGTGCGCGACGGGCTGGACGTGACGCCCGTGCGCGCGATCGAGGCCCCGCGCTTTTCGGTCGAGATGCTGCGCAACGACGATGGCGTGTCGCTGATCGGCCTGCTGCCCAAGGCCGAGGGCGCCGAGGATCTGGCGGCGGCGGCCCGCGATCTTGCCGCGGGCCTGAAGGTGGCCAACATGCTGGAAACCGCCGACTTTCCCATCCCCGAGGGCTGGGACGCGGCGCTGGATTACGGGCTTCAGGCGCTGAAGATCCTGCCGCGATCGAAGATCTCGGTCTGGGCGGGGCGGGTGTCGATCACCGCGATTTCCGACAGCGCCGAGGAAAAGGCGAAGCTGGAAGGGCAGTTGCTGCGGCTGGCGCCCGAGGGGATGGAACTGGTGATGAACATCTCGGCGCCGCGGCCGGTGCTGACGCCGTTCACGCTGCGCTTCGTTCTGGATGCCGAAGGCGCGCGGTTTGACGCCTGTTCGGCCGATACGGCGCGGGCGCGCGACCGTATCCTTGCGGCGGGTGCCAAGGCCGGCGTGACCGGCGAGACCGCCTGCACCATCGGCCTTGGCGTGCCGTCGCCCCGCTGGGCCGCGGCGGTCGAGGCCGCGATGGCGGCGGTGGCGGAACTGGGCGCGGGATCGGTGACGTTCTCGGATGCGGATGTGACGCTGGAAGGCAGCCCCGACACGCCGCAACAGACGTTCGACCGCGCCGTGGGCGAGCTGGAGGCCGCGCTGCCGCGGGTGTTTTCCCTGCGCGCGACACTGCCGCCGAAGGCCGCCGATGCCGTGGCGGGGCCGGCCGAGTTCACCGCCACACTGTCAGACGAAGGCCGGGTGCAGATGAACGGCCGGCTGACCGACGACCTGACACGCCGCGCGGTCGACAGTTTCGCGCGGGCACAGTTCGGCGCCGCAAAGGTCCATACCGCGGCGCGGCTGGACCCGGATCTGCCCGAAGGCTGGCCGGCGCGGGTGCTGGCCGGGCTGGAGGCGCTGGCCGAATTGCAGTCGGGCCAGCTTCTGGTGCGCGCCGATACGGTCGAGGTCTCGGGGGTCACCGGATCGAAGCAGGCCA
The DNA here is from genome assembly GCF_900207575.1 of Cereibacter ovatus. GTDB lineage: Bacteria > Pseudomonadota > Alphaproteobacteria > Rhodobacterales > Rhodobacteraceae > Cereibacter_A > Cereibacter_A ovatus. Next base: position 147,475 of record NZ_OAOQ01000007.1, read on the forward strand.
GCGGGAAGATCTCGCAGGTGTTGTCGGCCAGGCTGGGACAGGGCCAGACCTTCAAGGTCGCGGTGCGCTATGACGAAAAGCTGGACCCGACCGCCGCGCTGCCGACGCCGGCGGAATGCATGACCCGCATCGGCCGGGTGCTGAACGCGCAGAAGATCGCCTTCCCCCCCGGCTCGGCCGAGATCGAAGGAGCCGCACGCGGCACGATGGACGGGCTGGCCGAAGTGCTGCGCGACTGCCCCGGCCTGCCGGTCGAGATCGCGGGCCATACCGACAGCCAGGGCAGCGAAGGCGGCAATCGAGCGTTAAGCCAGGCCCGCGCCGAGGCGGTGCTGATGGCGCTGCAAGGCCGCCGGGTGGATGTCAGCCGGATGAAGGCCGTAGGCTATGGCGAAGCGCGCCCGATCGCAGACAACCGCGACGAAGCCGGCCGAGAGGCGAACCGGCGGATCGAATTCACCCTGCTGGCCGAGGATGCCCCCCCCACCGCGGCTGTGTCGGCGGACGAGCCAACGGCGGACGAGCCGTCGTTTGCGCCAAAGGAAATGACGCGGCGGCCGAAGCGGCGCCCGGAAACCGATTGAGACGCACATGAACCGCACCGAATTCATCATCGCCACCGCGATCATCCTGTTTCTGGCCTTCGGGCTGGGCTGGTTCGCGCACTGGATCGTCAGCCGCTTCGCCCGCGTCAGCGGCGACATGAGCGAGGTCGACCGCCTGGCCCAGCATCTGCATGAGGCCGAGGAAGCGCGGGATCAGGCGCTGGTCTATATCGAGACCCGCGAGGAAGAACTGGGCACACGGCTGGCCGAAACCGAGGCCGAGTTGCGTGCGGCGATGGAGGGCCTGCGCGAGGCCCGGGCCGAGGCCGAGGAGTTGCGCGCCCATATCGCGCGGATCACTCGCGGCTGAGGTCGGACGGGGGCCGTCTGCCCCCGGCGCCTTCGGCGCTCCCCCGAGGATATTTTTGCCAGAATGAACAGGCAGGGTCCGCGGGGGGGGCTTGCGTCGGGCGGGGCGGTCTGTGTCCCTTCGGGATCGGGAAGGACGGTTGCACCGGCGGGGCAAAGGTCGCGCAGCGGCATCGCCTTGCCGTTACTGGACATGTTGCGCACCTTCTGGTCAGCATGATCTGCGACAGGCTGCCTGCACCGCCCCGGGCAGGTTCAAATCCATTGATCCACGAGGCCCCCCATGCTCGATTCCGTCACCGATCTGCGTTCGCTGCTGAAGGACCCCTTGCTTCTGGAAACGCGCGCTTTCGTGGCGGGTGAGTGGGTGGGCGCCGACGACGGGGCGACATTCGAGGTGACAAACCCCGCCCGCGGCGATGTGATCTGCGCCGTACCGGATCTGGGTCGGGCCGAGACCGCCCGTGCCATTGCCGCCGCGGCGCAAGCGATGACGGACTGGGCCGGGCGCACCGCGAAAGAGCGCGCGCAGGTGATGCGGCGCTGGTTCGATCTGATGATGGCCCATCAGGACGATCTGGCCACGATCCTGACCGCCGAGATGGGCAAGCCGCTGGCCGAGGCCAAGGGCGAGATCGCCTATGGCGCCAGTTTCATCGAGTGGTTCGGCGAAGAGGCCAAGCGCGTCTATGGCGAGACCATCCCCGGCCACATGCGCGACAAGCGCATCACCGTGCTGAAGCAGCCGATCGGGGTCGTGGGCTCGATCACGCCATGGAACTTCCCGAACGCGATGATCACCCGCAAATGCGGCCCGGCGCTGGCGGCGGGTTGCGGGTTTGTCGCCCGACCGGCGGCCGAAACGCCGCTGTCGGCGCTGGCGCTGGCGGTTCTGGGGGAACGTGCGGGGCTGCCGAAGGGCATCCTGTCGGTCATCACCTCGACGAAATCCGCCGACATCGGCAAGGAGTTCTGCGAAAACCCCGCCGTGCGCAAGCTGACCTTCACCGGCAGCACGGAAGTCGGGCGTATCCTGATGCGGCAGGCGGCCGATCAGGTGATGAAATGCTCGATGGAGTTGGGGGGCAACGCACCGTTCATCGTGTTTGACGATGCCGATCTGGATGCCGCAGTGCAGGGCGCGATGGCGTCGAAGTTCCGCAACAACGGTCAGACCTGCGTTTGTGCCAACCGGATCTATGTGCAGGCCGGGGTTTACGACGCCTTTGCCGAAAAGCTGGCGGCGGCGGTGGCGAAGCTGACGGTGGGCGACGGGCTGAAGCCGGGAACCGATGCCGGGCCGCTGATCAACGAAAAGGCGGTGGCCAAGGTCGAGGAACATATCCGCGACGTGCTGGATGGTGGGGGGCAGGTGGTGGCGGGCGGCGGGCGCCATGCGCTTGGCGGCACCTTCTTCCAGCCGACGGTGGTGACCGGCGTGCGGCAGGACATGAAGGTGGCGACCGAGGAAACCTTTGGCCCGCTGGCCCCGCTGTTCCGCTTTGACACCGAAGATGAAGCGATCCACCACGCCAATGACACGATCTTTGGCCTTGCCAGCTATTTCTATGCCCGTGACATCGGCCGCATCACCCGGGTTCAGGAGGCGCTGGAATATGGGATTGTCGGCGTGAACACCGGCATCATCTCGACCGAGGTCGCGCCCTTCGGCGGCGTGAAACAGTCGGGCCTTGGCCGCGAGGGCAGCCGCCACGGGATCGAGGATTATCTGGAACTGAAATACGTCTGCCTGTCGATCTGAGCCGTGCCGCGCAGGATGTCGGGCGGCGGTGGTGCCGGTTTTTTCGCGTTTGCCTCGTCGTCGGCCGCCAAGGATCGCTGCGGGTGCTGCGTCTTGTCTCCGGTGATGAATGGATGATGGCGACGACATTCTGGCCCGGTCCGCGGCAGCGGGTGACCGCGACGCCTTTGCCACGCTGGTGGCGCGGCATTACGACCGGATCTTCGGGCTGGCCTGGCGGCTGACCGGCAGCCGGGCCGAGGCCGAGGATCTGGCGCAGGACATCTGCGCCGCGTTGCCCGTGAAGCTGGCCGGCTGGCGCGGCGAGGCGCGGTTCACCACCTGGCTTTACCGGATCACGGTGAACGCCACCCATGATCTGCGGCGGCGGCAGTCGGCGCGCAGCCGGGCGGCGCAGGGCTGGGGCGACTGGGAGATCGCACGTCAAAAGGACATGGACGAGGCCCGCGCCGCGCAGGAATGGCTGGCGACCGCAATGGCCGCATTGCCGGTGGAATTGCGCGACACGGTGGCGCTGGTGCTGGGCGAGGGGCTGACGCAGGCCGAAACCGCCCTTGTGCTGGGTCTGGCCGAGGGCACCGTGGCCTGGCGCATGTCCGAGGTGAAGCGCCGGCTGAAGGCCATGGCCGAACAGGAGGCCCGCATATGACCGACGATCTCGACCGGCTGCGCAAGGCGCTGGCACAGGCGCCGCAGCCCGATGCCGAAGCGAAGGCGCGGGCGATGACGCAGGCGATGGAAAATTTCGACCGCGCCCAAGGAAGTGCCCGCGCGCCGCGTCAGGGAAAGGACCGCCCGCGTGGGGCGGGGTTCCTGAACGGAGTGCGTTTCATGTCGAATTTCCTGTCCTCGCGGGCTTTTCTGGCCACCTCGGGGTCTGTCGCGGCACTGGGGCTGGTGCTGGTCGCGGTGTTGCCGCTGTCCAAGCATGACGTTTCCGACGCGATCGGGCTTTCCTCGGAACCGATGCTTGCCGACCCTGTCGCCGCCGATGCCGCGGCGGGCAGGCAGGCGGTGCCAGCGCCGAGCGCGAAGATGGCAGACGAAAGCTTCGGTCAGATCGCGATGCCCTCGCCCGCCGAACCGCTTGCCGCCCCCCCCCTGCCCGATGCGCCGGGCCTGATCGCGCCCAACACCGAAGCCTATGCCAATGCGCCCGAAAATCCGCTGCGGATCACAGCCGAACAGCCGGTTTCGACCTTTTCGATCGATGTGGATACCGCCAGCTACGCCATTGTCCGTTCCAGTCTGGAAGGCGGTCGCCTGCCGCCGCGCGACGCGGTGCGGGTCGAAGAAATGGTGAACTATTTCCCCTATGCCTACCCGGCCCCCGCGCCGGGCGAGGCGCCGTTCCGCCCGACCGTCACCGTGATGCCGACGCCGTGGAACCCCGGCACGCAGCTTGTTCATATCGCGCTTCAGGGCCGGACGCCGGCGATCAAGGACCGCCCGCCGCTGAACCTTGTGTTCCTGATCGACACCTCGGGCTCGATGCAGTCGCCCGACAAGCTGCCGTTGCTGAAACAATCCTTGGGGCTGATGCTGGGCCGACTGTCCCCCGCGGATCAGGTGGCGATCGTGACCTATGCCGGATCGGCGGGCGAAGTGCTTCAGCCCACGCCCGCATCGGATCGGCAGGCGATCCTGAACGCGCTTGGCCGGCTTGAGGCCGGCGGTGCCACGGCGGGCGAGGACGGCATCCGGCTGGCCTATCGCACCGCCGCCGCGATGGCCGCCACCGGCGAGGTGTCGCGCGTGATCCTGGCCACCGACGGCGATTTCAACCTTGGCCTCGCCGATCCGGCGGAACTGGCCGGGCTGATCGCGCGGGAACGTGACAGTGGCACCTATCTGTCGGTGCTGGGCTTCGGGCGCGGCAATCTGGACGACGCCACGATGCAGGCGCTGGCGCAGAACGGCAACGGGCGGGCGGCCTATGTCGACCGGCTGGGCGAGGCGCAGAAAGTTCTGGTGGATCAGGTGTCCGGTGCGCTGTTCCCGATTGCGGATGACGTCAAGGTGCAGGTGGAATGGAACCCGGCGCAGGTCGCGGAATACCGGCTGATCGGCTATGAAACCCGGGCGCTGGCACGCGAGGATTTCGCCAATGACGGCGTGGATGCGGGCGAGATCGGCGCCGGCCACTCTGTCACCGCGATCTATGAAATCACGCCCGCGGACAGCCCCGCCCGCCTGACCGACCCTTTGCGCTATGGCAGCCAGCCGGCAGGCGCGGACCGGACCGGCGAACTGGGATTCTTGCGCATGCGCTACAAGGCACCGGGGGAAAGCCGCTCGGCGCTGATCGAGACGCCGATCCCGGCGGCCCTGACCACCGACCCCGGCGATGACACCCGCTTTGCCGCCGCCATCGCGGGCTTTGGCCAGCTTTTGCGCGGCGGCGCGTTCACCGGCGATTGGACATGGGGCGATGCCATCGCGCTGGCAGACTCTGCCCGCGGCGCCGATCCGTTCGGCTACCGGATCGAGGCGGTGACCCTGATGCGGCTGGCCGAAAGCCTGTCGCGCTGACGGCGCCGCCCCGCCCTGCCCGGCGGCCAAGGCGCGGGGCAGCCGGTGACGCAGGCACGGGGACATCTCGGGCGCGGCCACCTTGCCCACAGCAAAAAGGCGCGCCGATCCGGCGCGCCCCCTTCGTCGTGGCTGTGGCGACGACATCAGACCTCGGCGGGTTCCTTCACGGCATCGATGGTGCGGGCCGACGCAGGCTCGCCGCGCGAGATCTCAATCCGGCGGGGTTTCAGCGCCTCGGGCGTTTCGCGGACCAGATCGATATGCAGCATCCCGTGTTCATGGCTGGCGCCGGTCACGCGGACATGGTCGGCAAGGGCAAAGCGGCGCTCGAACGCGCGGGTGGCGATGCCGCGGTGCAGGTAGGTCCGCTCGCCCTCGTCGGTGGCCTTGCGGGCGCCGACATGAAGGGTGCCGTCCTTCACCTCGGCCGAGAGTTCCTCGGGGGTGAAGCCGGCAACCGCGATCGAGATGCGATAGGAATTCTCGGCGGTCTTTTCGATGTTGTAGGGCGGATAGGTCGGCTGGGCGACGTCGCTGGTCATCACCCGGTCCATCAGATCGGCAATGCGGTCAAAGCCGACAGTGGCGCGGTAAAGCGGCGAAAGATCATAGCTGCGCATGGTCATCCTCGTAAAAGCGATGTTCGTCAGACCCTCCGTTCAGGGACGGGCCATGGTCATGCCGAACCCGTCATGGCGCCCGGCATGAAAGATCTGGGAAGCCGCCCGCCGGCTTTCAAGGGGCAGACCGACCGCGCCACAGCCACAGCGCCGCCCCGGTCAGGGCGCCCCCGGCCGCAGGAATTTCGCCCCGCCCCCGCCACCCGCGATCACGCGCACCCCGGTCTCGGCCCGGCGAAGCTGCCCGCCCCCGGCATCGAGTTCGGCCAGAATATCCCGCAGCGGCGTGCCGATGTCCGACGCCAGCGAAATCGGCTTGCCATCCATCTCGGCCTTGGCCGAAACCACCGACACCACGCTGGGCGCGCCGTCCTGCATGGTAAAGACCGGCGCCCCCGAGGCGCCAAAATCGACCGAACAGGACAGCACCAGCGTCCCCGGCATCCGACCCAGCACCGAACAGATCTCTTGCAGGCTGGGCGCCTCGGACCGGCCCTGCGCATAGGACACCACGCCGACCTGCCCCCCGCCCAGCGGCGCGGCTTCGATCCGGAACGGCGCGACCGACGGCAGCCGGATCGGCTGATCCAGTTCCAGCACCGCCACATCATGGGCGACACGCTCGGCCGGGTCTTCGGCGGAAAACACATAATCGGGATGCACCACCGCACGGCGGACATGGCGATAGGCCACGGCGCGACCATTGCGCCAGCCGGCCAGAAACTCGATCACGCCGGCGTCAATCCGCGCGCCGGTTTCCTTGTCGAACAGACAGTGGCCTGCGGTCAGCACCACATCCGGCCGGATCAACGTCCCGGTGCAAAAGCCCCGGTCGCCCAGCATCAGCTTGCCGACCGCATCCCAGCCCCGGCCGGCATCGCCGGTTTCAAGACTGCGCAGCCGGCTTTCGTCGGCCTGCACGGGAAGGCCAAGACCGACGACAACGGAAAGAATCGCAATCAGGCGCATGACCACTCCGGCACGGCGTTGACCTGCCGGGGCTAGGCACCGGACATGGCCAATTCAAGGCGGATCGTTGCCCAGATCAAGCCGGCGCGGCTTCGGCCCGCCGGTCGCCCAGTCCAGCAGTTCCACGGTATGAACCACCGGCACCCCGGTTCCCGACCCGATCTGCATGATGCACCCGATATTCCCGGCCACGATCACATCGGGTTTCCGCGCCTCCAGCGTCGCGACCTTGCGCGCCTGCAACTCGGCCGAGATTTCGGGATGCAGCAGGTTGTAGGTTCCGGCCGAACCGCAGCACAGATGCGCGTCGGCGGGCTCGACCACGTCAAACCCCGCCCGCATCAGCAGATCCTTCGGCGTCTGCCGGATGCGCTGTCCGTGCTGCAACGAACAGGCCGAGTGATAGGCCACCCGCAGCCCCGTGGCCGCCCCCTCGGGCAGGCCCAGCCGCTCCAGCAACTCGGTCACATCCAGCGCCATCCCCGAGACCTCGGCCGCATCCGCCGCCAGCGGATCGTTGCGGAAGATATGGCGGTAATCCTTGACCGTGGTGCCACAGCCGCTGGTGTTGATGACCACCGCATCCAGCCCCCGCGCCCGCTTTTCCGCCATCCAGGCCCGGATGTTGGTCGCGGCCAGCCCATGGCTTTGCTCGGCGCGGCCCATGTGATGGGTCAGCGCCCCGCAACAGCCCATGCCCCGCGCAATCACCACCTCGCAGCCCAGCCGGTGCAGCAGCCGGATGGTGGCATCGTTGATGTCGGTATCCAGCGCCCGCTGCGCGCAGCCCGTCAGCAGCGCCACCCGCATCCGCTTTGGCCCGGTCGCCGGAAACACCTGCGGCCGGTCGTTAGGGCTGGCCTTCGGGATATGATGCGGCGCCAGCGCCAGCATCGCCTTCAGCCGCGCATCCGGCATCGCCCAGGCAAAGGGCCGCCCCAGCTGCGCCAGCCGCAACGCCACCCGGAACCGCGCCGGATAGGGCAGCAACTGCGCCACCGCCCAGCGCATCAGCCGCTCGATCAGCGGGCGGCGATAGGTCCGCTCGATATGGTCGCGGGCGTGATCGACCAGATGCATGTAATGCACCCCCGAAGGACAGGTCGTCATGCAGGCCAGACACCCCAGACAGCGGTCGATATGCTTGACAGTCCTTTCATCGGCAGGCCGGCCCGCCTCCAGCATGTCCTTGATCAGATAGATCCGCCCGCGCGGACTGTCCAACTCATCGCCCAGCACCTGATAGGTCGGACAGGTGGCGGTGCAGAACCCGCAATGAACACAGGCGCGCAGGATCTCGTTCGCACGCGCGATCCCGGGATCCTGAAGCTGCTCGTCAGAGAAATTCGTCTGCAAGGGGCTCTCCCGCTCAGGCCATCAGGCCGGGATTGAACAGACCGCGCGGATCGAACCGTGCCCGAAGCCCGCGCGACAAGGCCGCAACCGCCGCCGGCTCGGGCGGAAACACCGGCAGATCACCCGCCTCGCCCCCCCGCACAAGCGTCGCATGACCGGCCAGGGGGCCGATCCGCGCCCGCAGATCGCAGCCCGGCTCGACCAGAACCCAGACCAATCCGCCGCCCCAGTCGATCAGAACCTCACCCCCGCTCCGCACCGCCACCCCGGGCGCCTCGGACGGCTTCACCAGAACCCGCCAGACATCGCCCTCGCGCCCCTGAAACGGCTCGACATCGCGGATGGACCGCCAGGGCCCCGCCACCTGCTCCACAGCGCCGAACGGCGCCAGCAAAGCCGCCAACCGCCCGGCCCGATAGGCGACCGAGGCCGCAAATCCCTCGATCCGCAAGAACGTCCCCCGCCCCGGCCAATGCGCAGCCCCGCTCACCTCGAAGGGCGAACCCAGCGCCGCCGCCATCGCCGCCACCGCCCGCTCGGCCGACACCCCCGACAGCATCAGCGTCACCTCGTCCTCGGGGACCGGCAGCAGCTTGAAGGCGACCTCGGTCAGAACCCCCAACGTGCCATGACTGCCCGCCAGCAACTTCACCAGATCATAGCCGGTGACATTCTTCATCACCCGCCCGCCATTCTTCACCACCGCCCCGGTCCCGTCCACGAACCGAACCCCGATCAGACTGTCGCGACAAGCCCCCGCCTGAACCCGCCGCGGCCCCGAGGCATTGGACGCCACCACCCCGCCCAACGTCGAGCATCCCCCGCGACCCAGCAAACCGCGCAGATCCGGCACCTCGAACGGCAAACGCTGCCCTTGGGCCGCCAACGCCGCCTCGACATCGGCCAGCCGCGTCCCCGCCCCGGCAACCAGCGTCAACGCCCCCGGCTCGTAAAGCCGGATCCCCGCCAGACCGCAGGTCTCCAGAACCGCACCGGCACACCGCCCGATCCCGCGCGTCCCGCCCCCCACGATCCGCAGCGGCCCCTCGGCCGCCCGCACGATCTCGGCCACTTCCTGTTCCGTCCCGGGCCTCATGGCTGCCCTTTCATTCTGGCAAAAATATCCTGCGGGGGTTCGGGGGCGCAAAGCCCCCGAGGGGTCAACCGGCACGCCGCCCCCGGCTTGCATCCAGCGGAAACACCTTGGCCGGGTTCAAAAGCCACTTCGGGTCGAACACATCCTTCACCCGCATCTGCGCCTCCAGATCCGCGGGCGCGAACTGCACCGTCATCAGGTCACGCTTTTCGATCCCCACACCATGCTCGCCGGTCAGACACCCGCCCACCTCGACGCACAGCTTGAGGATCTCGGCGCCCAGCGCCTCGCAGCGTTCCAGATCGCCGGGCTTGTTGGCATCGAACAGGATCAGCGGATGCATGTTGCCGTCACCGGCATGAAAGACGTTGGCCACCTCCAGCCCCGCCGCCGTGGCCATCTCGGCGATGCGGCGCAGCACCCGCGGCAGTTCCGTCACCGGAATTGTCCCGTCCAGACACATGTAATCGTTGATCTGCCCCATCGCGCCAAAGGCCGACTTGCGCCCCAGCCAGATCCGCCGGCTTTCCTCTTCGGACCGGCTTTCGCGCAGCTCGACCGGGTCGTGGCGCCGGGCGATCCGGACGATCCGCGCCAACTGGTCGTCGATCTCGGCGGCCGAGCCCTCGACCTCGACGATCAACAGCGCCTCGCAATCGGGATAACCCGCATGGGCGAAGGCTTCGGTGGCGCGGATGCAGGGCCGGTCCATGAATTCGATCGCCACCGGCAGGATGCCTGCGCGGATGATGTCGGACACACAGGCCCCCGCCACCTCGTTCGAGGTGAACCCCATCAGCACCGGCCGCGCGCCCTCGGGTTTGGGCAGGATGCGCAGCGTGGCTTCCGTCACCACGCCCAGTTGCCCTTCCGATCCACAGATCACCCCCAGCAGATCCAGCCCCGGCGCATCCGAACAGGCGCCGCCGATCTCGACCACGGTGCCGTCCATCAGCACCATCGTCACCCCCAGCAGGTTGTTGGTCGTCACGCCATATTTCAGGCAATGCGCCCCGCCCGAGTTCATGCCGATATTGCCCGCGATCGCACAGGCCAACTGGCTTGACGGGTCGGGGGCATAGAAGAACCCGTCCGCCTCGACCGCGCCGGTCACCGACAGGTTGGTGCGACCGGCCTGCACCCGGATCAAGCGGTTGGCATAATCGGTTTCCAGCACCCGGTTCATCCGCGCGATGCCCAGGATCACGCAATCCGCCGTCGGCAGCGCCCCCCCCGCAAGCGATGTGCCCGATCCGCGCGGCACCACCGGCACGCCTTCCTCGTGGCAGATCGTCAGCACCGCCGAAACCTCGGCCGTGGTCCGCGGCAGCACCGCGGCCAGCGGCGGGCAGCGATAGGCGGTCAGCGCGTCGCATTCATAGGCGCGCGTCTCGGCCGGATCATGCACCACGGCATCGGCCGGCAGAACCGCCTGAAGCCGAGCCACGATGCGGTCCTTCCGGGCAAGAATGCCCGCGTCCGGTGTCGGCATGTCCATCGCTGGCCCTCCCTGCACGAGTGGTCAGCTTTTATAACCAATTCTCCGCCATGACAACAGCCCGGCTTTGCGGCTATCGTCGCGCCATGACCCTGCCGCTGTCTGGCCTGCTGCATCCGCTTGATCTTCTGGCCGTCGGCCTGCTGTTGCTGGCCTGGGGCGGCACCGGCTGGCTGTGCGAACATCCCCCGGCGGGGCGGCCCTCGGTCTCGGTGCTGATGAAGGTGCATCGCCGGGCCTGGATGCGCGAGATGGTCACCCGGTCGCCCCGGATCTTCGACGCCAGCGTGATCGACAGCCTGCGCCGCGGCACGGCGTTCTTCGCCTCGGGGTCGATGATCGCCATCGGCGGCGGCATGGCGCTGATCGGCAACCCCGACCGGCTGGCGACCCTGGTCGAGGATCTGACGCTGCCCGCCGATACCGTCCGGCTGGAGGTGCGGGTGATCTTCGTCCTGATCCTTGTCGCCAATGCCTTCCTGAAATTCGTCTGGTCGCACAGGGTGTTCGGCTATTGCGCGATCGTGATGGCCGCGGTTCCGAACGACCCCGACCATCCCGACGCCTATCCCCGCGCCGCACAGGCGGCCGAGTTGAACATCAACGCCGCGCGCAATTTCAACAGCGGGCTGCGGGCGGTGTTCTTTGCGCTGGCCGCTTTGGGCTGGATGCTGGGGCCGCTGGCGCTGATCGTGACGACGCTGGCCACCACCTTCGTGATCCTGCGGTCGGAATTCGCCTCGGGGTCGCGGGCGGCAGTGCTGGACGAACGCCCGCGCAGCTAGGCGCGGCTGCCGAACCGGCCCTCGCGCAGCCATGCCGCAAGGGCCAGACCCGCGGCCAGCATCAGCCACAGCCATGCCGGCAACAGCGCGGCGATCCGCACATCCTGCGCGACATGTGCCCCGCGGGGCGTAATGCCGATCCAGCCGCGCCCGGCCGCCACCCGCCCCTCGCGCACCGTGCGGATGTCGGGGGCGCCGTCTTCAAGCCGCAACAGACCGCCACGGGTGGGCGCGACCACGGGGGCCAGCTTGTCGGCGCTGGCGATGGTTTCCTCGAACTCTTTCGGGGCCGAGGGGCCGACGGCGATCACTGCCCGCTGATCGCCCTGCCTCAGACGATAGACGCCCATTTCCGGCGCCTGCCATGTCGTGGCCCAGCGCCCCGGCGCGACCTCGGTCAGGGTCAGCGCGGTTTCGGCGCCGTCGGGGCCCACCACGCTGACCGCGCCCGGATCATCGCCGATGGTGCGCCGGGTGATGGCGATTTCGGCGCCTTCGGCCGTGGCGGTCAGCGCCTCTTCCTCAAGCTCGGGTTCCTTCATCATCCAGTGCGCCAGCCGCCGCAGCAGTTCCAGCTGCGGCCCGCCGCCTTCATGGCCGCGCCCCCACAGCCACATGTGATCCGAGGCCAGAACCGCGATCCGCCCCTTGTCCACCCGATCCAGCACCAAGAGCGGCCGGTCGCCCGCGCCCTGCATCACCACCTGCCCCGACGGCGCGGTGATCTCGACCTGACGGAACCAGCGGCCCCAGCCGCCTTCCGGCGCCAGCGCGTCCAGCCCCTGCGTCACCGGATGCTTGCGCCCCAGATCGGTCAGCGCCGGGCGGAACCCGCCCTCGATCACCCGGCTTGTCGCCTGCACCGGCAGCACATCAGCCAGCGGAGAGCGCCACAGACTGTCAGCCGAGCCGAATTCCGGCCCCGCCGCCACCAGAACGGTGCCGCCGCCGCGCACATAATTGCGGACGTTTTCCAGATACGAGGTCGGCAGGATGCCCCGCAGTCGGTAGCGGTCAAAGATGATCAGGTCGAATTCCTCGATCTTCTCGACGAACAGTTCGCGGGTGGGAAAGGCGATCAACGACAGTTCCGACACCGGGATACCATCCTGCTTTTCCGGCGGGCGCAGGATGGTGAAATGCACCAGATCAACCGAGGCATCCGACTTCAGCAGGTTGCGCCAGACCCGTTCGCCCGCGTGCGGCTCGCCCGAGACCAGCAGCACCCGCAGCCGATCACGCACGCCGTTGATCTGCACCACGGCGGCATTGTTGCGGTCCGTCAACTCGCCCGGCTGCGCGGCGAGTTGAAACTGAAGCACGTTCATCCCGCCATGCGGCAGGGTCACGGGCAGTTCCAGATCCTCGCCCACCGGAACGCGGAAAGTCTGCGCCTCGTCGCCATCAATGGAAATCGCCAGATCGGCCAAGCCCCCGACCGCGGCGGGCACCCGGCCCTGATCCTCGATCCGCAGGATCAGCGTCACCGGCTCGCCCAGAATGGCGAAGGCGGGGGCATTCTTCACCACCAGCCGGCGGTCCCAGTCGGCATCGCGCCCGGTCAGCAGCACATGCAGCGGCGCCGGCATCTGCGGGGACAGGTCCAGATCATGCGCCTGCCCGTCGGTGATCAGGATCGCCCCGGCCACGCGCGCGCGGGGTTCCTCGGCCAGCGCCTCGGACAGGGCGGCCATCAGCCGGGTGCCTTCGTCGCCTTCGCCATCGCCCACCCGCGCGACGCGCAGTTCGGTGTTGGGCAGCGCCGCCACCTCGGCCTTCACCGCCGCCAGCGCCGCCGCCGTCTGCGCGGCACGGTCGCCGATGCGCTGGCTGGCGCTGTCATCCACCACCGCGATCACGATATCCGACAGCGGGGTGCGGTCCTCTTCCTGCAAGGCGGGATTGGCCAGCGCGGCCAGCAGCACCGCCAGCGCAAGGCCGCGCAGCCACCAGCCGGCAAGGCCACGCCACAGCGCCAGCGCCACCATCAGCGCCGACAGGGCACAAAGCCCCCAGATCGCGGCCCAGGGCAGGATCGGATCGAACACCACGGTTCCGTTCACTGTCCCAGCCTTTCCAGCAGCGCCGGCACATGGACCTGATCGGATTTGTAGTTGCCGGTCAGGACATGCATCACAAGGTTGATGCCAAAGCGCCAGGCGATTTCGCGCTGACGCTCGCCGCTGTAGCCGCGGCCGACGGGAAGAAGCTCCATTCCGCGCTCATCCACGGCCCAGGCGGCGGCCCAGTCGTTGCCGCCGATCACCACCGGCGTCACCCCGTCGTTCAGGTTGCGAAACGGCATCCCCTCGGCTTGTTCGGCATCGGGGGGGGCTGCCTCGACCCAGATCCGCGCGCTGGTGTGACGGCCGGGGAAATCCTGCAACAGATAGAAGGTGCGGGTCAGGACATGATCGGGCGGGATCACCTCCAGCGGTGGAATGTCCAGCGGTGCCGCCAGCGCCTGAAGCCGGCGCCCCTCGGGGGTGGACCCCGCCCCCCCCGCGATGTCGGCATCGCGGGTGTCGAACAGGATCATGCCGCCGGTGCGCAGATAATCGTTCAGCCGGGCGTAGGCCTCGGCCGAGGGCAAGGGTTGGCTGGCGGTGACCGGCCAGTAAAGGAAGGGAAAGAAGGTCAGCTCGTCGGTTTCAAGGTTCAGCGCCATCGGCGCGCCCGGCTCGACCGAGGTGCGTTCGCGCAGGCGCAGGCCAAGGCCGCGCAGGCCGGCCTCGGCCACGCGGTTCACCTGCGGGTCGTCGGTCTCGACATAGGCCAGATGAACCGCCGAGGTCGCCTCGATCGCAAAGCGGTCGGCGTCCTGTGCCCGCGCGTCCGGCGCCAGCGTCAACGCAGCCAGCACCACCAGCGCACCGCGCACCGCGCCGATCCGGTTGCCCAAGCGGCCGGAAACCCACAGCGCCGCCAGCACATCCAGAACCAGCAGTGCCAGCGCCCCGGCAAGGAAGGCGCCTTTCAGCGCCTGTTCTTCCTGCGTATCCAGCCCCTCGACCGCAATCCGCGCGGGCCACAATGCGGCGCTGAACCCGGTTTCGGCCGCCACCGCATTCAGCGCCACGCGCCGGTCCGCCCCGGCATAAAGCCCCGGCAGAAGGTTCGGGCCCGGCCGCCCCCCGGCCAGCAATTCGCCCTGAACCCCCGGCCGTTCGCCCGCGTCCGAGGGCACACCAAAGGCATCCAGAACCACCTCGGGCACCCAGACCTGCCCTTCCAGCTCCGCCGCCCCCGGCGCCGCCGGCCGGGTCGAGACCGCCAGCCGTTCCAGCATCTGCACAAACAGCCCCGACAGCGGCAGGCTGGACCATTCGGCATTGGCGGTGACATGGACCAGCACGACCTGCCCCTGCCCCACCGCCTTGCGCGTCACCAATGGCGTGCCATCGGCCAGCGCGGCGATGGTGCGGCCGCCCAGTTCCGGGTCGGGCTGGGCCAGAACCTGCGCCGTGACCGACACCTCGGGCGGCACCCGCAGGCCGTGGAAGGGCGAGCCTTCGGCGAAGGGCGCAAGGGTCTTGGGTTCGCCCCAGCTCATGGCGCCGCCGACGGTGCGGCCGCCTTCGCGCAGGCGGACCGGCATCAGGGGATCTTCCGCCATCCGGCTGATGTCGGACGCGGCCAGTTGCGGCCCGGCAAAGCGCAAAAGCAACCCGCCGCCGTCCAGCCAATCCAGCAGGCCGTCCTGTTCGGTCTGGGTCAGCCGCGCCACATCGGCCAGCACGATGACATCCGGATTGGCCAGCAGCACATCCGACAGGGTGCCGTCGATCAGGTCGGCCACGGGTTCCAGCGCCTGCCGCAGGTAATGGGTGGGCGACAGCAGCTGCAACTGTTCGCGCCCGGCGCGGCCGGCAATCAGCGCCACCTTGCGCCGTTTCAGGCTGTCGTCGGCCAGAGTGACCGCCCCGGCGGAACGGACGCCGGCCAGTTCGAACCGGGCCACGCGGTTGCGCAATTCGGGCGGCAGCGACAGCGCGATGGTAGCCTCGGCCGCGCCGGAATCGAAGGCCAGCGGCACGCGGGCCAGTTCCCGCTCGATCCCGGCGGGGTCAAGACCGCGCGCCGACACCTCGACCGAGACCGCATCCGCCGCAGGCAACCGCAGCGCGGTCAGCTGCACCGCACCATCCTTGAACCCCGCCGGGCGCAGGGCCAGCACCGGGCGCGGGCTTTCGAACACCCTGACCCTGCCGCGCCCTTCCAGCGCCGACAGCAGCGCCGCGCGGCCGGGATGGTCCAGCCCATCCGACAGCCAGAAGCTGTCAAACCCGCCCCCAGGCAGCGCCGAGGCCCATGGCCCAAGGTCGAACGGCAGCCACGGATGCGGCGCAAGGGCAGCCAGCCGCCCCTCCCATGCGCCCGCAGCCTGAAAGGCGGGGATCTCGGGGCGGTCGGTCAGGCGCAGCACGGCCACGGGGCGGCCCTCGCGGCCCGCCTCGGCCAACAGCGCCCGGGCCCGGTCGATCCGGCGCGGCCAGTCGCGGGCGTCGGCCCAGGTGCCATCGATCAGGATCAGCAGCGGCCCGGTGCCCGGCTGGCGCTGTTGCGGGTTCAGCACCGGCCCGGCAAAGGCCACGATCGCCGCCGCCACCGCCAGCATCCGCAGGGCCAGCAGCCACCACGGGGTCTTGTCGGTCTCGGTCTGGTCATCCGCCAGCCCCAGCAGCAGCGCCACCCCGGGAAAGCGCCGACGGATCGGCGCCGGCGGCACCGCGCGCAGCAAAAGCCACAGCACCGGCAACAGGACCAGACCCAGCAGCAGCCAGGGTGCGGCAAAGCCGATGGGGCCAAGGGTCCACATCAGACGGTGCGCTCCAACGCGCGGTAAAGCCACAGCAAAGCGGGCTGCGCACCCTGCCCGGTGTGGTGGCAGTGCCAGTGCCACCCCGAGGCGCGGGCCAGTGCGGCCAGCCGGTCCTTGCGCGCGGCCAGCCGGTCCAGATAGCGGGCGCGCAGATCGCCCGCGCGCAGGGTTTCATGGCGCAGACTGCCCCCCATCGATTCAAAGAGGGTGCGGCCGTCAAAGGGGAAATCCTCTTCCGACGGGTCGAGGATCTGAAGCAGCGCGCCGCGCATGTCACGCTCGGCGGCGCGGGCCATCGCGCGCTCGATCCCGTCCATGTCGCCCAGAAAGTCCGAGACGAACACCATCCGGCCATGCCCCACCAGACCCGCGGTGTCGGGCTGGCCATAGTCGGCCGCCCCGTCGCCCGCCAGCGCATCGGCCAGCCGCAGCGCCTGCCCCCGGCCCGACCGCGGCGGCACGCCTTCGCCCGCCAGCCCGACCCGTTCCCCCGCGCGCAGCAGCAGCACCGCCAGCGCCAGCGCCACCAGCCGCGCCCGATCCGCCTTCGGTTCGCGCAGGCGATCGCCGCTGAACGACATCGAACGCGAGACATCCACCCACAGCACCACCGTCTGCGCCGCCTGCCATTCGCGTTCGCGCACGAAATGCGCATCCGACCGGGCCGAGCGGCGCCAGTCGATCATCCGCGCGCTGTCGCCGCCATGGGCGGGGCGATACTGCCAGAACTCATCCCCCATGCCGGCCCGGCGTCGGCCGTGTTCGCCAAGGATCACGGTTGCCGCCAGATGTTCGGCCTGGGCCAGCAGGGGCGGCAGCGCCTGCCCCAGCGCCTCGGCGCGCGGACGAAGGGCAAGGACGTCGCTCACGCGGCGGCCTCAAGGCCCATCTGCCGCGTCACCACGCGGTCGATCACCCCGGCCAGACTTTCGCCCCGCGCCCGCGCGGCAAAGTTCAGCGCCATCCGATGCGTCAGCACCGGCCGCGCCAAGGCCGCCACATCCTCGACCGAGGGCGCCAGCCGCCCCGACAAAAGCGCCCGCGCCCGCACCGTCAGCATCAGGGCCTGCGCCGCCCGCGGCCCCGGCCCCCAGGACAGCACGTCGGCCAGCCCCACGCCTTCCGGCTCGCCGGGGCGGCAGGCGCGCACCAGATCCAGGATCGCCTCGACCACCGCATCGCCCACCGGCATCCGCCGCAGCAGGGCCTGCGCCGCGATCAGATCCTCGGCCGAGAAGACCTGATGCACCTCGGCATCCTCGGCGCCGGTGGTGGCGATCAGGATCTCGCGCTCGGTCGCGCGGTCGGGATAGTCCACGTCGACCTGCACAAGGAAACGGTCAAGCTGGGCTTCGGGCAGGGGATAGGTGCCTTCCTGTTCGATCGGGTTCTGGGTGGCCAGAACATGGAACGGCCGGCCCAGCGGGCGGTGGCGGCCGGCAATCGTCACCTCGCGTTCCTGCATCGCCTGCAACAGCGCCGACTGGGTGCGGGGGCTGGCGCGGTTGATCTCATCGGCCAGAAGAAGCTGGCAGAAGATCGGCCCTTCGATGAAGCGGAAGGCGCGGGCGCCATCGGCGCCCATGTCCAGCACCTCGGACCCCAGAATATCCGCCGGCATCAGATCGGGGGTGAACTGGATCCGGTTGCCCTTCAGCCCCATCACCGTCGACAGCGTATCGACCAGCCGCGTCTTGCCCAGCCCCGGCAGGCCCACCAGCAGCGCGTGCCCACCGCAAAGCATGGCGGCCAGAACCAGTTCAACCACCCGTTCCTGCCCGATGAAGCGGCGCGAGATGCTGTCGCGCGCCTTGGCCAGCCTGACCTCAAGGGCTTCGATCTCGGCAACCAGTGCAGCGGCATCGGCCATGACAACTTTCCCCCGGTCGTTATATGGATCATCAGACCAAACTATGACGTGCCGCACAAATGGCAAAAAGCGGGAAGGCACAAATGATCGTGAAACCTTCGGCCGAAGGCGTGATGGCCAGCGCCGCCGCGGCCGCGAAGAAAGGCCCGCCCCCGGTCCATCTGTGGAACCCGCCGTTCTGCGGCGATCTGGATATCCGCATCGCCCGCGACGGGACGTGGTTCTACCTTGGCACCCCCATCGGGCGGCCGGAAATGGTGCGGCTGTTCTCGTCGATCCTGAAACGGGAAGGCGGGCGGTATTACCTTGTCACCCCGGTCGAAAAGGTGGGGATCACCGTCGACGACGCCCCCTTCGTCGCGGTGGATTTCGAAACCGCGGGCACGGGGCGCGAACAGGCCGTCACCTTCACCACTCAGGTGGGCGATCGGGTGACCGCCGGCCCCGACCATCCGATCCGCGTGCCCCGCGCGCCGGATGGCGAGCCGCGGCCCTACATCATGGTCCGCGCGGGGCTTGAGGCCCTGATCGACCGCAAGTCGTTCTACCGGCTTGTCGATCTGTGCGGCCATCACGACGGCTGGTTCGGGCTGTGGTCGCAGGGCGCGTTCTTCCCCGTCATCGCCTCGGACCAGTTGCCAGAGGGGTAAGGCCCCTTGCCGCGGCGGCCCGTCTCGTTATCATGCGCGGCCAGCCGCAACCCCGGTAAGGAGCCTGCCCATGACCATCGACGCCCCGGAAACCGTTGTCGTCACGACATGGAAGGTAGCCTGCGACGGAGGCGAGGGCGCGCTTGGCCATCCGCGGGTCTGGCTGTCGATCCCGCACGAGACCGGCTCGGTCGAATGCGGCTACTGCGACCGCCGCTTCGTGCATGAAAGCTTCGCCACCGACAAGTGACGCCCATCCCCTCGGGATGAAGAAAAGACACCCGGGGAGGGGACGATGACTTTCGGCAAGGGCTGCCACCTGCATCTGATCGACGGCTCGGCCTTCATCTTCCGCGCCTACCATGCGCTGCCGCCCCTGACGCGGAAATCCGACGGCCTGCCGGTGGGCGCGGTCGCGGGCTTTTGCAACATGCTGTTCCGCTATGTCGAAAACAACAAGGGTGCCGACGCGGCCACCCATGTCGCGGTGATCTTCGACCATTCCTCGAAGACCTTCCGCAACGAGATCTACCCGCTTTACAAGGCCAACCGCCCCGACCCGCCCGAGGATCTGCGCCCGCAGTTCCCCCTGACCCGCGAGGCGACGCGCGCCTTCAACATCCCCTGCATCGAAACCGAAGGCTTCGAGGCCGACGACATCATCGCGGCCCTTGCCTGCAAGGCGCGCGATGCCGGCGGGCAGGTCACGATCCTGTCGTCCGACAAGGATCTGATGCAGCTTGTGGGCAACGGGGTCGGCATGCTGGACCCGATGAAGAACAAGCGCATCGACCGCGACGAGGTGATCGAAAAGTTCGGCGTCCCGCCCGAGCGCGTGGTGGATGTGCAGGCGCTGGCAGGCGATTCCGTCGACAACGTGCCGGGCGCCCCGGGGATCGGCATCAAGACCGCGGCGCTGCTGATTCAGGAATACGGCGATCTGGAAAGCCTTCTGGCCCGCGCGGCCGAGATCAAGCAACCCAAGCGCCGCGCCGCCATTCAGGACAATGCCGACCAGATCCGCATCTCGAAGCGGCTGGTCGAACTGGACTGCAACACGCCCCTTGATGTCGAGCTGGACGATCTGGAAGTGCAAAAGCCGGTGGCCGGTGACCTGCTGGGCTTCCTGAACCTGATGGAGTTCCGCAGCCTGACAAAGCGGGTGGCCGACAGCCTCAAGGTCGAGGCCCCGCCCGCCCCCACCGCCGTCACCGCCCCCGCCGCAGCCATTCCCTCGGCCGCCGAGGCGCCGCTGCCCTTCGATACCGCGGCCTATGACTGTGTTCGCGATGCCGCCACGCTTTCGGCATGGATCGCCCGCATCCGCGAGCGCGGCCATGTCGCGGTGGATACCGAAACCACCAGCCTTGACGAGATGCGCGCCGAACTGGTCGGCATCTCGCTTTGCGTCGAAGCCGGGCGGGCCTGCTATATCCCGCTGGGGCATCGTCAGGGCACGGGCGATCTGTTCGGCGGCGCCGAGCTTGCGCCCGACCAGATCCCGATGGATCTGGCGCTGTCGATGCTGAAGCCGGTGCTTGAGGACGACGCGATCCTGAAGATCGGCCAGAACATGAAATATGACGCCAAGATCCTTGCGCGTCACGGCATCCGGGTCGCGCCCATCGATGACACGATGCTGATGTCCTATGCCATGCACGCCGGGCTGCACGGCCATGGCATGGACGAGCTGTGCGATACCTACCTTGGCCACAAGACCATCGCGATCAAGACCTTGCTGGGCTCTGGCAAGGCGCAGATCACCTTTGACCGGGTGCCGATCGATCAGGCCGTGCCCTATGCCGCCGAAGATGCCGACGTGACGCTGCGGCTGTGGGCCCTGTTCCGGCCGCAGCTTCACCGCGCCCGCGTCACCACCGTTTATGAAACGCTGGAACGCCCGCTTATCCCGATTCTGGCCGAGATGGAAATGGCCGGCGTGCAGGTCGACCGCGATACGCTGTCACGAATGTCGAACGCCTTCGCGCAAAAGATGGCGGCGCTGGAATCCGAGATCCACGAGCTGGCCGGCGGCCCGTTCAACGTCGGTTCCCCCAAACAACTGGGCGAGATCCTGTTTGAACGCATGAGCCTTCAGGGCGGTGTCAAGGGCAAGAACGGCGCCTGGGGCACCGGCGCCGACGTGCTGGAAGATCTGGCCGCCGAAGGCCACGACCTGCCCGCCCGCGTGCTGGACTGGCGGCAGTTGTCCAAGCTGAAATCGACCTATACCGACGCGCTGCAAGACCATATCAACCCCGAAACCGGGCGGGTGCATACGTCCTATTCCATCGCAGGCGCAAACACCGGGCGGCTGGCCTCGACCGATCCGAACCTGCAAAACATCCCCGTGCGCACCGAAGAAGGCCGCCGCATCCGCGAGGCTTTCGTGGCGCCGCCCGGCAAGGTTCTGGTCAGCCTTGACTATTCCCAGATCGAATTGCGCATCCTGGCCCATATCGCCGACATTCCGGCGCTGAAACAGGCTTTCCGCGAAGGTCAGGACATCCACGCCATGACGGCATCGGAAATGTTCGGCGTGCCGCTGGAAGGCATGGACCCGATGGTGCGCCGTCAGGCCAAGGCGATCAATTTCGGGGTGATCTACGGCATCTCGGGGTTTGGGCTGGCCCGCAACCTGCGCATCCCGCGCGCCGATGCGCAGGGCTTCATCGACCGCTACTTCGAACGGTTCCCCGGCATCCGCGCCTATATGGACGCGACCGTGGCCTTCGCGAAGGAAAACGGCTTCGTGCAGACCCTGTTCGGCCGCAAGATCCACACCCCCGAAATCAACGCCAAGGGCCCCGGCGCGGGCTTTGCCCGCCGTGCCGCGATCAACGCGCCGATACAGGGCACCGCCGCCGATGTGATCCGGCGCGCGATGATCCGGATGCCGAAGGCCATTGCCGGGATGCCCGCGAAGATGCTGCTGCAAGTCCATGACGAACTGCTGTTCGAGGTGGACGAGGCCGCCGCCGATGCGCTGACAGACCGGGTGCGCGAGGTGATGGAGACCGCCTCGGACCCGGCGGTGCATCTGTCGGTTCCGCTGACCGTCGAGGCCGGCCGCGGCGCGAACTGGGCCGCCGCACACTGACCCGGACGGTCGCCCGGATTGCAATGCGGGCCGCGGTAAGCGGCGCCCGGGTTCCTGTCGCTTTGCGGTGACGGATTTCGGGCGCACTGTCGCGTTGTGACCGGCGCCCGGGCGCCGGTCACGCTGCCCCCCTTAGCCCTGCCGCGACAGCATCGGCCCCAGCGGACGGCCGGCCAGAATATGCATGTGATAGTGCGGCACCTCTTGCACCGCATCCTCGCCCGCGTTCGACACGGTGCGATAGCCGCGCCCCCCCTCGCCCGGAGTGATGGCCAGCATGGCGCAGACCTGCGCCGCAGTGCGGTGAAAATCCACGATCTCGTCCGCAGAGGCCTCGGCCGCGAAATGGTCGAAGCAGACGTAAGGCCCTTTGGGGATCACAAGGATATGGTCGGGGGTCTGCGGGCGGATATCGCGGAAGGCCAGCGTATGGGCGGTGTCCAGCACGGTCTGGTTCGGGATCTCGCCGCGAAGGATGCGGGCAAAGATGTTCTGGTCGTCGTAGCTGTAGGGCATGTCTTCAATCCACGAATAGGTAGTCGGTGGCGGCGATCTCATGGGCCAGAGCCTCGGAAATCCCGAGGAATTCCGCAAGGGGGGGCGTGTTCTCGGACACGCTGGCGGCCTCGCGGATGCGGTGGAAGCGGTCAAAGCCCGCATCGCGCAGCCGGTCGCTTTCAAAGCGGATGTCATAGCGGATCGTGGGCAGCAGCCGGGCCAGAACCTCGGGGCGGGTCGCCTGACCGGCCAGACCGATGCGGCGGGCGTGGCCGGCAAGGTAGTCGTCGGAAAATGCGCACTCGATCTCCATCAATCGGGTTTCGGCCCGGTCGGCAAAGAAATCGCGCATCAGGTCAAGGTTGGCCGGATCGATGCAGATCACCAGCCGGTCGCTGTCCCATGTATCGAACAACAGCCGCAGCAACGCGCGCCGGTGGCGGGTGCGCTTTTCCAGCGTGGTCTGGATGCCGCCAAGATCAGGCAGCGGCGTCGCCTCTTCGTTGAACAGGTAGTCCACCGCCGGGATGCCGGTCACCTGCCGCACCCGTTCCATCAGCCGCTTGGCGACATGCCATTTCTTGCAGGTCACGATCAGCAGGGTCCGCCCGCGACCCAGAGAGGATTCGGTTTCCCAGAAGCGCGGCGCAAAACGCCGGCCGATCCGGCCGCGCCCGGTCAGGAAAGCAAACAGCCGCCGGCCCTCGTCCGAGACCGGAAACGCGACATCCGTCGCGGCATAAAGCCGGCCCAGCCGCTGTTTCAGATCCAGCGCATCGGCCGAGATCTTGCGGGCGAACAAGTAATCCTGCCCCATCAGCAGATCGTAATGGTCGTTGTAGAAGGTGACCGGCATCCCGTAATCTGTGAACATCAGGAAGGTCAGCGTGCGCGAGCGGATCTCTGGCGCGGGCACCAGATGGCGGACAAGGGTCTGAAAGAAGGTCTCGTCCGGGATCCATGTCGTGCGGAAAAAGCGCAGCACGTCGGGCCGCTGATCGCAGAACGCCAGCACCGATTCGACAGTGCGGCGGCGCAGGCACCACCACTGGCTGCCGATCTGGACCCGAAGCCCCTGCGGAATCCGCCGCGTCAACCCCATCCGCTTTTGCAGATCAAGCAGCCCATAGAACAGTCGCGGCCGGGCGCGTTCGTTCACGACGTGGCGGTAGATCAGCCGTTCTTCCTTGATCCCGGTCTTGATCCAGTCCGAGCGGAAGAAGTCGAAGCTTTCGATATGGTCCGCATCCTCGCGGTCCAGAAACGCATGGGCGTGTTCGGCGGATTTGATCGGCATGCAGTCGCCCGACAGCATGTAGAAATGCGTGGCGCGCGGGAAGGCGTCGATGGCGGCGCGCACCGCCTGAAGCGTCGCGGCGACAAGGCTCCATTCCCCCCAGCCGCATTTGATGCGCCGGCGCGCGAAGGTCACCGAAGGATTCGCGGCCAGCGCGCCCCGGATGCGGTCAAAGGCCGCGCGCGGCGCACGGGCGTCGAAATGGATCGCGACGAAATCGCCCGCAGCCGTCAGCCGTTCCGCCTGCGCGACGATGCCCTCGGGATCCTTGTGACATAAAAGGATGTAGGCGATCCTTGCCATGACTGTCGCTTTGCCCGCATCCGCACCTTTGCCGCTTCTAGTGCGCGCCGCCAGTCATTGAAAAGTAATAAATTGTCTGCTTTCTGGGGGAAATCGCCCAGAAGGAGAGCGCACATGGGGTTTCCCGGAACCTGGATGACGGAAAGCGAAAGCCTCGTCTATCGCGTGGTGCCGAAATGCGCCTGCTCGACCATCGGGCAGATCATGTATTTCTCTGATCACGGCCGGTTTTTCGACGGCGACATCCATGATGCGACGACGGGCCTGCACAAATGGGCACAAGAGGCCAGCCAGCCGCTGATCGAGGCCAATGTGAAGGCGCATCGCTCGCCCGCCTTCACCTGCGTGCGCAATCCCTACAGCCGCATCCTGTCGTCGTTCTTCGACAAGATCTGCGGTATCCAACGCAACGGCAAACGCTATCGCGGCAATCTGGTGCCGCTGATCATCCAGAAATACGGCATCGACGTCGGGGGCGAGGATGGCCGGGCCGAGTTCGACCAAATCGCCAGCTTCCGCCGCTTTCTGCTGTTCGTGCGCGACACGATCCGCTGGAAGAAGCCGATGGAGCCTGACATCCACTGGTCGGCCATGTCGGGTCACATCTCGACCTTCATCGTGAACGGCGGGCGCTATGACCGCATCTTCTTCACCGAGAAGTTCAACGAAGGCATGCAGTCGGTGCTGAACCTTGCCTCGCTGCGGCATCAGGTGGATCTGGCAACGATCCCGCGGTTCAATGAAAGTGAAGGCCACGGCCCCGCGCGGGCGCATCCGGTGGAGGCCTATTTCGATGACCTGTCGATGCATCTGATGTGGGAAATCTACCGCAAGGACTTTCAGCTGTTCCGCTACGATTTCGACAACCCGGCGAACAAGCTGCCGAAAGGCGACATCGATCTGGCCGAGGTCCATGCCCGGCTGGGCGACTGAGTTCAGACCGCACCTGCGGCCGGTGTCAGCGATAGTGCCCCGGGTTGTTCTCTAATCGCCTTGGTCAATCGCTGATCTCTCTGCCGTTGATCCTGGGTGCCTGGCTCTGAGGTTCTCTCCGTGGTCAC
>NZ_OAOQ01000009.1 GCF_900207575.1 Cereibacter ovatus
CGGAATGGTGGACCAATCCCGGCGCAGGGTTGCGAGCCACGAGAGCACGGCGCAGGGCTTCTACCGCGAGATCACGCTTCAGGCGATCACTCGTGCGGGACCACGATGAAACAAGGGTCTATGCCGCACGACGGATGGCGGAAGGCAAGACGCGCCGCGAGATCGTGCGATGCGTCAATCGCTACATCGTGCGCGAAATCTACCGGCACCTCTGCGCGCCAACGGTGCCTGCCCGCGAGCCTTGACGAATATAGGAGCATCGAATACCGGAAGCTCGCCCGTGTGGCAGTCGATCACCAGGGCGAGCGTGGCCCAGCCGTCCCGCTCGGCCCAGAACCGCCGCTCGATCTCCAGCTTCTCCAGGGTCCGGTCATCGTTTTCGCCATGCGCGAGCTTTGTTTTGCGCGGACATCCGTGCCGACAAGAGGCTGCCCGCTATTCGACCGTCACCGATTTCGCAAGGTTGCGCGGTTGATCGACGTCGGTGCCCTTGGCGATGGCGGTGTGATAGGCCAGAAGCTGGGCTGGAACCGCGTAAAGGATCGGGGCGAGGAAGTCGGGAACCTCGGGCATGGCCAGCGTTTCCCAGCAGCCTGCGCCGGCCTCGTCGATGCCGCTCAGGTCCGAGATCAGCAGAACCTTGCCGTGGCGGGCCATCACTTCCTGCATGTTCGACACCGTCTTGTCGAACAACCCGTCCCGCGGTGCCATCACGATCACCGGAACGCGGTTGTCGATCAGTGCGATGGGGCCGTGCTTCAACTCGCCCGAGGCATAGCCTTCGGCATGGATGTAGCTGATTTCCTTCAGTTTCAGTGCGCCTTCCAGCGCAAGCGGATACATCGGCCCGCGCCCGAGGAACAGGATGTCCTGTGCTTCGGCCAGCTCGCCCGCCATGGCGCGGATCGCGGCGGCAAGGCCAAGCGCGTGGTTCATCAGCCCCGGCAGACTTGCCAGCGCATCCAGCCGCCGCGACAGATCCTCGGCCCCAAGCCGCCCGCGGTCCTGCGCGGCCTTCAGCGCCAGCAGCAGCAACACCGTCAACTGACAGGTGAAGGCCTTGGTCGAGGCCACGCCGACCTCGACCCCGGCCAGGATCGGCAGCGCCAGATTGGCCTCGCGCGCGATGGACGAGGTCGGCACGTTCACCACCGCCAGCGTGCGCGCCACCTTGTCACCGACATGGCGCAAGGCGGCCAGCGTGTCGGCAGTCTCGCCTGACTGGCTGACAAAGATCGCCCAGGATGCGGGCGACAGCACCGGCTCGCGATAGCGGAACTCGGATGCGATATCGATATCGGCAGGAAGACCCGCGATCTGTTCGAACCAGTATTTCGCCACATGGCAGGCATAAGAGGCGGTGCCGCAGGCCACCAGCGTCACCCGGTCGACGGCGGCGAAATCGACACCCGGCAGATTGATCCGGCCGTTCTGGATGTAATGGCGCAGCGCATCGGCCAACACCACCGGCTGTTCGGCAATCTCTTTGGCCATGAAGTGCTTGTAGCCGGCCTTCTCGATCCGGGTCGCATCGATCTGGATCCGGGTCATGGCGCGGTTCACCCGACGGCCCGCGGGGTCGAAGATCTCGGCGCCGGCGCGCGTCACCACCGCCCAGTCGCCTTCTTCCAGATAGGTGATCGCATCGGTCATCGGCGCCAGCGCGATCGCGTCAGAGCCCACGAACATCTCGCCGTCGCCATGTCCGATGGCCAGCGGCGATCCCTTGCGCGCGGCGATCAGCAGGTCGTCCTCGCCCTCGAACAGAAAGCACAGCGCAAAGGCGCCATGCAGCCGCGACAGGGTCCGCGCCGCCGCTTCGCGCGGCGAAAGACCGCCGGCCATGTGCATCTGCGTCAGAAGCGCCACGGTTTCCGTATCGGTCTGGGTCCCGGGCGTGAAGCCCGCGGCGGTCAGTTCGGCCCGCAGTTCGCGGAAGTTCTCGATGATGCCATTGTGGACCACCGCAACCGGGCCGGCCTGATGGGGATGGGCATTGGTCACCGTCGCCGCGCCGTGGGTGGCCCAGCGGGTGTGGCCGATGCCGGTCTTGCCCGGCAGCGGGTCATGCACCAGAAGGTCCGACAGGTTGACCAGCTTGCCCACCGCCCGCCTGCGGTCAAGCTTGCCCGCGTTCACCGTGGCGATCCCGGCCGAATCGTAGCCGCGATATTCCAGCCGCTTCAGCGCCTCGACCAGCAGGGGCGCCACCTCATGGTTGCCGAGAACCCCGACGATACCGCACATCAGTTTGTCTCCTTCTTCGCGGCCTTTTCGGCGCGGAACCGCTCGATCAGGCGGGTGGCAAGGCCGGGCTTGTTCACCTGTTTCGCCCGCGCGACCGCCAGCGCCTCGGCCGGCACCTCGCCGGTGATGACCGACCCCGAGGCCGTCATCGCCCGCGCCCCCACCGTGACCGGGGCCACCAGCATCGTGTCCGAGCCGATGAAGGCATGGGCGCCGATTGTCGTGCGGTGTTTCGATACGCCGTCATAGTTGCAGGTGACCGTGCCCGCGCCGATGTTGGTCTGTTCGCCCACATGCGCGTCGCCCAGATAGGTCAGGTGGCCCACCTTCACGCCTTCATCCAGCACGGAATTCTTGATCTCGACGAAATTGCCGACATGGACATCCTCGGCCAGTTCCGCGCCGGGACGCAGCCGCGCGAACGGCCCCACCGTCGCCCCGCGCGAGATATGGCACCCTTCAAGATGGCAGAAGGCACGGATCTCGGCCCCGGATTCGACCGTCACGCCGGGGCCGAACACCACGTTGGGGCCGACGATGGCATCACGGCCCAGATAGGTATCCAGCGCGAAGAACACCGTTTCGGGCGCGGTCAGGGTCACGCCGTCCTCCAATGCGGCGGCGCGGGCGCGGCGCTGAAATTCCGCCTCTGCATCAGCCAGTTGCGCACGGGTGTTCACGCCCAGCGTCTCGGATTCGTCGCAGATCACCACGCCGGCCGACAGGCCCCGCGTGCGGGCCAGTTCGATGATGTCGGTCAGGTAGTATTCACCCGCCGCATTGTCATTTCCCACCTCGGAGACCAGCGCGAACAGCATCAGCGCCTCGGCGCAGATCACGCCGGAATTGCAGAGGGTTATCGCGCGTTCCTGATCCGTCGCATCCTTCCATTCAATGATGCGTTCCAGATCCTCGCCGCGGGTCACAAGCCGGCCGTAGCGGCCCGGATCAGCGGCCTGAAAGCCCAGCACCACGATGGCATGGCGCTCGCGCGCCTCCAGCATCCGGTCCAGCGTCTCGGGGCGGATGAAGGGCGTGTCGCCGTAAAGCACCACCGCATCGCCGGGCGCATCGGCCAACAGGGGCGCGGCCTGTGCCACCGCATGGGCGGTGCCAAGCTGTTCGGCCTGAACCACCACATCCACCGTCTCGTCGAAGGCGCGGGCAGCCTTTGCCACCTGTTCCGCCCCATGGCCGGCCACGACCACCATCCGCTCAGGCTCCAGCGACTGGCCGGCGCGCATCGCGTGATGCAGCAGCGGCGCCGCGCCCAGCGGGTGCAGCACTTTCGGCAGGTCCGAGTTCATCCGGGTGCCTTGTCCGGCAGCCAGCACGATCAGCGAAACGGACGGACGGTTCATCGGCACCCTTTCCTTTGCGGTGTGCCCGTTTTAACCGGGTTCCCTGTGTCCGCAAGGCCGCGGGCTTCACACTGTCTTACGGGCTGTTTCAGGGGGCGCGATGCGCACGGTTGTCTTCGATCTTGACGGCACGCTTGCCGATACCAGCGCCGATCTGATCGCATCGGCCAATGCCTGTTTCCGGGCGCTGGGGCAGGGCGAGCCGCTGGACCCGCAGGCCGATGCGCTGACGGCGTTTCACGGCGGCCGCGCCATGTTGCGGCTGGGGTTCCAGCGGCTGGGCGGCGCCCCCGAATCCGAGATCGACCGGCAATATCCGCTGCTGCTGGAAAACTACCGCGGCGCCATCGCTGTCCATACCCGCCTATATCCCGGCGCCCGTGACGCGGTAAAGCGGTTGCGCGCCATGGGCTATGCCACCGCGATCTGCACCAACAAGCCCGAGGCGCTGGCCGAGACGCTGCTGGGTCTGATGCAGATCCGGCACCTGTTCGATGCGATGATCGGCGCCGACACGCTGCCGGTGCGCAAGCCCGACCCCGCGCCCTATGTCGCGTCGGTGACGCGGGCGGGCGGGGCGGTCGGGCGCTCGATGCTGGTGGGCGACACATCGACCGACCGCGAAACCGCCCGCGCGGCGGGTGTGCCGGTGGCGCTGGTGACCTTCGGCCCCGAAGGCCAGGGTGTGGCCCGTCTTGCCCCCGAGGCGCTGCTGAACCATTTCGACGATCTGCCGGCACTGGCGGCGCGGCTGATCGGCTGACGGGCGCCTTGCCCGACCGGTGTTTCCCGCGCGCCGCCTGCTTTCCCGCGCGCCACAGCAGGGCGTCTTGTGGGGCATCCTGTGCGGGGCGGCGCCGCTTTTGCCCCCTATTCCCGGGCCCGCCACAGCGGCACGGTCGAGATCGACATCTTGGCCGAGCCTTCCGACAGTTCGCGCGCATGGACCAGATAGATCAGCGTGTCGTTCGGCTCGTCATAGATCCGCGTCACCCGCAGCGATTTCAGCACCAATGATCGGCCCTCGCGAAAGATTTCCTCGCCGTCGCGCCCGCGGTCGATATCGCCCATCGTGACCGGCCCGGTCTGGCGGCAGGCGATCGAGGCGTTTGACGGGTCTTCGAACCAGTTGCCCTGCCGCAGACGGTCGATCACCGAACGGTCGAAATAGGCGATGTGGCAGGTGACGCCCTGCACCTGCGGATCGGGGATCGCCTCGATCAGGATGTCGTTGCCGACCCAGTCCACCCCCACCTTGCCGACCACCTCGGCTTGCACCGGCGCCGCCGCAAGGGCCAGCGCGATCCAGACTGCCTTCATGCGCACCTCCTGTTTGCCGCCAGCATGGCGCAGATCCGCCCGCCGCGACAGACCCATGCACGACGCACTTGACCGTTGCCCCCCGAATCGGCAAGAAATGAACATTCGTTCAATAAAGGGTCTTCCCCATGTTCCACGCCCCGATGAACTTCGATCTCGGCGATGACATCGCCGCGCTGCGCGAAACGGTCCATGCCTGGGCGCAAGAGAGGGTGAAGCCGATGGCCGCCCGCATCGACCGCGACAACGTCTTTCCGGCCGAACTTTGGCGCGAAATGGGCGATCTGGGCCTGCTGGGCATCACCGTGCCCGAAGCCTTTGGCGGCTCTGACATGGGCTATCTGGCCCATACGGTGGCGGTCGAGGAAATCGCCCGCGCCTCGGCCTCGGTCTCGCTGTCCTACGGCGCCCATTCCAACCTGTGCGTGAACCAGATCCGGCTGAACGGCACCGATGCGCAGAAGGCGCGATACCTGCCGAAGCTGGTTTCGGGCGAACATGTCGGCGCGCTGGCGATGTCAGAGGCAGGGTCGGGGTCCGATGTGGTGTCGATGAAGCTGCGCGCCGACAAGCGCGACGGCTGCCATGTGCTGAACGGCACGAAATACTGGATCACCAACGGTCCGGATGCCGATGTGCTGGTGGTTTATGCCAAGACCGATCCGCAGGCGGGCGCCCGGGGTATCACCGCCTTCCTGATCGAGCGGGGAATGAAGGGCTTTTCCACCGGCCCGCATCTCGACAAGGTCGGCATGCGCGGCTCGAACACCGGCGAACTGATCTTCGACAATTGCGAAGTGCCGGACGAGAATATCCTTGGCGCCGAGGGCAAAGGCGTCCGGGTGCTGATGTCGGGGCTGGATTACGAACGGGTGGTGCTGTCGGGGATTGGCACCGGGATCATCGCCGCCTGTCTCGATGAGGTGGTGCCCTATTGCCAGACCCGCCAGCAGTTCGGCCAGCCGATCGGGCAGTTCCAGCTGATGCAGGGCAAGCTGGCCGACATGTATGTCGCGCTGAACACCTCGCGCGCCTACGTCTACGAGGTGGCGAAAGCCTGCGATCTGGGCCGCGTGACCCGCGCCGACGCCGCGGGCTGCGTGCTTTACGCATCCGAGCAGGCGATGGTTCAGGCGCATCAGGCGGTGCAGGCGCTGGGCGGGGCAGGGTTCCTGAACGACTCGGTGGTCAGCCGGCTGTTCCGCGACGCCAAGCTGATGGAGATCGGGGCCGGCACGTCCGAAATCCGCCGGATGCTGGTGGGCCGCGAACTGATGGCGGCGGGCTGAAACGATGGCCCCCCGATCCGGCAGGCAGACCGCGGCCTCCCCAGCGGGCAAGACAAGACCCGCGGGCAGGATGGCTGCCGCCCGCGGGTTGGCCCGGCCCGGTCAGTCCGGGCCGGTCAAGGGATCAGAACTTCCAGATATACGAGACGCCGACCACAACCGGGTCGATCTCGGCCTCGCCGATCTTTGTCCCGTTCAGCGTCACGTCGCTGTCGATATCCATCCAGCGCACATCGGCCCGGATCGCGTTGCGGTCGTTCAGCGCATAGTCGAAGCCGGCATGAACCGACAGGCCCCAGCTGTCGTCCAGTTCCAGGTCGCCAAGCGCGGTCTCTTCGCTGAAGAAGGTCACATAGGTGATACCGGCGCCCAGGAACGGCTTGAAGGCTGTGGAGGTCGGGAAGTGATATTGCAGCGACAGTGTCGGCGGCAGGTGCTTGACCGTCGCGCTGCCCACGCCCGGCAAGTCAACGTCGTGCTTGAATGGGGTCGCAGCCAGCAGTTCGATCCCAAGATTGTCACGGATGAAATATTCGAAGGTGATCGTGGGCTGAATCTCATTGCTGACGTCGGCTTCGACGCCTGCGACGGTCCCATTGCCCGACTTCGGCATCACGCTGCCGAAACCCAGACCGATGGTGTAATCCCCCGCCGATTGCGCGGCCACCGGCACGGCGACCAGAAGGGAAAGGCTGGCGGCGACGGCCGCGGGAATCATCCTGTGCATCTGCATACCCTGAAGTTAACGACTGGCGCGACCCTCTCTCCCTCGTGGCACGCTTTCCTTGATCTGCGTCAATCGCATTCCCCTCTGCGCGCGCCGCAGGCATCGCTGCCACACAAGATCACCCTCTGCCTCACGAGGCTGCCATGAAACTCGCCTCCCGTGTCCTGCCCTCGTCCGAAAGCTTCCGCCGCAACCGCGAGGCGCACCTGGCCCTGATCGCCGACATCGCCCGTGCGGCGGATCTTGCCGCAGCCGGCGGTGGCCCCGCGGCACAGGCCCGCCACGCCGCCCGCGGCAAACTTCCCCCGCGCGAAAGGGTGGCGGGCCTGCTCGATCCCGGCTCGCCATTTCTGGAAATCGGCGCCTTTGCCGCGCATGGCATGTATGACGGCGCAGCCCCCGCCGCGGGCGTCATCGCCGGCATCGGCCGCGTCCACGGCGCCGAGGTCATGGTGGTCTGCAACGACGCCACGGTGAAAGGCGGCACCTACTATCCGATGACGGTGAAAAAACACCTGCGCGCGCAGGAAATCGCCGCCGAATGCCGCCTGCCTTGCGTCTATCTGGTGGATTCGGGCGGCGCCAACCTGCCCAACCAGGACGAGGTCTTTCCCGACCGCGACCATTTCGGCCGCATCTTCTTCAATCAGGCCCGGATGAGCGCGGCCGGCATCCCCCAGATCGCGGTGGTCATGGGCTCTTGCACTGCGGGCGGCGCCTATGTGCCGGCCATGTCCGATGTCACGATCATCGTCCGGGATCAGGGCACGATCTTTCTGGCCGGCCCGCCCCTTGTGCGGGCGGCAACCGGAGAGGTGGTTTCGGCCGAGGATCTGGGTGGTGGCGATGTCCACACCCGCCTGTCGGGCGTGGCCGACTACCTCGCCGAGGACGACGCCCATGCGCTGATCCTTGCCCGCCGCGCGCTGGGCAACCTGAACCGCACCCGCCCCGCGACGGTCCAGTGGCAAAGCCCCGAAGATCCCGCCCACGATCCCGAAGACATCCTCGGTCTCGTCCCCGCGGACCTCCGCACTCCGTGGGACATCCGCGAACTGATCGCGCGCATCACCGACGGCTCTCGCTTTGACGAATTCAAACCGCGCTTCGGTGAAACCCTGGTCACAGGCTTTGCCCATCTCATGGGCTGCCCGGTCGGGATCGTGGCCAACAACGGCGTGCTGTTCTCCGAAGCCGCGATCAAGGGCGCGCATTTCATCGAACTCTGCTCGCAACGCGCGATCCCGCTCATCTTCCTGCAAAACATCACCGGCTTCATGGTCGGCCGCAAATATGAAAACGAAGGCATCGCCCGCCACGGCGCCAAGATGGTGACAGCGGTCGCCACCACCGCGGTGCCCAAGATCACCATGCTGGTCGGCGGCTCGTTCGGCGCGGGCAACTACGGCATGGCGGGCCGCGCCTACAGCCCCCGCTTCCTCTGGACCTGGCCCAACTCGCGCATTTCGGTCATGGGCGGCGAACAGGCCGCGGGCGTCCTCGCCACGGTCCGCGGCGACGCCTTGGCCCGCGCCGGAACCCCCTGGACTCCGGAAGACGAAGCCGCCTTCAAACGCCCCACGATCGAGATGTTCGACCGCCAAAGCCACCCGCTCTACGCCTCGGCCCGCCTCTGGGATGATGGCATCGTGGACCCGCGCAAAACCCGCGAAACCCTTGCGCTCTCCCTCTCCGCCGCCCTCAACGCCCCGATCGAACCCACCCGCTTCGGCCTTTTCCGCATGTGACCATGCCCACCCTGCACCCTTTCATTCTGGCTCAAATATCCTCGGGGGGTCCGGGGGGCAGACAGCCCCCCGGCGCCGGCCCCGGACGCGAGGTCTCATGTTCCGCAAGATCCTGATCGCCAACCGCGGCGAGATCGCCTGCCGTGTCATCGCCACCGCCCGCCGCCTCGGCATCTCCACCGTCGCGGTGTTTTCCGACGCCGACGCCGCCGCCCTTCATGTCGCGCTGGCCGACGACTCCCGCCACATCGGCGGCGCGCAGCCGGCCGACAGCTACCTGCGCGCCGACCGCATCATTCAGGCCGCGCTGGCCACCGGCGCCGAGGCGATTCACCCGGGCTACGGCTTCCTGTCGGAAAACCCCGATTTCGTCGATCAGGTCACCGCCGCGGGCCTGACCTTCATCGGTCCCTCGGCCGATGCGATCCGTGCCATGGGCCTCAAGGACGCGGCCAAGGCGCTGATGGAAAAGGCCGGCGTTCCCGTGGTCCCCGGCTATCATGGCGAGGATCAGGAACCCGATCATCTGGCGGTCATGGCGGCCGAGATCGGCTATCCGGTGCTGATCAAGGCGGTGGCCGGCGGGGGCGGCAAGGGGATGCGCCGCGTCGACCGCGCCGCCGATTTTGCCGATGCGCTGGCCTCGGCCCGCGCCGAGGCCCGGACCGCTTTCGGCAATGACGCCGTCCTGATCGAGAAATACATCGACCAGCCCCGCCATATCGAGATCCAGATCTTCGGTGACGGCACCGATGCCGTCCACCTCCACGAACGCGACTGCTCGTTGCAACGCCGCCATCAGAAGGTGATCGAGGAAGCCCCGGCCCCCGGCATGACCCCCGAGATGCGCGCGGCGATGGGCGAGGCCGCCGTCCGTGCCGCCCGTGCCATCGGCTACCGCGGGGCGGGCACCTGCGAATTCATCGTCGAC
Organism: Cereibacter ovatus; assembly: GCF_900207575.1. Lineage (GTDB taxonomy): Bacteria > Pseudomonadota > Alphaproteobacteria > Rhodobacterales > Rhodobacteraceae > Cereibacter_A > Cereibacter_A ovatus. The sequence continues at coordinate 9,624 of NZ_OAOQ01000009.1, forward strand.
GGCTCGGACGGTCTGCGCCCCGACCGCTTCTGGTTCATGGAGATGAACACCCGCCTTCAGGTCGAACATCCCGTGACCGAGGCCGTGACCGGCATCGACCTTGTGGAATGGCAACTGCGCATCGCCAGTGGCGAACCCTTGCCGCTGACGCAGGCGCAGATCCCCCTGATCGGTCATGCCTTCGAGGCCCGCCTTTACGCCGAAGACGTGCCGGCGGGCTTTCTTCCCGCCACCGGCCGGCTGGATCACCTGCGCTTCGCCGACGGCATCCGTGCCGATACCGGCGTGCGCAGCGGCGACCGGATCAGCCCGTGGTATGATCCGATGATCGCCAAGATTGTCGCGCACGGCCCCTCGCGCGCGGCGGCGCTGAATCGTCTGGCCCGCGCACTGGAAGACACCGAGGTTGCCGGCACCGTCACCAACCTTGCCTTTCTGTCCCGCCTTGCCCGCCATCCCGGCTTTGCCGCGGGCCGCGTCGATACCGGCCTGATCGCCCGCGACATCGCCAGCCTGACAGACCCCGCGCCGGTCACCCCTGCCATCACCGCGGCGGCGCTTCTGACCGCTGAACTGGGCACCGCGGCCGCCCCGCTGCAAGGGTTCACGCTGTGGTCGCCGCTGCGCCGCCATGCCCGGCTGCGGCTGGGGGCGGACGAGATCGCCGCCGCGATCACGCTGGACGGCCCCGGCCGCGCGCGGGTGGAACTGGCGGGCGCGACCCTTTCCGCCCGCCTGAAGCCCGAGGGATGGGAGGTCGAGGGCACCCACCCCGGCCGCGTGCTGTGCCTGCCCGATGCGGTCCATGTCTTTGCCCGGTCCGGCACCGTCCGCTTCACCATCCCCGATCCGTTCGACCGCGGCACCGATGACGGTGCGACCGGGGGCCTGACGCTGTCGCCCATGCCGGGCCTTGTGCGCGAAGTGGCGGTGCGCCCGGGCGAGCGGGTCGAAAAGGGTGACCGCCTTGCCGTGATCGAGGCGATGAAGATGGAGCATGTCCTGACCGCCGCGCGCGACGGCACGGTGGCCGAGGTTCTGGTGGAACCCGGCGCGCAGGTCGAGGCCGGCGCCGCACTGGTGCGGCTGGAGGAGACCGATGGCTGACTTTGTCGAGATATTCGAGGTCGGCCCCCGCGACGGCTTGCAGAACGAGCCGCGCCCGATCCCTACGTCCGACAAGATCGCGCTGGTCGACCGGCTGTCGGCCTGCGGCTTTCGCCGGATCGAGGTGGCAAGTTTCGTCAGCCCGAAATGGGTGCCGCAGATGGCCGATGGCGCAGAGGTGCTGGCCGGCATCGCCCGCCCGCCCGGCGTGCGCTTTGCGGCGCTTGCCCCCAATCTGAAGGGCTATCAGGCCGCCCGCGCCGCGCAGGTGGATGAGGTCGCGGTGTTCGTCTCGGCCTCGGAAGGGTTCTCGCGCGCCAATCTGAACTGCACCGTGGCCGAAAGTCTTGATCGGCTGGCCCCGATTGCCGAGGCCGCCCGCGCCGACGGGATGCGGCTGCGCGGCTATGTCTCGATGGTGGTGGACTGCCCCTTCGACGGCGCGACCCCGCCCGGTGCGGTGGCGCGGGTCGTGGCGGCGCTGCGTGATCTGGGCTGCGCCGAGGTCTCGCTGGGCGATACCGTGGGCCGCGCCACGCCCGAAGGCTTCGATGCGATGCTGGCCGCGGTGCTGACCGAAATGCCGGCCACCGGCCTTGCGGCCCATTGCCACGATACCGCGGGCCGCGCGCTTTCGGTGATCGATGCGGCGCTGGAACGGGGCCTGCGGGTGGTCGATGCCTCGGTCGGGGGGCTGGGGGGCTGTCCCTATGCGCCGGGTGCGGCGGGCAATGTCGCGACCGAAACAGTCGCGGCCCATCTTGCAGCGCGCGGCTACCGCACCGGGCTGGACATGGTGGCACTGGCCGAAGCCGCCGCCTTCGCGCGGCGTCTGCGCGGCTGACAGCAGGGGAAACAGATGTTCGACACGATCCACATCACACAGGACGCCCGTGGCATCGCCACGCTGGAACTGCATCGCCCCGACAAGCACAATGCGATGTCGGCCGCCATGATCGAAGAACTGACCGAAGCCGCGGCGCGTCTGGGCGCCGATCCGTCGGTGCGCGTCGTGGTGTTGGCCGCCGCGGGCGACAGTTTCTGCGCGGGCGGCGATCTGGGCTGGATGCGGGCGCAGATGCAGGCCGATGGCGCCACCCGCGCCGCCGAGGCGCGCAAGCTGGCCCATATGCTGCGTGCGCTGAACGAGCTGCCCAAGCCGCTGATCGCGCGGGTTCAGGGGCAGGCGTTCGGCGGCGGGCTGGGGCTGATCTCGGTCTCGGACATCGCGGTGGGGGTGCAGGGGGCGCGCTTCGGGCTGACCGAGACCCGGCTTGGGCTGATCCCTGCGACCATCGGTCCCTATGTCGCCGCGCGCATCGGTGCGGCCGCGGCGCGGCGGGTCTTCTTCTCGGCGCGACTGTTTGACGCCGACGAGGCCGCTCGGCTTGGATTCCTGTCCTTGGTCGTGGCGCCTGCCGATCTGGATGCGGCGATCGAGGCCGAAGTGGCCCCGTTTCTGGCCTGTGCGCCCGGTGCCGTGGCCGAGGCCAAGGCGCTGCTGCGCCGCTTTGCCCCCCCGATCGACGCGGCGATGATCGAGACCAGCATTGCCGCACTGGTCGCGCGTTGGGAAAGCCCCGAAGCCGCCGAGGGCGTCGGCGCCTTCTTCGCCCGCCGCCCGCCGGACTGGGCGCCAAAGGCCTGAGTCGCTCCTGCTTCGGCGGTGAAGTCTGCGCCCGACGCCTTGCTGAATAAGCGAAATTTCGGTTCACCATTGTATACCAATGGGATAACCTACATCGGACTAGCGGTGTTTTGTCGCGACCTTCGGTTGACCGCGACTTGGGCGCAGAGTAAACGGAGCGTGAGCACGTGACTGCCTGAGCCTCTTGATCCGGGGCCAGCCGCCAGCCGAAGGAGCCGCCCATGGACGAACTTCTCCGAGAGTTTCTGCCCATCGTCATCCTGACGATTCTGGCGGGGGGGCTCGGTCTCATCCTCATGCTGTCGGCCGTCATCATCGCCGTGCGCAAGCCCGACCCCGAGAAGGTCTCGGCCTACGAATGCGGGTTCAATGCCTTTGATGACGCCCGTATGAAATTCGAGGTGCGGTTCTACCTCGTCTCGATCCTGTTCATCATCTTCGACCTCGAAGTGGCCTTCCTGTTCCCGTGGGCGGTGGCCTTCGGTGAGATGTCGATGACCGCGTTCTGGTCAATGATGGTGTTTCTGGCCGTCCTGACCATCGGCTTCGCCTATGAATGGAAGAAGGGGGCGCTGGAATGGCAATGACCGGCCTGAATACCGCGGGCGTCGATCTGGATCACGCCACAGCCGGCCTCAACCGCGAGCTTCAGGACAAGGGCTTCCTGCTGACCACGACGGAAGACCTGATCAACTGGGCGCGCACCGGATCGCTGCACTGGATGACCTTCGGTCTGGCCTGCTGCGCGGTCGAGATGATGCACACCTCGATGCCGCGCTATGACGTGGAACGCTTCGGGGTGGCGCCGCGCGCATCCCCGCGGCAGTCCGACGTGATGATCGTGGCCGGCACGCTGACCAACAAGATGGCGCCTGCGCTGCGCAAGGTCTACGATCAGATGCCGGAACCGCGCTATGTGATCTCGATGGGGTCCTGTGCGAATGGCGGGGGCTACTATCACTACAGCTATTCGGTGGTGCGGGGCTGCGACCGGATCGTTCCTGTCGATATCTATGTGCCGGGTTGTCCGCCCACCGCCGAGGCGCTGCTTTACGGCATCCTGCAGTTGCAGCGGAAGATCCGCCGCACCGGCACCATCACGCGCTGAAGGAGAGATCGATGGCCGAAGCCCTTCAGGAACTGGCCGCGCATGTCAAAATGCGCCAGCCCGACGCGGTGCTGGGACACCGGATCGCCTTTGGCGAGCTGACGCTGGATGTGGTGCCGAACCGGATCTTGGGCCTGACCGAGTTCCTGCGCTCGGACAGTTCCTGCCGCTTCTCCTCGCTGGTGGATATCACCGCGGTCGATCACCCCGAACGGGCGGCCCGGTTCGATGTCGTCTATCACTTCCTGTCGATGTATCAGAACCATCGCATCCGCCTGAAGATGCAGGTGCGCGAAGATGACGTGGTGGCCTCGATCCATTCGGTCCACCCCTCGGCCAACTGGTTCGAGCGCGAGATCTTCGACATGTTCGGCATCCTGTTTTCGGGCCATCCCGATCTGCGCCGCATCCTGACCGACTACGGCTTTCGCGGTCACCCGATGCGCAAGGATTTTCCGACCACCGGCTACACCGAAGTGCGCTATGACGAGATGCAGAAGCGCGTGGTCTATGAGCCGGTGAAACTGGTGCAGGAATACCGCCAGTTCGACTTCCTGTCGCCGTGGGAGGGGGCAGACTACATCCTGCCGGGCGATGACAAGGCGCGGGCGTAAGGGGGCGGCATGATGGATAGCAAATTCGACGACGTGCTGACCGGCGAGCAGAAGCTGCGCAACTTCAACATCAACTTCGGCCCGCAACACCCTGCTGCGCACGGTGTTCTTCGCCTTGTGCTTGAGCTGGACGGCGAGGTGGTGGAACGCTGCGATCCGCATATCGGCCTGCTGCACCGCGGCACCGAAAAGCTGATGGAAAGCCGGACCTACCTTCAGAACCTGCCCTATTTCGACCGGCTGGATTATGTGGCGCCGATGAACCAGGAACATGCCTGGTGTCTGGCGATCGAGAAGCTGACCGGCGTTCAGGTTCCGCGCCGCGCCAGCCTGATCCGGGTGCTGTATTCCGAGATCGGCCGCATCCTGAACCATCTCTTGAACGTGACCACGCAAGCGATGGACGTGGGCGCGCTGACCCCGCCGCTCTGGGGGTTCGAGGAACGCGAAAAGCTGATGGTGTTCTACGAACGTGCCTCGGGGGCGCGGCTGCACGCGGCCTATTTCCGGCCGGGCGGGGTGCATCAGGATCTGACGCCGCAGCTGATCGACGATATCGAGGAATGGGCCGACCATTTCCCGAAGGTGCTGGACGATATCGACGGCCTTTTGACCGAGAACCGGATCTTCAAACAGCGCAACGCCGATATCGGCGTGGTGACGGAAAAGGACATCCTCGACTGGGGCTTTTCCGGCGTGATGGTGCGCGGCTCGGGTCTGGCGTGGGATCTGCGGCGTTCGCAGCCCTATGAATGCTATGACGAGTTCGACTTCCAGATCCCGGTGGGCAAGAACGGCGACTGTTTCGACCGCTACCTCTGCCGGATGGAAGAGATGCGGCAGTCGACGAAGATCATCCGTCAGTGCCTTGAAAAGCTTCGGGTGGAAAAGGGCGATGTGCTGGCGCGCGGCAAGCTGACCCCGCCGCCGCGCGGCGAGATGAAGACCTCGATGGAGGCGCTGATTCATCACTTCAAGCTTTATACCGAGGGTTTCCACGTTCCGGCCGGCGAGGTCTATGCCGCCGTCGAGGCGCCCAAGGGCGAGTTCGGCGTTTATCTTGTCGCCGATGGCACCAACCGGCCCTATCGCGCCAAGATCCGCGCGCCGGGATTTTTGCATCTGCAAGCCATGGACTACCTCGCCAAGGGCCACCTGCTGGCCGATGTGTCCGCCATCATCGGCACGCTCGACGTCGTGTTCGGGGAGATCGACCGCTAATGCTTCGCCGCCTGCATCACGAACAGCCCGCCAGCTTCGCCTTCACCCCGGCGAACCTTGAATGGGCCCGGGGCCAGATCAGCAAATATCCCGAAGGCCGGCAGGCCTCGGCGGTCATTCCGCTGTTGTGGCGCGCACAGGAACAGGAAGGCTGGTTGACGAAAGCGGCCATCGAACATGTCGCTGACATGTTGGGCATGGCGCATATCCGGGCGCTGGAAGTGGCGACCTTCTACTTCATGTTCCAGTTGCAACCCATTGGATCGGTTGCCCATATCCAGATCTGTGGCACGACGTCCTGCCTGATCTGCGGCGCCGAGGATCTGATCCGGGTCTGCCGTGAAAAGATTGCGCCGAACCCGCATCAGTTGTCGCCCGACGGCCGTTTCTCGTGGGAGGAAGTCGAATGTCTGGGCGCCTGCGCCAATGCGCCGATGGCCCAGATCGGCAAGGATTATTATGAGGATCTGACCGCCGAGACGCTGTCTTCGCTGATCGACCGTTTCTCGGGCGGCGAGGTTCCTCGGCCCGGCTCGCAGATCGGGCGCTTTTCGTCGGAACCGGCGGGCGGCCTGACCAGCCTGACCGAACTGGGGGCGCAGAGTTCGGAGCTGAACGGCTCGGTGGCGCTGGCGGTCGGCATCGGTGACACGGTCAAGCGCATCGACGGGACCGAGGTTCCGATCCTGACGCCATGGCGCGCGGGGCGCGGCTAGGGCAGGCCACCCGGGCAGGCAGGCCCGGGCTTGAAAGGATGGCGCAGCGGGCGCGGCCTTTCCTTCGATCTGGCGGGGTTCGCCGGGTTCAACACGGCGCGCCGGCAGGCCGGCGGAACTGGCCAAGGGGCCGGGCGAGATGAGGACGAAGCGATGCTGAAGGATCAGGACCGGATCTTCACCAACCTCTACGGGATGCAGGATCGCAGCCTGAAAGGCGCGATGGCGCGGGGCCAGTGGGACCGGACGGCGGATCTGCTGGCGCTGGGGCGCGACAAGATCATCGACATCGTCAAGGCCTCGGGGCTGCGCGGGCGCGGGGGGGCGGGGTTCCCGACCGGCCTGAAATGGTCCTTCATGCCCAAACAGTCGGACGGCCGCCCGTCCTATCTGGTCATCAACGCCGACGAATCCGAACCCGCGACCTGCAAAGACCGCGAGATCATGCGCCACGACCCCCACACGCTGGTCGAGGGCGCGCTGCTCTCGGGCTTCGCGATGGGGGCGGTCGCGGCCTACATCTACATCCGCGGCGAATACATCCGCGAGAAAGAGGCGCTTCAGGCCGCCATCGACGAGGCCTATAGCGCGGGCCTGCTGGGCCGCAATGCCTGCAAGTCGGGCTATGATTTCGACGTGTACCTGCACCACGGCGCGGGCGCCTACATCTGCGGCGAGGAAACCGCGCTGCTGGAAAGCCTGGAAGGCAAGAAGGGGATGCCGCGGATGAAGCCGCCGTTCCCGGCCGGCTCTGGGCTTTATGGCTGCCCGACCACGGTGAACAACGTCGAATCCATCGCGGTGATCCCCTCGATCCTGCGCCGCGGCGGCGAATGGTTTGCGGGCTTTGGCCGGCCTAACAATGCCGGCGTCAAGCTGTTTGCCATGTCGGGCCATGTGAACACGCCCTGCGTCATCGAAGAGTCGATGTCGATCAGCATGAAAGAGCTGATCGAAAAGCACGGCGGCGGGGTGCGCGGCGGCTGGAAGAACCTGAAGGCGGTGATCCCGGGCGGTGCGTCCTGTCCGATCATCCCGGCCAGCCAGTGCGAAGACGCGATCATGGACTATGACGGGATGCGAGAGCTGAAGTCCTCTTTCGGCACCGCCTGCATGATCGTGATGGACCAGCAGACCGATGTCATCAAGGCGGTCTGGCGGCTGGCCAAGTTCTTCAAGCATGAAAGCTGCGGCCAGTGCACGCCCTGCCGCGAAGGCACCGGCTGGATGATGCGGGTGATGGAACGTCTTGTCCGCGGCGATGCCGAGGTCGAGGAAATCGACCTGCTGCTGTCGGTGACCAAGCAGGTCGAAGGCCACACGATCTGCGCGCTGGGCGATGCGGCGGCCTGGCCGATCCAGGGCCTGATCCGGCATTACCGCGAAGAGATCGAAGACCGTATCAAGGCGAAAAAGACCGGGCGCATGGGCGCCATGGCGGCGGAATGACCTTGCGCGGGCCTTCGGGTCCGCGCGCGACGGAACGAAACCTGCGCGGCCCGGCGGCCGCACCCAAGGCGGCGGAGTAGGCGGATGAGCACCCTGAAGAAGATCATCATCGACGGCATCGAAGTCGAGGTCGACGGCGCCATGACGCTTTTGCAGGCCGCCGAGGAAGTCGGGATCGAAATCCCGCGCTTCTGCTATCACGAACGGCTGTCGATCGCCGGCAACTGCCGGATGTGTCTGGTCGAGGTGGTGGGCGGCCCGCCCAAGCCTACCGCCTCCTGCGCGATGCAGGTGCGTGACCTGCGCGGCGGCCCGAACGGCGAGCCGCCTTTGGTCAAGACCAACTCTCCCATGGTCAAGAAGGCCCGCGAAGGGGTGATGGAGTTCCTGCTGATCAACCACCCGCTCGACTGCCCGATCTGCGATCAGGGCGGCGAATGCGATTTGCAGGATCAGGCCATGGCCTATGGCGTGGATTTCAGCCGCTACCGCGAGCCGAAGCGTGCGTCGGAAAACCTGGACCTTGGCCCGCTGGTGGCGACGCAGATGACGCGCTGCATTTCCTGCACCCGCTGCGTGCGCTTTACCACCGAAGTGGCCGGCATCACCCAGATGGGCCAGACCGGGCGCGGCGAAGACAGCGAGATCACCAGCTATCTGAACCAGACGCTCGATTCGAACCTTCAGGGCAACATCATCGACCTTTGCCCGGTCGGTGCGCTGACCTCGAAGCCCTATGCCTTCACGGCCCGGCCGTGGGAACTGACCAAGACCGAAAGCATCGACGTGATGGATGCCTTGGGCTCGAACATCCGCATCGACACCAAGGGCCGCGAGGTCATGCGCATCCTGCCGCGCAACCATGACGGCGTGAACGAGGAATGGATCAGCGACAAGTCGCGCTTTGTCTGGGATGGTCTGCGCCGCCAGCGCCTTGACGTGCCCTATGTGCGCGAGAACGGCAAGCTGCGGAAGGCGTCCTGGGCCGAGGCGCTGGCCACGGCGGCGGCGGCGATGAAGGGCCGCAAGGTCGCGGGTCTTGTCGGTGATCTGGCCCCGGTCGAGGCCGCCTGGTCGCTGAAGCTGCTGGTCGAAGGGCTGGGTGGTCGCATCGAATGCCGGACCGACGGTGCCCGTCTGCCGGCGGGCAACCGGTCGGCCTATGTCGGCACCGCCGCGATCGAGGATATCGACACCGCGAAGCGTATCGTGCTGATCGGCACCGATCCGCGCAACGAGGCGCCGGTTCTGAACGCCCGCATCCGCAAGGCCTGGGCGCAGGGCGCCGAGGTCAGCCTGATCGGCAAGCCGGTCGATCTGACCTATGACCATGCCCATCTTGGCACCGATCGCGCCGCGCTGGTCAGCCTTGCCGCGCAGCCGGTGGATGAGGCGCGCCGCGGCGGCATCGTGATCGTCGGGCAGGGCGCGCTGACCGAAGCCGATGGCGAAGCGGTGCTGGCCCATGCGATGAAGCTGACCGAGGCGATGGGCGCGAAGCTTCTGGTTCTGCACACCGCCGCCGCCCGTGTGGGTGCGATGGATGCGGGCTGCGTCACCGAAGGCGGGATGCCCGCCGCGATCGAGGGCGCCGAGGTCATCTTCAATCTGGGGGCCGACGAGGTCGAGATCGCCCCGGGCGCCATCGTGATCTATCAGGGCAGCCACGGCGACCGCGGCGCGCACCGGGCCGATGTGATCCTGCCGGCTGCGGCCTGGACCGAGGAAGCCGGTCTGTTCGTCAACACCGAAGGTCGTCCGCAACTGGCGTTCCGTGCGGGCTTCCCGCCGGGCGAGGCGAAAGAGAACTGGGCGATCCTGCGGGCACTGTCGGCCGAACTGGGCCAGACCCTGCCGTGGGACACGCTGCCCGCGCTGCGCCGCAAGCTGGTCGAGGCCGTGCCGCATCTGGGCCGCATCGACCGGGTGGCTGCGAACGACTGGCAGCCGCTGCCGCTGCGCGATCCGGCCCGCGCCGATTTCCGGCTGGCGGTGCGCGATTTCTATCTGACCAACCCGATTGCGCGGGCCTCGGCGCTGATGGGCGAGGTGTCGGCACTGGCCGCCGCGCGCCGTCACCCCCCGCTTGCGGCGGAGTGACCCGATGATGCATCCGGCCGCCATCGCCTCGGTCGGGCTCGCGCTGGCGGGCCTTGCGGCCTGTGGCGCGGCCGACGAGGCGGGGGCGCCGGACGAAAACTTTGCCCCCGACTACCGCGGGGCCGAGGTGCGGATGCTGGATGCCGAGTTGATCCAGGTTCTGGTCGCCATGAAGGGCGCGCGCGGCATTGCGGATGTCGAGGATCATGCCCGCTGCGTGGCCGCCGGGCAGGCGCAGGCCCGCGGGCAGGGCTTCCTGCGGCACCTGCGAACAAATGTCGCACGAAGGGCTGGCCTTTGGCAGGGCGATGCGATTTACACCATGTCGGCCGCGCTGCCCCGCGGCCTGAGGACGATCGACGCCGCGGTGACGGTGCGCGATTGCCGCAAACAGGGAATACCGACGATATGACGATCGGCTTGAGGGATGCGAGGCGCCATGGATGACTTCATGAACAGCGGGGCGGGAACCGTGCTTCTGATCGCGGCCCAGGGGCTTCTGGTCATCGGCTTCGTGATGATCTCGCTTCTGTTCCTTGTCTATGGCGACCGCAAGATCTGGGCGGCGGTGCAGCTGCGGCGCGGCCCGAACGTGGTCGGTGTCTTCGGTCTGCTTCAGACCGTGGCCGATGCCGCCAAATACATCTTCAAGGAAGTGGTCATCCCTGCGGGTGTCGACCGGCCGGTGTTCTTCCTTGCGCCGCTGATCTCGTTCGTTCTGGCGGTGCTGGCCTGGGCGGTGATCCCGTTCAGCCCGGGCTGGGTGCTGTCGGACATCAACGTGGCGATCCTGTTCGTCTTCGCCGCCTCGTCGCTGGAAGTTTACGGCGTCATCATGGGCGGTTGGGCGTCGAACTCGAAGTATCCGTTCCTCGGCTCCTTGCGCTCGGCCGCGCAGATGATCTCTTACGAGGTGTCTCTCGGCTTGATCATCATCGGGATCATCATCTCGACCGGCTCGATGAACCTGACCCATATCGTCGAAGCGCAGGACGGCTCGTTCGGGCTGCTGAACTGGTATTGGCTGCCGCATCTGCCGATGGTGGCGCTGTTCTTCATCTCGGCGCTGGCCGAGACCAACCGCCCGCCCTTCGACCTGCCGGAAGCGGAATCCGAACTCGTGGCCGGGTTCCAGGTCGAATACAGCTCGACCCCGTTCCTGCTGTTCATGGCCGGCGAATATATCGCCATCTTCCTGATGTGCGCGCTGATGAGCCTTCTGTTCTTCGGCGGCTGGCTCTCGCCCATCCCGGGTCTGCCCGACGGCGCCTTCTGGATGGTGCTGAAGATGGCGTTCTTCTTCTTCCTGTTCGCGATGGTGAAGGCCATCGTGCCGCGCTACCGCTATGACCAGCTTATGCGGATCGGCTGGAAGGTGTTCCTGCCGCTCAGCCTGGCCTGGGTCGTGCTGGTGGCGTTCCTTGCGAAATTCGAAGTGTTCGGCGGCTTCTGGGCCCGCTGGGCGATGGGGGGCTGACATGGCCAGGACTGGCGCAATCGACTACGGCCGCGCGGCCAAGTATTTCCTGCTGTTCGACTTCATCAAGGGCTTCGGTCTTGGCATGAAGTATTTCTTCGCCCCCAAGACCACGCTGAACTATCCGCATGAAAAGGGGCCGCTGTCGCCCCGCTTTCGCGGCGAACATGCGCTGCGCCGCTATCCCAACGGCGAGGAACGCTGCATCGCCTGCAAACTCTGCGAGGCGGTCTGCCCGGCGCAGGCCATCACCATCGACGCCGAACCGCGCGAGGACGGCAGCCGCCGCACCACGCGCTATGACATCGACATGACGAAATGCATCTACTGCGGCTTCTGCCAGGAAGCCTGCCCGGTGGATGCCATCGTCGAGGGCCCGAACTTCGAGTTTTCCACCGAAACCCGCGAAGAGCTTTTCTACACCAAGGAAAAGCTCTTGGACAACGGCGCCCGCTGGGAAGCCGAGATCGCCCGCAACCTTGAACTGGATGCGCCCTACCGATGAACGAGGAACTGTCCAGAATGTTCAAGGCGATGATCGAGCAGGGCCACGAGATGGCGCGCTCGTTCAACCCCGCGCTCGAGCATTTTCAGGTGAAGGGTTTTGAAAAGCTGATCCCCACCATGTCGAAGGACGTGATGGAGATGTGGTTCGGCAAGACCTTCAACCGCGAAGGTCTGGACGCCAAGACCCGGCTTCTGGTGACACTGGCCGCGCTGACGGTGCTGGGCGCGCAGGCCGAACCGCAGTTGCGCATGACTATCCGTCACGCGCTGACGGCCGGGGCCACCAAGCGCGAGATCGCGGAAGTGATCTGGCAGATGAGCATGTTCGGCGGCCTGCCCGCCATGCAGAAGGCGCTGGACGTGGCCCAGAGCGTCTTTTCCGAGTTCGAGGAGGAAGCCGAATGACCATCGCCGATCTGGCCTTTTACTGCTTTGCCGTGCCGGCCGTGTTCGCGGCGCTGATGGTGGTGATCTCGCGCAACATGGTTCATTCCGTGCTGTGGCTGATCCTTGTGTTTCTCAGCTCGGCCGGGATGTTCGTCCTGCTGGGGGCAGAGTTCGTCGCCATGCTGCTGGTGATCGTCTATGTCGGCGCGGTGGCGGTGCTGTTCCTGTTCGTCGTGATGATGCTGGATGTCGATTTCGCCGCGCTGAAGGGGCAGGTGTCGCGGTACATGCCGCTGGCTGCGCCGATGGGGCTGGTGATCCTGCTGCAACTGTCGATGGGGGTGGGCGCATGGGTTCAGGCCGATGCCGCGCCGGGGTTGCGCCAGTCGGTGACGCCCGATCCGATTCAGGTCGAGAACACCCGCGCGCTGGGGCTGCTGATCTATGACAAGTATCTCTACCTGTTCCAGGCCGCGGGGCTGATCCTTCTGGTGGCGATGGTGGGGGCGATCCTGCTGACGCTGCGCGACCGCAAGGATGTCAAGCGTCAGAACGTGCTGGCGCAGATGTGGCGCGATCCGGCGAAGGCGATGGAACTGAAAGACGTGAAGCCGGGGCAGGGCCTGTAAAGGCCCCGACCCACGGGATGAAGGACAGGGCGCGGGCGCGTCGGAGGGACGGACATGGTGGGACTTGAGCATTATCTGACGGTGGCGGCCGCGCTGCTGGTGATCGGCATCTTCGGCATTTTCCTGAACCGGAAGAACGTCATCGTGATCCTGATGTCGGTCGAGTTGATACTGCTCGCCGTGAACATCAACCTTGTCGCCTTCTCCAGCTTTCTTGGCGATCTGACGGGGCAGGTGTTCACGCTGTTCGTGCTGACCGTGGCCGCGGCCGAGGCCGCCATCGGCCTTGCGATCCTTGTGACCTTCTTCCGCAACCGCGGCACCATCGCGGTCGAAGACGTCAACGTGATGAAGGGCTGAGGCACATGGCAACGATCATCCTTCTGGCGCCGCTGCTGGGCGCGCTGATCTGCGGCTTTGGCTGGCGCCTGATCGGGGAACGGGCGGGGCAGGTCATCGCCACCGCGCTGGTGTTCCTGGCGGCGGCCCTGTCCTGGGTCATCTTCCTGACCCATGACGGGCAGATGTATCAGGTCGTGCTGATGCGCTGGATCGAAAGCGGCTCGCTTTCGACGGAATGGGCCATCCGCATCGACCGGCTGACGGCGATCATGCTGGTCGTGGTGAACACGGTGTCGGCGCTCGTGCACCTGTATTCCTTCGGCTACATGGCGCATGACGACAACTGGAACCACCACGAGCATTACAAGGCGCGCTTCTTCGCCTATCTGTCGTTCTTCACCTTTGCGATGCTGACGCTGGTGACCTCGGACAACCTGGTGCAGATGTTCTTCGGTTGGGAAGGGGTGGGCGTCGCCTCGTATCTGCTGATCGGCTTCTACTACCGCAAGCCGTCGGCCAACGCCGCGGCGATCAAGGCCTTCGTGGTGAACCGTGTCGGTGACTTCGGCTTTGCGCTGGGGATCATGGCGCTGTTCTTTCTGGTGGATTCGATCCGCTTTGACGATGTCTTTGCCGCCGCGCCGCAACTGGCACAGACCAACGTCAGCTTCCTGTGGACCGAGTGGAATGCCGCGAACCTGATCGGAGTGCTGCTGTTCATCGGCGCGATGGGGAAATCGGCCCAGCTTGGGCTGCACACCTGGCTTCCCGATGCGATGGAAGGCCCGACGCCGGTTTCCGCGCTGATCCACGCGGCGACGATGGTGACGGCCGGCGTGTTTCTTGTCTGCCGTATGTCGCCGCTTTACGAATTTGCACCTGACGCGCAGACCATGATCGTCGTGCTGGGGGCCACCACCGCCTTTTTCGCGGCGACCGTGGGTCTTGTGCAGAACGACATCAAGCGCGTGATCGCCTATTCGACCTGTTCGCAGCTGGGCTACATGTTCGTGGCCGCGGGCGTGGGCGTCTATTCGGCGGCGATGTTCCACCTGTTCACGCACGCCTTTTTCAAGGCGATGCTGTTTCTTGGCGCGGGCTCGGTCATCCATGCGATGCACCATGAACAGGACATGCGGAACTACGGAGGGCTTTGGAAGAAGATCCCGCTGACCTTTGCCGCGATGATGATCGGCACGCTGGCCATCACCGGCGTCGGCATCCCGCTGACCCACATCGGCTTTGCCGGCTTCCTGTCCAAGGATGCGATCATCGAAAGCGCCTGGGTCGGCTCGTCCTATGCCTTCTGGCTGCTGGTTGTGGCGGCCTGCTTCACCAGCTTCTATTCGTGGCGGCTGATCTTCCTGACCTTCTTCGGCAAGCCGCGCGGCGATCATCATGCCTATGACCACGCGCATGAAAGCCCGAAGTCGATGCTGATCCCGCTGGGGGTGCTGGCGCTGGGGGCGATCTTCTCGGGGATGGTCTGGTATAACTCGTTCTTCGGGGACCACGACAAGGTGGCCAGCTGGTTCGGCATCCCGCATCACGAGGCCACGTCGCACGAGGGCGAGAGCCATGCCGCGGCCACGGCCGAACATGGCGCCGCGCCCCAGGCTGCGGATGAAGCCGGCGCCCATGCCGGTGGTGCCGGGGTCGAGGGCCACGCCGAAGTGGCCGCTCTTGGCCCGATCGGGGCAATCTACATCGGCCCCGAGAACCACGTCATCGACGAGGCGCACCACGCGCCGGTCTGGGTCAAGGTCTCCCCCTTCGTGGCGATGGTGCTTGGGTTCCTGACGGCGGTGCTGTTCTACCTGGTGAAGCCGTCGCTGCCGGCCGCGCTGGCCCGCAGCCAGCGCCCGCTGTATCTGTTCCTGCTGAACAAGTGGTATTTCGACGAACTGTTCGACACGATCTTCGTTCGTCCCGCGCGCCGTCTGGGCCATTTCCTGTGGAAGCGCGGTGACGGGGCGGTGATCGACGGCGCGATCAACGGCCTGGCGCTTGGGATCATCCCGGCGCTGACGCGGCTCGCCGGTCGGGCGCAGTCCGGCTACATCTTCCACTACGCCTTCGCCATGTTCCTCGGCATTGCGATCCTCATTACCTGGATGACGCTCACGGGGGGCGCGAACTGATGGAAAACCTGCTGTCGATCATCACCTTCATCCCGCTGGTGGCGGCGCTGATCATGGCGCTGTTCCTGCGGGGCGAGGACGCGGCCGCGCAGCGGAATGCGAAGTGGCTGGCGCTGCTGGCGACCTCGGCCACTTTCCTTGTGTCGCTGTTCCTGCTGGCAGGCTTTGATCCCGCCAACACCGACTTTCAGTTCGTCGAGACCTACGACTGGATCGCCGGCCTGAAATACAAGATGGGTGTGGACGGGATCTCGATCCTGTTCGTCATGCTGACCACGTTCCTGATGCCCCTGACCATCGCCTCGGCCTGGGAGGTCGAGACCCGCGTCAAGGAATACATGATCGCCTTCCTGATCTTGGAAACCCTGATGATCGGGGTGTTCTGTGCGCTGGATCTGGTGCTGTTCTATCTGTTCTTCGAAGCCGGCCTGATCCCGATGTTCCTGATCATCGGGATCTGGGGTGGGAAAGAGCGGATCTATGCCGCGTTCAAGTTCTTCCTCTATACCTTCCTCGGCTCGGTCCTGATGCTGATTGCGATGATCGCGATGTATTGGGACGCGGGCACCACCGACATTCCCACGCTGATGCGGCACGAGTTCGCCTCGGACACGATCGGGATTGCGGGCTTCCAGATCGTTGGCGGGCTTCAGACGCTGCTGTTCCTTGCGTTCTTCGCCAGCTTTGCGGTGAAGATGCCGATGTGGCCGGTTCATACCTGGCTGCCGGATGCGCACGTTCAGGCGCCCACCGCCGGCTCTGTGGTGCTGGCGGCGATCCTGCTGAAGATGGGCGGCTATGGCTTTCTGCGCTTCAGCCTGCCGATGTTCCCGGTGGGGTCGGACCTGCTGACGCCGCTGGTGCTGTGGATGTCGGCCATCGCCATCGTCTACACCTCTTTGGTGGCGCTGGCGCAGTCGGACATGAAAAAGCTGATCGCCTATTCGTCGGTGGCGCACATGGGCTATGTCACCATGGGGATCTTTGCCGCCAACCAGCAGGGCGTGGACGGCGCGATCTTCCAGATGCTGTCGCACGGCTTCATCTCGGGCGCGCTGTTCCTGTGCGTGGGCGTGATCTACGACCGGATGCACACGCGCGAGATCGACGCCTATGGCGGGCTGGTGAACCGGATGCCGGCCTATGCGCTGATCTTCATGTTCTTCACCATGGCCAACGTGGGCCTGCCGGGCACCTCGGGCTTCGTGGGCGAGTTCCTGACCCTTCTCGGGATCTTCCAGGTCAACACCTGGGTGGCGCTGGTCGCGACAAGCGGCGTGATCCTGTCGGCGGCCTATGCGCTGTGGCTTTACCGCCGCGTGGTGTTCGGCGAGCTGGTGAAAGAGGCGCTGCGCACCATCCGCGACATGACCACCCGTGAAAAGGCGATCTTTGCGCCGCTGGTGGCCATGACATTGTTGCTGGGCATCTATCCCAGCCTTGTCACCGACATCATCGGGCCCTCGGTGGCCCGGTTGACGACCGACTACCAGTCCACCGTGGCCGCGCTGGACGCGGGCACCCGGCTGGCCATGGAATGAGGGACGAGTGATGACCCCCGCAGACTTTTCGACCGTCCTTCCCGAAGTCGTTCTGGCGACCGCCGCCATGGTGGCGCTGATGGCTGGCGTCTATACCGGCAAAGACCGCACGGCGCCGATGATGACCTTTGTCATGGCGGGGCTGATGCTGCTGCTGGCCGTCTGGATCGGTCTGGGCGGCAGCGGCGAGCGCACGGCCTTTGGTGGCATGTTCATAGAAGATCCGTTCTCGCGCTTTGCCAAGGTGGTGATCCTGGGGTCGGCGGCGGCGGTGCTGCTGCTGGGGCAGGATTACATGCAGCGCCGCGATCTGGGCCGGTTCGAGTTCCCGATCCTTGTCGCGCTGTCGGTCACCGGCATGATGATGATGGTGTCGGCCGGGGATCTCATGGCGCTTTACATGGGGTTGGAGCTGCAAAGCCTTGCGCTTTACGTCGTGGCCTCGTTGCGGCGCGATTCCCCGAAATCGACCGAGGCGGGGCTGAAATACTTTGTTCTGGGCGCGCTGTCGTCGGGGTTGCTGCTGTATGGCGTCTCGTTGGTCTATGGCTTTGCCGGGACCACGCTGTTCTCGGGGATCATGCAGACGCTGAACGACGGTGTGCCGCTGGGCCTGCTGTTCGGGCTGGTGTTCATGCTGTCGGGTCTTGCCTTCAAGGTTTCCGCCGCGCCGTTCCACATGTGGACGCCCGATGTGTATGAGGGCTCGCCCACGCCGGTGACCGCGTTCTTTTCGACCGCGCCAAAGGTTGCCGCGATGGCGCTGATCGCGCGGGTGGTGCATGACGCCTTTGGCGGTATCCCGGGCGACTGGCGGCAGGTGCTTGCGGCATTGGCGGTGGTGTCGATGTTCCTCGGATCGGTCGCGGCGATCGGCCAGCGCGACATCAAGCGGATGATGGCCTATTCCTCGATCGGCCATATGGGCTATGCGATGGTGGGCCTTGTTGCGGGCACTGCGGCGGGCGTGCAGGCGATGCTGCTTTACATGGCGATCTATGTCACCATGAACATCGGCGCTTTCGCCTTCATCCTGTCGATGGAAAAGGACGGCCGCCCCGTCACCACCATCGACAGCCTGAACATGTTCGCAAAACGCGAACCGTTGAAGGCATTCGCGGTGCTGATCCTGATGTTCAGCCTGGCCGGCGTGCCGCCGTTCATCGGCTTTTTCGCCAAGTTCTATGTGCTGATGGCGGCGGTGAAGGCGGGGATGGTCTGGCTTGCGGTGCTGACCGTTCTGGCGGCGGTGATCGGCGCCTATTATTACATGCGCATCGTCTACTACATGTATTTCGGCAAAGAGACCGATCCGGTCGAAAGCCGGATGGACGGTGTGCAATGGGCGATGCTGATGGGGGCGGCGGCCTTCAACGTTCTGGGTGTGATCAACATGTTCGGGCTTGAACCGCTGGCCGCGCTTGCGGCGGAAACGCTTGTCCGCTGATCCCTGGCCCGAGGGTGTGGCCCGCCACGCCCTCGCTACGGTCGACAGCACCAACGCGATGGCGGCCCGCCTCGCGCCCAGCCTTAGCGGACCTGCCTGGATCATGGCGGGCGAGCAGACGGCCGGGCGGGGGCGGCGCGGCCGTTTCTGGGCCAGCCCGCGCGGCAACTTCTACGCCACCCATGTCATGCACCCGACCGAGTCGCCCGAGGTGGTGGCCCTGCGGTCCTTCGTGGCGGCGCTTGCGCTGCGCGATGCCTGTGTGACGCTGACCGGGATGCCCGACGCCTTTTCGCTGAAATGGCCCAATGACGTGCTGCTGAATGGCGGCAAGCTGGCCGGCATCCTGCTGGAAAGTCTGGGGCAGGGCGGGCGGGTGCAGCATCTGGCCATCGGTATCGGCGTGAACCTGATTGCCGCGCCCGACCCCTCGCTGGTGGAACCCGGCGCCGTCCGCCCGGTCAGCCTGCTGGGCGAGACCGGGCTGCGCATCGCCCCCGCCGCCTTCCTGGATACGCTTGCCCCCGCCTATGCCCGGCGCGAGGCCAGCTTTACCCGCTATGGCTTTGCCCCCACGCGCGAGGCGTGGCTGGCCCATGCCGCCCGTCTGGGGCAGCCGATCCGCGCCCGCACCGGCCAGGATCTGCGCGAAGGCATCTTCGAGACGGTGGACCCTTCCGGCGCTTTGGTGTTGAAGACCGTCCAGGGCCGTCAGGCGATCCCGGCGGCCGAGGTGTTTTTCCAAGGGGGAAGCGATGCTTCTGGCGATTGACTGCGGCAATACCAACACCGTCTTCTCGATCTGGGACGGCACGCAGTTCCTGGCCACCTGGCGCATCGCTACCGACCACAAGCGCACGGCGGACGAATATCACGTCTGGCTGTCAACGCTGCTGACCCTGACGAAAATCGAGGCGCGGATCACCGAAGCCGTGATCTCGTCCACGGTGCCGCGGGTGGTGTTCAACCTGCGCGTCCTGTGTAACCGTTACTATGACTGCCGCCCGCTGGTGGTGGGCAAGCCCGAATGCCGTCTGCCGGTCGCGCCGCGCGTCGATCAGGGGACCACGGTTGGCCCGGACCGGCTGGTGAACACGGTGGCGGGGTTTCATCTTCATGGCGGCAACCTGATCATCGTGGATTTCGGCACGGCCACCACTTTCGACGTGGTGGATGCGGATGGCGCCTATATCGGCGGCGTGATCGCGCCGGGCGTGAACCTCAGCCTTGAAGCCCTGCACATGGCCGCTGCCGCGCTTCCGCATGTGGATGTGACCAAGCCCCATGCCGCCATCGGCACGAATACGGTGGCCTGCATCCAGTCAGGGGTGTATTGGGGCTATATCGGCCTTGTCGAGGGCATCGTTCGCCAGATCCGGCTGGAGCGGCACGCCCCGATGAAGGTCATCGCAACAGGGGGCCTGGCACCCTTATTCGACCAGGGATTCGATCTTTTCGACAAGGTGGAGGACGATCTGACCATGCAGGGTCTCGTGCTGATCCATCGCTACAACAAGGATACGGAATGAGTGTGAACCGGCTGATCTATCTGCCGCTCGGCGGGGCGGGCGAGATCGGGATGAACTGCTATGTCTATGGCTATGGCCCGGAAGGCAAGGAACGCCTGATCGTCGTCGATCTGGGCGTGACCTTCCCCGACATGGAAACGACGCCCGGCGTCGATCTGATCATGCCGGACATTTCGTGGCTGGAGGCGCGCAAGGACCGGATCGAGGCGATCTTCATCACCCACGCGCACGAAGATCACATCGGCGGCCTTGGCCATCTGTGGCCAAAGCTGAAGGCCAAGGTCTATGCCCGCCGCTTCACCGCCACCATCGGCCGGCTGAAGTTCGAGGAACACGGCCATCCGCTGGATGCGATCACCACGGTCGGCGCCCGCCCCGAGGTGGTCGAGGCCGGCCCGTTCTCGGTGCAGTTCGTGCCGGTCAGCCATTCGATCCCCGAAAGCTCGGCGCTGGTGATCGACACGCCGGCGGGCCGGATCGTCCATTCGGGCGATTTCAAGCTGGACCGCTCGCCGGTCGTGGGCGAGGCATGGTCGGACGAGGCGTTCCGCTCGATCGCGGCGGAACGGCCGGTGAAGGCGCTGATGTGCGATTCGACCAACGTCTTCTCGCTGCATCCGGGCCGGTCGGAAGCGACGCTGGCCGATCCCTTGCGGGCGCTGATCGCCGGGGCGCGCGGGATGGTGGTGGCGACCACCTTCGCCTCGAACGTGGCGCGGCTGAAGACGCTGGCCGAGGCCGCCGCCGCCTCGGGGCGCAGCGTCTGCCTTCTGGGGCGTGCGATGCGGCGCATGGTGCAGGCGGCTCAGGAAAGCGGTGTGCTGACCGGCTTTCCCAAGGTCGTCTCGCCTGAGGAAGCGGCCGAGATCCCGCGCCGCGACCTGATGCTGATCGTGACCGGCAGTCAGGGCGAACGGCGCGCGGCCTCGGCGCAGTTGGCGCGGGGCAAGTATCTGGGCCTTGAGATGAAAGAGGGCGATCTGTTCCTGTTCTCGTCCAAGACCATTCCGGGGAACGAACGTGGCGTGCTGCGCATCGTCAATTCGTTCTCGGAAATGGGCGTGGATGTGATGGATGACGCCGGCGGGCTTTATCATGTCTCGGGACATGCCAACCGACCGGATCTGGAACAGGTCCATACGCTGCTCTGGCCCGAGGTCGTGGTGCCGATGCATGGCGAGCATCGCCACCTGCGCGAACATGCGCGGATCGCGCTGTCGAAGGGGCTGGGCGCGGATGTCATCACCAACGGCATGCTGGTCAATCTGACCCGCGGGCTTGAGGTGGCGGAATATGTCGATACCGGGCGGATCTATCTGGACGGCTCGGTGCTGATCGGCGCCCGCGATGGCGTGGTGCGCGACCGTATCCGCATGGCGCTGAACGGTCATGTGCTGACCACGGTCATCCTTGACGAACAGGACGAGCCGCTGGGCGATGCCTGGATCGAATTGATGGGCCTGCCCGAACGCGGCAAGACCGGGCGTGCGCTGGCCGAGACGATGGAAGAGGAACTGTCGGACTATCTTGGTCGCGCCGGCGCCAAGGTGATGCGCGATGATGACAAGCTGGACGAGGCGATCCGCCGGATCGTGCGTCAGGTCGCGATGGAGGAAATCGGCAAGAAGCCCGAAGTCACCGTCGTCGTCAGCCGGCTGATGGAAGGTTAATCGATCAGCGTGCCCGCCGCGTCGCCCACAAGGGCGCCCGGCGGGCCGGCAATGACGGCACACCCAAGTGTGCGTCGGTCGCGGCGCGGATGACAGCCCGCCCGAGTTCGCCGGTCGCGGCGCGCTCGGGTTCGTTGCTGCCGCAAGCCGCAAGCAAAGGACGGCCCGCCAAGGGCGGGACGCTGCGGATGATTCAGGTCCTTCGCGGCGTTGTGGATGGTCCATAACGCCGCGAAAGGGCTGTCAGTTCGCGCAGGCGATCAGTTTTCGCCTTCTTCGGCCATCAGGTCCGACACAAGCTCGGCCTCGTCCTCGGCTTCGGTTGTGGGCAGGCTGGGGATGCGGAAGCTGCGCAGCAGGAAGTCGGGCACATGATCGCCCATACCCACCACCACGCGGTCGTCGCGGCGGTCGCGTTCGGGGCTGCGGTTGCGGCGCTCGTCGCGGCGGGCGGGGCGTTCCTCGCGCAGTTCCGGCGCCGGCGTCTCTGGCGGCTCGACCTTGACGGCGGCAACCACTACGGGTTCGTCGCGCTTGGGTTCCTCCCGGCGGCGGTCGTCGCGGTCGCGCCCGCCGCGGCGGCTGCGCGAAGACCGCTCGCCCCGCGCCTCGTCGGAACGATCCGGGCGATCCTCAAGGCTGAAGCCCTCGGGCAGGGTGCCCCGCGGGATCGGCTGTTTCACCAGCGCCTCGATTGCCACGACATACTTTTCGTCATGCGGCACGGCGATGGTATAGGCCTTACCCTTGCGACCCGCCCGGCCGGTGCGGCCGATGCGGTGAACATAATCCTCGGGGTGGGTCGGCACGTCGAAATTGAACACATGGCTGACCGCCGGAATGTCCAGCCCGCGCGCGGCCACATCAGACGCCACCAGAAGATGCAACGAGCCATCGCGGAACCCGTCCAGCGTGCGGGTGCGCTGCGACTGATCCAGATCGCCATGGATCGGGGCTGCATTGAAGCCGTGCTGTTTCAGCGACTTGGCCACCACATCCACATCCATCTTGCGGTTGCAGAAGATGATGGCGTTGGTGCAGGCCTCGCCCTCGGCGCGGATCAGCGCCCGCAGCACGGCGCGCTTGTCGGCGAAGCTGCGTTCCTTGCGGCTGGGAGTGATCTGGATCAGCGCCTGTTCGATGGTTTCCGAGGTCGTCGCCTGCCGGGCCACCTCGATCTTGACCGCGCCGGTCAGGAAGGTGTTGGTAATGCGTTCGATCTCGGGCGCCATGGTGGCGGAATAGAACAGCGTCTGCCGGGTAAAGGGCGTCAGGCTGAAGATCCGCTCGATGTCCGGGATGAAGCCCATGTCGAGCATCCGGTCGGCCTCGTCCACCACCATGATCTGCACGCCGGTCAACAACAGCTTGCCGCGCTCGAAATGGTCAAGCAGCCGGCCGGGGGTCGCGATCAGCACATCCACGCCGCGGTCGATCAGCTTGTCCTGTTCGGTAAAGCTGACACCGCCGATCAAAAGCGCCTTCGACAGTTTCGAGTGCTTGGCATAGATGTCGAAATTCTCGGCCACCTGCGCGGCGAGTTCGCGCGTCGGGCACAGCACAAGGCTGCGCGGCATCCGGGCGCGGGCGCGGCCTTTGCCGAGGATGGTGATCATCGGCAGCGTGAAGCTTGCGGTCTTGCCGGTGCCGGTCTGCGCGATCCCGAGGACATCCTTGCCCTCCAGCGCGTGGGGAATGGCCTGGGCCTGAATCGGCGTGGGCGTTTCATAGCCGGCTTCCTGCACGGCCTTGAGCACGCGGGGGTCCAGCGCGAGGTCGGAAAACTTGGTCATTAGCATCCTGTGAATGCGGTATCGGACCGCATGATACTCAAGGGGACGCTGATGGTCCGGGCGTCCCGGCGTCTTTGGCCCAATTGGCCACCTTCGGCGCCATAGCCCAATTTCGTCGCAGGGTCAAGGTTCGGGCGAAAATGCCGGCCGCGGGGGCCGGCATGACGCAATCAGACCATCATTTCCTTGGTCGCGGTCAGCTTTACCGCGGGGTGGTCGCGGCTGACGCGGTCGATGTCCCATTGCAGCCGCGTGAGGTAGACCAGATCGCCATCGCTGTCATGGGCGATATGGCCCTTGTTCACGTTCACGAAAGCCTCGACCTCTGCTTTCGGCCCCGAGACCCAGCGCGCCGAGGTGAAATGCGAGCCTTCGAAACGCACGGGAAGCGAATATTCCAGCTCGATCCGGCTGGCCAGAACGTCGAATTGCAGCGCGCCGACCACGCCCACGATGAAGCCCGATCCGATCATCGGCTTGAACACCTTGGCGGCGCCTTCCTCGGCGAATTGCATCAGCGCCTTTTCCAGATGCTTGGCCTTCATCGGGTCGGCCGCGCGCACGCCCTGCAACAGTTCCGGCGCAAAGCTGGGGATGCCGGTGAAGCGCAACGCCTCGCCTTCGGTCAGCGCATCGCCGATGCGCAGCTGGCCGTGGTTCGGGATGCCGATGATGTCGCCGGCCCAGGCTTCCTCGGCCAGTTCGCGGTCGGCGGCCAGAAACAGCACCGGGTTGGTCACTGCCATCGGCTTTTTCGACCGCACATGCAAAAGCTTCATGCCGCGTTCGAAATGGCCCGAGGCAAGGCGCACAAACGCCACCCGGTCGCGGTGCTTGGGGTCCATGTTGGCCTGCACCTTGAACACGAAACCTGTGACGGCGGTTTCTTCGGGGGCGATGGCGCGCTCGGCCGCCTTTTGGATCTGCGGTTCGGGGCCGTATTCGCCCATGCCGCTCATCAACTCTTTCACCCCGAAAGAGTTGATGGCAGAGCCGAACCAGATCGGCGTCAGGTGACCTTCAAGAAAGCTTTTCCGGTCAAAGCGGGGCAGCAGTTCGGCCACCATCTCCAGATCCTCGCGCAGCTTGGCCAGCAGGTCGGCGGGGATGTGTTCGGCCAGCTTCGGGTCCGACAGGCCCTTGATCTCGATCGACTCGGCCACCCGGTTGCGGTCGGCGCGGTCCATCAGTTCCAGCCGGTCGTGCAGGATGTCATAGCAGCCCAGAAAGTCGCGCCCCATCCCGATCGGCCAGGAGGCGGGCGCCACGTCGATGGCAAGGCTTTGCTGGATTTCGTCGATGATCTCGAACGTGTCGCGGCTTTCGCGGTCCATCTTGTTACAGAAGGTCAGGATCGGCAGATCCCGCAGGCGGCAGACCTCGAACAGTTTCCGTGTCTGGCTTTCCACGCCCTTCGCCCCGTCGATCACCATGATCGCGGCATCGACCGCCGTCAGCGTGCGATAGGTGTCTTCGGAAAAGTCCGAGTGGCCGGGGGTGTCGACCAGATTGAAGCGCCACGAACCGAAGTCGAAGCTCATGGCCGAGGCCGAGACCGAGATCCCCCGGTCCTTTTCAAGTTGCATGAAGTCTGATCGCGTGCGCCGCGCCTCGCCCTTGGCGCGGACCTGTCCGGCCATCTGGATCGCGCCACCGAACAGCAGGAACTTTTCGGTCAGCGTTGTCTTGCCGGCGTCCGGGTGCGAGATGATCGCAAAGGTCCGGCGACGGGCGATTTCGGGCGGCAGGGCGGGGCGGTTCGGGATGTCGAGCATGGGCGCGATATAGCGGGCCGGCCCGGTCTTGGAAAGCGGCACGTCAGCGCGCGGGATGCCCCGTCGCCGCAGGGTGACCGATCCGGTCAAGAAGCTGGCGGCTGGCCTCGGTGCCGACATGCTGGCTTTGCGACAGGCCGGGGAAGCGGGCGCGCACCTCGTCTGCCAGTTCGGCGGGCAGACGGGCCACCGTCGCCTCGTTCACCATCAGGCTTTCGGCGGGGATCCCCTCGGCGTAGATGATTTCGTGCCGGTCGAACACAAGGCTGAAATAGTCGATGAAGCCGCCTTCGCGCAGAAAGACGCTGTCGCCATTCACCAGATGGCGGGCCTGCACCAGCACTTCCGATGTGGGCAGTTCACCCCGGCGGCGGCGGTAATACAGGAAAATCCGGTGATGCTGGCTGACCACCAGATCGGCCATGTTGCCAAGCACGCCACGGGCGATCACCACGGGGGCAAAGCTGCCCACCGCGCGCAGCGTGGCATTGCCGATCCAGCGGATCGGTTGCGGGCCGTGGTCGCGGGTCAGCACGAGGTCGCCCGCGCGCAAAGTCTCGATCGGGCGCTGGGTGCCGTCGGCCATCGTCACCATGGTGCCATGGGCAAACGAGACGCAAAGCAGGTCGGCCAGTGCCACGTCCTGCGGGGCGTCCTCGATCTTGACCAGCACATATTCCACCCGCGGCCCCAGCGGCGACAGCGGCAGCAGATGCAGCCCCCCGGCCTCGCCCGCGACATCGATCAGCAGAAGATCGACCGAGTCGCCTTCCGGTGTCATCAGCCGATAACGGCAGGCCAGCCGCACCCTGTCACCGGGGCGGCCGACGTCCGACCCTTCGGCCACCGCAAGCGCATCGCCGGGCGCAGGCCGCACCGCAAGCCGCAGCGGCACCGCCGCAGGGTCGAGTTCGTAGCTGTCGCCAAGGCAGACCTGATCGGGCCCGGCCATTCCATCATGCAGATTGACGCCGGAGCTGACGAAAATGTCATCGGCGCGGAACAACTGGCAGCGATGCCCGGGCAACGGGGAAGGGGAGGACTCTGTCGAGCGCATCAGGTCGAGGCCGATTCTCTTGCGGGGGCGGCGACATCAACCGGGTCGCCCGATCGCCAGCAGACCGAGGAAAGATTATCAAATCGTGCAGGTCGGGTCAATCTTTCGGCGGTGGTGCGCCATTGCTTCGCCATGCACAGCCCCGGTGCGGGACGCGCGTGGCAATGCCGGGGAAAGCGGCAGATCGCGAAGGGTGGGGGCGTTGTATCGGGATTGTCCGGCTGGTGGCGGCTGCCGGACCGTCCAAGGCTTGAACCGGCGCGGGAAAGGCGGCAGAACGGGAAGCTGATGAAATTTGTCGGATAGCCCGTGCCCCAGCCCCTTACCGACCCGCCCGTGCGTCTGAAGGTCGAGCATCTGACGCGTGCGTTCGGCGGCAGCCCCGTGGTGAACGATGTCTCGCTTGAGGTGGCGCCGGGACAGGTGACCTGCCTGCTTGGACCCTCGGGCTGTGGCAAATCCACCACGCTGCGCATGATTGCCGGGGTCGAGCGGCCCGACAGTGGCCGGATCGCCATCGACGGCCGCATCGTCTGCGAAGGGTCGTTGTTCCTGCCGCCCGAGGCCCGCTCGGTCGGGTTGATGTTTCAGGATTTCGCACTGTTTCCGCATCTGACGGTGGCGCAGAATGTGGCTTTCGGGCTGCGCGGCCCCCGCGAAGAAAAGATGCGGCGGGTCGATGACCTGCTGGAACGGGTGAACCTGTCCGGCTATGGCCCGAAGCATCCGCATCAGTTGTCGGGGGGCGAACAGCAGCGCGTGGCGCTGGCCCGCGCGCTGGCGCCGCGGCCGCGGGTGATGCTGATGGACGAGCCGTTCTCGGGGTTGGACAACCGGCTGCGGGATGGCATCCGCGACACCACGCTGGAAATCCTGAAAGAAGAAGGCGCGGCGGTTCTTCTGGTGACCCACGAGCCCGACGAGGCGCTGCGGATGGGCGACGAGATCGCGCTGATGCGGGCGGGGCGGATCGTGCAGCGTGGCTCGCCCTACAATGTCTATAACGCGCCGGTGGACCGGGCAGCGGCGGCGTTCTTTTCCGATGTCAACGTGATCCGGGGGGTGTCGCGCGGCGCCTTGACCGATACGCCCTTTGGCGAGTTCCTGACGCCGGGCCATCCCGATGGCGCCGAGGTCGAGATCGTGATCCGGCCCCAGCATCTGAAGATCGATTTCGATCGTGGCGGCAGGGGGCCGAACCCGACGCCCGCCGACGGCGCCGCCGCGCGCGGAACGGTGGTGCGGGCGCGGTTTCTGGGGCGCGAAAGCCTGGTCGAGTTCGCGATGGACGGCGACGGGTCGCGGCTGACGGCCTCGGTTCCGAATGTGTTCCTGCCCCGGCCCGGAACCGCGTTGTGGCTGATGATCCGGCGGGATCGCTGCTTTGTCTTCGCCGCGCGGCATTAGGCCATGGCACAGCCGGGGGCGCTGCCCCCGGACCCCCGGGATATTTGGGCCAGAATGAAGGGGCGAGGGCAGGAGGGGCCCGTCTTCGAGGTTGCGCGATCACAAGTCTGCGGACAAAAAAACTTGTGTCGCAGCGAAAGGGTCTTTGATCCGGCCCGTTGAACCAATAAATGGTGCAGGAATGAAGCGAGGCCGCGTGTCGGCCGCAGGAGATGCGAAATGCTCAACAACATCGGTTTGCCCGGCCTGCTACTGATCGCCGTGGTCCTGCTTGTGCTGTTCGGACGCGGCAAGGTGAGCTCGCTTATGGGCGAGGTCGGCAAGGGGATCAATGCCTTCAAGAAAGGCATCAAGGAAGAGACCGCCGAGATCGAGAACCGCCCCGAGACGACGCGTGACGTGACGCCCGCCTCGGATCGCGACAAGGTCTGATCGGCATCCGATGTTGGACATCGGCTGGAGCGAGCTGCTTGTCATCGGCGTGGTCGCGCTGATCGTCGTGGGTCCGAAGGATCTGCCCGAGATGTTCCGCACCCTTGGCCGGATGACAGCCAAGGCGCGCAACATGGCGCGCGAGTTCCAGCGCGCGATGGAAGCGGCGGCGGACGAGACCGGGGTGAAGGATGTGGCGAAGGATGTTCAGAACATCACGTCGCCGCGCAGTATGGGGCTGGAGGCCGTCAAGCAGGCGGCCGAGAAATTCGAGAAATGGGATCCGATGAAGGCGCCGCCCACGATGCCGAAGGGGCCTGTGCCCCCGGCCGCGCCGTCCGCTGCGGGTGCCGCCACCGTTGCGGCGGCCGCAGATGCCGTGCCCGCTTCCGATCCCAAGAGTGACGCATGAGCAGCAAACCGGCTGACGACATCGACAGTTCCAGCGCCCCGCTGATCGAGCATCTGGCAGAGTTGCGCACGCGCATTCTTATTTCGCTTGCCGCATTCGTCGTGGCGATGCTGGTGTCTTTCTCGGTCTGGAACCCGGTTTTCAACTTTCTGACCCAGCCGATCTGTGCGGCCCTGACCGATCGCGGTCAGGATTGCGGGCTGGTGCTGATCAAGTTGCAGGAAGGCTTCTTCGTTGCGATCCGGATCTCGTTCATGGGCGGGGTTATCCTGTCCTTTCCTGTAGTTGCGATGCAGATGTGGCGGTTTGTGGCGCCCGGCCTTTACCGCAATGAAAAGGCGGCCTTCCTGCCGTTCCTGATCGCTTCGCCGGTGATGTTCCTGCTGGGAGGGCTGTTTGCCTTCTATGTCGTTCTGCCGATCGCCTTCGACTTCTTCCTTGGTTTTCAGCAGTTCATGACCGATCAGCCGGGGGCCGAGGATGGCGCCCAGCTGGCTGGCGTGGTGTTTCAGGGCTCGATGGAGCAGTATCTGGCGCTGACCACCAATTTCATTCTGGCTTTCGGGCTGTGTTTCCAGCTTCCGGTGCTTTTGACGCTGATGGGCAAGGCGGGGCTTGTCACCTCGCGCGGGCTGAAGGCGATGCGGAAATATGCCATCGTGCTGATCCTTGTCGTGGCCGCGCTGGTCACGCCGCCCGACATGATGTCCCAGCTGATCCTGTTCGGTGCGGTTTATCCGCTGTATGAGGTCTCGATTTTCCTGATCCGCCGGATTGAGCGCAAGCGCGAGGCCGAATTGCGCGCCGAGGGCCTGTGGGTCGAGGACGACGAGGATGAGGATGGCAAGGCATGAGTGATCCGCTTCAGCGGATCGCGGCGGCGCTGGAACGGATGAGCCCACCGCCGATGCCGGCGCCCGATTTCGATGCCGCCTGCGCCTTTGTCTGGCACACAGCGCCAGACCGACTTGAGCCCGTTGCGCGGGTGGCGCGGGTGGATCTGTCGTTGCTGGTGGGGGTCGACCGGGCGCGCGATATCCTGCTGGACAATACCCGGCATTTCGCCCGCGGCTTGCCGGCCAACAACGCGCTGCTTTGGGGCGCGCGGGGGATGGGGAAATCCAGCCTTGTGAAGGCGGTTCATGCGGCGGTGGTCGCGGGCGGTGCGCCGCTGAAGATCGTCGAGTTGAGCCGCGAGGATCTGCCCTCGGTGCAGCGACTGTTGAAGCATCTGCGCGCCGCGCCGCATCGCTTCATCCTGTTTTGCGACGACCTGTCCTTCAGCCACGACGACCAGCATTACAAATCGTTGAAGGCGGTTCTGGATGGCGGGATCGAGGGCCGGCCCGACAATGTGATCCTTTACGCCACGTCGAACCGGCGTCATCTGATGCCGCGCGACATGATCGAGAACGAACGCTCGACGGCGATCAGCCCGTCGGAAGCGGTCGAGGAGAAGGTGTCGTTGTCGGACCGTTTCGGGCTGTGGCTGGGGTTCCATCCCTGTTCGCAGGACGAATATCTGGAGATGATCGGCGGCTATTGTGCGGCGCATGGGCTGGTGATCGATCCCGCCACATTGCGCGCCGAGGCGATCGAGTGGCAGGCAACCCGTGGCGCGCGGTCTGGGCGGGTGGCGTGGCAGTTCTTCACCGATCTGGCGGCGCGGCACGGGATTGCCCTGCACGCGGCATGAGCCCCGCATGACAAAGGCCGCGCCCGGCGTGGACGCGGCCTTTGCGGTTGGATGGCGCCGGGATCAGCCGCGCTGATACATGCCTTCATAGATCGGAACCAGCGTGTCGGTCTCGAACAGGGACGAGACGCTGGTGCCGCTCCAGATGTTCAGGATGGCTTGGGCAAACATCGGTGCGGTCGGCACGATGCGGATGTTCGAGGCCGCCTGCACCGCGGCGGTCGGTTCGATCGAATCGGTGATGACAAGGCTTTTCATCACCGATTTCTGCACCCGCTCTACCGCCGGGCCGGACAGGACGCCGTGGGTGATGTAGGAATGGACTTCGGTCGCGCCGTTGTTCACCAGCACTTCGGCCGCCTTGCACAGCGTGCCGGCGGTGTCGCAGATGTCATCGACAATGATGCATTTCTTGCCGGTGACGTTGCCGATCACGGTCATCTCGGCAATCTCGCCGGGCTTTTCGCGGCGCTTGTCGACGATGGCAAGGGGCGCGTTGATGCGCTTGGCGATCTCGCGCGCCCGCGCCACGCCGCCCACGTCGGGCGAGACCACCATCAGATCCTGCATCTGGCCCTTGAAATGGTGTTCGATATCCAGCGCAAAGACCGGCGCCGAATACAGGTTGTCCACCGGAATGTCGAAGAAGCCCTGAATCTGGGCCGCGTGCAGGTCCAGCGTCAGGACACGGTCAACGCCGGCCTCGGTGATCAGGTTCGCCACCAGCTTGGCGGAAATCGGCGTCCGGGCCTTGGCGCGGCGATCCTGCCGGGCATAGCCGAAATAGGGGATCACCGCGGTGATGCGGCTGGCCGAGGACCGCCGCAGCGCATCGACCATGATCAGCAGTTCCATCAGGTTGTCGTTTGCCGGGTTCGATGTCGGCTGGATCACATACATGTCTTCGCCGCGGACGTTCTCGTAGACTTCGACGAAGATTTCCTGATCGTTGAACCGCTCGATCCGGGCATCCACCAACGAGACCGCCATGCCGCGATGCACCGACATCCGCCGCGCGATGGATTTCGCAAGCGCGAGGTTGGCGTTGCCGGAGATCAGCTTCGGCTCGTTCATGGCTGGCATGGGATATTCCTCGGGGGGCCCGCGTTTCAGGGGCGGATTCGTGATGTCGAACACCCTCTAGCACCGGGCCAGGGTCTTGAAAACCGCACCAGAGGACCAATACCGAAATGTCGCCTTGCGCTCTCTGTTTGCTGACCGATCAGGCGGCGCCGTGACATGGATGTGCAGGCAAGGCGCCCGGCGCGGGGGGTCAGGGGGTCTCGTCGATGATGTGGTCTTCCCAGTCGTCCTCGTTCACCTCGAATTCGGGCACGGTCCAGCCGCGGACCGAGGCGCCGGCCTCGTGGATCGAGTCGTGGCTGCCTGTCAGCAGGTGATGCCACGATGGCAGGCTTTTGCCTTCCCACAGCAGCCGGTAGGCGCAGGTGCGCGGCATCCAGTAGGCGATCTTGGGCAGTGTTGCGGGCGACAGTTGCACGCAATCGGGCACGAACTGGCGGCGGATTTCATAGTTGGTGCAGCGGCAGCTTTCGCCGTCCAGAAGGCGGCAGGCGATGCGGGTGAAGGCGACTTCGCCGGTGTCCTCGAACTCGATCTTGTTCAGGCAGCACTTGCCACACCCGTCGCACAGGGACTCCCATTCGGCCGGGTTCATCCGGTCAAGCGGCACGCGGTCCCAGAACGACGGGCGAAGGGCGGGGGGCTTGGTCATCGCGGCACCTTGGGCCCCGTGGGGCGGAAAAGGGGAATCAGGTGGTCAGGATTTCGCGGGCGCGGGCGCAATCGCGATCCATCTGCGCGACAAGGGCGGGCAGGCCGTCAAAGACCATTTCGGGGCGCAGATAGTCGACGAAGGCGACCGACAGATGTTCGCCATACAGCTCGCCCGCAAAGTCGAACAGATGGCTTTCCAGATTGGGCCGGTTCTCGCCGAACATCGGCCGCACGCCAAGGCTGGCGGCGCCGGAATAGGTGCCCTTTTGCGGCCCGCTCAGCACGTCCACCTTGACCGCATAGACGCCAAGGCGCGGTAGATGCAGCCCGTTCACCGACATGTTGGCGGTGGGAAAGCCCAGATCGCGACCGCGCTTGTCGCCATGCAGAACCTCGCCCTCGATCCGGTGCCAGTGGCCCAGCATCGTCGCTGCATCGCGCGGGCGGCCCTCGCTCAGCGCGACGCGGATCGCGGTGGACGAGATTTCCAGCCCTTCGACCGTCAGCAGATCCGCCGCCGTCACCGCAAAGCCGAAGCGTTGGCCAAGCGCGGACAGATCCGCCACCGTGCCGCTGCGGCCACGGCCAAAGCGGAAGTCGGCGCCCACCACGACATGGCTGACGCCCAGCCCCCGGGCCAGCACGTCGCGGGCGAAATCCTCGGGGGAAAGCCCGGCCAGCGCGCGGTCGAACGGCAGTTCATAAAGCCGCTCAACCCCCAGCTTGGCCAGACGGTTGGCGCGGGCCTCGGCGTTCATCAGCCGGAAGGGGGCGGCGTCGGGGGCGAAGACCTCGCGTGGGTGCGGCTCGAACGTGATGACGCCCAAGGGGCCGCGCCCGCGGGCAAGGTCGATCACCCGCTGATGGCCAAGGTGCAGGCCGTCGAAATTGCCCATCGCGACCGAGGCGCCCCGGTCGCACGCCTGAAGCCCTTGCCAATGGTGGTAGATGCGCATCGGTCCCCGCGGGCGGGGAGCCCGCCGTCAGTCGAATTTGCGGCTTGGCGCCAGAACCAGCGCCTCGCCCTTCAGGACGGTGGTATTGCCCACGAGGCAGCGGGTTTCAAGGGTCACCCGGCGTTTGCCGTGATCGATCGCCGTCACCGTCACTTCGGCCAGCACCACATCGCCCGGGCGGACGGGGGCCAGAAACTTCAGCGACTGGCCCAGATAGACGGTGCCATGGCCCGGCAACTGTTCGCCGATCACGGCCGAGATCAGGCCCGCGGTCAGCATCCCATGGGCGATGCGGCCTTCAAAGATCGTGTCGCGTGCGTAATCGTCGTCCAGATGCACCGGGTTCCGGTCGGTCGAGACTTCTGCGAACAGTTCGATGTCGCGGTCGGTCACTTCCTTGCGCAAGGACCGGCTCATGCCGATCTCGAGGTCTTCGATGCAGATCGTCCCGCGGGGCATGTTGTCGAGCATCCTGCGAATCCCTTAGCTGGTGCCGTGCACGTTAATCTGCGCTGCATCGCAGCACAAGATGCGCGGGCAATAAATGTTCCCGCCTGCGACTAAA
Source organism: Cereibacter ovatus (assembly GCF_900207575.1). Taxonomy (GTDB): domain Bacteria; phylum Pseudomonadota; class Alphaproteobacteria; order Rhodobacterales; family Rhodobacteraceae; genus Cereibacter_A; species Cereibacter_A ovatus. The sequence goes on from NZ_OAOQ01000009.1 coordinate 43,087, forward strand.
GGCGCAACAATCTTGCCGTCGGGTTAACGCAACCGCGGGATGACATAGGACGGCGACAGTTCGACCTCGGCCAGCCAGTTCGACAGCCGCGCGGGGTCCAGCCGCTCGCCATTCTCGCCGAAGATGTCCATGGCCAGCCCGCCGGTGATGAACAGGGTGTCCAGATCCTCGGCCATGCCGCCGCGGATGTCGGTGCCGATGCCGTCGCCGATGCACAGGATTTCCTCGTGCACGATGCCGGGGCGGATCGCATCCAGCCGGCGCTTGGCCAGATCGTAGATCGGCGGGTGGGGCTTGCCGAAGTACAGGCTTTCGCCGCCCATCGCGTCATAGGCTTCGGCGATGGCGCCGGCGCAGTAGATGCGCTTGTCGCCGTAATCCACCACGATGTCGGGATTGGCGCACAAAAGCTTCAGCCCCTTTTCGCGGGCGTAAAGCAGGGTGGCGCGATAGTCGTCGGGGGTTTCGGTCAGGTCGTCGAACAGGCCGGTGCAGACGATGCCCTGCGCCTGCGCCAGCGGCACCTTTTCGATGGGTGGTTGGTTGGCCGCGATGCCGGTCAGGTCGTCGGACAGTTCGGTGAAGAAGGTGTCATCCTTGTCCGGCCCAAGGTGATAGACCTTGCGCCCCACCGCCCCCGTCACCAGCGCATATTGCGCCGCATCGCCGGACGAGGCGATCTCGTCATAGCAGTCGGTGGGCACGCCGATGGTATCCAGTTGCCGGCGCACCGAAGGCTTCGGCCGCGGCGCGTTGGTCAACAGCACCACCGTCCCGCCCTTGGCCCGGAAGGCGCGCAGCGCCTCGACCGCCTCGGGAAAGGGTTGGCGGCCGTTGTGCAGGCAGCCCCACAGGTCGCAGTAAAGCGCCCGGTAGGGCCCCGAGATTTCGGCCAGCGAAGCGATGATGCGGCTCATGGGATGCGCCTTTCCGGTCAGGGGCCGGGCGCGTCGCCCGTGCGGGACGGTCGCGGCCGGGCGATGCGCCGCCCGGCCGTCGATGAAGGGCCGGTTGCCCGGCCCCCGTGGTCACAGTTTCAGCGCCGGGATGATCTGCTTCTTGCGGCTCATGATGCCGGGCAGCACCACGCTGTCGCCGGTCACGGTCGCGCCAAAGCTTTTCTCGGCCAGTTGCTTCACCAGATCGTTCGGCACCAGCAGCGTGGCCTCTTCGCGCAGGATGTCGACGATGAACAGCACGACCTGATCGGCGCCATCTTGGGCGGCAACGCCCGGCATGGCGGCCATCAGGCTGGCCTTGCGGTCCAGCAGAACCTGCGGTGCGGTGGTTTCCAGCACCGAGATGCGGAACTGCTTGCCCTCGATCTCGTATTCCTTGGAATCCATCCGCAGCAGTTCGGCATCCGAGAACGCCGAGACATCGGATTTTGCGGCGAACAGTTCGGCCGCGAAGGACGGGATGTCGATGCCCAGATCGGCGGCCAGCTTTTCGGCCACCGCGCGGTCATGCGGCGTGGTGGTGGGCGAGCGGAACTCCAGCGTGTCGGACAGGATGCAGGACAGCATCGCGCCCTTGATCGCGCGGGGCGCGCGCGACAGCGCATCACCCATCAGGTCGTGCATGATGGTGGCGGTGCAGGCCAACGGGCGGATGGTGATGTCGATCGGCGATTTGGTCTTGATGCCGCCGACCAGCAGATGGTGGTCGATGATGCCCACCACCTTTGCGTCGTTGATCGAGGCCGGCAGTTCGGCCGGGTTGTTGGTGTCGACGATCACGCAGGTGTCCTCGGCGGTGACATCGGTGATGATCTCGGGCTTGTCCAACCCCCAGTGCCGCAGCACAAAGGCCGCCTCGGTGTTCGGCTCTCCCAGCAGGACGGGCTTGGCGGGGGTGCCGGCCACTTCGGTCAGATACCACGCCCAGATGATGGGCGAGCCGGTGGAATCGGTGTCGGGGGATTTGTGGCCGAAAACCTTGATCATTTGGAATGTCCCGCTGCGGATGGATCTGGCCGCCTTATAGGGGCGGATCTTGACCTTGTCACGATAGCGGCACGCAGCTTGCCGCAGTGCAGCAACGCGGCCACAGACCAACCGGCGGGGGGCGGTGCAGGGCGTCCGGGCGGCAGTTGGACTGATGCCTGTCCTGTGCCCGGAGAGGCGCCACGGGGCGGCGGACCCGGACCGGGCCGTGGGCGGTTCTGCGGTGCCATCGGCCCGGTCGTCCTGTGGCCGGGGCGCGCCCGCGTCCGGGCAGGGCCTGGATCCCGGGCTTTACGCCATGGCCCTGCGGGGGCGTGTCATGCACCTGCGGCATGGCGGGTGCGACGATGCGGAAATTGTGCTGCACGCCCACAGGCGCCATCTTCGCCCGCAGAATGCTTGACAGGAGTCTTCCATGCGCGATCCGCGTGCCCATCTGCCCTATGAACTGGTTCTGGCCGAACTGAGCCGCTCGTTGAAGCCGGCTTCGGTCTACACATCCCTGTTCAACACGCCGCGCTAGGTTCAGGGCGTCAGCGGCTCGACCCGGAAGCCCCGCCGTTCCAGCAGTGCCAGCACGCCATCCTGCCCGGGCAGGTGCAGCGCGCCCACCGCGACCACGGCCGGGCCGCGCGCCAGCGCCGTCTCGATCACCGGAACCCAGGCGCGGTTGCGGCCAAGGATCAGCGTTTCTTCCATTCGCGCAAATTCGGCATCCGCGCTTTCCGGGGTATAGCCGGGCATGTCGTGTGATTCGAGCCGCATGTATTCCCAGACTTTCCGCGACTCGCCGGTGAAATAGCGCCCGGACAGCGTCACGGCGAGATCGGCCACCCGATCCTCCAGCGGCAGCGCGGTGCGGATCATCGCCAGTTGCTCGTCCTCGCCGAGGTCCGCGAACAGACCGAACACGGTGTCCCAAGGCTCCAGCGCCGCAATCGGCACGCCCGCCGCTTCGGCCACCCTCATCGCCCGGCGGTCAAGTCCATCGGGGTTCTGTGCCTCGGCCATCGCGCAGGGCGGAATGGCAATGGTCATCGAGACATACCACGGTGCGAATTTCGCTGCCATGAAGGGCGGGATGCCGCGCGCCCGCAGCGCATCCGACAGCATCCGCCATTCGTCTTCGGTCAGCCGCTCGGGCAGGGTGGGGCCATCGGACAGCATCAGCGACGGATCTTTCGCCATCGCCTCTTTCAGCCGCGCTTCCTCGGCCGGGCTGGCTTCGACCAGCAGCGTCTGTGCGCTTTCGATGATCGGGCGCAACCGCGCGACGCTGGCATCGTGGCGCGGGTCGTTCAGGTGATAGGTGCCGACCACCACCGCCTGCTCGTCGCCGCGGGTCACGCGCCAGAAATTGCCGGCGGCAAAGGGCTGGCGGGCGGCTTCGGCCTCGACCGCGGCGCGGTCGGCGGCGGGCAGCGCGTCGATCAGGTCGACGCCGGTGCAGGCGGCGTGAAGCGGCGCCGCGACCCACAGGATCAGCGCAGCAAGCAGGGGCGTCGGTCGGGCCATGCGGGGCATATCCTTTGTTGTGAAGCCTGAAGGTGGCACGCACCGCCGCCCGCGCCAAGGCGCGGCGGCCAATTTGACGCATTCCCCCCGTTGACAGGCGTCCGCGCGTTGCCTAATTCTCCCGGCGTTGGCACTCGCTGATGGTGAGTGCCAATAGTATTCAACCTGGAACCTAGGGAGTGTTCTCAGATGGCATTCAAACCGCTGCATGACCGCGTGCTGGTCCGCCGCGTCCAGAGCGACGAAAAGACCAAGGGCGGTCTGATCATCCCCGACACCGCCAAGGAAAAACCGGCCGAGGGCGAAGTGGTCGCCACCGGCGAAGGCGCGCGCAAGGACTCGGGCGAACTGATCGCGATGTCGGTGAAAGCGGGCGACCGCGTGCTGTTCGGCAAATGGTCGGGCACCGAAGTCACCATCGACGGTGCGGAACTGCTCATCATGAAGGAAAGCGACATTCTCGGGATCATCGCCTGACATCAGGCCGATCGCGGCTTGGCCCCCCTCTGACGGGGCAGGGCTTTGAGTCGCCCGAGACATTCGCATCAACAGAAAATCAGGAGCAACAAAATGGCTGCCAAGGACGTCAAGTTCGATACCGATGCCCGCGACCGCATGCTGCGCGGCGTGAACATCCTCGCCGATGCCGTGAAGGTCACGCTGGGCCCGAAAGGCCGCAACGTGGTGATCGACAAGTCGTTCGGTGCGCCGCGCATCACCAAGGACGGTGTGTCGGTCGCCAAGGAAATCGAACTTTCCGACAAGTTCGAGAACATGGGCGCGCAGATGGTGAAGGAAGTCGCTTCCCGCACCAATGACGAAGCGGGCGACGGCACCACCACCGCCACCGTGCTGGCGCAAGCCATCATCAAGGAAGGCCTGAAGGCCGTGGCCGCGGGCATGAACCCGATGGACCTCAAGCGCGGCATCGACCTTGCGACCCTCAAGGTCGTGGAAGCGATCAAGGGCGCCTCGCGTCCGGTGTCGGATTCGCATGAAGTCGCTCAGGTCGGCACCATTTCGGCCAACGGCGAAGCCCAGATCGGCCGCTTCATCGCTGACGCGATGCAGAAGGTCGGCAACGAGGGCGTGATCACCGTCGAAGAGAACAAGGGTCTCGAAACGGAAGTCGAAGTCGTCGAAGGCATGCAGTTCGACCGCGGCTACCTGTCGCCCTACTTCGTCACCAACGCCGACAAGATGACCGCGGAACTGGAAGACGTGTTCATCCTGCTGCACGAGAAGAAGCTCTCGTCGCTGCAACCGATGGTCCCGCTGCTGGAAGCCGTGATTCAGGCCCAGCGTCCGCTGCTGATCATCGCCGAAGACGTGGAAGGCGAGGCGCTGGCCACGCTGGTGGTCAACAAGCTGCGTGGCGGCCTGAAGATCGCCGCCGTCAAGGCCCCGGGCTTTGGTGATCGCCGCAAGGCCATGCTTCAGGACATCGCGATCCTGACCGGCGGTCAGGTGATCTCGGAAGACCTGGGCATGAAGCTTGAGAATGTCACCATCGACATGCTCGGCCGCGCCAAGAAAGTCTCGATCAACAAGGACAACACGACCATCGTGGACGGTTCGGGCGACAAGGCCGAGATCGAAGCCCGCGTGTCGCAGATCCGCACCCAGATCGAGGAAACCAGCTCGGACTACGATCGCGAAAAGCTGCAAGAGCGTGTCGCGAAACTGGCCGGCGGTGTGGCCGTGATCCGCGTCGGCGGCATGACCGAAGTCGAAGTGAAAGAGCGCAAGGACCGCGTCGATGACGCCCTGAACGCGACCCGTGCGGCCGTGCAGGAAGGCATCGTTGTCGGCGGCGGCGTGGCGCTGATCCAGGCTGGCAAGGTGCTTGACGGTCTGACCGGCGAGAACCCGGACCAGAACGCTGGCATCACCATCGTGCGCCGCGCGCTGGAAGCCCCGCTGCGCCAGATCGCCCAGAACGCGGGCGTGGATGGTTCGGTCGTGGCCGGCAAGGTGCGCGAGTCGAACGACAAGACCTTCGGCTTCAACGCCCAGACCGAAGAATATGGCGACATGTTCAAGTTCGGCGTGATCGACCCGGCCAAGGTGGTTCGCACCGCTCTGGAAGATGCGGCCTCGGTCGCCTCGTTGCTGATCACCACCGAAGCCATGATCGCCGACAAGCCCGAGCCGAAAGGCGCTCCGGCCGGCGGCGGCATGGGCGGCATGGGCGGCATGGACGGCATGATGTGATCCACCGCCCTTCGCGGGATGGACGGAAAGGGGGCCTTCGGGCCCCCTTTTCACATTCTTTCGGCTTGGTTTGCCGCTTGTTCGTAGCAATTTGGCGCGAATGCAGGGATTGTCGCGGTGCCCGGATTCATATTCTGGAAAGCGCACATGATTTAATCAGTGTCCATTCATTCTGGGGTATCAGTCGTGACCACACAGCAAGACTTGCAGAAGCGTCTGGATTTTCTGAAGCTTGACGATGGGGCGCTGGAGCGGCTTCCCGAAACGCGCGAGATATTCCTTCAGGCGGTGCAAGAGGCGCTGCACGACTTTTATGACAATGTCCGCGCCACACCCGAGGCCGCAAAGTTCTTTCGCGATCCCTCGCGCATGGACCACGCCAAGGAAAAGCAGATCGCGCACTGGGAGCGCATCGCCTCGGGTCAGATCGACGGGGACTATGTCGCCACCGCAACCCGTGTGGGCCGCACCCATGCCCGCATCGGGCTGGAGCCGCGCTGGTATCTGGGCGGCTATGCGCTGATCCTTGAAAAGGTGGTCGCACTGATGCTGCCGCGGATGCTGGGCCGCGGGTTCCTGTCGCGGCGCCGGGTGGACCGGGCGGCCGGACAGATCGGCGTCATCCTGAAGGCGACGATCCTTGATATGGAATACGGCGTCTCGACCTATTTCGAGGCGCTGGAAGAAGAACGCCGCAAGATCGAGCAGGAGCGCGCGGTCGCGGTTCAGCTTTCCCGCTCGCTGGCCGATGCCTCGTCGGCGATGGAACAGATTGCCGCCACCGTGCGCCAGACCGCCGACAATGCGCAGCAGACCCGAGAGGCCGCGGCACAGGTCAGCGATCTGGCCGCCACCGGCGGCGATGCCGTGGGTGGGGCGGCGGCGGCGGTGCGCGATATCGCTGCCCGGGTGACCGTCGTGCAGGAAATCGCGCGCCAGACCAACCTTCTGGCGCTGAACGCCGCGATTGAGGCCGCCCGCGCCGGCAGCCATGGCGCCGGGTTCGCTGTGGTCGCCGGCGAGGTACGCAAACTGGCCGAGCGGGTGGAACAGGCCTCGACCGAGATCGCCGAACTGGCGGAAGCGACGCTGGCCGCCTCGGCCCGGGCCGAGGAGAGCCTTGCCCGCCTGTTGCCTGACATGCATCGCACCGCGGGGCTGGTCGGCGACATCACCACCGCCTGTCAGGAACAGACGATCGGGGTCGAGCAGGTCAACCGCGCGATCCTGCAAATGAACGAACTGGGCCGAAGGCTGGACGCGGCCGAAGCGGCAATCCTGAACAGCGCCGCCTGATCGGGGCCGCCTGTGCTGGACCTGTCTGAAACAACTGCCATCGGTGTCCGTGCGCAGCATGTCACCGCCCCGCTGGCGGATTCGGAACAGGCGGGTCTCGCACGGGTTTCGCCCCTTAGCCTGCAATGAGTTGTCGGCCATCCCTTCGCATGGCCGCCCCGACCAGAGAGTGGATTTCGCCACGTCTGAGCAGTGGTTTCAGAAGGTCCGAGACCAGCCGCCGATATCCGGGAATGGCTGCCTGCGCCACGGCAACCCGCGCCGCCTTGCGGTTCTTCGCGGCTTCGCGCGTCCCCCTTCAAGGCATTCGTAAACACCCTGCCTAACGGGCATGATCCGGTTGCAGATCAGCCGGCCCGCCTCATCGAAGGCGAAGGTCGGGTCCGCAAAACCGTCTGGGTTTCGGCCGATCAGGATCTGCCCCTTCTTGTGCCAGGGCATCAGCGCGGCCCGAGACGTCGCATCGCCCTGGGTCCAGGTATTGACCTGCACCCGGCCTCAGCGATCCACCGAAGCGGGCTTGTAAATCAGCCCGGAAAAATAATGCTTTTGCACCATAGGCTTGCGCATGATCCAGTGCTTCTGGCCGGCGCTGAACATCTGCTTATAGGAGCGGCCGCGCATGCCTTGGCTGCGCCGGTCGCCTTCGCGGTTGTGCCGATCAATCTTGCGCCGAATGACAGCTTCGGCCACCGCGAACGGGACCGGCACGACATTCGGCGTCGGGGTCGCGCCGGGTGCATGCTCGGCGTGAGCGCCGCGGAACTCGGGCCGGTCATCGATCACACTGGAAAGGGTGGCGAAGGGCCGCCCGGCGATCTTCGATTGCCCGTTGGCGGGCAGGGCGAAGGTGATGTCGATCCCGAGGTGATAGCAGACGCCAAGAGGCTTCACGCCCGGCTTGCCGCACCATTTGAAGTCGGTTCCGCCTGCCACCAGATGCCCGGGGGAATGCCGAACCGTTGCCGGTAAAAAGGGTGCCGAAGATACCGTGCTCGCGGCAGACGTTGCGGATCAGATGCGGCGTCGCGACGGCGTTTTCAGAAACGGCTAACCCGTATCCGCACATGCAGTTCGATGCCACATCGATCAGGCCCAGCATGACGATGCGGACAATCTTGCCGTCGAAGTCCACCCGGAAGTCCAGGGCGCGCCCGTCCAGTGACACGAGGGCCAGCGCCGTCATGGCTCCCTGTCCCGCGTGATCGGCATGGAGCGCGCGCACCGCGGCCTCACGACTGAAGCTTGCGGCTCGGGAACAGCGTTCCCGCGCGGCCATGCGGTGATGTACTTCGGCCAGGTCCATCCCCACCTGCGGGCCACGTCGCGCCATGCCTGCTTGTGCGGGAACTGCGGCCCGGCATCGCGCGGCGTGGTCATGCAGAAGGACCATGCCTCGTCCGAAATCTCGGCCCGCGGACCTCCGGTGCGCGCATGATCCGGCAGCAGCGCGGGCGCGAAGTTCACCGGATCGAGGCCCCCCACGGCCCGCAGGATGCGGCGAAGGCTCATCGTGCCGTCCGCCCCGAACTTCGCCCAAGCGGCGGCGACAAGCTGGACGATCAGCCCGCGCGCCTCGCTTACGCCGCCCTTGGTCAGGAAGCGGGCGATCTCGGCCTTGCGGGTGTCGCCTTGGCAAAGCGGGCGTGGGCCGCCTCATCATACTCGCCCGCGGGAAGTCCCGCCTGGTGCTTCCTTCCATTCCTTCGAAAGGATCGCACCCTCAAACCGTGGGATCAAACCCCTAGCCCCCGCATATTGCCTGAAGGACCGATCTTCGGCGGCGACACGGTGGCGGGCATCCCGGACGCCGACCTGGCCGCGAGGTCCATGTTGGACCTTCTGAAGCAGATGCAGGTTTTCAGTGCCACCGCAAGCCGGATTGGCATGGAGCGCGGCCTTCTTCCTGGCACTGACAGAGCGGCACCCGATTGGTTGCCGTTCGGCATCCAGGCCGGGTCCAGCCCCAGGCGCCGTCATCTGATTTCATTGCGCTTTTTCCGCGCCTCATGCGGCCAATCGACCGCCGGACACGGAAAATCCGGCTTTCAGTCTTAAATCCGGTGAAATCCCCGCCCCGCAAGGCATTGATTTGAAGTGCGTTTAAGGGCGGAAAGGATCAAACCCTCTGAAACCCGTCAGGGGGATGATGCCGCCCCCGCACAGCCCGTCAAGAATCCGGCCCGCAGCAAGGCCCTGACATTGGCGGGCCGAGGCTACTCCAGCACCTCGTCGGGATCGACGCCCCAAAGCGCGGTCTTGATGACCCAGCCCCGCTCGCCTCCGGCACCGATCCGACACCAGTCGGTGATGCACTGCAACAGCCGCACGATCACCCCGCGCTCGGCATGAACATTCACCGGCGATCCGCTGGCCGGATCTTCGTGCAGATCGGCCATCTCGGCCACCACCATGGCCGAGCGCACCCCCGACAGCAGCGAGTAATGCACCCAGCCGCCCGCGCCCTCGAAATCTTCGACCCGGCGCCAGTGTTCGTATTCGGCAGTGACGCGCAACGGCATCCCGGCGCGGGTGAACACCCAGTCGATCCGATGCGTCAGACCCGGCCCGCGCCGCGCATTGCCCTCGGACGTCTTCAACGAGACATACCGAGGCAGCGGCAGGTTGGTCACCGGCCCCATTCCCGGCATCCCGGGCGGCGGCGCCATCGCAGCCTCGACCGACGGCTCCACCGCCATGTCCTGCGCCTGCGTTTTTGCGCCTGCCACCAGTGCCAGCACCACAGCAAGCGCCGCGATCATCCGTCCCATCGTTCGGTTCCGCCTTTTCGGCGCGCATGGCGTCATGCCGCGCCGTCCCGCCTCTGCCGGGGCTTGTGCCGCGCCCCGCTTGGCGGCACCTTGCCACCACAGGCCCGGATTTGGAAGTGCAGGGAGAGAGAGAATGCCCGTCGAACGCCTCAGTGTTGTCGTGACGCGACGCCTGCCGGACGTGGTCGAGACCCGTCTGAAGGAATTGTTCGATGTCGAACTTCGCGACCCCGACACCAAGATGACGCGGGACGAGCTGGTGCAGGCGATGTGCCGCGCCGATGTGCTGGTTCCGTGCGTGACCGACCAGATCGACGCCACCATGCTGGCACAGGCCGGGCCCAAGCTGAAGCTGATCGCGAACTATGGCGCCGGGGTCGATCACATCGACGTGGCGACGGCGCGCCAGCGCGGGATCCTCGTCTCGAACACCCCCGATGTGGTGACCGAAGATACCGCCGACATGACGCTGGCCCTGATCCTTGCGGTCACGCGGCGCATCCCCGAGGGCCTGGCCGAGATGCAGGGTGGCAACTGGGCAGGCTGGGCGCCGATGGCACATCTGGGCGGCAGGCTGCGCGGGCGCCGTTTGGGCATCCTCGGCATGGGCCGGATAGGGCAGGCGGTTGCCCGCCGCGCCCGCGCCTTCGGCATGCAGATCCACTATCACAACCGCAAGCGCCTGCGCCCCGAGCTAGAGGCCGAACTCGAGGCGACCTATTGGGAAAGCCTCGATCAGATGGTGACGCGGATGGACATCATCTCGGTCAACTGCCCGCACACCCCCTCGACCTTCCACCTGATGAACGCGCGACGGCTGAAACTGATGAAACCCACCGCGGTGATCGTGAACACCTCGCGCGGTGAAGTGATCGACGAGAACGCCCTGACCCGCGGCCTCCGTGCGGGCGAGATCGCTGGCGCGGGCCTTGACGTGTTCGAACATGGCCACGAGATCAACCCCCGCCTTCGCGAACTGCCCAATGTGGTGCTGCTGCCGCACATGGGCTCGGCCACACTCGAAGGCCGCATCGAGATGGGCGAGAAGGTGATCCTGAACATCAAGACCTTCGCTGACGGCCACCGCCCGCCAGATCAGGTGCTGCCCTCGATGCTTTGACAGCGGGGAACCGTGGGACGCAGGCAGGGTTGACAAAGGATGGGCGGCGCCGTTGCGCCGTCAGATCCGGCCCGCTCTGGCAAGCTCGCCCGACGGCGCGTCCTTGCTTTCCGCGGTGATGGATGGTCGCGCGGGGCGCCCCGTCGTCTCTCCGGCCCAGAACAGGCATGCGTCTGACTGCTGTCCGCATCGAGACGGCAGCGCGTTCAGCCAGACAGCCCCTACGGGCCAGGTGATCAGCCGGACCGGCAAGATGACGGGCCACGACACCCACGCCCGGCGCGACACCCGAACCATGGTTCAGCCTGCAACCATCCGGGCATGTCGACGACAACCCGCGCCCCCGTGTGACACCCGAACAGGCCAAAGACGCCCCCCATCGTCGCCGTCTCGACGCCCCCGATGGCTGGATGCTCCGCCTTGTCATCCCCGGCTGGAAAGCCGGCCCCTTGTCATTCTGGCTCAAATATCCCGGGGTCCGGGGCAGCGCCCCGGTCTGCCCGTTCCGTCAGAACCGGGATGGCAGATAAGGCCCGATATCCACCTCTGGCGCCTTCGCATCCAGCAGGTCCGCCACGATGCGCGCCGTGATCGGCGCCAGCGTCAGCCCGATATGGCCGTGGCCATAAGCGTGCAGGATTTCTCCGCCCGCCCGCGACGGACCGATCACCGGCAGGCTGTCAGGCATCGAGGGCCGGAATCCCATCCATGTCCGCGACGGCTTGTCCAGATCGGGAAAGATTGCCTGCGCGCCTGCGATCAGCCGGGCGATCCGATGCGCCGAGGGCGGCGCGGTCAGGCCGCCCAGTTCCACCGTGCCCGCCACCCGCAACCGGCCCTCCATCGGGCAAAGGTAGAACCCGCGTGCGGTCGGGCAGGTGGGGCGCGTCAGCGCGGCGTGATCCATATCCCATTCAACATGATAGCCGCGCTCGGTATCCAGCGGCACGCGATCCCCGGCCTGGGCTGCCAGCGGTTTCGAATGTGCCCCGGCCGCGATCACCGCGCGGCGGGCGTGGATGACAACGCCCGGACCACCCACGATCACACCGTCGATGCGCCGTTCCAGCCGGTCGGCGCGGGCCTTCAGGATCTGCACGCCGGCCCGGCGGGCGCTGGCGGCGATCAGGCCGACCATGCGGCCGGGATCGGACAGAAAGACCGCATCTGGGAAAAAGGCTGCGCCTTCCATCGCGGGCAGGGTGGGTTCCATCCCGGCCAGCGCCGCGGCGGGGATCAGGTCGACCCTGACGCCAAGGCTGCGGCGGAAGGTCATGTCGGCCTCGGCTGCGCGAAAGGCCGCACGAGAGTCATAGGCGTAAAGACAGCCGCGATGGGTCAGGATTTCGCGGCCGCCGATGTCGACCGCAAGGTTTTCCCAGCTTTTCGTGGCCGAGGCCAGAAGCGCCGCGATGGCCCGGGCGTTCCGTTTCGCAGGCCCGGGCAGCGATTGCGCGGCAAAGCGCAGCAGCCATGGCGCAAGGCTGGGCAGCGCCGCATGCCGGATCGCCAGCGGCGAATTGCGGTCGAAGATCAGCGAAGGCAGGTTTCGCAGCACGTCAGGCGTGCCAACCGGCAGCACGGCATAATCGGCAATCGTGCCCGCATTGCCATAAGACGCGCCCGAGCCCGGCGGTTCGGGATCGATCAGGATCACCGACCGCCTGCGCTGCGCGACGGTCAGCGCGATGGTCAGCCCCACCACGCCGCCGCCGATGACGACCGTATCCGATGAAAGATGCTGCATCGCCCCTGCCTTCCAAAACGGCCTGCCCGCGGTTTGTGCAGCCGTGGACGGGCCTAGTCTGCGGCCCGCGCAAAAACGCGGGCCGCGGTTGGGTCAGAGACAGGCCGCGAACAGCGCGCGGGTATTCTCGCGCGTCATCTCGACCGGGTTGCCGCCGCAGGACGGATCTTCCAGCGCCATTTCGGTCAGCTCGTCCAGCCGGGCGGCCTCGACCCCCATCGCCGATAGCGTCTCGGGGATTGCAAGTTCCGCGCGCAATTCCATGATCTTCTGACGGAATCCGTCAAACCCGCCCGGAATGCCCAGATAGGCCGCGGCGCGTTCGATCCGGTCTTCGATGGCGGTGCGGTTGAAGTCCAGCACCATCGGCATCACCACCGCATTGGTGGTGCCGTGGTGGGTGTTGTAGACCGCACCGACCGGATGGCTCAGCGAATGGATCGCCCCCAGCCCTTTCTGGAACGCCACAGCCCCCATGGCGGCCGCACTCATCATATGGGCGCGGGCCTCAAGGTCGGTGGGGTTGGCATAGACCTTGGGCAGGTTCTCGAACACCAGCCGCATCCCTTCCAGCGCGATGCCCTGACTCATCGGATGGTAGAAAGGCGAGCAATAGGCCTCAAGGCAGTGGGCCAGCGCGTCCATGCCGGTGCCGGCGGTGATGAACTTCGGCATCCCCACCGTCAGTTCCGGGTCGCAGATCGTGACCGCGGGCAGCAGTTTCGGGTGGAAGATGATCTTTTTCTTGTGCGTGACCGAATTGGTCAGCACCCCGGCGCGGCCGACCTCGGACCCGGTTCCGGCGGTGGTCGGCACCGCGACGATGGGGGCGATCTTCGTGGCATCGGCGCGGGTATACCAGTCGCCGATATCTTCCAGATCCCAGACCGATACGGTCTGGTCATGCATCAGCGCGATCATCTTGCCCAGATCCAGCGCCGAGCCGCCGCCGAAGCAGATCACCCCGTCATGTCCGCCCGCCTTGTAGGCGGCGATGCCGGCTTCCATGTTCTTCTCGTTCGGGTTCGGATCGACCTCGGAGAAACAGGCGCGGCCAAGGCCCGCCGTCTCCAGTTGATCCAGTGCCGCGGCGGTGATCGGCAGCGACGCCAGCGCCTTGTCGGTCACCAGAAGCGGCCGCTTCAGCCCGATGGCCTTGCACTGCTCGGCCAGTTCCGCGATGCGGCCCGCGCCGAACTTGATGGCGGTGGGGTAGGACCAGTTCGCCTGGATCGTCATTTCGTCACCTTCTTGAGATGGTAGGATTTCGGCCGCGTGACCGACATGTAGCCCAACGCCGACAGCGCCGCCCCGCGGCCGGTGTCCTTGCAGCCGGTCCAGCACAGCGCCGGGTCCAGATAGTCGCAGCGGTTCATGAACACGGTGCCGGTTTCGACCTGCGCACCGATGGCGGCGGCGGCCTCGGCATCGGCCGTCCAGATCGAGCAGGTCAGACCATAGGGGCTGTCGTTCATCAGCGCGATGGCTTCCTCGTCGCCCGAGACCTTCATGATGCCCACGACCGGGCCAAAGGATTCCTCTTTCATCACCCGCATGTCGTGGCTGACCTGCGTCAGGATCTGCGGCGCAAGATAGGCCCCGCCATCATCGGCCGGGAACAGCGCGGGGTCGATCAGCGGCTTGGCCCCGGCGGCGATGGCCTCGGCCACCTGGTCGCGCACCACGCGGGCAAAGCGCACGTTCGCCATCGGCCCCAGCGTGCTGTCGGCATCAAACGGGTTGCCCAGCTTCAGCGTCTTGACCCAGGCCACCGCCTTTTCCACGAAGGCGTCATACAGGCTTTCGTGGACATAGATCCGCTCGATCCCGCAGCAGCACTGACCGGCGTTGAACATCGCGCCGTCCATCAGGCTGTCCACCGCCGCGTCCAGATCGGCATCGGCGCGGACATAGCCCGGATCTTTCCCGCCAAGTTCCAGCCCCAGCGCCGTGAAGGTGCCGGCCGCCGCGCGTTCGATCGCCGCGCCGCCCCCGACCGAGCCGGTGAAGTTCACGAAGTTGAACGCGCGGGCGCCGATCAGCGTTTCGGTCGTGGCATGGTCAAGGACCACATTCTGGAACACATCCGCAGGCACCCCCGCGGCGTGAAAGGCTTCGGCCAGACGCTCGCCCACCAGAAGGGTCTGGCTGGCGTGTTTCAGCACCACCGTGTTGCCTGCGATCAGCGCCGGGACCAGCGTGTTGATCGTGGTCAGGTAGGGGTAGTTCCACGGCGCGATGATGAAGACCACGCCCACCGGCTCGCGCACAATTCGGCGATCGAACCGGTCCGACCCTTCCACGACCGTGGGCGCCAGCGCAGTTTCCGCGATTTCGGACATGTAATTGGTGCGGTCGTTCACGCCGCCGAACTCGCCGCCAAAGCGGGTGGGGCGGCCCATCTGCCAGGCCAGTTCCTCGACCACCTGTTCTTTCATCTCGTTCAGCTTCGCCACGCCGGCCTTGACCAGCGCAATACGCTCGGCCAGGGGCCGCGCGGCCCATGCCGGCTGCGCGGCGCGGGCGCGGGCGGCCATGGCCTGCGCCTTTTCCAGCGACAGCGGCATCCGCTCGGCATAGACCCGCCCATCCACGGGCGAGATCAGTTGGATCGGTTTCGTCATCATGTTCCCCGTGTCAGGCGCGCTCGAAAAGGCGGGCCAGTTCGAAATCGGTCACCACGCGGTCCTGTTCGGAAATCTCCCATTCGGCCGCATGGATGTAGTGGTCGACCACCTCATCCCCCATCGCCGCGCGCAGCATGGTGGACCCGTTGAGAAGTTCCGCTGCCGCGCGAAGCGTCTTCGGGATCTCGCGGATGCCGGTGGTGGAATACATGTCGCCCTTCATCTCGGGTTCCAGTTCCATCTTCTTCTCGATGCCGTCAAGCCCCGCCGCCAGCAGCGCCGCACAGGCGAGATAGGGGTTCAGGTCGGCGCCGCCGATCCTGCATTCGATGCGGATGGCCTTGGTCCCCTCGCCGCAGACGCGGAAGCCTGCGGTGCGGTTGTCCCGGCTCCAGACGGCTTTGGTGGGGGCGAACATGCCGACGCAGAAGCGTTTGTAACTGTTGATGTAAGGCGCAAGGAAGGCGGTCACTTCCTGCGCATGGGCCAGTTGGCCGGCCAGGAAATGCTTCATCGTGGCCGACATGCCATGCGGATCGGCAGGATCTGCGAAGGCGGGCTGGCCGTCCAGCGTCCAGAGCGACTGGTGGATGTGGCTGGACGATCCCGCGCGGCGGTGATCGTATTTCGCCATGAAGGTCACCGACTTGCCCGCGGCATGGGCGATATCCTTCACCGCGGTCTTGGTGATCGTGTGGTTGTCGGCCGTGTCCAGCGCGTCCGAATATTTCACGTTGATTTCTTCCTGACCGGCGTCCGCCTCGCCCTTGGAACACTCCACCGGGATGCCGGCGCCATAAAGGCCGTTCCTCAGGGCGCGCATCACCGCTTCTTCCTTGGATGTCTGGAAGATGTGGTAATCCTCGTTATAGGCGCTGATCGGCTTCAGGTCGCGGATCTGTCCCGATGCCTGCATCGAATCCCGCACCGCATCGAACGAATTTTCGAACAGGAAGAATTCAAGCTCGGTCGCCATCATCGCCTTGAAGCCCATCGCCTCGGCGCGGGCGATCTGGCGTTTCAGGATGGCGCGGGGGGATTGCGGGATTTCGTGGTGGTGATGATCCAGCAGGTCGCAGATCACCAGCGCCGTGCCCGGCTGCCACGGCAGGGCGCGCAGGGTGGCCATGTCGGGCTTCATCACATAGTCGCCATAACCCTTTTCCCAGCCCGAGGTCTTGTAGCCGGGAACGGTGGTCATCTCCATGTCGATGGCCAGAAGGTAGTCGCAGCAATGGGTTTCATGGTGGGCGCTGTCGATGAAATGCTGCGCATGGAACCGCTTGCCCATCAGGCGGCCCTGCATGTCGACGCAGGCGACCAGCACCGTGTCGATCTTGCCGTGCTCGGCGGCCTCTTTCAGGGCGTCGAAAGTCATGTTGCCGGGCATGTTCGTCCTCGTTTTCGTCTCGGCGGGGGGACACCCTGGGCCGGGGCACTTTGCAGATCAGGGCAATTCGCGGGCAGGGGGCTTTGCAGGGGGTGGGGCGGCGCAGGGCCGCCCCGGTCCGGCATCAGAAGCGGTAGGGGGGGCCGGCCTTCTTCATCGTCTCGTTATAGTCCTTGATGATCTGGACGACGCGGGCCTTCACCTCGGATTCCTGTGCGATCTCATCCCAGAACGCGACCGCGGCGGTCTCGACCTCGGCCCATTCGGCGTCGGGGATGGTGGTCAGCTTCAGCTTGGTCTCGTTCACGCGCAGATGCGCCTCGCCGGCCCAATACCAGTGCTGGCGGTAGTAGTGCGACTGTTCGAAACAGACCCGCAGCAGTTCCTGAAGATGCGGCGGAACCTCGTTCCAGCGGTCCATGTTGGCGAAGAAATGGCCGATCCAGGCGCCCGAGATGTTGTTGGTCAGGAAGTAGTCGGTGACGTTGGCCCAGCCGACGGTATAGACCTCGGTGATGCCGGACCAGGCCAGGCCGTCGAGTTCGCCGGTTTGCAGCGCCACCTCGACATCTTCCCAAGGCAGGGTGACGGGCACGACGCCGAATCGGGTCAGGAAGCGGCCGGCGGTGGGGAAGGTGAAGATGCGCAGCCCTTGCAGGTCGGCCAGGCTGTTGATCGGTTTCTTGGTCGAGAAGTTGCACGGATCCCAGGAACCCGCCGAGATATGCTTGACGCCGACCTTGGCATATTCCTCGGCCCAGATCGCGCCCAGCCCGTATTTGTTGAACAGTGCCGGCACATCCAGCGAATAGCGCAGCGCCAGCGGGAAATAGCCGCCGAACACCGTCACTTCGGTCGGCGAGGCCATGGAATCGTCGTCGGATTGCACGCAATCGATGGTGCCGCGCTGCATCGCCTGAAACAGTTCGCCCGTGGGCACCAGCTGATCGGCGTAGAACAGTTCGATCTCCATCTGGCCCTGTGCGATGGTGTTGAAAGCTTCCACCGCCGGTTTCACCACATGTTCGCCAAGCGCCGCGCCGGCATAGGTCTGCATCCGCCATTTGATCGGCGCCTGCGCGCGGGTGACGGCGGGGCTGGCAAGCGTGGCCGCGCCCGCCAGCGCGCCGGTGGTCAGGAATGTCCGTCTGGTCGTCATGTCATACCTCCGTTCAATGGGTGGGGACGGTTCTCGCCGTCCCTCATTTCGCATAGAGTGTCTCGGGCAGCCAAAGTGCGATCTGCGGGAAGGCCATCACCAGCCCCAGCGCCGCCACCATGATCGCCACGAACGGCACGATCGAGCGATAGATGTCGCGCATGCCGATTTCCGGCGGGGCCATGGCGCGCATCAGGAACAGGTTGTAGCCGAAGGGCGGGGTCAGATAGGCGATCTGACAGGTGATGGTGTAAAGCACACCATACCAGATCAGATCGAACCCGAGCGCCCCCACCAGTGGCACATAAAGCGGGGCGACGATCACCAGCATCGCCGTGTCGTCCAGAAACATCCCCATGATGAGATAGGAAAGCTGCATCATCAGCAGGATCGTCCAGGGCGACAGGCCCAGTTGATCGACAAAGAAGCCCTCGATCGCGCGGACGGCACCCAGCCCGTCGAACACCGCCCCGAAGGACAGCGCGGCCAGGATGATCCACATGAACATGCACGAAATCGCCAGCGTCGCCCGGGTCGAGGTCTCGAACACCTCGCGGGTGAAGCGGCCTTTGGCGATGGCCGCCGCCACCGTCACCAGGGCGCCCACGACCGAGCTTTCGACAAGGCTGGTCCAGCCGTTGACGAAGGGCACCATCATCGCGGCGAAGATGAACAGCGGCAACAGGCCCGCGCGCAACAGGCGCAGCTTTTCGGCGCGGGTGATGGTGGCCAGTTCATCCGGGGGAAGCACCGGACCCAGGCCCGGATTCAGGCGGCAGCGCAACCAGATATAGGCCATGAACATCCCGGCCATCATCAGCCCCGGCAGCAGTCCCGCCAGCCACAACTGCCCCACCGGCTGCCGCGCGATCATGGCATAAAGCACCAGCACGACCGAGGGCGGGATCAGGATGCCAAGGCTTGACCCGGCCTGAATGACCCCCGTTATCATCAGCTTGTCGTAGTTCCTGCGCAGCAGTTCCGGCAGGGCGATGGTCGCGCCGATGGCCATCCCTGCCACCGACAGCCCGTTCATGGCCGAAATCAGCACCATCAGCAGGATGGTCCCGATCGCCAGCCCCCCCGGCACCGGGCCGAACCAGACGTGAAACATCCGGTAAAGGTCGTCGGCCAGCCGGCTCTCGCTCATGACATAGCCCATGAAGATGAACATCGGCAGCGTCAGCAGAGGATACCATTTCATCAGCTTCATGGCGGCGGAAAAGCCCATGCTTTGCCCGCCCGTGCCCCACAGCGCCAGCGAGGCCACCACGGCGACGAAGCCGATTACCCCGAACACCCGCTGCCCGGTCAGCATCAGAAGCAGCATGGTCGAGAACATCAGGACGGCGATCATCTCATAGGACATCAGATCGTCTTCCCGCGCAGCGTGGCCACGTCACGGATCAGGATTGCCAGACATTGCAGGATCATCAGCGCAAATCCGAGGCACATCACCAGCTTGATCGGCCAGAGGTAGGGCCGCCATGCCGTCGGGCTGCGTTCGTTGTATTGCAGCGAATAGGCGGTGGAATCGATCGCGCCCCAAAGCATGACGCACAGGTAAAGGATCACCGCGAAGATCGTGACCGCATCCCACCAGCTTTTCTTGCGCAGGGGCCAGTCGGCATAAAGCAGGTCCATCCGGACATGGCTGCCCATCTGCATCGAATAGGGTCCGCCCAGAATGAAATAGGCCACCATCACGAACTGCGCCATTTCCAGCGTCCAGAGCGACGGGTTGAAGAATGCCTTTGACACCGTGGACCACAGCAGAACCGCCATCAGCACGAACAGCAGATACATGGCGAACCGGCCGACGCCATAGTTCAGGCGATCCACCAGCCGGACGAAGGCGACAAGGATGCGCCCCATCCGCTAGCCCGCCATTTCATGTGCGCCGGCCGTCAGGGCGGCGGCAAGCGCAGGGGCAAGGCGGTCGGCCATGGCTTCTTGTGCCTCGGGGGTGGCGATCAGGTCGTTGCGCAACTCCAGCATGACATTGGGCAGGCCATAGGGCAGGGCGTGCAGCTTCAGCGTATGGGTCACGTCGTCGGACGCGGCATAGGGCTGGTTCAATGCCGCGCGCAGGCCGGTTGGCGCCACCCCGGCCAGAACGGCGCGGGCCAGCCGGTCGTCGGCATCGTGGATGATGCCGAATTCCAGATCGCGCGGGCGTCCGTGCCACTGCGGGGTGAAGGAATGGATCGTCACCAGCACCGGCGACAGGCCCAGTGCGATCCGCCGGGTGATTTCGGCGTGCAGCCCCTCGTGGAACGGAAGATAGACCGATTCCGTCCGTTCGGCCCGTTCGGCGGCATCAAGCGCGGTATTGCCGGGGATCTGGTGCATCTCGGACCGTTCGGCAATGGCGCCGGGCTGATCGGGTGCGCGGTTGCAATCATAGACCAGCCGCGACACCGGCGCATGAACCAGAACCGCGTCCAGCCGCCGTTCCAGCCCGCGGGCCAGGCCAAGTGCCCCGATGTCCCAGGCGATATGGGCCTCGCGCTGGGCAGCCGTCAGGCCAAGATCGCCCCAGCGCGGCGGGATCGCCTTTGACGCATGTTCACAGACCAGGATCGCGCGGCCCTTGCCGCCCCGGTTTTCGACGATGGCCGGATAGCTCGCCGGCATCTTGACACTTCGGGTCATTATTGTCCGATTCACTCCCTGCTGGCACAAAGGCTCCATCGGCACCGCACTTTCTGTCAAGAATTTTTCTTGCAAGCTGGTTGTGTTAAGATGTTTACCAAGTGGAAGGGGATCGGTCGCAGAAAAGCTGCCTGCCGCGCAGGCTGACGAGGAACCAGATGAGCCAGCCTTCGATCGAAGATCACATGCGCGCCGCCCTGCCCGACCTGACACGGGCCGAGCGGCAGTTGGCGACCCATATCCTGCGGCACTATCCGGTGGCGGCGCTGGGGTCGATCACGGCGCTGGCGAAGGCGGCGGATGTCTCGACGCCGACGGTGGTGCGGCTGGTGCAGAAGCTGGGCTTCAAGGGCTATCCCGACTTCCAGTCGGGCCTGCGCCACGAGGTCGAGGCGATGCTGCTGTCGCCGCTGGCCAAGCACGAACGCTGGGCCGAGGGCGTCCCCGAGACCCATATCCTGAACCGTTTCGCCGATGCCGTTGTGGCCAATCTTCAGGCGACGCTGGCGCAGATCGATCATGCCGAATTCGACGCCGCCGCCCGGCTGCTGGCCGATCCCGAGCGGCGGATCTACGCGCTGGGCGGGCGGATCACCCATGCGATGGCGGACTATTTCGCGACCCTGATGAAGATCACCCGCCCCGGCGTCGCGCTGATGTCGGATGTGTCCAGCACCTGGCCGCCGGCGATGCTGGATATGGCGCGGGGGGATGTGCTTTTGGTGTTCGACATCCGCCGCTATGAAAACATGGTGCTTCAGGTGGTCGAACTGGCGGTCGAACAGGGGGTCGAGGTGATCGTGGTCACTGACCGCTGGATCTCGCCCGCGGCGGCCCATGCGCGTCATACCTTTTCGTGTCAGGTCGAGGCGCCCTCGGCCTGGGATTCGACCGTATCGGTTCTGGTGCTGGTGGAAACGCTGCTGTCGGCGGTGCAAAGCCTGACATGGGACCGGACCGAGCCGCGGATGAAACGGCTTGAGGAGCTTTACGACCGCTCGCGCTTCTTTCGCCGCCACAGGTAGGGGCTTTGGGTTCTCCCCCGGGCAACCGGGGGCGTTCGCGTCCCGCGCGGGGCCGTGCAAACGCGGCGGGTGCGGGGATCTTGAACCGGGCGGTCAGTAGCCCCGTGTCCGGTCCACCAGATGCAGGAATGGCTCACCGGCCTCTCCGCGGCGGATGTTTTCCGCGATGACGCGGGCGGCGCTGTAGGGGCGGGTCTCGGCCGCGATATGGGGGGTGATCGTCACGCGCCGATGGCCGCGGAACGGGTGATCCTCGGGCAGGGGTTCGGTGCGGAACACATCCAGCGTCGCATGGCCCAGCCGCCCCGCATCCAGCGCGGCCAGAAGGGCGGCCTCGTCGATCAGGCAGCCGCGGCCGGGGTTCAGGACCACCGCGCCGGGCGGCAACCAGCCAAGCCGGCGGGCATCCAGCAGGTTTTCGGTCTCGGGTGTCGCGGGCAGCAGCGTCACCACGATCCCGGCGCGCGACAGCACCTGCTGAAGTCCGGCCTCGCCATGCGCGGTCTCGATTCCCGGCAGGGTCTTGGGGGCCCGGCTCCAGCCCAGCACGCGGAAGTTCAGCCCGGCAAGCGTCCGGGCGCAGGCGGCCCCCAGCTCGCCCAGACCCAGCATCGCCACCGTCCGCTCGCGCGCAAGGGGCGGGGCGTCCTGGTGCCAGCCCGGTTCCCCCCTGATCCAGCGGTCAAGGTTCAGGTGATGGCGCAGAACATGGCCGGTCACCCATTCCACCATGCCCTCGGTCAGGCCCTGATCGACCATCCGGCACAAAGGCTGGGTCAGCGTGCGGTTGCCCACGATGCGCTCGACCCCGGCCCACAGGCCAAGCACCGCGCGGGCGCGGGTGAAGGGGGTGAAATCGGTGATGTCGCCACCCGGGGCAAAGACGATGTAATCCACCGTCGCGGGGTCGGGCGCCTTTGTCACGATCTCGGCCTGAACGCCGGCCTCGGCCAGGGCTGCGGGAAGGTGGGTGCTGTAATCGGCCCAGCGACGGGCGCCGGCGGCAAAGTAGATCCGGGTCATCTCAACCTGTGGACATGGGCGCTTTGCACCAGACCGAAGGCCGCCATCAGCACCAGAAGCGCCGATCCGCCATAGCTGACCAGCGGCAGGGGCACCCCCACCACCGGCGCCATGCCCATGACCATCGAAAGGTTCACCGCGATGTAATAGAAGAAGTTGGCCGCGATCCCCAGGATCAGCAGCGACGAAAAGCGGTCCCGGTTCTGCAACGCCGAGGCGACGCAGAACGCGATCAACAGCGCATAAAGCGCCAGAAGCGAGAAGGCGCCGACAAAGCCGAACTCTTCGGCCAGAGTGGTGAAGATGAAGTCGGTGTGCTTTTCCGGCAGAAAATTCAGCCGGCTTTGCGTGCCCTGCATGAAGCCTTTGCCGGTCCAGCCGCCCGACCCCAGCGCGATCTTGGCCTGAATGATGTTGTAGCCCGCCCCCAGCGGATCGGCGGTCGGGTCAAGAAAGGTGTCGATCCGGCGATACTGGTAGTCATGAAGGAACTGCCACGGGGTGCCGCGCAGAGTGAACACCGATACCACCGCGCCGACCCCCAGCGCCGCGACCACCGCGAAATACCACAGGCTGACGCCGGCCAGAAACATCACCGTCGCCCCCACCATCAACAGCAGAAGCGAGGTGCCAAGGTTCGGCTGCATGATGACCAGTGCCGTCGGCAGCACGATCATCACCACCGGGATCAGCACCCACAGCGGCCGCGAGACCTTCCTGGGGTCCAGCCAGTCGTAATAGGTGGCCAGCATCATCACCAGCGTGACCTTGGCCAGCTCTGACGGTTGAAGCACCAGCGGGCCGATGGCGATCCAGCGTTGCGCGCCCATGCCGACATGGCCGAAGAACTCGACCACCAGCAGCAGAACCAGCGACATCAGATAAGCCAGCCCCGAGACATTGCGCCAGAACCAGATCGGCACGAAGGCGATGACCAGCATCATCACGAAGCCCAGTGCGAACCGCTTCATCTGCGGCCCGGCCCAGGTGTCCAGATCGCCGCCGGCGACGGAATACAGCATCAGCCACCCGACCGAGGCCACCGCCGTCACCAGCAGCACCAGCGCCCAGTTCAGGTGCAAGACCTTTGCCAGCCCTGTCGGCGCCGATTTCACGCGGTATTCAAGAAAGCTCATGCCAGCCTCAGGCCCGCGACCGGGCGGTGACTTCGGGTTCGATCCGCCGCAGCGGCAGCGCGTTCAGGAAGGTCTCGATCCGGCCGCGCTGGCTTTTGGGATAGGCGCTCAGCGGTGGCAGCGGACCCGGCGTCAGGCAGCGCAGCGCCACGTCGCGCACGATCGGCCCCGCCACCGAGGAACCGCCGCCGCCATGCTCGACCACCACCGCCACCGCGACCTTCGGCGCCTCAAAGGGCGCAAAGCCCACGAAAAGCGCATGATCGCGCCGGTTCCACGGCAGTTGGTCGTTCGAGATCACGCCCCGCGCGCGTTCCGCCGCCGAAATGTTGCGCACCTGACTGGTGCCCGATTTGCCCGCCAGCACCATCGCCGGATCGGCCACCCGGTTGGAATAGCCGGTGCCGCGGCGGTCGTTCATCACCGAATGCATCCCCTGCCGCACCGCCCTGAGCAGCGCGCCGTCGATGCCCAGCGGCGGCGCCTCTGACACCGGCAGTTCCTGATCGCCGATCGAGCGCACAAGCCGCGGCAGGATCGCGCGGCCGCTGGCGATCCGCGCCGTCATCACCGCCAGTTGCAGCGGCGAGGCCAGCACATAGCCCTGACCGATCGAGGCGTTGATCGTGTCACCGATCCGCCATTCCTGATCGTAACGCAGCCGCTTCCACGCCTTGTCGGGCATGACGCCTTCGGTGATGGCCGACATCGGCAGGTCGTGGCGCATCCCCAGACCCAGCCTGCGCCCCATCTCGGCAATCTTGTCGATGCCGACGCGCTGGGCGATGTCGTAGTAATAGACGTCACAGCTTTCCGACAATGATCGCGCCAGCGATACCGCCCCGTGACCGCCGCGCTTCCAGCAGTGAAAGCGCCGCCCGCCGGTCTCGTAATGGCCGGGGCAATAGACCGAGGTATCGGCATTGATGACCCCGGCCTCAAGCGCGGCCAGCGCCGTGACCATCTTGAAGGTCGAGCCGGGCGGATAGGCGCCCTGCACCGCCTTGTTGGCCAGCGGGCGGTGATCGTCCTCGGTCAGGATGGCATAATCCTTGTAGGAAATGCCGCGCACGAACAGGTTCGGATCGAACGAGGGCGAGGAACAGATCGCCAGAACATCGCCGTTGGTCACGTCGATGGCCACCGCGGCGGCACTTTCGCTGCCCAGCCGCGCCTGCACGAAATCCTGGATCTCGGCATCGATGGTCAGGCGGATGTCGTCGCCGGCATCGCCTTCGACGCGGTCGATCTCGCGCATCATGCGGCCATAGGCATTGACCTCGATGCGTTTGGTGCCGGCGCGGCCGCGCAGGCGGTCCTCCATCCAGGTCTCGACGCCGATCTTGCCGATCTGGAATTCGGGGATCTTCAGCAGCGGGTCGGGATAGTCCAGCTTGGCCAGATCGTTTTCGCTGACCGGACCCACATAGCCCACGACATGGGCGAAATCGGTGTCCAGCGGATAGGCGCGCGACAGGCCGACCTCTGGTGTGACGCCGGGAAGCGAGGGCGCGTTGATCGCGACCTTCGACAGATCCTCCCACGCCATCCGGTCGGCCACGATCACCGGCACAAAGGGGCTGTGGCGACGCACTTCGGTCAGGGTGCGCTCGATCGCTTCGGGGGGAAGCGGGATCACCTCGGCCAGACGTTTCAGCACCTCCTCGACATCGCCGGCATCCTCGCGGGTGATGACGACGCGGTAGTTCTGTTCGTTTCCGGCGATCAGGCGACCGTTGCGGTCGAAGATCTGGCCGCGGTTCGGCGGGATCAGCCGGATGCTGATCCGGTTCTCTTCGGCCAGCAGCTTGAACTGGTCGGCCTGATCCACCGCCAGATAGCGCATCCGCCCCGCCAGAACGGCAAACATCGCCGCCACCCCGCCGCCCAGCAGCAGCGCCCGGCGGTTCACCTTGCGCGCACTGTCCTCGGTATCGCGTGCCGAGCGTCTCACATCCGTCTCCCGAAGGCATCCAGTTCGCCCATCGCGGGCTTGCGCAGGCCAAGCACCAGCCGGCAGAATCCAACCGCGAAAGGATAGCAGAGGATCGAGGCCCCGGTCTGGATCAGCGCCTCGCCCAGTGCCGGTTGCGGCAGGAAGGCCAGCGCGCCCATCATCCGCTCGGCCAGCCGCAGCCCCAGCATCAGCCCCGCCGCCAGCAGCCATTCCACAGGAAAGCCCAGCTCGCGGGTCAGTGCAGCGCGCGAGCGCAGGAATTCCGTCGCCATCAGCACCAGCGCCGCCCACAGGCCCGGCGGCCGCATCAGCAACAGATCCTCGGCCAGAACCACCAGCGCCAGCAGGGGCGCGGGCAGGTAGTCAGGTCGCCGGATCACCCAGGCCAGCGTCAGGCACAGCAGAAGATCCGGCCCCGGCCATGCCCCGGCATCGATCCCCAGCGGCAACAGACGCACCATGAAGATCAGCGCGGCGATCCCGGCGAAAGCCGAAGGGTAAAGCCACGCGCGCCGTCGCACCCCCTCAGCCATCGGCGCCCTCGGGGGCGGGGTCTGCGGGAACGGGCGGGGCGGCGACAATCCCGCCCGGATCGGTGATCGGCTGAAGTTCGTGGCTGCGCAGCACGCGCAGGAATTCAAGTCGGCCATAGTCGGCGGCCAGCCGCACCCGCAGGCGACGGTCGGGGCCCTGCGCCACCTGGCCCACCAGCAGATCGGCCGGGAACACCCCGCCATCGCCCGAGGTCACCACCCGGTCGCCGGGCCGCACCAGATCGGGCTTGTCCAGAAACTCCAGCGGGGGGCTGGGCGAGTTGTCGCCCGTCAGCAGCGCCCGCTGCCCCGAGGGCTGCACCGTCACCGGGATGCGGCTGTTGGAATCGGTGAGCAGGATCACCCGGCTTGTGGTCCTTCCCACGCCCGAGATCCGCCCCACCAGCCCGATCCCGTCCATCGTGGCCCAGCCGTCGCGGATGCCATCCCTTGCGCCCACGTTCAGCAGCACCGATTGCCGGAACGGCGAGCCCGAATCCGCCAGCACCACCCCCGTGACATGCGTCAGTTTCGGGTCAAGCCGCACCTGATTCAGATCCAGCAGCCGGGCGTTCTTCTGTTCCAGTTGCAGCGCGGCTTCCTTCCACGCTTTCATCTGTTGAAGTTCGCGCCGAAGCTCTTGATTCTGCTCGTATATCCTGGTGTAGGACTGAAAGTCGTCGACCATGCCCGCCATGCGCGTCATCGGCGCCATCATCCAGTCGAACGAGGGCACCACCCGGTCGATCAGGGCCGCGCGGAAGCGTTCGACCCGCGGGCTGTCGATCCGCCACAACAAAAAGATGCCCAGCAGCAACAGCACCAGCCCGCCCACAAGGATGCGGCGCAGCGGACGGGTGAAATCCTCCGGTCTGGTCCGGTCTCTGGCCACGGGTGCCTCTCGTCACAAGCCGACGGGGTGCCGTCAGCTGTCGTAGTCGATCACATGCCGAAGCTGCTTTTCATATTCCAGCGCCTTGCCGGTGCCCAGCGCCACACAATTCAGGGACTCGTTGGCGACCGAGATCGACAGGCCGGTCTGCTCGCGCAGCGCCAGATCCAGATCGCCCAGAAGCGCGCCCCCCCCCGTCAGCATCACGCCGCGGTCGACGATATCGGCGGCAAGGTCCGGCGGCGTGGCTTCCAGCGCCTGCATCACCGCATCGCAGATCTGCTGAAGCGGCTCGGCCAGCGCCTCGGCGACCTGCGCCTGATTGATCTCGGTTTCCTTGGGCACGCCATTCAGCAGGTCGCGGCCGCGGATCGTCATCGACTGGCCGCGGCCGTCGTCGGGCATCCGCGCGGTGCCGATCGAGGTCTTGATCCGTTCGGCGGTCGATTCCCCGATCAGCAGGTTCTGGTGTCGGCGCAGATAGGCGATGATCGCCTCATCCATGCGATCGCCGCCGACGCGGACGGACCGGGCATAGACGATATCGCCCAGCGACAGCACCGCCACTTCGGTCGTGCCGCCGCCCACATCCACCACCATGTTGCCGGTGGGATCGGTGATCGGCATCCCGGCACCGATGGCGGCCGCGATCGGTTCCGCGATCAGCCCCGCGCGCCGGGCGCCCGCCGACAGCACCGATTGCCGGATCGCCCGCTTTTCCACCGGCGTTGCGCCATGGGGCACGCAGACGATGATCTTCGGCTTGGAAAAGGTCGTGCGCTTGTGGACCTTGCGGATGAAATGCTTGATCATTTCCTCGGCGGTGTCGAAATCCGCGATCACGCCTTCACGCATCGGCCGGATCGCCTCGATGCTGCCGGGGGTGCGGCCCAGCATCAGCTTGGCATCCTCGCCCACGGCCAGAACCTGCTTCTTGCCGTCCTTGACGTGATAGGCCACGACCGAGGGTTCGCTCAGCACTATCCCCTTGCCGCGGACATAGACCAGCGTATTGGCGGTGCCGAGGTCGATGGCCATGTCCGACGAGAAAAGGCCGGTGAGAAACCACATGCTGCGCTTGTCCTGTCCTGCAAGAACGAAAATGCCCGCGACTCTGACGAGGCAGGCGCCTTCTTATAGGTAGGTGCCGATCCGAGGGGAAGGCCCTTGGCGGCAGGCGCAGGCGCCATTCCGCCCGCAGGGCACCTGCCGGCGGTAACTTTTGGTTGTGCGGATCGCCCTGAATGTCGCGTCAAGACAAGTGGCTTTGCCCGATCAGCGCATATCTTTGGCCCAATGTCGCAAAACTGCAAGCAGGCACCGGGCGCAATCCATGAAGATTAAGGCGATACGCTGGCTTCCCTGTTGCCAGTCGGGGCGCTAGGGTCACGCCAGACCACCCCCGACAGGATACCCTTTGCCCGCCCTTGCCGACCGCCCGCCGCTTCGCAACCTCTCGCTTGACGGCTTCAAGATCGTGATGGCCGCCATGGTGATCGGGCTTCATGCAGGCTTTCTGCGTGACGTCGACCCCACCGCGGCCAGCTACTTCACGAACTGCCTGTTTCGCATTGCGGTGCCTACGTTTTTCGTCATCAACGGCTATTATCTGGAACGGCAGCTTGATGGTGGCACGCTGCGCTGGGCCGGGCGTATGGCGCTGTTGTATGCGGTCTGGATGGCGCTTTATGCGCCGCTCTGGTGGCCGGGGGCGCTGCATTCGCAGGCGTTCCGGACCGAGATCGCGCTGTTTGGCTTTTACCACCTCTGGTATCTGCTGGCGCTGCTGCTGGCTGGTCTGATGGTTGCCGCGTTGCGACGGGGGGGCGGCAGTTCACGCCGGCTGGCCGTGCTGGGGGGCGTGACCTTCCTTGGCGGTGTGGCGATCCAGTATGCCGGCAATTTCCACCTTGTCCCGCATGAGGGGGTGGATGGGCTGCTCAATTCGGTTCACACCTACCGCAACTTCCTGCTGATGGGCTTTCCCTTCGTGGTGATGGGCGTTCTTGTTGCCCGGCACGAGGATCGGCTGCCGCGGCGGCCCTTGCCTTGGGCCATCGCCGCGCTGGCGCTTTTGACGCTGGAGTGGGCGGTGAACTATGCCGTGAACGCGCAGAACTCGGTGTTCGAGGTCTATCTGTCGCTGGTCCTGCTGTGTCCGCTGCTGTTTCTGGCGGTCAGGAACTGGCGGGTGATGGGGCGAAGCCGCACCATCGGGCTGTTCGCGACGGCGGTGTATCTGCTGCATGTCTGGGTGTTGCACTTCACCTATGACGTCGAGATGGGCGATACGCTGCGGACGGTGATCGGGCTTGTGGTGACGGCGGCGCTGGCGCCGTTGGTGGTTCTTGCCAACCGTCGGCTGCCGTTGCTGTGATCCGCTGCGCGGCAAATCGGGCCAAGCCGCCCGAACCCCGGCAGGGGGCGGGGCTGCTCGTGGTTCTTGTCAGTTGCCGGCTGTCGCTGTGGTGATCCGCTGACGGGCGGGGCGAAGCTGACGGGCGGGGCGAAGCTGACGGGCGGGGCGAAGCACTCCGCACCCCCCCACGCCATGCTGAACCCATACAGCGCGTGACAAGAGGCCCGTGCCCGCAACAGCGACGGGGCCAGCCGTTCGACCAGCCCCGTCCGCGCGGGATCACAGTGAACTGGTCGCCGGGGGTGCGGATTCCTCGGCCGGGGGCAGCAGGATCGGTGCGCCCGCCGCCGCGGGTGGAGTGGGTGCCGGCGCCTCTGCCGTGGGGGCGGCGGCGGGGCTTTCCGGGGCCGGGGCATCCGGCTCGGGCAGCACGACCGGCGCCGGGGTCTCTGAAGTGTCGGTGCTGGTCGCAGGGGCCGGCGGCGCACCATAGGGCGACAGCATCGGCAGGTTCGACAGCCCCGAAGGCACGACCACAGCCGCGGCTGCGGGCGCCGCCACAGTCACGGGCTTGGCCTTTTTCGGCGCCGGCGGCGGCAGGGTCAGCCCGGTCGGCATCTTTCCGTCGCGGGTCATCACGATGACCTTGGCCCCGTCCGGTACCCGTTCATACAGGTCGATCACATCCTGATTGATCATCCGGATGCAGCCCGACGAGGCACTGCGGCCGATCGATTGCCATTCCGGGGTGCCATGGATGCGGTAGCCATAATCGCGGCCGTTGGTCTCAAGGTAAAGTGCGCGGGCACCCAGCGGATTGGTCGGGCCGCCCGGCTGGCCCTTTTCCCATTTCACCAGTTCGGGCTTGCGCTCGATCATCTCTTTCGGCGGGGTCCAGGTCGGCCAGGGCCGCCGGTTGGCGACCACCGCGGTGCCCGACCATTCAAAGCCCGCCTTGCCCACAGCAATGCCATAGCGGATCGCAGTGTTCTTGCCGGTGATGAAGTAAAGCACCCGCGCCTGCGGGTTGATGATGATCGTGCCGGGCGGCTCGTTGCTGGTATAGGCCACGGTCTGGCGCTGATAGTCGAGCGGCACCTTTTCCACCGGGACGGCAGGCACCGTGAAGGCGCCGTCGGGCCGGGCCCCATAGACGCCCTGCATCAGTTGCAGCTTCGGCGCCGGTTCCTCGACCTTGCCGTTCACCACCGCGTTCTCGGGGACGCAGGCCCCCAGCAGTCCGGTCACCACTGCGGCAACCGCGAAATTCCGTCCGATCCGAATCATTCTGCGCGTCCTGCCCCTGCCGGCCCATTTGGCCAGACCTGTATGGCAGCAGAAGGTAAACCACACCGCAGCCGTGGTCAAAGCCCGACATGCAGTCGCAGAAAAAGTGAAACATCGGCCAGAGTATGCCGCTTTGGCGGGCGGGGCAGGTGCGACCGTGCCCTTGTCCGCGGCAGCGCCGCCGTCGGGGGCTCGATGCCCCCGACGGCGGCTCCTTCGCCCCGGCCTGTCAGGTGACGGCCGCGCGGGTGCGGTATTCGTCGCGGTCCCAAAGCCGTCCGGCCATCACCTCGGCCAGAATCTCGGCTGCGCGCCTCACTTCGGCCTCGCCGATATAAAGCGGGGTAAAGCCGAAGCGCAGGATGTCGGGGGCGCGGAAATCCCCGATCACGCCGCGGGCGATCAGCGCCTGCATGATCGGATAGCCCTCGGCATGGCGGAAGCTGACCTGCGAGCCGCGCCGGGCGTGTTCGCGCGGGGTGGCAAGACGCAGATCCGGGCAGGTCGCCTCGACCTCGGCGATGAACAGGTCGGTCAGTTCCAGCGACCGCGCCCGCAGGTCGGCCATTTCGATCCCGTCCCAGACATCCAGCGCCGCATCCAGCGCCGCCATCTGGATCACCGGGGGCGTGCCGACCCGCATCCGCTCGATCCCCGGGCCGGGACGATAGGCCAGATCGAAGGCAAAGGGCGCCTCGTGGCCCAGCCATCCCGACAGCGCCGGCACCGCCCGTTCGCCATGCCGGGGGGCCACATAGATGAAGGCTGGCCCCCCGGGCCCCGAGTTCAGGTATTTATAGGTGCAGCCCACCGCGAAATCGGCGCCATCTTCGGCCAGCGCGACGGGCAGGGCGCCTGCCGAATGGGCCAGATCCCAGATCGCCAGCGCGCCGGCCGCATGGGCTTTTGCGGTGATCGCCGCCATGTCATGCCGGCGCCCGGTGCGATAGTCGACCTCGGTCACCATCACCGCGGCCACGGTGTCGTCGATCGCGCCTTCGACCTCTTCGGGGGCGACAAGGCGCAACTCGTGGTCGCCCAGCATCCGGCAAAGCCCTTCGGCCATATAGAGATCCGAGGGGAAATTGCCCCTGTCCGACAGGATCACCCGTCGGTCGGGCCGCATTTCGCAGGCCGCGGCCAGCGCCTGAAACACCTTGATCGACAAGGTGTCACCCAGCACCACCGATCCCGGTTCGGCGCCCACCAGCCGGCCGATCCGGTCGCCCAGACGGCGCGGCATCTGCATCCAGCCGGCTCGGTTCCAGCCGGTGATCAGCATTCGGCCCCATTCGTCGCGCACACAGGAGGCCACCCGGTCCGCTGCCGCCCGGGGCAGTGGACCCAGCGAATTGCCGTCAAGATAGATCATGCCTTCGGGCAGATCGAACATCGCCCGCGTCGCTTCGAAATCGGTCATCGCACCCTCTGTCCGCCTTTGCGCAGGTAGCGGCAAAAGGCGCAGGGCTGCAAGCGCGCCGGGGGCTTTCGGCGCGGCCCGGCGCATGGCAAGAGGGGGCGAACCGAAGGAGGCCGAATGAAACATCTCGACCTGCCGCCGATGTGGCTGTTTCTCTTTGTGATCGCCGCGCTGGCACTGGACCGGCTGTTGCCCTTCGGCCTGTTCGGCGTTCCGGGCGATGTGGCGGGGGTGGCGCTTGGCCTGCTGGGGCTGGGGCTGTCGGCATTGGCCGCGCGGCGGATGCGGGCAAGGAGCACCCCGGTCATGCCGCACCGAGAGGCTTCCGCGCTGGTCACCGACGGCCTCTTCCGCCTCAGCCGCAACCCGATCTATCTGGCCAATGTGCTGATCCTGCTGGCGGTGCTTTTGTGGATCGACGCGCCGCTGGGCCTGCCGCTGGTTCCGGCCTTCATGTGGGTGCTGACGCGCCGCTTCATCGAGCCCGAAGAGACCCGGCTGCGGCGCCTGTTCGGCGAGGGGTTCGACCGCTGGGCGGCCCGCACGCGGCGCTGGATCTGACGCCGCGGCATCGCGCCATCTGGATCAAACGGGCAATTTGCTGCAAGGCAGCAACCGCCTTGTGCAACTTTCTTGCGCAATGTAAACAGGCGGGCCGGCAAAAGGCCGCCGGGACCGCGAAAGGGGGAGAGACTGGTGAAGATCGGAGCACCCAGGGAGATTTTCGAGGGCGAAGCCCGCGTCGCAATGACGCCGGATTCGGCCCTTCAGTTGCAGAAGCTGGGCCATCACTGCGTGATCGAAAGTGGCGCAGGGATGAAGGCGGGCTTCTCGGACGAGGCATACAAGGCGGCGGGCGTCGAGGTCGTGGCCTCGGCTCGTGCGCTTTTTGATGCCGCCGATGTGGTTGTGAAGGTCCGCGGACCCGAAACCGCCGAAGCCGGGATGCTGCGGTCTGGCCAGACGCTGATCTCCTTCTTCTGGCCGGCGCAGAATGCCGAGCTGCTGGATCTGTGCAAGGCCCGCGGCGCGACGGTCGTCGCCATGGACATGGTGCCCCGGATCAGCCGCGCGCAGAAAATGGACGCGCTGTCGTCGATGGCCAATATCGCGGGCTACCGCGCGGTGATCGAGGCCGGCAACAACTTCGGCCGCTTCTTCACCGGCCAGGTGACGGCGGCGGGCAAGGTGCCCCCGGCGAAGGTTCTGGTGGTGGGCGCGGGCGTCGCGGGCCTTGCCGCCATCGGCACGGCGACCTCGCTCGGCGCGATCACCTATGCCTTCGACGTCCGCCCCGAAGTGGCCGAACAGATCGAATCCATGGGCGCTGAATTCGTCTATCTGGAATTCGAAGAGTCCCAGGACGGCGCGGCGACGGGCGGCTATGCGGCGCCCTCGTCCCCCGAGTTCCGCGAAAAGCAGCTGGCAAAGTTCCGTGAACTTGCGCCCGAGATGGACATCGTCATCACCACGGCGCTGATCCCCGGCCGCCCGGCGCCGAAGCTGTGGACCGAAGACATGGTCTCGGCGATGAAGCGCGGCTCGGTCATCGTGGACCTTGCGGCCGAGCGCGGCGGCAACTGCGATCTGACGGTGCCGGATCAAAAGGTGGTCAGCCCCAACGGCGTGACCATCGTCGGCTACACCGACTTCCCCAGCCGGATGGCGGCGCAGGCTTCGACGCTTTACGCCACCAACATCCGCCACATGCTGACGGACCTGACGCCGAAGAAGGATGGCGTTCTGGTTCACAACATGGAAGACGACGTGATCCGCGGCGCGACCGTCACGCATGACGGCGCGATCACCTTCCCGCCGCCGCCGCCGAAGGTTGCGGCGATCGCGGCCGCCAAACCGCGCGAGAAGGTCAAGGAACTGACGCCGGAAGAAAAGCGCGCGGCCGAGCACAAGGCGTTCCGCAAGCAGACCCTGAGCCAGGTGACCATGCTGACGGTGGGCACGGCGCTTCTGCTGTTTGTGGGCAACTATGCTCCGCCCTCGTTCATGGCGCATTTCATCGTCTTTGCGCTGGCCTGTTTCGTCGGTTTCCAGGTGATCTGGAACGTCTCGCACAGCCTGCACACGCCGCTGATGGCCGTCACCAACGCCATTTCCGGCATCGTGATCCTGGGCGCGCTGTTGCAGATCGGCTCGGGCAACTGGCTCGTGGTGATCCTTGCGGCGATTTCCGTCCTGATCGCCTCGATCAACATTGTCGGCGGCTTCCTGGTCACGCGCCGGATGCTTGCCATGTTCCAGAAGTCGTAAGGAGGCCCCGATGAGCATCGGACTGACATCCGCCGCCTACATCGCCGCGGCCATCCTCTTCATCCTGTCGCTGGGCGGCCTTTCGGGGCAGGAAAGCGCGAAACGCGCCGTCTGGTATGGCATCGTCGGCATGGCGCTGGCGGTGGGCGCCACGGTCTTCGGCCCCGGCGTCGGCCATTATGTCGTGATCGGCGTGATGGTGATCGCGGGCGCCATCGCCGGCGCCTATGTGGCGAAAAAGGTCGAAATGACCGAGATGCCGCAACTTGTGGCGGCGCTGCATTCCTTCGTGGGCCTCGCCGCCGTGTTCATCGGCCTGAACGCCCAGTTCGAACTGGGCTCGGTCGTGTCGCTGAAAGATGCAGGCGGCGATCTTGCGACGCTTGCGGGCTTTGCCGAAGTGCTGGCCCACAAGACCCCGGTCGAGATCCTGATCCTGAAGGTCGAGGTCTTCCTTGGCATCTTCATCGGCGCGGTGACCTTTACCGGCTCGGTCGTGGCCTTCGGCAAGCTGGCGGGCAAGATCGACGGCAAGCCGGCGAAACTGCCGGGCGGTCATTTCATCAATGCCCTGACCATCGTCGCATCCGTCGCGTTGCTGGTGGTCTATTTCAACGCACCCGCAGGCACTGCCGTCTGGACGCTGCTGCTGATGACGCTGATTGCGGGCTTCCTTGGCTGGCACCTGATCATGGGCATCGGCGGCGCCGACATGCCGGTGGTGGTGTCGATGCTGAACAGCTACTCGGGCTGGGCCGCGGCCGCCATCGGCTTCACGCTGGGCAACGACCTGCTGATCGTCACCGGCGCGCTGGTCGGTTCGTCGGGTGCGATCCTGTCCTACATCATGTGCAAGGCGATGAACCGCTCGTTCATCTCGGTGATCCTTGGCGGCTTCGGCGGCTCGGGCGGACCGGCGCAGGAAATCTCGGGCGAGATGATCGCCATCGACGCCGATGGCGTGGCGGCGGCGCTGAACGACGCCGACAGCGTGATCATCGTTCCGGGCTACGGCATGGCGGTGGCACAGGCGCAGGGCTCGGTTTCGGAACTGACCCGCAAACTGCGCGCCCGTGGCAAGTCGGTCCGCTTCGCGATCCACCCCGTCGCCGGCCGTCTGCCGGGCCACATGAACGTGCTGCTGGCCGAGGCCAAGGTTCCCTACGACATCGTTCTGGAAATGGACGAGATCAACGAGGACTTCCCCTCGACCGACGTGGCCATCGTCATCGGCTCGAACGACATCGTGAACCCGGCGGCGCAGGAAGATCCGAACTCGCCCATCGCCGGGATGCCGGTGCTGGAAGTCTGGAAGGCCAAACAGGTGTTCGTGTCCAAGCGCGGACAGGGAACCGGCTATTCCGGCATCGAGAACCCGCTGTTCTACAAGGACAACACCCGGATGTTCTACGGCGACGCCAAGAAAAGCCTCGATTCGCTGCTGCCGCTGATCGAGTGATCCGCCGCCACCGATCCCGAAACGCCCCGCCCCCCGGCGGGGCGTTTTCCGTTTGTCCGGCCCGGCTCGGCACATATCTGCACAACCCATCGCCCCGGTTGATGAAATTCATGATCCCGTGACATCGGCTCCCCTTTCGCCACGCCCGCCCGCGCCCTACCTTCGTTGCAACCAGCCGGAGCCCGCCATGTCCCCCGTTGACGACCACCCGATGCGCTATGCACTCGCCAATGAGTTGCACGCCCGCCCCTTCCCGGCGCTGGAAGCCCCAAGCCATGTGGTCTGCATGGTGTTCAAAGAGCCGCTCAATGCCGCCAACCGCGACCGCGACCGCGATCGTGCGCATCTGCTCGAAATTCTCGACCGCAACGGTGCCGCCCACCCGGCCCCCGAGGCCACCCATTTCGCGGCCCCCATCGGCCGCGCCGACCTGCGCTGGGAAAGCCATACCGAATTCGTCACCTACACCGCCTTCGTTCCGGGCCTGCACAACCGCCCCTTCGATCCCGCCAAGGCCGAGGTCTTCCCCGAAGACTGGCTTGACCGCGCGCCTGGGCGCCGCCTCGTCTCGCTGCTGATCCGCGTCGAGGAAATGCCGGAAGACGAAAGCCGCGTCCTTGACAGCGTGGAAGGCTGGTTCGTGCCGGAAAGCCTCGCCTGTTCGCGCATCGTCGACGGCGCGGCCATCGTGGCGGGCGATTTCCGCATCGATCCCGCCGGCCACATGCGCTTTGCGGTCTTCGTGAAACCCGGCGCCGGCCCGCGGCGGCTTGGCCGCATCATCACCCGACTCTGTGAAATCGAAACCTACCGCGCGATGTCGATGCTCGGCCTCATGCGGGCCCGCACATTGACACAACGGCTGAACGCGCTCGATCCGAAACTCTCGACCCTCGTCTCCGGCCTCGACGAGATCGAACAATCGCCCGAAGACGCCCTCCACCAGCTTCTTCGCATCAATGCGGAGCTGGAAAGCCTCGCGGTCCAGTTCACCTTCCGCTTCGGCGCCACTGCCGCCTACGAGGCGATCGTCCACGACCGGATCAACGCCCTGCGCGAAGACCGCATCAGCGGCCGCCAGACCTTCGCGGAATTCATGGCCCGCCGCTACGATCCGGCGATGCGCACAGTGAAATCGGCCGAGGAACGCCTGCGCTCGATGGCCGAACGCGCACAACGCGCCGCCGAACTTCTGCGCACCCGGGTCGATGTCGAACGCTCGGCCCAGAACCAGCAACTGCTGCAAAGCATGGACCGCCGCGCCGACCTGCAACTGCGCCTGCAACGCACGGTCGAAGGCCTCTCGGTCGTGGCCATCAGCTATTACGCGGTCAACCTGCTCGCCTATGCGGTCTATCCGCTGACGGATGCCGCTGGCATTTCGAAGGGCGTCGCCAACGCCATCCTGACGCCGCTTGTTGTCCTTCTCGTCTGGCTCGCCCTCCGCCGCATCCAGCGCAAGATGCACTGACCGGCCGGCCCTTCATTCTGGCCCAAATATCCCGGGGTCCGGGGCAGCGCCCCGGCGCCCTGCAAAGGTTTCCGTCCTGCCCTGGGGTGCGCCCACGGGGGCTTGACCTTGGCCGGCCGCCGCCCCACGCTTCCCGCCCACGCAGGAGATCCCGATGCCCAGCCCGCTCACGCCCCGCCAGATCCTCGACCGTCTGGTGGCCTTCCCCACCGTGAGCCGCGACTCGAACCTGCCCCTCGTCGACTGGGTCGAGGAGTTTCTCGACAGCCACGGCATCGCCGCCCACCGGGTCTGGAACGAGGACCGCACCAAGGCGTCACTTTACGCCCATGTCGGCCCCGAGGTCGAAGGCGGGGTGATCCTGTCGGGTCACAGCGACGTGGTCCCGGTCGAGGGGCAGGCCTGGACCTCTGACCCTTGGACGGTGACGGAACGCGACGGCCGCCTTTACGGTCGCGGCACCTGCGACATGAAGGGGTTCGTCGCGCTCTCGCTTGCGGCCTTGGCGCTGGCGCAGAACCGCGGCGTGGCGCGACCGCTGCAACTCGCGCTGTCTTACGATGAGGAAATCGGCTGCCTCGGTGCGCCCACCATGATCGCCGAAATGGCCCGCCGCCTGCCCAGGGCCGCCGCGGTCGTGGTGGGCGAACCGTCGATGATGCGCGTGGTCACCGGCCACAAGGGCGGCGGTGGCTGCATCGTCAAGGTCAAGGGCTACGAGGTCCATTCCTCGATCCTTCACCGTGGCGTCAGCGCGGTGATGGCGGCGGCGCGGCTGATCGACTGGGCCACCCGCCAGAACGAGGCCGGCGCCGCCGGCACCCCCACGCCGGTCGCGGCGCTGTTCGATCCGCCCTGGACCTCGGCCCATGTCGGCACCGTGTCGGGCGGCACCGCCGGCAACATCACCGCCGCCGAGTGTCGCTTCGATCTGGGCTTCCGCGCCGTTCCGGGCGAAACCGCCGATGACTGGATCGCCGCCTTCGAAGCCGAAGCCCGTGCGCTCGAGGCTCAGTTGCGCCGCATCCGGCCCGAGGCAGCGATCCTTGTCGAACGCCGCTTCAACTATCCTCCTCTGCGCCCCGAACCCGGCGGTGCGGCCGAGGCGCTGGTGCGCCGCCTGACCGGCGACAACGGCCAGGGTGTCGTCAGCTACGGCACCGAGGCCGGCCAGTTCCAGCAGGCCGGCTTTTCGGCCGTGGTCTGCGGGCCGGGCGATATCGCCCAGGCGCATCAGCCCGACGAATATCTGGACCTTGCACAGTTTCAGGCCGGCTGGGATTTCATGCAGCGGCTGGTCCGGGATCTTTCGGAATGAAGCCCTTCCCGATCTCGATGGCGGTGCCCGCCCGTTTCCCGGGCCCGCTGCCTGCCGAATGCGATGTGGTGGTGATCGGCGGCGGCATCATCGGGGTGATGAGCGCGTGGTATCTGGCCGAGCGCGGCCTGCGGGTCACCCTGTGCGAAAAGGGTCGAGTCGCGGGCGAGCAATCCAGCCGCAACTGGGGCTGGATCCGCCAGCAGGGCCGCGATCCGGCCGAACTTCCGATCATGGTGGAAAGCCTGCGGCTGTGGCAGGGGCTGGCGCAAAGTCTGCGCAATCCGTTCGGCTTCCGCCAGACCGGCGTGACCTATCTGGCCAACCGCGAAGACTCGCTTGCCAATTACGAGGCATGGCTGCCCCATGCGCAGGACAATGGCGTGGACACCCGGCTTCTCAGCCGCCGCGAACTGGGGGAACGGCTGAACGGCGGTGCCGATCTGTGGCAGGGCGGTCTTTTCACCGCATCGGATGCGCGGGCCGAGCCTTGGTCGGCGGTGCCGGCGCTGGCACTGGCCGCAGCGGGGCAGGGCGTCACTATCGTCGAAGATTGCGCCGTCCGGGCGCTGGATCTGGCGGCGGGGCGGGTTGCGGGTGTGGTCACCGAGCGCGGCTGCATCGCCTGCCCCGAGGTGGTGCTGGCGGGGGGGGCCTGGTCCTCGCTGTTCGCCCGCGCCCATGGGGTCGAGATCCCGCAGCTATCGGTGCTGTCCTCGGTCGCCCAGACCGCGCCAATGCCCGAGATCCTGCCCGGTGCCGCGGCCGACGACGACTTTGCCTTCCGTCGGCGCGAGGATGGCGGCTATACCATCGCCAGCGGGTCCGAGCATGATTTCTTCATCGGCCCCGATGCCTTCCGCCATGCCCTGAAATATCGCAAGGCGCTGAAGAAGGATTTTCTGAACACCCATTACCGCTGGCTGGCCCCGCGCGACTATCCCGACGCCTGGAACACCCCGCGGACATGGGCCCGCGCCATGCCATCGCCGTTCGAAGCGATCCGGATGCTGAACCCGGAACCCAACCGCGCCTCGATCGCGCGGGCGCAGAGCGCCTTTGCCAAGGCGTTTCCCGCGCTGGGGCGGCCGCAGGTGGTGGCGACATGGGCCGGCATGATCGACACCATGCCTGATGTCGTGCCGGTGATCGATCGCGCGCCGCGCCTGCCCGGTCTTACGCTGGCAACGGGGATGAGCGGCCACGGCTTCGGCATCGGCCCCGGTATCGGCCGGGTGGTGGCCGATCTGGTCACGGGGCGCCCGGTGGGCCACGATCTGACGCGGTTCCGGTTTTCGCGGTTTTCCGACGGGTCCGAGATCATCCTTGGCCCGTCGCTGTAGGCTTCAGCCGCCGGTATGGCTCATGTGGCGGGACATCTGCCCGGTCACCGTCTGGCGGGAATAGTCGAAGTCATGCCCCTTGGGCTTTTTCGCGATCGCATCGCGGATTGCGGATTCCAGTGCGGTGTCATCGCTGGATGTCCGCAGCGGCCGGCGCAGGTCGGCGCGATCCTCTTGCCCCAGACACATGAACAGCTCGCCCGTGCAGGTCAGCCGCACCCGGTTGCAGCTTTCGCAGAAATTGTGCGTCAGCGGCGTGATGAAGCCCACGCGCTGCCCGGTTTCGGCCAGCCGGACATAGCGGGCCGGGCCCCCGGTGCGGTCGGCCAGATCGATCAGGGCAAAGCGATCGGCCAGCCGGGCGCGCAGATCCTTCAGTGACCAATACTGGTCGATCCGATAATCATTGCCCATCTCGCCCATCGGCATGACCTCGATGAAGGTCAGGTCGTGGCCCTCGCGGCCGCACCAGTCCACCAGCGGGAACAGCTCGTCCTCGTTGAAGCCCTTCAGCGCCACGGCATTGATCTTGACCGCCAACCCCGCCGCGCGGGCCGCAGCGATGCCGTCCAGCACCTGCGGCAGCCGTCCCCAGCGCGTGACTTCGGCAAACTTCGCGGGATCAAGCGTGTCGAGCGAGACATTCACCCGTCGCACCCCACATGCCGCCAATTCGCCCGCAAACTTCCCCAACTGAGAGCCGTTGGTGGTCAGCGTCAGTTCCTTCAGCGCGCCGCTGTCCAGATGGCGCGACATGGCGCGGAAGAAGGTCATGATGCCGCGCCGCACCAAGGGCTCGCCCCCGGTGATGCGCAACTTCTGCACCCCCAGCCGCACAAAGGCGGAACACAGCCGGTCCAGCTCCTCAAGCGTCAGCAGATCGGCCTTCGGCAGGAAGGTCATGTGTTCCGACATGCAATAGGTGCAGCGGAAATCGCATCGGTCGGTGACCGAGACGCGCAGATAGGACACAGCGCGGGCGAAGGGGTCGACAAGCGGCGGGGTCATAAAGACAGCTTAACCCTGCGACATTCTGCCCTCAAGCGTGATCGGTGGGTGTTGACGCATTTGCGACCGGGACCATCGTCCTGGTCACGCCGCGCGTCACTTGCGCGGGATGGCTTTGGCCGCTGCCTCGGTGGGGGACGCCTTTTCAGCCCAGATGCCGCGTTGCCTCGCGCATGGCCAGCGGTGTCATCCGGTCGCCATGCGCGTCAAGAAAGGCGCGGGTGCGGTCGGGATCGTGCTTGGACAGATCGCGCAGCCAGCCACCCACCGCCGTCTGCATCGCCCCATCGCGGTCGGCAAGGGCCGCCTCGATCCAGCCCAGAATCCGGTCGCGCGCTGCGGATTCGGCCGGTTTCGGATGGGGCAGCCGCGCCAGATGCAGCGTTGCGGTCAAGGCTGCGCGGCGGGTCCAGACCTGTGGGCTGCGCGTCCAGCCTTCGACCTCGTCCAGACGCGACGGCTCTGCCGCGATGCGCCTTTGTGCGGCGATGCCGACCGCATCCGCGATGGCCGCGCCGTCAAGATCGGCCAACCACGACCGCAGCAGCGCCCAGGCCGCCGCATCGGACGGGCGAAGCCGCGCCTGCGTCAGCAGCTTCGCCGCTGCAATTCGCGCTTCGTGAATGTCGGTCCGCCAAAGCGCATCCGCCAGCCCCAGCCGTTCCCCGATGGCCAGCGCCTTGCGCCATTCGCGTGCAAGCGCGTCGAGATCGGCTGCCGGCACGCCAAGCACCTGCCGGGCGCGCGTCTCGCTGGGCAGAACATCTGCCGCCGCGCCGCGAAGCTGGGCAAGATAAGGGGCCAGATCGGGCCTGTCCTCGGAAATCTGTTCCGGAAAGCGAAGGTCGCGTGGATCGTCGGTCACTGTCTGCTCTCTGGTCCTGGTGGAGGATGCCAGACCCTTAACCCGATCCTAGGGGCAGGCAAAGCCCTTCCGCCACCCGGCCTTCGTGGCCCGTCCTTGCACCGGGATGCGACAGCGCCCGCCATGATCGGGCCGCCGGTACTGCGGATCAGGCGCCGCGGACGTTATACCACGGACAGCCGGCGCGGCTGGACGACCAAGGCGTATCGCACCATGTCAGGCCGCAGCCACATTCCGCCATCGCGGCGGCGCCATCTGTCGTGTGGACGCAGCGCGCAGGCGCGCCGTGCAGGACGGACCCGGCCGGGTGCTCCTGAACGGCATGTGAGCGGCCGGACGCAGAGCCGACATTATCGCTCATCTTTTCCTCCGAAGGGATTTAGGGCGTCACCGTGGCGCCCTGAGTCGTTCTCATAATGCACCATCCTTACATGCGCATTGCGCCAGGCCGCGTTTTCCGACCCCCTGCGTCGATCTGTCTCTTTCGGCCGAAAAAACGGGCGGGTCCGGCGGCTGTTGCACCGGAATAGAGCGGGATTGATGCGGGGCCGGGACCGTTCAGGAACGGGTCGGGGACTCAGCCTCGGCTGCGGTGCCGTGT
This sequence comes from Cereibacter ovatus, assembly GCF_900207575.1. GTDB lineage: Bacteria > Pseudomonadota > Alphaproteobacteria > Rhodobacterales > Rhodobacteraceae > Cereibacter_A > Cereibacter_A ovatus. The sequence continues at coordinate 85,492 of NZ_OAOQ01000009.1, forward strand.
CACCTGCTTCAATACCAGGCGGGTGGATTCGGGTGCGATCGCCTTGATTGCCGCGGCTTCGCTGTCAAACTCCAGCGGGCTGCCGTCGGGGTAGTGGCGGTCGAACTCCAGCTTGTCCTGACTGGTGACCCAGCCGAGGACGTATTTCGTCTCGGTTTCGTCTTGGTCCATGTCGCATCCTCCGCGCAGGCATTCGGCCTGTCGCGCGGCCCCCGGTCAAGTCGTGGCAGGCCGGGTGCGACCTTTGTGCCGCAAGGGCAGGGCTGCCGCCCGGTCGGTCCGGGCGGCAGAAACGCAAGGTCAGCCGGCAAGCCAGGCGTTGAAGCGTTCGTTCAGTTCCGAATCGTGATCGACCCAGAACTCATAGTCGGACGCCAGCGCGTTGGTCATGTTCTCGGGGCTGGTCGGCAGATGCGGGCTCATCGCGGTCTTGCCGTCCGAGAAGTTGCCCACCAGCGGCGCCGAGGATTTGCGCGGCGGGCCATAGCTGATCCATTCCGCTGCGCGGGCCAGCGGCTCGGACCCGGTCGAGAAGGCCACGAAGTCCTTGGCCTGTTCCAGATGCGGCGCCCCCTTCGGGATCACCCAGCCTTCGAATTCATAGACCTGACCATCCCAGACGATCTCGAACGGTTTGTTCTCGGAAATCGCGGCGTTGAAGATCCGGCCGTTGTAGGCGATCGTCATCGTCACTTCGCCATCGGCCAGCAGTTGCGGCGGCTGCGCGCCGGCTTCCCACCACACGATCTGGCTCTTGATCGAATCAAGCTTGGCGAAGGCGCGGTCGACGCCTTCGGGGGTCAGCAGCAGGTCATAGACTTCGGCGGCGGGAACCCCGTCGGCCATCAGTGCCATTTCAAGATTGACCTTCGCGCTCTTGCGCATGCCCCGCTTGCCGGGGAATTTCTCAAGATCGAAGAAATCGGCCAGCTTCGCGGGGGCGGCGCCGTCCGCGAACTTGCTGGCGTCATAGGCCAGAACGGTCGAGAACACGTCGGTGGCCACGAAACATTCCGCCACCGAGCCGGGCAGGAAATCGTCCACCGCAGGCGTGCCATCGGCCGCCGGCAGCAGGATCGCCGGGTCGATCTCTTCCAGAAGGCCCTCGTCGCACAGCCGCACCGCATCAGCATATTCGACCGAGGCGACATCGGTCGTGACACTGCCCGATTCCACCTGTGCCTTGATCGGCGTGGCGGGGTTGTCGGTGTCGACCGAGACGACGTTGATGCCGGTCTTGGCGGTGAAAGGCTTGTGATAGGCCTCGACCTGGCTGACGGTATAGGCCCCGCCCCAGCCGAGGACCGCAATCTCGTCGGCCGCGGCCGGCAGCGCAAAGCCGGCCAGAGCGGTGGACATAAGGATGAAGCGCCGCACTCGAATACTCCCTTGTTGGATGTTGGCGGGCTGTGCCCGCGGATGGCCCGGCCGCGAGCGGCGGGCACGTCGAGGCTAAGGGCGAGGTCTTGGCGAAGTCAATCGCCTCGACCGCGGCGCGGGGGCAGGCCCCGGTCGTTTCCCGTTCGAGGCCAGCCGGTTTCCGACAAATCCGCAAAACCGGGGGAAGGTGGCGCGGAATTGCAACCCGAGCGGGCAATAATCGCGCCCAGGTTTATTAAAACATATTAAAAATCAATCTGAGAGATAATACCTCGCCGCGGTCCGTTGATCATGGCGAAAACAAGGCGCGCGCGCGCGACTGCCTGGTTATTGACACGAGTTGGACATATTCTTTAGAACGAGACCAATACGAAAGACATGGACGGAGCCGGAACGGATCAGTAAAGCAACGCCCCCGAAGCTGCGAGTCTTTACGCCAAGGCTCTGAAATCATGATATAAATGATGCTTCGTCGGTCGGCGGGCCTATCTTTTCCGCATTCAAGCGGAGCGATCGAAGTGGACGGAAGCAGGATCGTGGCCGATATGGCCGCAAGTGATGTCTCGCAGCGTTTTAGTCGGCGCAGGAAAACAGTTCTGGTTGCGGGTGGCGCCGGTTTTTTGGGCTCTCATCTGTGCGAAAGCCTGCTTTCTGACGGTCATTCTGTCGTTTGTCTCGATAATCTTCAGACCGGACGGATGCAGAATGTCGCGCCGCTGCTGTCGAATCCCCGGTTCCATTTCCTGCGCCACGATGTCATCCATCCTCTCGATTGGAGCGGGCGTCTGGACGAGATCTACAACCTGGCCTGCCCGGCCTCGCCCCCACTTTATCAGCGTGATCCGATCCATACCTTCCGGACCTGTATCGATGGCGCGTTGAACCTGCTGGGGGTCGCCCGTGCGACCGGGGCGCGGATCCTGATGGCCTCGACGTCCGAGGTCTATGGCGACCCCGAAATTCCGCTTCAGTCCGAGGACTATCGTGGCGCTGTGAACACCACCGGCCCACGCGCCTGCTATGACGAAGGCAAGCGCGCAGCCGAGACGCTGTTCTGGGAATTCGGCGCCCATCAGGGCGTCGAGGTGCGGATCGCGCGCATTTTCAACACCTACGGCCCGCGGATGCGCCCCGATGACGGCCGCGTGGTGTCGAACTTCATCGTGCAGGCGCTGACCGGGGCGGATGTGACGATCTATGGTCAGGGCACACAGACGCGGTCGTTCTGCTATGTCGATGATCTGGTGGCGGGGCTTCGGCGGCTGATGGCATCGGGTTACAGCCAGCCGGTCAATCTGGGCAATCCGGGCGAGTTCACCATGCGCGAACTGGCGGCGATGGTGCTGCACCAGACTGGCGCCGCCTCGCGTCTGGTGTGTTGCCCGCTGCCGGTGGACGATCCGCGCCAGCGCCGGCCTGACATCACCCGTGCCCGTCAGCTTCTGGGATGGGAGCCGAAAGTGCCGCTGGAACAGGGCATTGCGCGGACGATCCGGCATTTTGCCTCTGAACTGGGCGTTCCGGTGCGGCATGCGGCTTTCGCCCATGCCTGACACCGTTCTTGTCACCGGGGGCGCGGGCTTCATCGGCTCGCATGCCTGCAAGGCGCTGGCGCGTGCGGGCTATCTGCCGGTCTGCTTCGACAACCTGTCCACCGGCCATGCCGCTGCGGTGCGCTTTGGGCCGCTGGTGCGGGGCGATGTGCGCGATGGCACCGCCGTTGCGGCGGCGCTGCGGGCGCATGGCGCGGTGGCGGTGATCCATTTTGCCGCCTCGGCCTATGTCGGCGAGTCGGTGACGGACCCCGCGAAATACTATGACAACAACGTGGGCGGCATGATCGGCCTGCTTCAGGGGTGCCGTGCCGCCGGGGTCGGGCGGATCGTGCTGTCGTCCAGTTGCGCAACCTATGGCGTGCCCGACCGCCTGCCCATCGACGAAGCCGCGCCGCAGCGTCCGATCAATCCCTATGGCCGGACCAAGCTGATCTGCGAACAGATGCTGTGCGATCTGGGCGCGGCCGAGGGGCTGTCGCATGTCAGCCTGCGCTATTTCAACGCCGCCGGCGCCGACCCCGAGGGCGAGCTGGGCGAGCGTCACACCCCCGAGACGCATCTGATCCCGCTGGCGATGCGCGCCGCTTCGGGGCTGGGCGGTCCGCTTGCGATCTTCGGCACCGATTATCCGACGCCCGACGGAACCTGTATCCGCGACTATATCCATGTCTCGGATCTGGCGCGGGCGCATGTGCTGGCGCTGGCCCGGCTGCTGGGCGACGGGGGCAGTCTGGCGCTGAATCTGGGCACCGGCCGCGGGCATTCGGTGCGCGAGGTGGTGGCCGCGATCGAGACCGTCACCGGCCGCACCGTGCCGCTGCGGGAACAGCCACGCCGGCCGGGCGATCCGCCGGAACTGACGGCCGATCCGTCGCGGGCAGTCCAGGCGCTGGGTTTTCGCACCGAACTGTCCGATCTTCCCACCATCGTGCGCCATGCGGCCCCGTGGTTCGGGCTGGAGCCGCGCCATGACACGGCGGCATGACCGGGGGCGGGGGCGCTTTCTTGCCCCGATCCTGAACCGGGGCCAGCGGCTGCGCTATGGCGTGCTGGCGGCGCTGTGGGCGGCGGCGCTGGGGTGGTTCTGGCTGTGGTGGCTGAACCCTGTGCATTTCATCGCCTGGCCCGGCTTTCTGGTGGTGACGATCCCGCTGGTCTGGCTGAGTGCGCTTCAGGCGTTCTTCGTCTTTGTGCTGTTCCATGCCCGTCGCTCGGTTGCGCCCGACCCGCGGCCCGGACAGTGGCGGGTGGCGATGATCGTGACCAAGACCCCGTCCGAGCCGTTTTCGGTGGTGCAGCGCACGCTGATGGCGATGCTGGCGCAGGATTATCCGCACGACACCTGGCTTGCGGATGAAGATCCCTCGGCCGAGACGCTGGACTGGTGTGCGGCGCGTGGGGTCAAGATCTCGTGCCGCAAGGGGCGCGACGACTATCACCGGACCGAATGGCCGCGCCGCACCCGCTGCAAGGAAGGCAACCTTGCCTTTTTCTATGACCATTGGGGCTATCGCGATTACGATATCATCGCGCAACTCGATGCCGATCATGTGCCCGAACCCGGCTACCTGCACGAGATCCTGCGCCCCTTTGCCGATCCCGCGGTGGGCTATGTCAGCGCCCCGTCGATCTGCGCGGCCAATGCGCGCGAAAGCTGGGCCGCCCGCACAAGGCTGCATACCGAGGCCGCCTTTCACGGCATCTTCCAGACCGGCTATGCCGGGATTTTCGCGCCGATGTGCATCGGCTCGCATTATGCGGTGCGGACGCGGGCGCTGCGGGCGGTGGGCGGGCTTGGCCCCGAACTGGCCGAGGATCATTCCACCACGATGCTGTTGAACGCCGGCGGCTGGCGCGGGGTTCATGCCATCGATGCCATTGCCGTGGGCGACGGTCCGGCCAATGTCGCCGATCTGGCAACGCAGGAATTTCAATGGTCGCGCAGCCTTGTTTCGCTGCTGTTGTTCCATTCGCCGCGTTATCTGGGGGCTTTGCCCGCGCGGCTGAAATTCCTGTTCGTGCTGTGTCAGCTCTGGTATCCGCTGTTCGCGCTGTCGACCGCGATGATGTATCTGGCGGCGCCCTTGGCGCTGCTTTTCGACATCCGCTATGTCGGCGTTACCTGGCCTGGCTTTGTCGCCCATGCCGCGCCTGCGGCGCTGGCGCTTACGCTGCTTGCGCTGTGCCTGAAACGCGACGGCCTGTTCCGGCCCGTGGATGCGCCTGTCGTCAGTTGGGAAAAGGCGCTGTTTCTGCCACTGCAATGGCCCTGGGTGGTCTGGGGGTGCCTTGCCGCGCTGCGCGACCGTCTGACCGGGCGCTTCGTCGATTTCCGCATTACCCCGAAAGGAGAGGCTGCAAGCCGTCGCATCCCGCCGAAGATCACTCTGGTCTATCTCGGGTTGGCGTTGGGTTGCGTGCTGCCGGTGTTTCTGGCCCGCGACCTTCAGGAGGCGCGGGGCTTCTTGCTGCTTTCGCTGGTGAATGCGGCGCTTTACGGGGTGCTGGTGGCGGTGATGGTCTGGCAACATCTGCGCCATGCCGCTGCCGACTGGCGCGGTCAGGTCGCGGATCTGGCGGTGCAGGGGGGCGCGCTGGCGGCGATCGGGGCGCTTGTGGTGGCGGGCGGGGCGATGCGGGGTTTGGAAAGTCTGGATGCGCTGGCCTACGGGCTTCAGCCGCTTGAACTGACGCGGGTCGAATTTGCGGTGTCTGGCGCCGGAAGCGGCGGAGAGCCGATAAAACGGTTCCGGTTCGCCCCGGCCTGGAATGCGATCTCCCCCGGCGGGGGCTGAGAATGGAGAGACCGATCATGGCACAGACCGCTGCCCTTCTGACGCGCACAGCCCTTGCCCTTGGGCTGTCGGCGCTGGCGTCGGTGGCCGCCGCGGCGCCGCCCGGCACGCTGCCCTATGGCGCCTACGATCCCGGCGGCGATTACGCCGACGACCCCGAAGTGGTGATCGAGCATCTGTTCGTGCCATGGCAGGATGTGTATCTGCCCTCGCTGGTCGAGGCCGACGCCTATGCGCGCGAACGCAACCGCGCGCTTCTGGTCACGCTGGAGCCTTGGACCTGGACCCGGTCCGAGCGCAACACCCCCGAGGAGTTGCGCACCGGCATCGCCAGCGGCGCCTATGACGAATACATGTCGGCGGTGTGCAGCGTGCTGGCGACGCTGGACAGCCCGGTGACGTTGCGCTGGGCGCATGAGATGGAACATTCCGACGGCCAGTTCATCTGGTCGAACTGGAACCCGCCGGATTACGTCGCGGCGTTCCGGCACATGACCTCGCTGTGTCGAGGGCTTGCGTCGAATATCCGGGTGATGTGGTCGCCCGCGGGCGATCCGGGGCTTGAGGCCTATTATCCGGGCGATGCCTATGTCGATCTGGTCGGGCTGTCGGTGTTCGGCCTTCAGGCCAACGATCTGCTGGAAGTCGGCCGCGCGCGTGGCTTTGCCGAGACGTTGGCGCCGCGCTATGCCCGTGCGGCAGCCTTTGGCAAGCCGGTGGTGGTGGCCGAACTGGGCTTTTCGGGCGATGCGGCCTATGTCGCCGCCTGGGACAGCGCGGTGCGGACGGTGGGCGATCAGTTCCCGAACCTGGTGGGGGTGGTCTATTTCAACCAGCGAGAGGTCTATCCCTGGCCGAACGACTTCGGCCTGCCGGACTGGCGGCTGGATCACCGCGTGATCGACCCGGCCGAGTAACCTTCGGGCGCCGGCGCGAACACCCGCCGGCGCATGCAGCCGGGCGCGGGCCAGACTGCGCCGGCTTTGCCATTTGCCTCCGCCCGCCCTGACCCCGCGGCATCACCGCAACGGGGCCGTTGGTCGCATTTGCGCGGCAGGTCAGGCCCGCGTCTTTGCAACGCACGGGGCGCCCGCGCAGGTTCGGTGACCGCGTCATTCCCATCCTTGGCGATCCGGGTCGGCGCAAAGGTATACATCCTTTGGTGGCGCATGCCCAATTGACGCCATTTTGCAGCCCATCTCACGGCGTGATCCCACAGCAGATATCCCGGTAGTTTTTTTGGAACACCGGCACGAAACCGGCATTGGTCCCGTGATTGCCCCGCGCGACGCCCGACCTTTCCGCCTTTCGTGGATCAGCGAAGGAGATCCGACCATGGCATCCGTCCGCCTTATCGCTTCCGTTCTTGGGCTTGCCCTGCTTCTGGCGGGGGCCGAGCCGGTTTCGGCCGCCAGAGACAGCGCACGCGACACCCAAAGTCTGGGCCGCGGTGTTGTCGCGACCGGATCTGTCGGCACCTTCAACTGGCTGCCCCCCGCCACTGTCACCCGGGCGTCCTATGTGCCCGGCGCCCGCGCGATCCCCCGCCAGATCGGCCGGGGGTCCTGGATCTGCTCGCCCGCGGGGTCTGGGCGCGGCTCGCGCTGCTACGCGAACTAAGGGCGGTGGTGCGGCCTGGGCAGACCGTGCGGCCTGCCCCATCCGCGGGGGTCACTCGGCCGGCTGATCCTCGCGCCGCAGCGCAGGCAGGCCCACGCCCGCGGCATCAAAGCCGCCGTCGACCGCAAGCGTCTGGCCGGTCACGAAACTCGCCTTGTCCGAGCACAGGAAATGCACTGCCTCGGCGATTTCGCGGGCTTCGCCATAGCGGTTCAGCGGGATCGCGTCGTAATAGGCGGCGATGATCTCGGGGGCATGGACAGCCATCGCCAGCTTGGTGCGCACCGGGCCGGGGGCCACGCAGTTCACGCGGATGCCCAGCTCTCCCAGTTCCACGGCAAATTGCTTGGTCATGTGGATCACCGCCGCCTTCGAGGTGCCATAGGCCACCCGCAGCGTCGAGGCCCGCAGCCCCGAGATTGACGCGATGTTGACGATGGCGCCGCGCGTCTCGGCCAGCGCCGCTGTTGCGGCCTGCGTGCAAAGAAACACGCCGTCAAGGTTGGTCTCCATCACCTCGCGCCAGTCCTGAAAGCTGGTGCGCCCTGCGCGGGAGAACAGCGCCACGCCCGCATTGTTCACCAGCGCGTCGATGCGGCCAAAGCCGGCCTTTGCCTCGGCGATCATCCGGTCCACCTGATCGGGGATCGAGACATCGGCCTCGACCGGCAGCACGCCGGACAGCCGGCCCGCCGCTGCGCGCAGTTCCGGGCCGTCGCGGTCCACCATCACCACGCGCCAGCCGTGTTCCAGAAACAGCTCGGTCGTGGCAAGGCCGATGCCGCGGCATCCGCCGGTGACAAGGGCGACTTTGGTCATGGGGTCATTCCTTGGGTTCGGTGACATGGGATTGGTGTGACGTCGCGTCATTCCAGGGGTTCGATGACAAGTTCCAGCGTGACCCCCACCGGATTGTCGCCCCGGGTCAGGGTGCCGTGGGCGATCCGGCCGGCGATATCCACCACCTCGATCGGCAGATGGGCGCGGCCGTCGCGCAGATGGGCGCCGGCAAGGCGCAGTTCGGTGGCCAGGCAATCCATGCGGTGCCCCTCGGCAAAGCGGATGTGGTCGATCGAGCCCAGCCCGTGCAGCCGCGCCTGCCGCAGGCCGTGGTGGGCGCAAAGGGTTTCGATCGCGGTCACCACATCCTCGCCGGGCAGGATACGGGCCAGAAGCCCGGTGCCCTCGGGCGTGCCGCCCTGCGGGGTGAACAGGGTAAAGGCGGTCTCGGCGCAGGGCAGCCCCTCGAACCAGGCGCTGTCGCTGCCAAGGCCGTGGGCCGTGGCGTCCAGCGCGATCACGGTTTCCTGCGGCAACAGGTGACCCATGCGCAGGCTGCCGTCCGTGCCCTGCCAGATCCCGTGACAATGCAGGAAAGCCGCGCCGTCGCGCTGCCCGACCGAGGCTGTCGCCCGCAGGATGCGGGCCGCGCCAAGATCATGGATGCCGGAATACCAGGCCGCGTGAACGCCGTCGGATGACAGCGCCGGCAGCACATAGCGCAGCGGATCGCAGGCGATGTCGTTCAGGTAAAGAACGCCGCCTTTGCAGTGGCTTGCTGCAAAAAGTTCATCCACCGCCCGAAGAACCGTCCGCCCCGCGCACAGCGGGCCGCGGATCGGCTGCAATATGCTGCGCACCGCCCGTTGGCGCGGCTCGGCGCGGGGGCCGGGGTGGATCATGCGTGCGGACATGGCGGGCTTTCGATCAGGCCGCGGGCTTCCAGTTCCTCGCGGATCATCTTCTTGGTGATCTTGCCATAGGCCGATTTCGGCAGCGCCTCCCACAGCACGAAGCGCCGGGGCATCTTGTAGCGTGACAGCCGGCCTTCAAGATGGGCGACCAGGTCGGCCTCGGTCACCGGGGCGCGGGGGACGCAGACCGCCCAGCCGACCTCGCCCCACAGCGGATCGGGCATCCCCAGCACCGCCACTTCGGAAATGGCGGGATGGGTCAGGATCTTTTCCTCGATCTCGCGCGGATAGACGTTCGATCCGCCCGAGATATACATGTCCGACTGCCGCCCGGTGATGTAAAGAAATCCCGCCTCGTCCAGATGACCCAGATCGCCGGTGCGGAACCAGCCGTTGCGAAAGGCTTTCGCGTTCGCCTCGGGGTTCCGGTAATAGCCGGCAAAGACCGCGGGGCCGATCACGCAGATCTCTCCGGTCTGGCCGGGGGGGAGGTCGCGGCCCTGATCGTCCTGGATCTGGATCTCGATCCCGGTCCGGGGATGGCCACAGGTGCCGATGCGGACGTGCGGCCCGTCCTCGGCCTGATGCAGGCGGGCGGGCAGGACGGTGATGTTGCCGGTGCATTCGCCAAGGCCGAAATACTGCACCAGAACCGGCCCCAGCACCCGCAGCGCGGCCTGTTGATCGACCCGATACATCGGCGCCCCGGCATAGATCACATAGCGCAGCGAGCGCAGGTCGGCCCCCGCGGTCGAGGGGTGTTCGACCAGAAGTTTCAGAATCGTGGGCACGGTGAACATGGTCGAGACCCGCCATTGCGCCACCAGTGCCCAGACCGTCGCCACGTCGAACCGCTCTCCCGGCAGCAGCACGGTCTTGACCCCGCGCGCCACCTGCGTCAGCTGATGCACGCCCGCGCCATGCGACAGTGGCGCCACCACCAACGAGGCGTCGTCCGGCGTCAACCCCGGCATCAGGTCGGCCAGATGGTTCGTCACCACAAAGGCCATCTGTCCATGCGTCAGCACCGAGGCCTTCGGCCGGCCCGTGGTGCCCGAGGTGAAGAAGAACCAGCAGGGATCGTCGCGATCGACCGCCGCCACCTGCGGGCGCCGGCCCATGAACTGATCGGTCACCGCCTGAACCGACGGGGCGAAATCCGACGCGCCAAAGGACAGCGTAACGGCCAGATCCGGGCAGGCCGCGGCGCAGGCCGCGGCGTGATCGGGGAAGGCCGCGTTGCACAGCAGGAACCGTGCGCCAGAGGATTGCGTCAGATAGATCACTTCTTCGGGGGTCTGGCGGAAGTTTGCGGGCACCCAGACCCCGCCCGCGCGCCAGACCGCGAACATGGCCTGCATCATCTCAAGGCAGTTCTGCGACTGGCACATCACCCTGTCGCCCTTTTGCAGCCCGAACCGCTGTTGCAGCGCCGCGGCCAGCGCGTCGGTGCGGGCCTCGAACGCGGCCCATGTCCAGCGCGTCTCACCCATCACCAGCGCCACGCCATCCGGGTCGCGCCGCGCCGATTGCGTCAGCAGCGTCGCAAGGTTCATCACCCGGGTCGAGACCGGCGCCGTGCCGCCATCGGGATCGGTCATCGCGCCCTCTCAAGGATGGAACAGTAGTTGGCGACCGCCGCGCCGCCCATGTTGAACACGCCCGCAAGGCTTGCCCCCGGCACCTGCATCGCGCCCGCCAAGCCGGCAAGCTGCATCGCCGCCATGACATGCTGCGACACGCCGGTGGCGCCGATCGGATGGCCGCGGGCCTTCAACCCGCCCGAAGGGTTCACCGGCAGCGCGCCGTCATGGTGCGTCATGCCGTCCCGCGCGATCTTCCAGCCCTGACCCGGCGGGGCAAGGCCCATCGCCTCGTATTCGATCATCTCGGCGATGGTGAAACAGTCGTGGGTCTCGACCAGATCCAGATCCATCACCCCCAGCCCGGCCTGTGCCAGCGCCGCCGCCCATGCCCGATGCGCGCCCTGAAAGGCGATGGGGTCGCGGCGCGACAGCGCAAGGATGTCGCCCGCCTGTGCCCGCGCCCGGAACCGGATCGCGTGGGCAAGGCCGGCGGCGGTATCGGCATCGGCCAGCACCAGCGCCGCCGCCCCGTCCGACACCAGCGAACAGTCCGTGCGCCGCAGCGGCCCCGCCACCCGCGGGTTCTTGTCCGAAGGCGTGTTGCAGAAGTCGAACCCCACGTCCTTCTGCATATGAGCCAGCGAGTTGCGGGCGCCATTCGCGTGGTTTTTCGCAGCGATCATCGCCAGTTCAGCGGATCGATCGCCGTGGCGTTGAAAGTAGGTGTCCGCGATGCGGCCAAAGACGCCGGCAAAGCCGCCCTCGATGGCGCCTTCCTCGGCGGTGTGGCTGGCCGACAGCAGGATCTGCGAGGTTTCGGCAATGGGGGTTGCGGTCATCTTTTCAGCGCCGATCACCAGTGCCACCCGGCCCCGCCCCGAGGCGATGAAATCGGCCGCCGCATACAGCGCGGCCGAGCCGGTGGCGCAGGCGTTTTCGGTGCGCAGAAAGGGGATGCCCGTCAGTTCGGGCGTGCCCATGGCGACAAGCGCACCCTGAAAATCCTGCCGCGAGAAGCCGTTGTTGTAGACGCCCACAAAGATGCCGTCGACCGCATCGGCCGGAACCCCTGCATGATCCAGTGCGGGCCGTGCGACTTCGGCCATCAGGCTGGTGGTATCGGGCGCGTCAGACTTGCCGAACCGGCTGTGGGCCCAGCCGACAATCAGGGGATCGGTCATGTCAGTCCTTCCGGGGTTGGGGTGGGGCAGCGGCAAGCTGCGCCAGCCGGGTTTCGACAAGGGTGGCCTCGCGCCGCAACAGCGCCACCAGTTGCGGCTGGCGGTCGGGGGTCATCCGGTCCTCGATGGCGGCAATCGACAGCGCGCCGGCGGGGCGGCCGTCGGACCAGCGCAGTGCCACGCCGATGCCCCACGACCCCGGCACCACCCGGCCGGGATTCAGCGCATGACCCGTTCGGCGGGCCTCGGCCTCGTCGGCGGCCAGCACCTCGGGCGGGGGGATGTCGCGCAGCAAGGGCGCGATGCGGGCGCGCAGGGCGCGGGATTCGGCTTCGGGCAGGGCGGCAAGGATCGCAAGGCTGCCCGCACCGACCCCGATCGGGTTGCGGTCGCCGGCCTTCAGCGCATGGGTGCGGATCGGAAAGCTGCCCTCCTCGCGGTGCAGGCAGATCACATGGTCGTCCTGCTGAACCGACAGAAGGGCGGTGTCGCCCGTTTCCGCAGCCAACCGGCGCAGGCTGTCGGCGGCATGGGTCAAAAGGCCGTGGCGGGGGGTGGCAAAGCCCGCCAGAAAATAGGCTTCGGGGCCAAGGTGATAGCGGCGGCTGGCGGCGTCCTGTTCCACCAGCCGCGCCTGTGCCAGCGCCAGCAGCAGCCGGCGCACCGTGGGCCGCGACAGGCCGCTGGCGGCGGTCAGATACCCCAGCCCCAGCCCATCCGGCCCGCCACGCCCCACCAGCGACAAAAGCGACAGCGCCCGCTGCACCGCCTGCGCGCCCGCCGCCGCGGGTGCGGGGCGGGTGGGGGCAAGGCGGGGGGGCAGGGGCGCTGTCATCGGACGCGTCTCCTTAGGCGAGCGCCCGGCCGACGGCGCTTTCAAGGATGGCCCATGCCTCGTCGCCATAGGTTTTCTTCCATTCGGCGTAGAAACCGGCCTCGCGCAGTTTGGCCTCGAAGGGGGCAGGGTCCACGTCGTTGAAGGTGAAGCCGTTGGCCGCCAGTTCGTCCTTCAGCGAGGCGTTCAGCGCCATGATGTCGGCGCGCTGGCGTTCGGCGCCGGCGTTGAAGTTGCGTGCCACGATCTCTTGCAGATCGGCGGGCAGGGCGGCCCATGCCCGGCGGTTGCCCAGCATCCAGAAGCCGTCCCACATGTGGTTGGTCATCGAGCAGTATTTCTGCACCTCCCACATCTTGGCGACCTTCATGATGGTCAGCGGGTTTTCCTGCCCGTCGACCACCCCGGTCTGAAGCGCGGGATAGACCTCGGCGAAGTTGATCGAGGTCGGCGACGCCCCGAAGGCCGTGAACATGGATGTCCACAGCGGCGACACTGGCACCCGGATCTTGAAGCCTTCCAGATCGCCCGGCGTCACGATCGGCTTGGTCGAGGACGTGATCTGGCGGAAGCCGTTGTCCCAGATCTTGTCCATCACCACCAGACCGGCCGCTTCGATCTGGCCGCGGGCATAGGCGCCCAGCTCGCCATCCATGGCCTTCCACACCGCGTCATAATTCGGGAAGGCAAAGCCGATGCCGTTGATCGAGGCATTGGGAACCAGTGTCGACAGGATCACCGGCGACAGCATGAAGAACTCGACGCCCCCCGCGCGCAGCTGGCCCAGCACGTCGGTATCAGCGCCAAGCTGGTTCGAGGGGAAGATCTGGATGTCCACCCGGCCGCCGGACTCCTCAAGGATCGCCTTGACCGCTTCCATGCCGCGGACGTTCGAGGGATGTTCCAGCGGCTGGTTGTTGGCCAGCTTGTAGCTGAACTCGGCGGCGCGGGCGGTGCCGGGCCGGATGAAGGGCGCGGCCAGCAGGCCGGCCCCAGCCCCCAGCAGCAGCAAACGGCGGTCGATGGTCGTCATCAGGGTCTCCTCCTCGGGATCGTTTTGGGGTGTCACAGCAGGGCGGTCGAAAACCACGGAACAGCGGCGATGATGGCAAGACCGATCAGCAGCGCGAGCAGATAGGGCCAGATCCGGCCCATCACGGCATCGGCGGGCACCGCCGCGATCTTGCAGGCGATGTAAAAACCGATGCCGATCGGCGGCGCCATCAGGCCGATGTTCATCGCGGTGACGATCACCATGGCGTAGTGGATGTCGTTGATGCCAAGGCCGCGGGCGATGGGGAACATGATCGGTGCCAGCAGCACGATGGCCGGCAGCCCTTCCAGCACGCAGCCCAGCACCAGAAAGATCACCGCCGAGGCCAGCATGAACGTGCCCCAACCGCCCGGAAGCCCGGTGACAAAGGCCATCAGGTCGCGCGCAAAGCCCGATTGCGTCAGCGCCCATGCCATGGCCGAAGCCGCACCAAGGATCAGCAGGATCGCCCCCGACATCGCCGCGGTATCCACCAGCATGTCCAGCATCTTCCTATTGGGGATGCCGCCGTAAAGCACCAGGCCGATGACAAAGGCATAGACCACCGCGATGGTCGAAACCTCGGTCGCGGTGGCGACGCCGCCGCCGACAAGGCTGCGGATCATGAACGGCAGCACCAGCGCCGGCAGCGCGATCACCGCAGCCTTCAGGATGTCGCGCAGGCCGATGCGGCGGACGCCCGACATGTCCTCGGCCCGCGCCTTCCAGCGCGCCAGCACCGCCAGCACCACCAGAAGAACCATCGCGATCACGAAGCCCGATGTGAACAGCCCCGCGATCGACACGCCCGCGACCGATCCCAGCACGATCAGCACGATCGAGGGCGGCACCGTGTCGGCCATCGCGGCCCCCGTGGCCAGCAGCGCCGTCATCTCGGGCGGGGAATGGCCGCGCCGTTTCATTTCCGGGAACAGCGCCGGGGCCACGGTGGCCATGTCCGACACTTTCGACCCCGAAATCCCCGAGACCAGAAACAGCGATCCCAGCAGCACATAGCTCATTCCCGCCTTCACATGGCCCAGAAGCGAGGCCAGAAAGCGCACGATGGCCCGCCCCATTCCGGTTGCGTCCAGAATGCAGCCCAGCAGCACGAACACCGGCACCGACAGCAGTACGATCGACGACATCCCCTCGTCGATGCGCCCCATCATCACGAAGACCGGCGAGTGGCTGGCAAAGGTCAGATAGGCCAGCGTTCCGGCGGCAAAGCAGAAGGCGATCGGCACGCCGATGGCCAGCAGCCCCGCCACCAGCAGCCCCAGAAAGATCGGCAGGTTCCAGTTGCCAAGGCTAAGAAGCTGCGGCTTGGCCAGCCAGAGCGCGCCCGCCCCCAGCGCAATCAGCGCCAGCGTCGCGGCGATCGTGCCCCAGGCCCGCGTGCGCAGGACCGAAATCACCATCAGAACCGTCATCAGCCCGATCCCCACCGGCAGCGCCGAAGCGCGCACCGACATCGGCAGCCCCAGCGCGGGCGAGGTGATCCAGGATTCCTCGTGTGCATAGCTGACGGCCACCGGCAAAAGCCGCACCAGCAGCACGCAGACCACGACCTGTCCCGCCACCTCCAGCATCCGCGCCACGGCGGGCGGCATCAGGGGCAAAAGCACGGTCAGCCGCATGTGTTCGTGCCGGTCCACCGCCAGCGCGGTCCCCAGCATCGCCATCCAGATGAAGCTGAGCGAGGCGACCTCGTCTCCCCAGATCAACGGTTTGGCCAGAACATAGCGGAAGAACACATTGGACAGCACCGTGACGATCATCACGATCAGCAGGCCCGCGGCCATCAGCTCGACCGGCCGCATCCAGCGTTCGGCGCGCTTTGGCTCAGTCAGTGCCTCGATGCCACCAAGCGCAGGCTCGGCTTCCGACTGGGGGTCGGTCAGTTGCATCCCGTGTCTCCTCCCGTGCCGCGGACTCTTTGGTCCGATGCGTCCACCATGTGGATCGTTGTGCGGCTTTCGGGGAAGGTTAGGCAGCGGGTTCGGCTGGTGGCAAGCAAAAACTGCGATCATGGCGCAAAAGATGGCCGATCTTCGCCTGTGGATCAGGGAAAATGTTGTCCACATTATGGACGGCATCTGCGCCAAGATCCGCTTTTTTACATACAAAAGACACGATATGACCAAGAGAATGTCACGCATAGTCGTTCGATTTTGTATGGTCAAACACGCTTCAATCAGTCTGGGGAGAATCCGCAATGAATATCCGTTTGGAGGATTTGGTTGTCGGGTTGGTTGCGGCATCGCTTCTGATGCATCCGGTCGCTGCGGAAACGCTGCGCCTTGGTCCTGCGCCGCAGGGCAAGGCGGCCGACATCGGCTCCCTCTCGCGGGGCGAGGCTGTGGAACGCGAGGCGACGGCACTCAAATGGAAGTTGAAACCGGCGGCCAAGGTCACAGCCAAGGCCCCTTCCGCCCCGGTCCTGCAAGCCTGGATGAGCCCCGAGATCGCCGGCGCCTGGTCGTTGGGCTTCAAGGGGCAGGGGACCACCCTGACGGTGGTCGACGATTTCAGCAGCAAAAGCGTGTTTTCCGGCAACCTTGGCACCGGCAGGAAATCCCTGCGCCATGGCGAATGGACCCGGCTTGAGGCGACGATGATCGCGCCTTCGGCCACGGCCGTGTCGCATGATTTCTCCTCCGGGCGCAGCGTGGCGCTGGCGTCAGGAGGGCTGAATGTGGTGAACCTGTCTTACGGGATGTTTGCCAAGGCGGGCTACAGCGCCAGCCAGATCGGGTGGAGCGCGCAGGAAAGATCTTTGATCAGCCATGCGTCGGGCGGGGCGGCGGTGATCGCGAAGGCGGCCGGCAATGATGCGGTGGCCATCGGCCGCGCCAACCGCAGCGGCAATGTCGATTATCTGAACATGGCCCTTGTCGGCACCCCGTCGACGATCTTCGTGGGCGCGCTGGACCGCAACGGCACCACGACGCAGAAGGCAAGCCTTGCCAGCTATTCGAACTTTGCCGGCTCTGATCCAGTGGTTCAGAACCATTTCCTGTCGGTGGGGGTGCGCAGCGATCTGACGGGGCTTGCCGGCACATCCTTCGCGGCGCCGGTCGTCAGCGGCTATGCCGCGGTGCTGGGCAGCAAGTTCACCACCGCGACGCCTGCGCAGATCTCGAACCGGCTGCTGGATACCGCGCGCACCGACACGATCCAGAACTACAATGCCGCCCTGCATGGCCGCGGCGAGGCCAGCATCGGCCGCGCCCTTGCTCCGGCCAGCATCCAGTAACGCTCTGGCCTTCGCCGGTCTGAGACGGTGGGGCCGGGTGCTGGCCACCATGGCGGCAGTTGGCCCCATGGCGGCCTTGCCCGTGCCCGGTACCGCCGAAATCTTGCAGCAAACCCATCTTCTCGACGTTCATGCCGGCTCGTCGCGGTCCGATCTGGCGCACGAGCTTCGGCGCGGCGGCTATGAGTTGATGGATGGCACGCCGGTCCGTTTCCGCGACTGGTATTCGACGCGCCGTCCTGATCTGACGATCCTGTTCCTGACCGAGGTCTCACCCCGGTTCGGCCTGATCTGGGGCGTCAGCACCGGCGAGAGCGGCCAGAAATACCGCATCGATCCGGCGCTGCATCTGGGGATCGTGCTTCGGCACGAACCGTTCGAGGGGGCGGTGATCTCGCTCAGTCTTGTCGGGTTGATCGGCGGGGATCTGAACGAAAAACCCTGTCTGGCCGATTATGGCGCGATCGGCGGCTTGCAGCGGGTGAACTGCCGGCTGGCGGCCTCGATCCTGCCACCCGATGAGACGCTGGATTACCTTGTCGACGAACCGGGCTACCGAGAGTCGTGGGTCAGCCTGCGGTTCGAATACCGCTTTTAGCGGGCCATGGCCCAAGGCATCTGGCCCGCAGCTTGCAGGGCGATGGGCGGGTGGGTCTCGGATGGATGGGGCGTGATCTCATTCGCAGGTAGAGTTGGGATCGGCGTTGTCGTGCGTCGGTGGGCGCATTAGACGGGAAAGCAGACGAACATGCAGGACTTGTGGCGATCTGCTATGCCCAATGCGGTAAACCGCGCTCGGTCGGCAGATCCGCGCAAGCAACACGGCCCCGCCTGCCCTGTCGACCTTCTGTCGGACAAGCCATGATGATTGCGCGCAAGACGTCCTCTTTTTCGGCGCAGATCGTTCTGACGATCCTGATCTCGACTTTTGTCATGGCGGGGATCGTGGCGGTTGTCGGCTATGCCGCGATCGAGGAAGTCGATTCCGATGCCGTCCAGCGCGAGATCGGATTTGCCACCCACGGGCTTGAAGCGGAAATCGCCCGCCTGACGGAAGAGCAGAAGGTTTCGACCCTTTGGGACGAAGCGGTGATCGAGGTGCGCGCCGACAATCAGGACTGGATGGAGCGTAACCTTGGGGTCTGGATGCAGACCTATTACGGCCATGACGCGGTCTATGTCGTGCGCCCCGACGATACGTTGCTTTATGCCGCGCTGGACGAAAAGACCGTTCGGCTTCGGCCGGGGACGCGGCTGCCCGCGCCGCTGGCGGCGCTGGTGCAAACCTTGCGCGACCGGATGGCGGCCGCCAATCCCGATCCGGCGGATTCGACCGCCGCCATTGCCGACCTTGACGTGGTCGAGACCATACCTCTGGACGGTGGCGTGTCGGTGGTCTCGGTCGCGCCGATCGTGCCGACGACCACGCGGCTGCCGCAACCGCCGGGAACCGAGTTCATCCACATCTCGCTTCAGAATGTTGATACCGCGATGGCGATCCGGATCGCCGAGCCGCATGGCCTGCGCCGCGCCAGCTTCCGCACCACGCCGCCTGCGGGCGGGCATGAGATCGGCGTGCCGATCCGTGACAGCGCCGGAAAGCAGCTTGCCTGGCTGACATGGACCGCCGATCGCCCGGGCCTGCGACTGATGCACGAGATGATCCCGGCCCTGGCGCTGGCGGCGCTGTTCGGGCTGGGCCTGCTGGTCTGGCTGTTGCGCCGGCTTTGGGTTTCGTCGCAACAGTTGCATCGCAGCGAGGCCGAGGCGCGGTTTCTGGCCAATCACGACCTGTTGGCCGGTCTGCCGAACCGGATGCATTTCGAGGAAAACCTTGCCCATGCCCTGGCCTCGGAACGGCAAGGCGGGCCGTCGGTCACGCTTCTCAGCATCGATCTGGACCGTTTCAAGCCGGTAAACGACACGCTGGGCCATGCGGCGGGGGACGAGCTGATCCGGCAGGTTGCGGCACGCCTTAGCGCGCAGATCCGGTCAACCGATACGGTGGCGCGGCTGGGCGGCGACGAATTCGGGGTGATCCTGCTGGGCATGGCCGGCGAGGAGACGCTGACGGCGTTCTGCGCCGGGCTTCTGCATGTGTTGTCGAAACCCTACGATCTGGCGGCGGGGCAGGCCCATGTCGGCGCCAGCATCGGCGTGGCCATTGCCGCGCAGATCCGTGGCGGGATGGAGACGGTGATGCGCTGCGCGGATGCGGCGCTGTATCGGGCCAAGAACGACGGCCGCGGCCGCTTCCGGCTGTTCACAGAAGAAATGGACGACGTGCTTCGCCAGCGCCACGAGATCGAACGCGATCTGCGGGCGGCCTTGCGCGCTGACGACCAACTCGAAGTCGTGTTCCAGCCGATCTATGATGCCTCGGGTGCGCTGGTGGGGGCCGAGGCGCTGACCCGCTGGCCCCGCGCGCCGCATGGGGCGGTGTCGCCCGATGTGTTCATCGGCGTGGCCGAGGAATGCGGCCTGATCCATGCGCTGGGGGCCTGGGTGTTGGAAACCGCCTGCCGCGCGGCGGTTCGGACGGGGTTGCCGAAGCTTGCGGTCAATGTTTCGCCGATCCAGTTGCGTGGCGAAGGCTTTGCCGCCGAGGTGCTGCGCATCCTGTCCGATACCGGCCTTGCGCCGCAGCGGCTTGAACTGGAACTGACCGAACATTTCCACCTTGATCCCGGTCAGAACACCAGGCGCAACCTGCACGATCTGCGGATGGCCGGCATCTCCATCGCGCTGGACGATTTCGCCACCGGCCAGTCGCTGCTGCAATATGTCCGCGACTACGAGATCGACATGATCAAGATCGACCGCTCGTTCGTGGGCCGGCTGGGGCAGGGCGACGGCACCGACGAGGTGGTGCGCGCGATGCTGGATCTGGGCCGGGCGATGGGGCTTGAGGTGACCGCCGAGGGCGTCGAGACCGCGCATCAGCGCGAGATCCTGTTGTCGATGGGGTGCCGGATCTTTCAGGGCTTCCTGCTGGGGCGGCCGATGGACGGCAACCGGCTGGCCTCGCTGACCGACGACAGGTCGGGACAGCCGCTGACGGCCTGACCGGCCGGCGGCTGTCCCGCCCGTCACGCGCTGGCGCCATGCAAAACCATCTGGCCAACGGCCGCGCCGCTTCAGCCGCGCGCCTGTGCTTGTGCCAGGGCCAGGGCCTGTGCCAGCCGGGCCGAGGCCGCCACGCCGTCGATCAGAACCAGCCCTGACGCCCCTTGCAGCCGCGGCAGCAGCGGCGCCATTCCGGCGCACCCAAGAACGGCCGCGGTCACGCCGTCGGCGCGCTCGGCCAGGGTCAGCTCGTCTGCAAGGCGCGCCATCGCGGCGGGGCCTGCGGCCTCGACCTCCAGCACCGGAAGGCCGCTGGGGCGGACACGGCCGCACTGGCCGGCAAAGCCATAGCGCGTGATGTTGGCCTCGATCACCGGAACCGAAACCGGCAGCGTGGTCACGACCGAAAAGCGATGGCCCATCAGCGCCGCCCAGTGAAAGGCGGCCTGCCCGATGCCCAGAACCGGGCAATGCGCGGCGGCCCGCACCTCGGCCAGGCCGGTATCGTCGAAACAGGCGATCACGATGGCATCCGCCCCCGCGTCGCGTGCCGCGGGCAGCAGCGACAGGATGCCGCCCACCGCCTGCGCCCCGTCCTGCGGGCCCTGGATCGCGGGCGGGCCATCGTGGTTGGTCCAGCCCAGGATCTCGGCCCCCGGTGTCGCGTCACGGGCGACCTGGGCCACCGCGTCGGTCATCGCCGCGGTCGAGTTCGGGTTGATATACAGCAGCCGCACCCTCAGACCCCCTTGCCCGCATCCGATCCGGCGCTGGCGCGGCGCCGGCCCATGGCCCACACCGTCAGCAGGAACACCGCGATCACCAGCAGCGAAAACACCGTGGTCAGCGTGCCCAGCGCGAAGATCACCGGTGTCGTGACATTGGTGGTCATGCCGTAGATTTCCAGCGGCAGGGTGTTGTGGCTGCCCGAGGTCAGCAGTGTGCGGGCGAATTCGTCATAGGACAGCGTGAAGCCGAACAGCGCCACCCCGATCAGCGAGGGCGCGATGATCGGCAGCACGACATGGCGCACCGTCTGCCAGGCGCTGGCGCCCTGATCGCGGGCGGCTTCCTCGTAGGCGGGGTCAAAGCGGTTGAACACCGCGAACATGATCAGCAGACCAAAGGGCAGCGTCCATGTCAGCTGTGCGCCGAACCCAGAGCTGGCCCAGTGGATCGGTAGACCGGCCTGCGAAAAGATCAGCCCCACCCCCAGCGAGACCAGTATGGACGGGATCACAAGGCTGGCCACCACCAGTTGGAACAGCAGTTTGGACCCCGCAAACCGTTTGCGGAACGCCAGCCCCCCCATGACCGAGACGACCACCGTCGTCGCCATCACCATCAGCCCCAGCACGGCCGAGCGTCCGAAGGCGCCCCAGATGTCACCCACCGCCTGCTGTTTGAACAGGTCGCGGAACCAGTGCAGCGAGGTGCCGCGCATCGGGAAGGTCAGCCCGCCGGTCGGGCCCTGAAAGCTGAGGATCGCGATGGTGATCGTGGGTCCGTAAAGAAACAGCAGGAACAGGCCGAAGATCGCGGCCAGGATGTAGAAGGAACGCGGGCGCGGCTCCATCGATCAAAGCTCCTTGCGGATGTCGACAAGGCGCAGCATCAGCCCGATGGTGATGAGCACGGTTGCCAGAAGCACCACGGCCGTGGCCGCGGCAGAAGGGTATTGCAGCAACGCTATGTCATTCGAGATCAGCCGGCCGACATTGGCCGCCTGCGACCCCGACATGAAGCGCACGGTGATGAAATCCCCCATCACCAGCGTGATGACGAAGATCGAGCCGATCATGATGCCGGGCTTGGTCAGCGGCAGGATCACGCTCACCAGCGTCTGAAAACCGCTGGCGCCGGCGTCGTTGGCCGCTTCCAGCAGGCTGCGGTCGATCCGCATCATCGTGTTGAAGATCGGCACCACCATGAACAGCGTGTACAGGTGGACAAAGGCCAGGATCACCGAAAAGTCGGAAAACAGCAGCCATTCCACCGGCTCGTCGATCACCCCCCACGAGATCAGGGTGGAATTGGCGATGCCGTTGCGCCCCAGAAACGGGATCCACGAGATCATCCGGATGATGTTCGACGTCCAGAACGGGATGGTGCACAACAAAAACAGCGCCGTCTGCCAAGTCTGGCTGCGGACATGAAAGGCCAGGAAATAGGCCACGGCAAAGCCCAGCACCAGCGTCACCGCCCAGGTGATCGCGGCATATTTGAACGTGTTCAGGAACACGCTGTAGGTGACGGGCGAGCCGAACAGGAAGTCGTAATTCTCGAAGCTGAAGGCCGGCACGATCGAAAATTCCGTGGCGGTCCAGAAGCTGACGACCACGATCATCAGGATCGGCAGCACAAGAAACGCCGCCAGCACCAGCGCCAGCGGCGAGGCCAGCAGCCATCCGGTCAGGTTTGGCGAGGTGAAAAGCCGGTTCATCATGCCTCCGATGGGGTGGGCGCCTGTGGGGAACAGGGGCCTTCGGGCGTGGTCGGGCGATGGCGCGGGGCGGAGATAAGCCGCACCGCGCCCGCCTTTGCCGCGCAACGAAGGCCGGGCGGCTGGCGGGCCGCCCGGCCATGTCCGCCGCGGATCAGGCCGCGATGAACTCGTTCCATTTGCGGACCATGTACTGGTTCTCGTCCATGACCGAGTTCCAGCAGGCGACCGCGCCCATCCGGTCGTTGAACGAGCCGCCGTCGCGCACGTCGCCCGCACCGGCCAGCTTTTCGCCATATGGATTGGTGATGTCGCCCGCGGCGGGTTTACCCTCGAACCAGTAGCCCCATTCGGCGGCTGACATGAACGCTTTTGACGTTTCCGGCACCGCCGAATAATAGCCCTGCCGCATCAGGAAGCCGCCGACCCAGCCCGAGAGATACCAGTTGATGTATTCATAGGCCGCATCCAGCGCGAGGCCCGACAGGTTCTTCGACAGCCCGATCCCGCCGCCCCACGACCGATAGCCTTCCTTCAGCGGCTGGTAGACACAGGGGATGCCGCGCGATTTCACCGCGGTGATCGCGGGTGACCACATCGACTGGATGACGACCTCTCCCGAGGCCATCAGGTTCACGCTTTCGTCGAAGGTCTTCCAGAAGGCGCGGAACTGGCCGGCTTTCTTGGCCTCGGTGAAGATCGCCATGGTGCGGTCGATCTCGTCGCGGGTCATGTTGCCCTTGTCGCCATAGGCGATCTCGCCCATTGCCTCGCAGACCATCGCGGCATCCATGATGCCGATCGACGAGATGTCGAGGATCGAGGCCTTGCCCTTGAACTCGGGGTTCAGAAGCTCGGTCCAGCTTTCGATCGGGCGGCCGATCAGATCGGGGCGGATGCCCAGCGTGTCGGCGTTGTAGATCGTCGGGATCAGCGTCATCCAGCCCGATTCTTCGGCCACGAAATCGGTGCCGCCGGGACCAGAGGTGAAGCCCACCGTATGCGGCGCGGTGCCTTGGGCGATGGTGCTTTCGGGCGTCAGCTTGCCCGAGCGGAAGATCCCCACGATCTTGTCGTAGTTCGTGATCTTCGAGGTATCCATCGCCTGAAGGTTGCCGGTCGGCCAGACCTTCTTGCAGATCCAGTATTCGATGTCGGCAATGTCGAAGCTGTCGGGCTGGGTTGCCGCGCGCTGGGTCACGGCGTCGCTGTCCAGCGCGGTCATCGACAGGGTGAAGCCCAGATCCTCTTTCACCTTCTGCGCCACTTCGTTCAGGTTCGACACCCCGGTGCCGAACTGGCGCAGGGTGATGTCCTTGATCTCCTGCGCCCAGATCATGGGGGCCGGGAATGCCGCCGCCATCGCAGAGGCGGCGGCGCCCTTCAGCAGGGTGCGACGGCTGTAGTGGTTCTTTTTCATGGATTTTCCCTGTGTTGGACTTGGGTCATGCGTGAAGGCGGTGCAGCCGCCCTTCGTCCCAGCCAAGGCGCACCGCCTCGCCGGGGGTTATCGGATGCTCGAAAAAGGTCGCCTCGGGGATCAGGGCCACGATCTCCTGATCGCCCGCTGCCCGTGCCGTCAGGGCCACATGCGCGCCCTGATATTCCACCGCCTGCACCACCGCCTCGTGGCCTGCGGGATCAAGGCGGATCTCGTCGCAGCGGATGGCGAAACGCCCCTGCGGCAGAGCAAGCACGTTGTGCCCGCCCATGAAGCGGGCGACGAATTCGGTTTCGGGTGCGTTGAACACCTGCCGCGCGGGGCCGGCCTGTTCGATCCTTGCGTTGTTCATCACCACGATCTCGTCGGCCAGCGCCAGCGCCTCGTCCTGCCCATGGGTCACATGGATGAACGAGATCCCCAGCTCGCGTTGCAGCCGCTTCAGTTCCGCCCGCATCCGGATGCGCAGGAACGGGTCCAGCGCCGACAGCGGTTCGTCCAGAAGCAGAACCTGCGGCCCGGTGATCAGCGCCCGCGCCAGCGCCACGCGCTGCTGCTGGCCGCCCGAAAGCTGGGCCGGCAGTCGGTCGGCATAGCGGCCCATGTCCACCAGTTCCAGCATGGCGGCCGCCTTGGCGCGGCGTTCCTGCGCGGCGATCCCCTTCATCTTCAGGCTGAAGGCCACGTTGTCGGTCACGCTCAGATGCGGAAACAGGGCGTAGTTCTGAAACATCATCGCCGTGCCGCGCCGGGCGGGCGGCAGGCGACTGACATCCATGCCCGACAGCAGGATCGAGCCTTCGCTGACCGTTTCGTGCCCTGCGATCATCCGCAGCGTCGAGGATTTGCCGCAGCCCGACGGCCCCAGCAGGCAGACATAGCTGCCGCCGACGAAAAGATGGCTGACATCCGCCACCGCCACGGCCGTGCCGTAGCGTTTGGTCACATGGACGAGTTCAAGATCGTGTCCGGTCCGCATGGCACCCCCGCAGCTTCCCCTTCACGCTGGACCGTGCCGCGCCGCCGAGGCAAAGCTTTCATTCAGAGAAAAGCGCCGGATTCCTGCTTTGCCGCGAAAATGGGCGATCGCATCCGCTTCGGGATGCATGTGGATGCGGGATCGTATACAATCCTGTCCGCAAAGTTTCGGCGCTTGCCCTTCTCGCGATTTGCGCCAAGCAATCGGGGCAGGAGGCGCGCATGACAGACAGGCCACACCCGCTTGAAGGCAGCAGCGAGACGGTCGCCGACCGTCTGGCACTGGCGATCCATGAACACCGCATCCCCCCCGGCGCCAAGCTGAACGAGGATGAGGTGGGCGAGATCTTCGGTGTCAGCCGCACGGTGGTTCGGACGGCGCTTCAGCACCTGGCCCATGACCATCTGGTGACGCTGCGCCGCAACCGCGGCGCCTTCGTGGCCCAGCCCACCGTCCGCGAGGCGCGCGAAGTGTTCGAGGCCCGCGCCCTGTTGGAACCCCGCACCGCGCGCTCGGCCGCCGATCGCGCCACGCCCGATGATCTGGCGCGGCTTGAAACCCATATCGCCGCCGAACATGCCGCGCTTGCCGCCGGCGATCCGGGCCGCGCGCTGCGGCTGTCGGGGCTGTTCCATATCGAGATCGCCCGCATTGCCGATCAGACCACCATCGCCGGGTTCATCACCCAGCTTGTCGCCCGCTCGTCGCTCATTATCGCGCTTTACTGGCATCGGCGCAACGCACTGTGCGAAAGCCATGCTCACCATGCGCTGCTGAAGGCGCTGGCCGACCATGACGGCAAGCGGGCCGAGGATCTGATGAAGGGTCATCTGCTTGACCTTGTTTCGTCGCTTGATCTGCGCAACACCGAACCGCTTGCGCGTTCGTTGAAAGAGGCATTGGCCCGCCCATGACGATCCGCACCATGACCGAAGCCGATCTGGAACGTGTGCTTGACTGGGCCGCGGCCGAGGGCTGGAATCCGGGCCTTGACGACGCCCGGCCGTTCCTTGCCGCCGATCCGCAGGGCTTCTTTCTGGCCGAACGCGATGGTCGCCCGGTGGCGGCGATCTCGGTGGTCAACCACGATGCCACCACGGCCTTTCTGGGGCTTTACCTTTGCCTGCCAGAGTGGCGGGGCAGGGGTATCGGTTACGCGCTTTGGTCCCATGCGCTGGCCCATGCCGGGGCGCGCACGGTGGGGTTGGACGGGGTGGCCGCGCAGCAGGCGAACTATGCCCGTTCGGGCTTTGCGCTGGCGGAGGCGACCTTGCGGCTTGAGGGGCCGATTGCGCCGACCGAGCCGCTTCGGGCGGCGACGGCGGCTGATCTGCCGGCGATTCTGGCGCTGGACCGGGCGGCCAATGGCCATGACCGCGCCGGCTTCCTGTCGGAATGGACCCGCGCAACGGCCACGCGGCAAACGGTGGTTCTGGACAATGGCCGCGGCATCGACGGCTGGGCGACCGCGCGGCTGTGTCGTCAGGGCTGCAAGATCGGCCCGGTGATCGCACCCGACAGCCCCGGGGCGCTGCGCCTGATCGGCGCGGTTGCCGCTGCGGTTGGCTGTTTTCGCGGGATCGTCGATGTGCCCGACCGCAACGCGGCGTTGATCGCGGCGCTGGCGGATCATGGTTTTGCCGAAACCTTTCGCACCGCACGCATGTATCGCGGACCCGCCCCCGTCACGGGCCCCGGCCTTCAGGCGACGGCGACGCTGGAACTGGGCTGAGGGCCCCGCCGGGTTCGGTCTGAGTGTCGTCCGCATCGGGCCAGCGCACGGATGCGGTGTGTCTGCCGCATCTGTCCGGATGGATCATGGCATACGAACGAGACTTGATCCGCGAAAGAGTTTGGAAATCTTTCCGATGCGGGATCCCCGCAGGAAGGGCGAAGGATTATTGGTTAAGCGCGACCCAGGCGGGGGCGCAGGTTCTTTGCAAAAGGTGCGCTGGCCATGAGGCTTACGATCAGAACGAAGCTTGCCACGGCATTTGGCGTGGTGTTCCTTATGTCGGGGCTGGCGGTCGCGTTCGCGCTGTTCCATCTGCACCGGCTGGATGCGCGGCTGGATGAGGTGATCGACCAGCATGTTCAGCAGGTCGTTCTGGCGCAGAAGTTGTCCATCGGACAGTATCGCGTCAAGGCCAATATCCGCGCCCATCTGATCGATCGTGACGCCAATTCCGCGATCGAGATCGAGACCAGCGTTCAGGAAGGCCGTATCGTCCAACGTCGCGCGCTGGCCGAATTGCGTGCGGGCCAACAGGATCAGGAAACGGCGGATATCCTGCATAATTACAACGATTTGCGCAAGAAGATCCAGAAGGTCAACAACCGCGCCATGATCCTGTCGCTTGGCGGCAAGCCCGATCAGGCAGCCGTCATGCTGCGCGACAGTGGATCAAACCAGATGGAAAGCGCGCTTGAGGCGCTGTCCGAGAAACTGGTGGCGCACAAGCTGGATACGCTTGAACAGGTCAAGGCCGCCTCGGATGCGGATTTCCGTAGCTCGGTGGTGGTCCTTCTGCTGATCGCGGGTCTGGCGGGTCTGATCGGTTCTGTCGCGGCGATCTGGATCACGCTGTCGATCGGACGTGGGCTGCGGCGGGCCTTGGCGCTGGCGCGTCGGGTGGCGATCTTTCGCGGCCGGCCGAAGTGCAGGGCAATGACGAACTGGCCGAACTTCTGGTCGCCAGCAACGCCATGCTGATGAAACTGCGCGAGGTTGTGGGCGAGGTGTCGACCACCGCGCGCGACGTGGCCGCGGCCGGGGGCCGGATGGCCTCGGCTTCGGGGCAGCTCAAGGCCGGGACGGAAGATCAGGCATCGGCCACCGTCGAGGCGTCGGCCGCCGTCGAGCAGATGGTCGGCAACATCACCCAATCCGAAGAAAATGCGGCCCAGACCGCGCGGATCGCGGGCGGTTCGGCCGAAGAGGCGCGTCGTTGCGGGCAGGCGGTGGCCGATGCGGTGCAAGCGATGCAGTCCATCGCCGAACGTATCGGTGTGGTGCGCGAGATCGCGCGCCAGACCGACCTTCTGGCGCTGAACGCGGCGGTCGAGGCGGCCCGCGCGGGCGAACAAGGTCGCGGTTTCGCGGTGGTTGCCGCCGAAGTGCGGCGCCTGGCCGAGCGGAGTGGCGAGGCGGCGGCCGGGATTTCGGCGCTGTCGGCCGAAACCGCCCGTGCAGCCTCGGGTGCGGGCGAGATGATCGGCCGGCTGGTGCCCGAGATCGAACGGACATCGGGTCTGGTCAACGGCATCTCGGTTGCCTCGCGTGAACTGTCCGAGGGGGCGCGTCAGGTGTCGGCTTCGATCCTAGCCCTCGACCGCGTTACCCAGCAGACCGAATCGGCCTCGCGCCAGCTTGACGGCGATGCCGATGAACTGGCCCATCGCGCGCGCCAGCTTCTGACCAGCGTCAGCTATTTTCAGATGACGGAACAACAGCCTGCGGCCTCTACAGCGCCGGAAATCCGCGATGACATGCCGCGTCGCCCTGCATCTCGCGCGGCCTGACGGGTGAGCATGCCCGCAGCCCTGGACGTGCCTGCGTCCTGGTTCGTGTTCAAGGCTGCGGTGTCTTCAGGCTGTCCGGGACATTGCACCCGCTGACCACAGGCGGCCCATGCCCGGGCGGATCAGGCCCTCGGGCTGGAGAGCCCATGCGAAAGCCTGGGCCTGACAGTGGCAAACTTTATTTGCCCGCGTGGCGCGGCGGACCATATCCTTGCGAAAGTGTTGCGGGATCGCATGACCTTCGCCGTCGATAACAGCTATGCCCGCGATCTGCCGGGCTTCTATGTGGAGTGGCAGGCCGCCCGCGCCCCTGCGCCGCGCCTGCTGCGGTTGAACCGTGGGTTGGCCTTTCAGCTTGGCCTTGATCCTGACGGGTTGGAACGGGACGGGGCGCTTGTGTTCTCGGGTGGGCGGTTGCCCGAAGGCGCCATGCCCATCGCGCAGGCCTATGCCGGTCACCAGTTTGGCGGCTTTTCCCCGCAACTGGGCGATGGCCGCGCGTTGCTTCTGGGCGAAGTGACCGACCGGGCTGGCCGGCGGCATGACATCCAGCTGAAGGGCTCGGGCCGCACGCCATTCTCGCGCGGGGGGGATGGCAAGGCCGCGCTTGGTCCGGTGCTGCGCGAATATCTGATCGGCGAGGCGATGCATGGCCTTGGCATCCCCACCACCCGCGCGCTGGCGGCGGTCACGACCGGAGAGACGATCCTGCGCCAGGAAGGAGAGCTTCCGGGCGCCATCCTGACCCGCGTCGCAGCCAGTCATATCCGTGTCGGCACGTTCCAGTTCTTTGCAGCCCGCGGCGATGATGCGAAGGTGCGCCAACTGGCCGATTACGCCATCGCACGCCACTATCCCGAAACCGCTGCCGCCGATCAGCCCTATCTGGCGTTTTACGAAGCAGTGGCCGAGGCGCAGGCGGCGTTGATCGCGCGCTGGATGCTGGTGGGGTTCATTCATGGCGTGATGAACACCGACAACATGGCGATCTCGGGCGAGACCATCGACTATGGCCCCTGCGCTTTCATGGAAGCCTATGATCCGGCGACAGTCTTTTCCTCGATCGACCATCAGGGCCGGTATGCCTATGGCAACCAGCCGCTGATTCTGGAATGGAACCTTGCGCGGCTGGCCGAGACGCTTTTGCCGCTGTTCGATGCCGACCCGGATCGGGCGGTCGCGAAGGCGTCCGAGGTGCTGGATACGGTGGGGGCCCGTTACCGCGGCCACTGGCTGGCGGGAATGCGCGAAAAGCTGGGCCTGTGGCACGATCATGGTGACGACCTTGCGCTGGCCGGGGATCTGCTGACGCTGATGGCGGCGCAGGGTGCGGACTGGACGCTGACGTTCCGGCGTCTGGCGACCGATGCCGATGCGGCGCGGGCGCTGTTTCGCGATCCGTCCGCCTTCGACGCATGGTTGCCGCGCTGGCAGGCACGCCGGGCCCCCGATGCGGCGATGCGGATGGCGGCCGCGAACCCGGCCTGTATCGCGCGGAACCACAAGGTCGAAGAGGCGCTGGCCGCGGCATATCGGGGCGATCTGGCTCCGTTCGACCGGCTGATCGAGGTTCTGGCCGATCCGTTCACCGAACGCCCGGAGTTCGAGGCCTATACCCTTCCCGCGCCCGCAAGTTTCGGCCGCTATCGCACCTTTTGCGGAACCTGACCATGACCGGACGCGCCGCCTTTCTGGATCATCTGCGCGGCGAGCTTGCCGGGATCGACGCCGAGGGCCTGACCAAGCGCGAACGTCTGATCCGGTCGCCGCAGGGCGCGCATGTCCGGATCGGCGGGCGCGATGTGCTGAACCTTTGCGCCAACAACTACCTTGGGCTGGCAAACCACCCGCGGCTGATCGAGGCGGCGACGCAGGCGATGGCCGATCACGGCTATGGCATGGCCTCGGTTCGTTTCATCTGCGGCACGCAAGACCTGCATCGCGCGCTGGAAACCCGCCTTGCCCGCTATCTGGGCACGGATGATGCGATCCTGTTTGCCGCCTGTTTCGACGCCAACGGCGCCCTGTTCGAGCCGCTTCTCGGCCCCGAGGATGCGGTGATTTCGGATGCGCTGAACCATGCCAGCATCATCGACGGCATCCGGCTGTCGAAGACGCGGCGCTATCGCTATGCCAATTGCGACATGGCCGATCTTCAGGCGCAGCTGGCCGCCGCCCGGGCAGATGGCGCGCGGCATGTCCTGATCGCGACCGATGGCGTCTTTTCCATGGACGGAACCCTTGCGCGTCTGCCCGAGATCGTCGCGCTGGCGGACCGCTTCGGTGCGCTGGTGATGGTGGATGACTGCCACGCCACCGGCTTCATGGGGCCGGGGGGGCGGGGGACGCCTGCGCATTTCGGCCTGCGGGTGGATATTCTGACCGGCACGCTGGGCAAGGCGCTGGGCGGCGCGCTGGGGGGCTATGTCGCGGGGCCGCAGCCGGTGGTGGATCTGCTGCGCCAGCGGGCGCGGCCCTATCTGTTTTCCAACGCGCTGCCGCCGGCGGTGGTGGCTGCGGGGATCGCCGCGCTGGATCTGGTCGAGGTGGCTGACGATCTGCGGGCGCGGCTGTTCGACAATGCGGCGTTCTGGCGGCAGGGGCTGGCGGCGGCGGGGTTTCATCTGCTGCCGGGCGAACACCCGATCGTGCCGGTGATGCTGGGCGATGCAGGGCGTGCGCAGGCGATGGCCTCGGCGCTTTTTGACCGGGGGGTGCATGTCTCGGGGTTTTTCTTCCCGGTGGTGCCGAAGGGGCAGGCGCGCATCCGCACGCAGATGACGGCGGCGCTGACGCGGGCGGATCTGGAATTCGCGCTGGCGGCCTTCCGCGAAGCCGGGCGCGCAGTGGGGGTGATCGGATGAGGGCATTGGTCAAGGCAAAGCCAGAGCCGGGACTGTGGATGGAGGAACGCCCGGTGCCGGTGATCGGCCCGGACGAGGTGTTGATCCGGGTGCGCAAGACCGGGATCTGCGGCACCGATGTCCATATCTGGAACTGGGACGACTGGGCGGCAAAGACTGTGCCGGTGCCTTTGGTGACGGGGCACGAATTCGCCGGCGAGATCGTCGAGGTCGGCCGCGACGTCGAGGATCTGGCGGTCGGCCAGCGATGTTCGGGCGAGGGGCATCTGATCGGCCATCATTCGCGACAGGTGCGGGCAGGGCGGTTCCATCTTGATCCCGAAACGCGGGGCATCGGGGTGAATGTGGCGGGCGCCTTTGCCGACTACCTGCGGCTGCCGGCCTTCAATGTGGTGCCCTTGCCCGACAGTATCGATGACGAGATCGGCGCCATCCTCGATCCGCTGGGCAATGCCGTTCATACCGCGCTGAGTTTCGATCTGGTGGGCGAGGATGTGCTGGTCACCGGCGCGGGCCCGATCGGGATCATGGCGGCGGCGGTCGCGCGGCATGTCGGCGCCCGCCATGTCGTCATCACCGATGTGAACCCGGCCCGGCTGGCGCTTGCGGCCGAGGTGGCCGATGTGGTGCCGGTGAATGTTGCATCGGAAGATCTGCATCAGGTGATGGACCGGCTGAAGATCGTGCAGGGCTTCGATGTCGGCATGGAGATGTCGGGCGCGCCCGCAGGCTTCGATCAGATGGTGGGTGCCATGGTGATGGGCGGGCGGATCGCCATGCTGGGCATCCCGCCCGGCCGCAGCCCCGTGGACTGGAGCCGGATCGTCTTCAAGGCGTTGACCATCAAGGGCGTCTATGGCCGCGAGATCTTCGAGACATGGTACAAGATGATCGCGATGCTGGAAAACGGGCTGAACATCCGCCGCGTCATCACCCACCGTTTTCCGGTCGCGCGGTTTGCCGAAGGGTTCGCCGCGATGCGCGAAGGCTCGAGCGGGAAGGTGGTGCTGGACTGGGGCTGACCCGCCGCGCCGGCCTGCTGGCAGTTGCCCGGCGGGTCGCTGGCGGGGAAGGACTGGTCGGCTTCTTCGGTAACCTCGTCCCAGCCGGCGGGCGGGTCGCGCAGGGTGATCCTCTCCATGGTTGATGGGGCGCGGACGGGGAATTTTCTCGGCAGGATGAACGAGGGGATTCCGATGAAACGCTGATCGCGTCTGGTGCGGGAGCTGCGACGGAAGCGCATGGAGCCAGTCGTTCAGTGCCAGCAATATGTGGCGCCGGATGGCCACCCCGTCAGCACAGTGGAACGTGGGTCCGTCGGCCCGGTCTTCATAGCCTCGACCGTTGTCCGCTTGGGGTTCGTCGGGAAAACGATCCGTTTTCCGATCCTCCTCACTGCCGAGTGTCCGGCTCGGTCGCGCGGGCGATGCGTGAGGGCATCGAAGTGCAGCTCTGACGGCAAACGTGGTCGTGGCGCTGCCGTGATGACCCGGTGCCATAGTGCTTCCTTCAATCCCGGCGAAAGAAGCGCACCATCAAGCCGTTGGGTAAAAAATTTTTCCAGCATTGTCCGGCTGCATTCGAACAGGCCACGAACGCCAAAGTCACGGGTATGGGTCACCCGTTCGGGGGTGCGTTCATGGTCAAAGCGGAAGATTTTTTCGTGAAGTGCGGAGTCTCCCAGCGCGGTTCGCACTGGCGCGCCGATCCGCACCGAGTTCTGGGTGTCAGCGATGGTGACGCCTTGTGCCGTGGTCAGGCGCGCTTCGGCTTCGCCTGCGTGCTGCTGGATCTCTGGTGGTCGAGATCAGGGCGTCGAAGTGTCCAGGGCGGTCGGGTTGTCGGTCATCGGGTTCTCCTTGAGCAGCGGCCGGGGCAGGGTGCGTGTGGCCATGGCATGGGGCGGGGGAGGGCAATTTGAACCCGGACACGAAAAGCGCCGCATCGCCGGGCAAGGGCGGGCGCCGACAGCAACCGGCCGGGCCGGGGCCGTGCACCCATCGGCGGTGGGTGGCCACGGGCCGGGGCGGGGTCATCATGCGATCGTTCCGCGGGACGAGGGCTGTGCCTGTGGGAACCGGCCCGTCGCCGGAATGTTCCGGGCTTTCCTGTCGCTGTCCCTGCGTTATGCTGGGCCATTGCCAAGAGGTGCGGATGACGCCCGAGTTCCTTGCCCGTGATGCGGCGCTGGTCGCGGTCGATCTGCTGGGCGCGTATCTTACGGTGCGCGGGGCGGGCGGCCGCATCGTCGAGACCGAGGCCTACGCGCCCGACGATCCTGCCTCGCACAGTTTTCGCGGTCCGGGGGCGCGCAACGCCACGATGTTCGGGCAGCCCGGGCGCGCCTATGTCTATCTGTCCTACGGCATCCATCTGTGTCTGAATGTGGTCTGTGCGCCGGGCCATGCCGTCCTGATCCGCGCGATCGAGCCGACGAAGGGTCTGGATCTGATGGCCGCACGGCGCGGGACGCA
Source organism: Cereibacter ovatus (assembly GCF_900207575.1). GTDB lineage: Bacteria > Pseudomonadota > Alphaproteobacteria > Rhodobacterales > Rhodobacteraceae > Cereibacter_A > Cereibacter_A ovatus. Next base: position 119,220 of record NZ_OAOQ01000009.1, read on the forward strand.
CGATCCGCGAAAGCTGTGTTCGGGGCCGGGGCGGATCGGTCAGGCGCTGGGGCTGACGCTGGCCGATGACGGCGCGGTGTTCGGGCAGGGCGGTTTCGATCTGCTGCCGGGCCCGGCGCCAGCGGCGATCCTGACCGGGCCGCGGATCGGCATCAGCCGTGCGGCGGCGGTGCCGTGGCGGTTTGGCGTCGAAGGCTCGGCCTGTCTCAGCCGGCGGTTCCAACTGGCGGAACATTCTGCGGCTGGCGGGCCTGGCGCTTTGGGCCGCGCGACCTTGGAGAAGCGACCGGGCGGCGCATCCGCCCGCCACGAAGGAGGAGGAGAGGAATGAAAGACGATCACCTTGCACCTCGGACCGATGCGGGGCCGAACGATCCCCCGGAACCGCATCCGATGCCCGATCCCTATCCCGACCCGATGCCCGACCCCGAGCCGATCCCGCCGGGCGACCCCGATCTGCCCGATCCGGGCGAGCAGACGCCGCCGATCTATTCCTGACAAGGGGGGGCGCCCGGCCCCCCGAAGGCGGTTCAGCCCGTGCTGCCGGGCTTGTCGGTTGCCTCAGATGACAGGCCCGCGCTGCCAGCATTCGGCGACGGGGATGCGCCAAAGGCAGGCCCGCCCGAGCCGCTGGCGCTGGCCGCAGAGGGCGGCCCCGCAGATCCGCCGCCTTGCCGTCACACGCGATCCGAGTGCGCCGCCACCGCGTCACGCCATGCGCCTGCGCGGCCATGGGCATCGCCGCGCAGGCGTCCGGTCCGGTCGGACAGGTGATCATGGCCAAGGTCGGTGGCACGGTCGCGTGTGGCGTCCAGCGCGCCGGACACCTTGTCGCCCGCAGCCGTCGCCCGTGTGGCCGGCGCGGTCTGCCGCATCGCTGGCGGCGTGGCGCAGCTTTCCCGCCACGCCGTCGCGCGGGGCATGGCTGGCGCCAAGGTCGTCTTCGTCGTCATGGGCATAGGCGCTGGCGTGGGCCTGCCCCGAGAAGGACGACGATCCGCCAAGGGCAAGCCACGCCAGCCCGATCATTCCCAAGGCCAGCGGATTGTCACGCACCTGCCGGCCGGCCGTATCCATCACGCCGCGCATGTCCTGCACGCCGACGAACTGCGAGATGTCGTCGACGATCTGGCCGACCGACATCCGGTCCTTCCGCGCGTCAAAGGTGCTTTCCACCCGGGCGCGGTTCTCTTCCACGTCATGTTCGATATGGATGGGGGATTGGCCCATCAGATCTGCTCTCTTGCAAGCCGCGCGTCGCGGCTGGTCTGTTCGCTGGTGCGTTCGGGCACCAGGCTGGCGGCGCCTATGTCCTTGCGGCCGCGTGCGATCACGCCGCCGCCGATCAGCGCCAGCGCCGTGCCCAGGATCAACGGGGCCCAGGCCGGGCCGACCCAATGCGCCAGCTGCATCACCAGCGCCACCAGCAGCAGGACCGCGCCCGTCGCGATCCGTTCGGCGCCGCTGGCAAGGCTGCGCCCGGCTTCGGCGATCTCTGCCCGGGCAAGCTGGCCTTCGGCCCGCACAAGGCCCGTCAGGTCGCGGGCAAGATCTCCCAGAAGCTCGACAATCGAGTGGTCCTCGGCAAGGCTGCGCTTAGGGCTGTCCATGTTTGCTTCCCGCCTTGCCAAGCTGGGTCAGGGCGGTCTGGCCGTCTGATCCGGTCTTGCTGGCGCCGAGGCGCGTCGGCGGGACGGTTGTGGCATCGCGTCCCTCTGGTGTCTGGCTGGCGGCGGTCGGCGCTGCCGCAGACGGCACGGACTCCGGAACCGGGGCAAAGCCCGCATCGCGGCCCCCGGCCGAAGGGCTTCGGCTGGCGGTGATCGCATCCCGGCGTGGCCGATCGTCAGCCGGGCCGAAATCGTGGGCGTCATCGTCGCGATGCTGGTGGCGGCGGTTGCCCGCTTCCGAAGACGTCAAGAACCTGGACTTGCCCGCCTTTTGTGGAGAGTGTTTAGCTCACTTCGCGAACCTTTTGCTCGAAGGCGATGGGGCTCTGGAAGCCGGGCGATGAATGTCGCCTGACGGGGTTATAGAACCCGTCGATGTATCTGGCGACGGCGTTTTCGGCCTGCTGGCGGGATTGCCATGCGACTGGCCAGATGAGCTCTGACTTGATGGTCTTGAAGAACGTTTCCACCATCGAGTTGTCGTAGCAGTTCCCGCGCCCGCTCATTGAGATCAGGATGCCGCGTTTGCGGAGCAGGGCCTGATAGTCGACCGAGCAGTATTGCGATCCGCGATCGGAATGGTGGACCAATCCCGGCGCAGGGTTGCGAGCCACGAGAGCACGGCGCAGGGCTTCTACCGCGAGATCACGCTTCAGGCGATCACTCGT
>NZ_OAOQ01000043.1 GCF_900207575.1 Cereibacter ovatus
ACCCGCGCCCTGCACACGACCTCCGATTTCCCGATCATCCTCGGCAACACCGTGGGCCGCGTGCTGCGTGACGCCTACCAGGCCGCGCCCTCGGGTATCCGCCGCCTCGGCCGCCAGACGACCGCCCGCGACTTCCGCGCGGTGAACAAGATCATGCTAGGCGAGGCCCCGCTGCTGGAGAAGCTGAACGAGGCGGGGGAGATCAAGGCCGGGACGATGGCCGAGGCGCGCGAAGCCTACAAGATCGAGACCTGGGCCAAGAAGATCGGGATCACCCGCCAGGTGCTGGTGAACGACGACCTCGGCGCCTTCGCGGACCTTGCCCGCCGCATGGGCCAGGCCGCCGCAGAGACCGAGGCACGCATCCTTGTGACCCTGCTGGAAGCCAACAGCGGCAATGGCCCCACCCTGTCGGACAGCAAGGCGCTGTTCCACGCAGATCACGGCAACAAGGCGACCAGCGGCGCGGCAATCTCTGACACCAGCCTGTCGGCCGCCCGGCTGGCGCTGCGGACACAGAAGGGTACCGACGGCCGCATCATCCGCGTGACGCCGAAGAACCTGCTGGTCCCGCCCGCGCTGGAGACCGTGGCCGAGAAGTGGCTGGCGACCATCGCGCCTGCCACCGCCGCCGATGTGAACCCGTTCTCGGGGGCGATGTCGCTGGTGGTCGAACCCCGCCTCACCAGCGCCACCCGCTGGTATGTGACGGCCGACCCCGGCGAGATCGACGGCCTCGAGTTCGCCTATCTCTCGGGCAACGAAGGGCCCCAAGTGGAAAGCCGCTCCGGTTGGGACGTGGACGGCGTGGAAATCCGGGTGATCCTCGATTACGGCGCAGGCTTCATCGACCACCGCGGCTGGTTCCAGAACCCCGGGGCCTAAAGTGGCTGACCTCGCCCAACTCATCGCCTGGCGCGATGCCCTGATGGCTGCCCGCTATCAGGGCGTCCGCACTGTCGAATACGACGGCAAGCGGGTGACCTATGCCAGCGACGCCGAGATGGCGGCCGCGCTGGGCGACCTCAACCGACAAATCACAGGCACCACGGCGCGCATCGCCGTGGTCCGCATCCAATCCTCGAAAGGGCTTTGACAATGCAGAACTACATCCAGAACGGCCACGTCATGACCGTCACCACACCCGCAGGCGGTGCCACTTCGGGTGAGGGGCTGATCGTCGGCAACATCTTCGGCGTCGCCGCCTACTCTGCCGCCGAGGGCGATCCGCTCGAACTGGCTACCACGGGCGTCTACAAACTCCCCAAGGCCACCGCAGCAGTGCTGACCGTTGGCGCGCGCGTCGCCTGGGACAACACCGCAAAGAACATCAACGTGCCGGGCGCTGGGCGCTTCCCTGTGGGCGTGGCGACCGAGGCGGCAGGGAATGGCATCACCAGCGTCGCTGTGCGCCTCGATGGCGTGGGGACCGCCGCAGCATGAGGGAGCGGGACATTCGCGCGGTGCTGGATGGCCTCGGGCTACTGGTCCAGGACAGCAAGGATGCAGGCAAGCTTCAGGCCATGCGCAACTATGCGGCTGTCATGGCCCTGTGCGCCGACCTCCGGAGGTCGGCCGAGGAGTATAGGGGCACGCGGAACATCACCCTGGTCATCAGCGAGTTGGAGAACCACATGGCGGCCGTCGCCGGGCTGTTCCCGACTTGGGACTTGCCGAAGGATCAACACCTCGTGGGCGTACATTCCGCCATCAGCAAGCTGGCCATGGGCACATGCTTTGGCCAGTCAGCCTAGTCGGGAAGGGATGTTCAGGCGGCGTGCTCGCCCTCGCCGAACGCCATGTCGGTGATCTCGCGGAGGCGGGCACGGCAATGTTCCAGCGTGCCGACATGGCGCCAGTTCACCTCGTCGGGACCGCAGCCGAAGTGGTCGGCGCTGTGGGCGACCAACCGGGCCAGCATTGCGTCGATCTCGGTCTTCGCGGCGATGAAGGCGTCCAACGCGACATCGTTGGTCTTGGGCATGATCATCCCCGAGTTGGTTGCAGGGACATGACGGCTGGGCCGTCTCGATATGGCAAGTTGTTTTCAGTCGGCATTTCGGTGTTTCATCGGAGCATACCAACCTGATCGATTGTGCTATGCTTCCAAAGCCACTGCTTGACATACTCGAACCAGCCTATCGTCCCTGCGCGCATTTCGATGGCGCATGCGCGGGTGCCTGTGTGTGGGAACCGGCACGGGGTTTGGTGCCCTGTGCCTTCGGCGGCGCACTGGGCTCGCTCGATGAAGTGTGCTTGATCATCGTGACCGCAGAACCCGGCGACCCGCCAGACAGCACTGGCTATCAAGGGACGCCGCAGGACATGGTTCAGAATTCGGTGCGCATTTTTCGCGATGCGATGCAGGATGGTGGCATAGAAAGGGCTGGGCGGCCCACACCCTTTCATCGAAACATGCGCCGCATCCTTGATGCCTTCTGGCCGAAAGACAGCCTCGATGTCCAACTCCGGAAGACGTGGACGACCAACGCCGTTCTTTGCCCGGCCGAGGTTTCCGGGGGCAAGCACCTGCCGCGAGTAGAGAGGGCGTGTGCGGAGACCTATCTTGCGCGCCAGTTGGACCTTTTCCCGAATGCCTTTGTCCTGGCGCTGGGCGGCAAGGCGCGCGACCGCATGCAGACAGCAGGGTTGAGGTTTGACGCAGTCGGATTGCACCCGAGCGCGCGTGCATCGGATGCCGATAAAATGTCATCTTGGGAAAGCGCTGCGCGGCTGTTTCGTGGAGAGACGTCGGAAGGTAGGATCTCCGCACCGGCATCACCGCCACGGCAAGATCGATCACACCGCGTAAAGCGAGGTGCAATGCCACCGCGGCCAGAATTGACCGGCGATCTTCAGGCAGCCATCAGAGCCCTTCCGCCCGGAGTAGCCGACTTCTTCCGGAGATTGGTCGATCACCCGGACTATGGGTGTCAGGCAGGGCGGATGCAGCTGATGGTGTCCTTCCGCGGCGCGAAAGTGGGCGGTCTGAACCGCCAGGCATCGCATTGGTACTTTTCAAAGGTTTTCATCCGCGATCACGGCGATCCAGCCACAATGACGCAGCACGGTTTCGGGCATGTGGTCCACAACGAGAAGCACGAGTATTGGATGCGTCAGGGGGCCGGGGCGCAGGCTGCCTTCGAGGACGCAATGGTCGCAATGACCGGGGTACGGCCGTGAGCGACACGCCTTCGCCAACAGGAACGCACCATGAACATCCTGCGATTCCCATGTCGCATGGGTGTTGCACGGAAGAAATCGGAACGGCTGTAAGCCTTTGGAATCGCACGGAAAGATGTTGTTCTGTGTTGCAACGCAAAAAGCGCCCCGTGGGGCGCTCTGCTTCGTCGTAAGTCTTTGATATCTTGTAGGAAAGTTTGGTTGCGGGGGCAGGATTTGAACCTGCGGCCTTCAGGTTATGAGCCTGACGAGCTACCGGGCTGCTCCACCCCGCGTTGATTTATGTTTGGTTGTTTTGTTTTGTACGTTTTTGAGAGGTATCG
>NZ_OAOQ01000010.1:0-55263 GCF_900207575.1 Cereibacter ovatus
GGACTGGGCCGCCTTCCTGCGCGCCCACAATCTTGAGCACTCTATGAGCCGTCGAGGAAACTGCCACGACAACGCGGTGGCCGAAAGCTTCTTCAGCCAGCCGGTGATCGCATCCGGGCAGGTCGGAACCTTCGTCTCGGCTACGAGCACCCCGTCCTGCCCCACCACGCAGATCGCTGTCTCTTCCTGGGACACGTCCAACGCCGCAAACACTCCCATCGCATCCTCCTTGCTCAAGCCCCGGCGAAGTGCCAGAGCGACAGACCCATCCTGCAACGGCGGCGACCGCGGGTGGGACGTGGCGATTACGCTAAGTGGTGTGGTGTGGTGTATTGCGGTGCCGGTTGGCGCGCTCTAGTCTCGCGCGACCTGTTGTTTTGCTTGGGATTGATGGCTTTACTGAGTTTCTTACGCTCGAGGAGCGAGGACAAGACGCCTCTGCTGGCACGTTGTTTGTCGGTTGATCTCGAAGTCAATCCCAAGACGGCCGAGGTTTTCGACATGGCAGCGGTGCGGTTCGGGGATGGGCCTGCCGTTGTCGCCGCGAAAGGGAATATCAAGGAGGGCCTTGATCAGCTTGAAAAGGCGCTCGGCAAGACATCGCACGTCATAGGCCACAACATCCTGCGCCACGACATTGAGCATCTGCTGGCGGCGCGCCCGCACCTTCTTGCGAAGATGGCCGCGCCGATCGACACGCTCTGGCTCAATCCGCTGGCCTTTCCGCGCAACCCCTACCACCATCTCGTGAAGCACTACCACGACGGGCGCCTTCAGGCGGGGCATGTGAACGACCCCGAGCTTGACGCGCGACTGGTGTTTCAGGTGCTGGAAAACCAGATCGCCGCGCTGACCGAGCTTGGCGGGCGCTCTCCCGACACCCTGCTGGCCTATCATTACCTCGCGACCCGCATGGACCGGGCCGAGGGCTTCGACGCGGTTTTTTCCGACATCCGCAAGGCACGGCAGCCCGATCGCGCCGCGGCGCTGGCGGCGATCCGGTCCCTGCTGGCCGGCAAGGCTTGTGGCGCACAGGTCGGGCGAGTGCTCGACGCGCTGTCGGACCCGCGATCGGGCTGGCCGATGGCCTATGCGCTGGCCTGGATCTCGGTGGCGGGCGGCGAATCCGTGATGCCGCCGTGGGTGCGCGCCGCCTTTCCGCAGGCGGCGCTGATCGTGCGCGATCTGCGGGACACCAACTGCGGCGACGCCGCCTGCGGCTGGTGCGCCGAGATGAACGACCCCGTCGGCGCGCTGCGGAAGTGGTTCGGGTTCGACGGTTTCCGTCCCCAGCCCGCGGACGCGGACGGTCGGCCGCTTCAGCAGGTCATCGTCGCCGAGACCATGGGCCACGGCAACGTCCTTGGCATCCTGCCCACCGGCACGGGCAAATCGGTCTGCTATCAGGTTCCCGCGCTGAGCCTTTACGACAAGACCGGGGCGCTGACGGTGGTGATCTCGCCGCTCGTCGCGCTGATGGCCGATCAGGTGCAGGGGATGGAGCGGGCGGGGATCTCGTCGGCGGTGACCATCAACGGCATGCTCTCGATGCCCGAACGGCAGGAGGCGCTGGACCGGGTGCGTCTTGGCCGGGCGGCCATCCTGCTGATTTCGCCCGAACAGTTGCGCAGTGTCTCGGTCCGGTCCGTTCTGGCGCAGCGCGAGGTCGGGCTCTGGGTGCTGGACGAGGCGCATTGCGTGTCGAAATGGGGCCATGATTTCCGGCCGGACTACCGCTACATCGGGCGCTTCATCCGCGAGTTCTCGGGCGACGCGACGCCTGCGCCGGTGCTGTGCCTGACGGCCACGGCCAAGCCCGAGGTCGTGCGCGACATCACCGAGCATTTCCGCGAACGTCTGGGCGTCGAACTGGGGCTGTTCGACGGCGGGGCGACGCGGACCAACCTGACCTTTTCGGTGCTGGCGACGACGAAGGAGAGCAAGCTTGGGGACATCTTGGCCACGATCTCCGAGCGTCTGCCGCGGGACGACCGGTCGGGGGCCGTCGTCTATTGCGCCACCCGCGCCGAGACCGAGCGCATCGCGGATTTCCTGAAACGTCAGGGGCTTGCGGCCGAGCATTTCCATGCGGGCCTGACCCCCGACGACAAGCAGGCGGTGCAAGAGCGGTTCCGCGTGGGCGATCTGAGGGTGATCGCGGCCACCAACGCCTTTGGGATGGGCATCGACAAGCCCGACATCCGGCTGGTGCTTCACGCCGACATTCCGGGCTCGCTGGAAAACTACTTGCAAGAGGCGGGGCGGGCCGGCCGCGACCGCGACCCCGCCGAATGCGTGCTGCTCTACCATGCCGACGACGTGGAGCGGCAGTTCACCCTGACCGCGCGCTCGCGCCTTGAACGGCACGAGATCGGCGCCATCCTCAAGGCGCTGCGCCGCATCGACGAGCACACCCGCAACAGCGGCAAGGTGGTGGCCACCGCGGGCGAGATCGTGCGCGAAGAGAAGGATCGCGCCTTCGTGCGCGACAGCGTCACCGACGACACGCGGGTCAAGACGGCGATCTCGTGGCTGGAGGAAGCCACGCTGATCTCGCGCGAGGAAAACCGGGTGCAGGTCTTTCCGTCGTCGCTTCTGGTGCGGTCGCTGGCCGAGGCCGAGGCGCGGCTGACCGGCGCCGAGATCACGCGGGCGCGGCGCGACCAGCTGTTGAGCATCGTGCGCCACGTCATGAACACGCCGCCCGACCACCCTGGGCGACCTGCTGGCGGCGCTGCACGGCGACGCGCTGATCGCGGCGTCCGGCGTGAAGGACATGACCAAGCTGATGGAGCGGGCGCTCTTGTGGCTGCACGAGCAGCAGGTGATGACGCTGGGCAAGGGCCTGACGGTGTTCCGCTCGGCCATGACCATCCACCTGAAGCCGGGGCACGCGGGCTTTACCCGAAAGGACTTCCTGCCGCTGGAAGAGCACTACCGCGAGCAGACCCTTCAGACCCACGTGATGGCCGCCTACGCCGAGACGGGGCTGGAGCGGATCGACGAGGCCGTGCGCCTGTCCGGGGACTACTTCGCCCTCGATCAGGACAGTTTCCTGCGCCGCTGGATGCCCGGCCGCGGCACGGAACTTCGCCGGCAGACCACCGGCCGGGCGTGGAAGCAGATCTTCGAGGATCTGGGCAACCCGGTGCAGCAAGAGATCGTCGCCGACGACCGCGAGGAAACCAACGTGCTGGTGCTGGCGGGGCCGGGATCGGGCAAGACGCGGGTGCTCGTCCATCGCATCGCCTATCTGCTGCGGGTGAAACGTGAGGATCCCGGCGGCATCCTCGTGCTTGCCTACAACCGCCACGCCGCCGCCGAAATCCGCGCCCGCCTGCGCCATCTGGTCGGCGAGGACGCCGCGCGCGTCACCGTATCGACCTGTCATGCGCTGGCGATGCGGCTGGTGGGGGCCAGCTTCACGGGCGGCACGGCCGAGCGGCGCGACTTCGACGAGGTGCTGCGCGAGGCCGTGCGGCAGATCAACGGCGAGGGTCTCAGCCGCTCCGAGGCCGAAGCGCAGCGAGAGGCGCTGATCCAGGGCTACCGCTGGATCCTCGTGGACGAATATCAGGACATCGGTCCCGCGGAATATGCGCTGATTGCCGCCGTGGCCGGGCGCTCGCTCGACGATCCCGACCAGCGGCTGAGCCTCTTTGCCGTGGGCGACGACGACCAGAACATCTACGCCTTCAACGGGGCTTCCATTTCCTTCATCCGTCGGTTCGAAGAAGACTACCGCGCCAAGCCCAAGTTCCTGACCGAGAACTACCGCTCGACCCGGCACATCGTCGATGCGGCGAACCAGGTCATCGAACTGGCGCGGGGGCGGATGAAGGCCGGCCATCCGATCACCGTGGACAAGATGCGCAGCCTCGATCCAGGGGGCGGCGTGATGGCGCGCCACGATCCGGTCGGTCAGGGGCGGGTGCAGTTTCTTGACGTCGCGGCCGACGACACGGCGCAGGCGGTGGCAGCGGTCGATGAACTGATGCGGATCGCGCGGCTCGATCCGGGATTCACCTGGGCCCGGTGCGCGATCATCTCGCGCGACTGGCGTCGGCTTGGCCCCGTGCGTGCCTACGCCGAAAAGCTTGGGCTGCCCGTCGAGATGGCGAACGAGAAGCTGCCCAGCATCTGGCGCTTGCGCGAGATGCAGCGTTTCGTGGCGGGCCTGCGCCGACGCCCGGCGGCAATGCTGACGATTCAGGACATGCTCGACGTGCTCAACGAACAGCGTTCCAACCGTTGGGCCGATCTCATCGCCGAAGGCATCGCGGATCTCGCGCGCGAGTTGGGCAGGAAGACGATCCCGGTTCCCGACACGATCGAATGGCTTGCCGAATGGGCGCAGGACATCCGCAGCGCCCAGAGGGGGCTCTTGCTGCTGACCGCGCACCGATCGAAGGGGCTCGAGTTCGACCATGTGGTGATCCTGAACGGCGGCTGGAAGGCGCTGTCGCAGGGCGAGGACGGCGAGGCGCCCCGCCGCCTCTTTTACGTCGCCATGACCCGTGCGCGCCGCAGTCTGGCGGTGGTGACGAACGGAGCGCACGCCTTCGTCGAGGCCGACAGCGATTGCGAGATGCTGCGCAAGGTCGAGATGCCGCACAGGATCGATCTTCCGCAACCGGACCAGTATCAGGTTCCCGACATGGCCGTGGTCGATCTGTCCTATGCCGGACGGCTTCCAGAGACCAATCCGACGTTGGCCGCCATTGCGGCCGCCGAGGTCGACGATCCGGTGACGATCGAGTCGCGCGAGGGGAAGTGGCTGATCCTCGACGGCCATCGCCGCGTGCTGGGCCGCATGGCGGGAACATGGGCGCCGCCCGAGGGCACCGTTCTGGTCGCGGGCAAGGTGGGTGCGGTCGTGCGCTGGCGCAAGTCCGACAACGACGATCGCTACCAGAGCTATATCAAACGCGACGAATGGGAGACGATCCTGCCCGAACTCGTGTTTCGAAAGAAAGCGCCAGCTCGCACTATCTGACATTGCTTCAGGACTTCGGGCGATGTTTCAACTTGAACCTTTGCCGCGCGCAGAGAGCGACCCGGCGGCCGGAGAGTTGAAGTCGGCCCAAACCGGACTCTCAGCGCGTTGCCTGTATGCTGTAGTTGCAGCCTCTACTGCTGTGGTAATCCGATCAGGTGCCTGAACGGCAAGGTCAAGCACCGCACCGATGTTTTTCCGAATGAGGATGCCCGTATCGGCCGCGCTGGCGGCCTTGCAAGGCCCGCGCTTTCGCCGTGAAAGTCCGGCCGCCATCGACGATGGCGGCCGGACTTTCAGCGTCGGTTCAGTGCCGTATCAGGCGGACTTCTGCCGCCGACGGCGAAGCGCGCCAATCGCGCCGAGGCCACCCAACAGCAGGAGTGCCGACGAGGGCAGGGGGATCACGCTCGGGGGCGGCGAGACGCCGGGCGAGAACGCCGAAGCGATCGGGGTCAGGTAGCTGTCGAAATCGTCAAAGCCCGAGATCGTGGCAAGGAACGGTTTTGCCGCCTCGATCCGGCCCGGCCCGACACCGATGGCAAGATTGCCGAACAGGATGCCGTCGAACAGCGTGAAGCCCGAAGTATCCACCGCCACCCCGTTCAGCTTCAACGAGGCCGCATCCACCGCGGCAATCGCGATGTTCAGCAGGTTCTGCGTGAAGGCGTCAACGCCGATCGGTGTGATGAAGGCATAGGCGTCAAGCAACTGGTCCACGCTGGGCAGCATGGCGAAGGCCGGGTCGCCGACCGTCCGCGACCCGTTCTGGCCGCGCATGAACTGGCCCACGCTGACGGGCTTGGTCGCGGTCAGTTTGGCGTTGCCGACATTGTCGATGGTCAACACCTCGCCGGCGTTGATCGTGCCCTGCGAGACGCCGTTCAGGAACACTTCGGTGCCGTCCTGATCGGCGATCACCCGGACAAGATCCTGATCGCTGCCGGCAAAGGGGGTCTGAGCGATCAGGAACTCGGTGTCGAAATTGTCGGTGCCGAACTGCTGTTCGATCAGGTGGTCGCAGGCGGCGATGCCTTCCGGAACGTTGGTGCATTGCGCACCCGAGAACACCGCCACCTTCTTGCTGGACTCGACCAGTGTGCCGCTAAGATCGGCATTGGTCCCGGACCCGTAATAGACCGATTCGCCCTTTTGCAGCGTCACCTCAAACGGCACGCCATCCGTCTTGCCCAGGATACTTTTGGGGGTGATGGTGACGACGGTATTGTCCTCGACCGCGGTGACGGACATCTGCGATCCGTCGAATGTCAGCCCCTTGATGGTCAGGACACGATATTTCGTGCTGAGCCCATCAAGGTCGAGAAGCGTTGTCATGTCGGTGGTGGCCAAGGCCCGGTTCAGCGCAAGGCCGCTGATCGGGTCCGCCGATTCGACAAGCAAAGACAGGTTGTTGACCGTGCCGCTTCCGGTCATCTCGCGCCCGCCGGGGCCAAGCGCCAGCGAAAACACGCCCGTGGCGTCGATCGTGAAGGTCTGGTTGAAGCCGTCGTTGCCCGAGATCGTGCCACTTGTCCCTTCGTTCCCGAAGACGAAAAGCGAGTTGGGTCCATCGTAATAATTGGCGTGGAAGTTGGCGACGAAAGAGGCGTGGGCTGCGCCGGCGGTCAACAGGAAAAGGGCTGATGTGCCGGCAAGGGCTGAAGGCAAGTGGGATCGTCTCGGCATCGGAGGATACCCCTTAGGTTGAATTGGTTGCCTTGTAAAAAACGCAAAACGAGAGAACAGGCTTTATTATGCCCACATTGAGGCATACTGGTTAATGATGTTTTCCAAACCCCTTTCCGTCAAGGAAAATTGCTGCCGGCTGATCCGGCGGTCGGGTCAGTTCTCTGTAAGTGCCTGTAATGCGGAAAGAACCTGTTCAGCCTTGGTGAAAGAGGAATCCGTTGACCGCAGGGCCGCCTGCAAGTGGCGGGCGGCGCCTTCACGGTCGCCAAGGGCCTTGCAGACCATGCCCATGTGATAATTCGCCCAGGCGTCCTGCGGGATCTCGGCCAGAACGGGTTCAAGGATCTGACGCGCCTGTGCGTGCTGGCCGCGGATGTGCAAGAGCCAGCCGTAGGTGTCGCGCAGTTGCGGCACTGCCGAGGTGCCAAGCTGGCCGGCCACCTCCGCGGCCCGTGCGATCCGGACGGGGTCCAGCGGGGCGTGATCGGTCACCAGCGACACATAGTTGTTGGCGACAAGGGCATTGTCGGGATAGGCGCGGACCATATCTTCCATCAGCGCCAGCGCGCCGTCGATGTCCGCGCGGCGCAGCAGGATCTCGACCAGCGGCATCTTCAGCGAGGGATCGTCGGGCCGTTCGGCAAGGCCCGCGCGCAGGGCGGCTTCGGCATCCGCGGGGCGGTCGCGGTGCATCAGGTGACGGGCCAGTGCGACATGGGCGACCGCGCTTTGCGGCAGGGTGCGGACCACGCGGCGATAGTCGGCCTCGGCCGCGTCCGGCTTGCCCAGCAGGTCGCTTAGCGATGCGCGCATCAGCAGCAGCGCAGGCTGGCCGGGGGCGGCGGACAGGCGCGTGTCGACATAGGTCAGCGCCTCGGCGGGGTCGCCCTTGGCCAGATGGTGGTTGACCACCTCGGCGATGGCGCCCAGATCGGCGCCCTGATCGGCAAGGCTGCGCATCAGGCCAAAGGCTTCCTCGGTCTGGCCGCGCCCGCGCAGAACCGCAACGCGGATCTTTTCCGAATCCGAAATCGCCTCTGCCGAGCCTGTCAGCCGCAACTGCGCCGCCGCCGCCTCGGCGCCGGTCCAGTCGCCTGCGGTCAGCCGGATCTGGCCCAGCCGTGCCAGAAGCTGCGGCGCGTCGGGCTGGTGGCCCAAGGCGGTTTCGATCAGCGTTCCGGCCTGTTGGCTGCGGCCGGCATCGTCCAGTGCCTTCGCCGCGTCCAGAACGACATCTTCGTGCCACAGCGACAGCTCGGCGGCGCGCAGCAGCCGCTCGATCGCCAGATCGCGCTGGCCCGCCCGCCATTCGCCGCGCGCCGACAGCCGAAGCAGCGCGACATTGTCCGGGTCGGCACCAAGCCCCGCGGCGATGTCGGCCCGCGCGCCGTCCAGATCCAGCGCGTTCAGCCGGAACAGGGCCCGGAACGCCAGCGCATCGACATTGGCGGGCTCTGACACCAGCACCGATTCGACCTGCGCCGCCGCGCCTGCCGTGTCGCCCGCAGCCAGCAGATAGCGCGCCAGCAGCAACCGCAGCCGGCCCTTTTGCGCCTCGGGTGCCGTGGTCAGCATCTGGGCGATCCGGGCCCGCGCTGCGGATGTGGCCCCGGCATCGTGGTCAAGCTGGACAAGGGCCAGTTCGAACGGGAACGGATCGGCGGCCGCGGTGCGGAACCGTTCCAACGCGGCGCGTGCGGCGGGCGCACCCTGCGTTGCGCCGACCAGTCGGGCGATGTCCAGCGCGATCATGGCATCCTGCGGCGCAAGGGCGTGGACCTTTTCCAGCGTCTCGATGGCGGCTTCGGGGTGGCCGTTCCTGACCTGCACCAGCGCAAGCTGTTTCAGCAGGGCGATGTTGCGCGGATCGGCCTCGGCGCGCTGGCGCAGGGTTTCCTCTTCGGCGCCCAGCAGTCCCAGCGAGCGGGGCAGGCTGACGACGCCCTGCCCGGCGCCTTCGGTCCCCATCAGTGGCGCGGTGCCCAGAAGCCCGTCGATCGAGGGCGTCTCGTCCAGGGTGGCGGCCGGGGCTGCGGCCGGCAGGATCAGCGGCAGACAAACTGCCGCGCGGCGCAGCAGCCCGGCAAGATGCGGTCGGGGCGTGGGGGTCATGCGGCAATCCTCCGTCATTGCAAATACGTTGCCGAAGAAAACGGACCCGGCACCCGGTTCCGTCCCGCCAAGGATGGCGGGTTGCGGGGCAACCGCCAAGGGCCAATGACGTGTCGGGATGCGCTGGATTGCCCCTGCGCCCGTCAGGGGGTGAAAAGCGCCTCGGGCAGGCCGTAGCTGTCCAGCCATCCGATCCAGTGGACATCGGTCGGCCCCATCACATGCTCGATCACGGTCCAGCCTCCGGCGTCCTTTCGCATCAGGACCATGGCGGTGTCGCTCATGCCGCCGACCTGCATTTCGTGGGCAAAGCGGGTGCGCGACCAGTCGATGGGGCCGCCGTCGGGCCGACGCGGTTGCGCCTGAAGATAGGCCCAGACCCCATCGGTGCGCAGGACCGAGACGACGAAGATCACCGGCTGGCCGATCTCGGCCGTGATCGGCCCGCGGGCGACATCCATCAGCGCGGCGCGTTCGGGCGATTTCGGCGGCGGGGTCCAAAGCTGGCCCACCTGTGGCATGGTGGTCTGCCCGGTTGCGGGCAGGTCCATGGCGGGCGCGGGGCCGAAGCTTTGGGCCATCCAGCTTACGACCGGGTCGAACTGGGTCTTGAGCGTGGCGGGGTAGGCGATCTCGAACACCTGCACCAGACCGGACGGGTCAAGCGTCACCTTGCGGTAGAAGATCGCGGCGCCCTCGACCCCCGACAGCACATACCAGTCCCGACCCGAGGCGTGATAGCTGACCGAGGGGCGGGCGGCCATCTCGTCGCGCATCATCTGCGCCAGCGTCAGGCCAAGGGCGTTGTATTGCGCAAAGACCATGAAGCGCGCGGCCCCATCGGCCGAGGTGAACTGCCGCCCGTCACCGTTTCCGGGGGGCGGGTCGGGGCGGAAATAGCTCGCCGGGAACGAAATCCGCGTGCCGTAGCGGGCATTTTGATACAGCGTGTAGCCGTTGGCGTCGGCGGTGAAACTGTCGGGTTCGGACAGGGCGGGCGTCGGTGGTGGGGCGGGCGGGGCCGGGGGCAGGACGGGTTGGGCGGGCGCCGCCGGCATCGGCTGTGCAGGTGCGGCCGGCACCGGCAGGGCGGCGACCGCGCCCTGTCCTGCGCCCGCGTTTTCCGGTGTGCAGTCTGTCAGGGCCGCGGGCCAGTTGAAGGTCAGGCCGCCCAGCACGGTTTTCAGGGTCTCGCCGGTGCGGAACCTGTCCGTTCCGCCCCAGACCAGCGCCACCGGCACCTGTCCGGGCAGGCAGCGCCGCGCCACGCGCAACATGTGATAGCCTGGCGCCGGCTGGCCGTTGTCAAGGAACTCGGCCCGGTCGCTGCGCCAGCCGAATTCGCTCCAATGCATGTAGTGGGCATCGACAAAGGTGGCATACTGGCCCGCGGGCACCTTGCCGGCCAGACCCGTCGGCGCCAGCACCGCGCCGCCGACGGCAACCGAGACATAGCCGCCGGCGTCCTCGGCCAACAGGGTGAAGCGGTCGGTCTCTTGCAGCGCGACCCAGCCGGGCGGCGCGCTGTAGGCCACCAGCCCGCCAAGCACCTTGCCGGTGGTGCCTTCGGCATGGGCCCCACTGGCAAGGGCAAGCGCCACGATCAGGCAAATCCGGCGGGCGTGGGTCATGGCGTTTGTCCTGATTTGGCGGGGCCCTGAGTGGTTGCGCCCTGTGCATCCGGGCCTTGCTGGCCCGGGGCGGTGGCGGCGCGGGCGGCCAACCCGGCGCGGACCGTCTCGGTCATCGTCGGGCCGCCTTCGGCGCCGTTGACCGCGCCGCAGGTATCCCATGTCGCGGCCCGCGCCGGCATCGGATAGCGCATGCAGCCGAACCCCGACACGATGCAGGGCGGCCCGGGTTTGTTGCAGCTGTAACGGGCGTCATACTCGCCGATCGTGTCGGGATGATAATATTGCGAGGTCTGGGGCGAGCCATAGCCCGCCGCCCGGCAGACGCAGGACAGATAGTCCTCCGAGGGCGTAATTCCCAGTTCGGCCAGCGACTTCAGCATCTGTTCGTTGGGCAGCCCAAGGATGGGCGAGACCACCGGATCGTCGTGGCGATCCTGCGCGGGGCCGACCGGGCGGGGCTTGCGCTTTTGCGTCACCTGCGCGCAATCGCCGGCGCGGACTGGCCGGGCATAGCGTTCCAGCGCCTCGCGCTGGATCTGAAGCCGCGCGATCTTCGCCAGTTCGGCGCTGATGCGGCGGTCATGCTCGGCGATCACCTGGTTTTCGTGGTCCTGATAGCGTTGCAGTTCGGCCTGCTTTTCCGCGACAAAGGCATTCCGGGCATCGGCGCGCTTCAGCACGAAGGCGGGTTCGTCCATGCGAAAGCGGTCGCCGCCGGCCTCGACCATGATCGCATCCAGCCGGTCCTGATGGCGGCGCTCGATCTCGATCATGCGCTGGCCGTGGATCAGATGCACCGGCACGATCTTGCGATCGAGGCTTTCGGTGGCCTCGTGGATCAGGGCCAGCGACGCCTGGCTTTCGGCCACCATGTCGCGCTGCATCGCCACCATTTCCGCATCGCTCCAGCCCATGTCCTGCGCCTGGCGCCAGATCTCATAGGCCCAGCGGCCACGGCGGCTTGCGACGGTGCCGGTGAAATGGCGGTCGATGGCATCGGCGGTCTTGCCAAGATTGTCGATGGTGCTGAGATGGCTGAACCGCTTGGCGCCTTGCCACAGCAGCCCGTCGATCACCCGCGCACCGATTTCGGGCTTGTCGGGCGTGCCCCAGGCGGCGGCGATGTCCAGCGCCAGCATCCAGGGGTTTTCCACCTCTTCCATCAGCGCCTCGACGCCGGTTTCATTGCGCCGCATGTCCAGAAACAGCGCCATTTCGACGGCGGCGATGCAGGGATCGTCGATCTGGGCCACACGTTCCTTGACGCGGTCGATCGTGGGTTGGGAATAGGCCGACAGATCGCTGACGCGCGGTCTGAGGTAGTTCTTTTCGCGGGCAAGCTTCATCCGGTCGTCAAGGCTTTGGTCCGCCAGCGCCATGGCGGGCCAAAGCGTCATCGCCAGCAGCGCGCACACAAGCCATTTCATTTCGGGTCTCCTGCCAGTTCGCGGGCCAGCAGGTCGATATAGCGCGCGGCGTCAAAGTCGTCGGCATCGACCAGTTCCAGCCGTTCGCGTGCCGTCATGTCGGGCGGGGTGACCCAGCCGCCGCTGACCGAGGTCAGCGCCATCCGTGCGCCGCCGTAGCCTTCGGCCCAGGAATGGGCGGTCATGTGGAACGCGGTGCCTTCGGCCACGCCGACAAAGCCGGTGCCTGCGACCGTGGTGACCCCGGAAAGCGTCGCCGCCACTGTGCCCGGCCCCAGATCCAGATCCAGCCCGCCGTCCCACTGCGCCATTTCCTCGGCGGTCAGCTGGCGGGTCCAGTGCAGGTAATGGTCGCGCATCAGCGCCAGCCGCCAGCGTCCCGCGCCGCGCGGACCCGCCTCGCGCAGCAGCCGTAGCGCGATTTCCGAGCCGTTCCAAAGATCAGGCTGGCGACGGGTCGACAGGATCACCTCGGCGCTGTCGGTCATCGCCGGGTCGAACCGCAGGCTGAGGCGATAGGGCGTGCGGGCAAGGCGCGCATCCAGCACCGCAACCGGCCCCGAGGACAGCAGCCCCGCCCGGCCATGTTCGAACCCTTCGGGCGTCGTGACCGCGATGCCATCGCCATGCGGGCGGATCGCCTCGGCGGCGGGGACGCCGGCAAGGCCATAGGCCTCCCACGGGGTGTCGAGGTCGGGAAAGAAGCGGCGGATCGGCAACGGGGTGACCCCCGGCGCGGGCGGACCCGGCGGGGCGATCCCCGAGGCGGGAATCCGGGTCAGCTCGATCCGCTCAAGGCGCAGTGCCGCCGGTTGTCTGGCCGTTTCGGCCATCGCATGAACATTCAGGCGCAGGCCCAGCCCCTCGCGCAGGATGGGCCAGGGGGCCACGCTCTCGGGAAAGCCCTCGGCCAGCACCTGCACGCCAAGGGGGGTCAGCAGCAGATCGACCGTCCGGGGCATTGCCGTGGGTGTGGCGTCCAGAACCGCCGTCTTGGTATCGATGCGGCGCGTCGCCTGGATTGTGCCATCGGGCATCCGCCGCCAATGCAGCAGAAACCGCGGTCGTCCCGGTTCGCCTTGGTCGGTGGACATCGGCACCGTCAGCGCGATTTCAAAGCCCGAGGTCTGGGCCGGATCGAAGGTGAAGCGCAGCCGGGCGCCGCCGCCTTTTGCGAAATGGTCAAGCCAGATCACCGGGTCGGGGCTGAAAAGGCCGGGGCCGCTGCGGCCCGCGCCTTCGGGGGCGGTGGCCAGAAGCGCGTGCTCCATGGCGACCGCGGTGCCGGTCGATGGGCGGGGGCGGCCGTGCAGATCGAAATGCGGGCCGCGGGCGCTGCCGTCGAACAGGGTGACCTCTTGTCCGAAACGGGTCAGGATGGCGGCGGGGTTGCTGTCGCGGAACGGCACGGCTTCGTGCAGGATGCGGCGCAGCATCAGGCGGGCGGGCAGGTCGCCCGTCGGCGGGCTGGCCGAAACCTGAAGATGCAGCGGCGCGGTTGCTGCATCGGGGGAAAGGCGGCCTTCAAGCAGGGTTTCTCCGGTTGCGTTCTGCGCAAGAACGGTGCCGTCGGGTCGGATCTCCAGCGCCAGACCGGCAAGGGCGGTCATGTCCGTCACCGCAAGGCGGGCCTGCTCGCGGCGTTGCGTGGCAAGGATCAGCTCGGGCGCCGCCCCTGCCGGTTTCGCCTCAAGACCCAGCCAGACCACGGCCACGTCCCAGTCGCGTTTGCCCTCGCCCTCGGGTGGGACCAACGCAAAGACCGCATTCGACAGCCGCGCCGGGTCAAGATCGAACCGCAGCCGCAGGCTTTCGGGATCACCGGGCAGCGGCAGCGTCACCAGCGGCTGTGCCGAACGCAGGCCGGTGATGCGGCCATGCGGCCCCGCCGTCACGTCGATGTCAAACCCGTCGGGCGTCGTGCGCATCGAGCTTGCCATCCCCCCGCGCACCAGATGCGGCTGCCAGTCGCCACCGGGCTGGCGGCCGTCGAACAGCACCCTTGGGCCGCCTGCCGCCGCCACCAGTGCCGAAAGCGGCTCGATCTCGGTCGCGATTTCGGCCGCGCCCGCGGCGACCACCGCGATGCCGATGCCGCGCTGACGGTCGATCAGCACCACGGGCGCGCGGCCCTGCGCCAGATGCGCACGCAGGAACGCCAGCCCAAGCGCACCGCCCTGACCGTCGCGCGCATCCGATGGCAACGCCACCGCCACCAGTGCCGCCCCACGAGAGGGGCAGGCCGCCGCTGCCTCGACCGTCAGCCCAAGGTCGCGCAGCGCCGCGGCCGCGGGCGGATCGGCCGCCATGCAATCGCCGCCCAGCCGGGGCGAAAGCGCGGCAACTGCGGCGTCGAACTCGGCCGGGGTCTGGGCCTCGGCCGTGCTGGCAAGCATCAACCCGCCCGCCGCGATGCGCCGCCACAAACCCGAAGCCGACAGCCGCCTGCCCATGCCTTGATCCGACTTGCCTTTACCACCGGGGCAGTATGGCACCCGATGGCACCCCCGCGCCAGCATCGGCCAGGCGCGGGGGTGCGACATGTCGGTCAGGCAATGAAAAGGCCCCGCCCGGCATGATGCCGGGCGGGGCCGATGGCCGTGGCCTGTCCGGGCGGATCAGGCCGCGCGGCGGCGACGCTCCCACGCCAGCAGCACCAGCGCCGACACGACGGCCAGCGCGGCCACGCCGTCCAGCGCGCTGATTTCCGGCACTTCGGACGGGGGCAGGGCGTTGGTGTTATTGGCGAAGGCCGGGGCGGCGGCCAGCAGGGCAAGGGCGGAATAAGCCAGTTTCTTCATGATTATCTCCGTCGTGGATTAAAGATGGATGTCGGGGCCGGCAAAGCTGATCTCCCGGCGTGACCGGCGGGATGTCCGCCTGCCGCATGCGCGCCGGGGCGCACATGCGGGTGGATGCGTCTCTGCTCAGACGAAGCAGAAACAGTCATAGTCTTCCACATTGATCGCGACAATCAACGGCTGTTTGCTGATGCCGTCGGTCGGTTCAAGGATCACGCCGACCTTGCCATCAAGACCGGGCACATAGCCGTCATGCTGGCTGGCAAGGGCGACAAGTTCGTCCACCGCGGCGTTGCTGCCATAGCCCGGATCGCGGGTCGACAGATAGTCGGTGTTGACCTTGTCGGTGAACTCCCAGATCGCGCGCTGGATTTCCCAGCCGGTGTAGGTGCCTGCCGCCTCGAAGTCCTGGTTCAGGATCCAGTTGACGATGTCGAGGTTTTCGGCCGCCGTCTTGCCGTTGGCAATGCTGACCTGATTGGCGTTGAACAGCGTGGCCGCCGCGGGATCGAGGCTGCACACCATCCGGCCGATGACGTCGGTTCCGGGAAGCGTCTCGGTGGTCTCGATCGTCTCGTAGATGCTGATGCAGTAGGCGTTGGCAAAGATGTCGCCATCGAACCGCGCCTGACCGGACGAGATGATCTGAACCGTGAACGCCTCGGGACCCACCGGGGCCTGCACGTTCGACGCGGCGACCTGATACGTCACCGCGCCCGAAGGCAGGGTCGCACAGAACGATTCGACCGAGTTGGCGTCGCCGCAGAAGGTGATGTCGACATTCGCGATCGCCTCGTTCCCCGAAGGATCGGCGACGGTGTAGCTGTAGGACACCGTGGCTTTCTGGCCGATGTCCAGCGCCGCCTGCGCGGTTTCGCCGTCAAACACCAGCTTTCCGTCGCGCAGCGTGACCTTCACGCCGTCGATGTCGATGGTCTCGGCGCCGATGGCGATGCCGTTGACCTTGGTCACCGTCAGCGCGTCGCCTTCGGGATCGCTGTCATTGCCCAGCACATTGACGACGATCTCGGTATCGGCACAGCCGCGGCCGGTGTCGTTCTGCGGCGTCGGCGCCTTGTTCAGAACCACAAGGCCCGCGTCGATGTCGGTTTCGATCTCACCTGCGGACAGGATGAACGTATCGGTCAGGCCAAGCGCGTCCGCGTCGCTGTCATCGTTCAGCGCGTCGGCTGCGGCGGCGCTTTTCGTGGTGAAGGCAAGCCCCTCGGTCGCGGCAAAGGCCAGCGCATAGCTGCCCGCGGTCAGGCCGGTGAAGGAATAAAGCCCGCCGTTCGCGGTGACGGTCGTGCCGACCACGGCGCCCTTGTCGTCGCGCAATTCGACCGCGACGCCATCCACGCCGACTTCGCCTTCATCACGCAGGCCGTTGCCGTTCGCGTCAAGGAACACCAGATTGCCGACTTCCGCGGTCGCGGGATCTTTCACGCCGGCATCGATATCGGTTTTGGCCTCGCCGGGGGCAAGGGTGATGGTGGCGGTGACGCCGGTTTGCGGGTCCACGTCCGAATCCACCGCGTCGTCGGCGCCGACATTCTGGCCGGTGAACACCAGACCATCGGTCGGCTCGGCAAAGGCGACCTTGTAGGTGCCCGGCTCGACCTGAGCGAACAGATAGCTTCCGTCGGCCGCGGTCGTGGTGGTGCGGATCAACGCCCCGTTGGCATCAAGCAGCGAGACGGTCTTGCCGCCCAGACCCGGTTCGGCGTTGTCCACCCCGTCGCGGTTGCCATCAAGGAAATAGCGCCCGGCGATCGAGCCGTATTTGATCGTGCAAAGGCCGAAATCCACATCCGCCGTCGCACCGCCTGCCACCGTCACGATGTCCGAGACGCCCTTGGAGTTGAGGTCGGAATCGATCGTATCGTCGCCGCCGGCGTCCTTGATGGTGAACTTGGTGCCGTCCGGATTGACGCCCACGACCTTGTATTGCCCCGGAACCACATTGGCGAACTTGTAATCGCCGTTGGCGTCGGTCGCGGTTGTCGCCACCACCGTTCCGTCCAGCTTCACAAGCTGCACCGTCACGCCGGCCATTGTCGGCTCGGGCGTGCGCAGGGTGGTGTCCTGACCTTCAAGCTTGATGTTGTCGATGCGGACGAATTCGCCGCCATCGGACCAGACCGCAAGCTTGATCTGGTCGCCGCAATCCACCTTCACGTCCCGGATCACGAAGGTCGAGAACCCGCCACAGTCCGAACCCGCGCCATCGGTGTCGCGGTCCAGCCGGATCGCGGTGACATACTGGCCATCGATCAGAAGCTTGATCGTGCTGCGGCCGTCGTTTTCGTCCTGCACCCGGATGGTGATGTCATAGACGCCGCTTTTGCCGCCGAAATTGGCCGCAAGTTCGGCCGTGCCGCCGTTGCAGGCAAGGCGCACGAATTTCCCCCCCGACGCGCCGCCAGAGCAGACGGTCACGAAGTTCGATTTGCACATCGCCTCGGCTTCGATGACATAGTCGCAACCGGGGATGACCTTCTGGATGCCGTTGATGCCGTCGCAGTTGGTGTCGCTGAAGACCGTGCCCGAGACGGTTCCAAGCTTTTGCTCTTGTCCCGCCCCAAGCGAGCAGTAATCGATCCAGTCGCCAGAGACGTTGCACTGGCCGACGATTTTCAGCAGCGACCCGGCCGGCGGCAGACCGCACGATCCGCTGAAGGTATAATAGCTGCCGCCACATTCCTGCTCGATCTCGATCAGCATATATGTGCGGCCGTATTGATCCTGGACCCAGAAATAGCTTTCGGCATAGATCTGGCCGCCATTGCCGGCGGGCTGGCCCAGCGTGGTGATCGATGCGGTCTGTCCGGACCAGTCGTCGGC
Organism: Cereibacter ovatus; assembly: GCF_900207575.1. Taxonomy (GTDB): domain Bacteria; phylum Pseudomonadota; class Alphaproteobacteria; order Rhodobacterales; family Rhodobacteraceae; genus Cereibacter_A; species Cereibacter_A ovatus. Next base: position 17,504 of record NZ_OAOQ01000010.1, read on the forward strand.
ATTCTCGTCGCGGCAGGCGTCGCCCGAAAGCCGGGAATCGTCATCCTTGACGCAGAAGCTGGTGTCGGCGGCGGTGGGCATCTTGAAACAGTCGCCGATGCTGACCGACGATCCAAGGGTTCCCTGAGACAGCAACTGATTGGCGCTGAAGGCGGTGAAATTGTAGGTTTTGGTCTGCGGCCAGAAGAAAGTCATTTGTAAAATTACTCCGCCTATTGCGACGAACTGTCGCTGCTCTGTGTCGTCGAAAAAGCCGAATCCACTTTGGGTTGCGTATTCGGTTGGAAATTCAAACGCTGCTTGCCGACAAGCCGTGAAAATTCCGCCCGAAGGCGCTGCCGATAGGTTGTCCCGGTCCCTCGGGGATTCGTCTCCATGCAGCCCATAAATCGCCACAATTTTTCCACGGATTGAAGCGATTTCCGCCCACAAGTCAGAGAGAATGCAGTTTATCTATCCAGGGTTGTTTTGCGGCGACATCGTCGGGAGTGTAGGGTTGTAAACCCTGCCGCGGCTTTGCGGGTCGCCCTTGCGGCGGGGCGTGATTTCGCGTAGCGGCGCGGACTTTGGCCGCCTTGGACCCTTCGCCATGCCCCCAGCAACGCTTGCCATCGATTTCGGAACCTCGAATTCGGCCGCCGCCATGCTGCGCGACGGGGCACCCTGCCGGCTGCCGATCGAACGGGCGGCCGAAACGCTGCCCACGGCGGTGTTCTTTCCCGCCGACCGTGGCCCGATGCGGATCGGGGCCGCCGCGGCCGAGGCTTTGACCGCGGGCGAGGAAGGCCGCTACATGCGGGCGCTGAAAAGCGTGCTGGGAACCCCACTGTTTCACGAGCCGCGCCTGATCGGGGGCCAGCGCCGCACCCTGGCCGCGGTCGTCACCGCCTTTCTGGCCGAAGTCAGGCTGCGCGCCGAGGGCGTGGCGGGCCAGCCCTTCCGTCGTGCGCTGTCCGGCCGGCCGGTGCATTTCCACGCCGATCCCGCCCGCGATGCGCAGGCCGAGGCCGACCTGCGCGCCTGCTATCTGGCCGCCGGATTCGAGACGGTGGATTTCCTGTTCGAACCCGAGGCCGCGGCGCAGGCCAGCCACGGGCTGGGTCCGTCGGGCGAGGTGGGCCTGATCGTCGATATCGGCGGCGGCACCTCGGATTTTTCGCTGTTTTGCACCGAAGGCGGGCGGGTGCGGATTCTTGTCAGCCATGGCATCCGGCTGGGTGGCACCGACTTCGATCAGGCGGTGTCTTTGACCCATGCCATGCCCTGTCTTGGCCATGGCGGGATGCTGCGGCGCGAGTTCGGCCCCGGTCTGTTGCCGATGCCGAACGATCTGTTCGTGGATCTGGCGACATGGGCAAAGATCCCGTTCCTTTACACCCGCGAGACCCGGACGGCGGTGGCCGACATGCTGAAACGGGCCGACGATCCGCGGCTGCTGCGCCGTCTTGCCGTCGTGCTGGAACATGAGTTGGGCCACGATCTGGCCTTTGCGGTCGAGCGTGGCAAGATCGAAGCCAACATGGGCCGTCCGGGGGCGATGATCCGCATGGGTCGGATCGAGCGCGGGCTTTACGCCGATATCACGGCGGACTCGTTGGCTGCGGCGCTGGCCCGCCACCGCGAGGCGCTGGCCGCGGCCATGGCCGAGACCTGCCGCATGGCCGGCATTTCCCCCGATGCGGTGGGAACGGTGATCCTTGTCGGCGGATCAAGTCTGATGGCGCTGGTCGAGTCCGAGGCCCGCGCGCTGTGCCCCGGCGCCCGGCTGTGCAAGGCCGAGGCTTTTACCGCGGTCGTCGACGGGCTGGCGCTGGCCACCGCGGCCTAAGCCCTGCGCGGCGCGGAAAGCGGCTTTGCGCAGCGCGGTGCCGCCCCACCGCCGAAGCCTCTGGCGACAGGGCCGCAATCGCCTATGCTGCCCGCAGCAATCAGGAGAATCGGCGTGACGACACGGATCGTAGTGCTGGGCGGCGGATTCGGCGGCATGTATGCCGCCCGCGCCCTGAAGCGCCGGCTGGGCGCGGCCGCCCATGTCGAACTGGTGAACGCAGAAAACTATTTCGTGTTTCAGCCCCTGCTGCCCGAGGTGGGCGCCGGGTCGATCACGCCCGCCCATGCCGTTTCGCCGCTGCGGTTTTTGCTGCGCGATGTGGCGGTGCGCAAGGCGGTGGTGGATCATGTCGATTTCGACCGCAAGACCGTCACCGTGTTCCAGGGCATCCAGCGCCGCCCGACCGAGATCGGCTATGACCATCTGGTGATCGCGCTGGGGCAATCGGCGGATCTGTCGCGCATTCCGGGGCTTGAGGAACACGCGCTGAAGATGCGCACGCTGGAGGATGCCCGCCGCCTGCGCGCCCATGTGATCGAGCAGCTGGAACATGCCCAGATCACCCGGCGCCCCGAGGTCAAGCGCGGCGCGCTGACCTTCTGCGTCGTGGGTGGCGGCTTCTCGGGCATCGAGACCGTGGGCGAGATGAAAGACCTGATCGACCGCTCGTTGAAGTTCTATCCGGGGATCGATCCGTCCGAGGTCCGGGTGATCGTGGTCGAATTTGCCGACCGTATTCTGGGCGAGATGTCCCAGGGGCTGGGCGATTATGCCGCCCGCACGCTGCGCGAACGCGGGATCGAGCTGATGCTGCGCACCGGCGTTGCCGGCGCCACCGGCACCCAGCTTGTGACCTCGACCGGCGAGGTGATCGACACCCGCACCATCGTCGCCACCATCGGCAATGCGCCTTCGCCTGTGGTGCGGCGGATGGCGCTGCCGTCGGACCGCGGCCGGATCGTGGTTGAACGCACGATGGCGGTGAAGGGGCGGCCGGATGTCTGGGCGTTGGGGGATTGCGCGCTGATCGCGATGAAGGACGCGCCCGAAGGCCCGCGCGACTATGCGCCGCCCACGGCGCAGTTCGCGGTGCGCGAGGCGAAGGTTCTGGCCGCCAATATCGCGGCCACGGTGGCGGGCGAACCCGCGCGCCCGTTCGACTACAAGTCGCGTGGGGCGCTGGCCTCGTTGGGGGCGCGTCGGGGGGTGGCGCAGGTCTTTGGCCTGGAATTCAAGGGATTTTTCGCCTGGCTTCTGTGGCGGTTCTACTATCTTGCCTTTTTGCCGGGGATCTCGACGCGCATCCTTGTGGCGATGAACTGGTTCATGGACGGGATCAGCCCGCGCAGCGTGGTGCAGCTTCGCGCCGCGCCGCAGCCTTCGATCCGCTATGTCCATTTCCGTGCCGGGGATGAGATCTACGAGGTCGGAAACCGCGCCGACGGGTTCTACACCGTCGTGACCGGCGCGGTCGAGATGACCCGCCCCGACCCCGACACCGGCGAGATGGTGACCCGTATCATCGGTCCCGGCGGCCATTTCGGCGAGCGGCTGATCCTTGGGGCCACGCGCCGCAAGACCAGTGTGCGCGCGGTCGAGGATACCAAGGTTCTGGTGCTGAACCGCGAGGAATTCCTGCGGCTGGCGGACAGTTTTCAGGCGTTCCGCGACTATTTCGCGCCCTACATGGCCCGTCATGGCGTGACATGGCCGATCACGGCCGACAACGACGACCGCCCCGCACCCTGACGCGCAAGGCCGCGGCCGTTGGGGGAAGCCCCCGGCCGCGACAGCCGTGGGCGAGGGGTCTCAGCCGTCCTTGCGGATGCGGGCGTTGGTCGGATCGAAGGGCGAATCCTCGGCCACCACGGCGTCGAAGGTGTCGCGGAACATCCTGACTTTCAGCTTTGTGCCGACCTCGGCCAGATCGGGGCGGACATAGCCCATGCCGATCTGCTTGCCAAAGGCCACCGACCAGCCGCCCGAGGTCAGCCGCCCGACCTTTTCGCCATCCAGCAGCAGCGCCTCTTTGCCCCAGGGGTCGGCATCCGCCGGCCCGTCGATCAGCAGGGTGACACATTTCGACCGGATGCCGGTCGCCAGCATCGCCTGCTTGCCCTGAAAGTCCTTCGACAGATCGACGAAACGATCGAGCCCGGCTTCCAGTGGCGTGGCATCGCGGCCCAGTTCGTTGCCGAAGGCGCGATAGCTTTTTTCCTGCCGCAGCCAGTTCTGCGCCCGTGCGCCGACCAGTTTCAGCCCGTGCTTCTCGCCTGCCTTCAGCAGCAGATCCCACAGATAGGTCGACATCTCGATGGGGTGGTGCAATTCCCATCCCAGCTCGCCGGTATAGGCCACGCGCACCGCACGCACCGGGCACATGCCCAGTTCGATGGCGCGATACGACAGCCACGGGAAGCGTTTGTTCGACAGCACCGTGGCGGGATCGGCGTCCTTGACGATCTCGTTCAGGATCGCCCGCGCGTTCGGGCCGGCAAGGGCGAACACGCCCCATTGGGTCGTCACGTCATGGATGTCGATCCAGCCGAAGTCGGCCGCCTTGTCCTCAGCGCATTTCTTCAGCCAGTCGGCGTCATAGGCCGTCCAGGCCCCGGCCGAGACAAGGTAGTATTCATGTTCGGCCAGCCGCACGATGGTGTATTCGGTGCGGGTCGTTCCGGTGGGCGTCAGCGCATAGGTCAGGTTGATCCGGCCCACCGCCGGCAGCTTGTTGCAGGTGAACCAGTCGAGGAAGGCGGTCGCGCCGGGGCCGCGCACCAGATGCTTGGTGAAGGCGGTGGCGTCGATCAGGCCGGCGGTTTCGCGCAGTGCCTCGGCCTCGGCGCGGGCATATTGCCACCAGCCGCCACGGCGGAAGCTGCGGCTGTCGTGGTCGAACTGCGACGGCGCATCCAGCGGGCCGTAGTAGTTCGGCCGCTCCCATCCGTTCACCTGCCCGAACTGTGCGCCAAGCGCCTTCTGGCGGTCATAGACCGGCGCGGTGCGCAGGGGCCGGCAGGCTTCGCGCTCCTCGTCGGGGTGGTGCAGGATGAAGACGTGTTCGTAGCATTCCTCGTTCTTGCGCGCGGCGTATTCGGTCGTCATCCAGTTGCCGTAACGGCGCGGATCAAGCGAGGCCATGTCGATCTCGGCTTCGCCCTCGGTCATCATCTGCGCAAGGTAATGGCCGGTGCCGCCCGCCGCGGTGATGCCGAAGCTGAAGCCTTCGGCCAGCCACATGTTGCGCAGGCCCGGGGCAGGGCCGACCAGCGGATTGCCGTCTGGCGTGTAGCAGATCGGGCCGTTGTAGTCGTCTTTCAGGCCCACGGTTTCCGAAGACGGAAGGCGGTGGATCATCGACATGTATTCCGCCTCGATCCGTTCCAGATCCAGCGGGAACAGGTCGGCGCGGAAGCTTTGCGGCACATCATACAGGAACCGTGCCGGGGCATTGCGTTCATAGGGGCCCAGAATCCAGCCGCCGCGTTCCTCGCGGACATACCATTTCGCGTCGGCGTCGCGCAGGACGGGATGCTGGGGATTGGTCTTGCGCCATTCGACCAGCGCCGGGTCGGGTTCGGTCACGATATACTGATGCTCGACCGGGATGGCGGGGATCTTGATGCCCAGAAGCCGCGCGGTGCGCTGCGCGTGGTTGCCGGTGGCGGTGACGACATGTTCGGCGTGGATCTCGAAGGTCTCGTCCGAGGGGATCAGGTTGCCGCCCTGCTCGACCATGCGCACGCAAGAGACGATCCATTCGCTGCCGGTCCAGCGATAGCCGTTGACCTGGATCTTGCGCTCGATGGTGCAGCCCAGCTGGCGGGCGCCCTTGGCCATGGCCTGCGTCACGTCGGCGGGGTTGATGTAGCCGTCCTGCGGATGAAACAGTGCGCCTTTCAGGTCATCGGTGCGCAGCAGCGGCCAGCGATCCTTGATCTGCGCGGGCGTCAGGAATTCGTGATAGACGCCTGCGGTCTCGGCCACCGACGAATACAGCATGTATTCATCCATCCGCGCATCGGTCTGGGCCATGCGCAGGTTGCCCACGACATAGAAGCCGGGGTTCAGGCCGGTTTCGGCTTCCAGGCCCTTGTAGAAATCGACCGAATACTTGTGGATATGGGTGGTGGCGTAGCTCATGTTGAACAGCGGCAAGAGACCGGCCGCGTGCCAGGTCGAGCCTGCGGTGAGTTCGTCGCGTTCGACCAGCATCGTATCCCAGCCAGCTTTCGCGAGATGGTAGGCAATGCCGTTTCCGACGGCGCCGCCGCCGACGACAAGGGCTTTCACATGGGTTTTCATCCGGGCACTCCGTCACAGGCAGGGTCTGCCGCATCAATGACGCATCGCGGGGCGTCCGAACAGGTGCGCCCGACCTTTGGCGTCCGAAAACGACATGGCGATCAGAAGGTGTGGGCGTGGGGGAAAGGAAGGCCGGGGCGCTGCCCCGGACCCCGGGATATTTGGGCCAGAATGAAAGTCGGGGGTCAGGGGCGGCGCAGGATGGCCGAGGCGGCGAAGGTCAGGGCGGCCGCGGTGACGATCGAGGGGCCGGCCGGAGTGTCGAGGCCGAGCGAGAGGCCGAGGCCGACGAGGCTGGCGGCCGCGCCGATCGTGGCGGCGAGGATCGCCATGGATTCGGGGTTGCGCGCAAGGCCGCGGGCGGCCGCCGCCGGGATGATGAGCAGCGAGGCGATGAGGAGGGCGCCCACCACCTTCAGCGCCACGGCGACGGTGAGGGCGAGGGCGAGGGTCAGGACCAGTCGTTCGCGCGCGGGATTGAGGCCGGAGGCGGCGGCGAGATCCTCGTTGATCGTTGTGGTGAGCAGGGCTTGCCAGCGCCAGATCAGGAGGGCCACGACAAGGAGGGCGCCGGACCAGATGAAGGCGAGGTCGGGGAGGGAGACGGCGAGGATGTCTCCGAACAGCCAGGCGGACAGGTCGGTGCGGACGGTGGGCAGGAAGCTGACCGCGACGAGGCCGAAGGCGAGGGCGGAATGGGCGAGAACGCCGAGCGTGGTATCCATCGCCCAGCCGCGGCCGGCGAGTGCTGCCACAGTGATGGCCATCGCGAGGGCCACAGCGAGGGTGCCAAGGCCCACCGGCAGGTCGGTGGCCAGGGCAAGCGCCACGCCGAGGATGGCCGCGTGCGAGGTGGCATCGCCGAAATAGGCCATGCGGCGCCAGACGACGAAGGCGCCGAGGGGCCCTGCGGCAAGCGAGACGCCGATGCCGGCCAGTGCCGCGCGGATCAGGAAATCGTCAAACATGGGTCTGGCCGTGCTGGTGCGGCTGGCCGGCGGTATGGGCATGGCCGCAGTCGTGGGTATGGTCGTGATCGTGTTCGTGGCGGTAGAGTGCCAAGGCGCCCTGAGTGCCGAGGCCGAAGAGGGCGCGGTATTCCGGTGCATTCGACACCACCCGCGGCGCGCCTTCACAGCAGATGTGCCGGTTGAGGCAGATCACCCGGTCCGAGGCCGCCATGACCACATGCAGGTCGTGGCTGACCATCAGGATTGCGGCGCCGGTGGTGCGGCGGACTTCCTCGATCAGGCGGTAGAAGGCGGCTTCTCCCGGTTGGTCGAGGCCCTGTGTCGGCTCGTCCAGCATCAGGATTTCGGGGGTGCTGAGCAGGGCGCGTGCCAGCAGGACGCGTTGAAGCTGGCCGCCCGAGAGGTCGGTCATCTGGCGGTCGGCCACTTCGGGCACGCCCACGCGGATCAGGGCGGCCGTGGTGGCGGCTGCGGTCTGGCGTGTGGGCAGCGACAGGAAGCGGCGCGCCGTCAGCGGCAGCGTCCGGTCGATCTGAAGTTTTTGCGGAACATAGCCGATGCGCAGCCCGGCCTTGCGGCTGACGCTGCCCGAGGTGGGGGGCAGGATGCCGAGCAGCGCCCGCAACAGTGTGCTTTTGCCAGAGCCGTTCGGGCCGACGATGGTCACGATCTCGCCTGCCGAGATCGACAGGCTGATGTCGGTCAGGATATCGTCCGCGCCGCGGCGGATGACGAGGTGGCTGGCAGAGATCAGGGTCATGGGGCCTCGTGGCAGGCGGGGCAGAGGCCGAGCGCCTCGACCGTGCTGCGTTCGACCGTGAAGCCAAGGGCGGTGGCCGCGGTTTCAAGGGCTGTGCGGACCGGATCTGCCGGGGCTTCGGCCACGCGGTTGCAGCCGCGGCAGATCAGGAAGGCGGGGGCATGGGCCACGCCCGGATGCATGCAGGCGGTGAAGGCGTTCAGGCGGCTGATCCGGTGGGCAAGCCCTTGATCCACCAGAAAGTCCAGTGCGCGATAGGCGACGGGCGGCTTGTTGCCGAAGCCGTCCTGCGCCAGCCGGTCCAGCACCTCGTAGGCGCCAAGTGCGCGGTGTGCCTCCAGCAGGATTTCCAGCGTCCGCCGCCGCACCGGGGTAAGGCGGGCGCCGGTTTCGGCCACCGCCCGTTCGGCATGGGCCAGCGTCGTGCTGGTGCATCGGGAATGGTCGTGCGGCTGGAACGGCGTGGCGCCGGGGGGATCATCGCGCATGGTCTGGCCAGTTGACATGATATGTTATAACAATATATCCCGATACCGTTCCGATGGAAAGGTGCTTCGATGCGTTATACCATATCACTTGCTTTCGCCAGTCTGCTGGCCGGTCCTGCGTTGGCCGAAGTGCCGCGCGTGGTGGCCGATCTGCCGCCGGTTCAGTCGCTTGTGGCGCAGGTGATGGGCGATCTGGGTCAGCCGGTTCTGCTTCTGGACCGGGGCGCCGACGCCCATTCGTTCCAGTTGCGCCCAAGCCAGGTGCGCGATCTTGGCGCTGCCGATCTGGTGGTCTGGGTGGGGCCGGAAATGACGCCCTGGCTGGACCGTGCGCTTGGCGGACATCGCGGGGATTTGCGGCTGGCGGACGTGCCCGGCACCCACCGGCAACAGTTCGGCGCGGACAAGGCGCACGATCATGGCCATGACGACGAGCATGACGGCCATGGTCACGACGGGTTTGATCCGCATCTGTGGCTTGATCCGGCCAATGCGGGGCTGTGGCTGGGTGCCATCGCGGCCGAGTTGACGCGGCTTGATCCCGCCAATGGCGCCACCTATGCCGCCAATGCCGAAACCGCGCAGGCCCGCTTGCAGCGGCTGGATGCCGAGATTGCCGTGCAACTGGCCCCGGCGCAGGGTCGGCCGTTTTATGTCTTTCACGATGCTTATGGCTATTTCGCAGGGCATTACGGTCTGACGGTGGCGGGCAGCATTTCCGCCGGCGATGCGGCGGCGCCGGGTGCGGCGCATCTGTCGGAACTGCGGGCGCAGATGGCCGGCTCTTCGCGCTGCATCTTCCCCGAGGCGCAGCACGATCCGAAACTGGTCGCCCAGATCGCGGACGAGACCGGGGCGAAGGTGGGCGCGGCCCTCGACCCCGAGGGCAGCCTGCTTGACCCCGGACCGGCGCTTTACGAGGCGGTGTTGCGGTCGCTGGCCGATGGCATTGCCGACTGCGTCGCACCTTGAGCCGGGCAGGGCGCTGTCCATGACGGGCTGTGCGCGCGACCGGCGAGGGGGCGGGTTCTGACGGCGGGCAGCGCCCGCCTTCGGCCGCCTTCCCGGGTGTCTCGTCCCGGCGATCAGCCCGCGCCGGCGCGATACCAGCGCACGATGGCGGCGCGTTCCTCGGGTTCCACCCAGCTCAGATTGCCTGGCGGCATGGCGTGGGTCAGACCGGCTTGCAGATAGATCCGCCGCGCCTCTTGCGCGATCTGGTCCGGGGTTTCCAGCCGCACGTTCCTTGGCGGCCAGTGCAGGCCGTCCCAGCCCGGTTCGGCCGCATGGCACATCGAACAGCGGCCCATCACGATGTCCGCCACCTCATCAAAGCCCGGGGCGGCGGCGAAGCGTGCCGCGCCGGGGGGCAGGGCCGCGGCTTCGTCGGCCCGCATCGGGACCGACGACAGCCAGACGATGGCAAGAAAGATCGCCGCCGTCGCGGCCCATGTCCACCAGGGTTTGCCTTTGCGGGCGTGACGGCTGTTGAACCAGTGCCGGATCGTCACCCCCATCAGGAACACAAGGCTGGCGATCAGCCAGTTCCATTCCGTTGCGAACACCAGCGGATAATGGTTCGACAGCATCAGGAAGATCACCGGCAGCGTCAGGTAATTGTTGTGCAGGCTGCGTTGCTTGGCGATCTCGCCGTATTTCGGGTCGGGGCGGCGGCCGGCCTTCAGGTCGGCCACCACGATCCGCTGGTTCGGCATGATGGTCAGAAAGACGTTCGCGCTCATGATCGTGGCGGTGAAGGCGCCCAGATGCAGCAGCGCGGCCCGCCCCGAAAACACCTGCGCATAGCCCCAGGCCATCGCCAGCAACAGCCCGAACAGCACCAGCATCAGCAGCGTCTGATGCCGCCCGATGGCCGAGCGGCACAGCGCATCATAGGCCAGCCAGCCAAACGCAAGCGAACCCGCCGACAGCGTCACCGCCTGCCCGACCGTCAGTTCCATCACCGTGGGGTCGATCAGGAACAAGTCCGCGCCGAAGTAGTAAAGCAGCACCATCAGCGCAAATCCGGTCAGCCAGGTGGCATAGGCTTCCCATTTGAACCAGGTCAGATGCTCGGGCAGGAAATCGGGGGCCACCAGATACTTGTTGATATGATAGAACCCGCCGCCATGAACCTGCCATTCCTCGCCATGGGCCAGGGGCGGCAAAGACGGCGTCTTGCGCAGCCCCAGATCCAGCGCGATGAAATAGAAGGATGAGCCGATCCAGGCGATCGCGGTGATGACATGGGTCCAGCGGGCGGCGATCATCACCCATTCCCAAAGCACGGCAAGGTCGAACATCGGCAAGCTCCCGGGCTGCGGCCTGGTCCTGTTTTTCCCGCATCGCGGCGAAAGTGCAATCTCCGCCGCGGCGCGGGTTGCGCGATTTCGCCTTCGCAGCAGGCGTCCCATCGGGCAGACTGCACCGATCCCGAAGGAGACCGCAATGAAGGAACCGAGTGTGAATGTGCTGGGCGGCCCGCTGGAGCCCTGTTCCCGGCTGCCGCTGACCGGGTTTTACCGCAACGGCTGTTGCGACACCGGCCCCGAGGATCGCGGCCAGCATACCGTCTGCGCGCTGATGACGGCCGAGTTTCTGGCGATGTCGAAATATCTGGGCAACGACCTGTCGACGCCCCGGCCCGAGTTCGGCTTTGCCGGCCTGAAGCCCGGCGACCACTGGTGTCTGTGCGCGGGCCGGTTCCTTCAGGCGCATCAGGAAGGTGCCGCGCCACAGGTCCGGCTGGCGGCAACCCACCGCCGCACGCTGGAGGTGGTGCCGCTGGATGCGCTGATGCTTTACGCCACTGACGCGCCCTGACCGGCGCCGCAGGCGGGGCAGGCCTGTCGCGCCGCACCGAAAGTCTTTCCCCGCCCGTCGGAGATGCGCCGCAGCATGAACAGCAGGCAGTTCCTGATCCTCAGATATGGCAGCCTTGCGCTGGCGTTGACCGGCATGGTTCTGTGGTCCGGCTGGTCGTGGAAGGACCAGTTGCGCGTTCACCGCGAAGAAGGGCTGGGCAAGGCCCGTCTTATGGCGCTTTACATGGAGCGTCTGGTTCAGACCCAGATCATCCTGGGGCAGGCTGCGGTGCGCCATGGCGCGGGGCAGGGGCCGGACAGCCCGACCGGGCAGCGGTTCTCCGACTTTCTGACCGATGTGCAATCGGCGCAGGACGGCTCGCGCGGGGTGGCGATCTATGCCCGCGACGGCCGGCTGATCGCCGCCAGCCGCGATTTCCCGCCCGATCTGCATCCGCCCGTGGCCGATTATGTTCAGGCCATCGACGGCGGCTGGCCGTTGATGACCGATCGGCTGACCACCGCCGCCCCGCATCGCGACCTGATCCTGATCGCGGCCCCTGTCGGGGTGGGCGATTTCAACGGGCTGTTCCTGTCCGCGCTTGATCTGCGGGTGATCCACCGCTTCCTTGCAGGCATCGCGCGCGACGAGAACGAGGCCGCCTCGATTCTGCGGGCGGACGGAATGTTGCTGTTGCGCCGCGACCTGACGGGTCCGGTCATGCTGGGGGCCGACACCCGCGCGGTGCAAGAGATCACCCAAAGCGATTCCGGCGGTTTCCGCACCGTTGCCGTCACCGACAATATCGAACGGCTTTATTCCTATGTCCGTGTCGACGGGCTGCCGCTTTATGTGAATCACGGCATCCCGGTCGCGACCATCCGGGCCAGCTGGCTGATGCGGGCGCTGCCGGGCTGGCTGTTTCTTGGCACGCTGGGCCTGTTCAGCTTCACGCTGGCCGGCCGCGTTCAGCGCAGCATCCGCGCCAACCTTCTGGCGCAGGCGATGCGCGAACAGCTTGCCGCGACCGAGCGTCTGGCCGAACAGCGCGCCCAGCTGATGCAAGAGCTGAACCACCGGGTGAAGAACAACCTCGCCACGATTTCCAGCCTGATAAATCTGCAATTGCGGCGCACGGGAACGGTGGATGTGGCCGATCTGAAGGCCCGGCTTGAGGCGATCGCCGAAGTTCACGGGCTGCTGCTGGGATCGGGCGACGATCAGCGCGTCGATCTGGGGCAACTGATCGCGCGGCTGTCGCAAAGCCCCGCGCTTGTGCCGCCCGAACGCGGGATCACGGTGGACCGCACTCTTCAGGCCGGGATCGTCGCGGGGTCCGATACTGCGGTGCCGCTGGCGCTGATCCTGTCGGAACTGCTGACCAATGCGGTCAAATATGCCTTTCCCGACGACCGCGCGGGCACCATCCGTCTGGGTCTGGTTCGGGATGGCGACCGGGGGGCGCTGCTGATCGTGGCAGATGACGGGATCGGCACGCCCACTGTCACCGACCGCCGGTCGGGGCTGAACATCGTCGACGCGCTGGCCCGCCAGATGGATGCCCGGCTGGATCGCCGGACCGACGCGGGCACCGAATACCGGCTTGCCTTCCCGCTGCCCGAGCCTGCGGTCCTGACCTTCCCGCTGCGCGAGGCGGGCTGAACCCGCCCGCCGATCTGTGGTCGACCGACCCGGCGCCGGGGGCTGCTGCCTGTGGCAAATGGCGCGCGGATCGCGCGGTGGTGTCATAAAACCTTGGCCGTCATCGGACATAGCAGGGCGCAGGCCAAGGACGGCCTGAAGCAACGGAGCTTCCCATGCGCTACGCCTTTCCGACCCCTCGGCGTCACCGCAGCCTGTTCCTGTCGGATCTGCATCTGGGCGCGCGTGGCTGCCGCGCCGACCGCCTGCTGGATTTCCTGCGCGCCAATACCGCCGCCGAGATCTTTCTGGTGGGCGACATCCTTGACCTGTGGCACCCGCCCTTCCCGCAATGGGGCAGCGCACAGGATCAGGTGCTGGCGCTGCTGTTTCGCCGCGCGCAGCAGGGCACGCGGATCACCTATCTGACCGGCAACCACGACACCTCGATGCGGCTGTATCTGGGCGATCATCTGGAACGCATCACCGTGGCCGAAGAAGCGGTGCACAAGGCCGCCGATGGCCGGCGCTATCTGGTGATCCATGGCGACGTGGCCGATGCGCGTATCCTGCGCTGGCACCTGCTGACCCGGCTGGGCAGCCGTCTGGACTGGGCGCTGCGGCATCTGGATGACCGGCTGAAGCGTCTGCGCCGCACCGCCGCCCCCGAAAGCCGCAGCCTGATCGAAGCGTTGTTGGCGGGCGTCACGCAGGCCATGGCGCTGGGAACCGGATACGAGGCGCGTCTGATCGCGCGGGCAAAGCGGGCCGGGTGTGACGGCGTGATCTGCGGCCATTTCCACAAGCCCGCGCTGCATGACCACCACGGTCTGACCTATGCCAATTGCGGCGACTGGGTCGACAGCTTCACCGCGCTGGCCGAGGACGCCGATGGCCGGCTGAGCCTGCTCAGCCATGACGCCGAACCGGCCGAGGCGCCCGCGCCCGACCTTGCCCCTGCCAGAGGTTTCGCATGATCCTTCCCGTTACCGCGGCCGGCCTGTTGCTGGCGCTGCATCTGGTCTCGGTCGTTCTGGCGCTGCGGCACGGGCAGCGGCGGGGCAATGCCCCGCCCGACATGCCGCCGTTTCTGTGCCTGTTGCGCCCGGTCTGCGGTCTTGACCGCTTCGACCTTGAAACGCTTGAAACCAGTTTCGGGCTGGACTGGCCCGATTACGAGATCCTGTTCTGCGCCGCGCATGAGACCGATCCGGCGGTTCCTGCGCTGCGCGCGATGATCGCACGCCACCCCGGCGCCCGTGCCCGCCTGCTGATCGGCGAGGACCGGATCAGCGCCAACCCCAAGCTGAACAACATGGCCAAGGGCTGGGCCGCGACCCGCGCCGACTGGATCGTGATGGCGGATGCCAATCTGGCACTGCCGCGCGACTATCTGCGCACGCTTTGGGCCTGCTGGCGACCCGGAACCGGCATGGTGACCTCGCCGCCTGCGGGCATCCGCCCCGAAGGGCTGTGGGGCGCGGTCGAGGCCGCGTTCCTGAATGGGATGCAGGCGCGCTGGCAACTGTCGGCAGATCAGGTGGGCCATGGCCATGCGCAGGGCAAGACCCTGTTTCTGCACCGGGATCTGCTGGACCGGCAGGGCGGGCTTGCCGTTCTTGGCCGCGATCTGGCCGAGGATGCGGCCGCGACCAAGATCGTGCGCGAGGCGGGGCTGACCGTGCGCCTTGCGCCGCGGCCCTTCGGCCAGCCGATCGGCCGACGCAGCCTGCGCGCGGTCTGGGGCCGGCAGTTGCGCTGGTCGCGCATCCGCCGGCAGGGTTTTCCGGGGCTGTTCGCGCTGGAGCCGCTGGCCGGCCCGGTGCTGCCGCTGCTGGCGCTGCTCTTGCATCAACCGGCGCTGGCGGTGCCGTTTCTTGGGCTTTGGTATGGCGCGGAATGGGCGCTGTGCCGGGCGATGGGCTGGCCCGCGGGCCCACGCGATCTTGTGGCCTCGATGTTGCGCGATGCGGCACTGCTGCCCTTGTGGGCCGCCACCTTCCTGCGCAGCGGGTTCGAGTGGCGCGGCACCGCGATGGCGCCGCAGGCGGCCGCGCGATGATCGATGCCGAGATCGCCCTGTCGCTTCTGGCCGCGCATGGCGTCGCGCTGGTGGCGCCGCTGGCGCTGATCGAAGGGCCGATCGTGACCATCCTTGCCGCATGGCTGGCGCAGCGCGGGGTGCTGGATGTGGGCGCGGTCACGGTCACGGTGATCCTCGCCGATCTGCTGGGCGATGCGCTGCTTTACGCGGCCGGCCGCCACGGCGGGCGGGCGGTGCTGCGCGTGCTGCGGCTGGGCGATGCGCAGGTTGACACGCTGGCGCTGTCGCTGCGGGCACGGGCGCCGGCGCTGCTGATCGGGGCCAAGCTGACCCATGCCGCGGGCGCCGCGGTGCTGTTTGCCGCTGGCGCCGCGCATGTGCCTTTCGGGCTGTTCATGGCCTGCAACCTTGCGGCCACCCTTCCGAAAAGTCTGGGCTTTGTGCTGCTTGGCTGGTGGTTCGGCGAGGCCCATGCCCGTCTTGGCGGCTGGATCGGCTGGGTGGCCCTTGGCCTGACCCTGCTGGCCGCCCTTCTGTTCATCCTGTTCCGACGGAGATCCTGCCTGTGACCCTTCCCGGCGTTGCCTGCCTTGTTCCGGCCTTCAACGAGGCCGACCGGATCGGCCCCGTTCTGGCCGCCGTGCTTCAGAACCGCCTTGTGGACGAGGTGATCGTGATCGACGACGCCTCGCAGGACGGCACCGCCGAGGTGGCCCGCGCCGCGGGCGCCCGCGTGCTGCGCCAGCCGGTGAATGGCGGCAAAAGTGCCGCCATCGCCGCGGGCATTGCCGCCACCCGCGCGCCGCTGCTGATGTTGCTGGATGCCGATCTTCAGGGCCTTCGGTCCGATCATCTGACCGCGCTGCTCGCCCCGGTCCTGATGGCCGAGGCCGAGGCCAGCCTGAGCCTGCGGGCCAATGCGCCCTGGGCGTGGCGTCTGGCCGGGATCGACTACATCTCGGGCGAGAGGGTGGTGCCGCGCGCCATGCTGGCGCATCGGCTGGACGAGATCGCAGCCCTGCCCCGCTTCGGGCTGGAGGTCTGGCTGAACGCGCGCTGGATCGCGGCCGGCACGCGGCTGGCGGTGGTGGACCTGCCCGGCGTCGAAAGCCCGGCCAAGGCCGCCAAGCGTGGGCTGGCGCGCGGGCTGCTGGCCGATGCGGCGATGATGGCGGACATATTCCGCACCATTCCCCCGCACCGGGCGCTGCACCAGATCCGTGCCCTGCGGCGACAGGCCGGCCTGCCCGGCCCCTGGGCCGATGGCCGCCGATCGTTGCCGCTTCGGCATCAATTCTTCTGGGGCTAGGCCGCGGCTTCGGCCCGATGTCGTGCCGCCTGCCTGTGTCCTGACGCTTTGCCCCCGGCCTGTCGCGCCGGGGGCTTTGCTGTTTCTCTGGTGGCCTTTTCCGGGCAGTCCCGTCGGTCCGCCGATCAGGCTGGCCACGGCATCCACCCCGACCGCACGCCGCCCCGACGGCATTTCCGAATCGTTTCCAGATACTTGGCCTTTTGCGGCGGCCGTTGCCGCGCCCGGCCCGAAATACGGCAAAAACATGGCGCCGGTTTCCCGGTTGCGGTGGAAACCCTGACTCTTGATGCGGTTGCGGGGTGGCGGCGGCCCCGGGGGCTGCCTTCAAGCGTCCACAAATTGCCCGGTGGTCGCACAAATTGCAGCACATTGTCCCTGAATGATCGACGGGACAGGACGCGGCGAAGGTGCCGCCCGACGGAACCCGTCGATGGCGGGTTGCGTGTCAGGCGACGGACTGCTGGGTGTGGGGATTGGACGTGCGCGATTTTGCTGAACGGGACGATGTCGTGCCTCCGGGCAATCCGGAAGGTTTTGGCGAACTCGAAGCCTGCTGGGACGGGTTGAACCGGATCAGGGCGGCACTGGCCGATCTGTCCGCAGATGCGGCCCCCACGCTGCGGGCCGAGTTGGAACGGATTGTCGAACGGATCGACGCGTTCGAACCCTCGGTCAGCATTCTGGGACAGGTCAAGGCGGGCAAAAGCACGCTTCTGAACGCGATGCTGGGCCAGCCGGGTCTGCTGCCGTCGGATGTGAATCCCTGGACATCGGTCATCACCAACGTTCACCTGAACTCGCCCCGGCGCCCGGCCGACATCCGGGCGCTGTTCCGTTTCTTTGACGCGCTGGAATGGGACCGGCTGGTGACGACCGGCGGCCGTCTGGGCGAGATGGCCCAACGCGCGGGCTTCGCCGCCGAGGCCGACCAGATCCGCAGTCAGGTCATGCAGATGCGCGCCGCGACCGAGGGCCGGCTTGGCTCTGCCTTCGAGGATCTGCTGGGCACCAGCCACGCCTTTCCGATCCTCAGCCGCGAGGTGATCGACCGCTATATCTGCTATGGCGATGCCGGCGACGACAGGGGCCGCGCGCAGGGCTTTTATGCTGACATCACCAAGACGGCGGATCTGTATATCGACCTGCCGGGCTATCCGAAGAACCTGTGCATCCGCGACACGCCCGGCGTGAACGACACGTTCATGATGCGCGAACAGATCACCATCAACGCGATCAGCGAAAGCCGGGTCTGCGTGATCGTGCTGTCGGCGCATCAGGCGCTGTCGACGATGGACATGGCGCTGTTGCGCATCATCGGCAACGTCGAGGCGCGCGAGATCCTGATCTTCGTCAACCGCATCGACGAACTTCCCGACCCGGTGGCCCAGACCGTCGAGATCGAGGCCTCGATCCGCCGCACGCTGGCGCGGGCTGGCGTGGGCGAGGGGCTGACGATCCTGTTCGGCAGCGCGCATTGGGCGATGCGGTCGCTGGAAGACACCTGCGACGCGCTTCCCGCCGACAGCCGTCATGCGCTGGCCCGCTGGGCCGCGGCGCGGGCGGACTGTGCCCCGGCCGACCTGTTCGGGCCGCGGCTGCGCCAGATCGCCTATGACGCCTCGGGGGTGCCGGATCTGCACCGCGCGGTGGCCCGGCGTGTGGTCGAAGGTCCGGGGCGGGCGATGCTGGCCGACATCCAGTCGGTCGCCGGCAACGTCATCTCGGAAGTCGAGACGGTGGATATCGTCGCGCGCAGCGGCGGCCTTGCCGCGGCCGAGATCGACCGCGCCGCCATCGAGGCCCGCGCCGCCGCCATCGGCCGCGCCTGCGACGATCGCCTTCGCACTGTCGCCGCCGACAGTGCCGCCGCGCTGACCGAACGTCTGCGCCGTGCGCAGGATCAGTTCGTCGATGGTGCCATCGGCTCGCTGGCGGCCCATATCGCCGCCTATGGCGAGGCCGAGGGCTGGCGCTGCGATCCCACCACCCTGCGGATGATGATCCGTTCGGCCTATATGACGGCCTGCAAGACGCTGCGCAGCGGTCTGACCGACGCCGCGACCGAGGCCGCCGAAGCCTATGGCCGGCTGATCTGTCAGGATCTGCGCGTCCCCGAAGGCAGTGTGGCGATCCATCTGCCCACCGGCCCGGCGCCCCATGCGCCGGGGATCATCGCGCAGACCATCGCGCTGGACATGCAGACCTCGTGGTGGCGGCGCTTCTTCCTGCGGCGCGGCTCGCCCGAGGATCGCGCGCGGCGCTATCGCGCGGTGATTCTGGCCGAAACCAACCCCCTGATCGAAGATGTCGGCGGCGAGACCTTTGCCGCCTTCGCCGGGCAGGTCACCGCCGCCGGGCGCGACTTCTGCACCCGGCAGGAAGATTTCGTCCGGGCGGTGCTGGATGCGATGCAGCGCCCTGCCACCGATGAGAGCCTGCTGGCCGGCATGGCACAGGCGCTGGATGACATGAGCAATAGGGGAGCCGCATGACCGTGCCTCTGGAACTGACGCAACTCGTGTCCGATTTCGATCCCGCGCGCGGGGCGTCACGGCCGCGCATCATGGTCGCGGGCGAGTTCAGCTCGGGCAAGACGCGGCTGGTGAACGCGCTTCTGGGCGAAGACCTGCTGCCGTCGGCGGTCACCTCGACCTCGCTGCCGCCGATCTGGATCACCCACGGCGAAGGCCGGCCGGAATGTATCGGCACGGATGGGCGTGCCCGCAGCTTCGACAGCGTACTGGCGCTGGTCGATCATGTGCTGGGCGGCGATCTGGAAGCCATCCACCATTGCCGCATCCCGCATCACAGCCCGGTTCTGCTGCATTTCGATCTGATCGACACCCCCGGCAATTCCGATCCGAACATCCCCGCCGCCTGCTGGGAACGGATCGTGGGTCATGCCGACATGATCCTGTGGTGTTCGAACGTGGTTCAGGCCTGGCGCCAAAGCGAGAAATCCGCCTGGCTGGCCATCCCGGCCGAGGTCGCGGCGCAAAGCCATCTGGTGCTGTCCCATGCCGATCGGCTGACCGATCCGCTGGACCGCGAAAAGGTCATGCGCCGCGTGTCCCACGAGGCCGAGGGCCTTTTCGGTGCGATCCACATGGCGTCGTTCCTGTCGGATGCCGATACCGGCACGCTGCTTGAGGCGCTGAAACAGGCCGCGCAGAACCTGCCCAGCCGTCCCTCGCGGCCCTTCGTGCGCGTTGTGGGCGAAGCGCAAGACATTGGCGCTGCACCGGACGAGGCCGTGCGGATCGCCCCGCGCCGCATTCGCGTCCGGCCGGTGCCGGGGCGCCCGCTGCTCTTGGTGCCGTCCGAGGCTGAGACCGATCCCGTGGCCGATGATCCGACGCCGGCGGCCGAGGCCCCCGACCTGTCGCCCATGGGTGTCCCCGAGGCCGACCCCCTGACGGCGGCGCTGGACGCGCCGGACGCGCTCGAGGATCTGGTGAAGCTGCCGCTGGACGAATTCCTGTTGCGCCGGACGCCGACCCCGCAGCCCACAGCGGCGCCTGCGCCCAAGGACGAGGCCAACGACGATTTTCTGGCGCTGCTGCGTGTGGCCATCGACTCGGCCGATGCCGACGATCCGGCACCCCCGACTGTCGCCTTGGACGCCGCGCCCGAAGCCGGGATGCCATCAACGGTCGAGGCCGAACCGGCGCCGCAGCCGATGGCCGAGCCCGTCCCGGAACCGATGGCCGAAGCCGTGACCGCGCCGGAAGCGCCCGTGCCTTTGTCTGTCGCGGATGCCGTGGGCGAAGCGGCACCTGTTCCGGCTGCCGCCGCGCCGCAGCCGGTTTTCGCACCCCAGCCCGAGGTTGCGATGGCGCCGGCCCGTCCGCGCCAGCCGGCGCCGGCGTTCGGCCCGGCGCAGATGCTCTGGGCCCGGATCGAGCCGACGCTTGATCTTGACGACCCGGATTCGATCCTTGACGGTATCGAAAGACTTGTCGCCGAGCTTGACCTTGGCTGGGCTCAGGCCGCGATGGCGCAGGGCCAGCCGGTCCGTCGCCGCCGCGATGCGCGGGCTGCCGGCACGCAGGACTGAGTCGATGAAGATGACGATGGGGGGCGCGATGCAGATCGGAACGCTGCAACACAAAGAGATCGCCGCGCTCCGGCGCATCGTCACCGACATCGAGGAAGCGGCCGGCCGTGAATCGCGCGAACCGTTTGCGCGGCTGCGCAACCGGCTGGACGGGTGGACGGCGCGGGTGGCGGTGATCGGGCAGGTGAAGGCGGGGAAATCCTCGTTTCTCAATGCGTTCATCGGCCAGTTGGGGCTGCTGCCTTCGGATGTGAACCCCTGGACGTCGGTCGTCACCAACCTGCGCATCAACCAGCGGGGTGACCCGGCACTGGGCGCCTCGTTCCGGTTCTTTGACGAAGCCTCGTGGGATGAGATCGTGCATGGCGACCCCAAGGTGCGTCGCATGGCCGAAGAAATGCTGCCGGGGTTCGATTCCTCGGTCCTGCTGCGGCAGGCGCAGGAAATGCGTGAACGCGCGCAGCGCCGGCTTGGCCGGGCCTATGCCACGCTGCTGGGCACGACCCACGATTACGATTTCCTGTCGCCGGACCTGCTGCAAAGCTATGTCTGCGCCGGCCCCGGTGCCGACGAGGGGCTGGAAGCCGAAACGCTTGGCCGCTACGCCTCGATCACGCGCGAGGCCGATGTCTATCTGCGCCTGCCCGAATTCGCGGTGCCGGTGATCCTGACCGACACGCCGGGCGTGAACGACCCGTTCCTTGTGCGCGATGAATTCACCTGCCGCAGTCTGGATCGTTCCGACATCTTCATCGTCGTGCTGTCGGCGCATCAACCCCTGACCGAGGCTGACGTGGCACTGCTGCGGATGCTGTCGGCCGAGCGGGCGAAGAATGTCATCGTCTTCATCAACCGCATCGACGAGCTTGAGGAACTGGAATCCGAGATCGATGCGCTGATCGAGGATGTGGCCGCGCGGCTGGCGACGGCGATCCCGGATGTTGCGTTTTCGATCCATGCCGGCAGCGCATGGCTGGCGGAACTTGCCCTGCGCGACGATGCCGAGGCGCAGGCCCTGCGCGATGAGACCCTTGCGGCGCTGACCCCCTATCTTCAGGCGCGGCACGGCCATCTGCCCGACAGCCAGAGCGAACGGCTGATGCTGGCCTCGGGCCTGCCCGAGGTGAAGCGGACGCTGGGCAGCCTGATCGATCTGGGCGCCGGCTATCAGCAGCTTGGCACCATTCAAGAGGATCTGCGCGCCGAGGTTCGCGCGCTGATCGCGCTGTGCAAACGCGAACGCGAGTCGGTGACGCAACAGGTGGAATCGGCCGGGGCGCAGCGGGCGGCGCGGTTCCTGTCCGAGATGCGGTCGGAACTTGATGCCCTGTCCGATCTGGGGCGGCGGCTGGATGATCGGTTCGAGGCGATGGCCGCGGCGGTGGACCGTATCCTTGCCCGGTCAAGCGGTGCGCTTCAACAGGCGATGGATGCCACCATTCGCAGCTTCGTTGATGCCCAGCACCATGAGATTGCCGCCCGCGCCCCGCGGACCGATGTCGGGCCGGTGACCATCGATCTGGTGGCGCTGGCCGGCCGGATCGAACGCGACGTGACAGACACCTATGCGCGCCACCGCGCGGCGCTTGATACCGCGCTGAACGATTGTCTTGTCTCTTGCGCCGCCATCGCGGGCGAGCGGTTCGAGGGCATCGCCGAAGGGATTTCCCTGCGCGAACTGCCGCATGACGAGTTCATGACCATGTTGGCCCTTAGCCGCAAGACGCTGACGGTGGATGCGATCACCGCGCGCAGTTGGGCGTTCTGGCGCCGGCCGGGGCTGGATGTGCAAAAGACCTCGGATGCGATGCGGCGGATCACGCTTGCCGAACTTCTGCCATGGTCGCACAAGATATTGCGGGCCAGCAACGAGGCGCAGGCCGGGCGCGTTCTGGCCGGCAAGGAAAGGATTCAGGTGATCCTGTCGATGGTGGAAAAGGCGACCGCGGAACGGGCGCAACGGCTGCGGACCGACTCGGCGGTGCTGGCGCAGCTTGTGGCCGATCCGGTGCGCGCGGCGCAGATGGTGAACCGTCTGCAAAGCCGGCTTGAGGTGCTGGATCGGCGGATACAGCTTCTGTCGATCTCGGACAGCCGTCTGTCGAAATCCCATCTGGCTGCGGCCGCCTGAGGCAGTGGAACCCATGTCTTTCCAGTCCGCCGTTCCCCGTCTGGACGAACCCGTGCTGCGCCGTGCCGGCGGCCGCCGGTTGCGTGTTGTCGTCGCGGGCGAGTTCAAGTCAGGTAAATCCAGCGTCATCAATGCCTTACTGCGTCAGCCGGTGTTGCCGATGCAGTCGCGGCAGGCGTCTCGCCCGGCCTTTCTGGTGCGGCATGCGTCCGAAGGGGCGGGCACGGTCTTGTTGCACGACGGATCGGGGCGCAGCTTGCCCGCCGATGCGCTGGACGAGATCACCGATTTCGGCGGTGCCGGGCTGTGCGAGGTCATGGTCAGCGCGCCGCATCTGGACGGGGTGGAACTGGTCGAGCTTCCCTTCCCCTGCGGCGGCGAGGTCGGCGCCGAGGCGATCGCGCTGATGGCGGCGGCGGATCTGCTGATCTGGGTTTCGATCGCGTCGCAGGCGTGGCGGCTGTCGGAAAAGGCGATCCTTTCGCAGCTTCCGCCGATGCGCAGCCGGTCGGTGATCGTGCTGTCGCGTGCCGACAAGCTGCGCACCGCCGGCGACTGGGACCGGGTCGAAGACCGGGTTCAGCGCGAGGCCGGCCCGTTCTTCAGTGCGGTGGCCTTCGTTCAGGCCACGCGCGAAACGATCCGGCAGGCGGCCGGGGATGACAGGGCGTGGGAAACCTCGGGGGGGAGGATACTTGCCGAACTGATCGTGGACCGTCGCCGCCAGTTTGTGCCCGAACCGATTTTGCGCCCGACCTTGGCGCCAACGCCCCCGGCCGGGCCGCGCGGCGCGGTGGCCCCGGCGCCTGTATCGGCCGCCCCCCCCGCGCAGCCGGCGCTGGTGTTGCAGACCCCCGTCGTGCAGGCGCCCAAGGTGCAACCCCCGCCCCACAGCGACGGGATGGAGGAGGTGGCGGTCTCTCTGGGCGGGTTCCTTTGCGGCGGGATTGCCAGCCTTGCCACCGGCGACTGCCTTGCCGCCTTCGGCCCCGGTCGTGCCGATGCCCTGCGGCTGGCCCCTGCGCTGCGCAGCCTGTTGGCCGGGCAGGCTGCGCTTGAAGCGGCGGCCGGCCATCCCGTCGATGAGACCGCGATCCGGCTTGGCCCGAACCTGCTGCTTGCGGTGCCGCTGGGCGGGGCGGGTGTCGTGGCTTTCCTTTTGCTGCGGCAGGATGGCAGCAATCTTGTTCTGGCCCGGACGGCGCTGCGCCGGATTGGCGGTCTCTGGACCCGCCGCGACTAGGCGGACCGCTGCCGACGCTGCCACGGTGTCCGTTCCGGCAGCTTCGCGCAACAGCCCTGCGATCTGCTGCCTTGTCCGCAGTGGGGCGAAGGGGGCCGATCCTTTGGAAAGACCGGATCGGCAAGGCCGGTTCGTCATGCACGGGTCGGCTGGCCGAGGGCTGCGCTTTCACATCCTGTTCGCGGCCGCCGCATTCCTTGGGGCGGCGGTGCTTCGCTTTGCGCTGGACGGCTGAAGATCAGCCGGCGCAGTCGGTGCGGAACACGCGCCGAGATGGTCTTTCCCTTGCCCGAAGGCGCCTGATCGGGCCACCGGGGCCATGATGACCGAATGGCTGATCCGCACGGGTGCGAAAATTTTCGGGATTCTTTTCAGGATAATGCGATCGTCAGCCCCCGCTTGTTGCCGGATCTTCATCGGTTCCTAACCCGCGCCCCCGATTTTAAGGATCATGCAACCCGGAACGCGATCACCTGCCGGATGGCACTGCGCAACACCCAGTCGCCCAGCACATGGATGTGGCCCAGCGTTTCGGCCATCGGGATGAAGATGCCGGGATGAAGCGCGCCGTAGCGCGGATGGTCCCAGCGCAGCAGGGCCTCGAAGCCCACGAGCCTCTCTTTCTCGGGGGCCAGTGCGAAGATCGGCTGGTAGGCAAGGTGAAACTGGCCGCTCTCAAGCGCGTCGCGCAGGTCGCTGTCAAGCTCGAAAAGCTGCGTCGTCTCTTCGTAGAGCGAGGACCGGAACAACTCGCCCCGGTTGCCACCGTTCTTCTTCGCCGCATACATCGCGATGTCGGCCACCCGCACCAGATCGAGGTCGTCGATACTGTCGGACATCGCGATCCCGATACTGGCCGAGATGTGGCACTTGCGGCCGGACACCTCGAAGGGCTGATCGAGCACCTGCCGCAGCCGCTCGGCCAGCTTCATCACCCTGACTCTGTCCAGCCCGAGGCACAGCACCACGAATTCGTCGCCGCCGAGCCGGACCACCAGATCCTCGGGCCGCACGCTCGCCACGAGGCTGCGCGCCACTTCGATCAGCAGCGCGTCGCCCACGCCATGGCCCATCGAGTCGTTCACCGCCTTGAACCGGTCAAGGTCGATAAAGAGCAGCGCCACATCCGGCCCGCCGGTCAGCGCAGCATCCGCCAGACGCTCCTGAAGAAAGCTGCGGTTCGCAAGGCCGGTCAGCGGGTCGTAGTGGCGCAGGCGGGCGAGTTCCGCCCGGGTGCGCTGCGCCATCTCGGCGGTGATCGCCTCGCCCAGCTCATGCGCGCAGCCCAGTTCGATCGAGGTCCAGGGCAGCGAGCGGCCGGTGACCGTCTCCTTCCAGGCATCGAACGAGGCGCGCGGGCTCATCCGCTGGGTCTTCGGGTTCCAGGTTCCGTGCTCGGCCGGGTTGCCGCCCCAGGTGATCGTCTGGACATGCTCGGGGCGGAACCAGGCGATCAGGTCTCCACCGCCCGAGGACAGCGGAAGCAGCAGGATGCCGCTTGCCGCCGCGGCCAGGTCCGACAGCTCGGGATAGCGCAGCGTGACATCGTCGATGGGCAGGAGCTCTGACGGCAGGGTGTGGCCCAGGATATCAAGAGCCGTCTGCACCGCCTCGGCGGGGGGCGTCTGCCCGAAGCGCAGCTCCTGCCCTGCCAGCCGCACGACCGCCCCGCTGGCCCCGACCAGCTCGAGCAGCAGCGGATCGGCCGCGCAGATCGCCTCGACCAGGGTCTCGCCAACCGAAAGCCGCTCGATCAGCGCCGAGAGCGTCGCCTGCCGGGCCAGCTTCTCGGCGGCATCCTCGACCTTGCCCAGCCGGCTCAGCAGAAGCGAGACCACCTGCCCGATCATGCCCGCCGCCGTCCGCCGCTCGGAGCCGGCGATCCGGGGGGTCATGTTGTGGCAGACCAGCATGCCCCACAGCCTTTCGCCATCGGCCAGCCCGATGGTCAGGCTGGCGGCCACATGCGTGTTCTGCATGTATTCGCGGTGGATCGGCGAGACACTGCGAAGCGAGCTGTGCGTCAGGTCGAGCGGCACGAGATCGTCCAGCCCGGGATGAGCCAGCAGCGGCACCGGCTGGTAACGCGAATCCGCGATCGAGCCCACCCGCTGGCGCAGATAGAGCGCCCGCGCGATCTGCGGTATGTCCGACGCCGGGTAGCGCAGGCCGAGGTAGGGCTCGAGATCCTGCCTGCGCTGCTCGGCGATGACCTCGCCGTGGCCATCCTGGCCGAAGCGATAGGCCATCACCCGGTCGTAGCCCGTAACCTTCCGCAGCCCATGCACCGCAAGCTCGCACAATTCCACCTGCGTCGTCGCGCCCGAGAAGGTCTCGATCACCGACTGGGTGGCTCCGGGGGGCAACGGGCCGTCCTCGTCGCGCTCCGGCTCGATGTCGAGGCACATGTCGTCCGACTGGAACGCATGAAGATGCAGCAGGCGCCCGTCCGCCCGGCGCAGGGAGCCGATCGCCTCCAGCGTCTCGGAGCCGCGACGGCGGGCCTCGCGCAGCAGGATCTCGTTGACGCGCCCGATCACGGCGTCGATGGGCAGCCCAAGGACCGAGGCCGCCGGCAAGCCGAGGATCTGGTCCAGGTTTGCGCTGGCATGGGAGACGAGGCCGCCGTCGGCCCGCGCCATGACGAGGGCCCCATGCGGCTGGATTGCGCCGGGCGTCGCGATGGGTTCCATCTCGCAGATCGAGGTGTCGAATGCAGCCGCCAGCGTCGTCATCGTGATGTGTCCTTCCGCTTGCGGAAATCGGTGCCCATCCCTTTCGGGCGAGCATCGCAAAGATCCTTCGGGCTGCGCGGGGCGGTCACGCCCGCCGCTCTGCCATGAAAGGGGTGAACCACTCGATCAGTGCGGTAAAGGTCGCCGTGGCTCCGGCCAGCACATCCGCCCTCTCGTGGGGATGCTCCATGCCAAACCGGTCGAGCGCGGCCTTGAAGGTTCGCCAGTGCGTCGCCTCGGCATGGCTCGGACCGCCGAAGAAGGCGGTTGCTGCCCCGATCTCGTCGCCAAGGCGCGCCCGCAGGTGGCGCAGGATAACCTTGCCGCCAAGCGCCGACCCTTCGAGCACATAGCGCGCGCCGAGCGCCTGGGCAAAGCTGGTCAGCGCCGGGCAACCCGCGGCGCGCGCGCGATCAAGGGTCCGCGCGTCGAGGCCGAAGGCGTCAAGATCCCGGATCAGACGCCGTGAATGGCCAGGGTCCGGGTCGAAGCGCCCCAGGTCCGTCCAGCCGTCGAAGGCGGCCATCCGGCTTTCGAGCGGTTGGTAAAGCGCAAGATAATGCCCGAGCCAGGCCACGTAATCGGTCCGGTCCGCGATGCTGTCGGGCAAGCCGAGGAGCACTTCGACCCGTTCGTGCAGCGCGGCCGTCTTCTGGCGGAGGTCCTGGGCAAGGGGCAAGGACGCCTCGGACAGGTCCGACCGCCGCCCGGTGTCCAGGTTTCGGCCAAGCGGGCACATCGCAGGCTCGCCGGCCGCTTCCACCTTGCCACGCGTCCTGCGAAGAGGATGCGTCCGGTCCTGAGGCTGCGTCGTGGGCGGCATGTTCATGAAAATCTCTGGATGACCATCGCGGATAGCACTGCGAGAGGCCGGGGTCGCGTGCGCATTCGTATGGCCGCTGACTTTCGAGGGGTGCGCTCCGGGCCACGAACTGCAACACGATGTTGGCGCGGCCTGACCTTCAGCACGCAAGCCCGATCAGGGCCTGAGCCGCCTCCACACCCTGACCGTTCCGTCGGCTCAGGCCCTGATCTCGCGGAGCCGGGGGGTGAAAATTGATGGGCGCCGATCCGGGGTCAGTTTTGGAAGCCGATTGACATGGCCGCAGCGTATGGCGCCGGAACGCTACGACCGTCGTCTCTTCGGACTCGGTCAGGACGGTCGACCGCGGTTCCCTCGGCCCGGTCTTCATGTCCTCGACTGTCGCCCGCTTGCGCCACTTCGCCACCGTCTTCGGGTTGACGCCCAGTTCCCGCCTCAACTGCGAAGGGCTGCGCCACGGTTGACCCGCGACAATGCAGGGCAACTTTTGCGGGCATAGTTTTCATGGAAGGGGCCATCGACAGGGGCCAGAGCAGCAGGAGGTCCGTTAGGGCACATGGGTCTGCCAGAGGTTGCCGCCGCCGTGACGGCACACAGCCTTTGCCTGTCATGCGGGCGGCCCCCGACCATCCGCGCCGCGCGGAAGGCCCGGACATGAGTCCGCCGACCTCCAAGCCTTTTGCCGTCGTGGGGCCTTTTGACTGGTGGGTCTCGGCGACGGTTGATCTGATGCGGACCTGGGCGCAGTTCTCTCGGGTCGGAACCGGAAGCGATACGGCGCGGTTCGCAGCCACGCCCGCGCCGGCGGCTTTTCCCATCGATAAAGCCGAAGTCGATCCGCCGACGAGCGGCGACCGGCTGCTTCATGCCACGATGGGACGGCTGACGTCCGGCGTTTCGCCGGCAAGCCTCGCCCTCGCCTATTCCGACTGGGCGCTGCATCTGGCGGCCTCTCCCGGCAAGTGGCAGCAACTGTCGGAGAAGGCGGTGCGCAAGGCGGTTCGGCTGGCAACCCATGCGGCCGAGGTGTCCGCAGACCCCGACTGCCCGCTGTGCATCGAGCCGCTGCCGCAGGACGATCGGTTCCGGGCCGAGGCCTGGCAGTGCTGGCCGTTCAGGCTGATCTATCAGGGGTTCCTGCTGAACCAGCAATGGTGGCACAGCGCGACGACCGGCATCGGCGGCGTGTCGGCGCATCACGAACATGTGGTCTCGTTCGTCGCGCGGCAGCTTCTGGATGCGATGTCGCCCGTCAACTTCATCGCGACCAACCCCGAAGTGCTTGAGGTGACGCTTCGTGAAGGCGGGCAGAACCTCGTCCGCGGCGCCATGAACCTGATCTCGGACTGGGAGCGGGCGGCCGGCGGCAAGGAGCCGCCGGGAGCCGAGGCGTTCCGGCCGGGTGAGACCGTCGCCGTCACACCCGGGCAGGTGGTCTGGCGGAACCGGCTGATCGAGCTGATCCAGTATACGCCGACGACCGACCAGACCTGGGCCGAGCCAATCCTGATCGTGCCGGCCTGGATCATGAAATACTACATCCTTGACCTCTCGCCCGAGAATTCGCTGGTGAAGTATCTGGTCGGGCGCGGCCACACCGTGTTCATGATCTCGTGGCACAACCCTACCGCCGAGGACCGCGACCTTGGCATGGACGACTATCTGCGCCTTGGTGTGCTGGACGCCCTGAAAGCGATCGGGGCGATCCTGCCCGGGCACAAGGTCAATGCGCTTGGCTATTGCCTGGGCGGCACGCTTCTGTCGATCGCGGCGGCCTATCTGGCGCGCGAAGGACGCGAGGCGTTCAACTCGGTGACGCTGCTGGCGGCGCAGACCGACTTCACCGAGGCGGGCGAGCTGACGCTTTTCATCGACGAGAGCCAGCTCGACTATCTCGAAGACATCATGTGGGACCAGGGCTATCTGGACACGCGGCACATGGCTGGGGCGTTCCAGCTGCTGCGCTCGAACGACCTGATCTGGTCGCGGGTCGTCAAGGACTACCTGATGGGCCAGCGCGCCTTCCGGATCGGCTTCGACCTGATGGCCTGGAACGCCGATGCAACGCGGATGCCCTATCGCATGCACAGCGAATATCTGCGCCGCCTGTTTCTGAAGAACGATCTGTTCGAGGGCCGCTATCAGGTGGACGGCCGCCCGGTCGTGCTGAGCGACATCCGCGCGCCGATCTTCACGGTCTCGACAGAGACGGACCACGTCGCGCCCTGGCGGTCGGTCTACAAGATCAACCTTGTGACCGAGACGGACGTCACCTTCCTTTTGACCAGTGGCGGCCACAATGCCGGCATCATCAGCCCTCCCGGCCAAAAACGCCGACACTTTCGCGTCTCGCACCGGCCTGTGGGATCGCCCTACATGGACCCCGATACATGGTATCGGAGCCATCCCGGCACCCAGGGCTCCTGGTGGCCGGTCTGGGCGGACTGGCTGGAAAGCCAGTCTGCCGGGCGCAACGTTCCGCCCCCGCTCGGGTCCGTGAAGAAAGGCTACCCGACCCTCGGTCCTGCACCGGGGCTATATGTTCTTGAACGATAAGCAGGGCGCATGGCTGCACGACAGCATCAAGGCGCGAGGCGTGAGGTTCCCTTGTCTGAGGCAGGGCATGACGAACGTTACTGGTCCATCGGCGCGGCAGAGGTTGCGGCAGGTTTGGGCAGCGGATCCCGGGGCCTTACCTCGGATCGGGCGGCCGCGAAGCTTCTGGCCTTGGGCCCGAACACCGTGGTCGAGGCCCCCCGCCGCGGCACGCTGCGCCTTCTTCTGCGCCAGTTCGAAAGTCCGCTCGTCCTGATCCTCGCCGTCGCAGCGTCGATTTCGCTGGTGCTTCACCAATGGGTCGATGCGATCATCATCCTCTTGATCGTGATGGGCAGCGCGTTTCTCGGCTTCTTTCAGGAGATTCGGGCATCGGCCGCCGTTGCGGACCTGAAGAAGCGTCTTGCCCTGACCGCTCGCGTGCTGCGCGACGGGACGGAACGGGTGCTGCCTGTGACGAGAATCGTGCCGGGCGACGTGATCCTGCTGTCGGCGGGAAATCTCGTCCCGGCAGATGGGATCGTGCTTGAGGCGCAGGATTTCCTGGTCAGCGAGGCGAGCATGACGGGCGAGTCTTTCCCCGTCGAGAAGCGCCCCGGGATCGTCGCCGCCGATGCGCCGTTGGGCCGACGCTTGAACATGGTCTTTCTTGGCGCATCGGTCCGCAGCGGAACGGCAAGGGTGCTGGCCGTCAGGACAGGTCGCCACACCGAATTCGGCGCCATCGCGGAGCGCCTGCGCGCCCGCACCGCAGAGACGGATTTCGCGCGGGGCGTGCGGCAGTTCGGCTACCTGCTGATCCGGGTCATGGTGGTCGTCGTGCTTTTCGTGCTGACGGTGAACGCCGCGCTCGACCGGCCGGTGGTCGAGTCGCTGCTGTTCGCCGCGGCGCTTGCCGTGGGCCTGTCGCCCGAGCTTCTGCCCGCCATCGTCAGCGTCACGCTTTCGGCCGGGGCGCGGCGCATGGCGGCCGAGGGGGTGATCGTCCGGCGGCTCGACGCGATCGAGAACCTTGGCTCGATGAGCGTGCTCTGCACCGACAAGACCGGCACGCTGACAAAAGGCGAGGTGGTGTTGCAGCAGGCGCTGGACGCGGCCGGCCGCCCATCGGACAGCGTGAAGCGGCTTGCCTGGCTGAATGCCCGTTTCGAGACCGGGATCGAGAACCCTCTGGATGCGGCCCTTGTCGCGGCCGGCGAGGCGGCGGGCTTCGGCCCGGCCGGATGCGCGAAGATCGATGAGATCCCCTATGACTTCGAGCGCCGGCGGTTGACCATCGTGCTGGCCGAGGCGGACGGGCACCGGATGGTGACCAAGGGCGCCTTTGCCGAAATCCTCGCCATCTGCACCCGCGTGGCGACCGGCGCAACCGAGGTCGCGCTGGATGAGGGCCACCGCGCCGCCTTGAACGCCATCTTCCACGCCCACAGCGCCGAGGGGCTGCGCGTGCTGGCGCTCGCCACGCGCCAGTTTACGCCCAAGCAGGACTATGACCGGGCCGACGAGGCCGGAATGACCTTCCGCGGCTTTCTGGTATTCCTCGACCCGCCGAAAGAGGACGCCGCCGCCACCATCGCCAGCCTGCGCGGTCTCGGGATCGCGATCAAGGTCATCAGCGGCGACAACCGCCACGTCACCGCCCATGTCGCGCGGACGGTCGGCCTCGATGCAGGCGCCATGCTCAGCGGCACCGAAATCGCCGCCATGCGCGACGAGGCGCTGTGGCACCTCGCCCCCCGGACAGAGCTTTTCGTCGAGATCGACCCGCAGCAGAAGGAGCGTATCGTCCGCGCGCTTCAGCGCACCGGCGCGACGGTGGGCTATCTTGGCGACGGCATCAACGATGCGCCCGCGCTGCACGCAGCCGATGTCGGCATATCGGTCGCCGAGGCGGTGGACGTGGCCCGCGAAAGCGCCGACATCGTGCTGACGCACCGCGACCTTGAAGTGCTGCGCGCCGGCGTCGAGGGCGGGCGGCGGACCTTCGCCAACACGCTGAAGTATATCTCGATCACCACCAGCGCCAATTTCGGCAACATGGTCAGCATGGCGATCGTGACCCCCTTCCTGCCCTTCCTGCCGCTTCTGGCCAAGCAGATCCTGCTGAACAATTTTCTGTCCGATCTTCCTTCGCTGGCCATCGCCTCGGACCGTGTCGATCCCGAGCGGCTGGCCACGCCGCAACGGTGGAACGTCAGCGAGATCCGGCGCTTCATGGTCCTGTTCGGGCTGACCAGTTCGGTCTTCGACCTGCTGACCTTCGGCTTGCTGATCTGGGTGCTTCAGGCGGACGCGGCGCTGTTCCAGACCTCGTGGTTCATGATCTCGCTGATGACCGAACTCGCCGTCGTTCTGGTCCTTCGCACCCGTCGCCCGGCGCTTCGTAGCCAGCCGGGAAGGATCCTGATCTGGTTGACTGTCGCGATTCTGGGGGTGACCTTCGTCCTCCCCTCGATTGGCCCCGTCCGTGCCGCCTTTGGCTTCGTGCCGCTGTCCCCGGCCATGCTGGCCGCAATCGTCGCCATCCTGGCCGGCTATATCGTCACAACCGAGACGGTGAAGCTTTGGTTCTTCCGTGGCAGGCCGGACCCTGCCGCTGCGCCCGCGCCAAGTTGATCTCGAACCCTGAATGGCGGTGGGGCGGTGTGGCCCGCAATGATCGGCCCACAATGATCGGTCGGAACTGACCGGGTCACGGACGGCCGTTCAGACCAAGCCCGTCCTTGATGGCGAAATGGGTGTCCTTGTCAGCCGCGGCCAGAGGCGCGCCGCAGGGTTCGTGATCTGGATCAATCAGGGAAAGCGCGTGTCCGCACTGTCATGGAACCTTCATTGGACCGGCACTATTATTTCCGATAATCCGGAAATATGGAACAGAATCGCGCCGCCCATGCCTTCGCCACGCTTGGCCATCCCGGCCGGCTGGCGGTCTTTCGCCTGCTGATGCGCTTCGCCCCGCAGGGCGTGCGCCCGACCGAGATCGCCGAGGCGCTTGGCCTGAAACAGAACACGCTGTCGCATCATCTGGCCGACCTGACGGCCTCGGGCCTTGTCTGCGTCACGCGGGCCGGCCGGTCGCTTTACTACGCGGTCGATCTGGACGCGACCGAGGGGCTTATCGGCTACCTCGCGCTCGACGTGGGCCGCGCCCGTCCTGACCTGCTCGGCCCACTGTTCTCCGTTCAAAAGGATGCCGCCCGAATGACTGCCCCCCAACGCGCGCCCCATTTCGACGTTTTCTTCATCTGCTCGGGCAACTCGGCGCGGTCGATCTTTGCCGAGGCGCTCTTGCGCGATCTGGGCAGGGGCAAGTTCCAGGCCTTTTCCGCCGGAACGCAGCCGGGAACCGAACTGAACCCCTTCGCAATCGAGATCCTGAAACGCAACGGACATGACACATCCGGCCTGCGGTCAAAGCACATCTCGGAATTCCAGCAGCCCGCTTCGATCATCATGGATTTCGTCTTCACCGTCTGCGACACGGCGGCGGCAGAGGAATGCCCGCCTTGGCCGGGCCAGCCGATTACCGGCCACTGGGGCCTGCCCGACCCGGTAAAGGCGACAGGGACCGATGCCGAAAAGGCGCTGGTCTTCGCCCAGACCTACGCCGCGCTGCGCCGCCGCGTCACGGCTTTCGTCGAACTTCCCTTCGACAGTCTGAGCCGGATGTCCCTGCAATCCCGTGTCGATGCCATCGGCACCGACGCGCAGACACAGGCCTGAGATCCATGACCCGTATTGCCCTGAACGGCCTTGGCCGCATCGGAAAGCTTCTTTTGCGCGACCTGATCGACACGGGCGCGGGCGGCGAGATCGTCCTTCTGAACGATCCCGTTGGCGATGCCGAACAGCATGCACTTCTGATCGAGTTCGATTCGGTTCACGGCCGCTGGCGGACGCCTGTCAGCTTTGCTGAAGGGGCCTTGGTCCTGAACGGTCGGACCTGCCGCCTGACCCACGAAACATCCATCGAGGCGCTGCCGCTGGCCGAACTTGGCGTCGATCTGGTGATCGATTGCACGGGCGTCTTCACGTCCGCCGCCAAGGTCGCGCCCTATCATGCCGCCGGGGTCAAAAAGGTCGTCGTCTCCGCCCCGGTCAAGAATGGCGGCGCGCTGAACCTTGTCTACGGGGTGAACCATCACCTCTACGACGGGTCGCAGGTGCTGGTCACCGCAGCCTCCTGCACCACCAATTGCCTTGCCCCGGTGGTCAAGGTGATCCACGAGGCGCTTGGCATCCGGCACGGGTCGATCACCACGATCCATGACGTGACGAATACCCAGACCATCGTTGACCGCCCCGCCAAGGACATGCGCAGGGCCCGGTCGGCCCTGATGAACCTGATCCCGACGACGACCGGCAGCGCCACGGCGATCACGCTGATCTATCCCGAGCTCAAGGGCCGCCTGAACGGCCATGCCGTGCGCGTGCCGCTGCTCAATGCTTCGCTGACGGACTGCGTGTTCGAGGTCGATCGTCCGACCACGGTTGAGGAGGTGAATGCCCTGTTCGCCGCCGCTGCCGACGGCCCGCTGAAGGGCATCCTCGGCTTCGAAGCGCGGCCGCTGGTTTCGGGCGACTTCACCAATGATCCGCGATCCGCGATCGTCGATGGTCCGTCCACCATGGTGATCAACGGCACCCAGGTGAAGATCTACGCCTGGTATGACAACGAATGGGGCTATGCCTGCCGGCTGGCCGACATCGCGCGGATGGTTGCGGGGTCGCTGTGACCCGCGCCGCAAGCCAGCCCGGACCGTCGCCGGACCCGCTCTGGCTGTCACGGCGGGCTGTCGGGCTTCGGCCATCAGGCCGGGGGCCTGCACCTGTGCTTTATGCTTTGTTGCTGGATGCCCTCTGCCTTGCGAAAGAGTCGCCCTGGGGCTCCACTGCCGGAATGCCGGCGGCCCTTGGCAGGGTAAGGCTTACCGTCAAACCCGGCCCGCCATTTGCAAAGGCCACCGATCCCCCCGCCGCGGCGACGATTTCAGCGACAATGGCCAGACCAAAGCCTTCTCCGCCCTCGCGCTCATCCAGCCGGAACCCCCGGCTCATCAGCTTTTCCATCGAATCGGCAGGCGCACCCGGCCCGTCGTCGCTCAGGCTGATCGTGGCCTGCCCCTGATCCGCTGCCGCCCGCACCGTGACCCGCGAGACCGCATGCCGGGCCGCGTTTTCGGCAATGGCCCCCATGGCCTCGGCCAGATCGTCGGGGTCGATCCGAAGGGTCAGATCGGCCGGAATAGCCAGATCCCAGTCCAGTGCCGATCCGGTGGGTGTCCGGCGCAGCACATTCACCACACCTTCGGTAATCGTCTTGAGATTGGCCGTTTGAAGCATCCGATCCGACTGGATCCGCGCCCGGCGCAGTTCGCGGTCGACCAGGCCCTGCATCGATGCAGCGATGACGTCGATACTGTCGGCAAGGCCCGCCTCGCCCTGATCGCGAAGTTGCGCCGCATCGCCCAAAAGCGCCTGTAGCGGCGTCTTCAGGCCATGCGCCAGATCGGCGGCCCGGTTGCGCGCCCGCATCAGTTCTTCGTCCCGGTCCGTCAGCAGCGTGTCGATTTCCCGCGCAAGCGGCATGACTTCGGCCGGAAGCTCTCCTCCCATCCGCGCGATGTGTCCGGCACGCAGCGCCGACACCCGCTTGCTTACAGCGGTCAGCGGCCGAATGCCCAGCGTCAACTGGGTCCAGAAGGCGAAGGACAGCACAGCCCCCAGCACCAGCGAATAGGGCAGAAGATCGCGGATGAACCCCTCGCGCGCGGCCCGGAGCGCGGCGCGATCGGTCGCCACCACGATCCGCACCTCTGTCGCCGATGGCCCGGTTCCAACGGTCAGCCACGTCTCAAAGGCCAGAAGCGGCGCGTCGCGCGGGCCGGCAAGATCCAGCACACGCTCGCTTCCCGAGGGCAGAGACGGGCCGATCCGGGGCAGCGTGACATCCCAAAGCGACCGCGACCGGCGAACCTCGGGGCCCAGCTCCAATTGCCAGTAATGGCCAGAGAAGGGCTGTTCATACAGCGGATCAACCGGAGCGCGGCGAAAACCGGCCGTCTCCGGGCCGGTCAACTCGATCATTGCGGCGACCGAATAGGATCGGGCTTCCAGATCGGCCACGGCAACGCGTTCCACATGGCGGTCAAACAGCAGCGCCAGCCCGATCAGCGACAGCGCAAGCGTGCCAAGAATGGCCAGCCCGCCAAACAGACCCAGCCTGAGGCGAAGGGACTGGCGATTCACGCAGCCCCCTCAAGGAAATAGCCAAATCCGCGTCTGGTCCCGACAATCCCGGGCCCAAGTTTGCGCCGAACCCGCACGATGATTGCTTCAAGCGCGTTGGTGTCGCGGCTGTCCTCGTCACCATAAAGATGGTCCAGAAGCTCGGTCGGCGGCAGCACGCGGTCGCGGTGCAGCGCAAGGTAGGCAATCAGCCGGAATTCCAGCGGCGTCACGCTGACCGGCACACCCTCCACCGCGATGGTCATCCGGTTCAGGTCGATCGACAGCTTGCCGATCGCCTGCTGCGACGATGCCTGCCCCCCGGTCCGGCGCACCAGCGCCCGCGCGCGCGCCAGCAGTTCTTCCATCCGGAAGGGCTTTGGCAGGTAATCATCGGCGCCCGCGTCAATGCCCTCGACCCGCTCTGTCCAGGCCCCGCGTGCCGTCAGGATCAGCACGGGGCTGGTCACGCCTTCGGCGCGCCACCGTTTCAGCACGCTCAGCCCGTCCAGCTTTGGCAGGCCAAGGTCAAGAACGATCAGGTCATAGGCCTGGGTGCCGCCCTGAAACCACGCGGCTTCCCCGTCGGCCACATGTTCGACCCGGAACCCGGAAGATGACAGCGCACGGGTCAGGTCTTCGGCGATGCGGGCATCGTCCTCGACGATCAGGGCACGCATGCGGATCAGTTGTCCTCGTCCAACGACAGGACTTCCCCCGTCCGCGCATCCAGATCAACCTCAAGCAGGCGACCGTCAGGGCTGATCAGTTCGACTTCGTAGACCCGGATGCCGTCTTCCAACTCCAGCTCCACCTCGATCACGCGGCCGGGCTGAACCGCGGCAACCCGGTCGAGAATGGTGGCCAGCGACAGGATTTCGCCCCGCTTCACGGCATCTTCGGCGATCTCGAAATCCGGAAAGGCGGTGTCCTCGCCTCCAACCGGAAGCGGCAAAAGCGCAAGGGGCGCAACGATGAGAAAGGCAAGCTGTTTCATGTGACCACCCTACACCGGCCCCGCTGACAATTTCCCTACAGCACGGCTCAGGCCGCTGTCAGCGACTCTGTGCGATCCGAAGGCATCACGGTTCGAATACATTCGGAGAAACCCATGAAAGCCATCCTGTCCGCACCCCTTGTCGCGGGGCTTGTCGTCTCGGCGCTTGTTGCAAGCACGGCCCTGGCCCAGACCACCCCATCCCTGACGGCGGCCATCTCGAAGATCGAGGCCAAGGGCTACAAGGTGCACGACATCGACAGCGAAGGAAGCTGGCTTGAAATCGACGCGACCACCCGCGACGGCGTCCGGGTCGAACTGATCGTCGACGCGGCGACCGCCGGCGTCTTGCGCGAAAGCGTCGACGACTGACCCCCCAGAAACGACTGCCCTGCGGAATCGCCCTGGAACCAAACCGGTTTGCAAGGCCCCTGTGCCCCCTGCAAACCCGCATGACAAAAGGATAACCAAGACATGACACGCATCACCGGAACCACTTCGGCCAACACCCTGCGCGGCAGTGCGTTTGGCGACGACATCGACGGCCGCGACGGGAATGACCGCCTCTACGGGCTTGACGGGCATGATGATCTGGACGGCGGCCGCGGCAGTGACCAACTTTATGGCGATGCGGGCAACGACGATCTTGACGGCGGGGCGGGCAACGATCGTCTGGACGGCGGAACCGGCGATGACAAGATCGAAGGCGGGCGCGGCAACGATATTCTGACGGGCGGTGCCGGTGCGGACCGCTTCGAATTCGAACGCGGCGACGGGCGCGACATCATCACCGATTTCGTCAATGGCGAGGACCGTATCGAGCTTGATGATTT
>NZ_OAOQ01000010.1:55361-120425 GCF_900207575.1 Cereibacter ovatus
GTGCCGGTGCGGACCGCTTCGAATTCGAACGCGGCGACGGGCGCGACATCATCACCGATTTCGTCAATGGCGAGGACCGTATCGAGCTTGATGATTTCAACGCGGCCACCATTCAGTCGATGATCGGTCAGGCACGGCAGGTCGGCAGTGACGTGGTCCTGACCCTTTCGGCCGATTCCTCCATCACCCTTCAGAACTTCCGCCTCTCTGATCTGGATCTGTCTGATTTCGCGGGGGTCAGCCTGCCTCAACCTTCGACCCCGGTTCAGCCAGAGCGTGGGCGCGACATCAATGGCACCAATGCGGCAAACACCCTTGTCGGTGGATCGGGCAACGATGATATCGAGGGGCGCGGCGGCAATGACCAGTTGCAGGGCGGGGCCGGAGATGACGACATCGACGGTGGACGCGGCAAAGACAGCCTTTGGGGCGGCGATGGCCGGGATGAGCTTGACGGCGGGTCGGGCAATGATCGTCTGGACGGCGGGACCGGCAACGACAAGATCGAAGGCGGGCGCGGCAACGATATTCTGACGGGCGGCGCCGGTGCGGACCGCTTCGAATTCGAACGCGGCGACGGGCGCGACATCATCACCGATTTCGTCAATGGCGAGGACCGTATCGAGCTTGATGATTTCAGCTACGCACAGGCCATGGCGGTGATCAACAGAGCCCAACAGGTCGGGGATGACGTTGTCCTTGCCCTTTCCGCCGATACGACGATCTCGATCAGCAACATGCAGTTGGCGCAACTCGACATCTCGGATTTCATCCTGTGATCTGAGGGCACGAACTCAGGCGGGGCCCACGGCCCCCCTGTATTTGCAGGTGTCGCGATCCCGCAGCAACGACAGAAGCGATGGCCCTGCTTTCCCGTGGCAGGGCATCGCGGAAGACGCTTTGCAGCCGGTTCATCCGCTGGACGCACATGGGCGTCTGCGCCGAGCAGGCCCGAAGCGTAACCCCGAGTGGATCGCTTGCGCCCGAAGTGTCGCGCCGCTGTGACCGATGCCTGCCCCGGTCCACGGCAGCGATGCCGCCGCGCCTGCGACCGGCCTGCGCCGCATCATGGCGCCCGGCCCCGTGGTGCGGCGGCAAACTCTCTGCTGTCTGGCCGTTCGGGCTGCTATCATCGCACCATGCAACGCCGCCGTTTTCTTCTGGTCACTCTGGCAGGGCTTGGCCCCGCGGTTCGGGCATGGGCCAAGGCTGTGGCCCCTGTCTCGCCGATCCTGCATCTGCGCCGGGCGATGTTTCAGGGCGATCCGGCGACCGGGGTGCTTGGCCTGCCCGCGGCGGCGCTGCCCGGCCCCGACGGCATCGCCCGCCCGGTGATTGCCGCCGAGGACACCACCCCCGAGGCCGCCCTGCTGCGCCGCCTGTTTGCCGCGGGGCAGGCGGCGGGCCTGT
Source organism: Cereibacter ovatus (assembly GCF_900207575.1). Taxonomy (GTDB): domain Bacteria; phylum Pseudomonadota; class Alphaproteobacteria; order Rhodobacterales; family Rhodobacteraceae; genus Cereibacter_A; species Cereibacter_A ovatus. The sequence continues at coordinate 56,772 of NZ_OAOQ01000010.1, forward strand.
CCGGCGTGCTTTACGACAACCGCGACCGCGGCCATTCCGCGCTTCGGCCGGATCGATTTCCGCAGATGACGCGGATCGTCTATGGCCCCGACCTGACGGATCTGGGCTATGGTCTGGCCGGCGCGTTGCGGTTTCCGGCGATCACGCTGGGCAACTCCTCGACGGCCTACACGCGCAGGCCGAACTGGCGCAGCCTGCCGCGCCTTGCCATGACCGCGCCGGGCGGCCCCGCCCGGACAGCCGCGGATTACGCGGCCGGCGCGCTTTATGTCTACCCCGAGCATCGCGACCATGACGGCGCCGATCTTTTTCCCGCCAACTGGGCCTATACCACGACAAGTCAGGGATCTTCGGGCAGCGACCAGCCGTTTCTGCGGGCGCTGGCCATGATCCTTGCGGCCTTCCCCGCCGAGACGCAGGCGCGCATGGTTGCCCTTGGTCTTGTCGGGTCGACCGTGCAGATGGTGCTGCGCCGGGCGCAACAGGGGCTGCGCGGCAATGCGGCCTATCTCAGCGGCGCGGCCCATCCCTCTGCTTTCGCGGCGGCGGCGCTGAACCCGGCGGCACAGGTGGCGCTGGCCGCAAGCCTTGGCCCCGAGGCAATCCCGCCCGCGGTCCTGCTGCGGGTGGTGGAAGAGGATTTCCTGCCCGCTGCCGGTCTGCTGGCCGCCTCCGAGCGGCTGTTCGACACGCCGGGCGCCATTGCCCGGATCTGGCGCGACATGGCCGGGCGGCGCCAGATGGTGATCTCGGCGGCGGCGACGATGTCCCCTGCGGGCCGGCCGCTTGCGTTCCGCTGGGTGTTGCTGCGTGGCGATCCGTCGGCGGTGACGATCACGCCGCTTGACGCCGCAGGGCGGCGGGCGCGGATTTCTTTCGGCTGGCAGAGCCCGCGCCCCGCGCCTGCGGGCTTTGGCACCACCGCGCCGGGGCCGGTTTCGGGGCGGATCGATGTCGGGGTCTTTGCCGAGGCGGGCGGGCCGCTGTCTGCCCCGGCCTTCGTCTCGGTCATGCTGCCGCCCGAACTGCGCCAGTATGAGCCGGGTCCAGACGGGGTGCCGCGCCTTGCCCGTGTCGATTACGATGCCGAGGGCCGCGGGGTGGCCTATGATCCGGTGCTGTTCTGGTGGGCGCCGTGGCGCGACAGGTTCCGCCATGATCCCGCGGGCCGGCTGCTGGGCTGGACGCGCGAGGGCACGCGGCCCGGCGATCCGTCCGCCCTTGGCGATCACGCCGCCGATGGCACGCGCGGCGGCCGGCCGGTGCGCTATGCCTTGCGCCCCGCGGTGGATGGCCAGGGCCCGATGATGACCACGCAGGACTGACGGCCCGGGGCTTTGCCCATCCGCTGGGCGTTCAGGCGGAAAAACGGGCTGATCGTTCATGCGGCCGCGCCATGACCTGCGGCGAACGGCGCTTTGTGCCCGGCAGGCTGCGGGCGGATAATCGCATGCATGAGTACCCTGATCACCGTTCAGACATCGTTGCCGTCGCGCGCCGCATGGGCCGCGCTGCGTTATGCCGACAAGTGGCTTGCCGATCGTCTTGAACCGGAAGAGGGCCAGTTCTTCGTCACGGCCACCGGGTCGGAGCTTGCGCAGGATGAAGACCTGCGCCAGCGGTTCGCCGGCCTGATCGCCCTGGCCCCGGGGCTGTGTGCCAGCCTTGCCGACCGGCTGGGCGGGGCGCCGCTGGGCCGGTTCGATGTCCTGCAACTGCTGATCCTTCACGACCATCTCGCGGCCGAGATCACCCTGGACCCCGGTGACGATGCCCGGCAGGCAAGCCGCATTCTGGCCGGCATGACCGGCTAAGGCGCCCATCGGCCGCCCATTGCGCGAACGCCCGCATCGCCGGAACGGCGCCGCCGGTCATCCAGCCTTTCGCGCGACGATATAGGGACAGTGCGGCGAGCGGCCGAAGCTGCGGTCGACCTCGATTTCGAACCCCGCCGCCGTGATCGCCTGCCGAAGATCCGCAGCCTTCAGCCGGTTTGCCGGCGGGAACAGGCCGAAGGCCCGCAGCACGGGGATCAGCATCCGCATCCCAAGGCCCAGATCGGCGAAGCACCAGGTCTTGGAGATGAAGATCCCGCCCGGTTTCAGATGGTCGTGGACATGCGCCAGCGTCGCGCGCATGTCCGGCACCAGATGCAGCAGATGGAAGGCGCAAACCGCATCGAACGGCGATCCGTCAAAGACGGTATCGGCGTCGGACAGGATGAAGCGGACGCCGGCCGGCGCGGGTTTGGCTTGTGCGATCCGAACCATCCCGGGCGAGAAGTCGGCGCCGGTCCATTCCGCGACGCCGCCGCCAAGCCTTGTCGCGGTGGTTCCGGTGCCGCAGCCGATCTCAAGCACCCGGTCGGACGGCCGCAGCCGCGCGGCGACATCGGCAAGCGTTTCCTCATAGGCGGCCGCATCCCGAACCGGCCGCGCCGCATAGCGCACGGCCACCTTGTCCCAGAATGTCTGCGCTGGATTGTTGTCCATGTCCCATCCTTTGCGATCAGACGCGGGGCAGACAGTAACGGCGCGGGCCATCGCGGCCAAGGCGCCACGTTGTCCATCCCTAGACTGCCTGCGCGCGGGGGAATGCCGCAGATTGCCCGGCAATCCTGACTGCACACGCCCTAGACTGCCTGCGCGCGGGAAATGCGGCCAGGATGCGGTGGCGCCTGTGCCTGCGGGAAGACGGCCCTGCAATGGCAAGATGCCGATGCCGGTCTGTCACGTCCGATGATCCTTCATGCACGGCCTCGGCGCATCCGGCGCGATCAGCCGACGTTCGTGCCACATCACCGCCGGCGACCGACCCCTGTGAGAAGTGTCGCCGTCCGCGTCCCTTGCCATCAGGCCGGGCGCCGGTTTTGCCGCAAACGCGATCACCCTGTGGCCGCGTCTCCCATGTTCGGGTTTTGCAAACAGTTCGTTCCCGAACATCGATTGCAATTTTCAATCGTGCGGTGCTAGCGTCGAGGACAGGGCGCTTCAACGGATTTGTGGCGCCATCAAGGCAAAGGCAGATCAGTTTGATGAAATTCATTGGTATTCCGGTTGTGCTTGCGTCGCTCGCACTGGCAACCGCGACCGAGGCGGCGACCGTCTCGATTGAACAATCCTCGGGCGCCTATCTTTCGGCCAGCCTTGGGGGCATGGGCGCGGATGCCTGGGCGGCCGTCGATCCGTCGCGCAGCACCACGCTGCCGAATGGCGCGGCATGGGCGGCCGGTTCGCAAAACTGGATGCTGCCCAGTGAAGACTTCGCCATCGACCCGGCCACGGGCAAGGTGGACGATCCCTGCGGCAATGCCTGCTCGCCGTTCTATGGCGGCGTGCTGGGTGCCCCGGATGTGTCGAACGGCCTGACGGGCTGGAAAGAGATCCCGTTCTTCACCGTGTTCGCCCCCGGTTCCGGTGGGGCCGATTTCAATCAGGCCCTTCTGGCCTTCGCCAATCCGCAAAAGGCGCTGTCGCTTCTGTGGGGCTCGCCCGATCAAAGCAACTGGATCGAGCTTTTGCTGGGGGGCATTCAGGTCGCCAACTTCTGGGGCGCCGAGTTGAACTGGTTCGGCCCGGTGGTCCAGTCGCCGGGGCAAAGTGCGGCGCTTGTGTCCCTGTCGGGGATCGAATTCGATGCGGTGCGGTTCACCGCCTTCAATCGCGGCGGCTCGTTCGAATTCAGCAACATCGATTCGATTCCCGCGGTGCCGGTACCTGCGGCGGGGCTGTTGCTGCTTAGCGCGCTTGGCGCGGTGGGCCTGATGCGGGGCCTGCGCCTGAAGCGGGCCTGACGACCGTCCGGCCCGGCCCTGCTTGCGCGGTGCATCTCGGCGCAGGGGCCGGGCCACATCCTTGCCCCGCCACCCGGGGGCCGAAGTCGGGATGACCCGGCGCAAGGGTGTCCCTTTCCCGCCATGACGGGCCAAGAGCGGCAAGGCCCGTGTGCGCGCCCGACGCTCAACCTGTCCGGCCGATGCGAAGGGCATTTTTCGGCGGGCTGAACCTGTGTATCCTGCCCACGCTTGTCACCGACGCCTGCACGGCGCGCGGGGGGGATGTCCGGGACAGACCCCTGCCTGTATCGGTCGCCACCCATGCGCGGCGCGGGGGACGAGTGGCGGTCGAAAGGGCACAAAGCGATGGATTGCGGAGACGAGACCCTGCCCGAGCGCGAGCCCCTCGTGCCGCCGGGGGCCGCCTATTTCCCGGTTCCCAGCCCCGGCGCCACGCGGAAATACGCGTTCGTTCTGGTGCCGGGCTTCACCCTGCTGGCCTTCAGTTCCGCGGTCGAGCCGTTGCGCATCGCCAATCAGTTGTCGCAACATCCACTGTATCAGTGGCGGGTGCTGTCCGAAACCGGCGCGCCGGTTGCCAGTTCCTCGGGGATCGCGGTTGCCGCCGATGGCCCGCTTGAGGCGCTTGACCGCGACACCCGGCTGTTTGTCTGTGCGGGCAACCTGCCGGCCAAGGCCGCGGCGCCGGCGATCGTGGCGGCGGTGGCGCGTCATTCCCGTTTCGGCGGCACGGTGGGGGGCATCTGCACCGGCGCGGTGGCGTTGGCCCGTGCCGGGCTTCTGGCCGGTCGCCGCTTCACGCTGCATTGGGAAAATCAGCCCGGTTTTGCCGAAGCCTTCCCCGATCTGACGCCCACCGAAAGCCGGTTCGAGATCGACGGACGGATGATGACCTGCGGCGGCGGGGCGGCCTCGACGGACATGATCCTGTCGGTGATCGCGCAGGATCATGGTGCGGAATTTGCCGCCATGGTGTCCGAGATGTGCCTGCGCACGGTGATGGCCGGGGTCGAGCCGGTCCAGCGCAGCTCGCTTGCGGTGCTGATGCGGTCGCGCAATCCGGCGCTGATCGCGGTGGTCAAGCTGATGACCGACCATCTGGAAGACACGCTGTCGCTTGAGGAACTGGCCGCCGCCGCCGGCTGTTCGCGTCGCCACATCGAGCGGTTGTTCAAGACCGTGCTGGGCGAAACCCCGGGCGAGTTCTATCGCGGCCTGCGGCTGGATCGGGGGCGCAACCTTCTCAGCACGACCGATCTGACCCTGCTTGAGGTTGCCACCGCCTGCGGCTTCGGCTCGGTCTCGCATTTCTCGAAGTGTTTCAAGGCCCGCTTTGGCACGGTGCCGACGAAGTTCAGCCACCGCAACCGCAAGCGGCCCTTTGTCCGCTGACGGCCACGGCAGATCCGTCGGTGACGCTGGCCCTGGTTGCGGCTAAGGTCGCCCCGGTGAACAAGGGAGGGGCTTCGGTGCCAGAGCGGTTACGGGGTGCGGTCACGGTCGAGCGGCCGGGAACCGCGCGGATGGGGTCGGATCGGGCGGCGCTGCTGGCAGCGATCGGGCGGACCGGCTCGATCTCGGCTGCCGCGCGCGAGGTGGGGCTGTCCTACAAGGCCGCATGGGATGCCGTTCAGGCGATGAACAACGTCTTTGCCAATCCGCTGGTGTCGGCGGCACCGGGCGGGCGGGCAGGGGGGGGCGCTGCGCTGACCCCCTCGGGCGAGAAGGTGGTTGCCGCCTTCGCCGCCATCGACGGCGGGCTTGCGCGCGTGCTGGGGGCGCTGGAAAGCCAGATCGACCTTGATCCCGCCGATATTCTCTGGGGCCTGATGATGAAAACCTCTGCCCGCAACACCTATCGCTGCACCGTGACCGCCGTTACCGAAGGCGCGGTCAGCGCCGATGTGGTGATGGATCTGGGCGGCAACCAGACCCTTGCCGCGGTCATCACCGGGCGCAGCGCCGCCGAGATGGGGCTTGCCCCGGGCCGAGAGGTCTTTGCCCTTGTGAAATCCAGCTTCGTGATCATCGCCAAGGGCGCCGTGCTTGGCCAGCTTTCGGTGCGCAACCGTCTGACCGGCACCGTCATCGCCCGCACCGACGGGCCGGTGAACAGCGAAATCGTGCTGGACCTTGGCGCCGGCAAGACGCTTGTCGCCACCATCACCCGCGAAAGTGCCGAGGATCTGGCATTGACCCCCGGCGACGTGGCCACCGCGCTGGTGAAATCCAGCCATGTCATCCTTGCGCTGCCCTGACGCGGCTCAGGGGGCCAGCGTCAGGCCCCCATGCTTTCCGGCGCCACCGCGACCGATTTCAGCACCGCAAACACCGGCCGTCCGGGGGCAAGCGCCAGGGCCCCGGCGGACCGCGCGGTGATGCGGGCAAGCAGTGCGTCATCCCCCACCCGCAGCCGCACCAGCGCATCATGCCCCGCGCCCGGGATCACCTCTTGCACCGTTCCCGCCAGCACATTCAGCGCCGAGATCTCCTCGGGCCGGGTCAGCGCCAGCATCACATCCTGCGCCAGCACCCGCAACCGGACGCTGTTGCCCGGTGCGGCCGGCGCATCGGGCAGCCAAAGCGTGCCGGCCTGACAGTCCAGCCGGACAAGGCCGTCAGCCTCGCGGGCGGTGACCCGGGCGGTCAGGATGGCGCCGGCCTCGCGCAGGCCGAACAGCGGCGCGGCCTGCGGGTCCGACAGCACGCAGGCCGCAGGCCCCGCCGCCCGGACCCGCCCGCCATCCAGCAGGATGACCGTCGTGGCCAGCCGGGCCACCTCGGCCACCGAATGACTGACATACAGGATCGGCAGGCCCAGCCCGTCGCGCAGCCGTTCCAGATAGGGCAGGATCTCGGCCTTGCGGCCCTCGTCCAGCGCGGCCAATGGCTCGTCCATCAGCAGAAGGCGCGGGTTGGACAGGATCGCGCGCCCGATGGCGACCCGCTGCCTCTCTCCGCCCGAAAGCAGGCCGGGCCGGCGGGTCAGAAGCGGCCCGATGCCCAGCAGATCGACGATATGGCCGATGTCCGGCCCATTGCCCCGCCGCGCGAACCAGCGGCCATAAGACAGGTTCTGCCGCACCGTCATATGCGGGAAAAGCCGCGCATCCTGAAAGACATAGCCAATGCGCCGGCGGTGGGGCGGCACCGCCACCCGCGCGTTGGTATCCAGCAGGCGCTGGTCGTCCAGCATGATCCGCCCGCGCTGGGGCCGCAACAGGCCCGCAACCGCATTGACCACGGTGGTCTTGCCGCAGCCCGACCGGCCGAACAGCACCGTCACACCGGGCGGGGCCTCGAAGGCCACATCCAGCGTGAAGCCGCCAAAGCTGTGGCCCAGTGTCACCGAAAGCGTCATGCCCCCGCGATCCTTCTGGCAATCGACCGGCTGACCCATTCCGACAACAGCAGCGCCGCCATTGCCACTGCGATCGCGATCAGCACAAGGCGCGCGGCCTGTGTCTCGCCGCCCGGCACCTGAAGAAAGGCATAGATCGCCGACGGCAGTGTCTGGGTCTGGCCGGGGATGTTCGACACGAAGGTGATGGTGGCACCAAACTCTCCCATCGCCTTGGCAAAGGCCAGGATCGCACCGGCCACGATCCCCGGCAGGATCAGCGGCAGCGTCACCGTCAAGAACACCCACAGGCGCGAGGCGCCCAGCGTCGAGGCCGCCTGTTCCAGTTTCGGGTCCACCGCCTCGATCGCCAGCCGGATCGCGCGCACCATCAGCGGAAAGCCCATGATCCCCGCAGCCAGCGCCGCGCCAGTCCAGCGAAAGGCGAAGACGATGCCGAACCACTGGTCAAGGAACTGCCCGACATAGCCCTTCCGCCCGAATGTCAGCAGCAGCAGATAGCCCGTCACCACCGGCGGCAGGATCAGCGGCAGATGCACAAGCCCGTTCAGCAGCCCATGGCCGGGAAAGCGGCCCCGGGCCAGCGCCAGCGCGGTCAGGATGCCGAACGGCAGGCTGACCAATGTCGCCACGGACGAGACGCGCAGCGACAGCGCCACCGCGCGCCATTCATCGGGGGAAAGCCAGTCAGTCATGCCGTGTCAGTCCACGATCCGGAAGCCATGCCCGGCAAACACCGCATCCGCCGCAGCACCCGACAGCAGGTCAAGGAAGGCGCGGTCGGCCGGATCGGTGGCCCCGGTCAGCAGGGCCGCAGGGTAAAGGATCGGCGGGTGGCTGGTCTCGGGGAAGGTGCCCACCACCGTCACCCGCGGATCGGAAGCCGCATCGGTGGCATAGACGATGCCATAGGGCGCCTCGCCCGAGGCGACCAGCCCCAGCGCCGAACGCACGGTTTCGGTCTGCGCCACCAAAGGCTCTACCGCGGACCAGACACCCAGCGACTGAAGCGCCGCCTTGCCATACTGGCCCGCCGGCACCGCATCCACCATCGCCATCGCCAGCCGGCCGTCGCCCAGAAGCCCCTTCAGATCGAAGCCGGGGCCGATCTCGACCGGCGCGGCCGGGCCATGTGCCACCAGAACCAGCGTGTTGCCCAGCAGATCCTTGCGCGTGCCTTCGACGACAAGGCCCTCGGTTTCGACCGCATCCATCCAGTTCACCGCGGCCGAGATGAAGATATCCGCCGGCGCGCCGCCGATGATCTGTTTCGCCAGTGCATTCGCCCCCGCGTAGGAAATCGTCACGCTGTTGCCGGTGGCGGCCTCATAGTCGGCGGCGATGGTATCAAGCGCGTTCTTCAGCGAGGTGGCGGCAAAGACCATCACCTCATCGGCGGCGACCGGCGCGGCAGAAAGGGCAAGAACGGCGGCAAGGGCCGGGCGGGACAGAGGGGGCATCGGATACTTTCATTTTCGTTATGTGGGTGAACTTCATAACACCCCGGCGCAGCCATTGCCGCAAGCCCTGTCCTCATCGGGGCGTGACATCTGGCTTTTGTGGCCTTGCGCCGCCGATCACGGGGAATCTGGCGCAATGGGGGGCAGTGCCGGGCCACCGGCCCGGTTTTGCGGATCTGGCCGCGGCGTCCCACCGCAGCGGCGCAGTGCGGGTCACGACGGGCGAAAAAAGTCGTCAGCACAGGATTTGCACGACATGCCTGCCGGTTGTGCAGGCCGCGAGAATCACCTTGCGCTGCGCGCAGGAAAAGCCGCCGGGTTTGCCCCGGCGCCTTCATCGGAACGGCTGGCGGCGCACATGCCCGCCGCTTCGGGCACAGCCAGACCGTCCTGCCCGAACCGTCGGTCCTGCAACCGGAAACCAAGCGGGCATCCGGCGGCGTCTCAGGCCGGTTCCAGCCGCACCGCCACATCCAGCGGGGGCGCGTGATAGGGTGCCGAAGTCACCAGAACATGCGCGCCGCTTTCGGCATAGGCGGCGGCATTGCCGGCATGGACGCCCCCCGCCGCCGCGATCCGCGCCGCCGACCCGGTCAGCGCCTGCACCACGCGCGCGACATCGTGCGGCAGGAATTTCTCAAGCTGGATAACATGGGCGCCCCAGTCGGCGGCCCGCAACGCGTCGTCGTGGTTGGTCACCTCGACCACAAGGCATTTTTCGGGGCACGAGGTTTTCAGCCGTTTGAGTTGCCCCTTCAGGCAGCCCGCCGCGAAGGCGCGATGTTCGGGAAAGACCAGCACCGTATCCGAAAGGCCGATGCGGTGGATCGAGGCCCCGCCCGCCGTCACCGCCTTGAAGGCCAGCGCCCGCGTGCCCGGCACCGCCTTTCGGGTGCAGGCCACCACGATCTGCGGGTTCACCGCGCCGGCCGCATCGACGATCGCCCGTGCCGCGCTGGCCACCCCCGAGGCCCATTCCACCAGCGTCTGCGCCACCTTCCAGCCGGCGAACAGCGCCTCGGCCGGGCCGGCGGCGGCCAGCAGAAGCTCTGCCGGGGTGCGGCGCTCGCCCGAGGCTGCGGCGCGGTCGACCGCACAGCCCAGAAGCTCGAACATCCGGCCGGCTTCCTCGATCGCGCAGACGGTCATCGGATCGCGGGCCGTGAAGGTCAGGTGCCCCCTGACGCCGCCGAACGAAAGCGCGCGGGTGGTCAGGTCGCCATAGGGCACATCCTCGCGGATCATCGTCAGCAGCGCCTGATCGTCGATGAGGAACATGCAGGTCTCCTTTTCAGTGGGGCGGGTGTTGGCAGGGTGCGAAGGGCAAGGTGCAGCCGCCCGGTCAGATGCGCCACGGCAGATCATCCCCGCCCGCCGCGACCACGGCAACAGCGGTGCCGCTGCCGGCTGTCGGGGGGCTGGCCCGGTTCTGACCCTGTTGCATTGGCTTCCCCGATATGGCGTTGAACTGCATAACGGATAAAGCGCGAACCGTGCCAAGCGTGAATGGCCGGAAATACCCGAAAAGGCGGGATCTTGTGCGCAACCCTGCGCGCGGTTGTCGGACATGCGACAACCGGGGGCGGAACCGCCCCCGGCTTTGGCGGAACGGGCCCGCGGCGGTCCTAGATGTCGAAGTTCGACGGCAGCACGATCATGTCGCGGATGGTGACATTGCGCGGCCGGCTCAGCATGAACAGCACCGCATCGGCCACCTCCGAAGGTTCGATCAGCGCGCCGTTTTCCTTGGCCTTGCGCAGGTTTTCCTCGGGCCAGTCGGCCAGCAGGGCCGAGATCACCGGCCCGGGCGAGACCTGCCCCACGCGGATGCCCTGCTTCATCAACTGCCGGCGCATGGTCTGGACAAAGCAGGTGATCGCCCATTTCGAGCCGGAATAGACCGGCTCCCACGGGATCGCGGAATGGCCCGCGACCGAACAGGTCACGATGATGTCGCCGCTGCCGCGCGCAGACATGTGCGGGATTGCGGCGTGGACGTTCTTCATCACCGCATTGACGTTCAGGTTCAGCATCCGGTCGATGGCGGCGGGGGTGGTCTCGGCCAGATCGCCGCCGATGTAGCTGCCGGCGTTGCAATGCAGGATGTCGATCCGCCCCGCCTTTTCAAGGATCTCGGGCACCATCGCATCGCAGCTTGCCGGGTCCAGCAGGTCGGTCACCTGCGCGATGCAGCTTGGCCCGTGGCGGTCGGCTATCGCCGCCAACGCCGCGCGATCGCGGTCGACGACCACGACGGTTGCGCCCTCGGCCAGAAGCGCCTCGGCGGTGGCAAGTCCGATGCCGGACGCGCCCCCGGTGATCGCGGCCACCTTGCCGGCAAATCTGTCGCCCATGTCTGCTGTCCTTCCTCGTGCTGTCGCGTGTCAGTGGGTGATGTAGCCGCCGTCGGCCACCAGCGTGGCGCCGGTGACATAAGAGGCCGCGTCCGATGCCAGAAACAGCGCGCAGGCGGCCATTTCCTCGGGCTGTCCGAACCGGCCCATCGGGGTGTTTTCGGTCCAGACGCGGTTCATGTCCTGATCCGCGATCCCCTTTGCCGTCATGTCCGAGACGACATAGCCCGGCGCCAGCGCATTCACCCGGATGCCGCGGGCGGCATATTCGAACGCCATGACCGTGGTCATCTGGTGGATCGCCGCCTTCGACGAATTGTAGGCGACCTGAAGTTGCGGCTTGTTCGCGACATGGCCCGAGATCGAGCCGATGTTGACAATGGCGCCCTTGCCCTGCGCCAGCATCGGCGGGATCGCCGCGCGGGCGATGCGGAACGGGGCGATCAGGTTGGTGTCGATGATCCGCGCCAGCCGTTCATCGTCGAAGTCGTGAAAGTTGCCGCCATCGGCGACGCCTGCGTTGTTCACCAGCACATCCAGCCGGCCGAAACGGTCCAGCGTCGCCGCCACCAGTGCCTCGGGGGTGGCGGGGTCGGTCACGTCGCCTGCAACCCATGCAAAGCGGTCGGGATCGGCCGCCATCAGCGCCCGCACCGCGTCGGTTTCGGTTCGGCCGGTCAGCATGACCTTCGCGCCCGCGGTGCCGAACAGGGTCGCGATGGCAAGGCCGATGCCGCGGTTGGCGCCGGTTACAAGCGCGGTCTTGCCGTCGAGGCGAAACATGTCAAGCGACATGGGCTTATCCTTTCCCTGGTTCCGGATTGCAGGCAGCGTGATAGGCATCAAGGCTGCGGCCCACCCGCCAGACCAGCAGCGCCGAGGGGTCCAGCGGGCGATCCGCGAAGGGTTCGGCCGCGGGCATGTGCTGCCAGATCAGCGGCAGCGGCACGCGCTGGCCGTGCAGCGCCGCCAGCAGGGTGCCTACGGCCTGCGCCGCAGCAGGCTCGGGCCAGTAATAGCGGATGCGGTCTGACAGCGAGTAATGGCGCAGCACATGCTGTTCGGCCGGATCGCCGGGATAGTGCCGCTGCCAATGCGCGGGCGCCTCGCGCATGATCCGTTCCATGATCGCGATCAGCGGCCGGTCGCCATAGCCGGGCAGCAGGTCGCTGGCAATCAGGTCAAGCGCGTAAAGCGCCTCGCGCAGCACGAAGGTCAGTTCCGGCCCGACCTTCAGGATGGGAAAGCCGTCGCATACCAGATCCGACAGCGGCCCAGAGCCCTGATAGTCGGTGGAATGAGCCTCGAAGACAAGGCCGGGTTCGTCGTCCAGAATCCGGGCCAGCGCCTGCGCGCGGCTGCGGTCATAGCGGATGACATTGTGGTTGCCGAACTCGACCCCCGGCTGCACCACAAAGCCCAGCACCCGGCCAAAGGCGTCAGACAGCCCTTCGCGGGCAAAGACCGCGCGGTGGACGGCGATGGTGCGTCTGGCTGCTTCGGGGGCGGTGGGTTCGACGAAATCCAGCGCGTGATCCGCGCCGCCCGGCGGGGGCACCTCGGTGCCCATGACAAAGCGGGGCATCGCGGCGCCCACCGCCTGCGCGGCGGTATCGGCCGCCCGTGCCAGCCGCGCCGCCCGACTGGCGGTGGTGGCATCGTCCAGCGCGTCGGGTTCGCCCGCGCATCCCATCGAGGCATCCAGATGGATCTTGTGAAACCCCGCCGTGACATAGGCCGCGACCATGCGTTCGGCCTCGGCCATGGCGACCTCGGCCGGCTGGGTCCGCCACGGGTTCGGCCCAAGGTGATCGCCGCCCAGCACGATCCGGGTGGCGGGGCAGCCTTCCTCGGCCGCGATCCGCCGCACCAGTGCCGCGAAATCGCGTGGTGTCATGCCGGTATAGCCGCCCTGATGGTTGACCTGATTGCAGGTCGCCTCGATCAGCACGGTGGCGCCGGTCGCCGCGCCGTGGCGCAGCGCCGCGCGCAGCACCAGCGGATGCGCCGAACAGACCGAGGTGATGCCCCGCGGCCGGCCTTCGCGCCGCAGCCGGGCCAGATCGTCCAGCCGCAGCGTCATGGCGCGATCCTCGGGGTGGCGGCGATGAACGCGTCCAGCTCGGCGCGGGTGGCTGCGCCCTCCATCGGGCCGCGCCGCATCACGGTCCGCGCGCCGGCGGCCGTGGCATAGGTCAGCGCCACTGGCACGGCCATCCCCAGCCGCCGGCAGGCGACATAGGCACCGCCGAAGCAATCGCCCGCGCCGGTCGGGTCCAGCTCGGTCACCGCAAAGGCCGGGGCGTGCTGCGGGGGGCAACCGGGCGCGAACACCGTGGCACCGGCGCGGCCCTGCTTCAGCGCGACTTCCTTCACGCCGCGGTCGAACAGCCGGGCCAGCGCCGCATCCGTTCCCGCGGCCCCGGCCGCATGGTCCAGCTCGTCTCCCGAGGGCAGCAGCAGATCGCAGATCCCGACAAGGTCGGAAAACAGCCGCCCGGTCGCGGCGTCATGGGCCAGTTCCTTGCGCAGGTTCGGATCGACCGAGATCGTCCCGCCCCGGCGCTTCACCACCTCTGCGGCCCGCTCGATCACGCGGGCGGCGCCCGGCATCGACAGGGCCGACCCCATGACATGCAGATGCCCCGCCCGCCCGACCAGATCCGCCACCCGGTCCGTCCAGCCAAGGCGCGCCGCCGCCGAGGTGGCGATGTTATAGACGAAATCGCGCGCGCCGTCGGCACGATAGCGCACGAAGGCCGAGCCGGTCGGATAGTCGGGATCGACCGCGATGGCCGAGATGTCGGCGCCATCCGCGGCCAGCCGATCAAGGTTCAGCCGCCCGAAATCGTCGCGGCCCACCGCGCCGATCATCGCCGCGCTGCCGCCGATCTTTGCGCATTGGTCGATGAAGATCGCCGGCGCGCCGCTGGGGTAGGGGCCGGCCAGATCCATCGGCGCAAGGAAGCCCTCACCAACCGATGTGGCCATGATCTCGACCAGGATTTCACCGACGCAGATCGTCGGGCCAAGGGTGTCGGGCGCAAGCGGGCAGGTCATCGGTTGCGTTCAGCCTTTCTGTCGGGCCGCGGGGAATGGCCCTGCGCGCCGCCATGCGCGGGATGCAGGCGGGCGGGCCGTCATTCCGCGGCGGTGTCGCGGGCAAGACCCTGCCCGGCGTTCAGGATTAGTTCTGCGGTCAGGTCATCGGTCACCAGCGTATCGACCAGCCCCCCGCGCGTGGCGGCGCGGATGATGTCAACCTTGTGCGGTCCGGCGGCGGCCAGCACCTTTTCGGGGATGCGGCGCACGATCTCCAGATCCACGCCGATGGTGCGGAGGTTGATCGGATGATCGATCCGGTTGCCCTCCCGGTCCAGAAACCGGCCCAGCACGTCGCCGATGGCACCCGCCTGTTTCAGATCGTCGGGCGCCACCTCTTTCGGCAGGCCATTGGCGATCAGGAACGACCGGGCCGAGATGTCGCTGGCCGTCAGGATCGCCGCATCAAGCGAACCGAGCTTGGCGAAATGGGCGGCAAAGATTTCCTGGGCCAGAAAGGCGTCCCGATCCACGCCGTCCGACAGGAAGATCGGCGCGGCAAGAAGCGAGTAATTCGCCCCCAGCGCCGCGGCAAACCCCGACACGATGCTGAAAGAGTTGAACGAGGCGCCCTGCATCGTCCCCCCCAGCATCGACACGATTTCCAGTGCGGGGTGGGCCTGCTGCGGCAGCTTGTTGATCGTATGTTCAAGGGTCATTCCCCAGGACACGCCGATGGACCGCCAGTTCCGGGTCCGCAGCTTTTCGGTCAGATAGCTTGCCAGCGCCGCGCCGACCGCGCTGTGGCAGTCATAGGCGTCGCGCCGCGCCGGGGCCACCAGCACGCGGGCAAGACCCAGTTCGGCGCGGATCGCCTCTTGCAGTTCGATACGGGCGATGAAGGGCGATTCGATCTGAACCTTGACCATTCCGCAGGATTTCGCCCGCTGGATCGCCTGGTTCACCCGCAGCCGCGTCGCGTCAAGCTGCTGGGCGATTTCGGCCTGGGTCATGCCGTTGACGTAATAATGCCAGCAGACTTCCGCCGCGAAAGCCTCGGTTTCGTCATGCACCTCTCGCACCATGCCGTTGTTACCCCCTGCTGATCCGTCAACCTGTCACTGGGCTGGACTGTGGCACATGTTACAAATGTATTGCAACAGATACAGATGATAAATTGGCACTTGCATGATGCGTCATACATTTGCATGGTATTGCCGGGGAGGTGCTGCGACAGACAAGGAAAGCTCGCGCAGCCAACGCAGCCCCGACGGTCTTTCAGGGAGGAGACTCATGGGTTATTCCGGAAAATTCGGCGCATCGGTGCTGGCGCTTGCGATCGCGGCCGGCGGCGCCTTCGCACAGGATCTGCAAATCGGGAACGGCGACTGGTGGCAGCAGGCCGGGGCGCCGTTCAAGGGCGTGACGCTGCGGGGCGTGACGGAATCGACGCCGGCATCCAACTTCGTCTCGGACGTGCTGGCGCCGAAGTTCGAAGAGCTGACCGGCATCCGCGTCGATGTCGAGACCACCTCGTGGGATCAGATGTATGACAAGGCGATCAAGGACATGGAGGCCGGAACCGGCATCTATGACATGATCTACATCGAACAGGATATCGTCTATGCCTATATGGCGCGCAATTTCCTTGTCGATCTGACCACGGCGCTGAAAGACAAGCCCGCGCTGAAGGCCGCCAATTATGACGAGGCGAACTTCACCACCTTCGCCAATAACTTCCGCGGCGCCGAGGATGGCAATCTTTACGGCACCCCGATGGAGGCCTTCATCAAGGTCTACCTTTACCGCACCGACCTGTTCGGCAACGCGGATGTGCGCGCCGCCTTCAAGGAAAAGACCGGCCGCGATCTGGAGCCGGCAAAGACCCACGCCGAATACGCCGAGATCGCGCAGTTCTTCACCCAGTGGGGCAAGGATCACGACGAAGACCTGTGGGGCACCACCGCGCAGGCCCATACCGGCCATCCTGCATCCTGGTATGAATATTTCGAATCCATCGCACCGACCTTCGGTGTCTACGACTGGGGCATCGACGCGGCGAACAACTATGCCGCCACCGTCGAGAACGGCGGCCGCATGAACTCGGACGAGGCGAAAGAGGCGATGAAATGGTGGCTGTCGATGCGCGACATCGCCCCGCCTGAATCGGTGCAATCGACCTGGACCGAGGTCGCGACGACCTTCGCCGCCGGCCGTGCGGCGCAGGGGCTGGTCTATGGCGAAAACGCCGCCTGGATCGCCTCGGACGAGACCAAGTCGCGCGTGGTCGGCAATGTCGGTGTCGCCCTGCCGCCGCTTCAGGACGGGGTGATGGCCGATGCCGAAAGCGGCAAGGGCTATATCGGCTATTACGACGGCGGCGCCTTCGGTCTGCCGGTGACCTCGAAGAACCAGGATGCGGCGCTGCTGTTCCTTCAGTTCATGGCGCTGCCCGAGGTGCAAGAGGAATGGGCCGCCGCCGCATCGCGTGTCACGCTGAGTTCGACCTATGACACGCCGAAGGTGCAGGCGCTGGATGCAGAACTGGGCGGCTATTACAGCATGATCCGGGATCAGGGCCGCCTGTTCAAGGGCGCGCCGGAATATCCGTTCCATGCCCAGCTTCGCGAAGCCACCGCGCCGATCTTTTACGACATCCTGACCGGCGCGATCGCCCCGGACGAAGGGCTGGACCGGATGGCCGCCAAGGCCGAGGAAGAGCTGACCAGCCTCGGCTATCGCAAGTAAGCCCCGCATCATCGGGCCGCCGTTCCGGCGGTGGCCCGACCGCGCTTCCAGTCCAGTTGCCGCCCGGCGGCATTCCAGTCTTGCGTCCTTCAGGTGGGAGGGTAGGTCCATGCAATCCAGAAAGCTGGGTTGGCTTTTGTTAGCGCCGACGCTGATCGTCCTGTTCCTGTTCGGCGTGGTTCCGTTCGTTTATGTCGTCTATGTCTCGTTTCACGACTGGAACCCGTTTGCGGCCAACCCCGACATGGTGTTCAGCGGCGCGAACAACTTTCGCCGCGCGGTGTTTGACGCGGGCTTTCTGGCCTCGCTTGGGGTGACCGTTGCCTTTGTCTTTTTCGCGGTGCTGTCCGAACTGGTGATCGGCTATGCGCTGGCGCAGGCGTTCATGAAGGACTTTCCGGGCAAGGCCTTTTTCCGCACCATCCACACGCTGCCCCTGATCATGGCGCCGATCATCGTCGGTTCGATCTGGAAGCTGATGACGACGCCTTCCATCGGCATCATCCCCAGCCTGCTGGACAGCTGGTTCGGCTATGACATGAACATCGGCCAGTCGGCGGCGACGGCCTTCGTTATCACCGTCATCATGGATATCTGGCACTGGACGCCGCTGGTCACGCTGACCCTGATTGCGGCGCTGGTATCTCTGCCGCCCGACCCGTTCGAACAGGCCCAGATCGACGGCGCGAACAAGCGGCAGATCTTCTGGCACATCACGCTGCCGATGATCGCGCCCGCAGTGGTGGCCACCGTGTTCATCCGCCTGATGGATGCGCTGCGCACCGTGGACGAGGTGTTGATGCTGACCGGCGGCGGCCCCGGATCGGCCACCCGCTATGTCGGCGTCCATATCTTCAAGGAGGTCTTTCCCCGCACGAACTATGGCTATGGCTCGGCCGTGTCGGTGATCGTGCTTTACCTGACCATCGTGGTCTGCTGGCTGCTGTATGTCAGCATGCTTGCGCCCCGCAATTCGAAGAAGGGCTGAGGCCATGAAAAAGGGCAATCCCTGGCTTTACATGCTGTTCTGGATCTTTGTCAGCTTCCTGACGCTGTTCCCGATCTACTGGCTGTTCGTGATCTCGGTGAAGCCGGCGGTGGATCTGTTCTCGACGCCCGACATCCTGCTGGATGGCATCTACTGGCAGAACTACATCGACGTGCTGAACGACCGCACGCTGCGCGGCTACATGGTCAATTCGCTGATCATTTCGTCGGGCAATGCGCTGCTGTGCACCACGCTGGGCTTTTTCGCCTGCTATGCGCTGTCGCGCTTCAACATGAGCGGGAAAGAGTCGATCTTCTTCTGGACCATCACCAACCGCATGGCGCCGCCGGCGGTGTTCCTGCTGCCGCTGTTCCTGCTGATGACGCAGGTCTATCGCGTGGGTGATTTCAGCCTGCTGGATACGCGGATCGGCATGATCCTGGTCTATTGCACCTTCAACCTGCCCTTCGCGATCTGGACCCTGCGGCCGACCGTCGACGGCATCCCGAAGGAACTGGACGAGGCTGCCTATGTCGATGGCGCAAGCCCGTGGAAGGTGATCACCGAGGTGGTGTTCCCGCTCTGCCGGCCCGGTCTTGCGGTGACGCTGATCCTGACATGGGTCTTTGCCTGGAACGAATACCTGCTGGCCGCGACGCTGACGAACTTCAACGCGCGCACGCTGACCACGGGCCTTTCGGAATATGTCACCACGACGGGCACCGAATGGGGCATCATGGCGGCGATCTCGATGTTCACGCTGATCCCGGCGCTGATCGTCTTCAGCATGGTGCAGAAGCATATCGTCACCGGCCTGACCTTCGGCGCGGTGAAGGGGTAGGGCCATGAGCGAGAAGATCGAAACCATCGTCGAGCCGATCGACATCCTGGAAGACGACGAGGCGCCCGCGCCCGTTGCCAAGGCAGGCTTCCTGCCGATCGAGACCAACTGGTTCGACCGGCTGTTCATCTCGGTCGTGATCTGGGTCGCGCTGTCCCTGTTCTGGTTCCGGTTCATCGAGCCCTTGGGGCCGTCGATCTGGATCTCCAACGCCATCGCCCTTGCGTTGGCCGTTCTCATCATCTCGAAAGGCTGACAGGATGAAATCGCTCGTCCTTGAACGGAAAGACGAACTGTTGTTGCGCGACTTCCCCGACATCGACCGGCAAGAGCAGGTGCTTGGCCCCCGCGATGTCCGGATCAAGCTGCATACCGTCGGCATCTGCGGATCGGACGTGCATTACTACACCCACGGCCGCATCGGCCCCTTCGTGGTGCAAGAGCCGATGATCCTCGGCCACGAGGCGTCCGGCACCGTGATCGAGCTGGGCGCGCAGGTCACGACGCTAAGGGTGGGTGACCGGGTGTGCATGGAGCCGGGCATCCCTGACCCGAACTCGAAAGCCGCGCGGCTGGGGATGTATAACATCGACCCGGCGGTGCGCTTCTGGGCCACGCCGCCGATCCACGGTATCCTGCGCCCGACCTGTGTCCACCCCGAAGCGTTCACCTATCGGCTGCCGGATAATGTCAGCTTCGCCGAAGCCGCGATGGTGGAACCGCTGGCCGTGGGTGTCCATGCCGCAACCAAGGCCCGCATCCGCCCCGGCGATATCGGGCTGGTGCTGGGCGCCGGTCCCATCGGCCTTGTCACCGCGCTGTCCGCACTGGCGGGGGGCTGTGCGCGGGTCTATGTCACCGACCTTGCGCCGAAAAAGCTGGAAATCGCGGAAAGCCTCAGCCCTGCGATCACCGGGGTGAACGTCGCCTGCGATGACATCGTGGCCCGGATCAAGGCCGACACCGACGGCTGGGGCGCGGATGTGGTGTTCGAGGCGACCGGCTCGCCCCGCGCGGCCGCCGGCGTCTTCGAGCCGCTTGCCCCCGGCGGCTGCGTGGTGATGATCGGCGGCCAGCCCGACCCGATTTCCTACGATGCGGGCGCGGCCATGGTGCGCGAGGCGCGGGTGGAGAACATTTTCCGCTACGCCCATGTCTTTCCGCGCTGCGTGGCGATGCTGGCCAGCGGCGCCATTGATGTCAAACCGCTGATCACCCGGACCTTCGCCTTCGACGACAGCGTGCATGCGTTCGAGGTGGCGGCCTCGGCGCCGCCCGCCGACGTGAAGATGCAGATCGAACTGCCGCAATAAGGGAGAACCTGACGTGTCAAACGTCCAGATCAGCAATGTGGTCAAGCGGTATGGCGCCGTTCAGGTCATGCACGGCGTCAGCGTCGATATCGAGGATGGCGAATTCGTCGTCCTTGTCGGGCCTTCGGGCTGCGGCAAGTCCACGCTTCTGCGGATGCTTGCAGGGCTGGAAGAGGTCAGCGGCGGCACGATCTCGATCGGGGGCCGGGTGGTCAATGACGTGATCCCGAAGGACCGCGACATCGCCATGGTGTTCCAGTCCTATGCGCTTTACCCCCACAAGACGGTCTACGACAACATGGGCTTCCCGCTGAAGATGGCGGGCCGCCCCAAGGCCGAGATCGACACCAAGGTGCGCAAGGCGGCCGAGATCCTTGACCTGACGAAATACCTTGATCGCTATCCCAAGGCGCTGTCGGGCGGCCAGCGCCAGCGCGTCGCCATGGGCCGGGCCATCGTGCGCGACCCGCAGGTGTTCCTGTTCGACGAGCCGCTGTCGAACCTGGATGCCAAGTTGCGGGTGACGATGCGCCTTGAGATCAAGGAACTTCACCAGCGTCTTAAAACCACCATCGTCTATGTCACCCACGACCAGATCGAGGCGATGACCATGGCCGACAAGATCGTGGTGATGCGCGACGGCCGGGTGGAACAGATCGGCGCGCCGCTGGATCTTTACGACAATCCGCAGAACCTGTTCGTCGCAGGCTTCATCGGCTCGCCGTCGATGAACTTCATCCACGGCCGGATCATCCTGCGCGAGGGGCGCAAGGCGTTCCGCTCTGACGGTGGGCTGGAACTGCCGGTGCCCGCGACAGCCGCCGCTGACGGGCAGGCGGTGACCCTGGGCATCCGTCCGGAACATATCCGGATCGGTCCGGGTGGCATCCCGGTCCGGGTTGTCGTGCTTGAGCCGACCGGCTCGGAGACGCAGGTCTTCGCGCGCTCGGGCGGCGAGCTGATCGACGCGGTGGTGAAAGACCGCATCCACGCCCGTCCCGGGGACGAGATCGGCTATCACATCGACCCCGAGCGGATTCACCTCTTCGACCGGGAAACCGAACGGCGCATCTAACGGCGTCGGCAGTGTGCGGTCCGGATGAAGCGGATGGGCCTTGGGCCGACAGATCGGCGCGGCCCGGCTCTGGGGTCATGGTCCGGAAAGGTGGCATCTTCACGCGATCGTCGGGCGCGGCACCCTTGGCCGCTGAATCGTGGTGGCGATCGCCACTTTGCACCGTCTGGAAGGGTCGGGGCTGCGGGCCGTGCCGCAACGCGGCCTGCGATGGCAAGCCCCGCCAAGGCTGCGTCCCCGGTCCGAGGCATTGACGCACGGGGTCGCGCAAAAGCCGGACTTGACCCGTGCGCCCCTTGGCCTTAACCCCGCCACCGGCCGGGCCTGTAGCTCAATGGTCAGAGCAGGGCGCTCATAACGCCTTGGTTGGGGGTTCGAGTCCCTCCGGGCCTACCAAATTTCATCCCCATGCGGCTGCCAATGACCCGTAATCGTGCCCACTTCGGGGGGTCTTTGGTGCTCACCCGAGTCAAGAGAGTTTCGCCGCATCCCCGAGAATCAAGAAGGATGCGGCGGCAACGCCCTGAGAACGCAGGTTTTGTCAGGGCGTGCAGCAGGGCGGAAGATGCTTGTCATCGCTGTCCCGGTGCCGCGCGACCCCTTTCAGGAATCGCGCCCCATCTTGCGCCCAGGCGCCGCCTCTGCCGCATCGCGCAGAAACAGGCGCCTGAAATCGCGGCCTTCCGGTGCGAACGCCGTCACGCCCGCCCGCTTCAAGGCCGCGCACAGCTTCGGAATCGGTCGCCCTGTTTGCGCCGCGACAGTCGGGATGGTCACGCAACGGCGGTGGCAAGCCGCGCGGTCATGTGAAAATTATCGATGCCGGTCCCGGGGCGTTGCAGACGCGTTGCCTGGGTGTGGACCGCCGCGATCAGCGCCGGACCCGGCCCTTGTTCGTGATCCCCACCGAAATGCCGAAGGCCGTCGCGGGGATCAGGGGCCCTTGCGGGCCACAGACCACCGGGGCCAATCCGTCGATCCGTGCCTTGCGCAGGATCGCGATGATCTGATCTTCCGTGAACTGCGGTCTCTTCATGTCCGGTCCTCTTCTCGGGCCGGAGGGCAGCATCAGATAGACGAGCGATCGGGCGGCACAGCAGTTTTTCTACGCACGCCTTACGGTGGTTCATTCCAAACCTCGTCAGAATGTGCGCCCAAATCAAAAGCCTGCCGCGGCGCGCGCGGCAGGCTTTGTTCGCTCGTGTCCCGCGCGCGCGGAATGTGCGCGCGGAATGTGTCAGCACTTGTCGGGCTTTTTCATTCCGCAGGCATCGGCGTCAAAGCCGGGCGGGGTCAGCCCGTCAGGCCGCCCAGAATGCCATAGGCGCCGGCAACGCTGCCCAACTGGCCGGTGGTGCCGCTGTCGCGGGCATAGGCCTCGACCGCACGCGAGGTGCCCGGACCCCATGCGCCATCGATCGCGCCCGAGTAATAGCCATAACGGGCAAGGCTGATCTGAACCTCGCGCCGCATCTGCGGGCTGAGTTCGCGGAACGCCTGCGCCGCGGGTGTGCTGTGAACGCTGGGCGCCACATATCGCGGCTGCTGATAGGCGGGCGCGGCGGCATAGGTCGCGCGCGGCTGGACGTAATACTGCGGCGCGACCGGCGGCGCGGCATAGCGCGGCTGGGCGTTGCCGAAGGGAAGCTGGCCGTTGTTGCGCATCTGGTTGATGACCACGCCGGCCACGGCGGCGGTGGCGGCGCCGGCGATGAAGGCGCGGTCTTTCTTGCCAAGGGCATGGGCAGGCGCGACACTGGCCGGCACCAGCGACAGGGCGGCGAGCGTAGCGAGCGCGGTCTTGCGGATGTCGATTGTCATCTTGCGGGTCTTCCGTGTTGCGCTTTGTCAAAGCGGGCATCTGATGCCGGTGAACATGGGCCGGGCGGGGCTGTCTTGCAAAAACCCAGGCGCGCTATCCGATATCAACCGGCAGAGATCGGCTTCAAGGGTCTGAAATCACAGGGGACATGAATCCGCCTGCGCAGGATGTCCGGGTAGGTGGAAATTTGCCGGCCGCCGTGGTTGACGCCCTTGCGGCAGAGGATTAGGCCCACGGGCGCGGAACAGGAAGGGCATGGAATGAGCGACGAGACCCCCGCCGAGGTGCCCTCGGCCATCGGCTGGCGCAATTTCTACGGGCGGCGGTCGGGCAAGACGCTGCGCCCGGCGCAACGCGCCTACCTGTCCGAGGATCTGGACCGTCTGCGCCTTGTCGGCGTCACCCGCGACGAAAACCCCGCGCGTGCGCCGCTGGACCTTGGGGCGCTGACCGGCGGCCGGCCGTTGTGGCTGGAAATCGGCTTTGGCGGCGGTGAGCATATGGTGCACATGGCCGCGCGCAATCCGCAGGTGGCGGTGATCGGCTGCGAGCCATTCGTGAACGGCGTGGCGATGCTCTTGGGCAAGATCCGCGCGGCGGGGGTGGGGAATCTGTCGATCCATCCCGGCGATGCGCGCGATCTGTTCGACGTGCTGCCGCCGGCCAGTGTCGCCAAGGCATTCCTGAACTACCCCGATCCCTGGCCGAAGGCGCGCCACCACAAGCGCCGCTTCGTGACGCCCGGTCATCTGGGGCCGCTGGCCCGCGTCATGGCGCCGGGGGCCGAGTTCCGGGTGGCGACCGACATTCCCGATTACGTCCGCCAGACGCTGGAGGAAGTGCCCGCGGCCGGCTTCGAGCTGTTGGATCAGGGCGGCGTGCCGTGGGAGGACTGGCTGTCCACCCGCTATGAGCAGAAGGCGCTGCGCGAGGGGCGGGTGCCGCATTACCTGACCTTCCGGCGCGCGGGGTGACCCGCTTGGCGCTGGACCCCGCAGGGGCCTTTCGCTAGAGAACCCGGGGGCTTTCAGGAGGAAGATCATGTCCGGCCATGGTGCAGCGCAACCGATGACCGCCCGCCGTTCAGGCCCGCTGACGGGCCGGGCCGAGGTGCCGGGCGACAAGTCGATCAGCCACCGCGCGCTGATCCTTGGGGCGATGGCGGTGGGCGAGACCCGGATCACCGGCCTTCTGGAAGGTCAGGATGTGCTGGACACGGCAAAAGCCATGCGCGCCTTCGGGGCCGAGGTCACGCAGCACGGCCCCGGCCAGTGGTCGGTGCATGGCGTAGGCGTGGGCGGATTTTCCGAGCCGGCCGATGTGATCGACTGCGGCAATTCGGGAACCGGCGTGCGGCTGTTGATGGGCTGCATGGCGACGACGGGCCTGACGGTGACTTTTACGGGTGACGCCAGCCTGCGCAAGCGCCCGATGGGCCGCGTGACCGAGCCGCTGGCGCTGTTTGGCGCGCGGGCCTATGGGCGCAAGGGCGGGCGGTTGCCGATGACCGTCGTGGGGGCCGCCGATCCGGTTCCGGTGCGCTATGCCGTGCCGGTGCCCTCGGCGCAGGTGAAATCGGCGGTGCTGCTGGCGGGGCTGAACGCGCCGGGTCAGACCGTGGTGATCGAGCGCGAGCCCACGCGCGATCATTCCGAACGGATGCTGCGCGGCTTCGGGGCCGAACTGACGGTCGAGGAGACGCCCGAGGGTCATGTGATCACCCTGACCGGCCAGCCCGAGTTGCGCCCGCAGGCGGTGGCGGTGCCGCGCGATCCGTCCTCGGCGGCGTTTCCGGTCTGCGCGGCGCTGATCGTCGAGGGGTCGGACATTCTTGTGCCCGGCGTCAGCCGCAACCCGACCCGCGACGGGCTGTATGTCACTTTGCTGGAGATGGGCGCCGACATCGCCTTCGAGAACCCGCGCGAGGAAGGCGGAGAGCCGGTGGCCGACCTGCGGGTGCGCGCCTCGGCGTTGACGGGGGTCGAGGTGCCGCCCGAACGCGCGCCCTCGATGATCGACGAATATCCGGTGCTGGCGGTGGTGGCGGCTTTTGCCGAGGGTCGCACCGTCATGCGCGGGGTGAAAGAGTTGCGGGTGAAGGAAAGCGACCGGATCGATGCGATGGCCCGCGGTCTGGAGGCATGCGGCGTGCGCGTCGAGGAAGACGAGGACACGCTGATCGTGCATGGCATGGGGGCGGGCGCTGTGCCGGGGGGGGCGGTCTGCGCGACCCACATCGATCACCGGATCGCGATGAGTTTTCTGGTGCTGGGGATGGCGGCGAAGGCCGAGGTGTCGGTGGATGACGGATCGCCGATCGCGACCTCTTTCCCGGCGTTCGTGGGGTTGATGCGCGGGCTGGGCGCCGAGCTTGCGTTGGGGTGAGGGCGGAAGCGGGGGGCTGTCTGCCCCCCGCGCCCCCCGAGGATATTTGAGCCAGAATGAAAGGCAGCGGGATGCGCTTTACGGTGGCGATCGACGGGCCGGCGGCGGCGGGGAAGGGCACGATCTCGCGCGCGGTGGCGGCGCATTTCGGTTTTGGCCATCTGGATACCGGGTTGCTGTATCGTGCGGTGGGAGCCAAAGGGGGCGATCCGGCGGCGGCGGCGGCCGGGCTGGAGCCGGCGGATCTGGAGCGGGGCGACCTGCGTTCGGCCGAGGCGGGGCAGGCGGCCAGCCGGGTGGCGGCGTTGCCCGAGGTGCGGGCGGCGCTGGTGGAGTTCCAGCGGCGGTTTGCGCGACGTGAAGGCGGTGCGGTTCTGGACGGGCGCGACATCGGCACGGTGATCTGTCCCGAGGCGGAGGTGAAGCTGTTTGTCACCGCCTCGGATGAGGAGCGGGCGCGGCGGCGCTGGCTGGAACTGGCGGCGAAGGGGGGCGTGCAGAGCGAGGCCGAGGTTCTGGCCGATCTGCGAGAGCGCGACCGTCGCGACCGTGAGCGGGAGGCGGCGCCGTTGCGGCCGGCGCCGGATGCGCTCTTGCTTGACACGACGGAGTTGACTATAGACGCCGCAGTCGCCAAGGCGATCAAGGCCATCGAACTCAGGCAGGCGCAGGGTCGGGAGTAATCCGCGGCCCTTGTCGTTTTGATGACGGTCTTGGACCTTGGGGTGTGAAAAGACCGGCGGAGCCAACCGCCAGGCCCGTGAAATGCGAAAATAAGGATATCAGACTGCATGTGCGCTAAAGCAACCATGGAAGAATTCGAGGCTCTGCTGAACGAGAGCCTTCAGATCGACACCCCCCAGGAGGGTTCGGTCGTCAAGGGCCGTGTGATCGCCGTCGAGGCGGGCCAGGCCATCATCGACGTCGGCTACAAGATGGAAGGCCGCGTCGACCTGAAAGAATTCGCCGACATGAGCGGCAATGTCGACATCTCGGTCGGCGACGAGGTCGAGGTTTATCTTGACCGCGTGGAAAACGCGCGTGGCGAGGCTGTCATCAGCCGTGACAAGGCCAAGCGCGAGGAAGCCTGGGACCGTCTCGAGAAGGCCTATGCCAACGAGACCCGCGTCGAAGGCGCGATTTTCGGCCGCGTCAAGGGCGGCTTTACCGTCGATCTCGGCGGCGCGGTGGCCTTCCTGCCCGGTTCGCAGGTCGATGTGCGCCCGGTGCGCGATGCCGGCCCGCTGATGGGCATGAAACAGCCGTTCCAGATCCTGAAGATGGACCGTCGCCGCGGCAACATCGTCGTGTCGCGTCGTGCGATCCTGGAAGAATCGCGTGCCGAACAGCGCGCCGAGGTGATCTCGAACCTGTTCGAAGGTCAGACCGTGGATGGCGTGGTGAAGAACATCACCGAATACGGTGCGTTCGTTGACTTGGGCGGCGTCGACGGCCTGCTGCACGTCACCGACATGGCCTGGCGCCGCGTCAACCACCCGTCCGAGATCCTGTCGATCGGCGAGACCGTGAAGGTCCAGGTCATCAAGATCAACAAGGAAACCCACCGGATCAGCCTGGGCATGAAGCAGCTTCAGTCGGATCCGTGGGATGCGGTGGAAAAAGCCTATCCGATCGGCTCGGTCCACAAGGGCCGCGTGACCAACATCACCGATTACGGCGCGTTCGTCGAACTGGAAGCCGGTGTCGAAGGTCTGGTCCACGTTTCGGAAATGAGCTGGACCAAGAAGAACGTGCACCCCGGCAAGATCGTCTCGACCTCGCAGGAAGTCGATGTGATGGTGCTGGAAATCGACAGCGCCAAGCGCCGCGTCTCGCTGGGTCTGAAACAGACCATGCGCAACCCGTGGGAAGTCTTCGCCGAGACCCATCCGGTTGGCACCGCGATCGAGGGCGAAGTCAAGAACATCACCGAATTCGGTCTGTTCGTTGGTCTCGACCATGACATCGACGGCATGGTGCACCTTTCGGACCTGAGCTGGGATCAGCGCGGCGAAGAAGCGATCCAGAACTATCGCAAGGGCGATGTCGTGAAGGCGGTCGTGACCGAAGTCGACATCGACAAAGAGCGGATCTCGCTGTCGATCAAGGCGCTTGGCGACGACACCTTCACCGAGGCGATGGATGGCGTGAAGCGCGGCTCGATCGTCACCGTCACCGTGACGGCGATCGAGGATGGCGGCGTCGAGGTGGAATACAACGGCGCCAAGTCGTTCATCCGCCGCTCGGACCTGTCGCGCGACCGGGCCGACCAGCGCCCCGAGCGGTTCCAGATCGGTGACAAGGTCGATGTGCGCGTGACCAACGTCGATCCCAAGACCCGCCGTCTGGGCCTGTCGATCAAGGCGCGCGAGATCGCGGAAGAGAAAGAGGCCGTCGAACAGTATGGCTCGTCCGATTCGGGCGCGTCGCTGGGCGACATCCTCGGCGCGGCGCGGCGCTGCGCAACAGCGAACGCGGCTGATCTTCTCTTTGTGGACGGATTGGGGCCCCGCAGCGATGCGGGGCCCTTTTCCTTTGCGATCATTCCCCGGAAGTCGCGTTGGATGCAGGGTTTTCCCGTTTGTGCGGCGAGATTTTTTCCTTTATCCTTCCTTGCGATAACGATATCCGCCGAAGGCGGCCAAGGGGGGCAAGGATGATCCGATCGGAACTGATCCAGAAAATTGCCGACGAGAATCCGCATCTCACCCAGCGGCATGTCGAGCGGATCGTGAACACCGTCTTCGAGGAAATCATCGAGGCACTGTCGCGCGGCGACCGGGTGGAACTGCGCGGATTCGGCGCATTCTCGGTGAAGGCGCGGGATGCCAGAGTCGGCCGCAACCCGAGAACGGGTGAAGCCGTCGAAGTCGAAGACAAGAAGGTTCCCTTCTTCAAAACCGGCAAGCTGTTGCGCGATCGTCTGAACGCGAAGTGACACGGCATTTGCCCCTCTGATTGGTGAGCAGGTCCCTATGATCCGTTGGTTGCGTATTCTGATCCTCCTTGTGCTTGCGGTCGTGCTGCTGACCGTTGCGCTGGCCAACCGTGATCCTGTCACGGTCAAGCTGATGCCTGACAATCTGGCGGCCTTTGTCGCCACCGATTGGTCTGCCTGGTCGATGGAGCTGCCGCTTTATGCGGTGATCTTCGGCGGCATCGTCGCCGGTCTGCTGATCGGCTTCTTCTGGGAGTGGATGCGCGAACACAAGCACCGCGCCGAGGCCCGTCGCAAGACCAAGGAAGTCAAGACCCTTCAGCGCGAGGTGTCCACCCTCAAGTCGAAGGTCGATGCCGCCAACGCCAATGCGCCCAAGAACGACGTTCTGACCGCGCTGACGAAATCGGCCTGATGGGATCTGTCCGCGTCAAGGTCTGCGGGTTGCGGACCAAGGCGGATGTGCAGGTGGCCGCGTCTTCGGGCGCGGCCTATTGCGGTTTTGTGTTTTTCCCCAAATCTCCGCGCCATCTTGAAATCTCGGCGGCGCGGGATCTTGCGCTTCTGGCGCCGATCGGTCTGGCCAAGGTGGCGCTGACGGTGGATGCCGATGACGCCACGCTGGATGCGATCGTCGAGGGGGTGCCGCTGGACATGCTGCAACTTCACGGCCACGAAAGCCCCGATCGCGTGGCCGAGGTTCGTGATCGCTATCGCCTGCCGGTGATGAAGGCCGTGGGCATCGCGGATGAGGGCGATCTGCCGGCGATTCTCGACTATTCGCTGGTGGCCGACCAGATCCTGATCGATGCCAAGGCGCCGAAGGGGGCTGCGTTGCCGGGCGGCAACGGGCTTGCCTTCGACTGGCGGCTGATTGCGGGGCGGCACTGGCTGCGGCCGTGGATGCTGGCCGGGGGGCTGACGCCGGACAACGTGGCCGAGGCGATCCGGCGCACCGGGGCGAAGCAGGTCGATGTGTCCTCGGGGGTCGAATCGGCGCCGGGGGTCAAGGATGCCGACAAGATCGCCGCCTTCGTGAAGGCCGCCGGCTGACATGACCATTTGCGCAAGAGGCCGCGCTTTACCGTTCCGCGCATCGGCGCTAAACGGGCGCTGACAGCTTAAGGGAGCAGGCGCATGGCCGACGACGGCATCAACAGCTACATGACCGGCCCGGATGAGCAGGGGCGCTTCGGCATCTTCGGCGGGCGCTTCGTCTCCGAGACGCTGATGCCGCTGATCCTGGATCTGGAAGCGCGTTACGAATTCGCCAAGACCGACCCGGCCTTCTGGGCCGAGATGGACGACCTTTGGAAGCATTATGTCGGCCGGCCCTCGCCGCTTTATTTCGCGCCGCGGCTGACGGCGCATCTGGGCGGCGCCAAGATCTACCTGAAGCGCGACGAGTTGAACCATACCGGCGCGCACAAGATCAACAACGTGCTGGGCCAGATCATTCTGGCCCGTCGCATGGGCAAGACCCGGATCATCGCTGAAACCGGTGCCGGTCAGCATGGGGTGGCGACCGCCACGGTCTGCGCCAAGTTCGGGCTGAAATGCGTGGTCTACATGGGTGCGCATGATGTCGAGCGGCAGGCGCCCAACGTGTTCCGCATGCGGCTGCTGGGTGCCGAGGTGGTGCCGGTGACCTCGGGTCGCGGCACGCTGAAGGATGCGATGAACGATGCGCTGCGCGACTGGGTGACCAATGTGCGCGACACGTTCTACTGCATCGGCACGGTGGCGGGGCCGCATCCCTATCCGGCGATGGTGCGCGACTTCCAGTCGATCATCGGCAAGGAAGTGCGCTGGCAACTGGCCGAACAGGAAGGCGAGGGCCGTCTGCCCGACACCGTGATCGCGGCCATCGGCGGCGGGTCGAACGCGATGGGGCTGTTCTATCCGTTCCTTGACGATCCGTCCGTGCGCATCATCGGGGTCGAGGCCGGCGGCAAGGGGGTCGACGACCGGATGCAGCATTGCGCCAGCCTGACCGGCGGGCGGCCCGGCGTGCTGCATGGCAACCGCACCTATCTGTTGCAGGACGACGACGGGCAGATCCTTGAGGGCTTCTCGATCTCGGCGGGTCTCGATTATCCGGGGATCGGGCCGGAACATGCGTGGCTGCACGACACCGGCCGCGCCGAATATGTCAGCATCACCGACGCCGAGGCGCTTGAGGCGTTCCAACTCTGCTGTGCGCTGGAAGGCATCATCCCCGCGCTGGAACCCAGCCACGCGCTGGCCCATGTTCTCAAGATCGCGCCGACGCTGCCCAAAGACCATATCATCGTGATGAACATGTGTGGTCGTGGCGACAAGGACATCTTCACCGTGGCCAAGCACCTTGGCTTTGACATGAAGATCTGACGGCAGCCGGGTCGGTTCGGCGGTCAAGGACCCGCAGTCGCTGCGGGTCCTTTTGCAATCCTAGGCCCGCGCAAGGATGGGCTGGGATGGCGTCTCATTCAGCGCGAAGTCGAAGCCTCCTCGGGCGGGGGGCACCACCGCAAGCTGTGGGCCCGGCCGTTTCGCCGGGGCGGGGTTGGGGGCTTCGTCCCGGCTGTCGACATGGAAGAAGCCGGCCGTGGTCTCAAGCTCGTCCGCTTCGGCGGCCAGCCTGTTGGCTGCCGAGGCCAGCTCTTCCGATGCGGTGCCGTTTTGCTGTGTCACCTGATCCAGTTGCTGGATCGCGATGGCGACCTGCTGCGCACCTGCCGTCAATTCGCGCGAGGCGACCGAGATCGCGGTGACAAGGCCGGCCGTCCGCTCGATATCGGGCACCAGCCGTTCCAGCATCCCGCCCGCCTCGGTTGCGGCCCGCACGGTGCCATGCGACAGCGCCGAGATGTCGGCCGCCGCCTGCTGGCTGCGCTCGGCCAGCTTGCGCACCTCGGACGCCACAACGGCGAAACCGCGGCCATGTTCGCCGGCGCGTGCCGCCTCGACCGCGGCATTCAGGGCCAGAAGATCGGTCTGGCGGGCGATTTCCTGAATCACAAGGATACGCTCGGCGATGGATTGCATTGCGGCCACCGCATCCGACACCGCCCGTCCCGACAGGCGGGCATCCTCGGCCGATTTGCGGGCAATGGTTTCGGTCTGTTCGGCATTCTCGGCCGATTGCCGGATATTGGCCGCCATCTGTTCGACCGAGGCCGACGCCTCTTCCGTGGCCGACGCCTGCTCGCTTGCGCCCTGCGCAAGCTGTTCCGAGGTCGAGGCCATGCGCGAACTGCCCATCGCCACCTGCCGCGCGGTCGCGGTCACGCCGCCCACCACCTCGCGCAGCTTCATAACCATCGTGTTGTTGGCGCAGAGCAGGGCGGCGATCTCGTCGTTGCCCTTGGCCTCGACGGTCGCGGACAGATCGCCATCGGCCACGCGCTGCGCCACATGCAGCGCCGTCCCCAGCCCGCGGGTGATCGTCAGGACGATCCAGATCGCAGCCAACGAGCCGAAAATCCCCGCCGCAGCCGACAGGATCAGGAGATTGCGGAAAGATCCGCGCAGATCGCGCTCGGCGGCTTCTGCTGCGGCCACCATCTCGCTTTTGTAAAGATCGCGGAACGGTGCCAGCGCGGCCGACAAATCCCGCATCTCGGCCCGCGATTCGGTTGCCAGCAGATGCGAGGCCGCGCCCTGATCGCCCCGGTCGGCCAGTTCGAACACGCGGTTGTTGATGTCGCGGGCGGTGGCGCGAACGGCGTCATAGTTTTCGATCATCGCCCGGCCGCGGTCATCGGCCAGCGTCGTCAGCGTCTCGATGCTTTCGGTCATCTGTGTCTGGATCGCCGCGATCTCTGCTTTCAGGGCGGCCCGTTCTTCCGGGGTCTGGGCGATGGCATAGTCGCGCAGCACGATGCCGAATTGGGTCTGCTGAAGTTCCAACCGGTCGACGGCAAGAACCCGCGCCGACTGAAGGTTGACGACATCGTTCAGGACCACATTCGCCTGGCTCAGGTCGCGCAGCCCCAGAAAGGTCGACGCCCCGGCAAGCGCAAAGACCACCAGAAAGGCGGCGGCAAGTTTCATCTTGATAGTCAGTTTCATGGATCTCCCCCGGCAATTTTTACTCGATGCCCGATGGCAAGGGCCATGGAACCGGCGGAGACGCATCAGGCGCGGCGGCCCTTTGGTCGTCCGGCCGCCCGGTTCGGATGCGGCAACTTGTCGGAACGAGGAAAATCGCAGCCTCGGGGCGGTTGCAGCAATCCATGCGTAGGGATGGCGCCGGCCATCAAAGGCGCCGATCCATCCGTGCGACACTATGTTTCGCCGCGGACGGTCAGGACGATGGATGATTACGCGATGAAGTTTGTGCACCGCCGGGGGCTGTGCTTCGATCCGGGTGCCTTGCAGCGGCATCCGGGATCAGGCGGTGAGGGTGGGCAAACTGAAACAGGCCGGCATGTGCCGGCCTGTTTCAGAATCGGTTGCGGCAACGGCCGCGTTCAGGCTGCGTGGTGCAGGCGGTGGGTGACGATCCCCGAACCGGCAAGGCCGCGCAGCGATTTGGCGCCGGCCAGCACCGCCAGATCGACCAGCGGTTCCAGCAGCACAACCAGCATGTAGGCGCTGCCGAAGGTCGCGATGGCGGTCAGGCTTTCCGCGCCAATCCCCTGGCCCAGCACGGCCCAGAACGCGACCCAGGCCACAACGCCGCCCTGATAGGCGGTCGAAAGCGCCAGCGCCTGACGGTAGGTCAGGTCGACATAAGGGGTGTGGGGCGCGATGATCCGGCTGGCCAGCGCCTGAAGCGCGAACAGCGGCACCAGCAGCGTGGTGACGTTCATCCCGTATTGCGGCAGATCCAAGGGTGCGAACAGCAGGCCCTGGATCAGCAGACCCAGCGCAAGCCCGAAGGCTGCCGGCGCCGCGCCAAGGATCAGGAACAGGGTCGAGCCGAGGATCAGGTGAACCTCGGAGACGCCCACGGGGTAGTGCGGAAAGATCTGAAAGAAGCTGAACACCGCGACCGTGGCGATGACGCTCCGCAGCACGAGCGACAGGGCGCCCTTTTCGCGCAGCGTTTCCCATCCCAGCTTCAGCGCATAGACGGCTGCCGTCGCGGCGGTGGCATAGCCGGTGATGACCTTGGCTCCGGTCACGAGACCGGGTTCGATATGCATGTCGTCCTCCTGGCCGTCATCCCCGACGGCAGTTCAGGTTGGGCCGGTTCCCCGGCGGAAATGGCGCATGTGCGCCTGACGGCAGGTCTCCTGACTTGCGGGTCGCGGCCTTCCCCAAACCTTCCCGGCCAAGGGCCAGTGGTGTCTTCGGGGGCGGCTCGCCGCTTACAGTTGCGGGGGCAGTCGTGGATTCGGGGCAACCCTCACCACGTTCCCTTTTCATCCCTTGACCTTGCGGTGTTCGGGAACCGTCGCTGTCTGGCGTGACAGATCCGGGGCGCGGCGTCAATCGCGCCGGTCCCGGATCGCGCGGAACGCGGCCGGAAATCTTGCCGCATGACAGGCGTTTGGCGGCCGTGGTGGCCGGGCATGAAAAAGGCGGCGGGCCGCTGTGGCCCGCCGCCCGTGTCAGTCTGTTTGTGCGGGGGGCCGGTCACAGCCCCCGTGTCAGCCGCAGCGCATCATAGATCGCGGCATGGGTGTTGCGGGCGGCCACCGCATCACCGATGCGGAACAGCCGGAAGCGCCCGTCGGGATTGCGCGTCACCACCTGCGGGGCGCCGGTGGCCAGCGCCTCGTAATCCACTTCGCCCGCGTTCGACGACAGCGGCTTCAGCGCGAAATAGACCTCGTCCAGCGGGCGGGTGCCGTGGTTCACCACGACCTGATCCACCAGCCGTTCGCGCCGGGCCGCGCCATAATCGCTGCCAAGGACGGCGCGCAGCCGGTTGCCCTCGCGGGTGACCGACAGCAGCCGCCATGTCACGGTGAAGGTGACGTTGCGGGTTTGCAGCGCCCGCATGTAGGGCACAAGGTTCATGGCCATCACCTCGGGGGCGAAGCTGCGGTCGGGGGTCACGATCTCGACCGCGGCGCCGCTGGCCGAGATCACATCGGCGGCCTGAAGCCCGGCATGATCGCCCGCATCGTCAAAGATCAGCGCCTCGGTTCCCGGTTTCACATCCCCCGACAGGATGTCCCAAGCCGAACAGACCAGATCGTTGCCGGATGCCAGCACCTCGGTATGGGGCAGGCCGCCGGTGGCCACGATCACCTCATGCGGGTCGGTCGCCAGCACCGTGTCGGCATCGGCATAGGTGTTGAAGTGAAAGTTCACGCCCAGCTTTTCGCACTGCGCCATGCGCCAGCCGATGATCGAGATCATCTCGCGTCGCCGCTCTTGCCGGGCGGTCAGGCGGATCTGTCCGCCGGGTTCGTCGGCGGCTTCGAACACGGTCACATGATGGCCGCGTTCGGCGGCGACGCGGGCGGTCTCCAGCCCGGCCGGGCCGGCGCCGACGATGGTGACACGTTTGCGCGTCTCGGCCCTGGCGATGGTGTGGGGCTGTTCCAGTTCGCGCCCGGACGAGGGGTTGTGCAGGCACAGCGCCATCCCGCCCTGATAGATCCGGTCAAGGCAGTAATTCGCCCCGACACAGGGGCGGATGTCGTCTTCGCGGCCCTCGACCAGTTTGCGCACCAGATGCGGGTCAGCGATATGCGCCCGGGTCATTCCCACCATGTCCAGCTTGCCGCTGGCGATGGCGTGGCGGGCGGTCGCAAGATCGGGGATGCGGGCGGCGTGGAAGGTGGGGAAGTTGGTGGCGGCGCGGATCTCGCCGGCGAAATCCAGATGCGGCGCGCTGCGCATCCCCTGAATCGGGATCAGGTCGGTCAGGCCCGGATCGGTGTCGATATGGCCCTTCACCACGTTCAGGAAATCCACCAGACCGCTGGCCTTCAGCTTTTGCGAAACCTCAAGCCCTTCGGCCTTGCCCATGCCGCCGGGCATGTCCTGATCGCCGGTGTAGCGCAGGCCGACGATGAAATCGTTGCCGCAGCGGGCACGGATCGCGCGCAGCACGTCGAAGGTGAAGCGCAGCCGGTTGTCCAGGCTGCCACCATAAGGGGCGTCCAGATCGTTGGTCAGGGGTGACCAGAACTGTTCCAGCAGATGGCCATAGGCCTCAAGTTCGATCCCGTCGACGCCGGCGGTCTTCATCCGTTCCGCGGCATCGGCGAAATCACCGATGATCCGGGCGATGTCCCAGTCTTCCATCCGCTTGGGGAAGGCGCGGTGCGACGCTTCGCGTTCGTGGCTGGGGGCGACCACGGGCAGCCAGTCGGCCTTGTCCCAGCGGGTGCGCCGGCCAAGGTGGGTCAGCTGGATCATCACCGCCGCGCCGTGGTCGTGGCACTCGTCTGTCAGCTTTTTCATCCAGCCCACCACCTCGTCCTTCCAGGCGAGGATGTTGTTGAACACCGGAGGGCTGTCGCGCGCGATGCTGGCCGAACCCGCGGTCATGGTCAGCGCAACGCCCGCGCGCGCCCGTTCGACGTGATAGGCGCGGTAGCGGTCTTTTGGCATCCCGTCCTCGGGGTAGGCGGGTTCGTGGCTGGTGATCATGATGCGGTTGCGCAGCGTCAGATGCTTGAGCTGATAGGGCTGAAGCAGCGGGTCGTTCGACATGGGGATCTCCGGGCAGGGCATGGCTTGGGCGGGGGCAGCATCGGGCGTAATGTGCAGTTGTGTCAAGTAGACGTTCGATGGTGGACATTTTTCCTTTGGCGCCTATCATGGGGGCATGGATGATCTGCCGGACAACGAAACGGGATGGCGCGGATCGCGCGAGGGCTGGCTTCAGGCGGCCTATGACGCGCTGATCTACGGTGGCGTGGATGCGGTGAAGATCATGCCGCTGGCCGCGCGGCTACGGCTGTCGCGCACCAGTTTCTATTGGTTTTTCAAGGATCGGGCCGCGCTTCTTGATGCACTGCGCGCCCGCTGGGCCGAGGCCACCACCGCCCCTCTTGTCGCCGCAACCCGCGATTATGCCGACAGCCAGACCGAGGCGATGCTGAATGTCATCGGCTGCTTTCTGTCCGGCCGTTTCGATGCACGGCTGGAATTCGCGGTGCGAAGCTGGGCGCTTCAGGATGCCACGATGATGGCCGAGGTCCACAGCGCCGATGCCGCCCGGCTTGCGGCGCTGGGGGCGATGCTGTGCCGCTGGGGGCATGACGCGCAGGATGCCGATGTGCGCGCGCGGACGGTCTATCTGGTGCAGATCGGCTATATCTCGATGCAGGCCAATGAGACGATGGCCACCCGGTTGGCGCGCATCCCGAATTATGTCGAGATCTACACCGGCCAGCGTCCCGCCCCGAACGAGATTGCCCGCCTGCACGCGCGTCTTGGGGTGGCAGGGGGCTGACAGGCCCCCGTCGGACGTGTCAGGCGCGGGCCGGGCTGGCAAGGCGCGGGAACAGGATCACGCTTGCGCCGACCGCCAGACCGGCAAGCTCGGTCATTCCCGGCACGGTGATCGCCAGCAGACAGTCGGCGGGATGAACGCTTGTGCGGGCGCGCCCGCCCCCGCGGCAAAGGCATCGATCAATCCGTCCTGCTCCTGACCCACCGCATCGCTTGCGCCCGAATGGCTGATGTCGGACAAGGCATCTGTGCTTGCGAAAAAGCGCGGCAGCAGGTTGCGGCGGTGCCGCCCGCCGGCCCTACCGGGCCACGCCGCCCGTCAAGATCGGCCACCGCGGCGATGCCGGCGCCTTGCAGCGCCACGACCTGAAACGGGGTCTGCGCCCGGCATGGCGCCGAGCGTTCACGGATGCGCGCCGGTCGGTTGATCCACACGCAACCTTTGGCTTCAGGTTCAGACAAAAAGGGTGGCCGCCCCGGTCCGATCCCGCAACCTCCGGGCCTTCGCGGGCAGACCGGCACGGGCGCTGCGCGTCCGGGATGGGGCGGCGGGGTCCGGCCCCCGTTTCCGCGGGCCTGCGCCCGTTCGGCACAAGGTCCGCGCCACCTGCGCACAGCCTCTCTGCATCCGTGAAGATGGCCGAGCCCGTCGCCGCACCCTATCCTTCCCATGTAGCCGACGGTGTGGGCGGTGACAAAGGGCCGGGTCCGGCGTTGCCTGCTTCGTGACGGCTATCGCCCTTCCCGCCACCCCGGAGGATCGACATGGGACAGCTGATCGACGGCCACTGGACCCCCGCCTGGTATGACACCGGCGCCAGCGGCGGCGCGTTCGTGCGCGACACCGCCCGCTTTCGCAACTGGATCACGCCCGACGGCAGCCCCGGCCCATCCGGCAGCGGCGGCTTTGCCGCCGAAAGCGGGCGTTATCACCTGTATGTCTCTTACGCTTGCCCTTGGGCGCACCGGACGCTGATCTTTCGCGCACTGAAGGGGCTGGGCGATCACATCGGCGTTTCTGTGGTTCATCCCGACATGCTGGATGACGGCTGGACCTTTGCCACCGACTTTCCCGGCACGACCGGCGACCGGCTGTTCGGGCTGCCCTTTCTGCGCGACATCTATACCCGCGCGGTGCCTGACATCTCGGGGCGGGTGACGGTGCCGGTGCTGTGGGATCGCGCGCAGGGCACCATCGTCAGCAACGAATCCTCGGAAATCATCCGCATGTTCAATTCGGCCTTCGACGGGCTGACCGGGAACCGCGCCGATTTCCGGCCCGAAGCCCTGCGCGACGGGATCGAGGCGATGAACGCCCGGATCTATCCTGCGGTCAACAACGGCGTCTATCGCGCGGGCTTTGCCACCACACAAGCGGCCTATGACGAGGCGGTGCACCTGCTGTTTGACACGCTGGACTGGCTTGACGCGCATCTGGGCCGCCACCGCTATCTGTTGGGCGACCGGGTGACCGAGGCCGACTGGCGGCTGTTCACCACGCTGGTCCGGTTCGATCCGGTCTATCACCTGCATTTCAAATGCAACCGCCGACGGCTGATCGACTATCCCGACCTCTGGGCCTACACGCGCGAGCTTTACCAGTGGCCGGGTGTGCGCGAGACGGTGCGCCTGGATCATATCGTGCGGCACTATCACTTCAGCCACGACACGATAAACCCGCACCGCATCGTGCCGATCAACCCGCTGATCGACTTCGATGCCCCGCATGGGCGCGGGTAACCCGATCAAGCGCGGCACTTTCCCGCTTGGGCGGGGGCAAAGCGGCAATTGACCCAAGCCACCGCAGGCAGCGTGCCACTTTCCCGCTTGGGCGGGGGCAAAGCACGGGCGGGGGATGGTCAGCCGCCCATCGCCAGTTCGTCGGGGTCGGGCTCGGGCAGTTCGGCGATGCGGTAAATCACCACCTTCTCAAGGAAGGCACCGCCCGCACGCACGCGCGAGCGTGAGGGCAGCGGCAGGATGCGCACCGGCCCGCCCGGCATCGGCAGACCCCCGCCCAGCATCCGGTAAATCCCCAGATCCATCATGTCGAGCTTCAGCGCATCGCCGCCCGGCAGATGCAGCGTCAGGTGCAGATCGCCGTCCGCCACTGCCTCGACGGTGATCAGCATCCGGTCCGCGGGCACAGGCACAGGCGCATCGGCGGCAAGGCAGACCGTCCCGCCATAGCGGCCAAAGCCGGTTGCAAGGAAATCGACCAGCGCCGAGGCCACCCGCGCCGGATCGGGTGCGGCCCTGCCGGCCGCCGCTTTTGCCAGCGCCGCGCCATGGGTTGCATGGAACGGACATTTGGCTGCCACCGCCCACTGCGGGGTCTGGTCGGTCAAAGCCTCACTCGACATTGTGGCACCTCGTCACTTCACAAATGGCACACCGGGCTGGCTGACCGGACGCTTGTCACGCCCTTCACATGGCTTTGGCCATTGCATTATCCAAGAGTTCGGCGCCGCTGCACATGGCTATTTATGGCGCAGGCCCCGCCTTGCCCATTTTTCGGGCCAAGGCGCGCGGTTGCGTCCGCGCCCGGGGCGTTGCATTCGCCCCGCCGATCTGGTCTGACGCACCCGCCGGGTGCCGCCGCAAGGCGGAGAATCGGGAAGCCGGTGGAAATCCGGCGCGGGCCCGCCGCTGTATCGGGGATGTTTCAGGCACGATGCCACCGGGCAACCGGGAAGGCGCCTGCGGCAGATGAACCGAAGCCAGAAGACCGGCCCGGCAAAGAGGTTCCTGCCGCGTGGACGGCGGCGGGATCATCATGGCCAAAGGACCAGACGACATGTCGGCATCCTCTTCGGCACCCGATCGGGTGCTTCCGCTTCCTGCCCGCCGTTTCAGCGACGCTGAAAGGCAGGCGCTTTACGACATCATCGCCGAGCGTCGCGACGTGCGCGACGAGTTCCTGCCCGATCCGGTGGACCCTGCCGCGCTGCGCCGCGTGCTTGAGGCCGCACATCTGGCCCCCTCGGTCGGCTTCATGCAGCCGTGGAACTTCATCCTGATCCGCGATGCGGCCCGCCGTGCCGCTGTGCATCAGGCCTTCCTGCGCGCCAACGACGAGGCCGCCGCGCTGTTCCCCGAAGACAAGCGCGACACCTATCGGTCCTTGAAGCTGGAAGGCATCCTGAAGGCGCCGCTGAACATCGCCGTCACCTGCGACCGCGACCGCTGCGGCCCGGTGGTGCTGGGCCGCACCCACAACGCCGAGATGGACCTGTATTCCACCGTCTGCGCGGTGCAGAACCTGTGGCTGGCCGCCCGGGCCGAGGGGCTGGGCGTGGGCTGGGTCAGCATCTATCGCGAGGACGAACTGCGCGCCGTCCTTGGCATCCCCGATCGGGTGCGCATAGTGGCCTATCTGTGCATCGGCCATGTGGATCGGTTCTATACCGCGCCGGAACTGGCGCTGAAGGGTTGGCGGCAGCGGTTGGCGCTGGACGATCTGCTGATGGAAGACGGTTGGCAGGCCGACAAGGCCGCGACGGCCGGCTGATGCCCGCGGCCCGCGCCGCCTGTCGCGGCCGGGCCTACCCGTGGGCGGCAGGTGCCTTTCCTGCGGGGCTTGCCCGATTTCCGCAACGCTGGCCTTCTCGCCGCCCGCGCGGTGCCCTATCTTGCCGGCCATGAGATCACCAATCCCCCGCGCGCCCCGACCCGGGTCCGGCTCTGCCGGGGCACCCGGTTATCTGTGGGTGCTTGTCGGCCTGCTGGTCGCGATCGAACTGGTCCTGACCGCAGCCGAGGCGGGCCTTGTCGGCCAGCCGGGCCTGCGGGTGGGGGCCTTCATGCTGGGCGCGTTCTGGCCGCCCCTGCTGGTTCCGGGGGCCGAGGGGCTGTATCCCGGCCAGCGGTTCGTGATGTTTCTAAGCCATGCCTTCCTTCATGGCAGCCTTGGGCATGTGGCAATGAACGGGGTGATCCTGCTGGCGCTGGGAAAGGCGCTGGGGGAACGGGCGGGGGCGGTTCGGACGCTGGCCCTGTTCGCGCTGTCGGCCATCGCGGGGGCGGCGGCATTTGCGCTTTTGTCCAGCGCAAGCGGGCCGATGATCGGGGCCTCGGGTGCGGCCTTCGGGTTTTTCGGGCTGTGGAATGCGTGGGATTTCACCGCCCGGCTGCGCGCGGGGCTGCCGCTGCGC
Source organism: Cereibacter ovatus (assembly GCF_900207575.1). Taxonomy (GTDB): domain Bacteria; phylum Pseudomonadota; class Alphaproteobacteria; order Rhodobacterales; family Rhodobacteraceae; genus Cereibacter_A; species Cereibacter_A ovatus. The sequence continues at coordinate 97,395 of NZ_OAOQ01000010.1, forward strand.
CCGGTTCTGGCCACGGTGGCGGGGCTTGTGCTGATCAACGTCGCGCTGTGGCTGTTCCTTGGCGGCGGTCTGGCGTGGCAGGCCCATCTGGGCGGCTATCTGACCGGCTGGGCGGCGGCCTTCACCTTCGCCCGCCTGTCCCCGCGTGCGGCGGTCTAAGGCCGGCCTTCGCGGGAAAAACCGCGAATCAACCGAAAAATGCCTTGGGACGCTGCGGCAGCGTCGACAAGCCGCAGGCGGCAGGGTAAGCCCGATGAAGCCACCCGCGTGACAAGAGCCCCCGATGACAAAGCTTTCCAACTCGCTCGCCGCTGCCGATATTGCCCACTCGCTGCACCCCTACACCAACGCCCGCGCGCATGAACGCAACGGGCCGATCATCATGGCCCGGGGTGCGGGCGTGCATGTCTATGACAGCGAGGGCAAGGAATACATCGAAGGGCTGGCCGGGCTGTGGTCCGTGGCCGTGGGCTTTTCCGAACCGCGTCTGGCCGAGGCCGCGGCCCGCCAGATGGCCGAACTGCCATTTTACCACACCTTCGCCGGCAAGGCGAACGAGCCCGCGATCCGGCTGGCCGAAAAGCTGGTCGAGATGACACCCGACCCGCTGACGCGCGTGTTCTTCACCAACTCGGGGTCGGAAGCGAACGACACGGTGGTGAAGCTGGTCTGGTTCATGATGAACGCGCAAGGCCGGCCGAAGAAGAAAAAGTTCCTGTCGCGGCACAAGGGCTATCACGGCATCACGGTGGCCTCGGGGTCGCTGACCGGGCTGCCGGTGAATCACCGTGATTTCGATCTGCCGGCGATCCCGGTGGTGCATCTGACCTGCCCGCATCACTGGCGTTTTGGCCATCCGGGCGAATCCGAGGCCGCTTTTACCGCCCGCCTGCTGCGCGAGGCCGAGGAAACCATTCTGGCCGAAGATCCCGACACCATCGCCGCCTTCATCGGCGAGCCGGTGATGGGCGCGGGCGGGGTGATCGTGCCGCCCGAAGGCTACTGGGAAGGAATCGAGGCGCTGTGCCGGCGGTATGACATCCTGATCGTCGCGGATGAGGTCATCAACGGCTTTGGCCGGCTGGGCACCACCTTCGGCTGCGAACGGATGGGCTTCACCCCCGATATTCTTGTGACCTCGAAACAGTTGACCTCGTCCTACATGCCGCTGGCCGCCGTGGTGATGACCGAGGCGATCTATGACGTCATTGCCGATCACAGCGACAAACTCGGAACGCTGGGCCATGGCTTTACCGCTTCGGGCCATCCGGTCGCGACCGCGGTCGGACTCGAGAACCTGAAGATCATCGAGGAACGCGATCTGGTCGGCAATGCCGCCCGGCTGGCGCCTTCGTTCCAGAACGGGTTGCGCGCCTTTGCCGATCTGCCGCTGGTGGGCGAGGTGCGGGGCATGGGGCTGATCGCGGCCATCGAACTGGTGGCAGACAAGGCGACGAAGCGCAGCTTTGATCCGTTGGGCCGGGTCGGAGCCCGCGCCGCCGCCTTCGCCGCCGAGGAAGGCCTGATCTGCCGCGCCCTTGGCGATACGCTGGCGCTGTGCCCGCCGCTGATCGTGACGGATGCCGATATCGCCCGCATCATTGCGCGGATGGGCCGCGCCATCACCCGCACCGGCGACTGGGCCAAGGCCGAAGGGCTGGTCTGAGCGATCGGGAAGGGCGGCGCAGCCGCCAGACCCGGCTGGTCCGAGGGATCGGAAAGCCCGATCCTTGCCTATGCGCCCCGCGCATCGGCAAGGATCATCTCGGCCGCCTTTTCAGCGATCATCAGGGTCGGGGAATTGGTGTTTCCCGAAGTGATCGTCGGCATGATCGACGCATCCGCGATCCGCAGTCGCCCCAGCGCGCGAAACCGCAGCCGTGGGTCCACCACGCTGCCCGCATCCGCGCCCATCCGGCAGGTGCCGACCGGGTGGAAGATGGTGGTGCCGATCTGGCCCGCCGCCTCGATCAGCTCGTCCCGGCTTTGGAACGCGGGGCCGGGGCGGTATTCCGTCGGCTGAAACCGGGCGAAGGCGGGTTGGCTTGCGATGTGGCGGGCCAGCCGGATCGAGCGCGCCGCCACCTCTCGGTCGGAGTCGGTGGTCAGGTAGTTCGGCGCGATGGCGGGCTGATGCCGCGGATCGGGCGAGGTCGCATGAACCGTGCCGCGGCTGTCGGGGCGCAGGTTGCAGACGCTGGCGGTCATGGCGGGGAAGGGGTGGACCTTGTCGCCGAATTTTTCCAGCGACACCGGCTGAACGTGAAACTCCAGATCCGGGGTCGCCTTGTCGGGGCCGGACCGCGCGAAGATACCGGCCTGACTGGGCGCCATCGACATCGGTCCCGATCGCCGCCACAGATATTCCAGCCCGATCGCCGCGCGACCGAACAGGCTTGTGGCCTTTTCATTCAAGGTGGGCACGCCATGCACCTTGAACACAAGGCGCAGTTGCAGATGATCCTGAAGGTTGGCGCCGATCCCCGGCACCGCGACCTGCGGCGCGATCCCCGCCGCTTTCAGCGCCGCCGGATCGCCAATTCCCGACAGTTCCAGAATATGGGGCGAGCCGATGGCCCCGGCCGACAGCACGGTTTCGCGCGCGGCCCGGACCTCGTGCAGCGCGCCGCCTTGACGATAGCGCAGGCCGCGGACCTCGCCGCCCTCGACGATCAGGCTTTCCACCTGCGCCTCGGTGATGACACGCAGGTTCGGCCGCTTCAGGGCCGGGCGCAGGAAGGCCTTGGCGGTGTTCCAGCGGATGCCGCTGCGCTGGTTGACATCGAAATAGCCGCCGCCCTCGTTCGAGCCGCGGTTGAAATCTGATGTCCGGGGAATGCCGGCCTGTTCGGCAGCATCAAGGAAGGCATCCAGCACCGCCCAGCGGACGCGCGCACGTTCCACCCGCCATTCGCCGCCCGCGCCGTGATGTTCGCTGGCGCCGAGGTGGTGATCCTGCTGGCGGCGGAACAGCGGCAGCACGTCGTCCCACCCCCAGCCGGTGCAGCCCATCTGGCGCCAGCCGTCGTAATCCTGCGCCTGACCGCGCATGTAGATCATTCCGTTGATGGACGAACATCCCCCCAGCACCTTGCCGCGCGGATAGATCAGGGCGCGCCCGCCCAGACCGGCCTCGGGCTGGGTGGTGAAGCACCAGTCGGTGCGGGGATTGTTGATGCAGTAGAGATAGCCCACCGGGATGTGGACCCAGTGATAGTTGTCGCGCTTGCCGGCCTCGATCAGCAGGACGCGGGTGCCGGGGTCTTGTGACAGCCGGTTGGCCAGCACACAGCCGGCGCTGCCGGCGCCCACGACGATGTAATCGGCCTCCATCTCAACGCTCCGAGGTGAAGCCAAGGGCGCGGCCAAGGCGCGAGGCGTAGAACTCGCCCACGATGCCGCGGCGGAACACCAGCACGCAGGCCATGAACACGAGGCCGGTGATGATCGTCACCGGAAAGTCCGAGGTCGCCAGATAGTTCTGCAATGTCACCACCAGACCGGCGCCGACCACCGGGCCCACCAGCGTGCCGATGCCACCCAGCAGCGTCATCAGGATCACCTCGCCCGACATCTGCCATGTCACATCGGTCAGGGTGGCGAACTGGAAGACCAGCGCCTTGACGCCCCCCGCCAGCCCCGCCAGCGCCGCCGACATCACGAAGGCGCCCAGCTTGTATTCCGCCACCGAATAGCCCAGCGAGATCGCCCGCGCCTCGTTCTCGCGGATCGCCTTCAGGATCATGCCGAAGGGCGAGTTCACAAATCGCCAGATCACCAGCATCCCCAGCGCAAAGACCGCCAGCACGAAGAAATACATGTTCGTGGTCTGCGACAGGTCGATCACCCCGAACAGGTGGCCGCGGGGAACCGACTGGATGCCGTCCTCGCCATGGGTGAAGCCCGCTTGCAGGCAGAAGAAGAAGAACATCTGGGACAGGGCAAGGGTGATCATCGCGAAATAGATCCCCTGCCGGCGGATCGCGATGGCGCCCATCACAAGGCCAAGCGCCGCCGCCCCCGCCACCCCCAGAAGGATGCCGAATTCCGGCGGCCAGCCCCAGACCTTCACCGCATGGGCGGTGAAATAGGCCGAGCCGCCGAAAAAGGTGGCATGGCCGAAGGACAGAAGTCCGGTATAGCCCAGCAGCAGGTTGAAGGCGGCGGCAAACAGCGCGAAGCACAGAAGCTTCATCAGGAAGATCGGGTAAAGGAAGAACGGTGCCGCGATCAGCAGGCCCGCCGCAGCCAGCAGGAGCGCAATCTTGACCGCGCCGGCCATCGGCCGCGCTGCCACCGGCTCGTCCGCGTGAGAAGTGTCGCGTGCCATGTCAGGCATCCTTTCCGAAAAGTCCCGCCGGCCGCAGGATCAGGACAATGGCCATGATGACGAAGATCACGATGTTCGAGGCCTCGGGGTAGAAGACCTTGGTCAGCCCCTCGGCGATGCCCAGCATGTAGCCGGTGACGATCGCGCCGAGGATCGAGCCCATGCCGCCCACCACCACCACCGCGAAGACCACGATGATCAGGTTCGACCCCATCAGCGGCGAGACCTGATAGACCGGCGCCGCCAGCACCCCGGCAAAGCCCGCCAGCGCCGCGCCGAGGCCATAGGTGAAGGTCAAAAGCAAGGGCACGTTGATGCCAAAGCTTTGCACCAGCGTCGGGTTCTCGGTCGCGGCACGCAGGTAAGAGCCGAGCTTGGTCTTTTCGATCAGCAGCCAGACCCCGATGCAGACGGCCAGCGAGGCCACCACCACCCAGCCGCGATAGATCGGCAGGAACATGAAGCCAAGGTTCACCGCCCCCGTCAGCGCCGCCGGCGGCGCATAGGGCTGCCCGGACGAGCCAAAGAACCAGCGGAACGTGCCTTCCAGCGTCAGCGCAAGGCCGAAGGTGAACAGAAGCCCGTAAAGGTGGTCCAGCTTGTAGAGCCGCGACAGCATCGTGCGCTCGATCAGCGCGCCGAACAGGCCCACGATCAGCGGCGCGATCAGCAGCGCGGGCCAGTAGCCGATCCCGGTCTGGGTCAGCAGCAGAAGCGCCACGAAGGCGCCCATCATGTATTGCGCGCCATGGGCAAAGTTGATCACACGCAAAAGCCCGAAGATCACCGCAAGGCCCAGCGACAGCAGCGCATAGAACGAGCCGTTGATCAGCCCCACCAGCAATTGCCCCATCAGCGCCTGGATCGGGATGCCGAAGATCATCGTCATGTCACACCCCCAGCACCGTGTTCAGCATCGCCATGTTCTGCGGCAGATCCGTCACCGGGAAATCGGCGACCATCTGGCCGTGGTCCATCAGGTAGAAGCGGTCCGCCACCTTCGAGGCGAAGCGGAAGTTCTGTTCCACCAGAACCACGGTCATGCCACGCGCCTTCAGCGTCACCAGAACCTCGCCGATGCGCTGGATGATGACCGGGGCCAGACCCTCGGTCGGCTCGTCCAGCAGCAGGCAACGCGCGCCGGTGCGCAGGATGCGCGCCATCGCCAGCATCTGTTGCTCGCCGCCCGAAAGCTTTGTTCCGGGACTTGAACGACGTTCCTCAAGGTTCGGGAAAAGCTGGTAGATTTCATTTAGCGTCATGCCGCCTTTGGCCACGACGGGCGGCAGCATCAGGTTTTCCTCGACCGTCAGGGTGGCAAAGATGCCGCGTTCCTCGGGCACGAAGCCCAGACCCGCCTTGGCGGTGCGGTGCAGCGGCACCGTCATCATGTCCTGGCCGGCAAAGCGGATCTCGCCGCTGCGCTTGCGCAGAATGCCCATGATGGTGCGCAGCGTGGTGGTCTTGCCCATGCCGTTGCGGCCGAGGATGCAGATCGTCTCGCCTTCCTCGACCGACAGGGTCACCCCATGCAGGACGTGGCTTTCGCCATACCAGGCGTGCAGGTTGGCAACGCTCAAGAGGGCCATGTCAGTCCTCCGTTCCCATATAGGCCGAACGCACCCGCGGATCGGCGCTGACGGTGGCATAGTCGCCATGGGCAAGGATCTCGCCCCGTTGCAGCACCGTCACCTGATGGCAGATGTCGGCCACGACGCTCAGGTTGTGTTCCACCATCAGCACGGCGCGGTGGCGGGCGACCTCGCGGATGATCTCGGCCACCATCCGCACATCCTCTTGCCCCATGCCGGCCATCGGCTCGTCCAGCAGCAGAACCTCGGGGTCCAGCGCAAGGGTGGTCGCGATTTCAAGCACGCGCTTGCGGCCATAGGAAAGATCGGCAGCCCGCGCGTCACGCCAACGGGTTAGGCCAAGATCTTCAAGCAAAACCTCAGCTCTGCCGTTCAACTGGTTCAGCGTCTTCAAAGGCCGCCAGAACTGCACCGCCAGCTCGGCCGGGCGCTGAAGCGCCACGCGGACGTTCTCGAGCACCGTCAGATGCGGAAACACCGCCGAGATCTGGAACGATCGCACCATCCCCATCCGCGCCACCTTGTCGGGGCGTGTCCGGGTGATGTCGGTTCCAAGCAGCGTGATCTGGCCGCGGGTTGGTTGAAGAAACTTTGTCAACAGGTTGAAAACTGTTGTCTTTCCAGCCCCGTTCGGTCCGATCAGGGCGTGGATGCGCGCGTGCTGCACATCGAGATTGACGTTGTTCACGGCCGTGAAGCCGCCGAAATCCTTACCGAGGCCGCGGGCGGAAAGCACCACCCGCGGCTCGTGGTCTGCGACCATGCCCATGATCAGTTCGTGACGAGCGGGCAGCCGCTTTCGGCCGGGTTCCGATAGGCCTGATCGCCCGGAATGGTGGCCAGCACGTTGAAATAATCCCACGGAACATCGCTGTCGCCGGGTTTCTTCACCTCAAGCAGATAGACGTCCGAGATCATCCGCCCGTTCTGGGCCACCTTGCCGCCCTTGGCAAAGACATCCTCGACCGGCAGCTCGTGCAGCTTTCCGGCGACCGCCTCGGTCGCGTCGGTGCCCGCGGCCTCGATCGCCTTCAGATACGAGGTGACGGCCGAATAGGTGCCGGCATGGACCATGTTCGGCATCGCGCCGGTGCGTTCCATGAACCGCTTGCCGAAGGCGGCGCTTTCCTCGTTGCGGTTCCAGTAGAAGCTTTCGGTCAGCGTCAGACCCTGCGCGGAGTCGATCCCCAGACCATGCACCTCGGCCAGTGTGAACAGCAGTGCCGCAAGCCGCTGGCCGCCTTGGACGATGCCGAATTCGCCAGCCTGTTTGATCGCGTTCTGGGTATCAAGACCGGCATTGGCCAGCCCGATGACCTTGGCGCCGGACGCCTGCGCCTGAAGCAGGAAGGACGAAAAGTCGGTGGTGGCCAGCGGATGGCGCACCGCGCCCACCACATTGCCGCCGCGATCCTTGACCACCGCGCCGGTATTTTCTTCCAGAGAATATCCGAAGGCATAGTCGGCGGTCAGGAAATACCACGAATCGCCGCCCTGTTCGACCAGCGCGCCGCCGGTGCCGATGGCCAGCGCATGGGTGTCATAGGCCCAGTGAAAGCCGAAGGGCGAACATTGCGCGCCGGTCAGCTCGGTCGTGGCCGCGCCGGTGGTGATGGTGACCTTCTGCTTCTCGCGCGACAGGGCCTGCACCGCCAGCGCCACAGACGAGGTCGTCAGTTCCATGATCGCGTCGACCTGTTCGGTGTCATACCACTGGCGCGCGATGTTCGAGGCGATGTCGGGCTTGTTCTGGTGGTCGGCGGTCACGACCTGAACGGGCATGTCCAGCACCTTGCCGCCAAAATCCTCGACCGCCATCAGTGCCGCCTGATAGCTGAACTTGCCGCCAAAGTCGGCGTAGACGCCCGACTGGTCGTTCAGAATGCCGATCTTCACCACATCGTCCGAGACCTGCGCCACCGCGGGCGACGTCAGCGCCGCGACGGATGCCGCCGACAGAAGAACCTTCCGCATCATGTATCCTCCCCGTTGGGCAGTTGCCTGCCAGCGCCGCCCAAGGGGCGCCGGCGGATCTGTCCTGTTCATGAATGTGCCGCGAAGGGCTCCTCTTCCCGTGCGGACGTGCTTAGGATCAACCGTTTCGGATCTGGACTCAAGCAATTTGTCGCAGCTATTTCGCTACAGGTTCTGTCCGTTTATGAACAGAAATGGGAAGAGACGCATGGGCAACTTTACCTGGGACGATCTACAGTTCTTTCTGGCCGTGGCGCGCACCGGGCAGTTGTCGCGCGCCGCGCGGCAGTTGCGCACCAGCCATGTCACCGTTTCGCGCCGGATCGACCGACTGGAAGCCGCGCTGAAGATGCGCCTGTTCGAGCGCAACCCCCGCGGCTATGAACTGACCCCCGTCGGCCGCCGCCTGATCGAAACCGCCGAGCGGATGGAGGCCGAGACCGAGCGGATGCAGGTCGATTTGCTGGGTGACGGGCCGGGGCAGCGCGGCGTGTTGCGGATGGCGGTGCCCGAGGGCTTCGGCAGCTGGTTCAGCCGCGTGCTGCTGGGCCCGTTCACCGCGCGCTTTCCCAATATCGCGCTGGAGCTGATCACCCTGCCGCAGATCATGTCGCTGTCGCGCCGCGAGGCCGATCTGACCGTGACGCTCGACCCGCCGAAGGCCAGCCCCTATCACTCTGAGAAGATTACCGACTACAGCCTGCATCTTTACGGCGCCCGCGACTACCTTGCCCGGCATCCGCCGATCACCCGGCGCGAGGATCTGCTGAAACACGCCTTCATCGGCTATATCGAGGAGATGATCTTCGCCCCGGGCCTAGACTATCTGGGCGAGGTGCATCCAGGCATCCGGGCAAATTTCAAAAGTTCAAGTATCTTCAATCAGTTGTCGGCAACGCGCATCGGGCTGGGCCTGTGCGTGCTGCCCCATTACGTCGCCTCGATGTGTCCGGATCTGGATCTGGTGCTGCCGTCCGAGGTCGCGCTGCGGCGGACCTACTGGCTGACCTGCCACCGCGACGTGCGTCCGCTGCCGCGCGAACGCTTGGTGATGGGCTTCCTGCTCGAGGCCGGGCGCAGCCATGGGCGCAGTCTGCTGTCGACGCCGCCGCCCGGTTGATGACGGCGCCAGTCAGACGAGGGTCAGGCCGGGGGTGTCGCTGGCTGCGACCTCTCCGATCACGCGGGCCTCGTCAAAGCCGTGGCGCCGGAACAGATCCAGTACCTCGGCCACCGCCGATGGCGCGCAACTGACCAGCAGGCCGCCGCTGGTCTGCGGGTCGGTCAGCAGCGCCCGTTCGGGCAGCGGGAAGGCAGCCGACAGGCTGACGCTTGTGCCGTAGCTGTCCCAGTTGCGCCCCGAGGCGCCGGTGACAAAGCCCTGCGCCATCAGCCCGCGCACGACCGGCATGACCGGCACGCTGTCCCAGCGGATGCGCAATTCGCAGCCCGATCCGCGGGCCATTTCCAGCGCATGGCCGGCAAGGCCGAAGCCGGTGACATCGGTCAGCGCGTGAACACCCGCCAGCGCCGCAAGCTCTGGCCCCGGGGTGTTCAGCTTGGTGGTGGTGGCGATCATCTGGGCATAGCCCTCGCCGTCCAGCGCGCCCTTTTTCAGCGCGGCCGACAGGATGCCGGTGCCGATGGGCTTGCCCAGAACCAGCACATCGCCCGGCCGGGCGGCCGCGTTCTTGCGCACCCGGTCGGGGTGGACAAGGCCAAGCGCCACAAGGCCATAGATCGGCTCGACCGAATCGATGGTATGGCCGCCCGCGATCGGGATGCCCGCCGCGGCGCAGGCCGCCGCCCCGCCTTCAAGGATGCGCCCGATGGTGGCCCTGGACAGCACCGCGATCGGCATCCCCACCAGCGCCAGCGCAAGGATCGGCCGCCCGCCCATGGCATAGACATCGCTGATCGCATTGGTCGCGGCGATCCGGCCGAAATCATAGGGATCGTCGACGATGGGCATGAAGAAATCGGTGGTGGCCACCAGCGCCTGATCGTCGTTCAACCGCCAGACCGCCGCATCGTCCGACGTGGCGATGCCGACAAGCAGATCCTCGGGCACCGGCAGTTGCGGTGCCGCGCGCAGCAGATCCGACAGCACGCCGGGCGCGATCTTGCAGCCGCAGCCGCCGCCATGGGCAAGTGAGGTAAGCCGGGGCTCTTGCGCGGTGGCCGTATCCATCATCTGTCTTTCTCTTTCCGGTCGTCTTCGTCAGGGATGATCCGCCTGCGGCGCAGTGTCAACGCTCCGGGCCCTTCGTCAGGGGCCTGCCAACATCAGCTTCCCTGTCGGGCGCGTTCGGCCAGCGCCTCGACCCGCGGGCCGATCTCTTGCACGATCAGCGCCACGCCTTCGGCGCTGGGGTGGATGCCGTCGGGCTGCATCAGCCGCGCGCGGGCGGACGGATCGTCGATCTGCGCGGTCAGCGGCGCGAAGAAACTGGTGACCAGATCGGCGTCATGGGTCTGTGCCAGATCGCGATACATCCCGTCGAAGGCCTGCTTGAAATCGGGGCCGTAGTTGCCCGGCGCCTCAAGCCCCACCAGCAGCACGGGAAGGCCGCGGACGCGGGCTTCGGACAGGATCGCCTCAAGGTTTTCGCGGCTTGCCTTCGGATCGATGCCGCGCAGAAGATCGTTGCCGCCAAGGTTCACCAGCATCGCATCGACCTCGGGGGTCAGGCTCCAGTCCAGCCGGGCGCGGCCGCCGGCGGTGGTGTCGCCCGAGACGCCCGCGTTCACGATTGCGGCATCCGTGCCGCGCGCGGTCAGCCACGCCTGAAGCTGGGGGACGAAGCCCTGACCTTCCGGCAGGCCATAGCCTGCGGTCAGGCTGTCGCCCAGGGCAAGGATGGTCACCGGCTCGGCTGTGGCGGCGGTTGCGGACAGGATCAAGGCCATCAGGCTGTTGCGGATCGCTGTTCGTGCGCCATATCGGGGTCTGAGGCTGGAAAAGGCAAGGGGCATGGGCGAGACGATCCTGGCGTTAAGGGATGCGCGGCTGACACTGGCGGGCAATGCGGGCCCTGTCGAGATCCTGAAGGGCATCACGCTGGATGTCAGGCGCGGCGAGACGCTGGGGTTGGTCGGGCCGTCGGGGTCGGGCAAATCCTCGCTCCTGATGCTGATGGGTGGGCTTGAACGCGCCACCGCGGGCCATGTCAGTGCGCTTGGCCATGACCTGACGGCGATGGACGAAGACGCGCTGGCGCGGTTCCGCCGGGGGAATATGGGTGTGGTGTTTCAGTCTTTCCACCTGATCCCCACCATGACCGCGCTGGAAAATGTCGCCGTGCCGCTGGAACTGGCGGGGGTGGCCGACGCGTTCCCCCGCGCCGAGGCCGAGCTGCGCGCCGTGGGGCTGGGCCAGCGGATGGACCATTATCCGTCGCAGATGTCGGGGGGCGAACAGCAGCGTGTGGCGCTGGCCCGTGCCGCCGCGCCGCGCCCGGCGATCCTTCTGGCCGACGAGCCGACGGGGAACCTTGATGGCGTGAACGGTGCCGCGATCATGGACCTTTTGTTCGGCCTGCGCGACCGGCACGGCGCGACACTGGTTCTTGTCACCCATGCCCCGGAACTGGCCGCGCGTTGCGACCGGGTGGTGCGGCTGGCCGACGGGCTTGTGGCCGGCGAGGAAAGGAAGGTGGCATGAGTGTCGCGGCACGGATCGCCCGGCGCGAGTTGCGCGGCGGGCTGGTCGGCTTTCGCGTGTTTCTGGCCTGTCTTGCGCTTGGCGTTGCGGCGATCGCCGCGGTGGGCCTTGTCCGGGCCGGGATCGAGGCCGGGCTGAAGGATCAGGGCGCGGTGCTGCTGGGCGGCGACGCGCAGATGGAATTCACCTATCGCTTTGCCACGCCCGAGGAACGCGCCTGGATCGAGGCGCGGGCGCAGGCGGTATCCGAGGTGGTCGAGTTCCGCTCGATGGCCGTGGTGGGCGAGGATCGCGCGCTGACGCAGGTCAAGGGTATCGACGGCGCCTATCCGCTGCTGGGCGAGATGGTGTTGGACCCGCCCTTTCCGCTTCAGGATGCGTTGGCCGGGGCCGACGGGCTGGCGGGCGGGGTGATGGACCGTGTGCTGGCCGACCGGCTGGGGATCGCGGTCGGCGAGACCTTCCGGCTGGGCACCCGCAGCTTCCGCCTTGGCGCGGTGATCGACCGCGAACCCGACAGCGCGACCGCGGGCTTTGCCTTCGGCCCCCGGACACTGGTGCGGACGGCGGATCTTCAGGGGTCCGGCCTGTTGGGCCCCGGCACGCTTTATGAAACCGAATACCGTCTGCTTCTGCCCGCGGGCACGGATCTTGCCGCTGCGCAGGCCGAGGCCGAGGCCGCCTTTCAGGGCAAGGGGATGCGCTGGTCCGACAGCCGCCGCGCAACGCCGGGGGTGGAACGGTTCGTGGAACGCACCGGCTCTTTTCTGGTGCTGGTGGGACTGGCGGGGCTGGCGGTGGGCGGCGTCGGTATCTCGGCCGCGGTGCGGGCCTATCTGGAAGGCAAGATCGCCACCATCGCCACGCTGAAGACGCTGGGCGCCGAGGGGCGGACGATCTTTCTGGCCTATCTGATGCAGATTGGCGTGCTGACCGCGCTTGGCGTCGCGGCGGGGCTGGTGCTGGGCGCCGCGCTGGCGCTGATCGCGCGGCCGTTCATTCTGGCCTCGCTACCGTTTCCCATCGTGGTGGGCCTGTATCCCGCCCCGCTGGCCGAGGCCGCATTCTACGGCATCGTGACCGCGCTTTTGTTCACGCTGTGGCCGCTGGCGCGCACCGAAGGGGTGCGGGCGGCGGCCCTTTACCGCGGCGGAGGCGGCGAGGCACGGCCGCGCTGGCCGTGGATCGTGGCGCTGCTGGCGCTGGCTGCGCTGCTGGTGGGGGGGGCGGTCGCGTTTTCAGGCACGGCGATGCTTGCGCTTGGCAGCGCGGGCGGGATCGCGGGGGCGCTGGTGGTGCTGATGCTGGCCGCGCTTGGCCTGCGGCGGGTGGCGCGGGCGGTGGCGCGTTCGGGCCTTGCCCGCGGGCGCACGGCGCTGCGGCTGGCGCTTGGCGCGATCGGCGGGCCGCGGGAACAGGCGGTGTCGGTGGTGCTGTCGCTGGGCCTTGGGCTGTCGGTGCTGGCCGCGGTGGGCCAGATCGATGCCAACCTGCGCGCCGCGATCACCCGCGACCTGCCGGACCGCGCGCCGTCCTATTTCTTTCTGGATATCCAGCAGGACCAGATCGACGGCTTCTTGGCCCGCGTCAAAGGCGATCCCGCGGTGGACCGTGTCGAGGCCGCGCCGATGCTGCGCGGGGTGCTGTCGCGCATCAACGGTCGTCCCGCGCGTGACGTGGCAGGCGAGCATTGGGTGGTGCGCGGCGACCGGGGCATTTCCTATGCCGCCACCCCGCCCGACACGGCCCGCGTGGTCGCCGGCAGCTTCTGGCCCGCGGATTATCAGGGTCCGGCGCAGGTTTCCTTTGCCGCCGAGGAAGCCGCCGAGATCGGCCTGAAACTGGGCGACCGGCTGACGGTGAACATCCTTGGCCGCGACATCGAGGCCAGCGTCACATCCTTCCGCGAGGTCGATTTCTCGACTGCGGGGATGGGCTTCGTGATGCTGATGAACCCGTCGGCGCTTCAGGGGGCGCCGCATACCTTCATCGCCACGCTTTACGCTGACCCCGCGGCCGAGGCGCAGATCCTGCGCGATCTGGCCAATGCCTATCCCAACATCACCGCGATCCGGGTCAGGGATGCCATCGACCGCGTGTCCGAGGCGCTGTCGGCCATGGCCACGGCGACCGCATGGGCGGCGGCGGCGACGCTGGTCACGGGCTTTGTGGTGCTGATCGGGGCCGCCGCGGCCGGCGAACGCGGCAGGATCTATGAGGCGGCGGTGCTGAAGACGCTGGGCGCCACGCGGGCGCGGATCCTTGGCAGTTTCGCGCTGCGCTCGGCCCTGCTGGGGGCGGCGGCCGGGTTGGTCGCGATCCTTGCCGGTGGCCTTGCCGGCTGGGCGGTGATGACCTTCGTGATGGACACAAGCTATCGGTTCGAGCCGGTCTCGGCGCTGGCCATCGTTGTGGGGGGGGTGCTCGCCACGCTGCTTGCGGGGCTTGGCTTTGCGCTGCGCCCGCTGCGGGCACGACCTGCGCAGGTGCTTCGCGCGCAGGAATAGGGTAGTCTGCCCGGGTGCGCTGTCGGGGGCGCCGCCTTGATCCGTGAAACGGGACGGATGCCGGGAACCTGACACGACCAGAGCGCGTTGAGCCGTTTTCCAAAGGGAGGCAGGCGATGGTCAGAATGAAGGACCGCGACGTGGACCTGACGCCACCGGAAGAGGTGGCGTCGGTCGCTGAAAAGGGCCTTGCGCTGCGGCGCAAATACAAGCGCGGCGGCACCAATGTCGGCGTCGCCCGCGCGCGTGACCTGAAAGGGCGCAAGTCGCTGTCGCCGCAGACGATCAAGCGGATGGTCAATTTCTTTGACCGCCAAGAGATCCACAAGCAGGACAGGAATTTCGGCAACGAGGACGATCCCTCGCCGGAATATGTCGGCTGGCTGCTCTGGGGGGGCGATCCCGGCCGCGAATGGGCCGAGCGGAAGAAGGCCGAACTGTTCGCCCCGCCGGCCCGGCATTAGCCCGCCGCGTCTGGCCAAGGGCCGTGCGGCGGGCTAGGAAAGGCCATGACGCTTCGCTGCACAGACCTTTCGCATCTGATCGACCACGGCTTCGACGAGGTGATCGATGTGCGCTCGCCTGCCGAATGGGCCGAGGATCGCGTTCCCGGCGCCATGAACCTGCCGGTTCTGGACAACGACGAACGCACCCGCGTCGGCACGATCTACAAGCAGGTCAACCCCTTCGCAGCCCGCAAGATCGGGGCCGCGCTGGTCGCGCGCAACGCCGCCGCCCATATCGAAGGCCCGCTGGCCGACCGGCCCGGCGGCTGGCGCCCGCTGGTCTATTGCTGGCGCGGCGGGCAGCGGTCCAATTCCTTTGCGATGATCCTTGGTCAGATCGGCTGGCGGGTCGAGGTGCTGGAAGGCGGCTACAAGACATGGCGCGGGCTTGTGACCCGTGCGCTTTACGACACGCCGCTGGCCTCGCCCGTCGTCATGCTGGACGGCAATACCGGCACGGCCAAGACCGAAGTTCTGGCGCATCTGGCGGCGCTGGGGGTGCAGGTTCTGGATCTGGAAGGTCTGGCGAACCACCGCGGATCGCTGTTCGGGGCCCGCGCCGGTGGGCAGCCCGCGCAGCGCGGGTTCGAAAGCGCGCTGGCGGTGGCGATGGCCCGCCTTGATCCCGCGCAGCCCGTGGTGGTCGAGGCCGAGTCGAGCAAGGTCGGCAACTGCCGCCTGCCACCGATGCTGTGGAAGGCGATGCAGGCCGCACCCCGGATCGAGATCGCGGCGCCGCTTGCCGCGCGGGCGCGCTATCTGGCCCGCGCCTATGCCGATCTGACCGCCGACCGCGCGGAACTTTCGCGCGTGATCGGCCTTTTGCGCCCGCTGCATCCGGCCAGTGTGATCGCGGACTGGCACGCGATGGCCGCGGCCGGTGCGTTCGAGCCGCTTGCCGCCGAGTTGATGGAGCGCCACTACGACCCGCGCTATCTGGGCCACCGCAAGCGTGGCGCGGCGCCGCAAGCGGTGATCGAAACCGCGGCCCTTGACGATCTGCCTGCGCTGGCCACCGAACTGGCGACCGCCGTCAGACGGCTGGCCGGGGCCTGAATGGCCACGCCGCCGAAGGATCTGGTGCTGGTGGGCGGGGGGCACGCCCATGCGCTGGTGCTGCGCCAGTGGGGCAGGGCGCCGATGCCGGGTGTTCGGCTGACGGTGATCGATCCCAATCCTGCGGCGCCCTATACCGGGATGCTGCCGGGGCATATCGCAGGCCACTATGCCCGCGACGCGATGATGATAGACCTGATACGCCTTGCGCGGTTTGCCGGCGCCCGGCTGATCCTTGACCGGGCCGTGGGGCTGGATCTGACCGGCCGGCGCGTTCTTCTGGCCGGGCAGGGGGCCGTGGGCTTCGATCTGGCCTCGATCGACATTGGCATCGGCTCGGGTCTGCCCGATGTGCCGGGCGCCGGCGATCACGCGGTGGCGGCCAAGCCCCTTGGCAGCTATGCCGACCGGTGGGCCGCGTTCGTGGCCCGCGGTCTGCCGCGGCCCCGGGTCGTGGTGATCGGCGGGGGCACCGGCGGGGTGGAACTGGCCATGGCCTCGGCGTTCCGGCTGCGGCAGGCGGGCTGCGATCCCTGCATGACGGTTCTGGAACAGGCCCCCAGCGCGCTGCCGGGGGTGGGCCGGGGCGCGCGGGCGGCGCTTCTGTCCCGGATGGAGGCGCTGGGTGTCCGGCTTAAAACCTCGGTGCATGTGACCGGGATTTTGCCGGATCGGGTGGTTCTGACCGAGTCCGAGGTGGCATCCGACTTTACCCTGACGGTTGCGGGGGCGCAGCCGCAGGCATGGCTGTCGGCCACCGGGCTTATAACGAAAAACGGTTTCGTTACTGTTGGCCCGACCTTGCAGACGTCAGACCCTGCCGTTTTCGCCGCCGGAGATTGCGCCCATCTTTCCCATGCGCCACGCCCGAAAGCGGGGGTTTTTGCCGTCAGAGAGGCCCCTTTTCTGGTCCACAACCTGCGCGCCGCGCTGTCTGGTGCTCAAATGAAAAAATATTTTCCGCAACGGGATTACCTGAAGCTGATCTCTTGCGGGGATCGGATCGCGGTGGCGGACAAGGCCGGGCTGCGGCTTCAAGGGCGGCTGCTCTGGCGCTGGAAAGATCGCATCGACCGCAGTTTCATGGCGCAGTTCGCCTCTCTTTAGGCCAAAGGCCCATGTCCGGGCGTGGCTGCCTGCCATCATCGCGACCACTTCCCAAGATGGAAAATCTTTTTGCACCAGTCGCGGCACCACCTGCGCCGTCATGGGGTGACGTGATCCACGATCCGGCCGTGGGCGAACTCGCGGTATGGTTGCGCGGGCGGGCCCGTCCGGGTAGGGTTGGCGCGAAATGAAGTCCAGACAGCGCATCAGCATCGCCCAGACCCAGAGGTTGCAGTTGAACCTTGGGCTGTCCGCCTCGATCCGGCTGCTTTCGGCCGATGCTGCCGGCCTGTCGCGCTATCTGGAAGAGCAGGCGGCCGAGAACCCGCATCTGCTGCTTGAACGTGTGCCGCCGCAGGATTGGCTGCCGCGCTGGAGCAGCCTGATCCCCCGCCTTGCCGCGGGCGAGGCCAATCCCGTCGATGTCGAAGGCGCGGCAGGGCCAAGCCTGATGGCGCATGTGATGGGCCAGATCGACCGGCTGTTCCCGGACAATCCTCAGCGCCGCATCGCCATTGCCCTGGCCGAGGCGCTGGAACCATCGGGCTGGCTGGGCGGCGATCTGCGCAAGGTGGCAAGCCAGACCGGCCGGCCGCCCGCCGAGGTCGAGGCGGTTCTTCTCGGCCTGCAACGGATCGAGCCGGCCGGGATCTTTGCCCGCAACCTGTCGGAATGTCTGCGCCTTCAGGCCGCCGAGGCGGATGTGCTGGACCCGACGCTTGCGACCATGCTCGACCATCTCGATCTGGTGGCGCAGGGGGCTTTTGGCCGGCTGGCCCGCATGTGCGGGGTCGAAGAACCCGAGATCACGGCCCGGTTGCGGTTGATCCGCGGCTTTGATCCGAAGCCCGGCGCGCAGTTTGATCCCGGCGCCGCCCCGGTCCGCGAACCCGACCTGATCGCCACAAAGGGCGCTTCGGGATGGGAAGTGGCGCTGAACCGATCGGCGCTGCCGTCGGTGCAGGTGCGCCGTCCCGACACGCGCCCCGCAACGCCCGCCGCACGGGCGGTCTGGGCGCAGGCGCAGGCAGTGGGGCGCATGGTCGAAACCCGCAATGCGACGCTTCTGCGCGTCGCGCGCGAGATCCTTTCCCGGCAAGAGGCGGCGCTGGATCAGGGCCCTTCGGCGCTTCTGCCGCTGACCATGGCCGAGATCGCCGATGCGCTTGATCTGCATGAAAGCACCGTCAGCCGCGTGGTGGCCGGTGCCAGCGTCGACACGCCACTCGGGACATGGTGGTTGCGGCGGCTGTTCAGCGGCCGGCTGGGCGAGGGCGGGCCCTCGGCGGCGGCGATCCGCGCCGCCATCGCGCGGCTGGTCGCAGCCGAGCCGCCCTCGGCGCCGTTGTCGGATGGTGCGCTGACCGAGGCGCTGGCCGCCGAGGGCTTTGTCGTCGCCCGCCGCACCGTCGCCAAATACCGCGAGATGCTGAACATTCCGCCCGGACACCGCCGCCGCCGCCGCCCTTCGCGCGTGGCCTGATCCGCCATTGCCTGCCCGGCCGCAGGATTGCACAGGCGCGATCTTTTGCGCTTGACGCTTCCCGGTGCTTCCCCTAGAGGATCGCGCACCGATGGCGAGGTAGCTCAGTTGGTTAGAGCACACGACTCATAATCGTGGGGTCGGGGGTTCAAGTCCCCCCCTCGCCACCATCGGAAATCAATAGTTTAGCCAGCTTCACCGGCAGCAACCGCAGACCGTTTTACACGGCGTTTTACAGTCGGCGTTCCCAGTCCGTGCTTTTCCAGCTTCGCCATGGCCGATTCCCCGAGCCGCCGATCGCGCCCGAGGTAGTGCCGCGACAGGATCGCCTCGGCATCCTTGAGACTGTGGCCGGTCAGCGCGGCGATCTCGGGGACGCTGCATCCGGCAAGCGCCAAGAGGGTGACAGCCGTGCCGCGCAGATCGTGGAACGTCACGTCCTCAATGCCCGCGGCCGCCTGAGCCTTGCCGAAGCTCGTCTTGAAGCCATCGCTGGTCCAGGGCTGGCCGCGCGAGGTCTCGCAGATCGTCAGCGTCTTCCGCCGCGCCTTCGCCGCCTCCAGCGCCTCGCGCAGCTGCCGCGCCACCGGGATCACCATGTGCCGCCCGGTCTTCGACTGCTTCAGCCGGATCACCTGCCCGTCGTAGGCGCTCCAGGTGAGCTTCAGGATGTCGGCTTGGCGTTGGCCGGTCCAGATCGCCAGCAGGAACGGCAGGCGGACCGGCTTCGGCGCCTGCTTCAGGAATGTGTCGATCTGCGCCTCGGTCCAGATGTCATCGGCACGCGACCCGGCGTAGAGGCGGCCTGGCTTCTCGCAGGGGTTCGACGGGATCTTCCGGCGGTCGTAGGCCCAAGCGAGGATCAGCGCCAGCACCGAGAAGGCATAGTCGGCGCTGCGCTTGCTCTTCTGCCCGAGCCGGTCGCGCCAGTCGAGGAACTCGCCCCGCACACGGGGATCGGACAGTGCCTTGATCGGCATGTCACCGAATTCCGCCTCGATCTGGCGGATGTGCCGGACATAGCCCTGCCGAGTCGCGTCGGCCAACTCGGTGAAGGCGGGCGTCTGCTGGTAGGCGGTGATCAGGGCCTGCAGTGTCCCCTCGTGATGCGTCGGTTTGTCGCGCGCCGCATGGGCGGCGTTGTAGGCGGCCAGGAACTCCGGGCTTCCCGGCTCGGCCTCGATCCTCGGCCCACCGCGCCACGCGTAGTAGTAGACGGCGACCTGACCGGTCGCCAGCTTGCTGCGGACCTTATGAACGCCCTTCAACTCGACCCTCACGCTTCGCCTTCCATGCTCCGAACGCGTCCTCGGTCACCGGCGCGCTCGTCCTCTCCCGGATGACGATTCGCCCGTCCGGCAGGATCTCGCAGGTGCCGACCTCCATGCCAGCGTTCTTCGCGGCGCGGATCGCGCGCGTCAGGTCGACCTGACGGAATGCGGAGCGGCTCATGCGGCGGCCTCGTCGACTTGGATGCCACCGAACTTCGGCGCGATGGCGGCCTTGGCGCGGAGGAAGTCGAGATAGGGATCGTGCGTCACGCCACGGACTCCTCTGCTGCCCATCCGCCCCACTGATCGGCGCAGGCCTCGGCCACGGTCGGCGCGGCGATCGGTTTGCCGGCGTCGGCAGGCTGGTCCTCCGGGCGTAGGAGAGCGAGGATGGCGGCGTGGACTTCGCCGATCCCTTTCCCATAGTTCCTGTTGCAGATCGTCGCCGCCGCCCGGATCGCGGCGTTCCAGTCGTCGGCCACGGTCGGCGCGGCAGGCTCGATTGCGGCGAGGATGCGGGCCTCGTAGTCGGCCTGCGCGGCGGCCTTGGCGGCTTCGAGGGTGGGATATTCATTGCGTGGGCCGTCTTTGCAGCCATGCAAAGAGAAATCTGACCAGATCGTGTAGCAGTCATTCATGAACGGGATCGGCGCCCTTGCAGCGACATGCTTGCTCAGGCCATCCACCCACTCCAGCGGCTTCACCCGCCACCCGTCCGTGCGATGCGGGCACTGCGCGGCGGGTCCGGTCGTTGCAGTGCATGCGCTCATTGGTCGGCTGGCTCCTTTCTCGATCTGGTCGGCGCGGGCGAGGATGCCCCCACTGCGGGGCGCGGGCGCCCCTCACCTGGGAGAACTTCCGCAAGAACCTGAAGCCGGAGCGACTCCACGCCGCTCACTTCACCTGCGACGCCTGCGGAGCGGTGATCGACCACAGCCACAAGGTCGCCATGGTGGCGGCGGGACAGTGGGTGGCGCACAATCCGGCCGGGGATCATCCCGGCTTCCACCTGTGGCGGGCCTATGTGCCACAGAGGGACTGGGCCTCGATCGCCGTGGAATATGCCCAGGTGATGGGCTGGACCTCGGCCAGCCTCTCGCAGGAAGGGGAAGCGAAGCTCGCCGAGCAGGTCGACGCCCAGACCGAACAGACGTTCTGGAACGACGTGCTGGGCCTGCCCTACGAGCAGGCCAGCAAGGGGCCGGACTGGGAGAAGCTGCGCGACCGGGCCGAGAAGCCGGACGAGGAAGCGGGCCGGCCCCTGTCGCGTGGGATCGTGCCGGCGCAGGGCGTGATCCTTGCCGCGGGCGTGGACATTCTGGCGGAAACGATCTGCGTCCGGTAGGCGACGTAATCGCCGCCCTTGCCAAGCACCGCGCGGTGGATGGCGCGGCCGATGTCGAACGTCTTGCTGTCCCGGCTCTGGTGATCCGGGTTCAGCCGCGGGTGATCGATGAGGCGCAGGCCGAGGTCTATCTGCGCCGCACGGTCGAGAAGTTCGCCGCGACGATCCGGCCCATGATCACCGCGCCCGTGAACGAGAACGAGTTCGGGGCGATGGTGAGCCTCGCCTACAACATCGGCCCGGCCGCCTTCGGGCGCTCGTCGGTCCTGTCGCGGTTCAACGCCGGCAAGATCCAGTCGGCCGCCGACGCCTTCCGCATGTGGAACCAAGCCGGCGGCAAGGTTCTGCCCGGCCTCGTCCGCCGCCGCGAGGCAGAGCGCGCACTTTTCCTGACGCCAGTCGCCACCCCTGCCCCGCAATCGCCGTGGGCCGCGCTGGTGGCCCTCGTGCAATCCCTCATCACCCGCAAAGGAGCCTGACATGGGCAACGTCTACTCCCGTCTTCTCGTCTACGCGCTCGGTGGCGGCGCCTTCATCCTCTCCGTGCTCGGGCTGGCCAGCTATGACCCGGCGACGGGCGTGGTGGATATTGCCCCCTTCAACATCGGCAGCGCCGCCGCGCTCATCGGCACTGCGGCGGGATCGGTCGGCACCGTGCTTGGCGTGTTCAAGATCTGGGGCACCAAGTGACGTGGCTTGCCGCGCTCGTGGGGCCGCTCCTGCGGCTCCTGACGGCGCTCGGGCTCTACCGGGCCGGGCGCCAATCCGCCGCTCTGGAGGCGGCCGAACGAACCCTCAGCGCCGAAGCAACCCGCAGACAGGTGGAAGATGAAATCGCTGACGACACTGATCTCGCTGCTCGCGCTCGCAGGTCTGGCCTCGTGCGGCCCCGCGACTGATGCGGGCTGCGCTGGCTGGCGCGCTGTGCGCGTGGCGGATGCGACGGTGGACTATCTGGCCGCGCACGACGAGGCGGCGCTCGAGGCGCTGATCGCCCACCACGAGACCGGCCAGCGCCTCGGGTGCTGGCGGTGACCGATCAAGAGCAATGGGCCGCCCTCGTGCTTTGGGCGGCCTGCATCACCGAGATGGCGCGCCGCGCCCATGGAGATCCGAATGTCCGACCCGTTCAAACACCACTCGTCCGGCCTTGAGAGCCCCGCGCTCGGCGCGCTCGCGGTGACGCCGTCCGACAGCACCGACCTCGCCACCGCCATCCGGGCAGTCACCCTCGGCGGCGGCGGCACGCTGAGCTTCGTGGGCGTGGACGGGGCGACCTACACGACCGGCGACCTGCCCGCCGGGACCTACGCCCTGCGCGCAATCCGCATCCGCGCGACCGGCACCACGGCGACCGACATCACGGGGTGGGTCTGATATGCAACTCGGCCTCGGCCTCGGCCTGACTACCCAGCGGGGGAGGTCCGATCCCCCGATCATCACCGCCACATCGGCGCCGGTCCTGGCGCCGCTGGAGGCCGGCGCCACCATCGCCTCGGCCTACACCGCCGGGGTCTATGCGTCGAGCGCGGGCACGATCTCCAGCGCGGTGGCAACCTACCTGCTCAACGGCTCGTCCGTGGCGGCCTCCACCGTCGTGGCAGAGGGCGATACGGTGGCCGTCTCGGTTCTGGTGACGGACAGCGCGGGCAACACGCGGACGTTCTCGGCCGGGACGCAGGCGGTGACCTATGTGGCACCGACGATCTCTGGGCTGCAAGACCTGAGCGCGTCCTACGGGGCCAGCATCAGCATCAATGCGGCGCTCATGGCGTCTGGCTCAAACCTCGTCTACTCGCTGACCGGGCCGTCCTGGCTCTCGATCAGCCCGTCTACCGGGATGATTACCGGCACCGCGCCTGAGGCAGATTTCACCGGGACGGCAACCGTGACCGTGACCAATCCGGGTGGCTCGGCAAGCGATACGTTCGCGGTGATGGTGAGCGGCGACACTGCGGAGGTTACCATCTCGCCCGAGGCTGACGGGACGGTCGTGATCCATCTGCCGACCGGCGCGGCGAGCCTGCCCATAGTCGTCACCAGCGAGCCGTGGGCATCGCGGGGCACATGGCCTGTGATCGTCGCCCGCACCGCTCTGGAGGCCGGCCCCGTCAATCTGGTCCCCCCGGTGGTGACCGGATCGGCGGATGTGGGCGAGACCCTGACGGCCGATGGCGGGCTGTGGATCTATGCCGA
>NZ_OAOQ01000023.1 GCF_900207575.1 Cereibacter ovatus
CCAACGGCCACCCTCAAAGCCGTCTAGACGATCTGCTACCGTGGAACTTCACGCCGTCAAGATAAGCTGACTGTGGCCCACAGCGAACGCTTACGGGCGTAGAGGGCCTCGCCCATCTGGCGGGCGCGGTGCGCGGGATCATCATGGCCGCCGCCGATCTCGACGCGGACCTGCTCGGTGCGGATCGAGGGCGCGCTGCGCTTCGCCAGCGCCTCGAAGGCCGCGCGGCGGGCGGTGTCGGCATCGGCGTTCGCGTCGATCTGCCCGTCGATCCAGGACTGGTCGAGCCCGGCGATGCGGGCGATGGAGCGGATCTCGGCGTTCGCTTCGGCGCGAGTCTCGGTGGTCGGCGCCGCGTCGGCGGCCTCTCGGGTGGTCGTCTCGGTCATCTCTGTCTCCATGCGAATGTGGGCCCCGGGGTCGGCGGGCGTCGGCACCAGGGAAATCTCGTGAGGCGTCCAGCGCATGGCGGTGAGCACGCGCGCGCCGTTCTCGACGGTCTCGGCCCAGTCCTCGACCGAGTAGCCGACCGAGACGTGGCGCAGGATGCCTGCCAGCACGTCCTGCCAGACGGGCTCCACCTCGGGTCGGGCCGAGAACTGGATGAGCGCGGTGCCGCGCTTGCCGTCCACAGTGGCGCTGCGCACGGAGCCCAGCACGTCGCGGACGGCGGTCTGGCGATGGGCGTCGAGTACACTGGCCCCTTCGAGACGCGACAGGTCGACGGCCTCGGGCGCGAGGCTCAGCCGCTCGATGTATTGCCCGGCCATGTCGCGGCGGCGCACCGGCGCGCCGGTGGACCACACAACCTCGACGGTGCGGGCCTCCGGATCGGCGGTCGCGGGCGCCAGCGTCGCGCGGCGGGTCAGAAGGCAAACGTTGTCATTCCCGACGTTTGAGCGCGTCCGTGCCCGGGTGGTCGCTGTGTCAGCCATCGGCGGCCTCCTTCTGCTGCGCCGTCGCCGTCTGGCCGAAGGCGAGCCCCAGCCCCTCCGCGCGCTCGCGGTCCGCGGCGATCTCGGCATCCACCTGTTCGGCATCGTAGCCGCGCTCGGAGATCGCCTGGGACCGGCTCTTGAGCCCCGCGCCGATCGCCATGATCTCGGCCTGCACGTCCTTCATCGGATCGACGTAGTCGAACTTCGGCGGCAGCCATTCGCACCCCAGGTAGCCGTCCGGGTTCCGGTCGAAGTCCCACGCGGGCAGCTCGCCCGTGAGCACCGCCAGCCGCACGAACCGCTCCCAGACCGGGCGACAGAACAGGTGCACCACCACGTTGTGCTGCAGCTGCTCGACCCGGCGGCGGAACTCGATCAGCCCCGCCCGGATCGAGGAATAGGTGACGCCCTCCAGGTCGCCCGAGACCAGCTCGTAGGGCAGGCCGAGCCCCGCCGCGACGGCGCGTAGATGGTTCTTCACGAAGGGCGCATAGGCATCGTGCTCGGTCGGATTGGAAAAGCGGATGTCGGTGCCGGGCGGTAGCGGGATCAGGCTGCCGGGCTCCATGCCCACGGTCAGCGCGCCGCCGGTGTTGGTGCCGCTCAGCCCACCCGCCGTGCCATCGGGATCGGTGATGAAGCCGGTGAACAGCGCCGCGACCTTCGCCTTCACCAGCGCAGCATCCTCGAACTGGTCGAGCTCGTGCAGCCGCAGCAGCACCGGCGCGAGCCAGGTGATCCCGCGCAGCTGGCCCGCAGCGAGCGGCTTGAACAGGTGAAGGCAATCGGCGGCAGGGACGCGGAGCGGGTCCATGCGGAGAGACCCCAGCGGATCGCCCGGGCGGGAGGACAAGACCCGATAGGCGACCCGGCGACCGGCGGCGTCGAACTCGATGCCCGCGCGGATCCGCGCCCCGCCGCCGATCTCGCGATGCAGGTCCATGGGAACCTGCTCGCGATCCAGAAGCTCGAGGTGGAGGGGAATGCTGGCGGCGTCGGAGGGGACGCGCAGCCGGGCGAAGCTCTCGCCGCTCTCGACCATCGCGCGCACGGCCATGGCCTGCAGCCCGTAGAAATCCGCCAGCCCGTCCGGGGCGGCGTGATCCGTCCAGCGCAGCCAGAGTGCCTGCAGCCGTTCGCGCACCGCTCGGTCGGGATGGGTGGATTGCGGCTTGATCCCGGCGCCGACGACATTGCCGACGAGGCTGTCCACCGCCGCCGCGACCCACGGGTTGTTCCGCGCATACCACCCGGCCCGCCGCGCCGCCGTGGTCGCGCCCGCGAGGATAGCCGCGTTCAGCCCGTCGACCGTCCGGGCCCCCTCCCAACGCCGCCCGCCACCCGCAGCATCGAAGCCGCGAGCGCGCGCGAGGCCGAGAAGGCGATGGAGGAAGGTCCGCATGGGCAGCAGAATCGCCCGAAACGGACCCTCAAGCTATTGGGAATGTTTGGTAATCAAGGGGATTGTGCGCTCTTCGTGGGGCGCCTATCATCGCGTCATGGCAAAAAACACGATCGGCCCTGCTCCTTTTCCCCCTGTCGTTACCATCGACACGGATGCCCCCCTCACGGTCGCGGATCTCAAGACCGCTTTTGACCAGCGGGACGGGGGAGTGAGCATTTGCGTCCGCTATGCAAGCGGGCACGAGAAGCGCGGCGGGTATTTCTTCCATATCCGGCCACTAGCCAACGGACAGGAGCTTTACTCTCTATTCGATTTTGAGAAGAGACACTTGGTCGATGTCGAGTTCGATGCACTCTTGCGGTTCATTAATCACTCGACTGGACGCGTGTTTGATCAAGCAACCTTCGACCTTTGCGCTACAGAGCTGAATTTTCTGACAGACGACTGATAAGGTGTTTTGGTTTGCGGCCTTGGTCGCGCCGCACTAGGCGATTACCGATTAGCTCATTGTCAGACCACTGATATTTGTCGGTCAGTACCACGGCACGTTTGACGCCCGCCAACTTGCAAGCGTCGACCTGCTCTTTGGCTTTCGGTGCCCGCCGCTTGAGGATCATCCCGATTTTCGTGTTCCTAAAGCCTGCGGTCTGACCGGCTGCGTTCGACAACGGTACAACACCTCCACCCCCAAATTTATTGAGAATATCGGCCGCAAGAACTTCAAAGCCACTCCAAATCACATCTTCTTCGAAAGCGCGGCAGAGGGTGCTTGTTTCTCTCAATAGAGGGCTCAAACCTGGCGCATAAATCGCGCCAGACGGCCATATCCGCAATAACTTTCCATAATTTCCCTCTTCCTCGTTGTACGTGCCATCGTTACAGTTAACCGCGAAACGGAAGTCATATCCCTGAAACCCATTTCCGAGGCCATTTGGTGGATTGTTGAGCCAATTATAGTCGCGAAGTTCGGCCAGGGAGGACGCATGGAAAACATAGCACTTGAGTATCTTTGGTGCGCGATCCCATGCAACTGCTGCCTGATCTCGAAACCACTCCCATAGAAAGACTGCAACGAAATCCGTGTCAGGATTGAGGTCCTTCTTGAGCGTGTCAAAATTTGCAGATTTCTCTTCGGCTACTGCTTCCAGACATTTGACTTCAACGCGTATACCTCGGCTGCCGTTGGTGCTGCGAACCTCAAGGTCTGGAAAGCGATTGGCGACAACGTTAGTCCAGAAAAAATCACCGATCTTGGCTTCGGATAGAATGTCGTTGCCGATCCAAGCGAGCTTATACTCGATGAGTAGACTCATTCGGTTTCTGACATCCGTCAGATTCCGTTCGTTCTCTGGCACTCGGTCGCCGCCGTAGAGCGCCATTCGGCGCCTTGTACCGATCTCGTTGAGGCGGGCTACAACTGCAGGCATGAATTCGCTGGTAAGGAAAGATAAGGTCTCCTCGACCGGAGCCTGCGCGAGGAGGTGCTTCCGAATTTCTTCAGGCTTCATTCAAACAAACTCCTGCGCGAGGTTGTGCACGGCGTTACGCTCCATTTCCGCAGCGTCACGCAGCAAGGCCTCTGCCTTGTCGCGAAGGCGCACGCTGGCTTCAATCTCCGCAAGATATCTTGTTCTCCAAGTCTGCTGGAGCTCCTCCGGCGGAACCGGTATGCGGACCCGTCGCAGATCCTTTGTCGAGAGACGCGGACGCCCGATACCAGCTATCAGGTGCATGATTTGGCCATGGACCAAATCAGAACGAAGCAGGACACTCAGCAGAAGAGGGTCAATGGACCGTCGTCCGGTCGTGTCAGTCTTCACTGTCAGGACGACGCACTCGGGCGACGCGTAACCACCCTCTTCGCCATCCATCAACGCGACCTTTCGGAGACCAGGTCGCATCTTCGCAAACAGGATGTCACCTGGCTCGAAACGCTTCACCGCACTCTTTAGCGAATTTGCTGGCGTGGGAACTTGGTGTGCGATGCCGGCCTCGGCTTCGATGTTTGCCAAACCAGTGTAGAGAATGACCTGCCCCTCAAGTTCCTTCGAGGGCACGACGGTCTCATTCCTCTCGTCGCAAAGATCAGCAAGCGAGACGAGGGTTCGTTCGCTGCTGTCCAAAAGCCTCTGGCTTTCTTTCCGGGTCGGATGGTGAAACCTGAAATCCAAGCGCCAGCCGCGAGGATCTTCACAAAGGTTTTTTCTGATTTCCGCCGTATACGCGAGCTCCGATGCGTCGAAGCTGCCCCCCACGTTTTGGCGCCTGAATAGATCGAGAATTTCTGGCAGATCCGAGTTCAGCCGGGCCTTCCCATCCGATTCATAAACGAGATCATCGTCGCCATTGCTCTTTCTCCCGATCTTTTCGGCCTTTCCGAAAAACGTCTCGTGTGGAGGTATTGTCTTTGTTCTGGGTTTGCGCAGGAATAGAATTGATGCATTTACGGAGGCGTAGGGCATAAAGGCAGTTTCGGGGAGGCTCACAATTGCCTGAATCTCAAAGTTTTCTGTAATGAAGCGACGCACATCCTCCGCTGAATTTCCGTTCAGCACGCCTTCATCGATGATGAAAGCCAGAATGCCACCTTTCTTCAGCAGCTGATGGCATTGCTCAAGAAACAAAATTCCTCGACGACGACTGCTGCGGTCTGCACCAAGCTGAAAGGAGCTGAGCAGAGCCGGATCCGTTAAATCGCTACCGAAGGGCGGATTTGTAATAATCGCATCGTACTTGCCAAAAAAGTCTCTTGCTTCTCGACCAAGCGTTCCGCCGTCCTGAAGCCAGTGTGTGGAAAAATGATTTGCACCATGTGTTGCCAAGTTTATTCCTGCAACCCATGCGAGTCGTTCGTCGATTTCAAATGCTGTGAGAGATTTATGTGGGACCTTCCCCTTGAGGATCTCTACCAAGAATCCTCCGGTACCTGCGGCTGGGTCGCAAATTGCGCCATGCAGCTCAGGCCGCAACATCTCGACCATGAACTTGACGATCTGTGGTGGCGTGAAGAACTGTTGGTTATCGCTCTTGTCGAACGTGTTCTTAATTACCTCTTCATAGGCAAGACCTTTAACATCAAAGGAGACGCCTCGAAATGAGACCTGGTCGAGAGCAGATGCGCATTCGCACACTGCAGTGGTGGCCGCTCTCAATTCCTTGAATTGCGAGGGAACCCTAGCGTCATCCTGCACAATGCGCAGATATGCGGCGCGAAGGCGGTCTGCAAAGTCAGACGGACTTTCTTCACGGCTCATATAGAAGAGGTCCGGGTTGGTTTCTTCAGCTTGAATTTTCAAGAACAGGATCTTCGTCAGCTCGTCGAAGCGTTCGATGATGTTGCTATGACTGTCATTGTCACGCAGGATGTTGTGGAGCCGGTTGATGAGGGAGCGTATTTCTCTGGGCGTCAGGTTTTTTGGCTCCTGGATTGTTGGCGACTTCTCTTCCTGTAAGGGAAGCCGTGCCTGTATCTCTTGAAGGTCGGACAAGGCGTACACTCTGTACTGATTAATCGGGTCTCGGGCGGCTTTCAGCTTGCCTGCCTTGTCCCAGTTGCGAAGTGTCGCCTTGCTGACGCCGAGGTAGCTGGCCGCTTCTTGTAGTGTCACGTATGTTGTCATGTTTGATAACCTTTGAACCTTGTGAGAGGTTATCAAAGAACGGCGCCTCGTCAAGTGACGGTGGTCATCCAGGCGGACCGGATCACCCCCGCAGCCGCCGCATCCGTTCGCGTTTGCGCTGGACCCACCCTCTCCACCTCCTCGTTCAGCCTGAGCCCCATGCTGATCAGCCCGTGCAGGGCGGCGTGGGCATAGACGAAGGTGTCGAGGGCCTCGTTGCGTTCGCCGTCGCGCTTGGGTTGCCACGAGCGGATCGGGCGTCCGCGCTCGAAGCGGGTGACGACGCGCTCGGCGGTCAGCTGTCGGAAATAGTCGGCGTCGAGGCGGCGGGGGAAGTGGATCGCGCCGGGACAGGGCTCGGTGAGGCGCAGGCGGGCGTAGACGGCATCTTTCACCGCGTCCACGCCGACGATGAAGAGCGGGATCTTGCCTTTGTTCGTGCGCGTCGGGCGGCGCGGCCAGACCGGGATACCGGGCCCGCCGCGGCCCTTGATCGCCCAAATGCGGCGAGCAAGGCGAGTGCGGCAGAACTCGTAGGCCATCTTGGTGTGGTGGCCGCCGGTGTCGATGGCGGCGGCGCGCACCGGCAGGTCGAGCCCCGCGGGATGCGGGAAGGTCGCCTGCAGCACCATGTCGAGATCGGACCACAAGCGCGGCCCGGAGGGATCGCCCCAGAGCACGCGGTAGTCGATGACCCACGCCTCTTCATCGCGGCCCCAACCGAGGATCTGCACCTCGATCCGGTCGCCCTGCACGTCGACGCCCGCGGTCAGCACGGCGACCGAGGCGGGCAGCGCCTCGCCCCAGTCCTCGCGCCGCGCCATCAGCGGATCGGCCGGAACGGTGTCGCCCGCCTGGTCCTCCCAGGACTCGCCCAGCTTGGTGTTCACCCAGACCTGCAGGCGGGGCGGGTCCTTGCGGACGCGGCCATGCTCGGCGGCGATCTCGGCCCATGTCTCCCAAGGCGAATAGAGCGCGGAGAGGTGGAAGCCCGCGGTGCGGCCGTCGCCCTCGGCCGTCGCGCGCCACTCTCCCGCTTCCAGCAGGCGGGGTTTCTCGTGCTCGTGATGGACGCCGCCGCAGGCTTCGCAGATCGGCCGGGTCGGTGCCGGGCATTGCACCATCTTCTCGCAGGTGAGGCGGATCAGGCGATCTTCCAGTGGACGATCGCCCCGCCGAACGCAGGACTTCTTCGGCCGCGCCACCTCGATCAGCTTCAGCCGGGCCGTGATCATGTCGAGGATCTGGCTTACGTCCTCGCTGACGAGGCGCAGGGCGCCGCCGCAATCCGGGCAGGTCTCGCCGGGATCCAGTTCCCGGCGCTCACGCGGCGTGTCGGGCGACACCCGCGGACGGCGGCGCGGCGCCTTCTCCGGGGCGTCACCATCGCCCTGTTCATCCGGCGCTGCGGAGACCAGTGTGGCCTCGACGCTTTCCGGCTCGGGCGGGGGCGCAACCTCGGCCTGAGCCACCTGCAGGCTCTCCAGCGCGAATTCCAGTTGCTCGATTTCGCGGGCGATCTTCTCCGAGCCCTTGCCGAAGGCCTGCCGCTTCAGCCGCGCGATCCGCATCCGGAGCGACTGCACCAGCAGGTCGTGCGCGCGCAAGCTGGCCTGCAGCTGAAGGATCATCGCCTTCAGCGCAGCAGGGTCGTCCGGCAGGGAAGCGGCGGTGAGCGACATGGGCCATTGCTACCATGCCCGCGACATAACGCCCAACAAAACAAGGGAAAGCGGCGCTTTGACTCACATCCGCACAGGCGCGCTCGTCCAGCGCGGCTGGCGCCAATCATTCGTCGGGCGAACAGTCCCCCGGACTGTTCGCTGATCCTCCTCATCCTTCCCAGAGCATCGCCATCTGCGCCGGTGTCAGGGCAACCTTGCCCTCGGTGGCCTTCGGCCAGGGGAAGTGCCCGCGCTCGAGCACCTTGTAATAGAGGCAGAAGGCCACTCTTGTCCGGCGGATGCAGACCGGGGTTTCCGGTGCCTTCACGGGAACCGTCGAGCCATGGACCTCTTGTCCTGCATCCGGTTTCTTGCCCATTCCTGAAGCTCGGCCGTCAGCCCCTCGGGCGAGGCCACCGACGCAGTCAGGGCCCCCTGCAATCACGGAGGCCAGCCAGGGGAAGGATTTGCCATAAGATTCCGCCCCGCAGCGGTCTTAACTCTCAGGGCATAACTTACATAATTAACGTTATGCGATACATGCAACAGGCACCGGACTTCGGTAACGGGGCCGCCTCAGTCAAGCTGTTTTTCGTACGCGTCGCCGCCCGCGGAAACGGGTTTTCCCTCTTGTTCTCAGTAGCCCTTCTGTTCGGCCCTCTTCTTCTGAGATCGCCCCGGGTGCATGCTTCGGTCCGTGGTCGGCGCTTTGGCCGCCAACATGATGCTGGTTCAATGCAATTCCGATGTGCCCATCTCATTGGCGTGCTCGACCGCGTCGGCATCAGTCCGGACCACGGCATCACCGGAACCACGTCCCTGTGGGACCTCGAGGGCCTGCAATCAGGCCGACGACAGTTTGGAACTCGGGGCTTCAGGCCGCATCGGGCACCTGAGTGTCGGTTCGGAAGTCGGTGTGATTGACCGTAAGCACCCGGTTGTGGCCGCCTTCTGATGCTGCCGGTTTCGGTCTAGCCATCCGTCGTTATTGACGTCGTTACCGACGCGTCTGTGGCGGAAGGGATCATGCGGCAAGAGATTTTGACGGGCGTCGAGCGGCGACGCCGGTGGTCGGATGCGGAGAAGCGGTCGATCCTGGCGGAGGTGGGTGTGAATGGGGCGCGCGTTGCGGATGTCGCCCGTCGTCATGATCTGACCCGGCAGCACATCTATCAGTGGCGGGCGGAGTTCCGGCGGCGGGGCGAGAGCCTTTCAGATGAGACCGGGTTCCTGCCGGTCGAGATGACGCCAGAGACCACCGTCCCGTCGGTTGCCGCGGCGACCACACCGATCGAGATCGTGCTCGTGAACGGCCGGCGCCTGCGCGGGATCGAGGGTCTGTCGCCCTCCGGCCTCGCGCAACTGATCCGGGTGCTGGAAGGCGCATGATCGGGCCTGGGAATGGCGTGCGCGTGTTTCTCGCGGCAGGCACCACGGACATGCGCTGCGGGATCGCCGGGCTCTGCGCGCGGGCGAAGAAGGTGCTGGGAGAGGATCCGGCCGGCGGCGCGCTCCTGGTGTTTCGGGGACGCATGGGCGACCGGCTGAAGATCTTGCATTGGGATGGGCAGGGCTGACACGTCCTGTCAGGTGGCTGTCACGCGGGCCACCTGCCGCACCCCGGACATGACCTTACGGGAAGCTGACAGCCGGTGTCAGGCGGGCGTCACCCCGGGGTGGCAGAACGGCCCCGATGTCCTTCGGAGCTCAGCCATGAATCGCCCCGTCCCCGTCTGGGATCTGCCGATCCGCCTGTTTCACTGGTCGCTGGCCGCGGCCACCGCGGTGGCCGCCGGCACCGGCTTTTTCGGCGGGGCCGGGGCGATCCGCTGGCATGTCGGCGCGGGCCTTGTGGCCGTGGGCCTGGTGATCGCGCGCATCGTCTGGGGCTTCACCGGAACGACCCACGCCCGCTTTGCCGACTTCCTGCCCCGCCCCGGTGCGGTGATCGAGCATCTGCGCCCCGCCGCGCCGCGCCATCTTGGTCACAATCCGCTGGGGGCGCTGATGGTTTTCGCGCTGATCGGGTTGATGCTGGTGATCGGGGTCACGGGCCTGGCCGTGCTGGGCGGGATGCTGAAGACCGGCCCGCTGGCGTTCTGGTCGTTCGACGCCGGGCGCATGGGGCACGAGTTGCACGAACTGGCCGCCTGGGCGGTCGTCGGGCTGGTGGCCTGCCATCTGGCCGGCGTCGCCTACGAAAGCCGGCGCAGCCGCGAGAATCTGGCCCGCGCCATGCTGACCGGCACGAAAGAGGCGCGGCCCGGCGACCATCCCGCAGGCCAGATCCCGGCGCGGGTGCCGCTGGCGGTGTTCTTCCTGCTGCTTGCGGGCTCGGGGCTGTGGGCGGCGAATGCCTCTTTGGCCGCGCGCCCGCCGCGGGGGATGCCGGCGGCTTTCGATGCCAGCACGCGCGCGGAATGTTCGGCCTGCCACATGGCCTATCACCCCAGCCTGCTGCCTGCCGCGTCCTGGCGGGGGCTGATGGCGACCCTGCCCGACCATTTCGGCGAGGACGCAAGCCTTGACCCCCGGACCGCGGCTGCGATCGAGGCCTGGCTGGTCACCCATGCCGCAGACAGCGCCGACACCCTGCCCGCCCATGCCTTTGCACGGACGGCGCCCGACGCGCCCTTCACCGTGACCGAAACGCCGGTCTGGCGGCGGTTGCATGGCGATCTGCCCGGGGCGCTGTTCGCCGGTCCCGCGGTCAAGAGCCGCTCGAACTGCGCGGCCTGCCATGCCGACGCCGAAAGCGGGCTGTTCTCGCCCTTTTCCATCCATGTTCCCAAGGAGTGACCCGTGAAACGACTGCTGATCCTTTCCGTTCTTCTCGCTGCCCCTGCGCTGGCGCAGGACACCAGCGCCCCCGCCCTGATCGCCGGGTATGAGGCCGCCTCGGGTGCCACGGCCGATCCCGCCCGCGGCAAGGCGCTGTTTCTAGCCGATCACACCGGCGGCAAGCCTGACACGCCGTCCTGCACCACCTGCCACGGTGCGGATGTGACGAAGCCGGGCCAGACCCGCACCGGCAAGACGATCGATGCGCTGGCGCCCTCGGTCACGGCAGGGCGCTTCACCGACAGCGCCAAGGTCGAGAAATGGTTCGGCCGCAACTGCAACAGCGTGCTGGGGCGCGACTGCACGCCGGGCGAAAAGGCCGACATGCTGGCCTGGCTTGCAACGCAATAAGGACAGGCACGATGATCCTGCGCACAGTTCTTCTGGTGATTGGCCTTGTGCCGCTGACGGCCGCTCCGCTGGCCGCCGATGACGATGACGGCAAGCGCGCCCCGATGGTGGTGACCCATGCCGCGACCCTGGCCGAATGTTCGGCCTGCCACATCGCCTATCCCGCGGCCCTGCTGCCGCAGCGGTCCTGGACCGCGATCATGGCCACGCTGGGCGACCATTTCGGCGAGGATGCCGCGTTGGATGCCGCGACCCGCGCCGAGATCGAGGCCTATCTTGTGGCCAATGCGGCCGATACGGGCGGCCGGTCGCGGGCCCTTCGTGGCGTGGATGCAACCGCCACCCCGCTTCGGATCACCGAACTGCCGTGGTTCCGGCGCGAACATGACGGCGAGGTGTCGCAAGCCCTGAAGGACAAGGCGAAAAGCATGGCCAACTGCGCGGCCTGCCATACCGGCGCCGAACAGGGCCTGTTCGACGACGACTGAGGGGCCGTTTGCGGCCGGGGTTGCGACCGCACTCCGGCCCGCCGGATCGTGGTCTCGAACCTGTCCGGCCGGTCCGGTGCGGGGGCGAAAACCGGAACCACCGACGCGGACACATCCCCTGCGATGCGGGCCGCGGTCGGAAATGACCAGAGTGACGGACGCCACCTGCCGGTGTCCGGATCGGCATGAAGGAGTAAAGGGAATGATCCGGGTTTGGGATCCTGTGGTGCGCAGCTTTCACTGGGGGTTGGCGGCCTGCTTTGCGCTGGCCTGGCTGACCGCCGACGAGGTGCAGGCGGCACATGAATGGCTGGGCTACACCGCCGCCGCGCTGGTGGCGCTGCGGGTCGTCTGGGGCTTTGTGGGCTCGCGCTACGCCCGCTTTGCGCAGTTCCTGCGCGGGCCGGGGGCGGTTGTGGCCTATCTGCGCGCCATGGTCGCAGGCCGTGAACGCCGCCACATCGGCCACAATCCGGCCGGGGCGGCGATGATCGTGGCGCTGCTTGTGGCGATGGCGGGCACTGCCCTGACCGGCTGGCTGATGGCCGAGCCGTCGCGGCAGGCGCTGCTGCCCGCGATCGTGACCCCGGCCTTTGCCGACGATCACGGACAGGGCAAAGGCCGGTCGGAAGACATGATCGAAGAGATCCACGAAACGCTGGCCAATCTGATGCTGGCGCTGGTCTTGCTGCATCTGGGCGGCGTGGCCCTTGCCTCGGTCCGCCACCGCGAGAACCTTGCGCGGTCGATGGTCACCGGCCTGAAGCGCCCGGCCGAACCCGGCGACATCGACTGACCCCGGACCGGGCGGGCGTGGCCCCGGCAGTGCCCGCCGTCGCTTTGGCCCGTTCCGCCCCCATCGCGGCGGAACGGGCCAAAGCCGTCAGTCCAGGATCCGCACCGCGCCCTTGTCGGCCGACGAGGCGAAACGGGCATAGACCTTCAGCGCCTGCGACACCTGCCGCTTGCGCGGCGCAGCCGGCGCCCAGCCCTTCGCGTCCTGTTCGGCGCGGCGGGTGGCCAGTTCGGCCTCGGGCAGATCCAGCGTGATCGTGCGGTTCGGAATGTCGATGCGGATCGGGTCGCCATCGCGCACCAGACCGATCGTCCCCCCCGAGGCCGCCTCGGGCGAGACATGGCCGATCGACAGCCCCGAGGTGCCGCCCGAGAACCGCCCGTCGGTGATCAGCGCGCAGGCTTTGCCCAGCCCCTTCGATTTCAGATACGAGGTCGGATACAGCATCTCTTGCATCCCCGGCCCGCCCTTGGGGCCTTCATAGCGGATCACCACCACATCGCCCGCGGCCACGCCCCCGTTCAGGATGCCGTAAACCGCCGCATCCTGGCTTTCGAACACCCGCGCCGGGCCGGAAAACACCAGGATCGATTCGTCCACGCCCGCGGTTTTCACGATGCAGCCATCGGGGGCCAGATTGCCCTTCAGCACCGCCAGCCCGCCATCCTTCGAGAACGGGGTTTCAACCGAACGGATCACGCCATTCGCGCGGTCGGTGTCGAGCGAAGGCCAGGTCGATGCCTGGCTGAACGCCTCTTGCGTGGGCACGCCCCCCGGAGCGGCCAGAAACAGCGCCTGCGCCTCGGGGTCGTTGGTGCGGCCGATGTCCCATTTGTCCAGCGCCGCCCCCAGTGTGGGCGCGTGAACGGTCGGGCAGTCGCGGTGGATCAGCCCGCCGCGTTCCAGCTCTCCCAGAATCGACATGATGCCGCCGGCGCGATGCACGTCCTCGATATGCACATCGGCCTTGTTCGGCGCGACCTTGCACAGGCAGGGCACCCGGCGCGACAGCCGGTCGATGTCGTCCATGGTGAAATCGACGCCGCCTTCCTGCGCGATGGCCAGAATGTGCAGGACGGTGTTGGTCGATCCGCCCATCGCGATATCCAGCGTCATCGCATTTTCGAATGCGGCCTTGCCGGCGATGGTGCGCGGCAGCACGCTGTCGTCGTTCTGTTCGTAATAGCGCCGGCACAGGTCCACCGCGCGGCGGCCCGCTTCCAGAAACAGCCCCTTGCGGAAGGCATGCGTGGCCAACGTCGAGCCGTTCCCGGGCAGCGACAGACCCAGCGCCTCGGTCAGGCAGTTCATCGAATTGGCGGTGAACATCCCCGAGCACGATCCGCAGGTCGGGCAGGCCGCGGTTTCGATCGCATGCAGATCGGCGTCGCTGACCTTGTCATCGGCCGCCGCCACCATCGCATCGACCAGATCCAGCGCCACCGTCCGCCCGTCGCCCAGCGTGACCTTGCCCGCCTCCATCGGCCCGCCGGAAACGAAGATCGCCGGAATGTTCAGCCGCATCGCCGCCATCAGCATCCCGGGGGTGATCTTGTCGCAGTTCGAGATGCAGATCATCGCATCCGCGCAATGCGCGTTCACCATGTATTCGACCGAATCCGCGATCAACTCGCGCGAGGGCAGGGAATACAGCATTCCGTCATGGCCCATGGCGATGCCGTCATCCACCGCGATGGTGTTGAATTCCTTGGCGACGCCGCCGGCGGCCTCGACCTCGCGGGCGACCATCTGGCCCAGATCCTTCAGATGGACATGGCCCGGCACGAACTGGGTGAAGGAATTGACGATGGCGATGATCGGCTTGCCGAAATCGCCGTCCTTCATGCCGGTTGCGCGCCACAGGCCTCGGGCGCCGGCCATGTTGCGGCCATGGGTGCTGGTGCGGGAACGATATGCGGGCATGTTGATATCCGGGCTGGCAACTCTCGGGCTGACGACTGCGCTGCAACGGCGCAGAAATCAACCTTTCATTGCCACAGCGCGGCGCCGATCTCCAGCCGGGACGGGGGGCGGTGTGTCAAGCCGACATCTGTCGCACCGGCCCGGAACGCGGGATGCTGGGGGAAAAGAGGCGTCCGATGACCACCGCGCGCAACACCGCCCTTGACCGCGGTCTTGACATGCTGGGCCGCGCGCTGGCGCGCAAGCTGAACCGGCCCAGTTCCGGCTACAGGCCCTATACGCCGTCGGATTACGAGACGCTGTTTCGCGCGCTGCGGCCCGGCGATGTGCTGCTGGTCGAGGGGCGGGCGCATATCTCGAATGCGATCAAGTATCTGACCCAGTCGACCTGGTCGCATGCGGCGGTCTTTGTCGGCAACGCCCTGCCCGCGCCGGCCGACGGATCCGAACGGCCGCGTCTGGTCGAGGTCAATCTGGGCGAAGGCTGCGTGGCGGTGCCGCTGTCGAAATATGCCAGCTACAACACCCGCATCTGCCGCGCCGCCGGCCTGACCGCGGCCGAACGCGCAGAGGTCGTGGGGTTCATGGTCGAGCGGATCGGCCTGCGCTATGACATGCGCAACATTCTGGATCTTATGCGCTATTTCTTTCCGACCCCGCCGGTTCCGGTGCGCTGGCGCCGCCGGATGCTGGCCTTCGGGTCGGGCGATCCGACGCGGGCGATCTGTTCGTCGCTGATCGCGCAGGCGTTTCACCGTCTGCGCTATCCGATCCTGCCGGAAGTCACACTGGACGAGGTCGGCGAGATCCGGCGCGAGATCCTGCACATCCGCCACCACTCGCTGTTCGCGCCGCGCGATTTCGACCTTTCGCCCTATTTCGAGATCGTGAAACCGAAGATCGCGGCCGGGTTCGATCCCCAGGGTCTGATCTGGGGCCGGCCGTCCGAGACGCCGATCGAATGACGATCCCGCCGCGCGGGACCGCCCGTCACCGCCGGGTGGCGAGGATCTGCAACGCTAGGATCGCCAGCCCGACGGCGCAGGTCGCCAGCACGACCAGGTTCAGCGGCGCAAGGTTGGACACCATGACGCCGACCAGCGCCCAGGCCAGCGCGAGGGCATAGGTCGGGATGTCGTGGCGCAGCAAAAGCACCCCAAGACCCACCGCCAGCGCCAGCCCGATCGCCACCAGCGCCGCCGTCTGCGCGCCCAGCAGCCCATGGCCCGCCAGCAACAGGCCCGTGGCGACGCAGGCCGCCGCCGTCAGCCACCCTGCATAAAGCCCGATCGGGGCGCGCTGCCACCATGGGTCGTCACGCCCCGCCTTCAGCAGCGCCATCACCGCCAGCGCCAGCATCGCCCAGATCATCACCGTGGCCCAGAACGGCGAGACATTCGCCACCGGGATCCAGAACGCGCCGATGCCCAGGCTTCCGATCAGGGGCAGGCGCATCTCATCCCAATCGTCCTCGACCGGCCGCAGCACCACCCCGAAACCGGCACCCAGGATCAGCCAGAGGTAGATCACCCCCCATATCGCAAAGGCATAGCCGGCCGGCTGCACCGGCGGATCGATCTGGGGTATCGGAAACTGGTCGGGTCGGAACCCCCGGAACCCCTGCACCGCCAGCGCCGAGGCGCCAAACGCCAGCGCGGCGACGAATGTCAGCAGGGCCTTCATCAAGGACAACATGGGATCACTCGCGAGCTGTGGCTGAAATCGGGGTGATGCGCCCCGATCAGGGGGCGCGGTTCACGGCATCGCCGGTTGCAGCGATCCCGCCGTTGAATGTGACGCCCTCGATGACGCGAGGCAAGGGCTTCGCGCCCGCAGGCCTGCGCCAGGTCATCGCGGGCCGCGGCCCGTCCCGGCCTGAGGTCCAGCGGCCTGGCGCGGTCGGGTTGCTGCGGTGACGTCCCGCCGCTTTTGCCAGGTCGGGAAGCCCCCGCCTGCCCCGCACCGGGATCGGGACGCCCGCGCCATGGTCGTGCTGTCGGAAGATGCGGCCGGACCAGGGCGCCGAAGATCCTGCCGGCGCATCCCCCGAAGGCGGTGTTCCGGCCGGATTGTGCGGACCCACCGGCTTCGGCCCCACCGGCATCGGGCCCGATGATTGCCTTGACCCCGGCTTTGACGGCGGATCATAACCTCCTTGGGTTGCGCGCGGCACGCCCGAAGGACGGATGATGACAGGCGGCGACTGGAACTGCATCCTGCATGTGGGTGCCGGCAAATGCGGATCTTCCTCGCTTCAGGCGTGCCTGTCGTGGACCCCCTTGATCCGGGGACGGGATGGCCGCCATGCCTATTGCGCGATCGGTCCCGAGGGGCAGGTCCTGTCGGGGCGGGCCCTGACGCGGGCGGCGCTGCGCTCGCCCTTCGGCTTCGTCGCATCGACGGATTTCCGCTCGCACCGCGATATGCCGGGGTCATTCCTTGCGGCCGCACCCGCGTTGCGGCGCATCCTGTGGACCGGGCGGCGGCCGATCCTGTCCTGCGAGGGCTGGAACTTTCGCGGGCCGGAATTTGCCCGGCACGACCTTTTGCGCCGGATGGGGCTGCGGGCGCGGGTTGTGCTGTTCGTGCGCCCGCCGCTGGGTTGGCTGAACAGCGCCTGGTGGCAGTGGCCGGCCTGGTCACGCACGCATGTGGACGACTGGGTGGGCAAGAACCTGTTCATGGTCGACTGGGCCCGCCAGATCGAGGAATGGCAGGCGGTGCCCGGCGTGCAGCGCGTCGATGTCCATCTGGCGACCCGGGACGTGGTGTCGTGCTTCTACCGGCTGCTGGGCGCCCCGGCCCCCGACAGCGCCCGGGTCAACGGCAGCGTGCCCGCCGCCGTCCTGCGCTTCCTGCAACGCAACCGGCAGGAGTTCCGCCCCGATCCGCACAGTTCGCAGATCGAGTTCGTCCTGTCCCGCCGCGTGGATTTCGGCGCCCTTGATCCGGCGCCCTGGATCCTGCCGCGCCCCCTGCAAGCGTCGGTTCTGGCGGCGATGGCGCCTTCGGTGGCCCGCCTTGCCACCCATCTTGATCCCGCCGAGGCGGACGAGCTGCACGGCGATCCCCGCTGGCACAGCGCCGAGGCCTATGCCGACCGCCCGGTCGAACCCGTCGGGCCGCCCGAGGATGCCGGGGGACAGGATGCGCTGATCGCGGCGCTGATCCGGGCGATCGCGGCGATGGATGCACGGGATCTGGAACGGCTGTCCCCGATATGGTCGCGGGGCCGGCTGCCCGATCGCCTTGGCCGTCTGCTCGGGCGTCCGCCGGTCTGAAACGACCGGCCGGCCCCGGATCGCATGTTCGGATCCGTCGCGCGTGGCAGCGTCCCTGACCGGAGGGGAGGGCCTACAGCCGGTCGCGGATCAGGGCGGCAAGATCCTGGCCATCGTGCAGCACGCCCGCGATGCCGGCGGCCCGCGCCGCGGCGATGTCGCTGTCCTGGTCGCCGACCAGAAAGCTGCGCCCGGGGTCCACTGGCCAATGCCGCATCAGGTCAAGGATCATGCCCGGTCCGGGCTTGCGCCAGTCGCAGGCCGCGCGCCAGTGTGCGACGCGGGCTGCGGGATGGTGCGGGCAGTAACGGAAATCATCCACATGCGCCCCGGTCGCGGCCAGTTCGGACTGCATCCGGGCATGAAAGGCCCCGATCGCATCCGTGTCATACAGCCCATGGGCAACGCCGGCCTGATTGGTGACCACGAAGACGAACCACCCCCGGTCGTTGCACAGGCGCACCGCCTCGGGGGCGCCCGGCATCCAGATCAGATCCTCGGGCCGGTGGGTATAGCCCGCATCCCGGTTCAGCACGCCGTCGCGGTCGAAGAACACCGCGGGGCGGCGCAGCGGCAGCAGGCTCTGCGCCTCGGCATAGGCTTCGGGAACCCCGATGTCGATGAAGACCCCGTCGTGAAGTCGGCCGTGCAGCAGCCCCCCCGCGGCAAGCCGGGGCAGCAGGTCGCGTTCGAATGACGAGGAGCCGTCGGGCAGATGTTCCGCCGCCTGCCGGTCGATCACATAGACGCCGCCGTTGATCAGGCCGGGGCCCGGGCCTTCGGGCCGCTCGCGCATCCGCAGGATGCGGTCGCCCGCATCGCGTTCGATCACGCCAAAGCGCGCCGCATCTTCGACCTGGCGCAGCGCCATCGTGGCAAGCCCCCCGGTGCGGCGATGCGCGACGACAAGATCCAGAACATTGAAATCGAAGAATGAATCGCCGTTCGACATCACGAAGGTTCTGTCCAGCGCGCCCATGTGCATCGCAAGCCGCAGCGCCCCGCCCGTCCCAAGCGGTTCCGGCTCGGCCAGCACCGTCACCGTGGGGTCCGCGGCGAAATGGGCGGCGATGTCATCCGCCCGGTAGCCTGCCAGCAGCAGGAAGCGCCGCAGACCGAAGCGGCGCAAATGGGTCAGCAGATGGTCAAGGAACGGCCGCCCCGCCACCGGCAGCATCGGCTTGGGACACCCCGAGACCAGAGGCCCCAGCCGGGTTCCGAGACCGCCGACAAGAAGGACGCATTGCATGGGGCTCTCCGCAAGGTTCAGGCCAGGGCCGCCTCGACCAGTTCGCAGATCGCATGGCCCACGGCGATATGCATCTCCTGGATCCGCGGTGTCTCGTCCGCGGGCACCCGGATGGCGAGATCGGCCCCTTGCGCCAGCGGCCCGCCCGTCGCCCCGGTCAGTGCGATGGTGGAAAGCCCCATCCGGCGGGCGGCCTCGAAGGCTGCAATCACGTTGCGGCTTCGGCCGCTGGTCGACAACCCCACCAGCACGTCGCCCTTGCGCCCCAGGCCACGGATCTGGCGGGCGAAAACCTCGTCGAAGCCATAGTCGTTGCCGATCGCGGTCAGGGTCGAACTGTTCGTGGTCAGCGCATGGGCCGGCAGGGCCGCGCGCTCGGCCAGAAACCGGCCGAGGAATTCGGCCGCCAGATGCTGGGCGTCGGCAGCCGAGCCGCCATTGCCGCAGAAATGAACCGTATGCCCCGCCGCCAGCGCCGCCGTCACCATGGCGGCGGCCTGGTCCACCTCAGGGGCAAGGCCCGCGATCCGCGAGAAGCTGGCCACCTGGGCTGCCAGGATGTCGGCGGCGCATCGGGTCATGGTTCGACTCCGAACGGGCGAAAGCCCCCGGGGGAAACCATCCACCCCGTCGAGCCTCCGCTGGAAAAGGAACAGGGCCCGGCCTCGCCGCCAAATCCCCGCAGCGTTTCGATGACGGCGGCGCGATGCAGCGGATCGGCCAGCAGCATCATGAAGCCGCCCCCCCCCCCGCCCCCGAGATCTTGCCCGCCAGCGCCCCCGCCGCCAGCGCCGCGTCAAGCACCCGGTCGATCTCGGCCGAGCTGACCATCGCCGCGGTGGCCTTCTTGGCTTCCCAGCTGTGGCGCAGGATCGCCGCTACCGACGAGAGATCGGACCGAAGCAAGGCGGCCTTCATCTCAAGCGCATCGCGCTTCATCAGATGCAGTGCTTCGACCGCATCGGGCACATCGCCCGAGATCGCGGCGGTCTGCTTTTCGATGATGTCCGAGGAATAGCGCGACACGCCGGTGAAATACAGCAGCAGCAACGTCTCAAGCTCGTTGCGCACCACCTCGCGGATTGGCAGCGGATTGACGATCACATGCCCATCCGCGGCAAATTCCATGAAGTTCAACCCGCCAAAGGCCGCCGCATACTGGTCCTGCGCCCCCCCGGCCATGCCAAGGTCGATGCGCTCGATCCGG
This sequence comes from Cereibacter ovatus, assembly GCF_900207575.1. Taxonomy (GTDB): domain Bacteria; phylum Pseudomonadota; class Alphaproteobacteria; order Rhodobacterales; family Rhodobacteraceae; genus Cereibacter_A; species Cereibacter_A ovatus. The sequence goes on from NZ_OAOQ01000023.1 coordinate 19,764, forward strand.
TAGGCCAGATGGGCCAGATCATATTCCCCCAGTGGCAGGCCAAGCCAGGCCCGGAAGGCTTCCAGCATGGCCACGACCAGGGCGGATGACGCCCCGAGCCCCGCCCCCCGCGGGCTGTCGATCGAGGTGATCAGCGTCAGCGGCAAGGGCCGGCCGCCGTTGTAATCCTGCACGATGCGGTTGTAGAGCCCACGGTGCAGCCGCAGCCCCTCGTCGCAGGGCAGAAACGGGGCGGCTTCGGTCTCTTCGCTTTCGCCCAGATCGTCGGCGATGAAATGAACCCGGCCGTCCCGCCGCGGGATCACCGTGGCATGGGCAAAGCGGTTGATCGTGACATTGAGACGCGAACGTGCTGTTCCCGTTCCGCATCAGGGACGTGCTCTTCACCTTTGCGCACGGGGGATGCATCGGCAGAACCCGGACGATCCTGGTCCGTCCGCAGCCTTTCCGGGCCAGGCTGTTGCTCGTCTCCGGCCCGATAATGCCGGCAGACGGCGTGAACCCCCTATTACCGGATCCTGAAAAGCCCCACGGGATCGACAATCCGGTGCCCCGACACGAAACGCACAGCCCCATGCGGGTGTCGGATGCAAGCGCCCGAACCATCATGACGCGGCTGCGAACTGCCAAGGGGCCCAGATCGATCCCCTCGCATGGCCAGAGCGGCGGCGCGCACAGGCGCGCATCAGGATCGTGCCGAAACGAGTTCCTGGCGCGCCACGCCCCTGGCTCTGCCAGGAGCGCAACGAATGGAAGGAAGATCTCCCGCGGCACGAACAACGCCGCCTCGGCGGATCCTGGGACGATCCGGATTTTCTTCGCCCGGATGACACCGTTCCGGCACCGGACTTTGCTCTCCAACGTGGCAGGCCGGGATGTGGAGTCTCCGGATTTTGGGTAAGCCGCTGGAAACGGCGGGTCGGACCATGCCGAAAGTTTCTCCTCCCGGAAATCTGGCACCCGGTCGTCCATGGTTCATGTCAATACTTCCGGTCCATCGACGGGCGGGATCACCATGAGGGGTCTGATACCGGAGGGGGCAGAAAAGTACGCTCTCATCCGCGGGTTGGTTACCGCCTGACCCTGTCCGATGCGGGCTTGCCTCTCTCTAAGAACGGATGTCTGTCCCAACGTACGTCGACGGCTCCCTGATCTTGGGCCGCCATCTCCAGCATGCTGCACAGGCGCGGCCTGCGGCGCCGTTCAGGCCGGCAGGGGCGTCTGGCGGGCGATGGCCCAGATGAAGTCCGCCAGCTCACGCGCGATGGCGGTCAGCACGCGGGGCAACGGCTTGCCCGTCCTCGAGAGGGCGCGGTAGCGCTGGCAGAGCCGGGTCTGCGCCTTCCAGGCGATGTCGCGATGTGCGACGGCAGTTGCTCGGCGCGCTTGAGGTGACGGTGCGCCTCCCGCGCAGGATGCGGGTAGGACCAGCTGGCCTCAGGTCGCGCATCGCCTCCTGTTCCTCGTCGGGCGTCCAGATCGGCGTCAACTCGCCCGCGCGCCACAGGTGGGCGAGCATCTCGGCATCGCGCCGGTCGGTCTTCACCCGGTTGCCGGCCCGCCGCGGAATGAGCGCCGGCGCCACGACGGCGCATTCGAAGCCGAGCTTCGTCAGCAGCCGGTGCAGGCCATAGCCGCAGGGGCCAGCTTCGTAGCAGAAGACCGGGTTCGATCCCGCCGCCTTCAGCCTCTTCGTCAGGCGCAGCACGGCGTCGGCTGTGTTCGGGATCACCCCGGAAAACCGGAGTTCTCCATCGCGGCCCTCATCTGCAGTGGCTACGGAGATCGTGTCGGCGTGGACATCCAGCCCGACGTAGGTTGTCTTCGTCATCAGCATTCTCCTTCGCAAACCGGTTCAGGTTCGCCAGGAAACCACGTGGCATGACTGCCGACACCGCTCATGGGGGCTAAGAGCGGGAGCTACCGTTTCGGCCCTTTGCGGACACAACGGGTGGCTTCTGATGCTGCGGCGGGCCCATCGATGAGGATAGTCAGTCGCTCGACTTCATTCTCTGGAGCCAAAGTTCCTGTCCATCGCGACGGGCGGACTTTGCCGAGGGGAGCAGCCTCCCGATCATGTCTGAACGAGGTGTCCATCGCGCAGGTGGATCAGGCGGTCGAAGCGGTCGAATATCTTTTCATCATGGGTCACGGTCACGATGCAGGCCTCCTGCTCGGCCGCCAGCTTGCGCAGCAGATCCATCACCAGTTGCGCCCGCTGGCTGTCCAGAGCGGCGGTCGGCTCATCTGCCAGGATGATCCTGGGCCGGTTCGCCAGCGCCCGCGCAATGGCCACCCGCTGCGCCTCCCCGCCCGACAGATGCGCCGGCTTTTCCCCGGCGCGATGGCCGACCTCGAGATAGTCCAGCAGTTCGCGCGCCCGGGCCTGGCCCATGGCCGCCGGCGCACCAGCCAGGTCCAGCACCAGTGCGACGTTTTCGCCGGCTGTCAGAAAGGGCAGCAGGTTGTGTGCCTGAAAGATGAAGCCGATCTTGTCCAGCCGCAGGCGCCGCAGATCGTCGCGCAGCCATCGCCCATCGAACACCGTCTCGCCGTCCAGTGCCAACTGTCCGGCCGTAGGGGCGAGGATGCAGCCGATGATGTTCAGCAGCGTCGTTTTGCCGGATCCTGACGGGCCCAGCAGCGCGATCACCTCTCCGGCCCGCACCTGCAGGTCCACCGAGCGCAGCGCATCGACACGGGTTTCGCCCGCGCCGTAATGCTTGGCCACGCCCTTCACGTCGATCAGGATGTCCCCCGGCGCCATCTCAGCCCCCCAGGGCGGTGGCCGGATCCACCTTCATGGCCGCGCGCACCCCAAGGCCCGAGGCAAGGAGGCAGACCACGAAGATGATCAGCGCCAGCATCATGGCATTGAACGGCTCCAGCAGCACGCGGCGGGGAAAGTTGTCCTTGACCAGCAGGATCAGCGTCAGCCCGATGCCCCAGCCGCTGAGGCCAAGGATCAGCGCCTGCTGGACGATCAGCCCCACGATGGTGCGGTCCGGTGCGCCGATCAGCTTCAGCGTGGCGATCTGCTTCAGCTTCTCCATGGTCATGGTATAGATGATCAGCGCGATTACCACGGCGCTGACGGTCAGCAGGATGCCAAGGAACAGCCCGATCTGCCGCCGCGCCTTGTCCACCACCGAGACGAGCAGGATGTCCTCCTGTTCGGCCTGGGTCAGGGCGGCAAGGTGCTTCCACTGGCGCACCGTGTCGGTCAGCAACGCCACATCGGCGCCCGGGGTCACCTGCGCCACCACCGCCGCTACCGAAGCGGTCTTGACCGGAACGGCCCCGCGCGCCGCCTGCACCCGCTCGGCCGCCGGGGCCAGCTCGGTCTGCAGGGCCAGCGCGTCGGCCAGTGTCACGAACACCGCCGCATCTCCGCCCGAGTTCATCATCCCCTCGACCAGCCCGACCACGGCAAAGCGGTTGCGGCCCAGCCGGATCGTGTCACCGGGCACAAGTCCGGTCTTGCGGTCGGCGACCAGTTCGAAATGGCTGGTGCCGATCCCGCGGCCCTGAACAATCCGCTGCGGCCCACCGGGGCGACCGGGTTGGTACCCGATTACATAGAGCCGCAGCGTGCGGCCGGCGTAGGGTGCCTCGACAGTCTGGTAGGTGATGGCACCCGCCGCGGCCACGCCGGGCATGCGGGCCACGGCGTCGCGGGTGTCGGCGGGGATGGCGGACGCCTCGGCGAACGGTCCCTGGGTATCGGCCTCGACCACCCAGACATCGACGGCAGGGGCGCGGACCACCGCCAGCGCATCCGCAACCAGTCCATTGTAGATGCCGATCATCGCCAGCACCACCGTCATCAGCAGCCCAAGGCCGAAGCAGGTCAGGACAAAGCGGAACAGGCCGTGACGAATATCCTTGATCGCAAGGTTCATGGTGTGGCCTCCATGGCGCGGCGGCCGATCCTGGCGCCTTTCGGAGGCTGCGCCACGATCTGCGCTCCGTCGGGCAGTCCGCCCGTCACCTCGATCCGGCCGCGGTCGTCGCGCGCGCCGAAGGTCACTTCGGCCCGAGCCAGCCGCCCGTCCTGCACGATCCAGACCGTCCCGCGAAAGCCGTCATAGCCCGAGACCGCCAGTTCCGGGACCATCAGGGCACGCTCGCGCGTTCCGGTCAGGATGCGGACCTCGGTCTGTTCGCCGAGATACATCGGCTGCGGACAGTCGTCGCAAACAAGCCAGACCCGGCGTTCCTCGTTTGCCCTGTCACTCTCCAGGCCGATGCGGGCGATGTTGCCGTGGAATTCCGACGCCGGCTGCGAACGCAGACGAATGCTGCCGGGCTGGCCCAGGGCCAGCTGGCCGGCGCGCTCTTCGTCGACATAGGCCTGGATCCAGACCGTCGCAGGGTCGATCAGGGTGAAGATCGGATCACCCGCCTTGACCACCGTGCCGGGCTCGACATGCCGGGCCACGACCACCGCATCATAGGGCGCCACGAGGCGGTGATGCGCAAGAAGCGTTTCTTCCAGCCGCAGTGCCGCGGCGGCATCCTCGCCTTGCGCGCGGATCACCGCCAGATCCGCCTCTGCCACCATCAGGTCGGCACGGGCCACGGCTTCGTCACGTCCGGCCTCTTCGGCACGCTGAACCGAGGCGACATCCCGCCTGGCAAGATCCTGCTGCCGCCCGTTTGCCGCCTCTCGCTGCGCCAGCATGGCGCGGGCGCGGATCACCGCCGCTTCGGCCCTGGTCCGTGCCGCGGCATTCGCCACGACCGCGGCCCTGGCGCGCGCGACACGAGCCTCCTGTTCGGCCGGATTCAGCGAGGCAAGATCCTGACCTTTCGTCACCCGGTCTCCGGCATCGGCCGAGAGCGAGATCATCGCCGCCCCCACTTCGAAGCCGACCCGGCTGAGCACGCGCGCCTCGACGGTGCCCAAGCCATAGATGCGCAACGGGACGTCGGTTTCCGGCCGCGCCACTGGCACCGGGATCGGCCGGTTGGTCAGCACCATGGTGCCCGCACCCAGGACCATCACCGCGACCACTCCCAGGATCCATGTCTTGCGCATCGTTCATGCCTCCCGCGTGGCCAGCAGCCGCAACTGCACGTCAAGCATCCGCAGCCCTTCATCCCGGATCGGGAAAGCGCGTGCCCCGAGCGTCCAACGGATCGCCACCCCCTGGACAAGCGACGTCAAGAGCATCGCTGCATCATCCGGCGCCACGTCGGTGCGCAGCGCCTTCTGCTGCTGGCCGGCGGCAATCTCGCGTCTCAGATGTCCATGAAAGGCCATCAGTCGGCCAGCGAAGGCCATGCGAAGCTCAGCGTTCTCCACGTTCAACTCACGTGAAAAAAGCAGCATGGGCAGCGCCGGCGTGGCTGCAATCCGCTCCAGCTGAGCGGCGATGACGGCCTTGATCCGGTCAACCGGAAGGCTGTGACCGGTCAACGCCGCATCCCAGGCCCGGGTCATGGCCTCGGCAACAGAAGCCGCCACGGCCTGCCACAGCGCCGCCTTCGTGGGAAAGTGCCGGAACAGCGCTGCCTGGGTAATGCCGATCTCGGCGGTCACGGCGCCGGTTGTCACGCGGTCAGGCCCGATCCGGTCGGCCAGGCTCAGGACGGTGTCCACGATCTCCGCTTTTCGCAGATCCGACGACTTTCGCATGCTTCAACCATAATAAGTAATCGCTCACTTACTGCACGGTGGCGGGTGAAGGTCAATCCTGTTCTGCACGGGAACAGGACCGATCACCGACGACATGAGCCCGCGGGGCCTCCGTCGCCACGCTCGATGCGTCGGCGCCGCAAGGCGGGGCGAGACATCCGCCATCCGGAATCGCGGAGCGCGCCACCACCTGCCGGAGGAGGGCGAATGGTCCCGCAGGCCCGAGTTTCGGCGCCTCGGCCATGATGCCGAGGATGCTGACGCCAGTCGCGCAGGCTTCGCGGCAGAAACCGATCGTCCGCCGGGTGCTGACGGCGTGGAGCAGGCCGTCGGTCAGAAGGATGCAGGCTCGATGCGGTGGACGCTCCAGCCACGGGGCCCACCGCGCCTTTGTTCGGTCGTTGAACGGACAGAGGTTGGGGAGCGGCGCGCCGCCATAGACCTTGGACATGATCCAGGTCTCCATGCCCAGCGGCTCAGACGCCTCCGCCATCACCTGGGCGAGGAGCACCGACTGGTCGCAGCCGTGGGGGCCGTGCCGGGAGGCCAGGCCGCAAAACTTAACGGTTTATTATGTCGCGTAAAATAGCGTCGCAGGAAGCCGTTGGAGCCAAGCAGATGAAATGCCGGCCCCCTGGCCGGCTCCTGAGGAATGCACATGTCCCTGCGCATCGTGGCCGAAGGGTCGGCCGAGACGCCGCACGCAGAAACCCGGCAAGGCGAAGTTCCCTTCGGCTTCGACGAGATCTTCTTCTCGCGCACCGACGGGCGCGGCGTCATCCAGGCTGGCAACTCCGTCTTTCGCCGCGTCTCCGGATACGAGGGGTCGCGGCTCATCGGCGCTCCGCACCGGATCGTGCGCCATCCCGTCATGCCCAAGGCAGCTTTCCACCTGCTCTGGGAGCGCCTGCAGGCGGGTCGGGCCACCGGCGTCTACGTCTGCAACCGCGCGCTCGATGGTCGTGCCTACTGGGTCTTCGCGGCCGTCGTTCCGATCCGGGACGGGTATTTGTCCGTGCGGATCAAGCCCAGCACGACATTCTTCGATCGCGCGAAGGCGCTCTATGCGGAGCTTCTGGCCGCCGAGGCCGACGGACTCGCGCCCGCGGACGGGGCGGCGCGACTGAGGGCGCGGCTCGTGGCGGACGGATACTCCGGCTACAAGTCGTTTCAGGCGCAGGCTCTTGCGGCCGAGGTGACGGCGCGGGCGGGACAGACCTCCGGCTATGCACCCGATGTCGATCAGGCCGTGCGGGCGACGGAGGCCGCGGACGGCATCGAGGCGGAACTCACCGCGATGAGCGCCATCTTCCGCCGGGCGCTCCTCATCACGACGAACCTTCGAATCGTGGCCTCACAGATCGGAACCCGCGGCCGTGCCCTCGGCGCGATCGCAGACAACTACGCGCTGTTGTCCAACGAGATGATCCGGTGGATCAACCAGCGCATGGAGAATGCAAGCGGGCGTGCCTGTGGCATTGCGGGATCGGTGAGCGAGGATCTGTTCCTCAAGAGCGCCACGGCACTTCTCGACGAGATGTCGGACAATTACGCGAGGGACGACGAGGCCGGCCTCGGCGACCCGGAGGCCGAGCGTCTCCGGCTCTCGGAGGCGGCGGCACAATACCGGGTGCGTGCAGAGGCCTATCACGAGCGCGCACTGCGGGACGTTGCCGACCTTGAGGTTCATCTCGCCCAGATGCGCCACCACGTCAGCGCTCTCGACGCCATCCGCATGCAGTGCCGTGTGGAGGGCGCACATACGCGCGCGAACGACGGTGCCCTCGGGCAGATCGTCGGTCAACTCGACACCTTTCAGGACGAACTCGGCGAGCACCTCTCGCAGACGATGGCCCATGGGCGCCAGATCCAGGGTTCAGGCGTGGAAGCCCGCCACGTCTGGCCGAGGGCCGACGTTCCATGACCTCGGTCGGCACCACGAAGCCGTGCCGGTTCTCCATCAAGATATGCCCCATGAGGCACAGCACCGCGCCGGCCCCGGGAGACTTCTTGTTGAGCTGCGCCTCCGGATCCGTGACCGAGGCGAGGGTGGCGTTGGAACGCTTCTTGCCCCGGAAGCCGATCTCGGAATTTCGGGTTCGGGGTTCCTGCGGGGACATCGGGGCGGTCGGACTTGATCTCGGCGGGTTCAGCGCTGGCGGGGGCAGAGGGGCTGGCGGATCGTCGGGACCGTCGCCGGGCTCTGCCGCCTTCTCCGGCTTCGGCTGAAAGCTCTTCATCGACGCACAGGCTTTGATGAGCGTGCCGTCGACCGAGAAGTGCTCGTCCGACAGGAGCGGCGCGATCTCGCGATGGGCGGGTATGGCGGACAGGAACGTCCGCGCGATGTCCGTCGTCAGCAGCCGGTCGTGGTTCTTGCTGAACGCGGTCGGGACCCACACGGCATCATCGATGGGGCGCAGGGCCGGCGCCAATGGCGCAAGGTCCATCTGGCCATGGATGCCGCCACTTCCGACAGGCCCACGCTCTCGAGCGCGCGGGCGAGCAGGTAGTGCGAGACGGAATATTCCACCAGATTCACCGGCCGCCCCGCGATTTCGGCCAACCGTGTCGCCGGTGTGGGTGCGAAATCCTCAAGGCCAGTAAGGCGAGCCACGTCATTCTGGCGATGCCGTGATGCTTCGGAAAAGGACGAACCCCGTGAACTTTCGCCTGAACTCCCTGCGCGCGGCGCTCGCCGCGACCCTTGCCGCGGCGCTTCTGGCCGCCCCCGCCCGTGCGGGCGAGACGCTGGCCGCCGTCGCCGCCAATTTCACCGAGCCCGCGGCCGAGCTCGCCGCGGCCTTCACCGCGGCCACCGGCCACACCGTCACCTTCAGCTTCGGCCCCGCGGGGCAGTTCTACACCCAGATCGCGCAGGGCGCCCCGTTCGAGGTGTTTCTCTCGGCCGATCAGGCGCGCCCGGAGAAGGCCGAGGCCGAGGGGTTCGCCGTTCCCGGCACCCGCTTCACCTATGCGATCGGCACGCTCGTGTTGTGGAGCGCCGACCCCGCGCTGATCGACGGCACCGAGGCGGTGCTGCGCCGCCCCGACCTCGCCCATGTCGCCATCGCCGATCCCGCCGCCGCCCCCTACGGCGCCGCCGCGGTCGAGACGATGCAGGCGCTGGGGCTGTACGACAGCCTCGAGCCGAAACTGGTGACCGGCAAGAGCATCAGTCAGGCGCATCAGTTCGTGGCTACCGGAAATGCGCCCGTGGGGTTTGTCGCCCTCAGCCAGGTGATTGCGGAGGACAAGGGCTCGCGCTGGCTGGTGCCGCCCGAGCTTCACGCCCCGATCCGGCAGGATGCCGTGTTGCTGAAGACGGGCGAGACGAGCGAGGCCGCCCGCGCCTTTCTTGACTTCCTGCGGACGCCCGAGGCGCGCGCGATCATCGAACGCTACGGCTACGCACTCGAGGACTGACCCATGACGGAGACAGCACCGCTGTTCGACGCGGCCATGATCGAGACGATCTGGCTCACGCTGAAGCTGGCCGTGATCTCGACGGCGGTGCTGCTGCTGGTCGGCACGCCGCTGGCCTGGTGGCTGTCGCGGGCCGGCGGTCTCTGGAAGGAGATCGTGGCCACCCTCGTGGCCCTCCCCATCGTGCTGCCGCCCACCGTGCTCGGCTTCTACCTGCTGATCGCGATGGGGCCGGCCTCGCCGCTGACCGCGCTGCTGGGGCGCAAGCTGTCCTTCACCTTCGAGGGGCTGGTGGTGGGATCGGTGATCTACTCGCTGCCCTTCGTGGTCAACCCGATCCGCAACGCCTTCGAGGCGATGGGGTCGCGCCCGATGGAGGTGGCGGCGACGCTGCGGGCCTCGCCGCTCGATGCCTTCTTCACCGTGGCGCTGCCGCTGGCGCTGCCGGGGATCTTCACCGGGGCGATCCTCGGCTTTGCCCATACGGTGGGCGAGTTCGGCGTGGTGCTGATGATCGGCGGCGGCATTCCGGGCCAGACCAAGGTGCTGTCGGTGCAGATCTTCGACTATGTCGAGACGCTGCAATGTCCAACGAGATGATCCGGTGGATCAACCAGCGCATGGAGAATGCAAGCGGGCGTGCCTGTGGCATTGCGGGATCGGTGAGCGAGGATCTGTTCCTCAAGAGCGCCACGGCACTTCTCGACGAGATGTCGGACAATTACGCGAGGGACGACGAGGCCGGCCTCGGCGACCCGGAGGCCGAGCGTCTCCGGCTCTCGGAGGCGGCGGCACAATACCGGGTGCGTGCAGAGGCCTATCACGAGCGCGCACTGCCCCAGCCGGACGAACCAGCGGTGTCAATCGGCCCTTTGACAGCGGGGTTGGGTCAAGCCTGTTTTTCTGTCCGTGCCGGTGGCATGGTTCTTTCCGAGGTCATGACCTCATGCTGATGTCCGGGCCGGGCACCTCAACGTTTCGAACGACGTCCGCTGGGCGTCAGCCTATTGAACGATGTCACCGCGACACCGTCCCGGTGGGACATCACAGGCCCGGTATCAGCTCCGCGATCTCAGCGGCCGCTCACGCGGCGGTCTTCGCGGTCTCCCATTCAAAGACGGTGCCGTCGGTCCAGATGCAGTGCAGGATGACGGCCAGCTTTCGGGCGACCGCGACCTGCGCCTTCTTCGTGCCCACCCGCTTCGCGAGGCGGACGCCGCACGCAGGTCAAAGGCTCTGCGGGCCATCACCCGGACGGATCGCGACCTGAAGCAGGCCGACGGGAAAAGGACTATTCCTGCGCCTCATCCCGGTACTTCCTGACGATCTTTCCCAGAATGACCAGGACTTCATCCCGGAAGCCCCGGCGCAAATCTGCCTCGAGCTCCCGGTCTACCCTCGTCAACAGGCCCGAGGCCGCGAGGATGGAAAGGGCGGTGCATCCGGAATTGTGAAGAGCCAGATACTTCGCCCGCTCGACCGGCCGGTCGTGAAACCACTTCAGGGCAAGCTGTCCCGGAACCGGCATCCGGTACAGGACGTAGTGGGCGAAGGACTGCCTCTCCCATTCCAGGTTTCGGACATGAAGCAGGATCCGGCGCGCGCGAGCAATGGCCGGGCGACCATGTTCCTCGAGCCAGGACGGAACATCCCCCCCCTCCACGGGGGAAGGCACCGACCGGATCACGCAACCGGACAAGGATGTGACGCGGGAGCCTTCGGTTGCCTCGGTCGTGAAGGCCGGGATACAGTCAACGCCCTGGTCCATGTTCAGCTTCCGCTCCCCGAAACCGCGGCGCGGCGCTGCCCCGGGATGTGCGGCGATTGCTTCGGAAAGAAGACCATGTCCATGCAACTTTACCATCCATCCCGGGTGGTTGACGGGTTCGGACGAGACTCGCACCGGTAGTGCGAATCCAGAAGCGCGCAAAAGCGGCGCCAGATGATCTTAGGATGCCTCAAGCTGGCGTTCTGCAACAACGCCCCCTGCGCGCCACCCGGCACTTCGGCCGAGCGCTCTGGAAACGATGGACAGGATACCACGCCCGCAGCCGGATCGAGGCGAAGATGCGATGCCTCAAGGCCTTCGGCGAACGCATCATGGCGCGGGACCCCGACCGCCAGACCGCAGAAATCCACATCCGCGTCGCGCTCATCAACCGCTTCAACGCCCTCGGCACCGCCGAGATCGTCCGCGTCGCCTGACGTCCGGGGGGAAAGGGGGCGCTATGCCTCAAGCTGGCGTTCTGCAACAACGCCCGGCGCACCGGCAAAGCCGGAAATGGCCCATGCCTTTTGCACGCCGGTCCTGACACGGCAGGCCGGGCAGGCAGCGGGGGTCAGGCGGTTTCCCGCCTTCAGTGCTTGCTCTTGGCCGCGATCCAGTCCATCGCCGCCAGCAGCACGCCCGAGACCACGAAGGTCAGGTGAATGATGACCAGCCAGCGCAGATGCGGTTCGGAAAACGCGCTCTCGATGCCCGGCTCACCGATCTCCATGAACCGTTTGAGCAGATGAATCCCCGAGATCGCCACGATCGAGGCGATCAGTTTCAGCTTCAGCCCCGAGAAATTCACCGTGCCCATCCATTCCGGCCGCTCGGCGCCGTCGTCGATATCCATCTTCGAGACGAAGGATTCATAGCCCGAGAACAGCACGATCAGCAGCAGGTTCCCCGCCAGCGTCAGGTCCACCAGCGTCAGCACCGCCAGGATCGCATCCTCGGAGGACATGGTGAAGGTCTGGGGCGCATAGTAAAGCACCTCGCGGGCGAAGACGACGACCAGCATCGCCAGCGACACGACCAGCCCCAGATACATCGGTGCCATCAACCAGCGCGACGCGAACAGCCCGCGTTCGAAGTTCCGTTCCACCATGCGTTTTCCCGTCATCCCGCACCTGTTCCCTTGTCCCTGCGACGGCCCCCACTTGGGCGTGCGGGGGCCGGCTGTCAACGGTCGCCCTGCCGGTGCAGCAGCGCCGCAGGCATCCGCGACACCAGCAGTTTGTCGATGCGGCGCCCGTCAAGGTCGAGCACCTCGATCTTCCAGCCGCTGAGGCGGAAGCTGTCGCCCACCACCGGGATCCGCCCCAGCGTCTCGAGCACGAGACCGGCCGCCGTGGCATGATCGCGCGGCTCGGGCAGGCGCAGCGACAAAAGCTCGGCGAATTCGTCCACCGGCATCCAGCCCGCGACCAGCATCGAGCCGTCGGACCGTGTCACCACGACGGGTTCTTCCGTCACCTCGCCGCCAAAGGCGCCGGTGATGATCTCAAGCAGGTCAAGCGGGGTGACGATCCCCTCGAAGGTGCCATATTCGTCATAGACCAGCACCATGTGCGAGGGCGTGGCCCGCAACCTTTCGATCACCTCGATCGCGCCCTGATTCTCGTGGACCACCGGCGCGTCCTGCACCAGAGCGCGCAGGTCGAAGCCTTCGTCGGCCGGTGCATTGGCGATGTCGCGGGCCGCGACCACGCCGATGATGTCGTCGGGGCCACCGTCGCGCACCGGCAGGCGCGACCGGCGCGAGGCGCCAAGAAGGCGCATCGCCTCGGGGCGGGTGCTGTCGGCATCCAGCACCTCGACCTCGTGACGCGGGGTCATCAGGCCGCGCGCGGTGCGGTCGGCCATCCGCATCACCCCCGAGATCATCCGGCTTTCCGACGCATGCATCGCCCCCGAGGCTTCGGCCTCGGAAACCAGTAGGCGCACCTCGTCGTCGGTCACCGTCCGGGTGGTCGCGCCGCCCTGCCCCAGCAGGCGCAACACCCCCCGCCCCGAGCGGTCGAGCAGCCAGACCAGCGGCGCCGCCACCGTCGCGATCGCGCGCATGATCGGCGCGACCCGGCAGGCGACCCGTTCGGGGGCGCGCAGGGCGATCTGCTTCGGCACCAGTTCGCCCACGATCAGCGACAGATAGGTGATGGCCACGACGACAACGCCCACACCCAGCGACTGGGCCAGCGCCACGGGCAGCCCGGCCCCGGCAAGGCTGGCCGCCAGCCGGCTGCCCAGCGTGGCCCCCGAAAAGGCCCCCGACAGCACACCCACCAGCGTGATGCCGATCTGCACGCTGGACAGGAACCGGCCCGGCTCGGCGGCCAGCCTGATCGCGGTGGCGGCCCCCGGCACATGCTGGTCGGCCAGCAGTTTCAGTCGCGCCGGCCGGGCCGAGACGATGGCCAGTTCCGACATGGCCAGCAGGCCGTTGATCAGGGTCAGAAGCAGGACGATGGCAATTTCAATATACATGGGTCTGTTTTGCCCGTTTGGCGGTGGCATGTCCATTATCCGGGCGGGGCGTGCCGGTTTCGCATCCGGCGGACGGAAGGACGCAGGCCCTTCCCCCCGGCGCCGGGATCGGCCAGAACCGTTGCGGCGCCCGGACCCTGCGTCCGACAGCAAAGGGATCCGGTTCATGACGTTGCAAGCCCTCTGGCGTGGCGATCTTCCCCTTGGTCAGGCGTTCTGGAGCCATGCGATCCTGTATTCCGGTCTGGCCAGCCTGACCGCGACCGTCACGGCGTTTGCGCTGATCGCAGCCGAAGCCCCGACGGCCCTTGCGGCCACGGTCTATTTCCTGCCGACCCCCTATATCCTTGTGACGCTTGTCGGCGTCTGGCGCAGCGCGGCCCGCGACCCCGGCCCCGAGGCCCGTGCCCTTGCGGCCAAACTGGCGGCCCTGCTGTGGGCCGTCGCGATGATCCTGATCTGACGGCGGGCGGCGGCCCTGTGGCTGGCCCCCGGCACTTATTGGCGCCGCCGCGCCCCGGCCTTGCTACCGGGGCGCGCGGGTTTGCAGAACGGCAAGGGCGGCGATCGCCGCGATCACCAGGGCTTCGCCGCCATCCTCAGCCCAGGCAAGAATCAGTCTGAGTGGCCAGTAGGTGACAGCCGAATGCAGCATGTCGACCACGACGGCAAAGAAGACAAGCATCCCGAACAGCAGACCGTACAGGATGAAGATCGCGCCGTCCCGGGCCGTCATCCCCTTCAGCCCCCAGCCCAGAAGCGGCAGCATCCCAAGCCCCGCCAGCCCCCAGGCCAGCAACTCGCCCAGATCCTGATTGCGCAGCCCGCCCCAGGGTTGCAGATCAAGCGCCCCCACCAGAAGCGCGCCGACAGTCTCGTGATAGCTGAACGCATCGTCCAGCAGCACGAAGCCGAACAGGACCGACAGGACCAGAAACGCCCGCAGGCCGGTTCGCCGGAACAGCAGCCCGGTCAGAACCGAGGCCAGAAGCGTCTGGCCATACATGAGGATTTCGGGCACCGAGCGGTCCAGGCCCAGCGAAAACCAATTCAGCCCAAGGTCATGGACACCAAGACGATGCAGGATGTCCATCGCGACGGCAATCGCGATGCAACGATGCCCCGAAAAGGGCGGCGGTCGCCTGCCTCGCCCGAAGGTCGTGGTGCAGAACGCCGACGACGATACGGAATTCGCGATCCAAGGCAAAACGCAGGACCCCGGCAGGCCTGTGCAGACTCCGAGATTGAAATATCATGGCGACCGTCGCAAAACTGAAATGGCAAAAGAATATCCTGGGCCAAGGTATCACCGACCCGGCTGATCGCAAGGTGCGATCCTGGCCTGTCTTTACATATCCATATCCGCCCGGTGCGTGTCAGGCGGGCTGCGATGGAAGATCCTGCCCGGGCTGCCCGGGGCGCAGGATGCGGCCCCCGGATGCCCGGGTCAGGCGCCGGCCACCAGCGGATGATCCAGCGCGGTCAGGATGCCGCGCAGCTCGGCCAAGCCACGCAGGCGGCCGATGGCAGGATAGCCGGGCTGCACCTTGCGGCCCAGATCGTCAAGAATGTCCTGCCCGTGATCGGGCCGCATCGGGATCGCACAATCGGCCCGCCCCGCAGCCTTGCGCCGGCCTTCCTCTTTCAGGACAGCGGCGATCATCGCCACCATGTCGGTGTCACCTTCCAGATGCATCGCCTCGTAGAACGAGTTGCGGATCTCGGTGCCTTCCAGCGCCACATGGCGCAGATGCAGGAAATGCACGCGCGCGCCCAGCCACTCCATCATGCCGGGCAGGTCGTTGTCGGGCCGCGCGCCCGGACTGCCGGAACATTTCGACGAAACCGGGGCCCCGCCCCCGCACTGACAAAGCCGCGCGGAAACCACATCCCTGGCCCCGCCCCCCTGGATGCCCGACAAGGGCCCGTTGATCCAGGCGTCGAAGCCTCCGCACCGGACCATCGCCACGACCTGGCCGTTTCATTCTGGCCCAAATATCCCACGGGGGGAGACCCGCCCCGGGGGCGGGTCCGGGGGGCGTGAAGCCCCCCGCCGCGGCAGGCCTCGCAAACCGCCCCCTCCCGCTGGCGATCCATCAGAAATCCAGCCCCAGATCCAGCGTCCGCGCCGAATGGGTCAGCGCCCCGGACGAGATGTAATCCACCCCGGTCGCCGCCACTTCGGCGATGCGCGAAAGGCCCATGTTGCCCGAGGCTTCGGTCACCAGCCGCCCTGCCACCATCCGCACCGCCTCGGTCAGCGTGGCCGTATCCATGTTGTCGAGCAACACGACATCGGCGCCGCCCTGATCCAACACCTCGGCCAGCTGGTCCAGCCGGTCCACCTCGATCTCGATCCGCATCATGTGCGAGGCCGCGGCCCGCGCCGCCGCAAGCGCGGGGCGGATGCCGCCCGCCGCGGCGATATGGTTGTCCTTGATCAGCATCGCGTCGCTCAGCCCGAAGCGGTGGCTGAAGCCGCCGCCATGCAGCACCGCCAGCTTTTCGACGATGCGCAGGCCGGGCGTGGTCTTGCGGGTGCAGGTGATGCGGGTGGCGGTGCCCGCCGTTTCGGCCACGAAGCCCGCCGTCAGCGTGGCGATGCCCGACAGCCGGCCGGCGAAGTTCAACGCCACCCGCTCGGCCGACAGGATCGCGGCGGCGTCCCCTTCGATTTCCATCAGCACCTCGCCGGCGATGCAGCGGCTGCCGTCGGGGCGGTGCAGGCTCACGCGCAAGGCGGGGTCCACCAGTCGGAAGGCCAGCGCCGCCACTTGCATCCCCGAGACCACACCCGCCTCGCGCGCCGCCAGACGCGCGCGGCAGGTGGTGCCCGCGGGGATCACCGCGCGGGTGGTGACATCGCCCCAGGGGCCAAGATCCTCGGCCAGCGCGGCCCGGACCAGGGGTTCAAGCAGAAGATCGGGAAACGGGGTCATGGGTCACCTTCACAGACTGTCGCGGAGCGCCAGCGCCTCGGCCAGCGTCAGGCGCGAACGGGTGGCCGCGCCGGGATCGGGAAAATCCTCGCGGAAATGGCCGCCGCGAGAGTCCCGCCGCAGCAACGCCGCCGCCGCGATCAGCGTGGCGGCGGCGGTCATGTTCAGGAAGGCGGGCGTGGGGTGGGCCTGCTCCAGCGCGGCGATGGCGCGCAGCGCGGTTGTCAGCCCTTCGGCGCTGCGCAACACGCCGACATGATCCGACATCAGCCGGCGCAGCGCCGCCACCGCCGCGGGATCGACAGGCCGGCCCCCCGGCGGCAGGGTCAGCGCCACCGGCGCCACCTTCCGCACCGCCCCCAGCCCGCCCGCGATGTCGGCCGCCGCCCGGCGGGCATAGACCAGCGCCTCAAGCAGCCCGTTCGAGGCCAGCCGGTTCGCGCCATGCAGGCCCGTGGCGCTGGCCTCGCCCACCACCCACAGGCCGGGAAGGCTGGACCGGCCCGGCCCCGTCACCTCGACCCCGCCCATATGGTAATGCGCGGCCGCCGTGACCGGGATCGGCCCGGTCACCGGATCGATGCCGGCGCGACGACAGGCCGAGGCGACCTCGGGGAAGTGCGCATCGATCGCCGCCCCCAGACAGGCGCGGGTATCGAGCGCCGGCCGCAGCCCCGCCCGCTCGGCGGCAAAGACCGCGCGGGCCACCACGTCGCGGGGGGCAAGTTCGGCATCGGGGTGCAGCGCGACCATGAAACGGCGGCCGTCGCGGTCGATCAGAGCCGCGCCCTCGCCGCGCAGCGCCTCGGTCGCCAGCGGCGCCGGGTCTTCGCCGGTGGCAATGGCGGTGGGGTGGAACTGCACGAATTCGGCATCCGCCACCACCGCACCGGCCCGCGCGGCCATCCCCAGCGCCTGCCCCCGGACCCGGGCCGGGTTGGTGGTCTGCGCATAAAGCCCCGCCGCGCCGCCGCCCGCCAGCAGGACGGCCGTCCCGCGCAGCGTGACCGGACCGCTGTGGCCGTCGGCAGCGGTCACCGTGACGCCGATGACCCGCCCCGCCTCGACCGCAAGCCCGGTGGCCGCAACGCCTTCCAGCACCTGGATCGAGGGCGTCCGCCGCACCTCGGCCACCAGGGTCGCCATGATCTCGCGCCCGGCCTGATCGCCCTTCACCCGCACCACGCGCGGCCGCGAATGCGCCGCCTCGCGCGACAGCACATAGCCGCCCTGCGCATCGCGGTCGAAGGGCGCGCCGCGGCCGGTCAGGTCCAGTATATGGTCCCGCGCCTCGGCGGTGACCGAGGCCGCCACCGCCTCGACCACGGTGCCCGCGCCCGCGCGCACCGTGTCGGCGGCATGATCGGCCGGGCTGTCGCCGGGGCCCATCGCGGCGGCGATGCCGCCCTGCGCCCAGGCGGAGCTTGCCCCCTCGCCCAGCGGTTCGGGTGAGATCACCAGCACCGGCTGCGGCACCAGATGCAGCGCCGCGTAAAGCCCGGCGATGCCGGCGCCGACGACGATCACCCGGCCGGTATCGATCGCCTGCCCGGTCCCCGGCGCCTCAGCCGCGGCTGACATCGATCATCCGCTGCACGGCCCGCCGGGCGCCTTCGGCCAGATCGGGCGCCACCTCGACCGCGCCGGTCATGGTGTGAAGGCTGTAAAGCACCTTCTCGAGTGTGATCATCTTCATGTAGGGGCAGAGGTTGCAGGGCTTGGCGAACTCCACATCCGGCAGCGCATCGGCGATGTTCGAGGCCATGGAACATTCCGTCACCAACAGCGCCTTGGCCGGGCGGTGGGTGGTCACCCAGTCGATGATCCCCCCGGTCGAGCCGGTGTAATCCGCCTCGGCCACCACCTCGGGCGGGCATTCGGGATGGGCAATGATCGCCACGCCCGGATCAAGGCGGCGGTAGTCGCGCAGCTCGCCCGCAGTGTATTGTTCATGGACGATGCAGGCGCCTTCCCACCAGACGATGCGCTTGTTGGTCTGCGCCGCGGTGTTGCGGGCCAGATACTGGTCGGGCGTCATGATGACGGTATCGCTTTCCATCGCCTCGACGATCTTCACCGCGTTCGACGAGGTGCAGCAGATGTCCGACGCCGCCTTCACCTCGGCGGTGGTGTTGACATAGCTGACCACCGGCGCGCCCGGATAGCGCGCCCGCATCGTCGCCACATCCGCCGCGGTGATCGAGGACGCCAGCGAACAGCCCGCCCCCATGTCGGGCATCAGCACGGTCTTTCCGGGGTTCAGCACCTTCGAGGTCTCGGCCATGAAATGCACGCCGCATTGCACGATCACTTCGGCCGCGACTTCGGTGGCCCTGATCGCCAGTTGCAGGCTGTCGCCCACATGGTCGGCGATCCCGTGGAAGATCTCGGGCGTCATGTAGTTGTGCGCCAAGACCACCGCGTTGCGTTCGGCCTTCAGGCGGTTGATCTCGATGACATAGGGCGCAAACCGCGCCCAGTCGGCAAAGGGCACGACGCGGGCCATGCGGGCATGGATGTCGCGGGTGGCTTCCGCCTTGGCCAGCGACGGCGCAAGATCATAGGCAGCATCAAGGACGGCGCGCAGGTCGGTCGGGTCGGGCATGGCGGAACGCTCGCGGGACACGGGGGGATTGGGCCGGCGCTGGCTACAGGAGAACCCCGACCGGAGCAACCGTCCCCCCGCCCCCGGGCCTTTCGCCGCGCTGCGGCAAATCGGTGCCGCCCGCGCCGGGGCGCATCAGGCATGACCTGTCGCGACTGGGACGATGCGACCGGCGCTGCCCGGACGGGGCCTTATCCCGCCGCGTCCAGCGGCCAGTCCATCACCCGTATCGGCCGCGGCTTCAGCACCCGGATCGCGGCCGGGGGACGGCCGCCGGCGAAAAACACCCCGTCATCCAGCACTTGCCGCACCAGATCGGCGCCGACCTCGGGTTCGTCGCGGGAATAGGCATAGACCAGCGCGAAATCGCACAACTGGTTCACCAGCCGCGGGATGCCGCCCGTCGCGGCCTGGATCGCCTCGACCGCGGCATGCTGGAACACCGGCCGTTCGGCCCCCGCCACCGCCATCCGATGCGCGACGTAATCCTGGATGGTCCGCCCATCCAGCGCGGGCAGGTGATAGCTGGCCGAAACCCTCTGGGCGAACTGCACCAGATCGGGGCGGCGGATGGTGTCGCGCAACTCGGGCTGGCCCACCAGCACCAGTTGCACAAGCTCGTCCTTGCCCGAGTTGATGTTGGTCAGCATCCGCAATTCTTCCAGCGACTCGCGGCTGAGGTTCTGCGCCTCGTCGAAGATCAGGATGGTGCGGCGGCCCTCGGCATAGCGTTCGATCAGGAAGGCCTGGAACCGGGCGAACAGCGCGACATAATCCGCCCCCTGCGGCGCGGTCTCGCCAAAGGCCATCAGCACCCAGCGCAACAGCTCGCCCCGGTCGCCCTGCGCATTCGAGACCAGCCCCACCACCACATCATCCCCCAGCGATGCCAGCAGGTGCTGTATCAGCGTGGTCTTGCCCGCCCCCACCTCGCCGGTGATCAGCGTGATCGGCGCGCGGGTCAGGATGCCGTAATCCAGCATGGCGAAGGCGGCGCGGTGCGGGGCGGACCAGAACAGGAAGGCCGGATCGGGCACCAGCGAGAACGGCCGTTCGCGAAGACCGAAGAAGCCGGTGTAGATGTCCAGAGCGGTGCGCATGTTCCATCCCCTGCAAGGCTTGACCTTGCTGGGCCGGGAATCGGGCCATTGTTGGGCCAATGGCAGGGATTTTCATGAAAAACCGGCCACCTGAGGGGCGGGCATGACCGGGCTTCGACCGGGCGGCACCGGCGCGGACGATGGGATCGGGCAGGGGTCAGACGGGGCAGGGGTCAGATCGGGCGTGACAGCTCGTCAAGCAACGCCCTCGCCTGGGTGCGGTGGTCAAAGCGCGTCAGCGCCGTCCGGCGCGCGGCCGCGCCGATCCGCTGGCAAAGCGCGGGATCTTCCGCCAGACGGCGCAGGGCCGCGGCGAGCGCCGCCTCGTCCTGCTGCGGGACAAGGATGCCGTCCACGCCATCCTCGATCATGTCGGGGGTGCCGCCGATCACCGAGGCGATCACCGGCAAGCCGGTCGCCATCGCCTCCATCACCGTCACCGGCGCGGCCTCGCCCGCGCCGAACGAGGTCAGCGCCAGCACATCGGCCGATTGCAGCAAGGCCAGAACCTGCGCCTCGGACTGTGTGCCCAGAAGGTGCACCTCGTTCTCCAGCCCCAACCGTGCGATGCGTGCTTCGATGGCCAGACGCTCTGGCCCCTCGCCGGCGATACGGTAGCGAAAGGGGATGCCCGCGGCCTTCAGCCGGGCCAGCGCCTCAAGCAGATGGACATGGCCCTTGGTGCGGTTCAGCCGCGCCACCGTCACGACATCAAGCGGCGCCCCCGGCGGGCGGATGCGTCCGCCTTCGGGCGGGCAGAACCGCTCGACGTCGACCCCCATCCAGATCACCGGGGCGCGGATATGCGGATCAAGGCCCGCGATCTGCGCAGCCAGGGGCCGCGTCACCACGCTGACAAAGCGCGCCCGCGCCATCTTGGCCCGATGGTCGGCACCATAGACCGGAAGATCGCCGTGCAGCGTCAGGCTGTAGGGCAGACGGTCCAGAATATGCGCCAAGGCCCCCAGATGCGCGGCATTGGCGCAGGAATGGATATGGACATGGCAATAGCCCTTTCGCCGGCAGGCCAACCCCAGCGCCGAGGCCGACCCGATCAAGCCCAGAAGTTTCAACCGCTGGCGCAGCGGGGTTTCCGACAGCCCCAGCACATAGGCCCCCGCCCGCAGCACCCGCAAAGGCCGCAGCGCCAGCCGGGCCACCACGCGCAGCCCGGGCGGGAACAGATAGCGCGTGCGCACCACGGCAAGGGGGGCGAAGTCATGCGGACAGGCATCGGGGGCGGGCCTTCGGGTCGAAAACAGACCCACCCGTGCTCCGGCCTCTTCAAGGGCGCGGATCTCGCGCCAGAAGAAGGCATGGGTCTGGCCGGGAAATTCGGGGACCAGATAGGCGATCGCTTTCGGCGTCTGGGTCATGGAGCGCACCCGCGAAACAAGGACGATATCATCATAACGACACCACACGGGAAGGCGAGACGAGAACGCCAAGTGCCCGCCACTGGCGCAATTTCAGGCGACAGGACCATGCAGAAGGCCGCGCCGGGGCATCGGTTCCCCCGGAAGGCGGTCCGAAATATGGTGCGGCCCGGTTTTGGTGTTATGAAGAACGGATGGGACAGGACGCAGGAGGCCTTCTTGTCGATCGCGAATTTCATCGGCACTCATCTGCTGCCCTTCACCAATCCACGGGTGGTCTGCCCGCCGGGGCGGGTGGTCTGCGCAGGCCGGCCCAACATCGTCGTGACCACGCCGATGCGAAGCGGCACCCATATCCTGATCGATCTGATCCTCAACAACATGCCCGCCTATCGGCGCAGCCCGCTTTACATCGACCTCGACCAGTGCGCGAAGCAGGAAGGCCCCGAAAACGATCTTGTGGGACGGATCACACCCGAGGCGGGCTATGTGATCAAGACCCACATGCCGATCAATACGCCCGCAGGGATGGCCGATGATCCCCGGATCCTGCGGATCCTTGAAACCGCGGGTGCCATCCTGACAGTTCGGCGCAGCCGCGACAGCGTCTGCCGGTCGCTTGCGCGCTGGCACGGTTTGCAGCCCGACGAGGCCTTGGCCATCTACGGCCCAAGCTACGACCGCTTCTGGGAGTTCTGGGCCGACCGGGGGACGATCGGGATCGACTTCGACGACCTGTTCCGGCCGGACCGGATGGCGGCCGTTCTTGACGATCTTTGCGCCCGGGTGGGGGTGCGGCGGGCGCAGACCCTGGTGCCGCCGCCGTCGGGGTCGAACCGGGCGGCGCTTCATGCCCGCAAGGCGATCACCCGGCTTGCAGGGCGCCACGCCCCGCGCATCGACACCACGATCCACACGCTGAAGGGCTGATCCCGCCCCCGCCGAAAGGCACGGCTTTCCCGACGATTGCGCCGGTGCCGGGGGCGGATGACACGACCGCAGATCCCGGTGCTGTTGACAAAGCGGCAGGACCGGCAATGATTGCCGTATTCCCGATGATATTTGGCACAATGGATTTCGGAATGCAGGCTTGTCCGAACCTATTTCTGATCGGTGCCCAGAAAGGCGGATCGTCCACCCTGGCCCGGCAGTTGATCCGCCATCCCGCGATCGCCTTCCAGTCGGTCAAGGAACCGAACTTCTTCATCGCACCATCCCTCGACGCGTGCCGTGCCCAGCTGCTTCAGGCCGGGCCACCGACCAAGGAGGTGCCCTACAGTCTGGATGCCTCGGTCAATTACACCCGCTACCCGCTTCAGCCGCATGTCCCCGAAACCATCCTGCGGATCTGCGGCCCGGACGAGCCGCGCTTCCTTTACATCCTGCGCCATCCGTTTGATCGGGCGGTCAGCGAATATTACTGGAAACGCGAGCATTTCGGCGAATATCGCAGCATCGACGCGGCGCTGACACCGGAGTCGCAATATGTTCTGACGGGGTGCTACGACCTTCAGATCTCGCGCTATCTTGCCCACTTCGCCCGCGACAGGTTCCTGTTCCTGACGTTTGATGACCATATCCGCGATCCGCAGGGATCGTGCGATGCGATCTTTGACTGGCTTGGCCTTGAGCGGACGGATCTTGGTGCCCAGGTCACGCTCCATCGGGGCCGGACGAACCAGGCGGTCACGAAAGAGGCGCGGTTGCGGGCTGTCAACCGGCTGGTCTATGCCAGTCCGGCGCTGCGCCGGGCGGTCAAGTCGGTGCTGCCCCACCGGATGCTGCGCCGGGTGACGGATATGCTCAGCCGGCCCACAATGCGGGAGGCGCCGCCGGCAAACCTGCGGCAACACCTGATGCAGGAGATCTTTGCCGACAGCATCGCATGGCGCCGCCGCCGTGACCGGCCTGGACCTGTCCGCCTGGCTGGACTGAGACGCCACCCCCGCCCGGTCGCACAATCACGCGGCGCCCATCGAAACCGGGAGCGACAGGTGAAAGGCGGTTTTCCGGTCGGGCCGGGTGCAGAAAACCAATGCCTTGGCCCCCATGGCCCGGACGTTCGAGACAGGACGGATCTTCAGCGCCGCATGGCGTTGTTTCAGGATTCTGATTGACGATAGCCCCCCGGCGGGATGGTGCGCCTTGCGGCACGCACTGAGCCTTGAGAGGACAACACGCGCAATCGCGTCGCTCGGCACGAGACCACTTGCCGGCTTTTGTGCTGTTGCGGGGCGTGAGCCGCGTCTTCGCCGGACACCGGACCACGTCGTGACGAGGATCGAACCTGAACCGCTCGGGCGCAAAGCCCTGCGCGCCCTTGCGACGATCATCCGCGTCCCCTGAAGCCGAAGGGGAAAGGGGCTCTCATGCCCCAGGCGAAAGTTCGGCAACAACGCCGCCTTGAACCCATCCCCACCGTCCGCCATCGCCGCCTTGCTCTGAAACCTCAGAGCAAGGCTCGCCTATCCGTCAGTGCCGGGGAACCGGCAAAATCAATGGGGCGAAGGCAGCGCCTGCACCCTACCTGAAAACCCGATGCCCACCGCGCCGCCCCAGTCGGGACACGATCCCGTTCAGGCCCCTCGCGGGGTTCCGCCCCCCCGACAAGGGGGGATGCGGTCGGTCGCTACTTCAGGAATTCAGACACCGTCCTGGCGTCGATCCGCGCCTGGGCGGCATGACCAAGGGCCGGCAGGCGCAGCCGCTTGGCCAGCCCTACCAGCAGGGGATCGCGCAAGCCATGCCGCTTTACCCGCAGCGACCAGATCGCCCGCTTGTTCATAGCCTGCAGGGCCACCCGCTCCATCCGTCGGGGAAAAACCGGGCGGTGTCCGCTGGGCGCATAGCCGCGCGCGGTCAGCAAAGGCCCCAATCGCGCCTCGACAAGGCCCAGGTCGCGGGCGGTCTGGTTGCGCCGCCATTGTTCGACCAGCGAGGCATCGGGTGGATCATAGGTCGAGGCCCGATGATAGTCGAGCATCGCCGGATCGAACGGCAGGCCGACAAAGGACGTGATCCTGGCCAATTCCTCGGCCGGGGCAAGGATCAGCCGCTCGTAGTGCAACGTCATCGTCCGCGTGCCGGGAAAGGCAGCCATCGCCCGGTCCCATTCCCGCTCGGTCCGAAGCCAGTGTTCGACGCCGTGATAGACCGTTCCCGCCCAGCCCATGCCGATCGACGATCGCGCCACATCGCGCGGATCGCGCAGCATGTGCAGAATCGGCGTATCGGGGAACAGCCGCAGGGCGGTTTCGATTCCGCGATGCATCATCAAAACCACACATTGGTCGGGCCGATCACGCAATTGGCCGATCATGTCGATCAGAGCCTCGCGCCCGGGCAGTGCGGGATCAAGCCGGGCGCGGCTTGCCCGGTAGATACGGTTGCGCCCAAGGCGGTCCGCGTCGATCGTAACCCTGCCGTCCGGGGCGATTGCCGTGAAATCGAACAGGAAATCCGTCTCGCCCGGGCAGCTCAGCCCAGGATGCATGTCCAGCATCAGCCTGAGAAGGGTCGTCCCCGAACGCAGCGCACCATAGGCAATCACGAACATCCCGGGCGTTCTCCGATTGAAACGACGAAACGCGCATCACCGACACACCACACAAACAGCCGTTTTCCCGTCGCCTTGGAACGCGTGCTTGCGCGGCAGGATCAGCGGGTCAAGGATCAGTGCCCCGTGGCCTTCATCACCACCCGCACGGTGGCCAGCAGAAGCGAGATGTCGGTCCGCAACGACACGTCGCGGTGATACTGGGTGTCATACCAGGCGCGGTCGGCAAAGGACGAGCGGTTGCGCTGCATGACCTGCCACGATCCGGTGATCCCGGGACGCAGGCTGTAATAGGCCGATCCGGGGTAAAGGATGCGCTGGTTCGGCATCATCGGACGCGGTCCGACAAGGCTCATCTCGCCTTTCAGCACGTTCCACAGCTGCGGCAGTTCGTCGAGCGAATAGGCCCGCAGGAACCGGCCCATCCGCGTCACCCGCGGGTCGCGCTTCAGCTTCTGGGACAGGTTCCATTCGGCCCGGGCCACCGGATGGGCCGCCAGATACCGATCGAGTGCCGCTTCGGCGTCATGCACCATCGTGCGCAGCTTCCAGATCCGGTAGATGCGCCCGTTCCGGCCCACGCGTTCCTGGGTGTAGAATGGCCGGCCACCGTCAAGGGCGACAAGACAGGCCAGGATGAAGACCACCGGCAGAACCACCGGAAGCCCGAGGATGATGAACAGGATGTCGAGAAACCGCTTAACGCCATCGTGATAGAATCTGTTTGCGGGGCGAGAGAAGGATCTGAAGCCTGAAATGACTTCGTCGCCCTCGGTCTGCTCCACGATATCATGGTAGTGGGCTGTCATGGTTCAATTTCTCAAACATAAAAAGGTCGTGGCTCCGGTGGCCGGACGCCTTGAAGGGAAGCCCGCGGACCAAGGGGAAGTTCCCTTAAATCTGCCGTCAGACTGTCCCCGAATCCGATCACCTTATCCTCATGGATAATATTTTTTTACCAATGTAGCAAATCCTATTCTTTGGATAGCTTGACGATCCATCCGATAACGCACTGATTTGGAAACAGATCCTGCGCACCCGTCAAGCAGGTTGGCCTTTTGGTCACTCTGTGCTTCACCTTTCACCAAGGGGGCTTGCGGTTTCAGCGTTAAGCAAATATTCAATCTGTGGTTGTATCCGCGCCCACAAAATGCAATTGCAAGAGAATCCCGACTGCCTAATGGGACAGACGCTCAGGCCAAGGGCCATTGCGGCAGGTCCAACGGTCCCCGCCCAAAGGATCGATCCCGATCAGCCCCCCCCCACATACCGCGAAATCGAAAGGACGGGGCGCGCGCAGCCAAGGCATCAGGTTCCGGCAGGAAAGGCGCCACACTGTTTCCTGTCATGTCACAAACCTGCCGCGCCAGGCTTCCGCCACAACAGGCCCCGTGCCGGGCGGTCCGGCCGCAAGCCGCCGGCACCCTGCCCCCCTTACCCGCCAAAAGGCCCCCTTGACCGCCAGAAGGACCGTCACACCCCCAGCCGCGCGCGGATGTCGGCGGGCGCCTGGTGATGGATGGCCACGAAATCGTGAGCCCGGACGAAACCAGGATCGCCTTGGCCGATCAGCGCCACCCTGATCAGCCGGCGGGGCAGCGCGAACAAATCATAGCCTTTGGCCTTGAGGATCGAAAAGGTCGTAGCGGTTCGCGGCCGGTTTTCTTCGAACAGGATGACCTGCGGCATCACCGGTGACGGGCCGGTGAACAGGCCGGTCAGCACCTCGCTTTCGAACCCTTCGACATCAATCTTCAGAAGCCGGACTTCGGTGATGCCACATTGTTCCAGGATGGCGGACAGGGGTTCCACGCGAACCTTGAAGACATGTTCGACCGGCCGATCCGGGTGGTCGAGCAGGGACGCCTGCCCGGCGGCACCCGAAGCTCCGACTCGCCCTGCGCGCGGCCAAGGGCGACCGGGAACAGCTCGACCGGAATCCCCGGATTGGCCGCTTTCATGCGGCGCAGCCGTTCCTGCATCAGCGGCGAGGGTTCAAAGGCAAGAACCCGGCCATGCTCTCCTACCCGGCTGGCGATCAAGGCCGTCATCAGCCCCAGATTGGCGCCCGCATCCAGCGCGGTGTCGCCGGGGGACAGCACCCGGTCGATGACCCAGGTCAGCTTGGGGTCCAGATCCCCCATCAGATACATTGATCGCCCCACCAGATCGTTCAGCGGAACCGGACACCGGATGCCGCGGATGTCGGCCCAGACCAGATCCGCCGAGGGCGGGCAAAGCACCTTGGCCACTCGCGAACAGGCCACCGCGCCGTATCCGCTTGCAAAGGGATATTTCCTGAAGAACCAGCGGGTCGCAGACCGCAGAGGCGCACTTTTCGCGAAGGTCTCTGCCGGGGTCTGGGGGTTTCCGGACATTGTTATTCCCAATCAATCAAGGCCAGCGGACAAGAGGGGCCGGCAGCATTTCAAATATAAGAATCACCCTAGCTTCAAAATCGTATGACCGCTTCCCTTTGTTTTCGAGATAGGCGAACGTGGCGCGTCCCGTGCCGGTCACGCGCAGGGCCGCCGTGATATTGGAAAACCGCGATTTCAAGATGTTAACCCATCCCTCCTCCCGTTCTTATGTCCTGATCTCGCCCTGCCGGAACGAGGCCGCCTATATGCGCCGCACGCTGGACAGCGTGATCGCCCAGACGGTGCGGCCCGCGCTTTGGGTGGTGGTGGATGACGGCTCGACCGACGAGACGCCGCAGATCCTGGCCGATTACGCTGCGCGCCACGACTGGATCCGGGTGGTGGCCAAGCCCGACCGCGGCCACCGCGCCGTGGGGCCGGGCGTGATCGAGGCGTTCCATGCCGGGTATGCCACCATCGACCCCACGGCCTTCGCTTATTCCTGCAAGCTCGATCTCGATCTGGATCTGCCGCCGCGCTACTTCGAGACCCTGATCGCGCGGATGGAGGCCGACCCGCGTCTGGGCACCTGTTCGGGCAAGCCCTATGCCCGCCACGGCGACCGGCTGATTTCCGAGAAGTGCGGCGACGAGATGTCGGTCGGCATGACCAAGTTCTACCGCCGCGCATGTTTCGAGGCGATCGGCGGCTATGTCCGGCAGGTGATGTGGGATGCGATCGACTGCCACAAGGCGCGGCAGCTGGGCTGGAAGGCTGCCAGCTGGGACGAGCCCGCCCTGCGGTTCGAACATCTGCGCCCGATGGGATCAAGCCAGCAGTCGATCTTCACCGGCCGCCGCCGTCATGGCTTCGGGCAGTATTTCATGGGGTCGGACCCGCTGTATTTCGCGGCGACCGCGCTTTATCGCATGACGCATCCGCCCTATGTGCTGGGGGGGCTGGCGATGCTTCAGGGCTATTTCGGCGCCTGGGTCCGGGGTGTGCCGCAACTGGACGATCCGGCCCTGCGCGCCTTCATCCGCGCCTATCAGCGCCGCGCGCTGCGGGTGGGCAAGGCCCGCGCCGTGGCCGAGATCGAGGCCCGCCCCCCTGCCGGTTCGGCCATCGCCTGACCGTTCAGGCCAAAAGCCGGTCCAGCCGGGCGGCCTCGGTCGCGATGGCATGATGGGCCTCGACCTTCGCCCGGCCCGCATCGCCCATCCGGCGGCGCAGGTCGGGGTCTTGCAGCAGCCGCTCAAGCGCCCGGGCCAGCGCGGGCGCATCACCCGGCGGCACAAGGCAGCCGCTGTCGCCCTCGGCCACCAGTTCGGGAATGCCGGCGATGCGGGTGGCCACCACCGGCAGGCGGCTCGCCATCGCCTCCATCAGCACCACGGGCACGCCTTCGGCAAAGCTGGGCAGCGCAAAGAGATCGGCCCGCGCCAGCACCCCCGCCACCTCGTCTTGCGAAAGATAGCCGGTGAAGGTGACGGCCCCGCCAAGCGCCTCGGCGCGGGCCTCGATCGCTGCGCGTTCGGGGCCGTCGCCCACCAGCGTCAGCCGCGCATCGGGATGGGTTTTCAGCACCTCGGCAAAGGCATCAAGCAGCACGGGCACCCCCTTCACCGCCGCCAGCCGGCCGACAAAGACGATCTCCTTGCCCGCGGGGCGGTCGGCCGTCCGGCCATAGCGGGCGGGGTCGATGCCGCAATGCACGATCTTCAGCTTCGGCCAGTGCCGGGGATCGGCGAAGATCATCGCCTGGCTGCGGCAGAACCGGCTGATGCAGACGGTGAAGCGCGCCCGCGCGATCTTTTCATCCAGCCGCCAGAGTCGGGGTTCGAAGAAGATCGCGGGGCCATGCAGCGTCATGCTGAAGGGCAGGCCCGCCAACGCCCCGGCCAGCATCGCGACCGAGCCGCTGGAATCGCCAAAATGGTTGTGCAGGTGGCTGACGCCCTGCTGCTGCAAGTGGTGCGCCAGAACCGCGGCTTCAAGAAGATAGAACATCTGCCACAGTGTGCCCTTCACCCCCGGCCGCCGCGTCCGCCAGGCCAGGTTGAGCGCGTCCAGCGCGCGGCGCGGGCTGCGCAGGGCAAAGGCCAGCGCACGGGCCAGCCGCACCGGATTCAGCGCCGCGCGCAGAACATAGAAGGTGGTGTCGGCTGCCGCCCGTTCGGCCGGGCCGCGCAGATGTTCAGGCCCCGGGCGGCGGATCGAGCAGGTCAGAACCTCGCGGCCAAGCGTCCGCAACGCCTCGACCTCGCGCAGGATGAAGGTGTGCGAGACCGCCGGATAGCTGCCGGTCAGATAGGCGATGCGGGGGGGGGTGGAACCGGACGGGGGGGAGTCGGGCATCGCTTCGGCACATCCTCAATCAACAGTGGCAGCTAGGGGAAAGGCTGCGGCAAAGTAAAGTCACCCGAAGAAGACTGCCCCGGCGGTCGCCAACCGCCGGGGCAGGATCGCGCTTTTGCCGTCGTCAGGCCACGGTCGCGATGACCTGCCCCGACGTGGCGTAGCTGACGGTTCCGCCGATGACATCGGCGAAGGTGCCGGTGATG
>NZ_OAOQ01000025.1 GCF_900207575.1 Cereibacter ovatus
AAAGCTGACCTACATCCACAATCATTGGGACGGGTTGCAAACCTTCCTGACCGACGGCCGCGTCGAGATCGACTCCAACAGGGTCGAAAACCTGATCCGTCCTATCGCCCTAAATCGCAAGAATGCTCTCTTTGCCGGGCATGACGAGGGCGGCATCGCCTGGGGTCGCATCGCCTCGCTGATCGAAACCTGCAAGATCAACGGCATCGAGCCCTTCGCCTATCTCAAGGCAACCCTGACCGCGCTCGCCAACGGCCACCCTCAAAGCCGTCTAGACGATCTGCTACCGTGGAACTTCACGCCGTCAAGATAAGCTGACTGTGGCCCACAGCGAACGCTTACGCCGCTCGGAGCGGACCGAGAACAGGATCTGGATCAAGCTCGCCCGGATCAGCCGTTCCGGCGGGATCGAGGGACGGCCGAAGTCGGTGTAAAGCGACTCGAACTCGGGATCGAGGCTGGCCAGCGCCTCGTTCACCACCTGCCGGATCTTGCGCAGCGGATGCCGTGCCGGGATCCGCGCCTCAAGATCGACATAGCTGAACAGCGACCCGCTCGTCTCGTCCGTCCCGCGCATCGTCACCCCCGCCGTTGTCGTCCCGAGGGTGAATCATGTTCCTCAAACCGCGTCGAGGGCGGACTTCTTCAGCAGCCTGTTAAGGGCGTCATCATCACCATCGCGCGCCGGCTGATCACTATCGCAATTGCCGTCCTGAAAACAGGCGAGGTATGGCATCTAGAGGTTGATCAATAGACACAATCGCTAGTCACCTGGAACTGTAGTTCGTATCATTGAGCTGAGAGGTTTCGGGAGATGATGCGATGGCAGGTCGGGTTGCGGACGAAGTGGTTCTGAGCGCTGAGGAGTGCGCGTTTCTCCAAGCACAGGTTCGGCGGCACAAGGCGGCGCGCTCGCTGGCTGACCGGTGCCGGATGATACTGCTTTGTGCGGAGGGTTTTCAGAGCAAGGAGGTCGCTGAGCGGCTCGGGGCGCATGAGCACACGGTCGGCAAGTGGCGCAGACGGTTTGTGAAGGACCGGATCGTCGGTCTCAGCGACGAATATCGTCCCGGCCGGCCTCGCACGGTGTCGGACGATCAGGTGGCCCAAGTAATCGAGCGGACGCTGAATACCCTCCCGAAGGACGCCACCCATTGGTCGATCCGCTCGATGGCTGCGGCGACAGGCCTGTCGCATACCACCATCCGCCGAATGTGGGCCGCCTTCGGTCTGCAGCCGCATCGGAGCGAAACGTTCAAGCTCTCGACCGATCCACTATTCGTCGACAAGGTGCAGGATATCGTCGGCCTTTATATGGCTCCGCCGAACCGGGCGATCGTGTTGTGCGTGGATGAAAAATCTCAGATCCAGGCCCTGGATCGGGAGCAACCGGTGTTGCCGATGGCACCTGGCGTGGCTGAACGGAGAACTCATACCTACATCCGCCACGGCACGACCTCACTTTTCGCGGCACTCGACATCGCGACAGGGGCGGTGATCGGCAAATGCTACAAGCGCCATCGAGCAACCGAGTTCCTCGACTTTCTGAAGCAGATCGATGCGGCCATGCCGGACGGGCCTGACGTGCATCTGGTGATGGACAACTATGCCACTCACAAGACGCCGACGATAAAGGCCTGGCTCGCGCGCCGCCCGCACTGGCACGTGCATTTCACGCCCACCTCGGCGAGCTGGATCAACCAGGTGGAACGCTGGTTCGCCGAACTGACGCGCAAGCAACTGCAACGGGGTGTCCACCGCTCTACCGCCGAACTGGAGGCCGACATCGTCGCCTTCATCGAGGCGCATAACGAAAACCCCAAACCTTACCGGTGGGTCAAATCCGCCGACGATATCCTCGCAGCTGTCAAACGCTTCTGCCAGAGAACCCAGCAGAACCTATGTGGCGAACTTTAGATTCGGGTGACTAGGGCGTGTTGACGTTTGAGGATTTCCAAACTGATCGCTGGCTGATTCAAGGCTGCCAAATGGGAGGCAACCTTGATCCGCACGACGTTGACCGACACACAATGGGCACTTATCGCTCCACATTGCCTTGGCCGGGAATGTGACCCTGGCCGCACCGGCCCCGCCCCTCGGCTTTTTGTTGAGACGGTTCTCTGGATAGTCCGGACCGGTTGTCCATGGCGCGACTTGCCGGCGGATTTCGGCAAGTGGAACTCAGTGTTCAAGCGGTTCCGGCGATGGGTAAAGGCCGATGCGTTCTACCGCATGTTCCGAGCCCTGGCTGAAGATGCCGATTTTGGATGCGCCATGATCGACGGCAGCATCGTCAACGTTCACCGCCACGGACAGGGCGCAAAAGGGGGACGCAAAGCCAGGCCATCGGGCGCTCTCGCGGAGGGATAACAACCAAGATCATGGCTTAGGCCGATGCGGTCGGCAACCTGACCGACTTTCGGCTGCTGCCGGGACAGGCCCATGATCTGCGCGGCACAGGGGCGCTGATCGATGGCCTGACGTGTGGCCAACTTCTTGCCGACCGGGCGTTCGATGCCGATTGGCTGCGCGAGGCGCTAACCGGTGCAGGGATCGAGCCGGTCATTCCGCCAAAGTCCAACCGCGAGACTGTCCGGAATTCTGTGCCCCGGCGTGGTAACTCTGAAATGAGGAGACCCACGTATGAGCATCGACAAAGACCTTCTGGACCAGCTGATGAAAGGCCGGACGGCCAGCGACCTTTTCGGCAAGGACGGCGTTCTGGCCGAGCTGACCAAGGCGCTGGCAGAGCGCGCCCTGAGTGCCGAGCTGGAAGAACATCTGACCGAGGAACGAGCTGTCCCACCCGCGGAAGGGGCGTCTCAGACTCCGAACCGGCTTAACGGTAGCAGCCAGAAAACGGTCACCACCGACAGTGGCAAGGTCGTGTTGGACATCCCTCGGGACCGCAACGGCAGCTTCGATCCCATGCTGATCGCCAAGTACCAGCGCCGTTTCCCGGAGTTCGATACCAAGATCATTTCCATGTATGCGC
The DNA here is from genome assembly GCF_900207575.1 of Cereibacter ovatus. Classification (GTDB taxonomy): domain Bacteria; phylum Pseudomonadota; class Alphaproteobacteria; order Rhodobacterales; family Rhodobacteraceae; genus Cereibacter_A; species Cereibacter_A ovatus. The sequence continues at coordinate 2,996 of NZ_OAOQ01000025.1, forward strand.
GCGGGATGACGACCCGCGAAATCCAAGGACACATTGAGGAGATCTACGGCATCGAGGCCTCCCCGAGCTTGATATCGGCGATCACCGATGCGGTGATGGACGAGGTCACGGCTTGGCAGAACCGTCCGCTCGAGCCCTGCTATCCGGTGGTGTTCATGGACGCGATCCGGGTTAATATCCGCAGCGATGGCGCGGTCTCGAACAAGGCAGTCTTCGTCGCCCTGGCTATCCTCCCGGACGGCACGAGGGACGTGCTGGGGCTATGGTTTCAGGCCAATGAGGGCGCCTAGTTCTGGGCCAAGGGTCTCAACGACCTGCGCAATCGCGGGGTGCAGGACATCCTGATCGCGGTCGTGGACGGCCTCAAGGGCTTCCCCCAGGCCATCGAGGCAGCCTTCTCACAAACCCAGGTTCAGACGTGCATCGTGCATCTTCTGCGCCATTCTATGAGCTTCGCCAGCTACAAGGACCGCAAGGCCGTGGCAGTGGCGCTGAAGGCGGTCTACTCCGCCATCGACCCGGCAGCCGCCGAGGCCGCGCTGACCGACTTCGAGGAGAGCGATCTGGCCGCCCGCTACCCGGCAATCGCGCCGAGCTGGCGACGGGCCTGGACCGAGGTGATCCCGTTCCTCGACTATCCCCCCGAGGTCCGCAGGCTGATCTATACGACGAATGCCGTAGAGGCGCTGAATTCAAAGATCCGCCGGGCCGTCCGCACACGGGGGCATTTCCCCAGCGACGAAGCGGCGGCGAAATTGATCTATCTGGCCCTGAATGCTACTTCTCAGGAGTGGAAGCGCTCGGTGCGCGAGTGGCACGCAGTGAAAAGCCAGCTCGCCATCATGTTCGAGGACCGCTTCCCAATGGCGTAATCAACGCGCCGGGGCACAGAATTCCGGACAGTCTCCCAACCGCCGCTTCCCCGCCGAATTCGACCGCGAAACCTGCAAGTGGCGGCACCTGATCGAGAACCTCTTCGGCAGGCTCAAGGAATACAGAGGCATCGCCATGCGCTGCTGCAAGACTGATGAAAGTTTCAGCGCCTTCATTGCTCTCGCCGCAACCGTCATCCGACTCCGGTGAACGTCAACACACCCTAGCCGACCAGCGCCGAGATGATCAGCGCGTTGACGATATCGATGAAAAAGCCGCAGACCAGCGGCACGATCACAAAGGCCCGGTGCGCCGCGCCATGTTGCTGCGCCACGGCGGTCATATTGGCGATGGCGGTGGCGGTTGAGCCGAGCGTGATACCGCCAAACCCGGCCGAGATCACCGCCGCCTCATAATCGCGCCCCATCGCGGGGAACACGACCCAAATCGTGAATCCGACCGTCAGCAGGATCTGCATCACAAGGGCGGCGGTAATGAACAGAAGGACGCCGTTCAGCTCCCAGACCTGCAGGCCCATCAGCGCCATGATCAGGAAAAGCCCGAGTGACAGATCCGAGATCAGCGCCAGCGCATCATCGACCCCAGGCCAGATCCGCCGCACTAACCGCCTCGGGGCCAGCGGCAAAAGGTTGCGCAGCACGATCCCCGCGACAAGGCAGCTGACAAAGGCTGGAAGCGTGACGCCGGCCGCCGTGATCGCCTCATGCAGCGCCAGCCCGATCAGCACGGTGACATTCAGCGCCAGGATCGACCAGAGGATGCAGAAGTAATCCATCCGGGCCGCGCGCCCCTCATTCGGAACGCCGATGTCCAGATCGCGCTTGTTTTCCGCCTTCAGCCCGCCCCGCCGGATCAGGAGCGCCGCAATCGGCCCGCCGATCACACAGGCCGCGATTAGCCCGACAGTATTGGCCGCGACCCCCAGTTCCAGCGCATTCGTGATCCCCAGCTTTTCGGCGAATATCGGTGCCCAGGCCAGCGTGGTGCCAACGCCGCCGGTCAGCGAAACCGAGCCGACCATCAGCCCGGCCTTCGGCTCCATTCCAAAGAGCCTCGCCAGCCCCATCCCCGCGAAGTTCTGCAAAAGGATGAAGCTGGTCGCAAGGATCAACAGGATCACCAACGGCCTGCCCCCCGCAAGCAGCGTGCGGATATCGGATTTCAGCCCGATACCGGCAAAGAACACGAGCAGCAGGAAATCACGGATCCCCACCTCGAATGAGACCTTCAGATCGAACAGCGCCCAGAGGAGCCCCGTTACCGCGATACAGAGAAAGCCGCCCGCCACCGGCTCGGGGATCGAATAGCGGCGCAGAAGATCAATGTTCAGGGTCAGGATCTTGCCCGCGATCAGCAAGACCACGGCAAGATTGAAGGAATGGAAGGGATGAACCGTAAAGAAGGTCACGCGGCGGCGCCTGTCAGAATGCTGTCAACTGATGTTGATTCCGCTTTGCCCCGGATCCGCCTTCCGGTCAAGGGCGGGGCCCCGCGCCTGCCTCAGGCGGTGGTGTGAAATCCGTTATCGGCATAGACCACCGATCCGCTCATGGGACTTGCGGCCTCGGTTGCCAGAAAGGCCGCCAGCGTACCGATCTCTTCGATGCTTACCAGTTTTCCCGCAGGCGTACGGGCGCGAATCTTATCCATCAGCGCATCGAACCGGTCGATCCCCGAGGCGGCGCGGGTCTTGACCGGACCGGTTGAAAGCGAAAAGGCACGAATCCCTTCGCCCGCCAGATCGGCCGCCGCATAGCGGACCGAAGCCTCCAGCGCGGCCTTTACCGGACCCATGAGGTTGTAATTCTCGACCACCCGATCCGCGCCGTAAAAGCTGACCGTGATCAGCGAACCACCCGCCTGCATCAAAGGCCGCGCCAGCCGCGCCATGCGCAGGAAGGAGTGGCAAGAGATATCCATCGCCGTCGCAAAACCTTCGGCCGAAGCGTTGACAACGCTGGTGTGCAGATCCTCGCGCGGGGCGAAGGCGATGGCATGAAGCAGAAAATCAAGCCGCCCCCATTCAGCGGTAATGCGGTCAAACACGGCTTCCAACTGGCCGGGTTCACGCACATCGCAAGGAAGGAACAGCGGCGCACCCACTTCCTGCGCCACGGGTTCGACCCATGGCCGGGCCTTTTCATTAAGAAAGGTCAGCGCCAGCTCTGCCCCCGCCGCGCGAAAGGCCCTGGCGCAACCGGCGGCGATGCTGGCCTCATTCGCCACGCCAACCACGAGGCCGCGTTTGCCTTTCAGATCAATCATGTCGCTGCCTCTTCGCTGACGGCCTCCTGGGCGATGATGCTTTCCTCATCGGTCGGAATGACAAGAAGCTGCACCCGGCTGGCGGCGGTGCTGATCCTCCGCGACCCTGCTTCATTGGCATCGGGGTCAAGCTCTGCCCCAAGCCAGGCCAGCCGCGCGGCGACACGGGCGCGGATACCGGGCTGATGCTCGCCGATTCCTGCCGTGAAGACCAGCGCATCGATCCCGCCCATGCTGGTCGCCAACCGTGCCACCTCGCCCGCGATGCGCAGGCAAAAGAGGTCGATCGCCTCGGCAGCCTCTGGGCGCGTGCTGGCCATCAGCTCGCGGCTGTCAGCCTCGAAACCCGACACGCCCAGAAGGCCGCTTTCACGATAGAGCATGGTCTCGACCTGTTTCAGGCTTTGCCCCATTTCGCCCATCAGATGCAGGATCACGCCGGGGTCCAGCGCACCCGAACGCGTCGCCATCGGGATGCCGTCCAGCGTCGAAAACCCCATCGAGCTGTCGATGCTCTTGCCGCCCCGGATCGCACAAAGGCTTGCGCCGCTGCCCAGATGTGCGGCGACCACCTTTGCATCGGTGGCCAGATCGCCCAGTTGCCCGGCGATATAGCGGTAGGAGAGACCATGAAAGCCATAGCGCTTGATCCCCTGATCATAAAGCGCGCGCGGCAGGGCAAAGCGGCGGATCAGGGGCGGGTTGGTGGCATGAAACGCCGTGTCGAAAGAGGCTGTCTGTGGCACATCGGGGTAAAGCCCCCGCATCGCCCGGATCAGCGCAAGGCTTTGCGGCTGATGCAGCGGCGCAAGCCGCGCCAGCGCGTCGATCTGCGCGATCACCTGATCGGTGATCCGGGCTGGTCCTGTGAAGACATCGCCGCCATGCACAACCCGATGGCCGATCACCGCAAGGCGCGAAAGATTGAAATGCCCGGCCAGCCAGGCAAAAGCCTGGTTCAGCACGGCTGTCAGATCGCCGGGATCCGCTGTGATCGGGCCTGAAAAGGTCTTGCCCTCGCGCGTCAGGCGCACTTCGAAAGGCTCATCGCGGAAATCGATCACGCCCGACGCCAGCGGGCGCGGCGCGGCGGCCTCCAGTGCGTAAAACCCCAGCTTGATAGTCGAGGATCCGGTGTTGAATGTCAGGATCAGATCGCGGGTCACGCCTTCCCCTCCGCTTTGCGGACCGCGACCAGCTTGGCCAGCGCAGCCGAGGCGATGCGGGCCGATAAAGGATCCGCCCGGCTTGTCAGAACGATTGGCACCCGTGCGCCCAGAACCAGCCCCGCGGCCGTGGCGCCCGCGAAATAGATCAGCTGTTTGGCAAGCATGTTCCCGGCCTCGAGATCCGGCACCACAAGAATATCGGCCTCGCCCGCCACCTGCGAGACGATGCCCTTCGTCGCCACCGCCTCGGGGCTGATCGCATTGTCGAAGGCCAGCGGCCCGTCAACCAGCGCGCCCGTGATCTGGCCTCGAGCCGCCATCACCGTCAGCGCGGCGGCATCCAGCGTGGCGGGCATCGTCGCGTTCACCGTCTCGACCGCCGCCAGCACCGCGACCTTCGGCTGATCGCGCCCCAGAAGCCGCATCAGATCGACGGCATTCTGGCAGATGTCGCGCTTATGCTCTAATGTCGGTGCGATATTGATCGCGGCATCGGTGACGATCACCGGCTTGCGATAGGCGGGCACATCCATCGCATAGACATGGCTGATCCGGCGTTCGGTGCGCAGGCCGCCGCTTTTCGAAACCACCGCCGCAAGCAGTTCATCGGAATGCAGGCTGCCCTTGACCAGCACCTGGACGTTGCCACAGGCCGCCAGTTCCACCGCCCGCGCCGCCGCTGCATGGCTGTGCTCTGTCTCCTCGATCCGGAAGCCGTCAAGCGAGACCCCGGCCTCGGCGGCCGCCGCGCGAATCTTTGCGCCGGGACCGATCAGGATCGGGTCAAGCAGGCCTTCGTCGCGCACCTCGATCGCGCCAAGGATCGCGGATTTCGAACAGGGATGCACCACCGCCGCCCGCACCGGGGGCAATGCGCGGGCCTCTTCGACAAAGCCCTGCCAGCGCCCCTTCGGCAAGACCACCGCCTCGGGAAGGTCACCCGGCACCCAGGTCACCTGCTCGACCGGGGCCAGCACCAGCGCCTCGCCCGAAAGCACCACCTCGCCCCGCTGATTGCGGGCGGTGGTCGTCAGGCGGACACGGTTCTTGCCCTCGATCAGCTCGGCCACTTCAACTTCGGCGGTGATGGTATCGCCTGGCGAAACCGGCTTGTTAAAGCGGATCTGCTGGTCGAGATAGATCGTCCCCGGCCCCGGCAGGCGGGTGCCCAGCACCGCCGAAATCAGCGCCGCAGTCCACATGCCGTGCACCACGACATGGCCAAACGGCCCATGGGCGGCGAAACCGGCATCCAGATGCGCGGGGTTGGCGTCGCCGGAAACAGCGGCGAACAATTCAATATCCTTGGGACCGACGTGGCGGACAAGACTGGCGCGGTCGCCGATTTTCATCTGGTGAAACAGATAGTTGGTCAGAGTGCCGGTCATCTTGTCACCTCTGGAAAACATATGTGCCGGGCGCATCTGCCAGCGCGTTGCCCATTGCGGGCGGCGCGGCGGGGGCACCCGAACGCGCGGCAAGCCAGGCCTGCCAGGGCGTCCACCACGAACCCTCGGTTGCAGGATTGGCCTCGACCCAGGTCTCGGGCGGCAAAAGCGCGTCGTCATGGGCGCGGGTCGCCAGCCGGTAGCGGCGGCGCGGGTGACCGGGAGGAGAGACGATCCCCGCATTATGCCCGCCCGACGTCAGCGCGAAAGTCACCTCGCAATCGGTGAACTGGTGGATTTTGTAGACCGACTTCCAGGGTGCGACATGATCGCGCTCGGTCCCGACGGCAAAGATCGGCACCCGGATGTTCTGCAACAGAACTGTCTTGCCCCCGGCGGTGAAGCGTCCCGAAGAAAGCTCATTATTCAGATAAAGCCTGCGCAGATATTCGGCATGCATCCGATAGGGCATCCGGGTGCTGTCGGCATTCCAGGCCATGAGATCATTCATCGCCGTCCGCTCGCCCATCATGTAATCGCGCACCATCCGGGACCAGATGAGGTCATTCGAGCGCAAAAGCTGAAACGCCCCCGCCATCTGATCGGCAGAGAGATAGCCGCGGTTCCACATCATGCTTTCAAGAAGATGCAGCTGGCTTGGGTCGATGAACAACGCAAGCTCGCCCGGTTCGGCGAAATCGACCTGCGCGGCAAGCAGCGTCAGCGAGGCGAGACGCGCGTCCCCCTTCCCCGCCATGGCAGCCGCCGCGATCGACAGCAAAGTGCCACCCAGACAATAGCCGGTGGCGTGGATTTTCTGATCGGGCATTAGACGGGTGATCTCATCCAACGCGGCCATCACGCCCAGCCGGCGATAATCCTCCAGCGTCAGATCACGATCCTCTGCACCCGGATTGCGCCAGGAAATGGCGAAAACCGTGTGGCCCTGCGCCACCAGCCAGCGGATCAGTGAATTCTCCGGGCTGAGGTCGAGGATATAGTATTTCATGATCCAGGCCGGAACGATCAGCACCGGCTCGGGGTGCACGGTTTCTGTCGTGGGCGTATACTGGATCAGTTCGATCAGGTGGTTGCGGAAGATTACCTTGCCCGGCGTCACCGCCACATCGCGACCCGGTGTAAAGGCCTCGACACCCTCTGGCGGCTCCTGCCGGATCTGGCGGACGACGTCCTGCAGCCAGTTCTGCCAGCCCTTCACAAGGTTCATGCCTCCGGTAGCCCAGGTCCGTGCCACAACCTCGGGATTGGTAAAAGGGTTGTTCGAAGGCGCACAGACATCAAGGATCTGTTTCGCGGCAAAAGACACCACATCCTCGTGGTGCTTCGTCACGCCCGGAACCTCATGGGTGACGTTATGCAGCCATTGCTGCTGCAGCAGGAAAGCCTGCGACATCCAGCTGAAGGGCGGTTTCGCCCAGGCTTCACCGGCGAAACGGCGGTCGCCCGGCAAGGGCGTGATGACCGGCGCGGCCTGCGGATCCATCGCCGAGGCCATCAGATGCGCCATGAGACGCTGCCATTTGCGGCCCGCCTTGACGCCCAGTTCCATCTGCTTGCCCGGTGCCTGCGCCAGATGAAAGGCCCAGTCGACATAGGCCATCATCAGCGAGCCGGGCGAGACCCCGCCGCTGAGCTGTCCCGAGAGCGCCTCTCGTATGCGGTCAACGGCCTGAAAAGCCTCGATGCCAAGGCTTTCATCGCCGGTTGCACCCGAGCCATCTGATTTGGGAGTAAGGGCCATGTCGCGTCTCCAATTTACCGGCGGAAGTTAGCACAGAACTATCAACGAGTGTTGATCGAATTCAAAGAGTTCAAGATTTTTCTTGAACATAGGCATTGCGCCCAAGGCCCGATGCCGACGACATGTCGTAAAGCGCCGTCAAACCGCCGAAACAGCCGCCCCCGGACTGAACAGGCAAAGCATCGGCGTCCGGCGGCGGACACGGAATCCCCTGTCCCTGCCCTGATCATCATGGACGATTACCGGCAAAACGGCGCGACGTCGAGGCCATGACCCGGCCAATGCCGCTGGCACCAACGCCGGGCCAAGGCCGCGGCCTCAATCCGCCAGCACATCACCGATGCCAGTGAAGACACCACCGACCTGATTGAAGACAAAGGCCCCCGCCAAGCGTACCTCATCGAAAAGGGTGTTTTCAACCACAGCCCCGGCCTCGCCGGAAAGCAGGCCGACATAGCGGCTGTGGGCGGGATCATCGGTCGGAATATCGGTAATATCCACGATCCGTATTCCGGTCGCGACCGCCAGGCGCTGGACCGCCGGATCACGCACATCGACAAGCCCAAGCCGTATCCGACGTGCCGAAAGCCGCGACGACAGTTTCAGCGCCAGATCGTCCGAGGAGACGAGCACCGTGATGGGATGCTTCATCGGCCCAAGGCTGACCATCTGGGCGCGGAAAAGATCGATATCAATATCCGGGGCGGCAAGGATGACCTCGATCCGGTCCAGCACATCGTCCCGCCCGGCAAGACGCAGTTGCACCAGCGTCTCCATCGTCAGCCGCGCGCCCATGCTGTGAGCCAGCACCGGCACCGCGTCGGAAGCGGACCGACCCTTTGTCAAAAGCCGCAGCAGATCGGCAAGCGCCGCGCGGGAAAAGTCAGACGCGTCACGATCAGCCAGATAGGCGCCCGGATAGCCTGCCGAGGGCCATGTAAAAAGGACGGGCTTTTCCTCGATATGCGCATCGACCGAAAGCTGCGCGGTACGGAACAAGGCCTCATGAAAGCGGGTGTTGAAGCCGTGGACATAAAGCCCGACCCCCTCGCGCGAGAGACGCTTTGCAAAGGCGTCACGGCTAAGCGTCTGCCGGCTGCGCATCACGAAATTCCGGTCGGCGCTGCTGCCATTGCGATCCGGCCATTCAATCTTTCCCGGCCGATGGCCAGGCGGCACCGAGACCTCGTATTCCAGCCAGCTTGGCCGGATGGAGCGAGAGTCGCCAAAGGCCCCCGGCAGATTTGCCTCGGGCGCGCGGGTGGTCATGGTCAGCACCCGGACAAGGCGGGCGCCCTCGGGCAGGGCACCGGCATCGGGGGCCAGAACTTCCGGCCCCGGACGCGCAGCGCAGCCTGCAAGCGCAAGCGTCAGGATCAGAAGCAGGCGGCCCAACATATGCCTTACCGCAGGAATTTCTTGAATCGTATCAGTGCCAGCCAGAACAGCGCCACCCCGATCGCCGCCAGCGCCGCGAACTGGGGCCAGACCACGTCAAGCCCCGCACCTCGGAACAAGATGCCCTGCGAGAGGATGATGAAATGCGTGTTGGGGGCTGCAAGCATGATGGTCTGGATGATCTCTGGCATGGATTCCCGCGGCGTCATCGCGCCTGACAGCACCTGCAGCGGCAAAAGCGCCATCATCAGCAAAAGCGCGAATTGCGGCATCGACCCCGCAACCGTGGCAAGGAAGATCCCCAGCCCCGTCATGGCGAAGACCATCAGCACCGCCCCCGCAAGGAACAGCGCGACCGAGCCCTGCACCGGCACCGCCATCAGCCCCTGCACCACCATGATCAGCGAAAAGCTCGACCCCAGCAGCACCACCAGCCCCATCGACCAGATTTTTGACAACATGATCTCGGTCGCGGTGACGGGCATGACCAGCAGGTGCTCGACCGTGCCATGTTCCTTTTCGCGGATCAGCGCCGCGCCGGTCAGCACCAGCGACAGCATGGTGATCGACCGGATCACGGCGGAAATCGCGCCGAACCACTTCGGATCCAGCGAGGGATTATACCGCGCGCGGAGCGCCAGATCGACCGGCAGCGCGGTCTCGGCCCGGTAGCCCGCCACATATTCCGAAACCTCGGAGGACACGATCTGCTGGATATAGCCGCCGCCGGTGAAGGCCTGGCTCATCCTTGTCGCGTCGATATTCAGCTGGATCGCCGGGTTTTTTCCGGCCAGCACATCGCGCGCGAAATCCGGTGGGATGTTCAGCGCAAAAGTATCCAGCCCCTGATCCATCCGCCGATCCATCTCGGCCGTCGTGGTCATCTGCGGCTCGACAAAATAGGGCGGATAAAAGGCCGAGGTGATGCGGGCGGAGAGATGCGACTGATCCTCATCCACGATCGAGATCGCGGCATTCGTCAGCGCCTCGGGCGAGACGTTCGCAGAGGTCCAGATCGAGAGCGAAAAGGAATAGACGATCAGCACCAGCATCACCGGATCGCGCCAGAGCCCGCGCAATTCCTTGACGCCCAGATTGAAGGTGTTGCGCAGGTTCATCCGCCCCTCACTTCGCCTGTTTTTCCAGGAAGGCCGCCGCCAGCCCGATAATCACCGGAATGGCGATGCCCATGGCCAGCATCGGCCCGGCCAGTTCCGCCATTCCGAAGGCCTTGGAGAAAGCCCCCCGCGCGGCGGTGATAAACCAGGTCGAGGGGTAGATCTCGCCCAGAACCCGACCAAAACCCGACAGCGAAGAGACCGGGTCGATCAAACCCGAATAGCTGACCGCCGGGATCATCGTCAGCATGGCGGTCGCGAACAGCGCCGCGACCTGACTTGCGATGAAGACCGACACCAGAAAACCAAGCGCCGTGGTCGCGGTGACATAGATCAGCGCCGAAAGGGTAAAGCCCAGAAAACTGCCGTTGAAGGGCACTGCGAAGAATGTGACCGCCATGGCCATCATCAGGAAGAAATTCAGCATGGCCAGCGCGATATAGGGCAGCTGTTTGCCAAGCAGAAATTCCAGCCGCGTCACCGGGGTGACGTAGAAATTGATGATCGAGCCGAGTTCGCGTTCCCGCGCGACCGAGAGTGTCGTCAGGATCGCGGGGATCATCAGCAAAAGCAGCGGGATGATTGCGGGCACCATCGCATTCAGGCTGCGCACATCGGGGTTGTAGCGGTATCGGGTCACCAGTTCGAAACTGCCGCCGCTCGCCTTGTCACCGTAAAGCTGACGCGCCTGACGTGTGATCCAGTCGGCATGCATGCCCTGCACATAGCCCTGCACCGTATTGGCGCGGCTGGGGTTGGCGCCGTCGAACCAGGCCCCGACCTGCACATCCCTGCCTGCCGCGATATCGGCGGCAAAGCCGGGCGGGATCTCGATCGCCAGCGCCAGCTCGCCCGAGCGCATTCTTGCGTCGATCTCGTCGTAACTTGTCAGGGCCGGCTGTTCGATGAAATAGCGCGATCCCGCAATATCGGCGATATAATTGCGGCTGGTGGTGGTCTGGTCGCGGTCAAGGGCGGCGAAGGTCAGATCCTCGACATCCATGTTGATGCCCAGCCCCACCACGATCATCAGAAGAAGGCTGCCGACCAACGCCATGGTCAGCCGGATCGGATCGCGCTGCAATTGCAGGCTTTCCAGCTGCGAATAGCTAAGCAGTCGCCGCAGGCTGAAGCCGGATTGCTGCGCGTGATGGGTCACCCCGGCTGCGGGGGCCTCGGGCGCGGCCTCGGGCGCAGCGGCGGGGGCGGGTGCCGTCTCGCCAATCGCCTCTTCAAGATAGGCGATGAACGCGTCTTCCAGCGTGGCGCAACCTTTGGCTTTCGTGATCCCCTCGGCGGTGTCCGAGACCAGCACCTTGCCCGCATGCATCAGGCTGATGCGGTCGCACCATTCCGCCTCGTTCATGAAATGGGTCGAGACAAAGATCGTCACGCCATCCTTGCGCGAAAGTTCCGCCAGAATGCGCCAGAAGCCGTTGCGCGCCACCGGGTCCACCCCCGAGGTCGGCTCGTCAAGGATCAGGATCTCGGGCGCATGGATCATCGCCACCGCCAGCGAAAGCCGCTGGCGGATACCCAGCGGCAACGCCTCAGGCAGGCTGTCGGTCACGTCGCCCAGATCGAACCGGGCGATCATCTCGTCAACCCTGGCGGGGATCTTCTCGGCCGCCATATCGAAAAGCCGCGCGTGCAGATCAAGGTTCTGACGCACCGTCAGCTCGGAATAGAGCGAGAAGGCCTGCGACATGAACCCGACCCGGCGGCGCACCGACAGATCGCTTGCATCGACCTCATGGCCGAAAAGCTTTACCCGGCCCTCACTCGGCTCCAGAAGCCCGGTGAGCATCTTCATCGTCGTCGTCTTGCCGCAGCCGTTCGAACCCAGAAAGCCGAAAATCTCACCCCTGGGGATGCGGAAGGAAACATTGTCGACCGCCACGAAATCGCCAAAGCGCTGCGTCAGCCCCTCGGCCTCGATGGCGATATCGCTGTCATCGGTGGTCCGCGGCGGGATCACCACGGCACTGTCTTCGCCCCGGTCTTCTTCGGGCAAAAGCGCGATGAAGGCTGCATCAAGCGTGTCGGCCCCGGTCCGCGACAGCAGATCGTTGGTGGTGCCGGTGGCCAGCACCCGGCCCGCATTCATCGCAACCAGCCAGTCGAAGCGCGCGGCCTCTTCCATATAGGCGGTGGCGGTGATCACGCTCATCCCCGGCCGTGTCGCGCGGATTCGGTCGATCAGATCCCAGAACTGGCGGCGCGACAGCGGATCGACGCCGGTGGTCGGCTCGTCAAGAATCAGGAAATCGGGATCATGGATCAGCGCGCAGCACAGACCCAGCTTTTGCTTCATGCCGCCCGACAGCTTTGACGCCGGGCGCGACCGGAACGGCGTCATGCCGGTCGCAGCCAGCAGATCGGTGATCCGCCGCTCGCGTTCGGCCTTGTCATGACCGAAAAGCGAGCCGAAGAAATCAAGGTTCTCTTCGACCGAAAGCGTCGGGTAGAGGTTCTTGCCCAGACCCTGCGGCATATAGGCGGTGCGGGGGCAGACGCGGTTGCGATGCGCCACATCGCGCATATCGCCGCCCAGAACCTCGACCTTGCCCTGCTGGATCACACGTGCCCCGGCCAGCAGCGACAGAAGGCTGGACTTTCCGACCCCGTCTGGCCCGATCAGCCCGACCATGCGCCCCTCAGGGATCTCCAGCGTCACATTGTCAAGCGCCGTGACCTTGCCATAGCGCAGCGTCAGGCCGGAGACCCCGGCAACTGAGCCGGTCATTTCGCGACATTGGAAAGAAAGTCAGGCCAGGCGGCATCCGGATCAAGCCGCAGATAGGCCATGCCCGGCAGGCCGGTTTTGACATATTCGATATGCCGCGACAGCAGCTCGGGGTCGATGCGGGCACGGACGCGGAACATCAGCTTTTCGCGCTCATCGGCGGTCTCGACCGTCTTTGGCGTGAACTGCGCCACATCGGCAACATAGGAAACCGTGGCCGGGATCACGAATTCCCGCGCCGCATCCATGACAAGGCGCACCTCTGATCCGACCTGCACCCGGCCGACCTGCGATGTCGGCAGAAAAACCGTCATATAGACATCGCCCAGATCGACAAGGCTGAGGATCCGCCCGCCAGAGCCGACAATCTCGCCCTCTTGTGCGATGCGATACTGGATCCGGCCCGTGCGCGGCGCTTTCAGCGTGGCGTCGTCCAGAGAGGCCTGGATCGCATCAATCGACGCCTTTGCCGCCTCGACGGCCGCACTTGCATCGACCACCTGCGCCTGCGCGCTGCTGACCCCCGCCAGCGCTGCCGCATGGCTGGCTTCGGCCGAGGCCACACCGGCGCGGGCCTGGGCGTCCCGGGCGCGGTCATCATCCAGCACCTGCTGCGAGATCGCACTGGTCTTTGCAAGCTGCTCAGAGCGTTCAAGCCTGCGCGACGCGGCATCGGCAACCGAGCCTGCCTGATCAACCGCGGCCCGGGCCGCGCGCTCTTGTGCCTCGGCCTGAGCGACCAGCGCCCTTGCTGTCTCGACGCCGATTTCGGCGCGGGCAAGCTGCGCTTCGGCCTGACGTTTTTGTGCGTTCAGCTGCACCACGTCCATCTGCACCAGCACATCGCCTGCGCTGACCATGTCACCTTCGGCAGCGGTGATTTCGGCGATTCGGCCGCCGGTGAGCGCCGCGATATCCACCTCGGTCGCCTCGATCCGGCCATTGGCGCTGGCAAAACCCGCCGGCAGACCGGCGGGTTGCAGCCGGTCCCAGGCCAGCCAGCCAAGCACGGCGACAACGGCCAGGCCGCCCAGAATAATGGTGTTTCTGCCGGGCTTTGCCATGATCTGCCTCTGATTGCTGTGCTGATGGATGCTTCGCGCATGTCCCGATGCGGTTTTCGCCCTACGCTCCCCTGTTGTCAACGCTCGATGACAGGGTAAAACCCTGTATTGTCGCGCAAAAGCGGCTGCTGGTTGTTTGCTGTTGAAAAACCAGCTAAACAACACGACCCGGTGTGGGCTGCACCTTGCCGCACCTCTGCTCCGGGGCAGCATTTTCAGTTTCTTCGCGTCGAAGCCACCGGACGAACACAAGCCACCCATGCCAAGGACGCTCAACTCAGCCAACTCGACCGACCGCATGCCGGGGCAGGCAACCGGGAAAGAACGCATTCTTGCATCGGCGATGCTGCTTTTCGCGCGGATGGCCTATTCCGACACCAGCCTGCGCGACATCGCCGCCGCGGCTGGGGTCGATGTGGCCTATGTCCATCGCGCCTTCGGGTCGAAGGCCGAGATATTCCGTCAGGCCTTGCTGGCGCTTGCGCCCCTCGATGACATCGCCGCAGGGGACCCCGATGGCGCGACCATGATCAACCGGATCTGCGATCTGGCCTTCCTGCGTGATCCGCGCAAGGTAGAAGATGTCAGGCCGCTTCATTTACTGACACAGTCCAGCCTCTGCAGCGAGGCGCGGGCGATCATTGCGCAATTCTTTGGCACGTCACTAGCCCTGCCTCTAAGCAGGGCGTTTGGCCATGCGGATCCGGGACGGGCGCATTTCGCGCTTAGCCTTCTCAGCGGTTTCGTGACCCATCGTGCGATTTTCGGGCCTGCGGATTTGCTGGCTATCCCCGAGGCGGATCAGCGACAGATGCTGCAAACCGCCCTGATGAACGCAATGCTGCCTGGTTGTTCAGATGGGGTATTCGGCTGGCGTCCCATCTAGACCACTATCTAAGTCAGCTTGCCAACTGCGATCCTGTATAAGTCATGTTGGGATTTCCGCGTTTCGTGCGGAGATTTCAACACGATTGATCGGACGCCTCAGGTGCTTTCAGGCGGCTATATACGGTCGGTCAGATGGCCGCTTGGATCGAGTGTCGGTCTCGTAGGTAGCGCGCCCCCGCAACCAAACAAATCAACGATATCAAAATGTTGGAGCCCGACTTAAACCGTCGGGTTTTTGCTTTTGAAATTCTTGTCAACACCTGGTCAACATTTGCAGAGGCCCCCATCGAAGGCCCTGCGGATGGGCGAGTGCTTCCATTTTCCCGATCAATGGAAATCCCGACTCGGAAACAGCTTCCGTGCCTGTTCGCGGGGATGGCGCGCTGTTGGTCTCCTGCTGCCGCCAGTCGGGCGCCTGGTTTCATCGGCGCGACCGTCGTTGGGCGGGATCAGGACGGGGCGGCCCAGAGTGGCCAGCAGAGGGGAAACATCCTCGACCCTCTCGGCGATCAGATGGGTGACCGGGCCATCGCGCTCGATCCGGCCGGTCACGCTCACGAGCCGCCCGGCGATCACCGCCTTGCGAAAGGTCTCGTAGACCTTCTTCCAGACCACGACATTGGCTGTGCCGGTCTCGTCCTCCAGAGTGAGGAAAATGACGCCCGACGCCGTGCCGGGGCGCTGCCGGGTGATGACAAGGCCGGTGACTGTGATGCGGCCACTGGCCTGTGGCAGGCGATCATGGGCCAGGCTTTCGGTCAGGCGCGGTCGCAACAGCTCCATCGGATGGGCGCGAAGACTGAGCCGCAGCGACAGGTAATCCTCGATCACCTCCTGACCCAGGGTCATCTGGGGCAGCTTGACGTCGGGTTCGGCAGCTCCCTCGCCGTCGGAGCCAAAGAGGGGCAGCGGCGCAGGGGCTTTCAGCGCCTTGGCTGCCCACAGAGAGTCTCGGCGATTGAGACCGATGGCGGCAAAAGCATCAGCCTCGGCGAGCCGTTCCAGCGCATCGGCGTGCACGCCCGCCCGGCGCCACAGGCTTTCGACATCGGGATAGCCGTTACCGCGCGCGGCTGCGATCCAGATGGCGTCCTCTTCCCTCATCCCCTTGATCTGCCGGAAGCCGAGCCGCAGGGCCAGCGCCCCATCGGGGCGCGGTTCCAACGTGCAGTCCCAGAACGAGTGGTTGACCGAAATGGGCCGCACCTCCACTCCATGATCGCGGGCGTCGCGGACCAGCTGTGCAGGTGCATAGAAGCCCATCGGCTGCGAATTCAGAAGCGCGCAGGTGAAGACCGCCTGATGGTGGCATTTCAGCCAGGCGGAAATATAGACCAGCCGCGCAAAGCTGGCGGCGTGGCTCTCGGGAAAACCATAGCTGCCGAACCCCTCGATCTGGGCAAAGCAGCGCGCCGCAAAATCGGCGTCATAACCCCGCGCGAGCATTCCGCTGACAAAGCGGTCGCGGAACGAACCGATGGTGCCCATGCGTTTGAAGGTGGCAAGCGACCGACGCAGGCGGTCAGCCTCGGACGGGGTGAAGCCTGCCGCGACAACGGCGATTTGCATCGCCTGTTCCTGAAACAGCGGCACACCATAGGTGCGGCCCAGAACCTCCATCATCGCGGGACCGAGATCTTCGACCTTTTCGCGCCCCATGCGGCGGTTGATGAAGGGATGCACCATGCCGCCCTGAATCGGGCCGGGGCGGACGATGGCGACCTCGCAGACCAGGTCATAGAATTTGCGCGGCCGCATCCGGGGCAGGAAGTTCAATTGCGCCCGGCTTTCGACCTGAAAGACCCCGATCGCATCGGCGCGGCAGAGCATATCGTAGATCGACGGATCCTCGGGCGGCACATTGGCCAGCGTCAGCTGCTGCCCGCGATGCTCATCCAGAAGCGCAAACGCCTTGTGAATGCAGGTCAGCATGCCAAGCGCCAGAATATCGACCTTCAGAAGGCCAAGCGCGTCGATGTCGTCCTTGTCCCATTCGATGATGGTGCGGTCGTCCATCGCCGCATTTTCAATTGGGCAAAGTTCGTCCAGACGGCCTTTGGTGATAACAAAGCCGCCTACGTGTTGCGAAAGATGGCGAGGAAAGCCGATGATCTCGCCGATCAGTCGCACGGCCAGTTGCACGCGGCGGTCGGCAAGCGATAGGCCCGCATCGCGCAGCCGGTCCTCGCCGGGGGGGGGCGAGGACCAGCCCCAGATTTGCCCGGAAAGCCGCGCGATCACGTCCTGCGACAATCCCATGACCTTGCCAACCTCGCGGATGGCGGCGCGGCTGCGGAAATGGATCACCGTTGCGGTCAGGCCGGCACGCTCGCGGCCATAGCGGGCATAGATCCACTGGATCACCTCCTCGCGGCGTTCGTGTTCGAAATCCACGTCGATATCCGGCGGTTCGCCCCGCTCCTTGGAGATGAAACGCTCGAAGATCAGGGTGATCGACTCGGGCGGCACCTCGGTAATGCCCAGAAGATAGCAGACCACCGAATTGGCGGCGGAGCCGCGCCCCTGACAGAGGATGCCCTTCGATCTGGCGAACTGCACGATGTCGTGGACGGTCAGGAAATAGGGGGCGTAATCCACCTCGCGGATCAGCGTCAGTTCCTTTTCCACACGATGCACGATTTTTGGCGGCGGACCAGAGGGGTAGCGCCAGTGAAGGCCTTCGCGCGCGAGCCGTTCCAGCCGGTCCTGCGCGGGCTCGTTCTCGGCTTCATCGGGATATTGATAGCGCAGGTCGCTGAGGCGAAAGGCGCAACGGTCGGCAATCTCCAGCGTGCGCCGCAGCGCGGCGGGGTGGCGGTGAAACATCTTCGCCATTTCGGCGCCGGATTTCAGGCGGCGCTCGCCATTTGCCAGCCGGTGTTCGCCGATGGCGTCGATTGTGCAGCCAAGGCGCATGCAGGTCAGCACATCGGCCAGGGGGCGACGGGCGGAACGGTGCATCAGCACATCGCCCACAGCGACCATCGGCTGGCTCACCTCCTGCGCCAGAATGCCGATCTGGTCGAAACGGATCTGATCCCGGCCGTCATAGTGCGGGGCGGCCCCCAGGAAGCACTGACCAGGGAAGGCGCGACCGATGGCGCGAAGATCGCCGCGGGTGCTTTTCGGGCCGGGATCGTCCAGCGGGTCGGGCGAAAGGGCGATCAGCACCATGCCCTTGCCCCATTCGACCAGATCGGCGCGTTGCAGGTGACATTCGCCCTTGGCCGCGCGCCGCTTGCCAAGCGACAGAAGCCGGGTCAGCCGCGACCAGGCGGCCAGATCGGTGGGCAGGGCCAGCCATTCCACGGCGGAGTCAGTCAGCACCAGACGCGCCCCGGCGATCAGTTTCGGCAGCGGCGCATCCGACTTGGCGGGGGCATCAGTCTGTCCGGTGAAATGCGGCACGGTCTGGCGGCTGGAATGGTCCGTCACGCGTTGCGAGCGGATGGTGGGGCCTGACTCTGCCGCCGCGGTCCGCGCCTCGTCGCGCAGACGCGCCAGTTCCTTCAGCGCGGAGAAGGCCCGCACCACGCCTGCCACCGAATTGCGGTCGGTGATGGCGATGGCACTCAGCCCCAGTTCTGCCGCCCGCGATACCAGTTCCTCTGGATGCGAGGCGCCGGTCAGGAAGGTGAAGTTCGATGTGACGCAAAGTTCGGCGTAGGGAATCATGCGAACTCCCCCTGTACGTGCCAGTTCTGCGCCCCACCGGGCGCGGGCCAGGCCGGGGTTTGCGGGGTGTGAAACAGCCAGAGCCGCGGCCCTTCCCGGGTTTCGATCCGCCAGTAATCGCGCAGGCCCGACCGCCAGGCGGGATCGTCGAACCACCATTCCGGCGAGATGCGTTCTGGGCCCAGCGCGCGCAGCGTGGTGAAGCGCATGCGCCGCCAACGGAAACTCGCGGGCGGGTTGCCCGAGGCGGCGGTCACCGGCTCGGGCGGAAACAGGGAGATCGGCCGCGCCGCCCCCCCGCGATGCGGGATCGGTTCGGATGCGGTATAGGCAGCCGGGGCCAGGAGGAAGCTGCGCTCAGGGATCAGGCTGGTTGCAGGCAACAGCCGCAGCACCCGGTCAAAGCCGATGCGGTTGCCGACAGAGGACAGAAGATCAGCCAACGCATCGTCGTGCCGGATCGCCTGGCCGCCACCAATCTGTTCCGGCGCAAGGGCCTCTGTCACCGGGGCAGTCAGGCGAAGGGCATCAATGCCGAAACCGGCATCCACCTCGTCCACGCCCTTGGCGAACAATGCTGCGATCCGGGCGGGGTCGCGCATCGGCCGGGCGAGGCCGATCTCGACCCGTGCCGAGTGGCGATCTACCCGCCGCAGCTCCAATCGGACCCGGCGTGCGCCCATCCGATGCTGGGCGAGTTTGGCGCAGAGTCGGTCCAGCAGGCGTTCCAGCCCCGCCATGACATCGGATTGCAGCCCGATCGGTTCGGGGAGCGTCATCCGCACCCCAAAATGCGGGGCGTCCGGTTCCGCTGCAACGGGCTCGTCCCGCTGCCCGAGCGCCTGATCCAGCCGCAGAACCAGCCCTTGCCCGAAGCGGCGGGCCAGAGGCGCGCGCGGCAAATGTGCCAAATCGGCAATACGTGCCAGACCCACCCGCGCCAGCGCCTCGGCCGTTTCAGGATTCGCTCTGAGGGCTGTCACCGGCAAGCGACCGATTCCCTCGATCAGTCGCCCGTCAGGCACGATGCCGCCGCCGTTACGAGCCAGCGCATGGGCTGCGCCTCGGGTTCCTGCTATGGCGCTTTCCGGATGCAGGCCCGCCCGCGTCAGTCGCGCGTGCAAGTCCTCGCGCAAATCGGCTTCGCCGCCAAACAGATGCGGCACGCCCGAGATATCGGCCAAAAGACCGTCCGCGCCATCCGTGGCAATCATGGGGGCATAGCGGCTGGCCCAGCGGCGCAAGGACACCAGCGCCGCCGCCTCACGCGCCAGATCAGCGGGGCGGATGGCAAGATCGGGACAGATCGCGCGGGCATCGGCCAGTGCCATGCCGCGATGCAGGCCGCGGGCCGTGGCGGCGGGGTTCAGGCAATGCAGATGATCGGCATTGCCCGAGCGCAGGCTCAGGGCAAGGGGCCCTTCAACCGGGCGGTTCCGCAGGCTGATGTCGCTGCCCAGCCTCGGAAACCAGATGGACAGCAGCCGTCGCGCCATTCCAGTTCACAATCCAACTTCCGCAAGTTCCCTTTTTGTTCTTATTAAGGGTCCAGCAATGCAGAGTCGAGTCCGCCGCCGGGCTTGCTACGGGGGCACAGGCCCAGCGCGTTTCGGTGGCATTGCTGCCCGCGCCTTCGCGGATCAGCATCAGGCCGGTGGTCCGCCCGGCCTCGGCCGCCAGTTGCAGGCGACGCCCGGCGGTCAGCGACAGGGGCTTTTCCGGTTCGGCGATGACAAGGCCGACGGGAGCCGAGCGCAGTGCCTCCTCGATGCACCACAGCAGATCGGTCTCGCCCTCGGCGCGGAACAGGTGCAGCCGTTCGCCGACACCTTTCGGCAACCCGCGCAGCATCGGCAGTTCCGGCACATGGGCGGGCAGGATCCAGACCAGCGGGCCGGGATGCCGCACCGCCTGAAACAGCGCAAAGGTTCGGCGACCGCGGCCTTCGGCTTCATGCACACGTCGCCCACAAAGGTCGAATTCGTCGGCGTGGGCCAGTTCAGGGCGCAAGGTCTCAGGCCGCATCTTCCCGCACTCCCTCCGCCACGATCTGCAGCGTACCGTCGGGCAGGGGGCGTTGCAGCGGCAGGGCCTCGGCCACCGGTGCAGTCAGCCAGCGCCGCCACTCCTCGGGCCTGGTCAGGATCACCGGCATCGCCTTGGGATGGATCTTCGCGACCTCGGCATTGGGTGGGCAGGTCAGAAAGCCGAACAGCTCTGCCGTTACCTCGCCCTCCTTCAGCTTGCGCACCGAGGTCCATTCGGTGCGGATGCCCGCGAAGAAGGCCAGGGGGCGATACTGGCCAAGCGCGAACCAAACCGGATGGTTGCGGGGTGCGCCCGGGCGGCTGTCGATCTCGGAAAAGCTGGTGAAGGGGACGAGGCAGCGATGCTCCACCCCGAGCCAGCGTCTCCAATGGGCCGAAGCGACATTGCGAATATTGGTGACGCCCGGATCGGTGCGCTTGCCTGCCAGAAACACCTGCGGTGTCGGCATACCCCAGCGCGCCATGGTCAATTGCCAGCCACCCTGTGTCCCGTGCCGGATGATCGGCGCGGGATAGTCGGGGAAGATTCCGGTCATGGGTGGCAGGTTGCCGGTCAGATCGACCAAGTCCTCGTCATCCCCGCGCATGTCGTCAAAGACATGGCGCATGGCGTCCTGGCTCTTGGTCTGGGAATACAAATTACACATGCGAAGGTCCGGGAATCATAAAGACAGGATGGAACATTGCCAGAACAGAGACTTCGGGGAAAGCGTGGTTCAGATTTCGGCCTGATCCAAGGTGCAGATTTGTGCCCATCGCCGCAGGGGACAGATGCCGCTTAGCTGTGCAACCATTCCGGCGCAGCGAATCCCTGCCGCTTTTTGAAACCGTGAACCCGTGATCCGGGCCGGGCGATGCGCCGCGGTCGAGGCGTTCGGCGCTTCCCGTTCTGATGTCGCCTGGCCCGGGCTTCACACGAGCTGGTTCTCCACCAAGCCGGATCAGAAGTCCGTCTCGACGTAGACCCCGGCGCAGTCGTAGGCGACGGCGGCGGCTGTCGCGCCGGTGTTCATGAACAGCCGTGGGGATAGGAATTGCGTCGTGGCTGGCAGGTCGGCGGTGATCTCCTGCTCGAACACCGCGCCTGAGACCTCGTCGACCACCCGCACCCAGACAGAGCTTCCGTTCGGAGGCGCGGCGATGAACAGCGTCAGCACTCCGCCTGTGGCGATACCGAAACTCGCGCCCAAGTCGGTCAGCGTCGGCGCCCCGGTGCCGTCATTCGCGACCAGCTGCCAACGGGTGTGCGTCCCGCGCTGGAAGCCGATGCCAATGCAGTTGATGGCTGCGGCCAGTGTCAGGGTGGTGGCAAGGGCTGCCGTTGAACCATAGAGGCCGAAGAAGCCCATGCCCGTCGCCTGCAGTGTCGTGAGCGAAATCCTGGTGACGAAGGTCCAGCCGCCCAAGCCCGCCGCGTTGCCGCGCCAGCAGGCCCAGCCTGCGGAGCGCTGGTCGGCGACCGAGTCCACGACGGCCGCCGAGGTCAGACGCCAGCGCCGCATCGAGGCGGCGAGGTTCGTCGCGGCGAGGGTCGGGTGCGAGACGGTGCCGACCGAGGTGATCGGCAGGCCTTCGGTCGTGATCGTGGTGCTGACCGAGGGCGACCAGTTTGCGATCCGGTTCACCCCGAAGTGCGGCTGCAAGGGGAAATCCCGTCCCGAGGGACGCATGACGTCGATCCACGGCGCTCCGGCGCGGTTGCGGGCATAGACCGATGCCTTGCCTGCGGGCGGCGGGGTTGGCGCGGCCGCCAGTCCCGGCAATACCGTCGGCTGCGGCAGTTCCACTTGGCCGCTGGTGCGGTCGATCCGGATCGCGTCGAAGAACGTGGATCCGTCAGGGCTGACCTTGAAGCTGAAATCGTCGTTGCCGAGCAAGCCAATCAGCGCCCGCGCCGAAAACCCGGTCTTGAAGGCGAAAGCTGCATCGTTTCCGGCGGCCGCCTTGTTGACGGTGGCCTCGATGCCTGCGCCTGCGTTGTTGAACAGCAGTGCCGGAGTGTTGACCGAAACCCGGTTGTAACTGTCCGCCGTGGCCCCGCCGAGGCCGAGAAGCTGAGCAGTCAGGTTCGCCTGCGGCATGCCGACCTGCGTGACCGCATTGGCGAAGGTGACCGTGGGCGTGTTCACCACCGTCGTGCCGCCTGCGCCAGCCGTCGCAGAGCCGATGTTCACGACCGTGGTCGATCCGGAGGCGCCGCCGGTGCCGAGGTTCACGGTCTTGGTGACGCCGGTGGTCGTCGCCCCGGTGCCCATTCCGTAGGTCGCGGTCGTCGTGGCCGTGCCGATGCTGGCGGACGCTGCCGAGACGGTGACCGTGCCCGAGGCGGTCAGAGTCCCCGAAAACGTCTTGTTGCCCGTGAAGGTCTGGGTGCCTGCAAGGATTGCCAGTTCAGAGGAGGTGTTGGGCAGGGTGAAACTCCGCGTGGTGCCGGTGCTGATCCCCGCCAGCGAGAATGTCGCCTTCTTCGTTGGGTCCGCATCGTTCACCAGGCTGAACACGGCATCGGAGACGTCGCGCGGCTCGCCCACGACCTCCCAGACGCTGCCGCTCCAGACGAGGAACAGCCCCTCGGCCGCGACCCAGACCATCCAGCCGGTGCGAGGAACGAGGCGGATCCACGCGCCGTCAACCCAGAAGGCCACGTTCAAGTCCCACCCAGCCCAGAGGCCGGTCGCGCCGGAGGCCACCAGATGGCGGTTGCCGTCTGCCGGGCTGGCCGGGGGCGCGGTGCGCGTGCGGTCGAGGACCGAGAGCTGCACCATGGCGTCGAGCAGGCGCAGCGCCTCGTTGTGGCTGACGTGCTTCTGCGCCTGGGCGGCCAGAAGATACGGCAGGCCCAGATGGGTCGTGGTGTCGGACATGGGGATTCCCGTGGATTGGGATCAGAATTGCAGCGTGACCGCGGCGGGCGTGCCGCGGCCGAGGCGGTTCGAGAGCTGGAAGATGCGGATGGCCAGCGTCTGCCCCGGCCCGAGCGGCGCGCCCCAATCAGTGGTCTGCTGGGCGGCGGCGTAGAGGACGGAGGTCGTGCTGCTGGTCAGAGTGCGCTTGATCGCAGCCCCGTCGAGGATCTGGACGTCGTAGCTTTCCAGGTCCTCTGCCAAGGGTACCTCGACCTGCTCCCAGGCATCGGCGACCAGCGCGCGGGACCGTCGTGTCCAGCGGATGGTCAGATCGCCCGTGTTGCGGGCCGTTCGCCACGGCTGTTCGGCATGCACCGGCGCGAAGGGGACAAGCCCCCGGCCGGAGGGGGCGAAGCCCAGCGCGGCATAGCTTGCGTCACTGACGGCCCGTGCCGCAGGGCCGATGCGCCAGTTCCAAGGCAGACCGAGGTCGGCTTCGGCGATGGGCAGCGATGACAGCGCGGTGTCCAGGACCACAACCCGCGCCCCAGCCGGTGCCGGGGTGCCCATCGCGTATTCCGTCCCGCGCTGGCCACGCAGCAGGCGGGTCGGCACGCTGGCCTTCGACTTCTTTCCGGGGCCGACCTCGCGCTTCGATCTGGGCAACGCGCTGGTCGTCGATCTGCTGTCCGGAACGCTGGAGAGCGTGACGGACGTTGCGCTGTTCGGCGGGGTCAATGCGCTGGCGGTCGAGGCGGCAGCAGGGGTGTGGGAGATCATCCAGGCAGGCGCGGCGGAACTCATCGCCCCCGGCCGCTATCGCCTGATCCGCGCCCGACTACCGAAGGTCGTCAGCAACGCGAAGCCATCCGTGGAGGCGCTGCGGAACACGGCGATCTCGCCCGGCCAGGGACTGGCATGGGCCGCGATCAGGGGCCGATGTGCGGGCTGGTCTTCGCTGATCTGCGGCAGGTCAAGCATCACCACTTCCGGCGTCCCGAAGACGACGGGGCTGGCCAGCGAAGCGGGCCGGGGATCGCCGGGCGGCAGATCGTAGGCGGCGCGGTCCTGGCGGACAGCCTCGATCCCGCGCGCCTCGGCATCGGCGACGGAGACGAGGCGGAACTCGACCTCACGGCCATCATGCGCCAGCCGGATGACGTCGGCGGGATCGAGGGCTAGCCGCGAGGGCGGCAGGCGGAAGGTGGCGCTCTCCCGGCCGATCCAGGCTTCCATCAGCGCGCGGCGGCAGCGGCGTTCGGCCTCTTCGGGCGGGATCGCCATCGGGAAACTTTCCGAGGCAATGCGCGTGGTGTCGACCGTGATACGGCGGGCCTCGACAAGCGCTGCGTCATAATCCTCGTCCGCGCGGGCGACCTGCCATTTCAGCGCCTGGGGCAGTTCGGTCTCCTGGCCGCGGGTCAGCTCGAAGGCCTCGCCCTCGCGGCTTGCGACGAGATCGTCGATGGTGAGCGTCGCAACCGAGGCGCGGCCGCGCATGACGAAGCGGATCACGCCCTCCGTTTCGATGGCATCGAACCCGAAGTGGCGGGCCAAGGTGGAAATCGAGGCGCGGGGGCTTTCGAGTGCCCCGATCACATAGCCCTCGACCGCGCCCCAGAGGCCCGAGACGTCGATCAGGCTTTCCGCCAGCCCAGCGCGCAGGCAGAGATGGCGCACGAGGGCCGGCAGCGACACCGCGCCGAGCCGTCCGGTCAGCCAGTGACCGAGCCGCCAGTTCGGGCCGTCTGTCCAGGTGCCGGTCAGCTCCGGAAAGAACGGATAGGGCCGCGCGTCCCAGGTCCAGGCGGCGCATTCGGGGACATGGACCATCCGGCCGCCGTAGACGGATGACGTCGGGTTGTTCGCGCCCTGACCCCACCAGAGGTAGCTGGCCTCGAGGTAGGCGCGTTGGATCGCGTCGTCGCGCCAGCCTCGCGAGAAATGCGGCGTGAAGCTCTCCGACGACTTCGGGTCGAAGAACACGTTGGGCTGGTTGGTGCCCCGGTCGATGGCCGGACAGCCGAGCTCGGTGAACCAGATCGGCTTCGACTCCGGCACCCACGCCGTCGGTGTGCCGCTCTCCACCCCACCCGGGCGATTGTAGTGCGGGTTCGACCACCAGGCGCGCAGGTCCTTGTAGCGGAACACCCACGGCTTGGCCGCCGCGCCATCGGTGATCGGGGTGCGGACCTGCGCGGATCTGTCGGCGGCAGAGGCATAGAACCAGTCGAAGCCTTCGCCGCCCGCGATGTTCCTCTGCAGATAGGTCCGGTCATAGATCGCAGGCCAGCCCTCGGCCGCGTCGGCATGCTCGAACCCGTCCCGCCAGTCGGAGAGCGGCATGTAATTGTCGATCGCGATGAAATCGATGTTGGCATCCGACCAGAGCGGATCGAGGTGGAAGAACACGTCGCCGCTGCCATCGCCCGGCTGATGCCCGAAATACTCTGACCAGTCGGCCGCATAGCCGATCCTAGTGCCGGACCCGAGAATCGACCGCACATCCGCGAGCAGGTCCCGATAGGCCTGCACCGCCGGGTAGGTGCTGGCGCCCGAGCGGATCGTCGTCAGCCCCGGCATCTCAGTGCCGATCAGGAAGGCATCGACCCCGCCCGCCGCCGCGCAGAGATGGGCGTAGTGCAGCACCATGCGGCGCAGGCCCCAGTCACCGGATGGCCCGGTCCAGGAGACCGACTGGCCCGAAACGCTGAAGCTCGCGGGCGTGGCCGCGCCGAACAGCGCCGCGACCTGGCTTGCCGCCGTGGCGGTCTTGTCCACCGTCCCGGCGAACCCCGCAGCCGGGGAACAGGTGATCCGGCCGCGCCAGGGGAACGCAGGCTGGCCGGTCCCGGCGGCGTTGTCGGAATACGGGTTCGGCAGCGTATTGCCCGGCGGCACGTCCATCAGGATGAACGGGTAGAAGGTCACGCGCAGCCCGCGCGCCTTCATCTCCTGGATCGCCTGCACCACGGCGAAGTCGGACGGCGTACCGCCATAGACGGGGCGGTCCTGATCGTCGCGGCTGACGAGGAAGGCGCTGGCGCGGCTGACGCCGTTGACCGACCAGCTGGCGGGCGTGGTCGACTTGGCCGACACCTCGACGCCCGGCCGCACCTTGCAGGATCCCGCGCGCAGGTCGTCGCCGAACCACGCCACGACAAGGCTGACGCTCTCGACCGCCGGCGCCATCGCCTGCAGCCGGTCGAGCGCTTCCACCATGTCCGTGGAGTCAGCCAACGCGTTCAGGTTCTCGGGCACCGTCGCGCCGCCATCGGTCTTGCGGATCGCCTGCGTCGCGTAGGTGAACTCGCCCGAGGCCGGGATCATGGTGACGGCGCGGGTCAGCCCCTCGGCGGTGTCGGGATCGGCGAGCGGGCGGAACACCTCGAAGGACAGCTGCGGCAGGCGGTTGCCGTAGGTCGAGAGCGCCAGTTCCTCGAAGACGACATAGGCCGTGCCGCGATAGGCGGGCGTGTTGGCCGCGCCCATCTTCGCCGCAATGAACGGGTCCGCCGTCTGCGCCTCGTCGCCCGGATACCAGCGCCAGGTGACGCCGGAGAGGTCCATCGGCTTGCCGTCGGCCCAGATGCGGCCGATCCCGGTGATCGGGCCCTCGCAGAGCGCTACGGCGAAACTGGCAAAGTAGAGATACTCGGTCGTCTTGACTTTGCCGCCTCCGCCGCCCTTGCCGCCGCCCTGCGTGGTGGTCTTCGTCTCCTCGCGGAAATCGGTCGCCCAGATGATGTTGCCGCCCATGCGCATCCGGCCATAGAGCCGCGGGATGACCGCGCCCTCGGTGGCCGAGGTGATGCGGAGCGTGTCGAGCCGCGCGCCCTCGATGCGCTGTGTGGGCGCCAGCGACGAGATGATCCAGCTGTCGACCACCGAGCCGATGCTGGAGCCGATGAAGCCGCCGATGGTGGCGGCACTCACGCCGAGGATCGCGCCGCCGATGCTGCTGCCAATGGCGGCACCGGCCGCGCCGAGAACATGAACAGCATGCAACGGAGAGCAGTGCGGCCTCCGCCGATACGGGCCTTGCCCTTCCACGTTCCCGACTGCCGCGTGATAGGTGCGAGGCCTGCGAGGCTCGCAGCTTCCTTCGAACTCATCGCCCCGAGCTCCGGCATCTCGATGATCAGGGCGATGGCGGCGACGGGCCCGACGCCGGGGATCGACGTCAGGATCTCGTAGCGCCTGGCGAGCCCGGGATCGGCTTTGATCCGGGAGCGCAGTTCCCTGTCGATCTGCGCGATCTGGGTGTCGATCTGGCGAAGGCGCGCGCGCAGCTGCGCCAGGACGATCTTGTTGCGCGCCATGCCGATCCGGTTTCGGCAGGCCGTCCGATCCTTGATCAGAGCAACCCGAGCGACATGCAGCTCCTTGATTTCGTGCAGTTCGTCAGTTTTGACCGGGGTCGCCTCGAGGCCGAGCACGGTACCCATCCGTGCAAGCATCTCCGCATCGACGCGGTCGGTCTTCGCTCCCTGTCCGGTAGCCTGCGCGAAGCGTCGCGCCCGTGCGGGGTTCACCTTGACGTTGTGATGGCCGAAAGCCGCAAGCGCGGCCTCCAGATCGCGGTGATAGCGCCCGGTCGCCTCGTAGACGACGCGGAGCGGTGCCGCCCCGAGCCACTTGCGCATGGCCTTCAAGCCGGACGCGTCGTTGCCGAAGCGGGCTCGTTTGCCGTCCGAGATACGGTAGATGTCGAGTGTGGTCTTCGAGATGTCGATCCCGATAGTGTCGGTCATGGTCTTTTCGCCTCCTGGCCTTGTCATTCGGGGCAAGGACGCGAGGTCTTCCCCATGTATCCGTTCAGGACATTCGAAAAGGCGGGGGCGATCACACTACTGACCGGCCCTCTCCGACCATCTCCACAACGATCCGTCCCCCGCCGCTGTCCGGCATATTTGAGGTGCCGGACAGCGGCTCCCGTATCGCACGGGAACCGGGGGAAATCTTAAGACAAGGTCTCCACGTCGTTCACGAGGGTTGCGGTGCACATCCGGCCGACGACGCTGTCGCGCGCCGCCTGCCAGTCGAAGGTGGCCTGCACGCCTTGCGGCCCCGAGATCTCGATGCGCGGACGCGGCAGGTAGACGGCGTGCACGGTGAAGGTGAAGCTTTCGCCGGACGGCAGGAGGTAGGCGAACTCCATCTCGCAGGCCTCGCCGTTGATTGCCTGCGTCACCAGCGTCTGGTCGGCGAAGCGCACCTCGATCCGGCCGGTCAGCGCGGCGATGGACGGGTCCGCGCCGTCGATGCGGCCATCCGAGCGGATGGTCTCGATCCGGTCGAGGTTGTTGGCATAGGTGATCTCGGCCGAGACCACGTTGCCGAGGGCGGACCCATTCCGCGTGATCGCCCCGTTGAAATGCCCGAAGCGCTTCAGCTCCAGCGCGGCGGGCGTTCCGGCGCTGGTCGTGGTGCCGACCGTCTCGCCCTGCGCCACCAGCCGGGCTGTCGCGGTCAGGAGCCCGGATCGCTGCATCTGCCAGGTGATCTGGTCGAGCACGCAGCCCGAGTACATCGCGTAGCGCGGCACCTCGGGCATGCCGGTCTCGATCGACATGCTGGGCAGCGTCCAGGACCCCGACTGGAACTCGTGGCTGTAGGGCGCCTCCGCACCCGTGGTCGTCGGTGTCCCGAAGGCCGCCTTCAGCCAGAACCCGAAAGCCTCGGCGTCGAGCGGCACGACGACGTCGCCATCGGCCGTGACCGCATCCTTGATCGGCGCCAGCGGATCGCGGCCGTAGCCGAGAAGCTCCGAGTTCAGCAGTGGCTGCTCGGCGCCGAGCGAGGTGCTGGCGAAGGGCATGCGGGTGAAGCCGCTGGCGGGCGGCGTTCCATAGGTCGTCTCGAACGCAAGCGCCATCAGCGCCCGCGCCCCCTGGGCTCGTGCCATGGTGTTCTCCTCGGGTTGTCGGGATCAGCCGAGCGGATCGGCCGTGGAATAGTGCAGCACCACCGGGATCACGGCCGCCTTCAGGCTGGCCGCGCCCTCGACCGGCAGATCGACCGGGCGCGGGGCTTCGGCCTCGACCCAGTCGCAGAGCCCGCCCAGCGTCCGGTCGGCGGCAAGCGCTGCGCCGATGCTGGCGGTCAGCGTGTCGAACGCAGCGTCGCGATCGGCGCCCTGAACGACCGCCTCGATCTCGGCGCGGTGCTGGTAGTGGTAGCGCAGGGGCGACAGCGTGACTTCGGGCTCGCCTGGTTCGCCGTCGCGCAGGATCAGCAGGCCTTCGGCCGGGACGCGCTCGGGTAGCACCTCGCCGCGGAGGGCGGTGGCGGGCAGCGCCGAGAGCCGCGCGTGCAGCGCGGTGAGGATGGTTTCGCGAGGGGTGGGCATATCTGTCACGCGACTCCGCGCTTGACGTTTGTTTCGAGGGTGTTTGGATTAATGAAGGCCGCGCGGAACCAAGCGGTGGGAGGAAAGATGCTGCTTGATCCGCATAGACTCGAAGAACAGCTACGAGCGGCAACAGCCATCGATGCTGCCGTCCGCGACGCCTATTTGACCTTTGCCCATGCTCATTTTCCTGGCGGGACCACGGTGCGCCCGGCCGGACATGGTTACATAGAACGAGAACTTCGTTTCGAAGCCAAGGGCGACTGGCTGTATTCAGCTGTCCTGAATCAGAAGTGGGTCCTGTGGTACTTTCGGAAGCCTGCCTTGAATGCAGGGCTTATTGATCCGGGCAAGACCAAAGAGCACTTTCCCGCTTCGGAAGAAACGTCACGCGGGGAAATCAAGCTTCGAGTTCGTAGTTCGCCAGAGGCACTTGCTGTGTTGAAGTGGGTGGGCGCTGAATAATGCGCTCCGTCGAGCGTCCGGTTTATTCCAATGGTTGCGCACTCATCCAAGCCGCCCCTCAACCCAATTCGCCACGATCAGACCCGGCACGCTGTCCAGCGCCCGCTCGGCATCCCGGTCTAGGTTGAGCCGCTTCGGCAGCTTGACCTGCGGCACCAGCAGGAAGATCGGCACCGTCGTGCGCCCGCGGCCAGTCTTCGAGCGTGACGCGACACCGAGCCCACGACTGTTCAGCCGTCCCTCTGCCACCAGCAGGCTGGGCCCGCGGCGACGGTAGACGAAGCGGAGCCGCAGCCCCCGGCGGCGCTCCCATTCGCCGGGGGTGATCCTGCCGCCGCGCAGGCCGCGTCCGGCGGCTGGCGTCGGGATCGCAAGCCAGAACCCGTCCTTGGAGCGGATCAGCGGCCCGGTGTCGTGAGCGCCGACGATGACCGGGGCCTTGGACCACACGAGCGCCGCGGCGTTCAGGCTCTCGCCGGCCTTCGGGAAGGTCTGGCTCCGGATCGAGTTGGCGAGCCGCCGGCCGAGCCCCGCGCCGGTGATCTGGCCGCGCCAGGCGGTCTTCAGCCCGGTGCCCGCCTCGCGCATAGCGGCGGTGACGGCCTTCTCTCCGGCCTTCACCTCTGCCGCCATGGCGGCGACGAGGTCCGGGGTGATGTCGAGCTTCAGCTTCATCGCGATCAGGCCGGACGCAGATCCACTGTCCAGACCAGCCGTTCGCGGTCGCGGACGGGCTCGCCCTGGATGAGGAAGGCCTCGCCGTCGATCTCGATGCGGTCGCCGGGACGCGGGTTGGCCACCTCGGAAAGGCGCAGATCGAGCCGGGTGCTCTCCGACCAGATCCGCGCCTCGCCGAAACTGGTGACGTCGTCGGGGCGCCGCAGGATGGCGCGGACCAGCGAAGGCGCGCCGCCCTCGGCGATGTAGACGATGTCACTCGCGAGATGCGCATCCGCGAAGAGCGCCTCGAGGGCGGATGCGAACGCGCTGGCCATGGCTATACTGCTCCCATGAAACAGGAATCGATTTCAGAACGCCCGACGAGGGTCCGAGCCGTCCAGGCGCTGTCAGAGGCGTTCATGGGCCAGCACCCGGACACGTCCCTCGACCCGAAGGGCTACGTTGCAGATTTTCGCGACACCCTGCTTCCGCAGGTCACGCTGAAGGATTTCGAAGCAGACCTGTCCTCAGGCGACGGCAACGAGCTGCAGACCAAGTTCCGGGCGGCCCATTCTTCATCTGGGCTGGCGGTCAACTGCTTCGCGCCGTTTCGGAGCCGGATCGCCGACCTCGCCATGCCGATGGCTGCCGGTTTCGACGATCTTCGCTTCGAACGGAAATGCCCCACCGGACTCCGCGGCGGCCGTGCACCCAACCTCGATGTCGTGCTTTCGGGCCCCGGCGGCGTGGTCGGGATCGAGTCGAAGCTGACCGAACACCTGTCGCCCCACCGAGCCGAATTCTCACCCGCATACGAGGAGCAGATCAGAGACTCGCGGCGCGACCAGGGATACTTCCGCGAAATGCTGCGCCTCCGGGATCGGCCAGACAAGTACACCTGGCTCGACGCTGCGCAGCTTATCAAGCATGCGTTCGGACTGGCACGCAGCTTCCCCGACCGACCGGTGACGCTGCTTTATCTGTTCTGGGAGCCCGCGAACCCAACCGCCGGTCCCGAGTTTGTGGCCCATCGAGACGAGATCGAGGAGTTCAGGGCGCGCGTGGCAGGATCATCGCCGGCGTTCGAGGCGATGAGCTATCCCGAACTCTGGCGCTTCTGGCAGGATACCGAACCGGCCGACTGGCTGGTCCGGCATCTCAGCGATCTTCACGCCCGATACGGCGTCACGCTCTGACTCAGGTCCGCCGTGCCGAGCGCAACACCTGCGGCCGTGTGCAGATCGGGAGCGGGTTGCTCTCGATCTCCAGCCGCACCCATTCGTCGCGGTCCCGGTCGGGGATCGTCCGGGCATAGAGCGGCTGGCCCAGCGTGTTCACCGTCTCGAAGGTGTCGGCTGGGGCGTAGTAGATCTCGAAGAGCCCCTCGATGCCTTCGGGATAGAAGAACGCCTTGTCGGCCGGGACCGTGAAGCCGACCCCGCCCCGGTAGCGGCGGAAGGTGATGCCGCCGAAGCTCACCTCGTCGGCCACGCGGCCGCGCAGGTCGGCGGCGGCTGCGGTATTGAGGTAAGTCTCCCGTACCTCCTTGTGGGCGACGAGATCGGCGAAGAAGGCCGAGCCGCATTCGGCACGAACCTGAACGGCGCCGGCCGAGAGCCCGCCCATCGAGTCCTCGACGCTCTCGATCAGCGCCTGGCAGCGCTTGCGCAGCGCCCCGGAGGCGGGGGTCGCGTTGTCGAGATCGAAGTCGATCTCGGCCGCCGGTGTGATCCCGAACTCGGTGAAGTAGTTCACCACCGTGGCGTGGTCCTTCGGGTCCTTCACCAGCCCCTGGATGCCGTTCAGCAGGTGGTACTCAAAAGTGGTCTCGGCGTCCTGGCGGAGCTTCCTGAGCCGGTAGGCCACTTCGGTCTGCACCTGTTGGGTTGCGCTTTCCGAGCCAAAGTCGCGGACGGACTGGATCTCGGAGGCCCAGAGCACGTCCTGCTTCTTGAACTGGCGGCAGACGAAGGCGCGCATCTCGCGGCGATCAGGAACCTGCTGCTCGTAGGCCGAGCCGCGCTCGGAGAACGGGATCAGCGACAGCGTGCCGTCCCGGCTCTCGATGACGACCGTGCGGGAGCGCACGCCGCGCGGGCTGAAGAGGGCCGAGCCCGAGAGCAGCGCGGGCTTGAAGGGGATGTTCTCGAGCGCGCGGGTCAGCTCGACGATGGTGAAGGCATCGCCTTCGAAGATGTCCATGGTGGCCATGAGGATGCCTCCTGTCGGGATTGGATCAGCGGACGAGGATGCCCGCGGCGAGGAGCGCCGTGTGGGCGGCCGCGATCTCGCCCTCGCTGGGGGTGCCCGCGAAGAAGAGGTCGTGGCGGTTGACGATGGCGGGTCCGCGAACGACGGCGACGGCGGGCGCATCGCCGGCGCTCGCATCCGCATTGCCCCAGAGCACCGCGACGGCTGTCTCGGTGCCGTCGACGGCGGCGGGATCGTGCGCGGCGTATTTGCCGGACGCGGTGATCTTGCCCAGCACCGTGCCGGGCTCAAGCGTGCCCGAGGCGACGGTGATCGTCTCGCGGGTGTAGTCGCGGAAGGCTTCCCAGACGAGGAAACCGCCGGGGTGCGTGCCTTCGACGAGCGTGGTCATGGTGTCATCCTTTCAGCTTGAAGGTGCGGGCGACGATCTCGCCCCAGGGGCGCGCGGCCGAGGAGCGGCCGGGCTGCGGGTGATGGGGCACGATCTCGGGTTCGGCCTCGGCCTTGGCGGCGAGGAGCGCGGCGCGCACCTCGTCGAGGCTCGCGTTCTCTTCGAGGAAGCGGCCGGCCATCTGCGCCTGGCCGGCAAGGAGGCAGAGATCGATGACGGCGCGGGCGTGGCCGATGGCATCGGCCCGGATCGCGGCGGGATCCGGCGGCGCGCCGCTGGGAGGTGGCGTCTCGGCCGGAGGCTGAGCGGTGTCGGCGGCGGCGGCCTGCTCGTTTTCGACATCAGAAAGCTGATCGCCTTCGGCGGCCTCGTCGGTGTCCTCGTCCGCTTCGATCTCGACGCAGTCGGCCGCGTCGTCGGAGTCCTGATCCGCTTCGACCTGCTCTACCAACACCGGCGGCGCATTGCGGAAGCGCCCAATGTCGAAGTTCGCGGCGATGCGGACGGGCTCGATCAGCCGGTCGGCGAAGCCCTGCGCCACGGCGTCCGACGCGTCGAACCATGTCTCGGCGGCCATGAGCGCGGAGACCTCTTCCGGCGTCCGGCCGGATTTCGCGGCATAGCCGGAGACGAGGCTGCCCTTCACCTTGTCGAGCGCCTCGGCCATGGCGCGCATGTCCTCGGCCGTGCCCATCACGAGGCCGGCCGGGTCGTGGATCATCAGGAAGGCGTTCTCGGGCATGACGATCTCGTCGCCCGCCATGGCGACGTAGGATGCGGCGGAGGCGGCGATGCCGTCGATCCAGACGGTGACCGTGCCCTCGTGGCGCTTCAGCGCGTTGTGGATCGCCACCGCGTCGAAGACCGATCCGCCGGGGCTGTTGAGCCGCAGATCGACAGGCGTGCCCTCAGGCAGCGCGCCCAGTTCTGCCAGAAACCCCTTCGCCGAGACCCCGTAGGCGCCGATCTCGTCATAGATTGCTACTTCCGCACCGGTCCCCCGGGCGCGGATCGCATACCAGCTTGCCATGTCGTCACTCCTGTTCGGTGGCCGGATCGGTCGTCGCCGCTCCGTCGTCCGTGTCGTTGCCGGCGCCGTTGCCGGGCTCGGCCCGCGTTGCCGGCGTCGCGCGGGCGCCCTGCGTCTCGCCGGGGCTCGTGCGGTAGCGAAGGCCGAGACCTGTCGCGCGGGCGGCGTCGGCGGCGTTCTCGCGGTCGATTTCCTCGATGTCGTAGCCGGTGGCCTCGACCACTTTGCGCCGCGACGTGATGCCGGCCTCCATCGCCAGCACCTGTGCCTGGATGTCCTTCAGCGGATCGACCCAGTCCCAGCGCGGCGGGATCCACTGCACCGGTCGCACCTCTGCCGGATCGGCCTCCAGCGCGCCCGACAGGACCGCGGTCTCCAGCCAGCGCCGCCAGACTGCCCGGCAGAGCTGGTGCACGATGACGCCATGCTGCAGCTGGCCGATGCGGCGACGGAACTCGACGAGTTCGGCCCTGAGACTCGAGTAGTTCGCTTGCCGGACATCGCCGGTGACGAGGTGATAGGGCAGCCCAAGCGAGGCCGCGACCGAGAGCAGCGTCCGGTACTGGAACGCCTCGTAGCCGCCGCCGACATCCGCCGGGGACGAGAACTTCACGTCTTCGCCGGGCAGCAGCACCTGCATCGTGCCGGGCTCGAGGCTCGCGATGGCCGCCCCGTCGAGATCCGCCTCCGCCTCTCCCATCATGGGCTCTTCCGGCGCGGTCTTGGTGATGAAGCCCGCGAACATCGCCGCGGTCTTCTTCCGGTCGAGCTCGGCGTCGTCGTACTGGTCGAGCAGGAACAGCCGCACCATGGCCGGCGCGATATGCGGCAGCCCCCGGATCTGGCCCGCGTCGATGGGGCGATAGATGTGCAGCACGTCCGCCGCCGGCACGCGCACCGTCTCCGGGATGGCCGCCCCCTGGTCGGTGCTGTCGCCCGGGTGGCGGCGGCGGAAGTGGTAGGCCACGCGGCGCCCGATGGCATCGAACTCGATCCCGCAGCGGATGCGGTTGCCGTTCGCCGCGGTCTCGGTCTTCTCGAAGGGCAGCATCTCGGACTGGAGAAGCTGCAGCTGCAGCGGGACCAGTAGCCCGTCTTCGACCCGACGCGGGCGCATCCGGACGAAGCATTCGCCGGCCACGAACATCTCCCGCGCGACCATGGCCTGCAGGCCGTAGAAGTCCGTCAGCCCGTCCGCGTCGGCCTCGTCTGTCCAGGCGAGCCAGAGCTGCTGGACCCGGTCGCGGAGATCCGCGTCACCGGGCGACAGCCGGTCCATGATCTCGCGCATGTAGGGCGTGCGCACCGTGCGATACCGCCCGGGTTCGGCCGAGGCGCGACCCGAGAGCATCCGGTGCCGGTCAGCCCATTCCGAGACGGTCAGGTCCGGATCAGGCCGCAGCCCGTTGCCCCAGGCGCGCAGGATCTCGCCTGCGCCGTCGAAGTCCGTCAGCGCGTCATCATCACCGGAAGTCGGGCCGGACCTCGGCGAGTTCGTCGAGGTGGGCGCGTACATGTCTCTCCAGCACCTTCTGCATCGCGGCTGGCTCCACGGTGATCTGCTGGCCCGTCGCATCGCGGCATGAGGCCGAGAGCTCGGCCGCCATCAGCGCCGCCGCGCGTGCAGGCCAGGTCACCCATGCGTCCCGCTCCTCCCGCGCCAGCCGGAACACCAGCGCCAGCGCGCGTGCCCGCTCGATCAACTCCCCCTTCAGCCTCGAGAGCCGGATGCGCCGCTCCTGCGCCTTCAGCACCTCGTTCGCGGTTTTCGCCTGCAGGAAGGTGCCGCCGCCGCCAACCGCTGGGACCGACAGACCCTGTTCGCGGAGCGTATCGCCAACAGCGGTCACGGCCGCCTCGGGGACGGGCTTCAGCTTCGGCGCGGGCGGCTTTCTCGTCTTCGACGGGTCCGTTGTTTCGGCCCGTCTATGCGGAGCGCCGATGCCCGCAGCCGGCAGATCGGCCGCCGCGACGGCGTAAGATGCCGCTTCCAGGTCAGCCGCCAGAGCGTCGAACCACGCCCAGCCAGCCGCACCTTCAGCCGTCGTTCCAACCGTTCGGCCAGATGGTCCGAGCACCGCCGCGCTGGCAACCTGCTCGCCGAAGACGAGTTCCGGGCGGCAGGCGGCAACGAGGCGCAGGAAAGCGGGGGCGAGATGGCGGTCATCGTCCTGTCCCTTGCGTTTCCCGGCCTGGCTGAAGGGCTGGCAGGGCGGCGATCCGGTCCAGACCGGCCGGTCCTCGGCCACGCCAGCGAGGCGCAGTGCGTAGGGCCAACCGCCGATCCCGGCGAAGAAATGACATTGCGCGAAGCCGCGCAGGTCGGACGGCTCCACGTCGAGAATGGATCGTTCGTCCACCTCGCCAGCCGGAAGGTGGCCGGCGGCGATGAGGTCCCGCAGCCAGGCACAGGCCGCGGGGTCGGAATCGTTGTAATAGACGGCCATCAGGCGGCAGCGTCGGTGTCTGTGTCCTCGCCCAGCCGCTCGGCCCTTACGGCTGCGAAGCTCCGGCCATCGCCATCGAGGATCGCCTCGCGCCACGTGTCCGCCTGCCAGCGCTCCACGGCGACATCGACGTAAGCCGGGCTGATCTCCATCGCGAAGACGCGGCGGCCATTGGCCTCGCCCGCCATGATCTGCGAACCCGAGCCCGAGAACGGCTCGTAGCAGAGACCGCCACGCGCCACATGCTGACGCATCGGGATCCCGAACGCGTCCAGCGGTTTTGGCGTCGGGTGGTCGGGGCGCTCGTCCTTGGCGAAACTCGGCATTTCCCATGTCGAGGGCAGCGTCTGCTCGGCCACCTTCGGCGGGCGGTTCGGGCGCCTCCAGCCCATGAAGCAGGGCTCGTGCTTCCAGAGATAATGCGACCGGGTCAGGACGCCGCGATCCTTCACCCAGATGATCTGCTGATGGACGAAGGCCCCGGCCTTTTCCCAGCAGGCTTCCAGCATCGCCTGGCGGCGCGAGGCGTGCCAGCAATACCAGGCGGCATCCTCGGTGATCGCCTCGGCCACGGCGGCGGCGATGAAGCCGTCGTAGAGTTCGGCGCCCTGTGAACTGTCGTCCCAGGTCACGCCGTAGGACTGGCTCCAATCCTTGTTCCGCGTCGGGTGGTTCGAGCCGTCGTAGTCGACGAGGTAAGGCGGGTCGGTCGCGAAGAGCACCGCCCGCTCGCCGTTCATCAGGCGGCGCACATCGGCCGCGCTGGTGCTGTCGCCGCAGAGGAGGCGGTGGTCGCCGAGGATCCAGAGATCGCCGGTCCGCGACGCCGGGTTGCGCGGCGGTTCGGGGATGGTCACCGGCGGCACCGAGCCCCCGGCGCCAGCATCCTCGCCATCGCTCTCCGGCACGAAGGCCAGAAGCTTGTCGAGTTCGCCGTCGGAAAATCCGACCAGAGACAGATCGAAATCCTCGGCCAGCAGTTCGTTCAGTTCCGCCGACAGCAGCGCCTCGTCCCAGCTGCCGAGTTCGGTCAGCTTGTTGTCCGCGATCCGATAGGCCCGCCGCTGCGCCTCGGTCAGATGGCCGAGCACGATCACCGGGGCCTCGGTCAGCCCCAGCTGCGTCGCGGCCAGCACCCGGCCATGGCCCGCGATCAGCTCGCCGTCCTCGCCCACAAGGCAGGGCACGGTCCAGCCGAACTCGGCCATACTGGCGGCGAGCTTCGCGACCTGGTCGGCACCGTGCAGCTTCGCGTTCTTCGCGTAGGGCTGCAGGCGCGCAAGCGGCCACTGCTCGATCCGCTCGGGGGCGAAGGCGAGAGTCATGAGAAGTCCTGTCGATGATGAATGGGCAGCAATCAGCAGCGCTGCGCGGTGGATTCCGGCATGGCGGAGTCCACCGGCCCCGGCTGGATTCCGGAGTCCAGGGTATCCACCCCGGAGTCCACCAGCCAAGGCGCTGTTATTGCGTTGTTATTTCAGATTGCGTGGTGGCTTCCGGCCGGGGTGGCTTCCCAAAAATCCGGCCCTGTCGCTGGCGATATGCCGCGCTTCGCCCGCCAGCATACGAATATCGCCAGGAAGGAACCAAGATATCAAAGGCTTGGCAGTTTGGACCCCGACTGGTCCCCTCGCTGGACCCCGGAAGCCAGCGGCGCGGCCAGTGCCTGCGCGCTCCTCTCCCGAGTATATTGAATCTGTAGCGTCCTGGACGCGATCTGTCTTGGCATCCGGTGTCTCGCAGAAAATCGTCTCACGCACGGCATCCCTATTGACAACGTCACTACATATCAGCGCCCGAACCAGTCCCCGCACAACATCTCGTTTACGGAGGGTGTCCGATCTGATATGTTGCCACTATGTTCTGATGTGCGCGATCAGCGGCAAGTCAATGGATGACGCGCGGCATCCGCCTCCCTTAGACGGCAAGGAAATCACTATGAAACCGCGCACTATCAATCGATATCACCCGAGCAGGCGACCCGAACGTTCGGAGGCTCCTCGCTGTCCATTCGCTCCCCTGGCGCGGTATGAACCGCCGCCTCATAGTGCAGTTTGATCCTGACGAGCCCAGCATGTCTGCGCCCACCTTCGCGGAACCTGACCAGGGTCCGCTAGCGGGCGGCCGGAAGGTGAATGCTAGGCATGATCTAACCCTCGGTCTCTGGCGTCGCGACTGCGAAATTTCGCGAGGGTTTCCGAGATGGTGATTGCGCTTCGCAGATCTCCAGGCGCGTGGGTGCGGACGTAGTCAGCGCCATTGCCGATCGCGTGAAGTTCCGCCGCAAGGCTCGCTGGACCCAGATCCTTTACAGGAAGGCCAACGGTGGCGCCCAAGAAGGATTTCCGCGACACCGAGACCAATAGCGGAAGCCCCAACGCCGACTTCAGCTTTTGAAGGTTCGACAGCACGTGCAGCGATGTTTCCGGTGCGGGGCTCAAGAAAAATCCCATCCCCGGATCGAGGATGAGCCGGTCGGCAGCGACCCCGCTCCGTCGCAAGGCGGAAACCCGCGCCTCGAAGAACCGCACAATCTCGTCGAGCGCGTCTTCGGGTCGAAGGTGACCGGTGCGGGTGGCGATGCCATCCCGCTGCGCTGAGTGCATAACCACCAGCCTGCAGTCCGCCTCAGCAATATCGGGATAGAGCGCAGGGTCAGGAAATCCTTGGATATCGTTCAGGTAGCCCACGCCGCGCTTGAGCGCATAGCGCTGGGTTTCCGGTTGGAAGCTGTCGATTGAAACACGGTGCATCTGATCGGACAGGGCGTCTAAGAGCGGCGCAATACGTCTGATCTCATCGGCCGGCGATACAGGCCTCGCGTCCGGATGGCTGGCGGCCGGTCCGACATCCACGACGTCTGCTCCGACTCGCAGCATTTCGATCGCCGCGGTGACAGCGCCGGCGGGGTCTAGCCGCCGGCTCTCATCGAAGAAGGAGTCCTCGGTGAGATTCAGAATGCCGAACACCGTCACCATGGCGTCGGCCTCCGCAGCGACTTCCACGATGGGGATCGGGCGAGCAAAAAGGCAGCAATGACGCCGTGGCACATTGGCGACTTCCACGTGGAAGTTTCACCGAGCTGACTCGGCGGGCCCAGGCGAACGGCCATTTACGCTACGCTCCCTAGTGGTGCTCCACTTAGCATACATTCCCCAAGTGGCATGCCGTCTGACGTGAGTTTCGCCTGAATCCGACCGCAGGACAATCATTTTCCGTCCCGAGCGGCGTCGTCGGGCG
>NZ_OAOQ01000060.1 GCF_900207575.1 Cereibacter ovatus
CCGCGCCGAATCCTATGAAATCCTGCAGGCCATGGCCACCAAAACCTCGGGTTTATCGCCTTGGATCAACCACTTCACGGTTGTTCAGGCCGGACGATGTGGAAAGGGGTGCGTTCCCAGCCGTTCGTCGTCTTCACCTCGATGAGGCGCGGACGGCCATCAGGCGCGAAGCTGGCGATATCGTAGCCGGCACCATCGCCATCCTCCTCCGACACCCACCTGACCTTGCGCGCAAGATCGTCACGGCCCGCTGATTTCAGGGATGCCCATTCGTGCGCCAGCACGCGTTCCTCACCGGCACGGCCGAGCGCGCGGTTTCGCTCGTCTCGCGCTGCGACATCGAATTTGCGGGCGATGTGCAGCATCTGTTCTAGCTCTTGCGGCGGCGGCTGGTTCGACAACGTAGGCGGCGGCCCGATCCAGACCGTGCGTGCCTCCGCTAGGCCAGTCGGCGCTCCGGGACCCGAATGGCGGCCGAGCCAAGCCGGGTTCAGCGCCAGCCAGCGCACCACGGCATCCACGAGCGTCAGCTGGAAATTGAAGGCAGGCTTATAGCCCGGGATCCAGTCCTCACCCAGCCCCTTAAGCACGGCGCTGATGTTCTGGTGCTTGAACTCGACCGATCCCTCGGACCGATCATTCAACAGCGGCAGAAGCCCACGCCGGTGTTCGGCCTTGTTGTAGGGGCGACCACAGACGTCGTCGGCCAGCATCGCGAAGTAATCCGCGACGATCAGGTCGTTCTCTTGATCGTTCCAGGCCCCATTTGACATCGCGCCAGGCTAGGGGCGGAAACTGCGTTTGTCATCAGAGACTTCGCGTAAAACTCCCAAGACATACCAACGACCACGCCGCCCGTGTCGCGCCTCCATCTGCTTTGAGACAAGCCGGAACCAGCGAAACACGGGCGCAGTGCGATCCCGTCAGCTCACTGAATTATATGGGGATTTTTCACCCGTCTTGCCGGGAGCGGGGGGCGGGTGGAAAGAGACGGTGAGCGTTTGGAGACCGATCTCGCGCGGCAGGGCAGTCTCCGAAGGGCGGATGGTCCCTGCAAACCCCTTTGGCACATAAAGAAAAAGGCCCCGCGAGGAACCTGCTTTCGGGTTTGCAATGTGCAAGTGGCGGATGGGATGGGTCCGAAATCCAACCTTCGTAAGCGTCGCCTGAACCCCACCTTCCTGGCTTGGTCGTAATCGGCTGATTGGAGCCTGATGTTGATCAGGACGGAGTTTCTCCATGGAGGCTGG
>NZ_OAOQ01000040.1 GCF_900207575.1 Cereibacter ovatus
CCAGCCTCCATGGAGAAACTCCGTCCTGATCAACATCAGGCTCCAATCAGCCGATTACGACCAAGCCAGGAAGGTGGGGTTCAGGCGACGCTTACCGAGCGGCAGTTGATGGAGCAGATGCAGTATAACCTGCTGTTCCGCTGGTTCGTGGGGCTGGGCGTCGACGATCCCGTCTGGGTATCGACGGTGTTCACCAAGAACCGCGATCGGCTGCTGACGACGGAGATGTCGCGCAAGGTGATGGCCGCGATCCTGGCGCATCGTGAGGTCGCGCCGTTGTTGTCCGACGACCACTTCTCGGTGGATGGGACGCTGGTCAAGGCCTGGGCTTCGATGAAGAGCTTTCAGGCCAGGACGGGGGACACTCCGCCCGAGGACGACGGCTCGGGTGATCCGCCCGGACCTGAGGGCACCCCCGAAGACCAGCCTGAACCGACCCAAGCCGAGTCAGCCCCGATGCTCCGCCACACCCGCCAGCACCGCAACGTCGAGGTCGATTTCCGGGGCGAAAAGCGCTCGAACGCCACCCATGCGTCGACCACCGACCCGGACGCCCGGCTCTACAATAAGTCTCCCGGAACCGGCGCGATGCTGTGCTTCATCGGGCATGCGCTGATGGAGAACCGCAGCGGCCTGATCGTCCAGGGCGACCTGACCCGGGCCGACGGCCGTGCCGAACGGCGTGCCGCGCTGGACATGATCCACCGCCATTCCCCCGGATCGGCCCGGCGGCTGACGCTTGGGGCAGACAAGGGATGCTCTGACCCCCGACAACTCCTCCATCTGATACTGGAGTCCGGCCCAACGAGAGGACCGGACCATGAAGAGATCGAAGTTCACCGAAGAGCAGGTCATCGGCATTCTGCGGGAGCAGGAAGCGGGTGCGAAGACGGCGGAGTTGTGCCGCCGGCATGGGATCAGCAGCGCGACGTTCTACGCTTGGAAGGCCAAGTTCGGCGGGATGGAGGTTTCCGACGCGAAGCGGCTGAAGGCGCTCGAGGAGGAGAACGCCCGACTGAAGCGGCTGCTGGCGGAATCGCTGCTCGACCAGGCTGCATTGAAGGATCTTCTCTCGCGAAAGTGGTGACGCCCGCCGCCAGGCGCGAAGCCGTCGCGATCCTCGTGGAGCACCACGAGATGAGCGAGCGGCGGGCGTGTGCCGTGATCGGCGCGGACCGGACCTCGATCCGCTACCGCAGCCGACGCCCCGACGATCACGATCTGCGCGAGCGCCTGCGGGCGCTGGCGTCCGAACGCCGCCGGTTCGGCTACCGGCGGCTGCATGTGTTGCTCAGGCGGGAGGGACATGTCGTGAACCGCAAGAAGACCCAGCGGCTCTATCGCGAGGAGGGCCTTACCGTGCGCAAGCGACGGGGGCGGAAGAAAGCAACCGGGACGCGGGTGCCCCTGCTGACGGTGGCGGTGCCCAATGCGCGTTGGTCGGTCGATTTCGTGCACGACCAATTCGCTCAAGGTCGCCGGTTCCGGATCTTCAACGTGATCGACGACGTGACGAAGGAATGCCTCGCCGCGGTGGTCGACACCTCCATCTCGGGAAGGCGCGTCGCACGGGAGTTGACGGCCCTGATCGAACAGCGTGGCAAACCAGGCCTGATCGTCAGCGACCACGGCACCGAGTTCACCTCGAACGCGATGCTGGCCTGGAGCGAAGATGCCGGCGTGCCCTGGCACTTCATCGCCCCGGGCAAACCGATGCAGAACGGCATCTGCGAGGCCTTCAATTCGAAGATGCGGGACGAGCTCCTGAACGAGACGTTGTTCTTCGGACTGGATCACGCCCGCGAGGTCGTCGCCCGCTGGGTGGCCGACTACAACCTCGCGCGCCCACATTCAGCCCTCGGCTACCAGACCCCCGCAGCTTTCGCCGCTCAGAGCACCGCAATGGGCGATCGGCTCCACGAAACCGAAGCGTTCCGCCGCTCGCCCATTGCTCCCTCCGCGCAAGCGGGCAATTGTTACCCGCCGGCT
Organism: Cereibacter ovatus; assembly: GCF_900207575.1. Classification (GTDB taxonomy): domain Bacteria; phylum Pseudomonadota; class Alphaproteobacteria; order Rhodobacterales; family Rhodobacteraceae; genus Cereibacter_A; species Cereibacter_A ovatus. Next base: position 1,990 of record NZ_OAOQ01000040.1, read on the forward strand.
CTGGTCTCAGCTGGATGAGCGTCGGGGGTCAGAGCAGGGATATGACGCGGCCGGGTTTGTCACCGACCTGCGGCTCGCCTGCGTGACCCCGCATGTCGCCCGGAAGTCGCGACATTCAGCGATCGACGGCCGCACCACCCGGCATGAGAGCCATGCCCTGTCCCAGAAACACCGCAAGCGCATCGAGGAGGCTTTCGGCTGGGCCAAGACCGTCGGTGGCATGGCTCAGACCGTCTATCGCGGCATCGAGCGGGTGCGATCCCGCTTCATCCTGACGATGGCCGCTAACAACCTCGCCCGACTGCCCCGGCTGCTGGCCGCATAAGCCGAAAGCCGGCATCGGGCGCGAACGCCGTTTCTCAGGAACGGGCCGGACGCGAAAGGCCGCCGTCCATCCAACGGAAAAACGTTCCGGCACGGCGACTAATTCAGCGACCTGTTACCCTCGGCGACCTCGAGGCCATGGCGGTGAACGCCATCTCGCGCTGGATCGTGATGCAGTCGGAACGGCTTCACCGGCAGGACTGGCCACGGGACGACCCGATCACGACGCTCTTGCTCGGGTAGCGCTCTGCGCCGTCTGCGCCCGGGAGGCCCGGGGCTTCGGTTACGTCCACCGGCTCCAGCACGACCGCTATCCCTATCACCGCTTCTGCTCGCTCTGCTGTCAGGACGTGGGCAGCGCAATCGCCCAAAGGAACAATGGCATGATCGACAAGACCGCCCGCGAGGCACAGGCCATCCGCGATGCCCGGGTGCTGTTCGCCGAAGCGCTGACCGACCTCGGCCTGATGGCGCCCTTCTTCAACCGGACCGCCGCCGACATCGACCGTCTGATCGAAGCGGCCGTGACCGGCTACGTCGACAGCATGCTGGCGCAAGGCGCGCGCAAGGAACGGACCGGCACGGCCCATGACGATCCGATTCCGTTTTGAGGGGGCCGCCATGATCGATCTGAACAATGAGGCCGCCCCCTGGACCGACCTTCTCGCCGCCGCGACGGCGAACGCCATCACCGACTTCGAGGTCGAGTTCTGCGAGAGCCTGCGCCAGAAGCTGGCGACATTCGGCGCGCGTGCCCGGCTGACAGAGGCCCAGCATCACAAGCTGACCTGCATCGCGCAGGCTGGCGGGTTCTGGGAGCGCGACCAATGATCGATCTGAACCATGGCTCGGGCTGCATCTACGGTCAGGATGCGCCGCGTCCGCCGATCGCCACGGCCGTCTCTTCCGCCATCGATGCGGCCCTGACGGCGCGCAATCGCGCCGAGCGCCCCCGAACCTACCTCCGCATCCGCGGCCTTGCCGATCCGGGATGCCCGGATCTGCTGTTCCACCCCGACCTGCCGGATTTCGACACGCGACGCGGTTGGCCGGGGCTGATCGCATTGCCACGCCTGGTGGATGGCACTCGCGCGCAGGGTATTCACCGGACCTTCCTGCTCGACGACGCCAGCGCCAAGGCGCCTGCCGGGAAGAAGATGCTGGGATCGGTAGCGGATGCGGCCGTGCGCCTGTTCGCCATGCCTGCGGACGGCCACCTTGGCATCGCTGAAGGCATCGAAACAGCATTGGCATCAAATGCCCTGTTCGGCACCGCTGTCTGGGCGGCACTCTCTGCCGACGGGCTCGCGCGGTTTCAGTGGCCGACGGGCACAACACGGATCACGATCTACGCCGATGCTGGCGATGCCGGTCGTCAGGCGGCCGCCACGCTCTCAGACCGGCTGAACCGGGCCGACATTCCGAACGAGATCGTGGTCCCGCTGAATGGCGACGATTTCAACGATGATCTGATGCGCGGAGCGCGTGCGGCGGACTATCGCCCGGAGATTTCGGCCGACGAGCCGGTCGGTATTGAGACATCGACGACAGTGGCTGTCCCGGCGCCTGGCGATCCGGACGCTCTGATTGCCGCCGCCGAGGCGCTGACCAACCCGCCCGAACTCGCCGCGCTCTCCAGCCTTCTCGGCCGCCTTGCGCTTGCCCGGCTCGATCCGC
>NZ_OAOQ01000026.1:0-10689 GCF_900207575.1 Cereibacter ovatus
CCGAAGCCGAGGCCAACTTCTATGCCGCTCTGGAAACCGAGCCCATGGCCGCGTAACTAACCGAAATCAGCCTCCGGCAAACCCGGCGCGGTTCACGGCAAGCCGCAGCAGAACGCTTACGTCGAGCGCTACAACCGGACGGTCCGGCATGAATTTCTGGACCTTTACATCTTTGAAACCATCAAGGAAGTGCAGCAGATCGCCTCCGAATGGCTCTGGACCTACAACAACGAACGCCCCAACATGGGCATCGGCGGGGTCACACCTGCCATGAAGCTGAAGATGGCCGCGTGAGTTCTACGGCTGCACCCCGTTAAAACCGGGAGGATTACCCATCCAGTTCGCCGAGCAGCCCCGCAACCGCAACACCATCTACTCCCGGCCGATGCGCTTCGCCGTTTCCGGGGCTTACGCGGTCCCACAGGGGCCACGATCCCCTCCAACTCTGCTGAACCAACGGCATCGAGCACCGCCTGTTTCAGGGCATCGAGCACGAACCCTGCATGCGCCGAGATCGTAACAGGTAGACGGGGCGATCGGCAGAACCTCGCAGATCGGCTCGACCCCGTGCGCATCAGCATGCCGGAAGTCGGCAAGCGTCTTGTGGTCGGGAACCAACCTGTCGGTCACCTTTACGCCGCTGCCGAGAACGACGACGCGAAACTCGGGCAACCCCAATCGCAATAGCCCCCTTGCTGACGGTAGAACGCCGCGATAAAGACGGGCCTGTGGAGCGGTGGCCGAGTGGTCGAAGGCGCACGCCTGGAAAGTGTGTAGGCGGGGAACCGTCTCGAGGGTTCGAATCCCTCTCGCTCCGCCACTTGCCCCAGCGAAAGCGTTCTCCCGATCCGGCTGCGGCCGGATTTTTCCGTTGTTGTCGAGGGTTATGCGAGAGGGGCTGAGCACTGTCCTCCGCGCCAGGAGGGCCGGAAGCGGTCTCTCAGGGCCGATATTCTCCCGACCTGTTAACCGATGGCTTTCCGGTGAACAGCCTTATACCATTGAAACAAATACGTAATTTATAAATGTCGCGTGAGGCAGGTTCTCAGTTCATTCCCCTCTCGGTCGGGTCTGGCATCGAACTCGTGAAGGATTAATGCCCACTTGACCTGTGATTGTCGATCGATGGTCAGATTAGCCCCACGATCCGGTTAGTTGCGACGGTGCCCAAGCGGAATAGCGTCTGCCGCTGGGCCGAGGCCAGCCGCCATGAGCGGGCGAGATCTGACTCCCAAGGGGTCACGATGAGTTCAAACGAGCCATCGGTCAGGCGGCGGAACATAACGGCTGTGTCGGGATATTCAAATCCACCCTGCGCGGCCGTGGGCAGATTCATCCGCTCCATCTTGTTGTTGCCGTGCCACGTCAATCGCCTGTCGTCCCATACGCGCGCGCCGCTGCGGAGGACGGGCTCACCAATCGTTAGATTATGCGGATAGTCATACTGGTCGAACACAAAGCCGAAGAACCGATGGCCCCCGCGCGGCAATTCCAGTTGGTTGCTCGATCCGCCCTGAAGGGCCTCACCGTGGACCCACATGGCCGCGTAATCGGCCGGGTTGATGGCTCCGTTCGCGATAACGAGCCTGAACAGGGGCAGCGCGGCAGCGGCGACAGGTGCCGGCGCTGCTACAGGCTGCGCCTCCTGCTCGATCTCGGGCGGCGGCGGCTGGGCCTGGCGCAGAGCGGTATAGGCTGCGAGCAAGTCGTCGGTGAGAGCGGTCGTTTCAAAACGCGCCTTGTCAAAGGCGGCATCGGCATCGGCACGAGGAATGCTCTGCTGCACCCATGCCACCTCCGTGTTCACGCTAAAGCCACGGCTCGTAAGGTTCGCCGAGCCGACCAGCGTGCTGCATGTTTGGGGATCGCGGCCAAAGACATAAAGCTTGGGGTGAAAGGCACGCAGCGGCATAAGCGAACCCTGCGCCAGTCTCTGCGCGCCGGAGACGAAAACTGTGGCGTTCGCCAGCGCGCGCCAATGCTGCAATGCCTGTGGTTCGGTGAGGCCGAAATCGAAGGATGTAACAAGAGTCTTGGGCATCGCCGCGAACGCGGCAGGACCCACAGCGTTCGCGACGGCGGACAGCAGTATGTTTGCGCCGCCGAGCGTGACGTAAGCCGAGGCCACGCGAATATCGACCGTCCCCGCCGTGACGATATCGACGAGAGCGTTGCGCAAGCTCGCCGGTTCCGCGGCATTCTGGACGATCAGCATGCCGGTGCCTGCGCCCCGCTGCCGCTCCCGCCGGTCGACGCGGTGGATGTGCCGGCAAGAGCAGACCGGGCCAGCGTTTCAAGCTGCACCAGGAGCGGCGATCCTTCGAGCAGCGCGCGCAATTTGCGGCGGCGCGCTGTCAGCGCTTTGGCAGGGTCGGCCAGATAGGGGTCGGTCGTGCAGTGGCCCTCGGCAAGTACGGCAATGTCCTTCGCGAGGGCCGCGATCTTCCGGTGGTCGCCGTTGCCGGCATCGTATGCGGGCATCATCCTGTACGGCAGCGTGTGGAGATGCCTTTCGCCGAAATCTCCCTTCGGGTTGAACGCGAGGGTGGCGTTGGTCAGGGCCACGCTGTTGAGCATGCCGACCTGGTACCAGGCCTCGTCCGCGTCCGCCACGACCTTCCAGTAGAGGGTCTGATCGACAACAAGATCCAAGGCCTGCGCCACCGGAAGGCACGCCGCGCAGATTATCTTGCCGCCAGCCCCGGCCAGAATGAGATGCCCGGCCGCCCCGAACACCTGTTTGGACAGCTTGCCCCGTTCGTCTATGCGCTGCTGGAGCGTTTTTCCTTTCCCGACCGTTTTGAGCTTCTGGTTGATCGCGGCGAAGCGCCGCGCGGTCTGGGTAAATCCCTGTCGGCGGATTTCAGACTCGTCGAGAATGCTCCATGTCCCGCCGGCCGCGCGCAGCGCCGGCAAAGCCATGGGCGCGCGATGGGCACCGAGAACGAATGGCAGCAGGTTTTCCGACTGCGCCATGCGATAGATAAAGCGCGGCGCGACATGGCCGGGAAAGCGCTCGGCCGCCATCTCCTTGGCGGATTTGATCGTAAACCCCCATGCGGAAGCGCGGGTCGGCGTATCGACACGGTATTCCGGCCCCGCATTCTGGACGATGTCCACGCATACCGCCGTGCGCGGCATAAGATCGGCCCCCTGCTGCGGCAGGTCTGCCCCGCCGCTGGCCACGGCCGCACCGCCGCCCTTTTCGAGCACCCAGGCGCTGCGCGCCGACCCGATGGTGCGAACTGAAAAGCCTGCGGCATCCAGCCCCGCATCGGTCGCGACGAAGCCGGCGAACGCGTTCTGCGGAAGCCCGGTCGTGTCCGCTCTCTTGTGTCCGACCAGCGCCGCGCCGGGATACTTGAAGGTGCCGGGCGCGACCTGCCAGACTTCTGCGATGTCGAACGGCACGGGACGGTCGCTTGCCAGGAAGTCATGCCGCCGCAGCCGCTCGTGATGGTTTCCGTTCAGCACAGTGCCGGGCACGAGACAGGCGACGCAGGCATCCGGCCCGAGATAGCGGTCGATGGCGTGAAGCATGTGCATCGTCCCCAGCTCAAGATGAAGGAAGGACTGTCCCGCCGGCTGGATGCCGTAGAGTTTCGCCCTGCCTTTCAGCAGGTCCCGGTAGGGATTGTCGGCCAGCCCGCTCATGGCGAGCCATGGCGGATTGGACACAAGCCCGTTGAAGTGGCCGGTCAGGAGTCCCGGCCTGTATGTATTGCGCAGGATGAACGCCCAGATGCCGTTGCGCCCGGCGACCGCCAGTTCAGCCATGCGATGCGCCAGCGGGAAAAGCGCGCCGGAAAGCTGTTTGTAAAGCTCCGGCGGCAATGTGATCCCGAACGCCTCGATCGTGCCGTCGAGAAAGCTGTCCGCGTCGGCCTTGCTGAAGCCCGCGACGGTCCCGCGCCGCTGCGCATCGCGCGCTTCGTCGTAAGCCCAGTCCACGATCCGGTCGAAAAACTCCCGGTAGGCCGGCTGCACCAGCGCCGTCGGCAGCTGGATGGTCGTGCCGTCGAGGGAAACCGGAATGGTGTCGCTTTCGCCGACCAAGGGAACTGACGCGGAAACCGGCGTAACGGCGAACAGCGAGTCCGCGTGATAGACCGGGATGACGATTGGTTTCGTCGCCGCCTTGATCTCGGCCGACAGGCTGACGACCCATGTCGCCTTCGCGAGGCTGACGGCCAGCGGGTCGATATCAAAGCCGGTCGCAACGTCCTCAAGCTGTTCGATCGCGACAAAGCCGAACCGGTCCCGCGTCGCTTTTATGATTTCCGCGAGCATCGTGCCGGACCCGCAGCACATATCGACGATCCGGGGGCTTTCCCCTGCCGGGAGGCCGTCGATGCAACGGTCGGCAAGCAGGCGGGCGAGCCAGTGCGGGGTCCATTCCTGGCCGAGCAGCTTGCGCTGGCTGCGCCGGGCGAGCTGCGCCATGAGGCGGCCGAACAAATCCTCTTCGGGATACCAGCTGAAATCGTAAGCATAGAGATCGCGCTGGAGGTCGCGGGCCACCGCGACGAGCCGGTCGATGTAGGACGGGCCGAGAAGCCAGCCGAAATAGTCCTGCTCGACCACATTCTCCAGCTGGAAATTGTTGCGGAAGAATGCGCCGTTCAGCATCGCCTTCAGCTCGTCGTCCGTGCTGAGCAGCGCCTTGCCCGTCAGCACGTTCGCGCTCAGCAGCCGCGCGAGCAGCGTCACGTAGGCTTCATCGACATACGCGGCGGTCCGGAAGGTGCCCGCCGGCCCCTCCAGGTGATCGACGAAGCGGGACCAGAGGTCGGTCGCCAGGCTCGCCGACGGATCGGCCTTGCGCCCCTCGTTCACCAACAGCGACAAAGGCCCCGCGCTGCTCTTATATGCGGCCGAATCCATGCCAAGATCGGAAGCGAGGAATTCGGCGCGCAGGGGCCGGGACTGTTCGCGCGCCAGATGCTTCCTGATGAAAGCGCCGAGCTGCTCGGCGGACAGGACGCTGTCATCGGCCAGCGTCAGTTCGTCAACGACGACGAGCGTGATATCGGCAGCGGTGCAGGCGGACGGATCGACACCCGGCGCAAGCACGGCATCGTAGGCGTACCATTCGACCGTGTCGGACAGCACGCCCCGGACCGTGGAAACCGGCATGCCTGCGCGGACGAGCCCCGCCGCCTGCTCCTGCACCTGCGCGTAGCCGGTGCCGCGCTTGGCCGTGTTGCGCAGGTCGGATTCGTATTCGATCGTGGTCGATCCCACGAGATTGTCTATGAACCGGGACGCGGCCTTGCCCGATCCCGTGCCGACCTTGGTGTGCGCCTCGGTCCCTTCGGTGTAGTTGTTGATCCAGGTTTCATGCGCGGTGTCGGGGAACATAAGCCGCAACCGTCCCTGGAACTCGCTGCGCAGAACCGCCTCGACACGGCCCGCGTCCCGCAGCATGCGGCAGCGACCGATGGTTTCACGAATGCGGGCAATGTCAGCTGTCATGGACGGTCCTTTGACGGGCGGCGCACGCGGCCTCGAGTCGGGAGTCGATATGGCGCGCCGCCTCTTTGAGGTCGTTTTCATCGCTGCCGGGCAACGCAGCGGCCAGGATGAACATGTCGATCTGGTGCCGGGCTGACGGCACGGCCGCGGCCAACTGCTGTCCTAGCGTGGCGAGTCTCTCGCAGTCCCGGTCGGACAATGGCGGAATCGGCACCTGGCGGATGTGCGTCGCTTCGAGTTTGAGCGCGCCGCCGCCAAGCGGCGTGCCGGCGGACTCCATCGCTGCCCGGCACCAGCTGCTGTGGAACAGGGCGTAGAGCGCGTGAACTGTCCATCGCCTCTCTTCCGCCCACAGGGTCGAGAAATTGGCATCGATCAGGATGGGCGGCTGGGTATTGAGCGCGACGGCCGGTGTCCCGTGATTGATCCGCGGAGTGAAGATCACGGGCAAGTGGCGCGCGGTGAAGGCTGGCAACATGTACCAGAAGCGCGGAACGTCGCGGCCGTTGGCCGGCCGGCGGACATTGGTGCGCACTGCCGATAGGTCGGGAATGCACCGTGCCGGCTCTTTGGGGTCCGGCGCATACCGGGCGGCGAGCCGCACGAACGATGCCAGTTCGGGCGGCATGACGCGCGGCACGGACATGCCCCGCCTGCGGTAAGCCTCCGCCGCTTCAGTGACGGCCGGCTGGTCTTCCGGCAGGACCCAGTCCGACAGATCGAGCACGCGTGTTACCGGAAGGTAGCCGCTCGCAAAGGCCTCAATATCCGCCTGGCGATGGAGAACGGGCCGCAGCGCCGCCGCCGGAACGCGGAAACGCATGTTCTGAAAGCTCTCCGACGCTTCGACGGTAACGGTTTCGTTCTCATCCTCACCGGCAAGCGTCACATAGAAAAACCGGTTGCAACCCGAACGCAGGCCCTGGCTGACCCGGATGCCCGCCCGTTCAAGCGTCTGGAGACGAACCGGCGTCGCGCCGGGCGGCAGCATTTCGCGCAATCCTTCCGGCATCGTCGCCGGCCGTGCCTCCGCGACCGAAAAGAGCGGCAGCGCGTCGCGCCGATTTTCGGCGTTCTGAAACCAGCTCTTGCGTCCAAGGCGCTGCTCCAGTGTTCGCCATTCCTCATCCAGCGCAAACGGGCGGCTCCCGATGCTCGGAACCTCCCGGTTCGCCGCGCTCGCCCAGGTTGCGAAATCCCGCTCTGGTTCCGGCCCGGGGAAGGCACTCCCCACCAGGGACCCTCCGCCCGCAGCCGCCGGCGTCACTTGCAGCCAGTGTGCGGCAGGCAAGGACGACCGATCCGACACGGGCGCTTGCGCTTCGTCCCATGAGAGCCGCCGCGCGATCACAAGATGCGTGCGCACCAGCGCGTCCGAAAACCAGCCGGGCTGCGTATCCGCGACGATGAATTCAAGGCGAAACGCCCGCAGCAGCACGTAGCGCACGACATCGGCGTAGTCGCGCGAGCGCCAGGTGGCGGGAACGACGAGGGCCAGGCGGCCGCCCGGACGCGTCAGCAGGGCGGACAGGAGCCAAGCCGGCACCGAAAGATCGGCAAGGCCCGAATATCCTTCAACCAGCGCCTGCCAGAGCGCGCGTTCGCCGTCGGTCACGCGCGCGTCCACGATCGCGGACAGGCCCCGGCGCACGTCACCGACACCGGCACCGTTCCCGTTTTGCGACTGGTATCTCACATACGGGGGATTGGTAATGACAAGATCGTAGCCGGGCGCGTCTAGCTCAGCGACGATTGCTGGATCAAAGGCGCTGCCCGTGACAATGCGCGCAGCGGCGACGGCACCGTCCGCCTGCAACGCCGCGGTCCTACGGCCGCAGAAGGCGGACGTCTCAGGGTCGAGCTCAATGCCGTCCAGCCGGCCGAGCCGGGCACCTCGCGCCCGCGCCGTCAATGCGGCCGCGTCGAGTAGGTCGCCGTGACCGGCCATGGGATCGATCACGGCGCGCGCATCGGGGTCGAGCGCAATGTGCGCCAGCAGTGTCCCCAGCGGCAATCCGGTGAAGAACTGCCCTAGGCGCTTCCGCTGGGCGGGCGGCAGGCCTTCCTCGAAGGAGCGCGCCGAGGACCTGATCGCGCTGACCGCGTCAGTCGCCGGCACTGCATAAAACTCCCGGCAGCGTTTGTTCTGCATACCAGCGATAGAAGACATCAGCGTCGAGCGGGACTTGCTGATGATGGCTGAGGAAATGCGTTACGAGGCGGGAATACAGCCTTTGCGCCGTCGCTTCGGCCGGATCTTGCGCGGCGGTCGCCGCGCGGTGAAGGGCCGTCGCGACGGTCCATACACAGTCGTCCGCCCCGGCCTTGCTTTCGATCCGGGCCTCGGCCTTGCGGCGCGGCCCCAAAAGGAGCACGGGGTCGCCGCGCACGGCCCCTTCGGTCGTGACCTGCTTGAAGCTGCCCTGCTTCTTGTCGAGAACCCCCGCATATTCCACGTCGAAGCCGGCATCCTGGTAGGCGCGCTGCAAGGCGTTCCAGACTTCGGCGGACGCGGAATGAAACACCATCGTGGCTTTGCCGGACGGTTTCAATATCCGGCGGGCCTCGCTGAACGACCGGGTCAGCAATTCCCTATACTCGTCGATGGCCTTGCCCTGGTCCGGGCTCACGATGGCTTCGTCCGTGCGGTCGGTAAACGTCTTGAGCCAAGCCTCGTTTATGAAACTGAGTTCGGCATAGGGTATGTTCGCCCCGAAGGGCGGGTCCGTGAACACATAGTCGATGCTCTCTGATGGCAGCGCGACATCGCAACTGGAACCGTGGACAACTTCGACCTTGCCGCTGCCGCCGTGAATGGTCTCGAACGCCTGCGCAATCGTCGTCAGCTTGCGCCGCAATCCTGCAAAAAAGTTCTTCTCGACCGGCAGGCCGCTGACATACAGCACGCCGGGCTGGGCGCTGGTGACGACCAGGTCCTTCTGACCGGACTTCGCCACGACGCGCGTCATGATTGTGCCGTGCGCCGCGTTGTAGCTCAGCAGCCAGAAGCGCAGCCCCTCGCGGAGCGCGCCGCGATAGGATTCCACGCGCTCCCACATGCGGGCGAAAACGATGAGATTGCGCCGCGTGTAGAAATGATGAACGTGCGTAATGCCCTGATGGTAGCCCTTCCGGTAGAGGTCGCCCCAGGGGATCAGCGCCTGCGGCACGCATGACGGGATCGGCTCGGCCTCGATCTTCTCGATAAGCGTCAGGTCGGCGGCTGTGGCCGGACGCGACCAGCGTTTTTTCCCGGTCGAACCATAGACGCGGGCCATCGCCCGCCCGCGTAGGGCGCGCTGTTCGCCCAATACGTCGTCAAGTTCCTGCACCGTCACCCGCTGCACATCGTCCAGCGGCTCTTCATGGCGGCATTTCGGGCAGGAGAAGGTGGAGGAAATCTCCGCCGGATCGAGCGCGACGCACGCATCCCACAGGGTGACAACGCCCCGGCAAGCAGGGCAGCGCAGCTTGTCGCTCCAAATCAGATGACGAAGGGAGCCTTTCGCGCCGGAGGGGTCGCGCGCCTCGTACATCCAGCCGTCTTCGCTCTCGCCTGCGGCCAATACGTCTTCGGCCGCCTTCCTGAACGCGGCGGGATCGGGCGGATTGGTCAGGGTCCGGCCGACAAACGAGCCGAGCGCGCCCAGCTCATAGAGAACGGCGTTGCGGGCACCCCATTGCACGTTAAGGCCGAGGCGGACCGCTTCGGCGCGCAGTTCCGCGGTCGGCCGCTCACACAGCAACGCTGCAAGGCCGGTCGTCCCGCTGCCCCCGAACCCGTCAAACACGGTGTCGCCGGGTTTGGTGTGGGCGGCGATATACAGAGCGATTGCTTCTGGCGATATCTTTGTTGGATATGGAAAGGCGCCGTATAGGGCGCCAGTCCTCTTTGCAGCTAAGGGCCGCCTGTATAGTGCGTCCAGAGAAGCCTCCGACATCGAATGGGCCGATTTGGATGGCTCGGGCTGAATGTGAAGCATGTGGTAACTGTCCCCGGAAATTCTTCTTTTTTGTTACGTCAGTTGCGACGCGGTCGGTTGTTTTTCGGACGCAGGACTCTGTGCTGCCCGCACCGGCTGCCGATGCCGGCGCAGATACTCATCTATCGCGCGCCTTACCACCCAGGAGACAGACACATCATCCTTGTGGGCCAGCATGTTCAGGGCGTCGAAGTCTCCGGACGTAACGCTGACGGTGACCCGGGGACCGAGTCTCTTAGGTCGACGGTTCATGGAGCCCTCCGAATGTTCTACCAATGTTCACACTAACGATTCGCACGGTGATTGCAACAGAGTGCATCACTTTGACTCATTATTCGTCGGGTTCTAGCCGTATGCGATGGCGCTGGGCAACGGATGGCTAGGGCGCTACGAAACTTTTCGATTTCGATGCAACCAACTCATCTGCTCTTGCCACTGAGCCGGGGCAGGCTGTCGCAGGGTCTCTAATGTGAGGTCTGCGGGCTGCCGTCCGTCGAGGATCGCCTCCACGATGTTCGGCGCAAGCAGTGTCATGCGAAGACTGCGGGAGAGAAAGGAGGGCGCGATTCCCTCGCGCTCGGCAAGCTCGGCTACGGTTGCGAACTCGCCAGACTCGAGTAGCCGCTTCCATCGAAACGCCCGTGCCAGCCCCTTGACCAGCGTGTTGTCGGTCCTGCGCGGCTGCGCGGCGCCGTCAGGTAGCCGCATCTCCTTGCGACCGCCGCGCTTCACGAGGCGGAACGGGACATGGAGCGTCACCGTCTCCGGGATCGTGGCCCGGCGAGTCACGCCGCTTCTCCAACGTTGCCAGCCAGCATTTCGCGCGCGAGGCCGCAGAGCCCGTCCACCCGGAGCCGGACGTTGAACCCGCCTGTGCCGATGTCCACACGCTCAACCAGCAGCGCCACTATGCGGGCCTGCTCGGCGGGGAAGAGTTCGTCCCACAACGGATCGAGCTTCTGGAGGGCTGCGCGAGCGCCGGCCTCGCAGATGTCGTCGGCGTGGGCACGCGCCGCCTTCCAGGTTCCCGCAACAATCTCCGGGTGGCGGAATACGGCGCGGAGCTGGTTGATGACCGCTGCCTCGATCTCGCCCGCGGGCACGCGACCAACCGGACACGCCCCAGCGCCATGCTTCAGCACCGTCTGGCTGACATAGTAGCGATACAAACGCCCGCCCTTGCGGGTGTGGGTCGGCGAGAAGGCTGCGCCATCGGGCCCAAACAGCAGCC
>NZ_OAOQ01000026.1:10779-38932 GCF_900207575.1 Cereibacter ovatus
CGCCATGCTTCAGCACCGTCTGGCTGACATAGTAGCGATACAAACGCCCGCCCTTGCGGGTGTGGGTCGGCGAGAAGGCTGCGCCATCGGGCCCAAACAGCAGCCCCTTCAGCAGCGCGGGCGTTTCGGCGCGGGTGCGCGCGGCGCGCTTGCGCGGGCTCTCCTGCAGGATCGTATGGACGCGGTCCCAAATCTCGGGATCGATGATGGCGTCATGCTCGCCGGGGTAGCTGTCGCCCTTGTGCACCGCCTCGCCGAGGTAGGCGCGGTTCGAAAGCATCCGGTAGAGGTACTTTTTGTCGATCCGGTTGCCGCGCGGCGTGCCGAGGCCCCGCGCGCAGACCTCGCGAGCCAGAACCGTGCAGGATCCGATCTCGATGAAGCGGGCGAAAATCCACCGCACATGCGCAGCGGCAGTTTCGTCAACCAGCAGCTTTCGGTTTTCCACCCGGTAGCCGAAGGGCGGAACCCCGCCCATCCACATGCCCTTCTTGCGGCTAGCAGCGACCTTGACCGATGGCGCGCTTTTCGACGAAGCGGCGCGGATTGCAGGCATGGATCGCCCAGCGCCCCGATCCACGCCGCGCCCGAAGCCCGACCATTCAACGGAGGTTTCGCGACTGGTCGATGGCGCCCAGCCGCTCGCCGGAACCTTGGGCGAAGCCTACCTGCATGCGCGCGGCCTTACGGACCCGGGCTGCCCGGATCTGCTGTTCCATCCCGACCTGCCGGATTTTGACACCCGGCGCGGGTGGCCCGGGCTGATCGCATTGCCTCGACTGGCGGACGGCACCCGCGCGCCGGGCATCCACAGGACCTTCCTCATGGACGACGGCAGCGCCAAGGGCCCGGGTGGAAAGAAGATGCTGGGTTCGGTTGCCGAAGCAGCCGTGCGCCTGTTCGCCATGCCTGCGGGCGGCCACCTTGGTATTGCGGAGGGCATCGAGACTGCCCTCGCAGCGCATGCCCTGTTCGACACCGCCGTCTGGGCGGCACTGTCCGCGGATGGCCTCGCGCGCTTTCGCTGGCCCGAGGGCACGACACGGGTCACAATCTATGCCGATGCTGGCGATGCCGGTCGTCAGGCTCCTATGTTGCCATGGCGGGTGACGAGATCGTCATGCCCGCGAATGCCTTTCTGATGATCCACGACCCTTCGGGGCTGGTCATGGGCACCGCCGCCGACATGCGCGAGATGGCCGACACCATGGACAAGATCGCCGGCGGCATGGTCCGAGGCTATGCGGCAAGGTCCGGACGCACCGAAGAGGAAATCGCGGCGCTGATGGCGGCCGAGACCTGGTTCGATGCGGAAGCGGCCCTCGAGGCGGGGCTTGCCACCCGCATGATCGAGCCGGTGCGGATTGCAGCCAGCTTCGATGTCGCGCGGTTCCGCAACGCGCCACCCGCGCTGGCAGAAGCCATCGCCGCTCCGGCTTCCGAGAGCGATCAGGACGACAATAAGACCGGCGAAGACGCCATAGGCGACGAAGCTCCTGCGGTCCCGGTTGAACCCGAGCCTGAGCCGGGCACACCGCCGTGTCCCGACCCTGTGGTGACCGGCATCGATCCAACCGCCATCCGGCGTGACGCCATCGCCCATGCCCGTGCCGTGGTAGACCTCTGTCGCCTTGCGGGACAGCCGCAGATGGCCGGGCGCTTCCTCGAAGAGGACGCCAACCTCGATGCGGTGCGCAGCAGCCTTCTTGCCGCGAGGGCGGAGGCGGAGGCGCAGATCAGCCCCCATCACCCGCAACCCGGGCCCACTCCCACCGCCCGTCCCTGGGGCGACGTGATCGCCCGCACCTTCAAGCTGAAAGGATGATCCTCAATGACCACGCTGACCGAAGGCAGACATGCAGGCGGCTTCCTAGTCTGGGAAGCGTCTCGCGACTATACCCGTGAGACCGTCACCCTCACCTCCGGCGCGGGCAAGCTCGATCCCGGCATGGTGCTGGGCAAGATTACCACGGGCGGAAAATTCACCCAGCTTGCCCCCGCCGCGTCGAACGGCAGCCAGAACGCCGCCGGGATCCTGTGGGGCCACGCTGACGCAACGGCCGCCGATGCCGCTGCCGTCGTGGTCCTGCGCGGTCCGGCCATCGTCAACCGCAATGACCTCATCTGGCCCACGGGCGCGACGGAACCGCAGATCGCCGCCGCCACCGCGGCGCTGGCCGCGCTTGGCATCCTGCTGCGCTGAACTCTTCATCGAAAGGACATCCCCATGGCGACCATGGACATCTTCGAAGGCGATGCCTTCTCGATCATCGAACTGACCCGCGCGCTGGAGAACATCCCCTTCAAGCCCGCGATCCTGTCGGGCGCGAGCCTCTTCGGGCCCCGCGGCGTGCGTGCGCGCACTGTCGTGATCGAGAGCCGGGACGGCACGCTGCAGCTGATCCCCTTCTCCGAACGCGGCTCGGCCTACGAGAGCCAGGTGCCGGAACGCCGCGAGATGCGCGCCTTCGTCGTGCGCCAGTTCAAGAAGCAGGACGTGCTCTGGGCCTCCGAGATTCAGGGCATCCGCGACCACGGATCGGAAACCGCAACCCAGCAGGTGCAGACCGAGGTGGCCCGCAAGCTCGGGAGGCTCCGGAACGACGCCGAGGCCACCTTCGAATTCCACCTCTTCAACGGCATTCAGGGCGTGGTGAAGGACCCGAAGGACGGGGCGACGGTGGTCAACTACTTCACGGAGTTCGGCATCACGCCCGCCACCGAGGTCGACTTCGACCTCGACAATGCGACCCCGGCCTCCGGGGCGCTGCGGAAGCGCTGCCAGGCGCTGATCGAAGGCGTCGAGGACAGCCTTGGCGGGCTGGCGGCCGGTCAGGTCCAGCTGCGCGCCGAATGCGGCTCGGCCTTCTTCGCCGATCTGGTCGCCCACAAGGAGGTGCGCGAGACCTATCTCAACACCGCCGCCGCCGCCGACCTTCGGGGCCGCGTGGGCGAAGAGGTCAGCTTCGGTGGCATCACCTTCCGCCGCTACCGGGGCGGCCTCGGCTTCGGCGTGCCGACGGACAAGGCCTACTTCTATCCTGAGGGGGTCGAGGGCCTCTTCGAGATCTACTTCGCTCCGGCCGACACCTTCGAGACGGTGAACACGCTCGGCCTGCCGCTCTATGCGCGAATGATCCCGGACCGGGATCGCGACGAATGGGTGCGGCTCGAGATCGAGAGCAATCCGCTGCCGATCTGCACCCGCCCGCAGGTGCTGCGTTCGGCGCGGCGGACGTGATGACGGCCTACCGGGCGCGGGGGCGGTCCCAGACCATGCAGGCAAGGCGTGGATCCGGGGCGAAGCTGTCCTTCGGGAACTCGATCCCGAGGCGCGGATGCTCGCGCAGCGCCTGCGCGCCGGTGGGGCCGATCCGGATGCGCCATGTCTGACGCTCGACCGGCTGTGGGGCGGCAAAGGCCCGGCAGGCCAGCACGGCAAGGTTCGCACCCCGGGCAGGATCGCGGACAGAGGCGTAGCGGATCACCTCTGCACCGATCGCGCGGGCCTCCTCGGCCAGATCCTGGCAGGCCGCGTATTCTGTGAGGTGGGTCCAGACAGCTTGATCGGTGGCCAGTGCCCCGGCCGTCAGGTCGACCGCCACGGGCGTTGCGACCTCCGCCGAGAAGGCGGTGTATTCGGCCGCATCGTCGGGAAAGGGCGTCTCCGGGCTCTCGGCGTAGAACAGGAAGCGGTAGAACACCATTTCGGCCGCCGCCGTCTCGGGCGCCTCGGCCCCGTACCAGACGCCCGGTGTCGGTCCCGCCCGGCGGAACCGCGATCCCGCCGGATAGGGGCGATACCGGAAGGGCGTGGCCAGCAGATAATCGAGCGCGCGGCAGTCCTCCGGCAGGGGCGGCTTCGTGGCCTCGAGGATCTCCTCGAGGGCCGCCTGTTCGGCGAGGCTGTCGACAAGCTTCAGGGTCGAGACCCGATGCTGGGCCTCGACGAACCGCCATGCCGGGCCCGCGTAGGGCCGCGCCTCAGAGCGGAGCGCGTCTTGCGTCCAGATAGGTCGTGACATCGACAAGCCCCTGCACCTGCGTCATCCGCTCCACGGGCCGCGCCGCGAGCGCGGTGTTCGGGGCGGCCAGCCACCGCCGCGCCACCGCCTCGTCGCCCCCGGTGATCGCGTCGAGCGAGCGGAAGGTCCGCACAAGAAGGGCAGCAAGCTCGAAGGGCTTCGAGCCCGGCTCGAGCAGGCTGTCGCCCCGTTTCCAGCGCGAGACGGTCGCCTCGGAGACGCCGACGATGTCGGCCAGTTGTCGGCCCGACAGGCCAAGCCGGTCTGCCGCCCGCAGCGCGGCCTTGGTCAGCACGGCACCAGCCTCGGGGTTTCGGGCGATCTGATGGGAAAGGGGCATGACTTTCTCCTGTCTGAGGAAAACATAGTATCACTTCCTTTCTGAGGAAAGAGGAAACATGCCGGATGCCCTCTCTGTCGCGCTTGCGGCGCTCTTCGCCGATCCGAACATCGGCCGGGACGCGGTCTACATCGCCGATGGCGGTGCGCCGGTGTGGGCATCCTGACCGGTCCTGGTGACGCCGATGGCTGGGCGCGATACCTCCGAGCCGCGCCAGACCTTGAACCCGCTGTTCGTCGAGGCGCTGATGGGCTGGCCCATCGGGTGGACCGGCTTCGCCTCTGTGGCAACGGTGTGGTCCCCCTGGTTGCGGCGCATGCGCTCAGAACTCTGGCAGCTGAACTGTTGGCCGAAGGATGAGGCACCGACATGAAACAGTCGCGCCTCATGTCGCTGGTCGAAGCGGTCGCCAATGTGATCGTCGGTTACGGCATCGCTGTCATCACGCAGATCCTGATCTTCCCGGTCTTCGGGCTGCACACGACGCTGGCGCAGAACCTCAAGATGGGCGCGGTGTTCACCGTGGTGAGCATCGCACGGTCCTACGTCCTGCGGCGGCTGTTCGAGCGGCTGCGGCGGGTCTGATGCGGCCGCTGGCAGATCGGCCATCCCGCTGGTAGCCTTGGCGCATGTCCGAAGGCTGGCAACATATCGAGATCAACGATCACGGGACCATCGTTATCCTGCGTCCGATTTCGGACGAGGGACGGGACTGGTTTGCGGAACATGTCGGCGAACCTGAACCGGGCGGCATCTACACCTGCGAGCCGCGCATGGCACAGGATATCCTGCAGGCCGCCGCCCGAGATCTGCTTTCGTGGCAATGAGAAACCGCCGCCCGGTCGGGGCGGCGGCGTAGCAATCGTCTCACGGAGTCAGGCTGCCGGAAGCCTGTAGACCCGTCCGCGCCCCTCGACTTTCTCGGATGTCACCTCGAGCCCGAGCTTCTTCTTAAGGGCCCCGGCCATCGCGCCCCGCACGGTGTGCGACTTATGCCGACCTCGGCATAAGTCGCATTATGCCGATGCCCGGATTATGCCGATGTAGGTCGGTAAGCCCCTGTTTTTGGTGGGGACCGCTGTGTTGGGGTCGGCATAATCACAGGGCTTCGAGGAAGGCTAGGAGTTTGTCGGTCGGCCGGAAGCGGCCGGGTTTGGTCGTTATCGGGGCTGTCCTTTCCAGGGCCCTTTCCTTGATCTGCAGGTCCGCGTGCAGGTAGATCTGGGTTGTCTCGATCTGTTCGTGACCGAGCCAGAGCGCGATCACCGAGGTGTCGATACCGGCCTGCAGCAGGCGCATCGCAGCGGAATGTCGCAGCACATGCATCGTCACCCTCTTCCGCTCGAGGGCTGGGCATTGTGCGGAGGCGTCCGCGACATATCCGGACAGCCGGTGTTCAAGGGCATCGCGGCTGAGTGCACGCCCGGTCCGGGTCGGGAACAGCGGGTGCGCGGGCCCACCGGCGCGTTCGGCGAGCCAGGCGCGCAGGAGGGCGACGGTGCCCGAGGTCAGCGGCGTGATCCGCTGTTTTCGCCCCTTGCCGGTGCAACTGAGATGCGCACCGGCCCCGAGATGGACATCGGCCGAGGTAAGCCCGATCAGTTCGGAGGCGCGCAGGCCGGTCTGGACGGCGAGTCCGAAGAGCGCAGTGTCGCGTCGCCCGGTCCAGGTCGTCCGGTCCGGCGCGGCCAGCAACGCCTCGATCTCCACTTCGGTCAGGTATGTGACCAGCCGTCGTTCGAAGCGTTTCGCCGGGATGGCGAGAACACGTTCGATGGTGGCGGCATGTTCGGGATGGCGCAGGGCGGCATAGCGGAACAGGGACCGGATCGCTGCCAGTCGGGCATTGCGGGTGCGCACACCGTTCTTCCGGTCCGTCTCGAGATGGTCGAGGAAGGCGCCGATCATGGGCGCGTCGAGATCGTCGATATCCAGCCTGCCCGGTGCCTTGCCGAGCCGCTCCGATGCGAAGGCCAGCAAGAGCCGCAGAGTATCACGATAGGATTGGACCGTGTTCGGGCTGACCTGGCGCTGGCGGAGGAGACGGTCGGTGAAGAACGCCTGCAAGGTTGGGGCAAGCGCGCTCATGCGTCACCCGCCAGATGACGCTCGAGCCTTTCGCCGGCCAGCCCCATGAGTTCAGGCGCGCCCGACAGGTACCAGTAAGTATTGCCGGGTTCGGTGTGACCCAGATAGGTAGACAGGATCGCAAGGCGGGAGCCGGGGGCGCCCGTCCTGTAGTCGCCCGCGATGGTGCTGACGGCGAAGCTGTGCCGCAGATCGTGGATCCGCGGTCGGCATGCCGCCGAACGCGGGGCAATCCCGCAATGCTGCAAGAGCTTGTGGAAGACCCCGTGCACGGTTCCATAGCGCAGCCGTTTGCCCCGCGAACTGATCAGCAGGGGCGTCATGCCCGCAGGCCGGGGCCGGTCGTCGCGGCGCAGGTAGTCCTGCAAGGCCGCGACAGTGGTCGGGTGCAGCGGCAAGGCGCGGGCCTTGTCGAATTTGCCGTGGCGGATCGTCACCATGCCGCTGCCCGCGTCAAAGTCACCCTGCCGTCGGCGTCGCGGGCAGCACAAAGTCCTTCCTCGCCGATGCTGCCCGTGGCGCGATCTCATAGCCGAGCGCACGAACGGCGCTCTCGATCCTGTCCCGCCCGGTTTGCGCCTCGTCGAGGGTCAGACGGAGACGTTCCGACATGATGGCGACCTCGACACCGCTCACTCCCGGCAGGCGCGACACCGCATCCTTGATCTTGGTGGCGCAGGATCCGCAATCCATGCCCCTCACGGTCCAGTCGCAGGCGGTTTCGTTTCGTGCTTCGGCCATCGTCAATCCTCGGCCCCAGCGGGGCGATTGTCTTCATCGAGTCGGGAAGCTAATGTCTCTAGCAACTATAGCTTCAAGGGGAATCTGATGCTGACCATCGGAAAACTCGGGGCGCAGGCCGGAGTGAAGGTTCCGACCATCCGCTACTACGAACAGATCGGGCTTCTGCCCGAGGCCGGGCGCAGCGCCGGCAACCAGCGGCTCTACGGACGCAAGGCGTTGGAACGGCTTGCGTTCATCCGCCACGCACGGGACCTCGGCTTCACGCTCGAGGCGATCCGTGACCTTCTCAGCCTCTCGGACAATCCCGAACAGCCTTGCGTCGCAGCCGACGCTATCGCGCGCGCGCAGCTTGCGGAGGTGGAGCGCCGCCTCGCGCGGCTGACGGCGCTGAAGGCCGAACTGGAGCGGATGGTCGTGCAATGCGCGGGCGGCAAGATTGCCGATTGCCGGGTGATCGAGGTGCTGGGCGACCATTCCCTCTGCTCCACCGACCACCGCCATCCGGAGAGCGAGGACAGTCCGTGACCGCACCCGGCACACTCGCCATCTATGCCGGTGCCGCCTTGGCCGAGATCGCGGGCTGCTTCGCGGTCTGGGCCTGGATGCGGCAGGGGGCGAGCGCCATCTGGCTTGTCCCCGGAGTGGCGAGCCTCGCCGCCTTCGCATGGCTGCTCGCGCTTGCCCCATCCGACTTCGCCGGGCGCGCCTATGCGGCCTACGGCGGGGTCTACATCGCCGCATCGCTCCTCTGGCTCTGGATGGTCGAAAAG
The DNA here is from genome assembly GCF_900207575.1 of Cereibacter ovatus. Lineage (GTDB taxonomy): Bacteria > Pseudomonadota > Alphaproteobacteria > Rhodobacterales > Rhodobacteraceae > Cereibacter_A > Cereibacter_A ovatus. The sequence goes on from NZ_OAOQ01000026.1 coordinate 18,747, forward strand.
CAGCGGCCGGACGCCTGGGACCTGACAGGCGGGGCGATCTGCCTCTTCGGCGCGGCGGTCATCCTGTTCGGTCCAAGGGCGATGGGGAGCTAGTCAGGCGCTCGACCGAAGATCGTCAAGGCGGTGTGTCACGCTGGAACAGCCGAAGATAGTGCCACTAGATGATTGTCGTCTTCGCGACGTAGGTCGGTCGCGGATGCGCCAGAAGTGCAGCCGGGGAAGCGATGCATAAGTATATTAAAATCAATAGGTTAGACTGGAGAAGGTTGGATTCCAGGCCCGTCCCCTCCGCCACTTGCCCCCGCGAAAGCGTTCTCCCGATCCGGCTGTGGCTGGATTTTTCCGTTGTTTTCGAGGGTTATGCGGGAGGGGCTGTTAACCGGCCAACGCCCCAACGGGCGCGCACGCGTTCTCTCCGGGCCGATATTCTCCGGACCTGTTAACCGGACACTTTCCGGTTATGCCGTGTAAGTGTCCGTTTTTGTGATATATTGCGCCCGCGCTGACACTTAACCTTTGGAATGGCACACGCCTGCCGCGCGCCGCTCAAATCGAAAAAAGAACGGCTCAGACCAAGTAGTCCGACGCATGCGCCCCCTCATATAGCGCTTTGATGGATGTGGCAGCCAAGACTGCTGCACGCGTTGCCGCTTCCTTCAGGTCAAGGACCCTGAATGTATCGCCGATCTTCGCGACCGCATCTATCCGTCTATACTGGTCGCCGAAGCGTTCTGCATACTGGGCAAGGCCCTTCAACTTTGGGATGGCATCACCGAACTGGATGCCGTGCGGATCAACGATGTCTGCCGTGAATGTGCCGTCGCCTTGTTGACCGAAAAACACGAAGTCTGGCCGCACGATCTTCGGCTCCCCGCCATCATCATAGATGATCCCAAGCGAGTCCTGGCTGGCGCGCGACGGGTTACGATACCATGCGACGGTGCCTGAACGCCCAAGCTCAGCTCGGACCACTTCGCCCTCCCAGGAATTGAAATCCTCGGGGAACAGGCCCTGCTCATCACAGAGAAGATGTCTCTCGAAGGTCGGGAGGGGTGTTTCGGTGCCGTTCGCCTCGCGGATTGTGGTCGCCTGCATCCATGATGTCGGGCGAGCGAGGTCCACATCCATCGGATTGGCGCTCATCTCTCTGATCTGGCGATAGACGTCCTGGCGTTCGTCGGACAGATCCTTGATCTCGACGCGGAACCGGGTGAGCCACTGATTGGCGAGCTTCTCGGCTTCAGCCTCGAGCATTTCACGAACCTGTGGGACCAGGCCCAAGGCTGCGATACTGACATGCGCCTCCATGAGCGCCGTTTCCATGTCGTCGGTTTTGCCTTCGTTCCGAGCGAGGTAATCGCTGTATGTCGTTGCAAGATCGGGGCTGATCGCCCGACCGGCACGGCGGTAGGCGTCCTCGATGACGGCGTAGTCAGCCTCTTCCAGAAAGTCGTCGAAGGTCATCGCGCCGCCCTTCAGGTCGGCTTTCAGGCTCTTGCCCTCGACTGTCATGACAGATTTTCGGGCGGCCTCAATTTCGGTCTTGTAGCGCGCGCGGATGCCGTTCAGCACTTTGTGCATTTCTGAATGGGCCAGCTTCCCCGCATCTGGCAGCAGGCCATCGACCGCCAACTCGTGTGCGAGAGAAGTCAGCCGCTTTACAGGGCGCGCATGCCGCTTCGGCAGTGTCTGTGACGGAAGTGCAAGCAGCTTGTCCCAGACACCCTCGGGGATTGCCGGGTTAGGCTTCAGTTCCACTGGATTGATCAGCACGCGGCGGCCGGGGAGATCGTCGCCTCCATCCCCGCCTGACATCAGCGCCTTGGCGACATCCTTGACCGATGCCTCGTCGAAGAACGGCAGAAGGCAGTCCACCGAGTTCAATCGGTCATTGCCCGGGATCCGGCGCGCAAGCGGAGTGCGCACCATCCGCCCGAGAAGTTGCGTGATGTGCGTCTTGTCCCGTGCAGGCCGGAACGAGACCATGACTTCGGCGCGTGGGCAGTCCCAACCCGTACTGATGGCGTCCTTCGCGATCAGAACCCGGACCCATGTCGAGTCCTGCACCCGTTCGGGTGAGATGTAGGGCACGCTGTGGCGTCCGAAGGTCTGGGTCGAGTGTTCGCCAAAGACGTGCGCCACCGCATCTTCGGGCAACTCCGGCCACTGGGTGAAGATCGTGTCCAGAGCCTTGCCGATGTCATTGTGATCCGGCGCATTCGGCACCTGTAGCACCATTAGCGGCAGCACCACACCGGCATCGCTCTGCTGTGCGCCATATGCTGCCCATGCGGCAGAGATTTCCTTCAGCTTGTCGGTGCCACGCCGCACCAGCACGGTATCGAATTGCCCGGCCTCCTTCGGCACGTCGAGGATGATGGTGTCCTTGAGCAGACCCGATGCCTGCACCTTTCCCGAATCCACGACGACGTTGGGCAGCGTTGCGCGTCCCTGCATGTCGGACATGGCCGCGTTGAACCGCTCGACCGTAGCGGAGATGCCCCAGACCACCGGGATGCCTGGCACGGATCCCGAACCGTTGATCAGCCGCTTGACGATGGTGGTCTTCTCGCCCGCGCCTGTGCTCGCGCGCATGCCGCGATGCGCCTCGTCCAGCACGAGGTAAAGCGTCAGGGCCGGATCATCGATCGTGTTCTGGATCGTGTCCCAGATCGTCCAGGAACGGCTGTCCGGCATCGGCAGCGGCGGCGCATCCGTGTCGGCGTCTTCGTCCTGATCGCGACCGCGCACGAGAAGGCTCGATTTGCTCAGCTTCTGCGTGTTCAGGAAATAGATCTTGCCCGGCTCCAGCGCCTCGCGCTGAAAGGTGTTCTGCACAACCACCAGGTCCGAGATCGACAGCCGGTCTGATGCTTCGAGCAACCGGTACCGCGACTGTTCGTTCAGCGAGGGGTCGTCGCTGAACCAGATCACCACAGCGCCCGGATCGGGCTCGATGTCGTAGTTGTCGTCACCGTGGAACAGCGCCTCGAACACAGCCGCCGCCATCACGGTCTTGCCCGCGCCCGTGGTCGCCGTCAGCGAGAAGGCGTGCTTGTCGCCATCCTCGCGCCAGCGCTTCGACGCCTTCTTGAGGTTCACCAGAACCTTGCCGACGGCCTCTTCCTGATAGTCCTTGAGGGTAAACTTCATGGCTCAGCGGCCCATCGAAAAGCGGAAATTGGAAAGGTAGGACTCGTAGAGCCGTACCGGCTCGACCCCGTCCGGCAGCGCGCGGGCCACCGCCTGGAAACGGCGGTCGTCGTCGGTCACCACATAGGCGACGCGGAGCCCGCCTTGCGCGGCCACGGCGTCGCAGAAGGCGCCCGCGCGGTCCAGGTCGACCAGCAGCCCATAGGTATCGGCCAGAGCCCAACCACCCTCTGGCAGGTCGTCGATCCGGCGCCCTTCCGACCCTGCCCGCATCCACAGCAGGGGGGCGATGCGCTGGAAAGCGAAGTTCGCACCGACGGCGACGTGGGACTCGTAGGTCAGAGTGAAGAACTCGGCGTTCTCCTCGAACCCCTCGGCCATCGGGAATTCGTCGGTGAACTTGTAGTCGCCTTCTATGTCCTTGCCCTCCGGCGTCTTGCCGGTGATGGCGGCGGCGATCCGCGGCTTGGTGATGTAGTCGCAGATGCCCCACTTTTCCCAGTCCGGGTCACCCGGACGCAGGCCCGCCTTGCGCAGGGCCGCCTGCTCGTCGGCCGCCACCTCGTTGTTGGTCACCGAGATGCACTGCCGCCGCCCGCCGTCCTGGCGGTTCAGCCGCATGACGGCGTGGGCGGTGGTACCGGAGCCGGAGAAGAAGTCGAGGACAACGGCGTCAGGGTTTTTCCCAAGCACAAATCGCAAACAATCCTCAACTGCATAAACCGACTTCGGGTAAGGAAAGCGTCGGCCTGGAACCAAGGACTTGAGTAGACCGGCACCATGCTCAGACGCGCTGTGCGCCACAAGATTCCAGATCGTTGCCGGGTTGCGCGTGCCAAATGCATCAGCAAATTCCAGCTCAAGGGCACCTTCTGCGTCTCGTCCGACAGCGACCACTTCCCCGCTCTCGATCATTTGGCGTATCCCGGTCTGCAGGTAAGAGACAGACCGTTGCCCAGTCACTTTGTCGCGTTTTCCGAACTTGGCATGTCCAATCTTTAGGTACTCTCGAAACGACGGCGGGCTAAGGCGCCACATCAGTTCTTGCCCACTCTGATCGATCGGCCAGATTGCTAACGTGCCCGGAGGGCACGGGACATCTTCGGGCTGCACTTCCGCAGGTGGAGGTTCGCCAGTAGAGTGATAAGCGCCAGTCTTCGCATCAATGAAGATTGGAAAGAACATCGAAGGAATACGCTGTCGCCGGCTTCCCTCGCCGTTTCGCATTAGTCCAGCCCAACGAACTTTCCGGCCCTCGCCCTCCACCTCTCTAAGCATGTCAGAACGCCATGGGGCGACTGCAGCCGCTCCCAAGAAGACAAAATAGATGTACTCGTCGACGCGGCTGAAACGCCCTGAGCGCGCAGAACCCTTCGGATTAATCACGGAGCTGATCATCTGAATTGTAGCTTCAGGGAAAATCTGCTCCAAAAGCAGTCCAAGCCTCAAATATTCCTTTTCATCAATTGTAACGATTAGCGTAGAAGATTTCGGCTTCAAAAGCTCACGTGAGACCATGAGCCGCCTTTCGATGAACGCTAGCCATTTCGAGTGGCGGTACAGGTCTTCTGATTCGACGTAATCGTTGTTGTATTTCCAGTCCCTCGCCCCGGTATTGTAGGGCGGGTCGATATAGATGGCGTCGATCTTGCCGCGGTGGGTGTAGGTCAGCGCCTCAAGCACATGGAAGTTCTCGCCGTTGATCACCGTGTGAAACGGCTTGTCGCCCCCGCGCGACACGCTCCCCGTGCTGACAAGACCGGGATAGATGAAGTCGCGGAACTCGGCGACCACCACCAGATCGGCAACCGCCACGTCGGCCGTCTCGGGCGTCTCGGCGTCGATGAGCGTGATCTGCGCCATCCGCGCCTCGCCGTCACCCTCGATGCGCGTCACCCGCCACAGCCGCTGATCCCCGCGCTGTGTCTTGCCCCGCGGCGGCAGCACGCGCACCTTGTCGCCCCGCCGCACAGGTCGCCCTGGCAGCTCCACGCTTTCCGGCCGATGCCTTTCGAAGTTCAGACCAAAGGCGCGGCGCGACGCCAGTGCCTTGAACTCGCGCTCCAGTTCATCCCCCAGCGCGCTGTCCCTGGCCCTGGCCCGCGCGATCAGATCCGTCAGTCGCGACATGACCCACCCTTACCCACTGCCTTCAACCCAGCAACGCGGGGGCGCCCCCCTGCATGTGCCAGGGGCTGGACGTCGCCGCCCATGGTGTGCTGCGCCCGAGCGGGTGTTATGGATCGGGGTATCGCTGTCGCGGCTGTCATCAATTGCAGGTCCTGTCAGGTCGGCGGCGGCCATGCCGGACGCCCGGGAAATTGAGCTGACAGTACCGCCGTTTACCGGTGCAGACTAAACCGCGACATCGCGCTGGCGCAAGCCGAATGGACCATGTCTGGCGCAAGGGCTGGCCTGTTTCCATGCGTGCAGGATGGGAAGCGCGGCGCCAATGTTCAGAACAGGGCGGGCTGGCCCGTGTCGTCCACCCGAAGCACGCCGAGCAGCTGCCAGGTTTGCGGTCGCTTGGCCATGTTGCCGACGCAGAACAGCATGCCCTTTCGGGGGTATTCCTCGTTGAACTTCTTGCTCATCCAGTCGAGCGCTGCCTGCTCCGATCCTTCGCGCCTGCGGCCATTGAAGTACATCGCGTGCGCCTCCCAATCGCCATTGGCGTAGTCGTGCGGCCCAGCATCATCCTCGAACTTGAAGCGAAATTCGTACGGGCTGGGCTCCAGCGCCTTCAACTGTTCATCAAAGAAGGAACCCTGACGGGCCGCTTCCGCATAGGTGCGGCGCTCTTCCTCCAGTTCATCCGGCTTTTTCTTCTTGAAATAGAACTGCGTGTTGCGAGGGCGGATTAAGGCGAGCGACTGGCCATTGGCCTCGGCCGCCTTGACTGATCCGGAGACGAGCCGATTCAGGAAAGAGGGTCGATCCTTGGGCGGCATGCAGCCGTTCACGAGGATACTGTCCTCCATGACGTGGCAGCTTTCCTTTCGGCGATCACTGGTCGGAGGGCGATACTTGAAGTCAACCCAATCCCAACGGCCAAATGCGGCATCATCAGAGAGATGCCGAAAACGAATCGGAAAAAGACGCTTGAATTCGCCGCCCGGGGTTACTCCGGCGCAGCAGACAGTTTCTCCGTGAGTGGCGCTACGCTGCGGTAAGGCCTTCACCAGGATTGAAACGCGGCAACTTTGAAGCGTGACGGACATAGCGCTCCGGATCATCGGCAAACAGATTGAACACTTCGAAGCCCGTCTCTTCAATCACTTCTTGCGCGACAATCGTCCTGTGGCAGGTCTCCGGATCACGCTCGAAACAAAGCAGACAGGTTGGTGCAGACTGCACGAAATCTACCAAATCCCGCAGCGATTCCTGTGCAGCTGATGTTTCGATGTGCGCGCCATAGATGGCCCTAAAGCGGTCGAATTCTCCGGCCCGAGCGGCTTCACGCCCTGGCTTGGGATCACCCAGCGCGATGAAATGCGAATACTCGATGCCTTCCTCGGCCAGCCGCGATGCCAGCTTGGTCTTGGAGAAACCGGCCTTGCGTGACACGGCAACAGCGCGCACATCGGCCAACTTTTCGACCCCGACCGCCTTCAGTGTGCGGACGAACCGATCAATGTCCGTGCCTTCGTAGCCTACCGTGAATACAACGCTCATGCCTGCCTCATTTTCTGGAACCGTAGCATGTGACGGTTCGGACGGGAATCCCTTGATTCACTCGGGATTTAAGCAGCCCTGATCGACCGCGAGCATCCGCTTCTGCGCATCCCAGGCCTCCGGCAAAGGCTGCCGCAATGCTTCGAGCGTCAGGTGGCGCGGCTGGCGCCCGTCCAGGATCGCTTCCACGACATCCGGGGCAAGCTGGGCGAGCCGCATCGTTCGGGTCAGATATGGGGCGGCAATGCCTTCGTGTTCGGCCAGTTCGGCAATGGTGGCGAATTCCCCTGTCTCAAGCAGGCGCTTCCAGCGAAAGGCACGCGCCAGCGCCTTGATCAACGTGTTGTCTGGCTTCCGTGCTTGTGCGGCGCCCTCTGGCAACTGCATCTCCTTGCGCCCCCCGCGCTTCACGACGCGGAACGAGACATGGATGGTCATCGTGTCGAGGATAGACTTGGCCCGGCTCATGCCGCTTTTCCGATGTTTCCGGCCAGCATCTCGCGAGTGAGGCTGCTGAGCCCGTCGACGCGGAGCCGGACATTCAGGCCGTCCGTATCGATGTCGACCCGTTCAACCAGCAGCGCCACGATGCGCGCCTGCTCGGCCGGGAACAGCTCGTCCCACAGCGGATCGAGCCGGGTCAGCGTCTCGCGGGCGTCGACCTCGGTAATCCCGCCATCCTGCGCGCGCGCTGTCTTCCATGTGCCCGCCACGATCTCGGGCTGGCGGAACACGGCGCGCAACTGGTCGATCACGGCAGCCTCGATCTCACCTGCGGGCACGCGGCCGACCGAGCAGGATCCGGCACCATGCTTCAGCACCGTCTGGCTGACATAGTAGCGATACAAACGCCCGCCCTTGCGGGTGTGGGTCGGCGAGAAGGCTGCGCCATCGGGCCCAAACAGCAGCCCCTTCAGCAGCGCGGGCGTGTCGGCGCGAGTCCGGGCGGCGCGCTTGCGGGGGCTTTCCTGCAGGATGGCGTGAACCTTGTCCCAAGTCTCGCGGTCGATGATCGCGTCATGTTCGCCGGGATAGCTGTCGCCCTTGTGGACCGACTCGCCAAGGTATGCCCGGTTCGCAAGTATCCGGTAGAGGTACTTCTTGTCGATCCGGTTGCCGCGCGGCGTCCGGATGCCGCGCGTGCCGACCTCCCGCGCCAGTTCCGTGCAGGACCCGATCTCGAGAAAGCGGGCGAAGATCCAGCGCACATGCGCAGCGTGCTCTTCGTCGACCACCAGCTTCCGGTTCTCGACACGGTAGCCGCAGGGCGGCACCCCGCCCATCCACATTCCCTTCTTCCGGCTGGCGGCGACCTTGTCGCGAATGCGCTCGGCCGTCACCTCGCGCTCGAACTGGGCGAAGCTGAGCAGGATGTTCAGCGTCAGCCGCCCCATGGACGTGGTGGTGTTGAACGACTGCGTCACCGAGACGAAGGTCACGCCATTCCGGTCGAACACCTCGACCAGCTTGGCGAAGTCGGCGAGCGAGCGGCTGAGGCGGTCAATCTTGTAGACCACCACCACGTCGACCAGTCCGTCCTCGATGTCGGCCATCAACCGCTTCAGGCCGGGGCGTTCCAACGTGCCGCCGGAGATGCCGCCGTCGTCATAGTGATCGCGGACCAGCACCCAGCCCTCGGACCGCTGGCTGGCGATGTACGCCTCGCAGGCCTCTCGCTGGGCGTGCAGGCTGTTGAACTCCTGCTCCAAACCTTCCTCGGAGGATTTGCGGGTGTAGACCGCGCAGCGCAACTTGCGGACCACGGGCTTCGTCATGTCCGCCCCCTGTAGTTCTTGAGGCCGAAGAACACCCAGCCATTCCAGCGGGTGCCGGTGATGGCGCGCGCAATGGCGGACAGCGACTTGTAGGGGCGCCCCTGCCACTCGAAGCCGTCAGCGGTGACTGTGACGATGTATTCGACGCCCTGCCATTCGCGCAAGAGGCGCGTGCCCGTGATGGGGCGGTCGCGGTCGAGGCGCATTCCGCGCTTCTTCTTGTCGCCGCCGTCCAGTTCTTCGCCCAGCCGTTCCAGCCGCCGGACGGTCTCGGGCTTGAGCCCGCCATAGGCGAGTTCCTGGATCCGGTAGGCCAGGCGGGATTCGAGGTAGCGCCGGTTGAACGGCGGCGGTTCGCTGTCGAACAGGTCGCGCCACTGCTGCTTCAAGTCGGGCGTGCTGGCGGTCTTCAGCGCGGCCAGGCGCGCGGGGATGGGATCTTGAGTCGTCATGCGGTCTCCGTTGGGTTCGGGGTTGCATGACGGCATCGGTCGGCCGGATAGTGTAGGCGAATTTCTCCAGCATCGTCAGAAGGTTCGTCCCGATCGCGCTGCATCAGGCGGACCAGACCGAGGGCGAGCAGCCCGCACAACTCGGCGCGGCGTTCGGCGGGCGTCATCTGATCGGGTGGCAGTGGATTGGGGCGTTTCATGCGAGCAAGTCCGTGTTGGCTTGCCCTGCCTCTACTCAGCCGATCCGAAAAACGTCCCGCAGGGAAAGATGGCGGTTATGCGAAAGGCCGGACTCGACTCATGGTTGATCCATCGTTTAGAACATAATCAGAACAGGCCGGCCGTTTGCGAGGTATTCCCGTGGGTTCCGATCTCAAGAAATTTGTTAATCCGAAGTTTCTCAAAACCATTGATCCGGCCCTGATGCGGGTTTTGTTCGTTCGGCACTTCGGCGAGGATGAACTGCCTGTGGCATTCGAGGGAGAGGCCGCAACCATTCGGGCAGCTCTGGCGGCGCATTTCGAAGGAACCGTTGCAGGCTGGAACGCCGGAATGGTCGCCGATTTGCATCGCGTTGCCGAGCTTGGAACCAGCGAGGGCATGCAGCTTATTCTGAACGAAGCCCGGCGTCGTGGCGTGGTTCTCTATCCCGAGCCCGACCCTGACGACGCCGAATCCGCGCCCATTCGCCATGATCCCAAACACGTCGCGCTCCACACCTACCTGCTGCACCACCGCGTTTTCGAGGCTGCAGCCGACTTTCATGCGCTGCGTGCGCCGACATCGCCTGCAGAGTTCCGCGGGCCAGAGCGGGACGTGGGTGCGGACCTGACCGAAGAAATGACCGAGGCTTTCAAGGCAGCGGTGATCAATCTGTTTTCGCAGGACCTGCAGGGTCAATATTGCCGCCTAGGGCCCTATGAGGAAGATGGCGAAATCAACCTGGTGATCAGCCACGGCGCGCAAGTCACCACAACGCCGGTGGTCACCGGGGATCGCGAAGAGATCATTACCCTTCGGGCGGTCAAATATGCGGTGCTGCGGTACTCCCCGGTCGAAGGGCGCCTGTTCGTGGGCGGCGTGGTCAAGGCGCAGCAAGGCGAGATCTCCGAGCTTTTCGCCCGGCATATCCTGAGGCGGCCGGGCTTCTTCTCGGGGCGGGACGCCCGCGATCTTTATACGCTCGATCCGATCAGCGATGCCGGGCCCGATTTCGCGTTCCAGCATCGCTATGACGAGACCATCAAGGAGGTTCGGATCGTTGCCGCCGCTGCTGACCTATTCGAGCGGGATGAAGAGGATCAGCGCTGGCGTCATGTGCGCAGTTGGGAGTCGAAGGACGCATCCGGCGGCGCGCTGACCCATTTCCGGGGCAGCGAGGTGCGGTTCGGTCGGGGCTGGCGGTTGGGAGAGATCACCTTCCGGGTCGCCTTCGAAACAGGCGCAAAGCGGCCTGCACAGGTCACGGTGCGGCTGAAGCCGCCGGGCACGCTCGCCTTCCGACGGACGCGGTTTGAAAAGGCGATCCACACGCTGGTGCAGCGCAATGGGCTCGAGAAGGACCGCGATGCTGGCATGGTTGTGGACGCGGCTGAGTGAGGGCGGCGCCCGGGTCGCGATCTCGGGCCGGGCGTTGGGCCGCTTTCCCGCAAGCGAAGTCGAGCGCCTCTTGCGAGCGCAGGTGCTGATCGAGGAACGGAAGGCCGATACCTGGTCGGTCTGCGCCGAGTGCGACTGCGGGCTTGATGCGCGCCCCGTCGAACAGTTGGGTGATGCATTCCGGGCCTGCTGCCCGCACGATCAGTCCGAAGACGTGATCCTCCTGAAGGACGATCTGAGCCGCTTTTCGGTCGACACTGACCGGCTTGTGGCCCGGATTGCTGCCAGCGGTGATCTTGGCGGCGCGGTCACCCGAATTGCGGACGGCGTCTGGCTTTTGGGGGAGACCCCGTCCGGCCATGCCGTGGTCCTGTCAATCGATGCCGACAATCTGGTTGCGCCGGGCGCGGTGATGGCGATCAGGGCGGCCGTGGGGCCGAAGCCGATCATGGCAATCGTCCACGACCTTTCCGCGGCAATCGCTGTCAGGTTGCGAGAAGTTGGGGTCGAGCCCCACGAAATTGCGGCGGTTTTCAAAGCAGGGTCGGATGGCATGGACCGCCTCGTCCTTGATCCGCCATCTTCAGTTCCGCGACTCGTCATGAACCTTTCGGCGCAATCGGTCACTCTCGACGGCCGTCGGCTCGACCTGCCGACTCAGATGTTCGCGCTGTTTCGTCTGCTGATCGAGCAATCCGTCAAGCGTGATCCAGTCCTGAAAAAGCAGGATATCGAGAGGCAGACCGGCCGTCCCGCCAATGAAATCGCCCGCGACCTGCGCAACGCGCTTATCTCCTCCGGCATGCCCGAGGCGCAGGCGAAATCGCTGGTCGCGACGGTTCGGGCGCGCGGCTATCGGCTCGGCCTTGCCCCCGCCGAAGTGGTCATCGAACCCTGAGGCCGTCACACACAATCCGCACATAACAAACACACGGCAATCACACCGGCAGCAGCGGGCTGAGCGGCACATTCGGAACAACAGCAACATGTTCCGAGGTGCTTCCGAATGTTTCCGCCGATTTCCCCCGACGACCTTGCCACACTGATCGACGAAGCGGCCATTGCCGCGCGCCGCCTGCATCACAAACTGATGCTGCCCTCGGCCGATCTCGACGATCTCCGTCAGGACCTGCTGGTGGACCTGATCTGCCGGCTGCCCGGCTTCGACGCGCGCCGTGGCAGCATCGGTGCTTTCGCCAACATTGTCCTGCGCAACCAGTCCTCGCGGATCGCCATCCGTCATCACCGTCAGCGCAGGATGCAGGGCGGCACGGTGCTTTCGTTCGATGCCCCCGTTTCCGGCGCGACCGAGCCGCTGGGCTGCCTGCTTGCGGAGGCCGATGGTCTGGCCGCCTGGCATGGGCAGGACCGCTCTGCGACGGACGACGCCGACACAGTTCACGATCTCGCCCGGGTGCTGGGCGGCCTGTCCGAGGAGGCGCGCGGGCTTTGCGCGGCGCTTGGCACATGCGCTGTCGCGGAGATCGTCGAACGCACCGGCACCTCCCGTTCCGCCCTCTACCGCCACATCGCCCGCCTGCGGCTTGACCTCGCCATGCGCGGGTTCGGGGCGGAGTGGGACGGTTCGAAAGCAGCGTGAGTAGAGGACCGACATGGAGATGATCGTCATGCCCCTCAACGAATTCACGCCCGCAAAGGCCCGGCAGCTCACCGACATCGAGTTCTGCGCTTGGATCGGCCAGGCCATGCCGGGCGACCGCCTCGAGTATCATCGCGGGTTTCTCGGAATCGACACCACGGCGGTGATTTCCACCATGCCTGAACCGGAGCGCCGCAGGCTCGGGGCGCTGGCCAGTGCCGCCCACCGCGCCTTCGAGGCGGCGCTGGTGCATCTGGTGCAGGTCCGGGTCGGCCCCGACCGCTTTGCCTATCTGGCCATCGCGCGGACCAAGCCGCGCCATGCGCCGATCCCGTTCTCCCAACTCATCGCGACAGAGGAGGCCGCCTGATGCGCGCCACGCTTGCCTGGATCGGGGATCGGCTGCCGCCGTCCCTCTACTTCCTTCTGGCCGGAAATTCGGCCCCATTCCTCAATGGAGAAACCGACATGATCGAGATCAACGGCCCGCTTGCGCGCCTGCGCAAGGCCTTCCGCAGCCTTGAGGATCTGCCGGAGGTGATCCCCGCCGCCTGGCGTCCCGGCGATGCCACCGATCCGCTGCCTGTCGAGACCGCGAGTGTCGACGATATCGCCATCGCCATCGTCGCCGCGAATGCCGAACTCTCTGCGGCCATCCAGCGATCCTCGGCGCTGGAGAAGCTGCACCGTCTGGCTCGCGAAGCCGGGGCTGTCGGCACGGACCGCGCCGTGGATGCGGCCCTGAAACGGGAGGGGCGCTAATGGCCATGCCTTTCCCCAGCACCGATGCGCCGACCGAGGGGCGCGACGGAAACATGCCGAAGTTCGACGACCTCGACCGGCGGTCCATCGGCGAAATCGCCGACATGCCGCCGGCGCTGCTTCTTGCGCTGCAGGAAGAAGCAGCGGCCGAGACCGCGCGGGTCAAGCGCCTGAAGGACCGTTTCGAGGCGGCACTGGCGCAGCGTTATGGCTCCGCGACCGAGGCCGAGCGGTCTGCGCAGGGCAAGACCTCGGGCACGGTCCGGATCGAGGATGCGGGTGTGGTGGTCATCGCGGACCTGCCGAAGAAGGTCACGTGGGATCAGGACCGGCTGGCCGCGATGGCAACCCGGATCCGAGAGGCCGGCGACGACCCGACCCAGTATCTCGAGATCGCCTATCGCGTGCCCGAACGCCGCTTCGGGGCCTGGCCCGACGCCATGCGCGAAGGCTTCGCAGCCGCCCGGTCCGAGACCACCGGCAAACCCGTGTTCCGGCTCGAGACCCGAGACCGGTGACGCGCGGCGGCGGGACGCCCGAGCGGTAACGCCGGGCAGGTTCCCCTTCGGCACCCGGTCCCCCCCGCCGCCGCGCACTTTCAATCCTTCGGAGAACCCCATGGCCTTCCGCATCATCACCGCCGACGAACGCCTCTCGGCCGCCGAGAACAAGACCTCGCTCGCCATCTTCGGCCCTCCCGGCGTGGGCAAGACCACGCTTCTGAAATCCCTCCCTGCCGAGGAAACCGTCTGCCTCGACCTCGAGGCTGGCATGAAATCGGTGCAGGATTGGCGCGGCGCGTCGATCCCGGTGCGCAGCTTCACCGACTTCCGCGATCTGGCGGTGCTGATCGGCGGGCCGGACCCCGCGCAACATCCGCAGTCTTGGTACGGGACCGAACGGCACGCGTGGCTGCAGGCCCAGCACCGCGACAGCGGCATCGAGGCCTTCCTCGCCGCGCGCCGCATCGTCTTCGTCGACTCGATCACCGATCTGACCCGGCAGGCGATGGCCTATGCCCGCCAGCAGCCTGAAGCCTTCTCGGACCGGACCGGCAAGCCGGATGTCCGAGGCGCCTATGGGCTTCTGGGGCGTGAGGTGATCCAGGCGCTGAAGCACCTCCAGCATGCTCGCGGCAAGACCGTGATCTTCGTGGGCGTGCTGGAAAAGGTGACCGACGATTTCGGTGCCGTCACCTGGCAGCCGCAGATGGAAGGCAGCAAGGCGGGGCGGGAATTGCCCGGCATCGTGGACCAGGTGGTTTCGATGCAGTTGTTCGCCCGCGATGCCGAGGGTGGTTGGGTTCTGGACGAGACCGCCACGGACCGTCGCCTGGTCTGCAAGTCCGGCAACCCCTGGGGCCTTCCCGCCAAGGACCGTTCCGGCCGTCTCGACCTGACCGAACCGCCCGATCTCGGCGCGCTGCTCGCCCGGATCGACGGCCGCGCTCCGCAACAATCCGAATTCGCCTCCTGATCCCTGAAAGGAACTGACCATGAGCTACGATCTGAACGACGCCCAACCGCAGATGGCCCCCATCGGCGAGCTGATCCCGGACGGCACCTTCGCAAAGGTCCGCCTGACCATCCGCCCCGGCGGGGTGAACGGCGCGACGCCGATGGATGCGGGGCTGCTGAAGGCCTCGCAGTCCAGCGATGCGCGGATGCTCGATTGCGAATTCACCGTCGTCGACGGCCCGCATGCCCGGCGCAAGTTCTGGCAGAGCTTCACCGTGGCGGGCGGAAAGCTGGACGAGAAAGGCCAGTCCATCGGCTGGAAGATCTCGAAATCCACGTTTCGCGCCATGGTCGACAGTGCCCTCGGGCTCGATCCCCGCGACGAAACCCCGGCGACCAAGGCAAAGCGGGTGCTGCCCGGCCTCAAGCATCTCGACGGCATCGTCTTTGCCGCCCGCATCATGGTGGAGCCCGCCTCGAACCCGCAATACCGCGACCAGAACCGCATCGCCAACGTCGTTCTGCCCGACGAGCCGCAGCATACGGCCGTCATGCGTGGTGAAACCGTCCCGCCGGAACCCGTCAACGCCCCGCCGCGCAAGGCCGCGAGCGTCGCGGCGTCGGGCTGGCAGGCGCCGACACCGGCATGGGGCACGGCAGTGCAGCCCACTGCGACGGCCGCTCCGACCTGGGGTACGCAGACCGGACCCGCGGCACCGGCCACGCCCCAAACACCGGCACCCGCAGCACCGGGCACCCCGGCAATGCCCGCTTGGCTCAATGGCTGAGGTGCGGCGGAAGCGGCGGTCGGGTGGGTCCGCAGGGTCGCCTGCCGCCGAGCCCGATGGTCATGGGCCGGCAGACCGGCCCATGACCCCCGACGAATGGCAGGCGCATGTGACGCGCGCCGCCGCGCTGGAGATCGGAACATGGCTCGAGGCCCGAGGAAGACTGCACCAACCCATCGCAAGCCTTACCCTCGGCGACCTCGAGGCCATGGCCAGCAACGCGATCTCGCGCTGGATCGTGATGCAGACCGAGAAGCTCCAGCGGGCGGGTTGGCCGCCCGAAGATCCGATCGCGAATTTCCTGCTGGGGTAGCGCTTTGCGCCGTCTGCGCGCGGGAGGCCCGCGGCTTCGGCTACGTCCACCGGCTCCAGCACGACCGCTATCCCTATCACCGCTTCTGCTCGCTCCGCTGTCAGGACGTGGGCAGCGCAATCGCCCAAAGGATGAATGGTATGATCGACAAGACCGCCCGCGAGGCACAGGCGATCCGCGACGCGCGGGCGCTCTTTGCCGAAGCGCTGACCGACCTCGGGCTCATGGAGCCTTTCTTCCATCGCACGGCCGCGGATATCGACCGGCTGATCGAGGCGGCCGTCACCGGCTATGTCGACAGCATGTTGGCGCAAGGCGCGCGCAAGGAGCGCACCGGCACGGCCCATGACGATCCGATTCCGTTCTGAGGAGGCCGCCATGATCGATCTGAACAATGAGGCCGCCCCCTGGACCGACCTTCTCGCCGCCGCGACGGCAAATGCCATTACCCACTTCGAGGTCGAGTTCTGCGAGAGCCTGCGCCAGAAGCTTGAAACATTCGGCGCGCGCGTCCGGCTGACCGAGGCCCAGCATCACAAGCTAACCTGCATCGCGCAGGCTGGCGGGTTCTCGGAGCGCGAACAATGATCGACCTGAACCATGGCTCTGGTTGCCTCTATGGCCAGGACGCGCCGCTTCCTCCGATCGCCGCCGCCGTCTCGTCCGCGATCGATGCCGCCCTGACGGCGCGCAATCGCGCCGAGCGCCCCCGCACCTATGTCAGTTCCTCGGGGCTAGGGCGCGACTGCCTGCGCCAGATACAGTTCGACTATCTCGCTGCCCCCAAGGACGAGGGCCAGGAGTTCGAACCGCGCATCCTGCGGATCTTCGAGGCAGGCCATCGGGCCGAGGACATTGTCGCGGGCTGGTTCCGGATTGCCGGGTTCGATCTGCGCACCGAACGCCCCGATGGCCGCCAGTTCGGCTTCGCGGCCATGGCGGGCCGGTTCAAGGGCCATATCGACGGCTGCTTCGTCTCGGGCCCCGTGGCGATGGATTTTCCCGCGCTCTGGGAGAACAAGGCGCTCGGCGCGTCGAGTTGGAAGGATGTGATCAAGCGTGGCGTCAGCATCGCGCGACCCGTCTACGCCGCCCAGATCGCGCTCTATCAGGCCTATATGGACCTGCCCAACCCGGCGCTCTTCACCGCGCTGAACCGCGACACGATGGAATTGCACACGGAACTGGTGCCATTCGATACCCGCTTGGCGCAGGAGATGTCGGATCGCGCGGTCACGGTCGTGCAGGCCACGGCGGCGGGCGAATGGTTGCCCCGGGCGGCGACCGAACCCACGGCCGTCGTCTGCCGGGGCGGCATGGCCGGTGGCAAGTGGCACGCGCCCTGCGCATGGGCCGCCAAGTGCTGGGGTGAGCGGCGATGATCCCTGACGCTTATGATCTCAAGCGGATTGTCCGCGCCCATCGCGCGCGCTTCTGGCTGCCGGACCTGCTCGAAGGGTTCGAGTTCGCGCCGGTCTGGCGCTTCGCCGATCAGGCGCAGTTCGATTCCGACGACGTCGATGCACTGGCCCGCCGCCTGGCGGCCGGTCCGCAACGGTTGCCACACCCTGAGACGATTTTTGAGGTGGCCGACCGCAGTCGGACCATCCGCAGCCAGATCGTCTACGCCCGGCAGCGCGAAGACGGCATCGAGGCGGTCTGGCTTGCCCTGTGGCGCAGCCCCAGACGTTGGACCGATATCCATGCCCATGTCCAGATCGCCGATGGCGGCATCGCGGAATTCGCCACCAATCCGGCGCTCCGCGATGCAGGACTGGCGGAACAAAGCGGTCAGGCGGCGGCCGCCATCGTCTGGCGCGGGCTAGCGATCCTCGCATCCGCTGCAAGCATCGGCGAACGGCAGATCGCCCCAATCAAGCGCAAACCCTTCGCGCGGGATGGCGTGCGCGGCTGGACCTGGCATCAGGTCGCCATCGATCCGGCCCGGCTTCGCGCCGCATCCGAACCGCTCGGCGGCAGTCATGCCAGCCCGCGCTGGCACCTGCGTCGGGGGCATTGGCGCCAGTTGCCGGACGGTCGGCGCATCTTCGTGCGCCAATGCGAAGTGGGCGATCCCGCGCGCGGCGGGGTGGTGAAGGACTATGCGCTGGAGGCGCGACAGGCATGACGGAATTCACCCCATCGGCAGCGCAGGCCGCCGCCATCGCCGAGGTCCGCGACTGGTTCGAGAACCGCACGGACACGCAACAGGTGTTCCGGCTCTTTGGCTATGCCGGATCGGGCAAGAGCACGGTGCTGAAGTTCGCGCTCGATGAGCTTGGCCTGTCGCCCCATCGTGGCGCAAAGGACGGCACCTGCGTGCCGGGTGTGGTCACCGCCACCTTCACCGGCAAGGCGGCGCTGGTACTGACCCGCAAGGGCACGCCCGCCCGCACCATTCACAGCCTGATCTATTCCGTGATCGAGGCCACGGAAGCGGAAATCGAGGCCGCAGCGCAGAAGGTCCGAGAGGCCGAGACTGCCGCGCGGCGGCTGACCGGCTTTGACCGCACAACGGCCGAGGCCGCGATCGAGGCCATGCGGCAGGCGCTCTCGGCGATGAAGCATCCCCGTTTCGCCCTGAACCCGCAGAGCGATGCGGCGGATGCAAGGCTGATCGTCCTTGACGAGGTGTCGATGGTGGGAGAGGAAATGGCGCGCGATCTGATGAGTTTTGGCAAACCGATCCTCGTTCTGGGCGATCCGGGTCAGTTGCCGCCCATCAAGGGCGAAGGCGCCTTCACCCGCGATGCGCCTGACGTGATGCTGACCGAGATCCACCGTCAGGCGACTGAGAGCGCGATCATCCGTCTCGCCACCATGGCGCGGATGGGCGAGCCCATCGGTTTTGGCACCTACGACACCCATGTCGCCAAGATGCGCAAGGGCGACATTTCGCCGGAACAGGCGCTGCGCGGCGGGCAGTTGATCTGCGGGCTGAACGCGACACGGTTGCAGATCAACAATGCGATGCGTGCGGCGGCCGGGCTGGGCGGGACCTATTTGCCCACTGGCGCGGCGGAAAAGATCATCTGCCTCAAGAACGACAATTCACTCGGGCTTATCAACGGCATGTTCCTGACCCTCGAGGATATCGTCGACGAGGGCAGCCTCTATTTCTCTGCCGTGGTGCATGACGAGGACGGGCGCCGGGTATCCCCCTTCGACAGCGACGGACGCCCCGGGCGGCTGCGCATCTACAAGGGGCATTTCGAGGATCACGTCTCCTACGACGCCAAGCGCCATGACCGCGATTGGCGGGAAAAGCGCAAGCTGACCGAGGCGACCTACGGCTGGGCGATCACCGCCCACAAGGCGCAAGGGTCGCAGTGGGAGAACGTGATCGTCTGGGATGACGGGCTGGGACGCAGCGAGATCGACCGCCGTCGCTGGCTCTATACCGCCATCACCCGCGCTGAGCGCGGGCTCGTCCTTCTGGCCTGAGGGGGCGCGATGATCGATCTCAACGATGTCGGCACGCCGAAAGCACGCCACGATCTGGCGGCCGTAAAGGACCGGCTGGCGGCGACAGCTGGCGACTGGCTCCCCGGCATCTTTCCGGAGGCGCGGCTTGCGCGCGACCGTCGCTCCTTGCGCTGTGCCGACCTGTCCGGCCGCCCGCCGCGCAAGGAAGGGTCCTGCACGATCCATCTCGACGGGCCCTATGCCGGCTGGGGGTTCGACTATGCCACCGGCGAAAGCGCAGGGCCCATCGACCTGATCGCGCAGGCAACCGGGCTCTGCGATGGCGCGCTCTTCGACGAGGCGGCGCGGATTGCCGGAATGGATCATCCCGCGCCCCGAAACGCGCCACGCGGGAAGCCCGATCATACCGGCGAGATTGCCCGGCTGGTCGATGGCGCAAAGCCGCTCGCTGGCACCCCCGGCGAAACCTACCTCCGCACCCGCGGCCTTGCTGATCCGGGATGCCCGGATCTGCTGTTCCACCCCGACCTGCCGGATTTCGACACGCGACGCGGTTGGCCGGGGCTGATCGCATTGCCACGCCTGGTGGATGGCACTCGCGCGCAGGGTATTCACCGGACCTTCCTGCTCGACGACGGCAGCGCCAAGGGCCCGGCCGGGAAGAAGATGCTGGGATCAGTAGCGGATGCGGCCGTGCGCCTGTTCGCGATGCCTGCGGACGGCCACCTTGGCATCGCTGAAGGCATCGAGACGGCATTGGCAGCACATGCCCTGTTCGGCACCGCCGTCTGGGCGGCGCTCTCTGCCGATGGTCTCGCGCGGTTTCAGTGGCCGGCGGGCACCACACGGGTCACGATCTACGCCGATGCTGGCGACGCAGGTCGTCAGGCCGCTGCGACCCTGTCGGATCGGCTGAACCGGGCCGACATTCCGAACGAAATCGTGGTCCCGCTGCATGGTGATGATTTCAACGACGATCTGATGCGCGGGGCGCGTGCGGCCGACTATCGCCGGGATATTTCGGCAGACGAGCCGGTCGGTATTGAGGCCATGACGCCAGTGGCAGTTCCGACGCCTGGCGATCCGGACGTTCTGATTGCCGCCGCCGAGGCGCTGACCAACCCGCCCGAACTCGCCGCGCTCTCCAGCCTTCTCGGCCGCCTTGCGCTTGCCCGGCTCGATCCGC
>NZ_OAOQ01000008.1 GCF_900207575.1 Cereibacter ovatus
CCCAGAGGATCTGCACCGCCGTCAGGGGCAGAGCGATACCCGCCACAAGCGCCGTGATCACCACCAGCGCCTTGCCCGCGTTCGTGGGAAGGGTCCGGCTGATGACCTTCTTGAGGTTGTCGTAGACGGTGCGCCCCTCGCGCACCGCCGCCGCGATGGTGGCGAAGTTGTCGTCGGCCAGCACCAGGTCGGCCGCCTCCTTCGCGGCCTCGGACCTCTTCAGCCCCGTGGCGATGCCGGCATCGGCGCGCTTCAGGGCCGGGGCGTCGTTCACCCCGTCGCCGGTCATGGCGACCGAAAGGCCGTTCGCCCGCAGCGCGGTGACAAGGCGCAGCTTGTCCTCGGGGCTGGTGCGGGCGAAGACGTCGATCCCCTGCACCTCCAGCGCCAGTTGTGCCTCGTCCAGCTTGTCGAGATCGGTCCCGGTCAGCACGCGATGCGGGTTCGGGCGCGCCCTTCACATGGATCAGCCGGCCCTCGGGGCCTTCGGTCAGCACCGCCATGAAGCGGTGGCGGCTGTCGAACGGGATGGCATCCAGCCGGGTCGCGGCAAGGCCGTGTGCGACCTTGCCCGCGAAGGCCAGAAGCGCCCCCTCCATCGGATCGCCCTCGACCGACCAGACGCCGCTCCGGTCGTGCTGGGCCGCGTCGTTGCACAGGGCCAGCCGCGTCAGGTCGCCTTTGGGTGTGATCTCGCCGCTGGTAGCCCTCGCCGGCCATGCGCTCGACACAGGCCCGGCCGATACCGACGGCGCCTCCGGTCACAATGACGGTCTTTCCGTTCAGGCGGTCCATGATCGTACTCCTTGACGGTTGAACAGTCGGGGCCGCCCGGTCACGGCGCCGGATGGCCCTCTGTGGCGATTTCGGGGATCTCGGTGCGTTCGGCGGCGGCGGCCCCGCCAAGGATCTCGACGGCACGGTCGGCCGCGTCCTGGAACGGCTCGAGCACGGTGTCGGCGCCGGCGCCGAACAGCGCCTCGGTCTCGCCCGCCCCGTGCGAGGCGACGGCGAGCCGCCCGCCGAAGCCCGCGGCACGGGTCAACTGGATCAGCGTCGTCCGCGTATCCTCGTGGCTGAGGCCGGTGGGATGGCGCGGCACGGTCAGCACGACCCACGCCGCGCCCCGCAGCGGCAGTTCGGCCACGAACTCCGGGTCCGTCGCATCCCCGAACCGGGCCTCGAGCCCCAGCCCGCGCCAGCGCCGCACGGCGAGCGGGTTGAAATCCACCCCCAGCACCCGCAGTCCGCGCTTCTTCAGCCGAAGCCCGATGGCGGTGCCGAACCGGCCCAGCCCGAACAGGATGACCGGAAACGACCGCCCGCCATGCGCCTCGGCCTCGTGCGGCTCGCGCGGGGTGCCGCGACGCTCGAAGACGCCCAGCACCGGCTCGCACAGCGCATAAAGCCGGTGCGACCAGGTGATCATGTAGGTCGAGGCCGCAATGGTCACGAGGCCGACCAGCGTCACCAGCCCCAGCGCATCCTCGGTCACATGGCCAAGCGCCACGCCCATCGCCACGAAGATCAGGGAAAACTCGCTGATCTGCGCCACGGTCAGCCCGGCAAGGAAGCCCGTGCGCTTGCGGTAGCCCATCGCCCCCATGATCGCCATGACGATCAGCGGATTGCCGATCAGCACGAAGAGCGAGAAGATCAGCGCCGCCTCGACCTGCGCGCCCAGCAGCGACAGATCCAGCGTCGCGCCAAGCGCGATGAAGAAGAACAGCAGCAGGAAGTCGCGCAGGGGCGCCAGTCGCGCCGCGATGCTCTCGCGGTAGGGGGTGGAAGCGAGCGACACGCCGGCCAGCAGGCCGCCCACCTCCTTGCCCAGCCCCACGGCATCCCCGATCGCGGCGAACATGGCGGCCAGCGACAGGGCAAAGATCACCAGCAGCTCGGGCGCGCGCGCCAGCCGCTCGGTCAGCGCATCGGCGGCATAGCGCACGAACAGCGCCACCGCCCCCACCAGCGCCACGCCCGAAGCGAGCACCGTCAGCACCGCGCCCCCGCCATGCCCCTCGCCGGCCGGGGCGCCGATGCCGATGGCCGACAGCACGATCATCGCCAGCACGACCACCAGATCCTGCACGATGAGAAAGCCAAGCGCCACCTGCCCGTGCAGCGCATCGATCTCGCGCTTGTCCGACAGAAGCTTCACGATGATGATGGTCGAGGAAAAGGTCAGCGCGACCGCCACATAAAGGCTCTCGACCGCGTCGAGGCCAAGGGCCAGCCCGATCAGCCAGCCGAAGACCGCGGTGAAGGCCACCTGCCCCAGCCCCGTCGTCACCGACACCGCACCCAGCGACCGGATCAGCTTCACGTCGAGCTTGATCCCCACAAGGAACAAGAGCACCGCGATGCCCAGTTCGGACAGCAGGTCGATCTGCTCGTCCGAATGCACCACATCCAGCGCCGACGGCCCGGCGATCAGCCCCACGGCGATGAAGCTGACGATCAGCGGCTGGCGCAACAGCGTGCCGAGAAGCCCGAGGCCCGCCGCCATCACCAGCAGCAGCGCGACCTCGGCGAACGAGGTCATGCCCGTCATCGGACGCCCTCCGTGCCCGCCTCGGGCCGGCGCGGTGCGGTCTCGTGGCGCATCAGGAAGACCTTAAGATCCGCATCGGCAATGCGCCAGCCCTTGCCGATGTCGATGGCGCGCAGGTCGCCCGTCCGGATCCAGTGGCGCACCGTGGTCTCGGCGACCTTCAGTCGGTCGGCGACTTCGCGAACGGTCTGGTACTGCTCCTGCGGCACGATCATGTCACCTCGGTCCGGTTGGTTTCGCGAAGTATGGCGCTGTTTGCCGTGGTTCGACCTGAGATGGATCAAGTCCGGCAGCTCCATTCCATGCTGAAATGGCCGGACCGAAGGGGGGCACCTGCGATGCGCATGATCCTGCTTGCGACGGACTTTTCCGAGCGTTCGGACCGCGCCCTGCGCCGCGCGGCGCTTCTGGCACGCGCCACCGGCGCCGAGTTGCTGCTGGTCCACGTCGTGGACGATGACCGCCCCCGCCGCATTGTCGAACATGAGACCGGCGACGCGCGACGGCTGCTTCACGATCTCGGCCATTCGCTGCGGAACCACGACGGGATCAGGTGCAGCACCTCGATTGTGCAGGCCGACCCCTTCGCCGGCATCGCCCGCGCCGCGACCGAGGCCGGGGCCGACCTTCTGGTGATCGGCCCGCACCGCCGTCACCTGCTGCGCGACGCCTTCGCCGGCACGACCGCCGAGCGCGTGATCCGCACCGCGGCCTGTCCCGTCCTGATGGCGAACGGCCCGCCGGTGGGGCCGTGGCGACACCTGTTGCTGACCACCGATCTCTCCGATGCCTCGTGCGCGGCGCTGCGTCGCTTTGCGGATCTGAAGGTCGGCGCGGGCGCTGCCCGGACGGTTCTTCATGTCTTCGACGCGCCGGCATTGCGCCTGGCAATGGCTGGGACGCTGCCCGAGGATGCGCGCGGCACCTATCTCGACGATCAGCGCGCCGAGGCTGCGGGACGGCTGACGGAGTTCCTGGCTTCGACCGGGCTTTCGGATGCCGCCCCGATCGTGCGGAGAAGTGGCGCGCCCCCGGCCCACGAGATACTCGGCGCTGCGGAGGAAATCGGAGCAGATCTTCTCATCCTGTCGAGCGTGGGCAAGGGCACGTTGGCGCGCGCGATCCTTGGCAGCGTGGCGGCGCAGGTTCTCGCCTCTGCCTTGGTCGATGTTCTGGTGGTGCCGCCGCCGGCTCCGCAGAAGGAGTGAATACCGAACCTTCCGGCGCGCGCGTTGAAAGCCCACCACCAGACCGGCTCACTGAAGCGAACTCCGGCAAGGATCCGAATTCTCATGGCCAGGCGCTCCGTTCTCACCGATCGCCAGCGTTCCTTCATCTGGGCGCTGCCGACGGACGAACCGACCCTGCTGCGGCATTACACGCTGGCGGACGACGATCTCGACCACATCCGTGCGCGGCGTCGGGCACACAACCGCCCTGCGGTTCCCCGGGCGGCTGCTGGCGCCGGGCGAGGTCATTCCCGAAGCGATCTCACGTTTCCTCGGGGCGCAGCTCGGCCTTAGCCCCGACGCTCTGACCGGCTATGCCATCCGGGCAGAGACGCGGCGCGAGCATCTTGGCGAGTTGCGCGCGATCTACGGCTACCGGATGTTCTCGGGCCGCGGCGCGCGGGATCTGAAGGCCTGGCTCGACGGTCAGGCCGAACTGGCGCGGACGAACAAAGACCTCGTGCGGCGCATCGTCGAGGAGTGCCGGCGCACGCAGACCATCCTGCCGGGGCTGACCGTGATCGAGCGGCTCTGCGCCGACGCGCTGGTCGCGGCCGAGCGCCGGATCGACGCGCGCATCGCTGCCCGTCTTGATGCCGATCGCGGCGGCGCAGGCCACGGCCCGCCTCGCGGTGCCCTTCGATCCGGCACACTGGCTGGCGGACCGGAAGGCGCGCATGGCCCAGGCGCTGAAGCGCCTCGCTTCGGCCGTGAAGGCCGGGGCGATACCCGGCGGCTCCATCGAGGACGGCACCCTGAAGATCGAGCGTCTGACCGCAGCCGTTCCGCCCGAGGCGGACGATCTGGTTTTGGACCTTTACCGGCGTCTGCCCATGGCGCGGGTCTGGGGGGCGGGCCTCACCGCATCAAGCGACGGCCAGTTCTTTCCTGCCGCCCGGCAGGACGCGGCGATGAACCTCGTGAACGCCAAATACGGCAGCGAGCCGGGGGTGAAGGCCTACACTCATGTCTCGGATCAGTTCGGCCCCTTCGCCACCCAGACCATTCCGGCGACGGTGAACGAGGCGCCCTATATCCTCGACGGCCTGCTGATGAATGAGCAGGGCCTGCGGGTTCGCGAAAGCTTCGCCGATACGGGCGGTTTTACCGATCATGTCTTTGCCATCACGGCGGCCCTCGGCGTCCGCTTCGTGCCGCGGCTCCGCGACCTGCCGTCGAAGCGGCTTTATGTCTTCGACCCGGCAAGCGTCCCGAAGGAACTTAGGGGGCTCATCGGCGGCAAGGTCCGCGAGGGCACCATCACCCGCAACTGGCCCGACATCCTGCGCAGCGCGGCCACCATGGTGGCCGGCATCCTGCCGCCGAGCCAGCTTCTGCGGAAGTTCGCGGCCTGTCCGCGCCAGCACGACCTGGCCGTGGCGCTGCGGGAAATCGGACGGGTTGAACGGACGCTGTTTATCATCGACTGGCTGCTGGATGCCGACCTTCAGCGGCGCGCGCAGATCGGGCTCAACAAGGGCGATGCGCACCACGCCCTGAAGAACGCCCTGCGCATCGGCCGCCAGGGCGAGATCCGCGACCGGACGGCCGAAGGCCAGCACTACCGGATGGCTGGCCTCAACCTGCTGGCCGCGATCATCATCTACTGGAACACCGCGCACCTTGGCCGCGCCGTCGCCGAGCGGCAGACCGCCGGGCTGGCCTGCCCGCCCGAGCTTTTGGTCCATACCTCGCCCCTCGGCTGGGCGCACATCCTGCTGACCGGCGAGTACAGGTGGCCGAAACCGTAGCTCTCGCTCTTAACGTACTATGCTGCCCCCTCCGGCAGCAGTCCCCTCGTTGACCGCGCGCGAGAATGTGGCCCTTGTGACCGAGATCGCCGCCCACCCCATGCCCCCCGAGGAAGCCCTTGACCGTGTGGGCCTTGGCCATCGGCTGGACCATTTCCCGGCCGAGATGTCGGGCGGCGAACAGCAGCGCGTGGCCATCGCCCGCGCCCCGAGATCCTGCTGTGCGACGAGCCGACCGGCGCGCTGGACAGTGCCACCGGCATCACCGTGCTTGAGGCGCTGGTCAAGGTGAACCGCGACCTTGGCGCCGCCACCGCGATCATCACCCACAACGCCGGTATCCGGAAGATCGCGCATCGGGTGGTGGCGCTGCCCGACGCCGGGCTGGTCATCGCCGAGGGGCTGGCTTGCGGGCTATGGCTTTGCCGCGCTGATGGTGCAGGGTTTTTCGACCGATGTGGTCAGCCTGCCGCTGGTGGTGGCGCGGCGCACCTATGCGGTGGCGGCGCTGATCGTGCTGGCGACGGCGCTGGTCTCGGCGCTGGCGGTGCGGCGGCGGCTGGACCGGATCGATCTTGTCGGCGCGCTGAAAGCGCAGGAGTAGGCAGGGATGGCGACAGGCGGCAGGATCATCATCGGCATCGCGGCTGCGGCGATCCTTGGCGGGCTGGCCCCGGCCCGCCCCCGCGCATCGG
Organism: Cereibacter ovatus; assembly: GCF_900207575.1. Classification (GTDB taxonomy): domain Bacteria; phylum Pseudomonadota; class Alphaproteobacteria; order Rhodobacterales; family Rhodobacteraceae; genus Cereibacter_A; species Cereibacter_A ovatus. The sequence goes on from NZ_OAOQ01000008.1 coordinate 6,230, forward strand.
GGCCGGGCCGGGGCCTAATCTTCAGCGATCAGGTGGAAGAACGACCCCGTGACATGCCCCCGGGCCGAGCCTGTCTCGGCCACGGGTTTGCCCTCGGCGTCGCTGACGCGCGCCAGCGGCGCGTCGGGCTGGGCGAGGATGGTGGAATAGTGGAACTCGTGCCCGCGCAGCGCCGTGCCCTTGGGGTGGCCGGGCAGGGGGGCCAGCAGCTCGGCGCGGCGATAGCCCAGATGCAGGCGGCGGCGCTCGAAGCTGGTGACAAGGCCCAGAAGGCCGGTCATGGCATGGCGTGTGCCGGTGGCATCCACCAGCGCCTCGCCCAGAACCATGTAGCCGCCACATTCGCCATGCACGGGCCGGGTTTCGGCATGGCGGCGCAGCCCCGCGCGGAAGCGGGTGGCGGCGGCCAGCCGGCCGGCATGCAATTCGGGATAGCCCCCCGGCAGCCAGACCAGATCGGCCTCGGGCGGGGGGTCGTCGGCCAGCGGCGAGAACGGCACGATCTCGGCCCCGGCCGCGCGCCAGCCGTCCAGCAGATGGGGATAGGTGAAGGAAAACGCCGCATCCTGCGCCAGCGCGATCCGCTGCGCGGGCGGGCGCGGCAACGGCCCCGGCGCGGGCGCGCGGGTGGGCAGGGCGGTGGCGCGGATGGCATCCAGATCGGCATGGTCGCGCAGAAGCGCCGCGAAACTGTCGATCGCGCCGGTCAGGTCGGGATGTTCGCCCGCCTGCACAAGGCCCAGATGCCGTTCCGGCAGGGCCAGATCGCTGCGGCGGGGCAGGGCGCCCAGCACGGGCAGATCCAGCCGGGCCATCTCGTGCCGGATCAGCGTCTCGTGCCGGGGGCTGGCCACGCGGTTCAGGATCACGCCGGCAAAGGCCGGCGCGTCGGGGTGGCGGGCAAAGCCAAGGGCGGTGGCGGCGGCCGATTGCGCCTGCCCGCCCACATCCAGCACCAGAACCACCGGCCAGCCGAACTGGCGCGCGATCTCGGCGCCCGATCCGCGCCCGGTGACCCCCGGCGCCGAGGTGCCATCGTAAAGCCCCATCGAGGCTTCCGCGATCACCAGATCCGCCCCCGCCGCGCGCCCGGCGATCGCGCCCAGCAGGCCCGCGCCCATCGCCCAGCCATCAAGGTTGCACGACGCCCGCCCCGCCGCCGCGCGGTGAAAGGCGGGGTCGATGTAATCGGGACCGTTCTTGAACGGCTGCACCCGCAGGCCCGCGGCGCGGAACGCCCGCAACAGGCCCAGCGTCACCGTGGTCTTCCCCGTCCCCGAGGCCGGCGCGCCGATCATCAGCCCCGGCGGCAGGCCCGCCCCCGCCCGATCCGTCGTCGTATCGCCCATCCGCCCCCGCCCCGCCCCCGTCTGTTCGCCGTCAGTTCGCCGTCAACCCGCCGCGCAATGCCCCGATCTGGTGCGATGCGGGGCCAGGGCTGTCAAGCGAAAGGGCGGCACCGGATCAGCCGTTGGCGGCACGGCTCAGGGCAAGGCGCATCTGCTTTTCGGTCTCGATCAGGGCAAAGAACACCGCGCCGATGCCCACGATCAAAAGCCCTTCGGTCAGCGGCACCGCACTTGTGCCGAACATCGCCTGAAGCGGCGACAGGTAGGTCACGGCGAACTGCGCCGCCGTCACCGTCAGCACGCAGGTCCAGACCACGCGGGTGCCGCGCGCGGCCGTCCATGTCAGCGACGTGCCGTGGATGTTGCGGATGAAGAACAGGTGGAAAATCTCAAGCACCACGATCATGTTCATCGCCATGGTCTGCGCCAGCGCCTGCGAATGGCCGCGGTCGATGGCATAGGCATAGATGCCGAACACCGCGACAAGGAACAGGACCGACACCAGCACGATATGCCAGACCAGCATCCCCGACAGCAGCGGCTGGCCGCGCGGGCGGGGCGGGCGGCGCATCGTGCCCGGCTCTGACGGCTCGAACGCCAGCGCAAGGCCCAGCGTCACCGTGGTGATCAGGTTCACCCACAGGATCTGCACCGCCGAGATCGGCAGGGAAAGACCGGCAAACAGCGCGACCATGATGGTCGCGGCTTCGCCGGCATTGGTGGGCAGGGTCCAGCTGATGACCTTCTTGATGTTGTCGTAGACCGTCCGCCCTTCGCGCACCGCCGCCGCGATCGAGGCGAAATTGTCGTCGACCAGCACCAGTTCGGCGGCCTCTTTCGCGGCCTCGCTGCCCTTCTGGCCCATCGCGATGCCGGCATCGGCGCGTTTCAGCGCCGGCGCGTCGTTCACCCCGTCGCCGGTCATCGCCACCGTCAGCCCGCGCGATTGCAGCGCCGTCACAAGGCGCAGCTTGTGGGCGGGCGAGGTGCGGGCGAAGATGTCGGTGCTGATTGCGGCCTCGGCCAGTTCGGCGTCATCCATCTCGTGGATATCGGCGCCGGTCAGCACGCGGGCACTGTTTTTCAGCCCGATCTGATGGCCGATGGCGCGGGCGGTGGCGGCATGGTCGCCGGTGATCATCTTCACCCGGATACCGGCGGCATGGCAGTCGGCCACCGCGGCGATGGCCTCGGGGCGGGGGGGATCGATCAGGCCGACCAGCCCGATCAGCGTCAGCCGTCCGGCCAGATCCTCGGGGCCGATGGCGGTCATGTCGGCGGGGGCCGCACATCGGGCCAGCGCGATCACGCGCTGGCCTTCGGCGGCAAGGCGTTCGACGCGGGCGTGCCATGCGCGGGCATCCAGCGGGGCGGTGCCGCCCGCGGCGGTGCCTTGGTCGGCGCATATCGCCAGAACCGCCTCGGGGGCGCCCTTGACGTGAATGGTGGCGCGGCCCGCGCCATCGCGGTGCAGCACCGCCATATAGCGATGCGCAGCATCGAACGGGATCGCGTCCAGCCGCGTGCCGCCGGCCATCGCGCCCGCCCCGGCGATCTTTTCCGCCAGCGCCAGCAATGCGCCTTCCATCGGATCGCCCTCGACCCGCCACTGGCCGTCCGTATGGTGCAGCGTGGCGTCGTTGCACAAAGCCGCGGCCTGCCCCAGATCGGCCAGAAGCGCGGCGCTGTCGTGCCCTTCCTGCACCACCACCGCGCCCTGTGGCGCATAGCCGTTGCCCGTGACCGTCCACAGCGCATCGCCCGCGGCAAGGCTGGCGGCCATCATCTCGTTGCGCGTCAGCGTGCCGGTCTTGTCCGAGCAGATCACCGAGACCGAGCCCAGCGTCTCGATCGCGGGCAGGCGGCGCACGATGGCATGGCGCCGCGCCATGGCCTGCACCCCCACCGCCAGCGTGATGGTCAGCACCGCGGGCAGGCCCTCGGGGATTGCCGCGACCGACAGGCCCACCACCGCCATGAAGAATTCGCCAAAGGGCAGGTGGCCGACGAACTGGCCATAGACCAGCAGGCTGCCCGCCACGATCAGGATGAACAGCGTCAGCCAGCGCGCGAAACTGTCCATCTGCTGCACAAGCGGCGTGGTCAGTTCCTGAACCTCGGCCAACATGCCGCTGATGTGGCCGATCTGGGTGGCGGTGCCGGTCGCCACCACGACGCCGCGCCCGGTGCCCGCCGCGATCAGCGTGCCGCTGAACAGCATCGAGGCACGGTCGCCCAGCGGCGCGCTGGCGGCAACCGGGGCGGTGCCCTTGTCCACCGGCACGGATTCGCCGGTCAGGGCGGCTTCCTCGGCGCGCAGGCCGCGGGCCGCGATCAGCCGCAGGTCGGCGGGAACGCGGTCGCCGGACTCGATCAGAACGATATCGCCGGGAACCAGATCCGCCGTGTCGACGCCCCGCCGGCGCCCGTCGCGCAGCACCGCGGCACGGGGGGCCAACATGCCACGGATCGCATCCATCGCCTGTTCGGCGCGGCCTTCCTGAATGAAGCCGATCACCGCATTGGCGATCACCACCGCCACGATCACCCCGGTGTCGATCCAGTGCCCCAGCACCGCCGTCACCAAAGCCGAGCCGATCAGCACATAGATCAGCACGTTATGGAACTGAAGCAGCAGCCGCACCACCGCATTGCGCCGCCGGGGCGCGGGCAGAAGGTTCGGGCCATGTTCGGCCAGACGGCGCGCGGCCTCGGCCTGATCCAGCCCCTTGGGGCTTGCGTCGGTGGCGGCAAGGACCGCAGAGGCGGGCAGGCTGTGAAAGGGCGGGGGCGGGGTCTGTGCAGGGGGCGGGGGGTGGATCGTCACGGATGAAGCCTCTTTTCGGTCGCCATGGCGGGACATCCCTTCGGGGTCGGCGCGGGGCCTGTCCGCCGCACTGGACGGGCACGGGGGTGGGCCACGGGGGCGGGCGTCCCATCTCGTGCCCGGGGTCCGGGGCCGGCCACATTGCGGCCAAAAGCGGCGGCGCGGCCGGCACCGGGGGCTGTCACGATGTAAGCCCCGCGCCCGGCAGGGAAAGAGGCATGCGGCACCCTGGCACATGCAGGCCGGTTTCCTGCGGCGCCGGCAAGAACGGGTAATGAAGATTATGTAACGGCACAATCCAGGGCCACGGCCCGCACGACCATGGGGCGAGTGACGCGAAAGATTGTCATACTGGAAATTGCAGGCCATCCGGGTTATGGTAACCGGGCACTTACTCGATTCCCCATGCATCCTGTTATTGGCGCCGCGCGTGTTGCGCGTCCCGTCATATCGAGGTTTTCAAGGAGTAAGCCCATGCCGTCGAAATCGACCATCAATCGCTTTACCTCGAAGAACCCGCTTGACCTGAAACAGGTCCGCATCCCCGGTCTGGACAAACCGTTCGAGCAGCTGACGATTTCCGAACTGGTGCAGCTTCGCCCCGGATCGGCCGTGGCCGACACCTGGGAAGTCAACGCCGTGACCGACAACATCTCGGCCACCACCTCGGCCGCGCTGGAAGCCCTGGGCCGCATCCACAAGGAACGGGTCATCAATCAGGTGATGGATCAGGCCCGGCTGAACCAGCTTCGGACGCAGATCGGCGGCTCGATGGGGATCGGGGGGCTGTCCAGCGAAGTGCCCGCCGACGAGGTGCGCAGCGGAACCGAAGATGTCTTCCGCGCCGCAAGTTCCGACCCCTTCAAGGCCTGAGGCGGCAGGTTCGCCTGCCCCGCTTTCCAGATGATCAGGTTTGGCCCCAGAATGACGGGGCAGGAGTTCGCACGCTTTCAGGCGGCGACGATGGCGCATCTGTCGTTCAGCCTGACGCTCGCCTGCCCGCTTCGCTGCGCGCATTGCATGGTGGCGACCGTCTCGCCGCGCGATGCCGACAGCGCGTCGCTGCCTGTGACGGTGGCACGCCGCTTTGCCGCCGAGATGCCCGCGGTTGCGGCCATGGGCATCTCTCGGATCAGTTTCACGGGCGGCGAGCCGTTCGTCGCCCGCGAGCAACTGTCGATCCTGTCGGATGCGGCGGCGCGTGCGGGGATCGGCTGCACCGTGGTCACGGCCTGCCACTGGGCCAAGACGCCCTCGATCGCGGCGCGGACGATCGCGGCCTTTCCGGCGCTGGATCGCTGGCATGTTTCCACCGATGTCTTCCACAGCGACCAGCTTGACCCGGTCTTTGTGGTGAACGCGGCCCGCGCGCTGTGCGATGCCGGCCGCGAGGTGCAGATCCGCATGGCGGTTCCGGCCGATCCCGGGGGGGATGAGGCTGCCCTGCTGGACTGGCTGCGCCAGCGCCTGCCCGCAGGGGTGGGCTTTGCGGTGCAGCCGGTGATGGGCGGACCCGATCCCGGCTGCGCCGATCCTGCCTGCACCGATGGCGCCGCGCCGCCTTCGACGCCCTGCCTGACCACGGGGCCACTGATCCGCCACGACGGCCAGCTTTCGCCCTGCTGTTCCGGTCTGGCCGAGCGGTTGTCGATCAGCCCGTTCGACCGCGCGGACCCCGCCCGGACCGGGCTGGTCGAGGCCATCGGCATCTGGCGCGGCGACCGGCTGCTGACCCTGATCCGGGCGCTGGGGTTCGGCTATCCGGCGCTTTGGGCGGCCGAGGCCGGCGCGCCCACCCCCGCGGCCGCCCCCCGCCACCCCTGCGATTACTGCACCGCGCTTTGGGCGGCACCCGCCACCCGCGCGGCCGTTCTTGACCGCATCGCTTCCCCCGAGGTCGCGGCCCGCATCGACGCCCTTGCCCGGACCCTTTTCCCCCAGTCGGGAGTTGCCGCATGACCATCGCCGTCAAGACGCCCGATCCGAAGATTGCGCTGACCTTGCAGGAACTGACCGCCTGCCAGCACCTTGCGCGCACCCACATCACCTTTTCGCTGACGCTGAACTGCCCGTTGCGCTGCGCCCATTGCATCGTGGATGCCGGCCCCGACAAGGCCGCCACGTCGATGCCGCTGGCGGTGGCCGCGCGCTATGGCGCGCAGATGCCGGCGCTGGCCCGGCACGGCATCCGCGGCATCTGCTTTACCGGAGGCGAGCCGCTGGTCGCCCGCGCCCCGCTTCGCGTGATGTCCGAAGCGGCGGCTGCGGCCGGCATCGACGTTTCGGTGGTGACGGCGGCGCAATGGGCGGCCACGCCGGACCGCGCGGCGGGGCTGGTGGCGCAGTTCCCGGCGATCTCGTGCTGGGACATCTCTTTCGATGCGCATCATCTGCCATGGGTCGACATCCACCATATCCGCAACGCGGTCACAGCACTGCGGGCCGCAGGGCGGCGGGCCAATATCCGCGTGACCTATTCCGACCCGATGACCGAGGCCGACCGCCGGATCATGGACGACCTTGCCGCCATCGGGGAAGCCGATTGCGTGGCGCAGGCGCTGCGCCCGGTGGGCCGCGGCGAGGATCTGCACGCGCCGCGGCCGCATGGCTGGTCGCCCTGGATCAAGCCCTGCCTGACGCAGGGCATGGTGGTGCGCTATGACGGCTCGGTGTCGCCCTGCTGTCTGAACCTTGTGGAATCGCGGGCGCATCCGTTCCGCTTCGGGGCGCCCCTGGTCGAGGATCTGGTTCAGGTTCACCGCCGCTTTCTGACCGATCCGCTGTTGCAGTTGATCCGCGCGCTTGGCTTTGGCCCGCTGCGCGACTGGATCGAGGCCGAAGGGCTGGCCCATCTCTTGCCCGATCCCGTCCCCGAGGAAGTCTGCGAGTTGTGCACCGCCATCATGCACCGGCCCGAACTGGCCCGGCTGGTTCAGGCCCGCGCCGCCGAAGGCGAGGTGCCGGCCAAGATCGCGGTGATCGCGGCCAAGGTGCTGGGCGAAACCGACATGCTGCGGGCGGTGGCGCCCGACATCCTGTCCCCCGAACCGGAGTCCCTGCCATGACGCGGCCCTTCACCCCCCCGGCGCCTGCCCCGGCGCCTTCCCCGAACGTGGTCTTTGCCTACATGCCATGGGCCACCACCACGCGGCCGTCGCTGGCGCTGGGGATACTGGGCGCGATCTGCCATCAGGAAGCTGTGCCGGTTCAGACCTTCTATGCCAACCTTGACATGTCGGCCCGGATCGGATTCGAGGCCGCCGGCCGGATGGCCAATGAACGCTGCCTTTACGGGCTGTCCGAACATCTGTTCGCCTGCGACATGTTCGGCCCCGAGGTTCTGTCGTCCGACACCTATCTTTCGGCGCTGGCGGAACTGGCGCTGCCCGACACCTTCAAGGACATGGCCTATCTGCACCACCTGCGCGACGAGGCGGTTCCCGCCTTTCTTGACGCGCTGGAAGCCCGGATCGTTGCGGCCTGCCCCACGGTGCTGGGCCTGTCGTCGACCTTCAATCAGGTGATGGGGTCGCTGGCGATCGCGGCGCGGATCAAGCGGCGGATGCCGCAGGTCCGGGTGATCGCGGGCGGCGCCTGTTTCGACGACGAGATGGGGCAGGAATACCACCGCGCCCTGCCCGGCGTTCTGGATCATGTCTTCATGGGCGAGGCCGAACCCGCCTTTCGCGAATTCCTGCGCCGGGTGAAGGCGGGCCGGCCCACCACCGACATTCCCGGCGTGACATGGTGGGATGGCGACCGGCTGCATCTGCTGCCGGGTGGGCCGCTGGCCGATCTGGCCGACAGCCCCGCCCCCGATTATGACGACTTCTTCGCGGAACGCGACCGGGTGCGCACCGGGACCGGGCGGATCTTCAACATCGAATTCCTGCCCTTCGAGGGGTCGCGCGGCTGCTGGTGGGGGCAGAAGAACCATTGCGTGTTCTGCGGCATCAATCCCGATCTGATGGGGTTTCGCGAAAAGCCGGTGGATCGGGTGGTCTCGGAGATGGTGTCGCTGTCGCAACGCTATCGCGTGGTCAGCCTGACCGCCTCGGATTACATCGTCTCGCGCAAGCATCGGCGCGAGCTGTTCGGCCGGCTGGCCGAACTGGATCTGGACATCGAATGTTTCTACGAGGTCCGCGCCGATCTGCACAAGGACGAGCTGGCGGCGATGCAGCGCGCGGGCATCGTCAAGGTGCAGCCGGGGATCGAATCCTTCTCGACCGAGCTGTTGCGCCTGATGAAAAAGGGCACCAGCCGCATCCGCCATGTGCAGTTCCTGCGGTGGGCCAAGGAATATGGCATCCACCTCAGCTACAACATCCTGAACGGCTTTCCGGGCGAACAGGCCGAGTGGTATCGCGACATGGCGGCCTTCCTGCCGCAGATCCGCCATCTTCAGCCGCCGCTGCACAATGTCCACCGGGTCGAGATGCACCGCTTTTCGCCGCTGTTCCGCGACCGGGTGGCGCTGGGGGTGGATGATTACCAACTGCGGCAGGACTATTGCTTCAACTTTCCCGAAGGCTTGGTCGATCCGCTGAAGGTGGGGTATTTCTTCTCGTTCTCGGCGGGGACGGTGCTGGACCCCGAAGGGTATGTCGCGCCGCTGAAGGCGGTGCTGGCCGACTGGATCGAGGCCCATGCCGGAAAGATCGCCCCCGGCTTTCAGTATCAGATCGGCCCCGGCTTCACCCGGATCGTGGACAGCCGCGGGCTTGAGGATCGCTATGTCGATCTGGCGGGGCTGCATCAGGACATCTTCCTGTTGTGCGACGAGATCACCACCATCGAGCGGCTGGAAAAGGATCTGCGCCCGCTGTGGCCGGCCGAGGTCGCCGCCGGCAAGGTCGCGGCCTGTGTGGACGAGATGGTGGCCTCGGGGCTGCTGATGCGCGAGGACAGCTCGGTTCTGATGCTGCCGGTGGCACGCCACACCCGCAGCACGGCCGATCTGCGCGCCTATGTGCTGGGCGATGGTGTCGCGCAGGGGGTCGCCGCGGAATGACCATCCAAAGCGGGCGCGGCACGGCGGCGGATCTGTGGCGGCTTCAGTCGCTGGCCGCGCAGTCGCTGGTGGTCAGCGTGACGCGGAAATGCCCGCTGCGCTGCGGCCATTGCATCACGCGATCCGGCCCGGCGGCGCCGGGGCCGCTTCTGTCGCCGGCGCTGGCGGCGGTCTGGGCCGGCGATCTGCCGGCGATGGCGGCGCAGGGCCTGCGGCACCTGACGCTGACCGGGGGCGAGCCGATCCTTGCCCGCGATGCCTGTCGGCTGCTGGCGGGCGCGGGGGCGGCGGCGGGGGTGTCGGTGTTCGTGGTCACCTCGGGGGTCTGGGCGCGTTCGGCCGCGCAGGCGCGCGCGGTGGTGGCCGGGATGGCGGGGGTCGCGCGCTGGGATCTGGGGGTGGATGGCTGGCACGCGCAGGAAATGCCGCTGGAACGGATCGGTCATGCGCTGGATGCCATTCTGGCGGCGGGCGGCACGGTCACGCTGCGGCTGTGCGAAGGGCGCACCGCAGCCGAAACCCGCAGGATCGAAACCGAGGTGGCGGCGCTGGTGCGCGGCCGGGCGCCGATGATCCGCCAGTCGGTCCGGCGTATCGGCCGGGCGGCCGACCGGGGCGGCGCCGGGGGGCAGGCCGGGTTGCCGCGCAGGCCCTGTGTCTCGACGGGCCTGTTCCTGCGTGCCGATGGCAGCACCGGCCCCTGCTGTTCCGGCCTTGCCTATGAGGCGCCGGGCCATCCCTTCACCTATGGCCGGGTTCTGGCGCCCGGCGATCTGCGGGCGGCGTGGCAGGCATGGCAGGACGATCCGCTGTTGCGGCTGATGCGGGTGGCCTCGCTGGCCGGGCTGAACGGCTGGCTTGCGCCGGATCGGCGGGCCGATCTGCCGGCCGACCCGTGCGAGGCCTGCGTGGCGCTGTGGTCGCGCCTGCCCGCGGATGAGGCCGCCGGGCTGCGCGAACGCGCCGCGGCGGTGACCGACCGGCTGGCGCTGCTGGAAGCGCGGCTTCACCTTGCACTGGCGGATCAGGATGCCGACGGCAACAGCACCATCACGGACTGACGACAAGGCCCCCGCGGCGCTTCTGGCGCAGCTGCGCGCGGGCGGCGATCTTTCGGCATGGCCTTCGGGGCGGTCCCGGCTGATCGCCGCGGCGCTGCTGTCGGACAGGGCCGCCCTTTCCCAAGAGATCGCGGCGCTGGCCGGCCGCGCCGACGCCACGGCCGACGATGCCTTTGTGGCGGATTGGGCCGGGTTCTGGGCCTTTGGTCCGGGCTGGCCGCCGGTCCCCGGCGCGCCGATGCCCGAAAACGCGGAGTGGCTGGGTGAATGGCACTGGATGCAAGGCCGCCGCCAGCACTGGCCGCAGGAAACCCGGCAGGGCCGCGGAGAGATCCCGCTTCGCCCCGATCCGGGGCCGGTGCAGGTGGATTTTGCGCTGAATGGCGTGACCGGGGTGGCGATCCTTGACAGCGGGGCGCCCTCATCGGTGCTCAATCGCGGCTTTGGCCTGCGCGCAGGCGTGGGAACGCTGCCCGCGCATGGCCGCCAGATCCGCGACGGCGCGGGGCTTGCGGCGCCGATGCAGGCGGTTGTGGTGGATCATCTGGGCATCGGGCCGTGGCAGGGGCGGCGCCTTGCGATGGACATGGTGGACCTGCCGACGCTGCCTTGCGATGCGATCCTGTCGCCCTTCGATCTGTTCGGGCGGGTGGCGATGACCTTCGACACCGGGCGCAGGCGGCTGATCCTTGGCGCGCCGCCGCCTGCGGCGGGCGTCAGCCTGCGCGGCCTTTGGTCGGCGGGCGTGCCCCTTGTCGTGGCCGGGATCGGGTCGGCGCTGCTGTTCGCGCTGCTGGACAGCGGGGCCGGCGCCACCGTTCTGGACGCCGCGGCGGCCGACCGCGCCGGGATCGGCGCCCATGGCCGGCGGTTCGACAGCCCCACCGCCCTTGGCCAGACCGCGATCGAGACCGCCGGCGCGGCCGCGCTGGCCCTTCCCGGCCTGCCGGTCTTTCACGAACCCGTCTACCGCAGGGCCACGCCGCGCCACCCGCCCCCGCCCCTGCCCCGGCCGGCCGAGGTGTTGCTGGGCCGGCGCTGGTTCGATGCCCATCAGGTGCATTTCCCGGCCCGCCGCGGCCGGGTGATCCTTGCGCCCCGGTTGCAGGAGTGCCCGCCATGACCCCCTCGGTCCGCACGCTGGATCTGCATGTCGGCGGGCGGCGGTTCTCGCTGCCGCGCGATCTGCGGCGCTGTGGCGTGATCTATGACGACCGCCTTGCCCGCACCGACCGGCTTCGGCTGGAACAGCAGACGCTGGGCGCCACGCCTGCCCTGCGGTTCGAGGTGCCGGGCCAGCGCATCACCCTGCTGGACGCTTCCGAAACGCCGGCCGGCACGCGGTTCGGCCCGCTGGGGGCCGAAACCGCCCTTGGCGCCCAACCCGAGGTGGCCGCAACCTTTCCGGTGTTCCAACTGGCGGACAAGCTGGTTCTGCTGGCGCCGATGATCGTGGTGGGCTTCGATCCCATGGCCACCGATGCCGCCGCCATTGTCGCCGGCACGATCCTGCGCATCCGGTATCAGGCGCGCGATCACGCGGTTCTGACCGCCCCGGCCGAGGCCGATGTGCTGGCCGAGGCCGAGGCCCTGACCGCCCGGCCCGGCGTGCTGTTCGCCGAGCCGGATCTGATCACCATCGGCGCCAACCTGCGCCCGCCGCCGCCGGGCTTCATGGCCTTTGACAGCGCGGCCGGGGTGCAGCGGGCATTCCTGAACATCCGCGCGCCTGCGGCGTGGCCGCTGGCCGGGCCGCTGGACGCCATCCGCATCGCCGTGCTGGACGACGGGGTGGATCTGTCGCATCCCGCGTTGGCCGCGGCGGTCGTGGGCAGCTTTGACGCGATCGAGGGCACCGAGGGGCCGGTTTCCCCCAACGCATGGGACTATCACGGCACCTCTTGCGCGGGGCTTGCGCTTGGGCTTGGCGCGGGGTTTCGCGGGGTTGCGGGTGGGGCGCGGCTGCTTGCGGTGCGCATCGCCCGCAGCCCCGGGCCGGGCCAACCCTGGGCCACCTCGAACAGTGTGCTCAGGCGCGGGATCGACTGGGCGGTGGATCAGGGCGCGGATGTGATCTCGAATTCCTGGGGCGGGCCGCCGTCGTCGGTGGTGGCCGAAGGCATCGCGCGGGCATCAGGCGCGGGCCGCGACGGGCGGGGCGCGGTGGTTGCGGTGGCCGCGGGCAACAGTGGCGGGCCGGTGGCCTTTCCGGCCAATCTGTCGGGGGTGATCGCCGTGGCCGCCGTGAACCTTGCCGACGAGCCCAAGACATGGGCCAGTTCGGATGGCGAAAGCTGGTGGGCCTCGAACATGGGCCCCGAGGTCGATCTGGCGGCGCCGGGCATCGGGCTGACGACCACCGATCTGCAAGCGGCGCCGGGGCGCACGCCGACCGACTGGCGGCAGGATTTCAACGGCACCTCGGCGGCCTGCCCGATCGTGGCCGGGGCGGCGGCGCTGATCCTGTCGCGGGCGCCCCACCTGACCGCGCCCGAGGTCGCCGCGGTGCTGATCGCCGCGGCCGACCCGATCGGATCGGCCCAGCGGCGGCTGAATGTCGAACGGGCAATGACGGCACTTGCGCCCGCGCCCACCCCGGACCTGCCGCCGCCCGAGATCACCGGCCGCTGCACCCGCCTTGTGCTGTCGGAGGCGGTCAGCGTCTTTCACCTTGCCCCCGCGGACGGGGGGGCGGCGCTGTTTCTGGCCGATCCGGGCGATCTTGCGGCGCTGATCGCCGCCGAGGCTGTGGGCGTGGATCTGACGCTGCGTTATCGCGACAGCGTGGCGGGGCCGCTGGCGATCCTGAAAGGCGCGCGGCTGCGGCCTGCCGTGGGCGCGCCCCCCGACCCGGACCCCGCACCCGAGCCCGACCCCGACCCCGACAAGGTTCTGCTGCCCCGGCCCGAAGACGACATCTTCGCCACCGCCTGACCGGGGTGCCGCGGCCGGTCAGGGTGTTGCGCCCCTGCCCCGCCATCAAGACGGCCCGCGCAGGCCCGATGTCGCGGCGGTCATCCTGCCAAAGCCAGCGCCATCCGTCGATGATTGCGCGTTGCGGGGTGGGGTGGCGGGGGCGGCACCACCGGGGGCTGATCTGCGTCAAGGGCGCATCAACCTTTTGCCGCTAATGTCGCCAAAACCGCGGAGTGACCGGATGGACATCGTTCCCCTGATCGATGCTTTGGGCGAAAGCCGGGTGGCGGCGCTGTTCGGGCTGCTGACGGGGCTGGCCTTCGGCATCGCCGCGCAGCGGTCGGCCTTCTGTCTGCGCGCGGCGACGGTGGAATTCGCCCGCGGCCAGCTGGGCGAGCGGATGGCGGTCTGGCTGCTGACATTCTCGACCGCGATGGTCTGGGTGCAGGGCGCGGCGGCGCTGGGGCTGTTTCGCGATGCCGATGCCCGGATGATGGCGGTGACCGGATCATGGTCCGGCGCGATCATCGGCGGGGTGCTGTTCGGCGCGGGCATGGTGCTGGCGCGCGGCTGTTCGGGCCGGCTTCTGGTGCTGGCGGCGACGGGCAACCTGCGCTCGGTCGTGGCGGGGCTGATCTTTGCGGTGGTGGCGCAGATGTCGCTGCATGGCTGGCTTGCCCCGCTGCGCGAATGGATCGCGCAGCTTTGGGTGACGCCGGGCGGGCGCAACGTCGATCTGCTGGAGGTGTCGGGCCTTCCGGCGGGGGCCGGTCTTGTGCCCGGACTGGCGGTGGCGGTGCTGGCCTTGTGGCTGGCGCGCAGGAACCGGATCGGGGCGGGGACGCTGATCTTCGCCTCGGGGGTGGGGTTTGCGGCGGCCTTGGGGTGGGTGCTGACGTGGCAACTGGCGCAGGTCAGTTTTGATCCGGTCAGCGTGACATCTGCCACCTTCAGCGGGCCATCGGCGAATACGCTGATGTATTTTCTGGTGCCGGCGCCCGATCTGGGCTTTGACATCGGCCTTGTGCCGGGGGTGTTTCTGGGCGCTTTCCTTGCCGCAGCCTGGGGGAGAGAGCTGAAATTTCAGGGCTTTGACGGCGCCCCCGCGATGCGGCGATCAATGATCGGCGCGGTGCTGATGGGCTTTGGCGCGATGCTGGCGGGGGGCTGCGCCATCGGGGCGGGGGTCAGCGGAACCTCGATCTTCGTGGCGACGGCCTGGATTGCGCTGATCTGCATGTGGGTCGGCGCGGTGGCGACCGACTGGCTGGTGGATCAGGCAGCAAGCCCCGCGGGACAGGCCGCCTGATCCGGTCAGCCTTGGCACCGCCAAGGCGGCAGCCCCGCGGTCAGGCGGGGACGAACCGGAACCCTTCGGCCGCGCGTTCGACCTGACCGATCCCGCCTTCGGGCAGGTGAAATCCCACCAGCGTCAGCCTGTCCGCCGCCGCCCGATCCAGCAGCCGGGCGCGTGTCTCGGCGCCCTGCCCCGGTTCCTGATCCGAGGGCACGCGATGCAGCGGGCGTTCAAACCCGATATGAGCGTTTCCGATGGCATCCCCCGCGATCAGCACCCCATCAAGCAAAAAGGCCATGTGCCCCGGCGTGTGCCCCGGTGTCATCAGCGCAACCACCCCCGGCAGCACCTCCTGGCCGTCCTGAAACAGCGCCAGCCGCCCCGCCATCGCCTGAAGCCGGCGGGCCGCGCCGACGGCAAAGGTCTGGCGAGCCTCTCCGATGGTGCCGGGCGTGGCCGGGTCGGTCCAGTAGGCATGGTCCACCGCGCCGAACAGATGTTCGGCATTGGGGAACACCGGCTCGTCAAAGTCGTCCAGCATGCCCCACAGATGATCGGGGTGACCATGGCTAAAGACCACATGGGTCACCTCGTCGGGCGCCAGTTGAAGCAGGGCCAGCGCCTCGGACAGTTTGCCCGCCGTCGGCATGAAATCGGGGCCTGCGCCCACATCGAACAGCACCGTCCGCACACCGTCGCGCAAAAGCGTGACGTTGCAGGGCGGCGAAAGCCGGTCTTGCGGCAGGCCGTGGCGGGCCAGATAGCCCGCCGCATCGGCCATGTCGCCCAGCAGAAAGTCGGGCGGCACCACCAGATGGCCGTCGGACAGCGTGTCAAGCCGGAAGCCGGGCCCGGTCAGGGTGCTGCCAGCCCACAGCCGCGAGGCGGCAAGCCCCGCGGCGGCGGTCAGGAAATGGCGGCGCGACAGCCTCATCCGAAGATGTCCGCGGTGATGCCCTGATACCAGCCAAGGCTTTCCTCATAGGTTGCGCGGCGCAGCTCGGCCGGCTCTCCGGGTTGGCTGATGAAGCTTTCGACGCTGGCGATCTTTTCCGGCGTCGGCTCGTACGAGGCGCCGACCTTCACCCCGTCCTTGGGCGCGATCAGCGACCAGCAGGTGTTGGTGTATTTCGCCGGGAACACCCGCGATCCGGTCAGCTCTCCGCGGATCTTCATCGCCGCCACCTTGGCCTGACTGTTGGCCGAGAACGCCGATTTCGGCATGTCGCCCTGCGCCGAGGCATCGCCCACCACGAACACCCCCGCATCCACCCGCGAGGCCATCGACAACGGATCGACCGGCACCCAGCCGGTTTCGTCGCACAGGCCCGCGATTTCCGCGATCCGCCCGGCGATCTGCGCCGGGATCACGTTGCAGACATCGACCTTTTCGGCCTCGCCGTCGATCACGACTTCCATCGTGGCGGGGCGGACCTCGACCGCGCCGCCGCCCATGTCGGGGCCCAGCCATTCGATCATGCCGGGGTAGTGGGTCTGCCAGCCTTCCTCGAACAGGGCCTGTTTGGAATATTTGTCCTTTGGATCAAGGATCAGGATCCGGGCCGTGGGGTTCGTCTGCGTCAAGAGATGCGCGATCATCGACACCCGTTCATAGGGGCCGGGCGGGCAGCGGTACGGGTTGGGCGGTGCAACCATGCAGAAGGTGCCGCCCTGCCGCATCGATTCCACCATGGATTTCAGCAGCTTGGTCTGCGGCCCGGCCTTCCATGCATGGGGCATCACCTCGGCATTGGCCAAGGACCAGCCCGGAACGCTGCCGTCGCGGAAATCGATCCCGGGCGAGATCACCAGCCGGTCATACTCCAGCACATCCCCGCTGCCCAGCGTCACGCGGCGGGTGTCGCGGTCGACCCCTTCGGCGGTGGTCGCGGCAATGGTCACCCCCGCCGCCGCCAGCCCGTCATAGCCATGCACAAGGCTGTCAAAGTCGCGGAACCCGCCCAGATACAGGTTCGAGAAGAAGCAGGTGGTATAGCGGGCGTTCGGCTCGACCAGCGTCACATCCAGTGCGCCGCCGCTGTCCTTGGCCAGATAGCGGGCGCAGGTGGCGCCGCCCGGCCCGCCGCCGATCACCACGACGCGGGGCTTGGTCTGGCCGAACACGGCGGGCGCGGCAAGGGCGGCCGCGGTTGTGCCGATGAATGTCCGGCGTGTGACTCGCAATACTGGTCCTGTCATGTGAAGCGCCTCCCTGCGCTTGTCAGTCGATCCCCGCGTAATAGGCGGCGAGTGCGGCGATTTCCTCTTCGGTCAGGCGGCCGGCCATCATCTGCATCACCGGATGGGGCCGCAGTTTCTGGCGGTAGGCATGCATGGCCAGCACGAAATCCTCGGGCGGCCAGTGCGTGATCGAGGGAATCCCCTGATCCGAGCCGTCGCGCTGGTGGCAGGTGGAACATTCCGACGACAGATAGGCGCCAAATTCGGGATCGCCGCGGATGGCCAGAACCTCGGGCGACAGTTGCGGCGTGCTGCGGCGCGCGGTCGGTTCGGCCTCGGGGATGTCGCGCGGGCGGTCGGACCATTCGCGCAGAAAGGCGATCAGATCGGACCGGGCCTGTTCGTCCTGAAGCCCGCGAAACCGCATCCGTGTGGCCGACACCAGCACCTTGGGGTTTTCGATATAGGCGTCCAGCGTCTGCATGGTCCAGACAAGGCCATCGCTGCCCATCCGCGCCATGCTTTTGGAATAGTCGAACCCCTCGACCGATCCGGCGCGGCGGCCGAACAGGCCCGTCAGGCGCGGGCCGACGCGGTTGATCGCTTCGGGGCCGATCTGGTGGCAGGCCGAACACTGGCGCTGAAACAGCGCCGCCCCCCGGTCCGCATCGCCGATGGGGCCGGCCGTGGCCGCCCCCGTCAGCATCATCCCAAGGACAAGCGCGGCCCGGATCATCAGTCGGCCGCGTCGTCCGGCGTCACGTCAAGAACGGTCGCGTGCATGCGGATCGTCACCTCTTGCTTGCAGTCGGCCATACAGGGCGGTTGCGAGAACAGCGGCAGTTCGGTGGTGGCGCGATCGTCGGGAAAGAAGCCATCGGCATTGGGCATCGCGACCGTCAGAAAACTGTCGCGCGACAGAACGAAATCCTCGTCCACAAGGTCGTTCGAATAAAGCAGATAGGCCAGGATCGCATAGGTCTGATCGGCGTCAAGGCTGCGGGCATTGCCGAAGGGCATGGCGCGGTGGATGTAATCCCAGGCGGTGGACAGATAGGGCCAGTAGCTGCCGATGGTCTTTTGCGGGTCGTCATCGGCCAGCGTGCCATCGCCGCCCGCCAGTTTCGGCCAGCGGTCCACCCCTTCGCCAAATTCACCATGACAGGCGGCGCAGGTTTCGGAAAACAGTTCCTCGCCGGTGGCCACATCGCCGGCGCCCTCGGGCAGACCCATCCCATCGGGGCGGATGTCCAGATCCCATGCGGCGATTTCCTGCGGCAGCGCGGGGCGACCAAGGTCGCCCGCGGTGGCGGTGCCCGCGCACAGGATCAGGGCGAGCGTCTCAGGAAATCTCGACATTCTCAACCTCTCCGTTGGGCTTGACCAGCCAGGTCTGGATTCCGTTCATGTGATAGACCGAGTTCACGCCACGGATGGCGCGCAGCTGATCCTTGGTGGGCTGGACATAGCCGGTGGTGTCCACCGCGCGCGATTGCAGCAGCAGTTCCGACCCGTCCCAGTCGATATCCAGGTAGAACCGATGCAGCGCCTTGTCATGCGACGGCCCCGAAAGCCGGGCCTGCTGCCAGTTCCGGCCCCCGTCCAGCGAGACGTGAACCGCGCGGATGGCGCCGCGGCCCGACCATGCCAACCCCGAGATCACCATCGGACCCCGCCCGTGATTGACCCGCGCCTGCGGGCTGGGCGAGGTGATGATGGATTTGGCGTCCATCTCCCATGTCCAGCGGCGCGAACGGCCGTCGGCCATCGTGTCGGTGTATTTCGAGGTCTCCTCGCGGTGTTCCCATGGCGCGTCGCCCACCTCGATCCGGCGCAGCCATTTGACCCACATGTTGCCTTCCCATCCCGGCACCACCAGCCGGACGGGATAGCCATGTTCCTTGCGCAGCGCCTCGCCGTTGGCCTTGTAGGCCACAAGCACGTCATCCAGCGCCTTCTCGATCGGCAGCGAGCGGCTCATGGCCGAGGCGTCGGCGCCTTCCACCAGCAGCCATTTGCCTTCGGGGCGGATGCCGGCCTCGGCCAGCAGCGCCCGCAGCGGCACGCCGGTGTATTCCATGTTGTGGATCATGCCATGGGTGAACTGGCAGCCGTTCAACTGCGCGCCGGCCCATTCCATGCCGCTGTTGGCGGCACATTCCAGAAAATAGACGTGGTTCTGGCGCGGGAAGCGTTCCAGGTCGTCATAGGAAAACACCAGCGGGCGATCGACAAGGCCGTGGATCATCAGCCGATAGTCCGCCTTGGGCAGGTCGATGGCGCCGGCGTGGTGGCGTTCGAAGGCGCAGCCCTGCGGGGTGATCGTGCCTTCCAGCGCATGGATCGGGGTGAAGTTGACCGACGAGACCGCATCCGCCGTCAGCCACGGCACGTTGCGCCGGATCACCTCGGCTTCGTGATGGATCGGCAGGCCGTAGGGCGTGGCATCCACCCCGTCGCCCCAGCTGACGTTCCAGTCCTGCACCTCGGTGATCCGCGGGTCGGGGGGGGCGGCCCGCGCGGCGGTGGCGGCCAGCGCGCTGCCCGCGGCGGCGGCGGCAAGGAAATGGCGGCGGTTCGGCCCCGTGGCGTTGCTGTCTGTCATGCTGTTTTCCCTGTCAGGCGCCGGCGATGACGACCGAGTCATTCGGCGCGATCCGCACGGTGCCGATCTTCTTCAGATGGCTTTCCACCACATCCCAGATCTGCGGCCCCTCGGTCCCTTCATTGACCGAGGCCCAGCCGGCCACGACATAGCTGCGCGCGGGCTCGATCGGCTCGCCGGTGGATTGCAGCACCATGTCCGAGATCCGCGCCCCCATCGGCGCCGAGACATCGATCCGATAGCCCAGACCCCCGGTGCGCACCATGTCGCCGCCCTGCTGGTAATAGGGATCGGCGTTGAACAGGTTGTCGGCCACGTCTTCCAGCACCTCGCGCAGGCGGTCGCCGGTCATTTCGGTGCGGTAGCACTGGCCATAGGTCATCGAGGTCGCGCCCATCAGCGCCTCGCGGGTGATGGCCTCGCCCGGCATCACGCTGGGCCCCCAGCGCACGCCCGGCGACAGCGCGATCTGCGCATCGCGTTCGGACAGGATCGCCTGACAGATCAGGTCGTCCCATGTGCCGTTGAAATTGCCGCGGCGATACAGCAGGCTTTCGGTGGTGGCGAGTTCTTCCTCAAGCCGGGCTTTGAAGGGCGCGCGTTCGGCATCGATCAGCGCGGCCATGTCGGGGTCGGGCGCGATGGCATCGGCAAAGATCGGGATCAGCCGATGGCGGAACCCTGTCATGCGGCCGGCCTGAACGTCCAGATCGACGCGGCTGACGAATTTCCCGTGCGAGCCAGAGGCCACGATGATCGTCTGCCCGACCAGCACGGGTTCGGGCAGGGCGTCATGGGTATGGCCCGACAGGATCACGTCGATGCCGCGAACGCGCGCCGCCATCTTGCGATCGACGTCAAAGCCGTTGTGGCTAAGGCAAACCACCAGATCGGCCTTGGCGCGGACCTCGTCCACAAGCTGCGCCATCCGTTCCTCGCGCAGGCCGAAGCTGTATTCGGGGAACATCCAGCCGGGGTTGGCGATGGGCATGTAGGGGAAGGCCTGCCCGATCACCGCGATGCGGGTGCCGGCGCGTTCGAAGATTTCATAGGGGGCGAAGGCGGGTTCGTCCCATTCGACATCGAAGATGTTGGCCCCAAGGAAGGGGAAGGGCAGCGCGTCGACAATGTCGTGCACGCGTCGGGTGCCATAGGTCCATTCCCAATGCGAGGTCATGGCATCCACGCCAAGCGCATTCATCGCATTGACCATGTCCTGCCCTTTGGTCAGCAGCGATGTCATGGACCCGTGCCAGGTATCGCCGCCATCCAGCAGCAGCGCATCGGGCCGCGCGGCGCGGATCGCCTTGACCACGGTGGCGATACGGTCCAGCCCGCCCATCCGGCCATAGGCCCGCCCCAGCGCCACAAAATCCTGATGCGTCAGGGCATAGGCTTCGGGGCTGCCCGGCGTCAGGCCATACAGTTTCAGGAAATCGGCGCCGGTGACATGCGGCACCCGCCCCTTGGCCTCGCCCACGCCCAGATTGATTTCGGGTTCGCGGAACCAGACCGGGCGAAGCTGGGCGTGGATGTCGGTGACATGGATCAGCGTGACATTGCCGAAATCTGGAAACGCCAGCAGCTGATCCTGCGTCAGCCGCTGTTGCGCGGCCAGCCGCGACCACGGCCCAAGGCCCGCCCCGGTCAGGATCGCCGAGGCGGCAAGGCTTGCCTGTAGGAATTCGCGGCGCGAGATCATGGCATTCTCCTTCGGGCACGTCTTTCCCGGTCGCGCGGGCGCGTCGGGGGGTATCCTTGTGGGGCCGGGACGGGCCGGCGGGGTTCAGTGACGGACCGACAGCCCCTCGATCGGCAGGGTCATCCCGCGCGAGGCGACGTAAAGTTCCAGGGCGCGAAACTCGGGCGATCCGGGTTTGAACGGCTCGCCGCGGGTATCGCGGATGCAGCCGACAAAGCGGCCGTGAATCGAGACGATGCCCGAATCCTTCAGCCGGTAGGTGGGAAAGCCGTTGATCTGGCCCTGACTCAGGTGGTCGGCGCGGATCATCTTGCCGGCGTTCTGTTCGTGGCAATTGGCGCAGGACAGTTCAAGCTGGCCGTAGCGGGTATAGTAGATCTCGCGCCCCTGTTCCCAGTAGGGTTCGGCCGCGCCATCGATCCGGATGGTCGAGGCCATGCCGCGCGACTGAAGCGAAATCGCCGCGGTCATCTGCTTCATCGGGTCCGAGTTCCATTTCCATTCTTCGGCGCCCATCCGCTGGGTGCGGCAGGCGTTGATGAAATTTTCCAGCGACCACAGATCGTTGCCGGCCGGGTTCACCTTCGGCATCGAGGCGCGAACGCCCTTCATGCTGTCGATGCCCTGATGGCAGGACGCGCAGGACTTGCCTTCGCTGCCGTCCACGCCATCCCACTGTTCCAGCCCAAGATCGACGAACACCATCGCGGGATTGTCGAAATCGTCCATCTGAAGCGCGCGGGTTTCCTCGGTCCGATACAGCCAGCCGGACTGGACGGTGTCGAACACGTCCTTCAGATGGTCGGGCGCGGGGGCGCGGGTGGCGATCTCGATCTGGTCGTTGACGATCAGGGTCGCGGTCGGATCGGGGTCGGCACTGGCCGCACCCGCCAGCAGAACAGCGGCAAGCGTCACGCCGCCGGAAAGCAGTCGCATGGCATTCCTCCCTTGATGTGGCCGCCCGCCTCCCCACGGACGACCGGGGGCGCGCGGCCCCGGATGATCGGTGATCTCAGGCGACCTCGATCGACTTGCGGTCTTCGTAGATCGAGCCGTCATCGTCATACCAGGTGAAGGTGAACTCGCCCGAGGCATCCACCCTTGCGTCGAATTCGAAATAGGGGTTGGTCGAGATCGCCGGTTCCATGGTCACGTCGATCACATTCACCCCGTTGAAATCACAGGTGAAACGATTGATGATCGAGCGCGGGACCGTGTTGCCGTCGGCATCCTTGCGCTGGCCGCTTTCCATCTGGTGGCTGATCAGCGTCTTCAGGGTGACGACCTCGCCGGGGGTGGCGGTTTTGGGCACTTTCACGCGGGGTTTGGCATTGTCGGCCATGTCTGTTCCCTTTCCTGTCAGCCGCCGCAGCCGCCGATGGTGACCTTGACGGTGGCCTTCGCCTGAACGAAGCTGCCGTTTTCCAGTTTCGCGATCGCGATCACATCCTGCGTCTTGGCCAGACGGATGCGCGTGGCCGCCATGCGCGATCCCGCGGCCGGGCCGAAGGCGAAGGTTGCAACCCCCGGCACCGGGTTGCCCGAGGCCAGAAGCGTGATCGCCACCGCCCCCGGCGCGCTGACCGCGACCGGAACGGTATTGCCGTTTTCCGCGATCTCGGGGGCGGTCAGGGTGATGCCGCCGTCACCCAGAGGGGCGCCGCCGGTGAAGGCGGCGATCGCCTCGTCCACCGCCGCCGTCGCGGGCAGGGGCAGCGTCAGGGCCGCAAGCCCGCCCAGCCCAAGCACCAGCGTTTCGCGTCTTGAAAGCTTCATGTGTTCCTCCTTGGTGTCTGGCCTAGGGCTTCAGCGTCAGCAGATAGGCGACAAGATCCTCGACCTGCTGTGCCGACAGGATCGGCCCAAGATCCGCGGGCGCGGGGTTGCCGGTAAAGCCGTCACCCGGCCGGACATGACCGCCGACCTTGTAAAACGACGGCATCACCGAGCCCGCGAAAGTCAGCTTGGAATTGGCCACGATTCCGCGCAGTTGCGCCTCGGAATAGCGCGAGGCCACATCGTCGAGCGCGGGGCCGACATCGCCTTGGAACGCCACGTCGGGCTGTGCCGCGATCATGTGGCAGGCCACGCAGTTCGCATCGGCGCGCGACGACAGAAGCTTTGCCCCCGCCGCCGGATCGCCCGGCACGCCGGTCAGCGATTGCGCGACGGCGCCGTTGTCGAACCGCACCTCTGTCGGCGTGATCTCGGCGGCCGCGGGTGCCGCAAGGCAAGCCGCCACCGCGCCCAGCATCCACTGGTGCCTCATGCTGTTTCCCCCCTGACTTCCTCCGACTCGAAGGATAAGCGCATCGGTTCGAGTCTGGCAATAAAGATATTACAATTCTTGCATACTATATCAGTCGGCGGCGTTCATCCGCTGGGCCACGAATTTCTGGAAGTTCTCGCCCGACTGATAGCCATGATCCCGGACCCAGGTCAGAAGGGCCGCCGTGGTGCCCTTGCCAAAGGCCCCCGGCATCGAGGCCACCGCCGCCTGCTGCGCAGTCATCCCTTCGGGCACCTGTTCGGGAAAGAACATCAGCGTCGGCGTGAACATCACCCCCCAGCGCATCGCCGCCTGCTTTTCGGTCAGTTTCGTGCCGTCGAAATCGGTCACTTCGGTATCGCCGAACAGGTTCATCTGCACCACGAAGTAGTGGTCGCGGATCAGGGCCTCGATCTCGGGATCGGGGAACACCTCTGCGTGCATCTTCGTGCAGTAGATGCAGCCGCGCTGTTCGAAGGTCACCATCAGGCGTTTGCCTTCGGCGTTGGCCTCGGCCAGATCCTCGCGCAGATCCTTGAAGGTCTCGCGCAGCCAGTCGGGCTTGTGCAGCCCGTCATCGCCCAGTTCGGCGGCCTGCGCCGGCAGGGTTGCCGCCAGTGCGGCGGCAAGTGCGAATCGTCTCATCTTCCGCTCCTTTCAGGTGAGGGTGCCGCTCCAGTCAAGATGGCGGATCATGAACTCGGCGATGCGGTTCACGGAATTGGTGGCGATCAGCACGGCAAACAGGATCAGCATGGCGCCCATCGCCTTTTCGACATGGCCAAGGTGGTGGCGGTGCCGCCCGACCCAGGCCAGAAACGGCCGCGCAAACAGTGCCGCGATCACGAAGGGCAGCGTCATCGCCAGCCCGTAGGTCAGAAGCAGGCTGGCGCCGCGCCACAGTTCGCCCATGCCGCCGGCGATCATCAGGATCGCCGCCAGCGCGGGGCCGACGCAGGGTGTCCAGCCAAAGCCGAAGGCCAGCCCCATCACATAGGCGCCAACGACCGAGCTGGGCCGGGCCGAGGTCTGAACCCGCGCCTCGCGATACAGGAACGGAATGCGCACAACCCCAAGGAAATGCAGCCCGAACAGCAAAAGCACCGCCGCCGCCCCCCATGACAGTTGCGCCTTCCACTGAAGAAAGGCGCCGCCAAGCGCGGTGGCGCCCAGCCCCAGCAGGACGAAGATCGTCGTCACCCCCAGCGCGAAGCCCATGGCCGAGACGACCAGCCGCCGTTGCGCCCCGGGGGCGATCGTATCCGCCCCGCGCAGTTCCGCCATCGACATCCCGGCCATGTAGCACAGGTAAAACGGCACCATCGGCAGGATGCAGGGCGACAGGAACGACAACAGCCCCGCCACGGCCGCGGCGCCGTAGCTTATTTCGAACATCGCGGTTCCCCCCGGACCGATACGATGCCGCTTGCGGCGGCGACAAAATACATTACGATATTTCGATATAAAAAGGCGGTCGTCAATCATGCTGTTCCGCGCCCTTCTGCTGACCCTGCTTCTGGCCCTGCCCGCCCGCGCCGAAACGCGGCTGTTGCTGTTCGAGCAGCCCGGCTGCATCTGGTGCGAACGCTGGCAGGCAGAGGTGGGCCATCTTTACCACCGCACCCCCGAGGGCCGCGCCGCGCCTCTGGTGCGGGTGCGTCTGGGTCAGCAACCCGACGGCATCAAGATCGCACCGCCGCCGCATTTCACCCCCACCTTCGTGCTGGCCGCGGACGGCCGCGAACTGGGGCGGATCGAAGGTTATCCGGGTGAGGCGTTCTTCTGGGCGCTTCTGGGGCAGATGCTGGCCGCCGGCGGCTGACCTGCGGCGCCGGCAGACCAAATCGCCACTGGAAGGTGGCATGATTTTCGTGGCATTCCTGACGCGGATCGGACGGGAACGGGGCGCATGGCGCGGCAACAGGCAGAACGGGTCGAAGCGGCGGGCAACGAAGACGCCCTGCCCGCGGACCTTGTGGCCCAGGCCGATGCGGCGGCCAATTTTCTCAAGGCGCTGGGGCATGAGGGGCGGCTGACCATCCTGTGCCATCTGACCACCGGCCCCAAAAGCGTGATGGAGCTTGAAACCCTGCTGTCTTCGCGGCAGGCTGCGGTCAGCCAGCAGCTTGCCCGCCTGCGTCTGGAAGGTCTGGTCAGTGCCCGCCGCGAGGGTCAGGCGATCTTCTATTCCATCCTCGACCCGAAGGTAGAGCATATGGTGCGCCTGCTGGCCCGGCTGTTCTGCGGCCCCGGGGACAGGGTCTGACCCGCATCCGGGCAGAAGGGGGGGGTGGATGATGGAAGGCTTGCCCTTTGGGGCGATGGCCGCACTTGTCGGCCTGGTCAGCGGCACGGTGCTGGGCCTTGCCGCACGGCTGGGGGATTTCTGCACCCTGGGCGCGGTGGAAACCGCCGTCTATGGCGGCGATCAGCGGCGGTTGCGGCTGTGGGGCATCGTGCTGGGCACGGCTCTTCTGGGCACGCATCTGCTGGCCGTGGCGGGGCTGATCGACCTTGGCGCCACCATCTACCATCAGATGATCTGGAACCCCTGGGCCAGCATCGCCGGCGGGCTGATGTTCGGCTATGGCATGGCGATGGCCGGGAACTGCGGCTTTGGCGCGCTGGTGCGGTTCGGAGGCGGCGACCTGCGGTCGATGGTGATCGTGGTGGTGATGGGGATCTTCGGCTTTCTGGCGCTGTCGGGGCCGCTGGCGCCGCTGCGCATCGCGCTGTTTCCGCAAGGGCCCGCCCCCGGGCCACAAGGCCCGGCGGCGCTGGGGGTTCCTGTGCTGCCTGTGGCGTTGGCGCTGGCGGCGGCGGCCTTTGCCTGGGCCCTGTCGCACGGGCCGCTGCGGCGTGACCGGCGCCTTCTGGGCTGGGGGGTGGCCGCGGGGCTGGCGGTGGTCTGGGCGCTGGCCGGAACCAGCTGGCTGGCCGGGACCAGCCTGGGCGCTGTCACGGTCGAAGGCCCGTCCTACACCGCACCGATCGGGCGGACGCTGATCTTCCTGATGACCTCGACCGCGGGCGGGATCACCTTTTCGGTCGGATCGGTCGCGGGGGTGATGTTGGGGGCGATGGGCGGATCGCTTATCCGCGGCCTGTTCCGCTGGGAGGCCTGCGAAGACCCGCGCGAACTGGGTCGGCAGGTCTCGGGTGCGGCGCTGATGGGGGTGGGCGGCGTGGTGGCGATGGGCTGTTCCATCGGCCAAGGCATCACCGGCTTTGCCACCCTCGCCTGGAGCGGACCCGTCACCCTTGCCGCGATCCTGGTCGGCGCGCTGATCGGGCTGCGGCACCTGATCGGGGGCTTTCAGCCCGATTAGCCTAGGGCATCGGCCCGTTGCGCGCCACCTGCCAGGCGGTCAGCACCGCGCCGGCAAAGATCCCCAGCATCAGCCCCACCAGCACCACCGGCGCCACCACCGCCAGCGGATCGCAGACCGACAGCCCGGCCAGGATCGCAAGCAGCGCCACCGTCCCCACCGCCACCAGCCCCCGCCGCAGCCTGACGCCCGGCGCCAGACCGCTGACGAAAGACCCCGCCACCAGCAGCAGCACAAAGCCCGCGATCAGCCCCGCCGCAAGGCCAAGACTGCCGCGGTTCGGGCAGATAAGCACGCACAGCCCGCGCGCCGCCGGTGCGCCGGGAACCCAGGCGAACACCCAGTTCTCGGTCATCCAGTCAGAGCCTCGGGTCACGGGGCCGCCGGCCTCGCCGCCGGCCGGCTGACCCGCAAAGGCCCCCCACAGCGCGGCTTCGGTCGGGGCCGCGGGGTCGGGCGCGGGCCAGAACGCCACGCCGCCGAAATTGTCCTGATAATAGACAAGATCGGTCGTCAGGGTCTCAAGCTCTCGGGCTTGAACCGGGGCGCTTGACATCTCCTCCAGCGGGGGGACCACGGGCAGGATGCGCCGCAGCACGTTTTCGCGCGCTTCGCCGTGGAAGATGCCCCAGTCCAGGCCATAGCGCAGGAACTTCTTGCTGTCGCTGGTGGGGCGCGGCAGGAACACCAGCACCCGGTCCACCAGTGGATAGCTTAGCGCCTGACCCGCATCAGAGCGGGGATCGACCGGGGTGGTATGGTCGGGATCGGCGCGGTGGCAGTCGGCGGGATCGGCCAGGATGCTGCACAGCTCGTCCAGCAGGGCGGGCCTTTCGCCGGTTTCGTCGGCGGCGGCCTCGTCGATGGCCAGATCCAGCGCGATGTTGATCGTCTGGCCCTGCGGTTGAAGCTGCCGCGACAGCCCCTCGACCAGCGAAAGGATGGTCCAGCACGGCTCTGCGGGGCGGCAGCGGTGGATGCCGCCGGCATCGGGCGTGGTGGTGCGGTGGCTGTCGTGATAGCCGGGAAAGATCAGCGTCACCCCGTCGGGCCGGGTGGTGCCGAACCGGCCCGCGCCCGGCACCGGCGCGACCATGCGGGCGATCTCGGACACGGCGCGGGCGACGCGGTCGGCCGACCAGTCCTGCCAGCCGGCAAGGGTGATGGCGTAATCGGCCTTGGCGCGGTGGATATGGGCCGCGCGCACCAGCGGCGCCCCCACCCGGTCAAGCCAGTCGTTCGCGCCCGCAGGCAGCCGGTCGGACAGTTCCAGCCCGTAAAGCGCGATCCGGTCCACAAGGCGGAAATTCACCGCCGAGACCGCCTGCCGGCCAAAGGACCGATCCTGACCATCCAGCCGCCAGAACGGGAAAAACGCATAGACCTGCGCGTTATCCTCGCGTTCCGAGATGCATCCGCAATCGGTTGCGGCGATCCGGGATGCGTCGCTCAGGGCGCCCGGCACAACCCGCTGGCGGGCCAGCGACAGCACCAGTTCGCGGATCGCCTGCCGGTCCGCGGGCGCGGGCACCTCCGCCGCCGCCGCCGCCCCTTCGGCCAGCGCGGCGTCAAGCGCGGATTCAAACAGCGGAAGGAACGGATAGGGCAGCCCCACCAGCCGCGCCAGCGTCTCGCGCAAAAGGCCGTCACTGCCGATGGAAGCCGCCGCCGCCACAGCCGCGACCAGATCCGGCGTCACGGTCCAGCTTTCGGTCACCACGCCACGTTCGGCCACTGCGGCCATGGCCGCGGCCACGGTCTTTTCGACCTTCGCCGCCGCGATCGGTTCCAGCACGCGGCGCACATCGGCCTTCAGCACATCCGGGGTCGAGGCCGGGGCAAATTCGTGCTGCATCAGCGCGGTCCAGAACTCTTTGTCCTGAACCATGACCGTCATCACACCATCCGTCGCCTCGGTCACACCGATCGCGGGCGGCGTCGGCAGGTCGGGAAATTCCGGCACGCCGGCGGGCCGGGTGTCAAAGCCCGGATCGACGGGTTCGGCCGCCCCGGCCACCGCGCTGGCGGCGGCGGCCACCTGGACCTCGATCTCGTCACGGGTGGTGGCGCGGATCGTCGCCTCGACCGCGGCTTCCAGTTCGGCGCGGGTCGCGGCGACGATCCCGCGCAACTTGCCAAGGGCTGCGGCACTGGGCGCGGTGACGGGCACCAGCAGCAGGCCGTTCAGCTTGGCATCGTCCAGCGTGAAGGCATGGCCCATCAGCTGGGGGTTGCTGTCCAGCGCGGCACCGATCCGGGCCAGCATCCGGTCGGTGACCGGGGCGATGCGCGGATCGGGCGGCGTTTCTTCGGCCTCGGCTGCGGCCTTGGCTTCTGGCGTGGCCTCGGGCTTGGGGGCGCAGCCGCCCTCGCCGCCCAGAAGGCTGGCGCGGGCCGCCGTCATCACCGCAGCCTTCAGCGCCGCGGCGGTGGCAAAGCCTTGCCCCTCAAGGCAGCCAAGATCCAGATCGGCGGTCAGGGCGCGCTTGATCGCGTCGAAATCGGCCGTCTCGATCGCGAAGTAATCCAGCGCCGTCACGGTGGGCGGGCCGGGGTCGGCCGGCGCCACAGCCGCCTGCGGGGGCGGCGCGGCACCGGCGGCGCGATAGTCGCGCAGCAGCGCCAGAACCGCGGCATCGGTGCCCATCAGCCGCGGCACGCGGTCATCCTGATCGCGGGTCAGCCATGCCGCGAAATCGGGTGACAGCAGATCGGCCAGCGCGCCGGGCAGCGCCCGTTCGATCCCGCCATAAACCGCCAGCGTCGCCGCGACCGAAGCGTTGCCGCCCGCGGCGGGCGTCAGCGCCGGGCACAGGCTGGACAGGTTCGGCCACAGCCCCGCCCCCGCCCGCGTCAGCGCGGCCAGCCCCTCTTTCGCATCCGCCGGCAGGGTGCCGGGATCGACCTGCGGGCAGGTGGGGCCAAAGCCGCCCTCCATCAGCGCGCCCTTGGCCAGGGCCGGCGGCCCGGCCAGCCGCAACGGCAACAGCGTCACGCTGGACCCCGCCGCCACCGCCGTCAGCCGCGGCGCCAGCCGCGGATCGGTGGCATAGCTGCGCCAAAGTTCGTGAACCTCGGCGACCTCGCCGTAATCCTGCGCCAGCGCCAGCGTGCCGGCCACCACATCCACCCCCGGGTCCAGCGGCACCGACAGGCAAAGTTCATGCAGCGCCTGCCGGGTGTAGGGGCCAAGGCGGTTGTCAGACAGCGCCGCACTCCAGTTGTTCAGCATCGAGCGCAGGCCGCGGTGGATCTTGTCGATCCGCAGCGCGGGGTCTGGCAGCCGGGCCGGCAGGGTCAGAAGCGGCGCGCAACCGGGGGTGCCGCCGGTCGGCTCATCTGCGGCAAGTGCTGCGGTTCCCAGCCACATCCCCGCCAGAAGCACGACGATTTTTCCGAAGGAAACCCGTGTCATGCGGTTCGCCCCTCTTTGCGCATCTCGACCGAGATCGCCTGCTGAAGATCGTGCGCCCCCACCGTGGCCGCGCCCCGTCGCAGGGCGCCGATGGCGGCATGGTGGACGATATTGGTGATCGAGCCGCCCGAGAGTTCATGCCCCCGCGCCAGCGCCGCGACATCGACTTCGGGCGACAGCGGCACGCGGGCCAGGATGCTTTGCCACAGCGCGCGGCGCAGCCCTTCGTCGGGGCGGGTGAAGGCCACCGCCATCTGGAAGCGGCGAAAGAACGCCTCGTCGATGGCGTTCTTGAGGTTGGTGGCAAGGATCACCAGCCCCGGGCAATCCTCGATCCGTTGCAGCAGATAGGCCACTTCCTGATTGGCGTGGCGGTCGTTCGATCCCGTGGGCACCGAGCGCGCGCCAAACAGCGCGTCGGCCTCGTCGAAGAACAGGATCCAGTCGTTCTGCTCGGCCATGTCAAAGACCTGCGCAAGGTTCTTTTCGGTTTCTCCGATGTATTTCGACACCACCATCGACAGATCGATGCGGAACACGTCCAGCCCGGTGCGCTGGCCCAGAAGCGCCGCCGTCAGCGTCTTGCCGGTGCCGGGCGGGCCGTGGAACAGCACCTTGAAGCCGCGCCCGACCCGGCGCCCAAGGCCCCAGCCGTCGCGGATCAGCGCCCGGTTGCGGAACCATGTCACCACATGGTCAAGGTCGTGGCGGATCGCCGGTGGCAGGATCAGGTCATCCCAGTCCAGCCGGGTGGCGATCTGGCGGGCGGGGAAGCCGGGCGAAAAGTCGGGCCGGGGCGGCTGGCCGGTGCACAGCGCCAGCAGCCGATGAGTGGGCAGGCCAAGCGCGCCGCCAAGGATGCCGCCACCGTCGCGCATCTCGGCGATGGTCAGGCCGGCCAGTCGGCGCAGCGCGTGGTCGGGGGCGAACAGGCCAAGCGCGCGGATGCGGGCCGCGGTATCGCCCCCGCCCAGCAGAAACAGCGCGGTCACGACCGAGGGCACAAAGCTGGCCGCATCCGGGCGTGCCGCGCCGAACTCGGAAAACTGCCGGTCGATGCCGGTATTGCGCAGAAAGAACGGGTCCAGCGCGGCCGGGCTGATCTGCGGCGCCAGTGCCAGCGCCAGAACCAGCCGCGCCTCGGGGGAAAGTGCGGCCGCGGCCACCAGTTGCCCCAGCGCCGAGCCCTCTGGCAGCGCCGGCGGCGGGGCAAGCGTGAACGGCGGCCCGCCGCCTTCGAAGAAATGCGTCAGCCGCGCGGTGATGACCCCGGTCAACCAGTCAAGTTCGCAGGCCAGCGCGGTGGCATGGGGATCAGTCACGGCGCTCTCTCCAGCTGACCGACAGCGGCAGCGCCATCCACGGCAGCGCGACCTGCGTCAGCGACCACGGCAGCCCGTCCAGCAGCATGTCGAACGGCCCCTTGTCCACGAACAGCCGCGGCGGGTCGGGGGCGCGACGCTCAAGCACGCCACGGCGGCGCACGAAGGTTTCGCGCAGCCCCTCGGGCGAGGTCTGGCCCAGCCGCCGCCACTGCGCGATGACGCTGCGCAAAAGGCCCTCGATCAGCGCCGTCTCGGCCGGGGCCAGAGGCGCGGGGTCCGGCTCGATCCCGTCGGGCAGCGCCAGCAGCAGCCGTTCCAGCGGGTCCAGCGGCCCGTCGCGCGGCCCCGATGCCGCCAGCGCCGCCAGCGCCGCCGCAGCGCGCGGCAGGCCATGGGCGGCAAGGGTGGTGCGGTCGGCGCGCAGGTCCAGCCGGTCGAACAGCAGCGGAAGAAAGGGGTGAAACAGCACCAGACCGGCCCGCGCGGTCAGCAGATGGCCCTGATCCGGCCCGGCCCGCCTGCCGCGCGGGACATCGGCCTGCGATCCGCGCTGAACGGGTGCCGCCCAGGGCGCTGGCAGCGCCCCGCCCTGCGGTGGCGCGGTTTCTTCTTCCGTCGGCGCCCCGCGCTGCGGCGGTGCGGTCTCTTGCTCTGCCGGCGTGCCGCGCTGCGGCGGCGCGGTCTCTTGCCCCGCCGGCGTGCCGCGCTGCGTTACGCGGCCGTCGCGCGGGCCGTCTGCGCCATCTTGCGCCGTCGCCGCGCCCGACCTTATCGGCATTGCGGCCGCGGTCCCGGACAAGGCGGGCGCGCTGTCGGTGCCGCCTCGGTCCGCACCTGCGGGCAGCGCGGTATCCGCGCGGACGCCATCGGCGGGTGTCGGCCCTGTCGTCGTCGCCACCGGCCCCGGCCCGGCCGCGGACAGCATCGGACGACCCGGCCCGGCCGCGTCCGGGGTGGCCCCCGTGACATCCATCGGCGCCGGGCCGCGGCGGCCCGATCTGTCGGGCGCGGGCTCGGCCGGGATCATCCCCCGCAGCGCCGTCAGGATTTCGGCCCGCAGATCGGCGGGCAGGTCCGGCCGAGGATAGCCGATCCGCACCAGAAGCAGCCGAAGAAGCGGCATCCGTGCCTCGGCCGGCGGCAGAGCGGCGTGCAGGAAGGCGGCAAGGGCCGGGCCAAGCCCGGCGCTGTGGTTCTGCCGCCCCTCAACCCCGGCAAGAGCGGCGGCCCAGAACGCGGGACGATCCTCGGGCGCAGGGTCGGGCACCGCCCGCCAGATCGCTTCGAACGCGGCGCGAAGCCGGCCCGCGCGATCCCCCGCCAGTTGATCGAACAGCGCACCAAGGCTGTCCTCGGCCTCGGTCGCCGCGGGGGGCATCCCGGCCGTGCCTTGGGCCGTGGGCGAGGGCGACAGGCCCTGCGCCAGACCAGCGGCATCGGCATGGGGCGTGGCGCCGAAAGCCGCGGACGGTGCCGTGGCAAAGGCCCCATCGCCCTGCATGACGGGCAAGGATGTGGCAGGCCGCGCGCCCTCCGGCAAAGCCTGCGACAGATCGGGCGCTGACCCGCCTGCCTTGGCCGGGGGGGCGCGCGCATCCAGACCGGCGGCCCCCGACGCCACCACCGCCGAGGCCGCCCTTTGCCCAACCGACGGCGCATGGGCGGATCGCACCGCCACAGCCGTGGGGTCGCCGGCCGCAGAGCCGGGTTCTGCGGTGCCGCCTGCCTCTGGGTCGGCGCTTACCGGCTGACCACGGCCCGCGCGATCAGTCATGGCAGGTGCATGGCGGCCGATCCGGGCTGGGTCATCGGGCCATTCGGCGGCAGGGCGGACCTCGGTGGCGGTGGGGCGGTCTTCGCCCGCCGGGCCGGCCGGCAGGATCGGGGCGCCCGGCTCGGCTTCGGCGGCGCCCGGAGCGGAGCCGGGCGCCGAGCCCGTCCCCCCCGGGGCCGGATCGGGCGCGGCCGGGCTGGCCTGTCGCACCGCCCCGGACGGACCCGCCGCGTCTTGCGGCGGCCCGGCCTGACCCGGCTCGCTTTCGGGCCCGGCGACTTGACCCGATGGCTTTTGCGGCAGCCCGGCCCGATCGGCTGTGGTTTCGGGCAGCGAGGCGGCCAACGCGCCGGGGCGGGCCGGATTGTCCGCCCTCGGCCGGTTTTCCGTCGCAGGCGTGCCGCGGGCGTCGTCACCGCGACCCGGATCTTTCCAGCCCCCCGGATCTTTCCAGCCCCGTGCGTCGGGACCATGCGCCGGATCGGCGCCTGCCGGCAAGGGCGGCGGGCCATGCGTCACCGGCCGATCCGCCGGAACCGCGACGCGCGGTGCCACATCGGCCGCAGGACGGTCAGGCAGCCCGGTGCACGCGTCATGCGCGATCGCGGGGCGATGCGACCACCGGCCCCGTCGCACCCCATCGGGGTCCGCGTCATCCACGGGCACCCCGGGCGCGGGCGACGGCTGCCGGGGTGTGGCCGCGGTATCGCGATGGACCGCACCAGCCTGCGGCGCGGCGAGGCCCTCTGCGTCAATAGCGGCAGCCGCGGGCGACAGATCGCGATTGCCGGCGCCCTGCGTCTTGTCCGACCCTGCCCCGGCCATGGGAACAGGGTCGGGCGCGGGCCGGGCGACGCTCGGGCCTGCGATGGGCGTGCCCGGATCGTTCCCCCCATCGGCCCGCAGGGGCCGCTGCGCCCGGATCGGTGCCAGAAACGCGGCGATGGCGGCTTCGCTGGCGCCCAGTTCGTGCAGCACCTGCGCAAGGGCCGCGTTCCGCGCGGATGCAGGGTCCGGCGTGTCGGCAAGCGCCGCTGCGGCATCCAGCGCGGGATCGCCATCGCCGCGCTGGCGCCCCCCTTCGGGGTCTGCGGCCCGGTGGTCGGACGGCAGACCCCGACGCGCGGCGCTGCCGGCAGGCGCGGCAAGGCCCTGTGCCTGCACCACCCGCGCGACCGCGCGTGCAAGCGGCCGGTCCTCGCCCGCCACGGGCAGGGCCAGCCGGTGCAACAGCGCCTGCACATCGGGCGAGGCGCCCTGAACAAGCGCCGCAAGATCCGCCAGATCCCCCGGCGCCAACGCGCCAAGGTCGGCCAGCAGGCGGGCGGGCGCGTGGCGCGCTCTCCAGCGCAGATCGGCCAGCAGTCCGGCCCGGCGGGCGGGCAAAGAGGCCGATGCAATCGCCTGACGAAGCGATGAGGGCACGATGCCTGCCGCGTCGGCCGCAGGCGCCATTCCGACAGGGGGCGCCTGATCGGCAGGTTGCGCGTCAGGTCGGGGGGCGGCCCCCGTCGACAAGGCGGCGACAGACCCGCCGGGCGACGCACTGGCCGCCTGCGGAACGCCCGGCGCATCCGCGGGCAGGCGCTGCCCTCTGGCCGGGGACAGGTCCGCATCCGGGCGCGATCCGGGCGGCGCGGGCGCAGGACCATCCGGGGGCCCCACCGCCTGCCCGCCCGACAAGGCGATGGCGGCGGGGGCCTCCGCGGCCGGGGTGCTGGAAGGTGCCGCTTGCTCGCCCGGCGAGGCGATGGGCGCGGATGCCTCCGCAGCCGGGGTGCTGGAAGGCGCCGCCTGCCCGCCCGGCGAGGCGATGGCGGCGGGCGCCTCCGCGGCCGGGGTGCTGGAAGGCGCCGCCTGCCCGCCCGGCGAGGCGATGGCGGCGGGCGCCTCCGCGGCCGGGGTGCTGGAAGGTGCCGCTTGCCCGACCGGCGAGGCGATGGGCGCGGATGCCGGGGCGGGGCTTGGCACCGTCAGCCTCTGCCCGAAGCCGTCGGCCGGGGCTGCGGGGACAGGCGCGGCGGAAGGACGGGCCGTCGGGGGCGGGGGCTCCGCGCCGGACAGGGCGGGTGCGGGGCGGGCCTCTGGCCCGGGCAGGTAGGGCGCAAGGCCCGCGATCAGACCCTGACGCAGACGGGCGCGCAGGGTGGGCCAGTCGGGCGGGTCGGGATGCTCGCCCAGATCCAGATCCAGCGCGGGCACCCGCAACGCGCCTGCCACCGCAAGCTCGGCCAGGGTGGTGTCGATCACGTCGAGAAGCTCGGCCCGGATCGCCAGCAACAGACGCTCGGGCGAGGGGAAGGCGCGCGACCGCGCCGCCAGATCAAAGCGGAAGTCCAGCGTGCCGATCCGGTTCGGCGCGGTCATCGCGCGGCCTCGATGGCGCGAAGGGCGGCGCGAAGGGCGGGGCCGGCCCCCTCGGCGCCCGCGCGCCATGCGGCAAGGGCCGGGCCAAGCGACAGGGCATCGAAAGGCGACAACCACAGGATGCGCACATGGACATGGGCGGGGGCGGTGCGCCCGATCATGTCCTCGACATGCAGGCGGAAGGCGGGCTGTGCGGTGCGCGCGGTCCAGCCCGCCACCAGCGCCGCCGCCCGTGCGGCGCCACCGGGATCGCCGGGGTCGCGCAGCAGGATGTCTTCCAGCAGCACCAAGCCCTCGCAGGCCCGGTTCAGCGCCTGCCAGCCCGAACACAGCCGGTTCGCCAGCGCCTCGGCCGTGGGGCGATCGGGGCAGGTGGTGCATGCATGCAGATCGCCGCCCGGCTGACCTTCGAACAGCACGCGCCAGCCCCCGGCCGGATCGGGCGCCAGCAGCCAGGCATCGGGATCGGCCGCGCGGGCAAACAGCGCCGGCGTGGTGCGCCCCCCCGCCACCCACGGCGCCAGCGGCAGAAGATCGGCGGCCGGCAACGGCAGGGCAAAGCCGTCGCGGTGCATCAGCAGATCATGCGGCTGCCCGTGCCAGACGATCGCATCCGGCGACACAAGGCCCGGCGGCACCGGCGCCCCGGGATCAAGCGCAAGGCCCACCGCCGACATCGCCTCGCCGGGCAGGCGGCCGCGGTCCAGATCGGCCAGATGCGCCATCCGCGCGGCAAGGCCGAAATGCGGATGGGCGGTGCCGGCAAAACGGTTGAATTCCGGAAGTTTGCGCAGGTATCGCGCCCGCCAGTCCACCGCCCAGCGAAGCTGACGGGCGGGGGTGCGATAGACATGCAGCGCCGCCTGCGCGGTGCCGGGCATCTCTTCGCCCTGAAGCGCAATCAGATAATCCAGCATCCCGACCCGGCGGCGCAGCGCGGCCGCATCTTCGTCGGCGCGCGGCGTGCACAGGCCATAGCGGCGGCGCAGCCCAGCCAGAGGTGCGGCCACCGCGGCCAGATGGCCCTCGATCATGGTGCGATAGCTGGCCATCTGGCCAGCCGCCCGCAGCCGGTAGATCCGCGGCAGATCGACATCGACCGGCACGCGGGCGGCGCTGCGCGGGCGGCCGGGATAGCCCATGTCGAAATCGCGCCGGTCCAGCCGGTTGCCCGCCTTCCCGATCCGCGCCGCCGCCAGCTTGTCATGTTCGGCCGCCACCGCCTGCGGATCAAGCGGCACCGGCCCGCCGTTGCGTGTCAGCACCAGAAGCGGCGCATCCGGCCGCGGCAAAAGCACCTCGAACACGGTGCCGGGGAAGGCCGCGGGGGCCAGCGGGGCGCCGCTTTCGGCATCCACAAGCGCAAGGTCGCGCAGGCTTTCGACGCCCTCGATCCGTTCCAGCGCCGCAAGCACCAGATCGGGGCGCGACGGATCGCCCGGTTCGCTGCGCACCCGCGGCCAGACCGCGGCGGGATCGTCCCAGACATCGGCCCGACGCGCGCCCTCGCGACCCGAGGCTTCGGCGCAATCAAGCCCCTGAAGCGCCAGCGTCACCGCATGGACGATCTCTGCGGCGACGCGGTTCGGCTTGGCCAGCGGGCGAAGCCCGACCGTGCCGCGCAGATGCAGCCCCTTGCGCGGGGCCAGCGCGATCAGCGCCGCATCCGATCCGACCATCCGCACCGCCGCAAAGGCCCGCCGCACCGCCGCCAGCGCCACGGCCCCGTCGGTGCGCGGGGCGGGCACCACGCGAATGGCAAACAGCCCCGTTGCGGGATGCGGCGTGACGAACACCCGGGCCACCCCCGGCAGCGCCGACAGATGCCCCGCCAGATCCAGCGCCGTCACCGGCCGCCCCGGCAGCACCCGCCGCGGCAGCGGCAAGGCCAGCGCCGAGGGCGCGAACCGCCCCTTGGGATCGGTCAGGTGGTCGCGCACCGGATGGTCGGCGCGATAGGCGATCTCGGTCAGGGCAAAGCAGGTCTGTTCCAGCAGCGTGACGCCCGGATCATGCAGGTTGTAATCGGTCCAGATCCCGCCCGAGGCGCGCTGCGCCGCAGGGATCGCCGCCGCCATCAGCGCCTGAAAGGTCAGCGGCGGGGGCGGGGGATCAAGGCTCATTTCGGCGTCTCCGCCGCGGCGGGCGGGCGCGATCCGGCCATGGTCGGATCGAACCACAGTTGCGTCAGGGAATAGCGGATCACCTTGTCCGGGCCGAAGCTGCTGTTGGCGCGGATCTGAAGCCGGAAATGATGGCGCAGCGCCGTGGGCACCCAGCGCAGCCGGATACGGTCGGCAAAGCGGCCATACATCGCGGTCTGCGCGCGGATCGGGCGGCGCCCGAACAGCCAGTTCAGCACCCCGTTGCGCGGGTGAAAGGCGTTCATCGCCACGGCATGAAGCATGGAATAGCGGCCCTCGCCCGGCTCTCCGCCGACGCCGGCCATCACCTCGAACGCCTGACAGCCGGTCAGTTCCGGCGTGATGTCGTGCCAGCGCCCGTCGGCGGGCACGGCGTCGTCATCAAGGATCGCGCGGCCCATCCGGCCCGACATCCGCACCACCCCGTCGACATCCATCCGGCAGCCGGGTTGCGCCTCGTGGACGCCCAGCCGGCCGTCGCGCGTCAGCGTCAGCCCCGCCACCGCAGCGGGCGCCGCGCCGCCGCGGTCGGGGCGCAGATGCAGGCTGTTGTCGTCGCCATGGTCCATCACCCATGCGGGATAGGGTGTGCCCACGCCTTCGTAAAAGCTTAGAACCCGGCGCGACGACCCCAGCGAGGACAGCCGCAACCCGTCGGCCACCGTCTTGGAAAAGCCGTCCTCGACCTGGTTCACGCTGCTGTCGATCAGGTCGCGGTAGTGTTCCGCGGTCGGAAGCGCGCCCTCGCGGAAGAAGGATTTCAGCGTGGTCCTGTCCTGCGTCGTCACCGACCTGCCTCCTGACCCACGATCAACATGTCCCCCACCCGCAGCCGGCCGATGCCGGTCGGCCGCGCCTCTTGTGCCGGCGGCAGGTCGCTGGCCTCGATCGCGTGATCGGCGGCCGACAGCGGCAACGCCCACGGCCGCGAGGGGCGGATCACCTGCATCCCCCCCGCCCCGCGCGCGGTATCGATCAGCCGATGGATGCCGCGATCGTCCGAGGCGAAATGCAGCACCGAAAAATCCGAGATTTCCTGCACATAATCCAGCGCCGCGATCTGCGCCCGCAGTTGCGCCACATTCAGCGACCAGCCCAGCCGCGCCAGATCCGGCGCCGCGGTCCAGACCGACAACTGCCGCACCAGATGCTGGCGCAGCCGGTGCGCGCGGGCGCTGTCCTGACTTTCGCGGCCAAAGCGGACCTGCGCGCGGACCTGAATCCGGTCGAAGGCGGGGTTGACCACCTCGAACCCGGCGAAGGGGCTGGCGTGGCGTTCCAGATGATCGCGCACGCGGGTCAGCTTGCTGACGTCGAAATGGCGTTCCTGCGGGGGCACGCTGCCGTCGGGGTCGGGCGGCGGCGGATGGCGCACCAGCACCACCGTTGCCCGCCCCGGCGCGGGGGCGGGGCCGGCATGGGTCAGATGCGGCAGGCATTTGACGTGCCAGACTTCGGGAAAGGCATCCAGCACCAGACATTCGACATCCCAGGGCGTCACCGCCCGCGCGCGGTGGCGCAGCCGCGCGGCCACCCGTGCCCGCCATGCCGGCGGGGTTTCGGGCGGGCGCGGCGGCAGGCGGCGGCCCACCTCGACCGGGGTGCCAAGGCCCGGAAACCCCGGATCAAAGCGCCAGTCGCGCGGCCCCTGCGCCCCCTCGGCCGCCACGACCGACACGCCACTGGCCCAGATCCCGTTGGTGCGGACCGAGGACAGCACCGGATAGGTTTCAAACCCCGGACGCTCGGCCGAGACCGCCAGCCACACCCCGCCGGGCGGCATGTCGGGGGCGGTTTCGCTGGCGTCATCGGGCAGGTCCAGAACCATCGTCCCCGGCCGCAACAGGCCGTCGGTGGTGTCCGAGGTGATCGCCGTGGCCGGCAGCACCTGCCAGCCGGTGTCGGTCAGATAGTGCCAGACCAGCGGCACCCGGTCAGGAACGGTGCGTTCGTGCCCGCTGTCAGCGATGTCGAACAGCAGCGACAGGCGGTCCTTGGCGGCGGGGCCGGCCAGCTGGACAAACAGCGTGCCATAGCCAAGCCGGGCCGGGAACAGGCCGATGCGGCGGCCGATCCGTTCGGGAAACAGGCCAATGGTGCCGAAGGGCGTGACCTGCCGCACCCGGTCGCGCGGGCGGGCGGCTTCGTGATCGGACAGCAGGATGGTGTCGGCGGCCTCGTATCCCAGCCGCAGCGCCGCCACCCGCGGCAGCCATGGCGGGTTGGGCAGCGCCCGCGGTCGCGCCGCCGGCCCGATGGGCAGCAGCCGCGGCCGCATCGCCTGCGCCAGCGCCATGGTATAGGGCACCTGCCCCAGCCCCTCGCCCACCCCCGACAGGGTCAGCCGCACCGCGCCGGCGCGCAGCTCGCCGCGGGACCGGGGCAACGACAGGCTGTCGGCGCCGGTATCGGGCCGGCTGGGCCGCTCTACCGCGCCGTGGCGCTGCCAGTGGCTGGCCAGCCGCCCGTCGGGGCCCGCACGATCCACCAGCGCCGTGGCGCCCGGCAGCAGCGGGGCCCAGCCCTCGGCCGACAAGAGGCTGGCGGTCACCTGCGGATCGGGCACCGCCGTTCCCGGCGGATACTGCGCGTAATGGGCGGCAAACCCCCCCGGCCCCACCGGCAGATCGGCCCAGTCCAGCGCGATCGTCACCCGAGAGACCGGCTTGACCGCCATTTCCGGCGCCGCAATCGTCAGCGTGGCGCCATCGGCGGGGCGGCTGCCGAAGGGCAGGAAGCTTTGATCCGCCGCCACCGGGCCATCATCGTTGAAAGCGGCGAAGCGGCGCAGCCCGGCCACCCGGACGCGCAGGCCGATGCGGGCGATCTGGTAGCGTTCAAAGAAGCTGACCGGGCAGATCCGCGTTGCGCTGCCGTAGCGGATGGTCAGCCTGGGCGCGGCGTCGCCCTCGGCCGTGATCGGGGGCTGTTCGGGGCCGATACTCAGGCGCAGGGTCAGGCCGGGGGGCTGGCCGGGCCCGTTGGGCAACACCTGACGCACCTCGGGGCGGATCGGGCCTGCGGCGCCCGACAGGGTGACATCGAAGGTGTCGGCAAAGAACGTCTGGAACACGTCCTCGGGGCGGAACAGGAAGCGCCCCGCCGCATCCTGCGCGAAACATTCCGCCAGAATCGAGTTCCGGGCGCCATGGCCGTTGCCGGTGCGCTGACCGCTAAGGTCATCGCGGCAGGCGTCGATGCGGGCGCCCAGCACCTGCCAGAACCGCCCCGAGGGCCAGGGCGCGCCCTCGACCAGACCCAGCGTGACGATCCGCCCCAGCAGCAGGCGCAGCGCGTGGCCTTCGGGCGCACGCTCGGCCAGGGTCTGATAGATCAGCGCCATCGAAGGCGGGCCGGGCCGGGCCGCCACCTCGGCCGCGATCAGGGCGGCGCCGGCCTCGACGCTGGCATGGCCGAAGGCCAGCACCAGTTCGGGATCGCGCGCCAGTTCCAGCAACACCTCGGGGTCGGCGCCCTTGCGCGGGGCATCGGTGTCCGGGGTGGTGGCGGTGGCGGGCAGCGCACTGGCCCGGCGCATTTCCAGCCTCACCTCGATCTCGCGCCGGCCTTCGTGCAGGCGGAACATGTCCGAGCTGACATCAAGCCCAAGGTTCGGCGCCTGCGCCAGCCGGGCGGTAAAGATGCCGCGGTCGATCGCGCGGTCGGGCGGATCCAGCGAGGCCACGACCCGGGTGATCGCGCCCAGCGTGGCATGGGCCGACACCTGCGGATCGGTCTGCCATGTGATCGCGCCGGTGGCGGCGACCCGCGCGGTGGTGACGGGCGCGGCCAGCAGGGTGCGGAACTCGGCCGGGGCCGCCGCGGCGCTGCGCGCGATCAGCCGCGCACCCTGCGGCAGCAGATGCGCGGCCGCGCCGGGGGGGATGTGCAGCAGCACCCGTTCCGGCTGCGCCGGCGCCGGATGCTGGCCCAGCATCCCGGCAAAGTAGAATTCGGTATGGCGGCGGGTAAAGCGGTTCAGCCGCGCCTCGACCACGCCCGCGGCCGTCAGTTCCGCCACCAGAAGCCCGATCGCGGGATCGACCCGCCCCGAGTCAAGCCGCGCCCGCAGCGCCGCCTGCGCCGCCGGCTGCAACGAGGCCACCGCATGAACCATCTGATGATGCGCCGCCACAAGGCCGCCGCGCAGGCGGCGCGCCTCAAGGATCGGGTTGCGGGGGCCCTTGGTCGGCGCCTCGGCCAGACCCAGCGCCGACGACGCCTCGAACAGCACGGCGCGGGTGTCGGCGGCGCGGCTGGAGGCCAGCCGGCTGACGCGGCCTTGCAGGTTCATCTCGGCGTCAAGGGTATCAAGCGTGTCGGCAAAGACCTCTGGCAACTGGCTGCGGGCGCGGGTCATCCAGTCCTGCAACTGCTGCGCAAGGGCGCGCACATGGCGGACAAGCGGCGTGGCCCCGGATTCGGCCGCAAGGTCAAAGGCCGCCAGCGCATCGTCGGGCCGGAAGGCCACGATCTCGGCCGCCAGAACCGCGGGTTCGTGGCGCAACTGGTGGTGCCACGGCTGCGGCGCGCGGGCGGCAATCGCGGCCAGCGCCTCGGCCAGCCCGCCCGGGCGCAGATACGGCGCATCCGTCGCCAGCGGCAGCGGCAGAACCGATCCGGCCGACATACCCGGCCCCGGCTGCACGCTGCCCCAATCGTCCGTCACGATCGGCCCGCCGCACAAGGCACCGCGTGGCCCAAGGCCCCAGATCCGTCCATCGCCTGCATCTGACCGGTTCCTCCCTCGACATCGGCCCGTATCCCTCAGGGTTGCGAGACGAACACCCCTTCCAGATTGGCCGCATTGCCCTGAACCGCGAAGATCCCGCCCACCGCCCCCGGTGGGCCGGGCCGCGCCGCCCCGGCAAACTGGCTGCTTTCGAAACTCAGCCGGGCGGCCGGTTCGGCCGCTGTCGGCAGAATCGGCACCCGCATCCCCGCCGCATCGGTAAAGCCGACCCGGCCCTGCCCGCTGGACACCACCCGCGGCGCGCAAACCCCCAGCCGCGTCCAGGACATCCGCGCAAAGGGCAGCGGCGGCCCGCTGTCCACCACGAAATCGCTGGCGGTAAAGGCCGCCCGCCCGGTGCCATGGCCGATGACCAGCGAGAACCGCCCCCGCGCCGTGGTCACCGCGCCGCCGGTGGGGGCAAAGGTCACATGCAGCGGTCCGGTCATCACCGCCTCGCCCGCCATCGGGATCTCGGTTGCGGTGGGGCTCATGCCGACGACAAGGGGGCCGTCGTAGTCGACCCCCTCCAGCCGGTAGCCCAGCCAGTAAGCCTGCGGCAGCCGGTCGCCCGATCCAAGGCCCGGGATCGGCCGGGCCACGGCGCGGCGCGTGCCTTCCAGCCGGGCCGCGCCGCCTTCCTCGGCCGGGGTCAGGCCGCGGATCGTCTTGCCCTCGATCACCAGATTGCGCGGCAGCGGCCCCGCGTCGCCCCGCGCCACCGCCTTGCCCGAGACGTAAAGCGGCACGCCCCCCGCCGTGCCCACCGGGCGTTGCAGGAAGGCGCCGGTCATCCGGCGCTGCTGATACAGGTTGATGTCGCAGGGCACCTCGACCCCGAAGCCCAGCTTTTCCGCGGCCTCGGTCGCGCGGATGTCGTCGGCCACCTCGCCGCAGGCCACCGGGATCAGCCCGCCCAGCACAAGGACGGACGTGGCGATGGATCGGGACAGGGCTCGGCTGCCAGTCATCGGGACTCCGCGTCAGCTTGGCTGATGCACGGCGCGGATGACAGCGGCACCGCCCGCGCGAACGATCACAACCATACCGCGATCCGATGGTAAACAATTCGCTTGTTCTGGCAAGCGATCTTCAACCCCGTAGCGAAAAAGTCGCGAAATGATTGAGCTTGCCAGATTGGTTCAACCTGTGGTTACCTGTCAGTCAATCGCGCAAGGACGAAAAGGGAGGAGGCCAATGGCCCATTCGTTCCTGAGCGACCGCGGCCGGACCGGCGCGCGGTCGGGGTCCGTGATGACGGGCGGGCGCAAGGCAGAGCCGGACGCCCGGACCGCCGCGCTGAAGTCGATGGCCACAGGCAGCGCGCAAGTGCAGGCGCTGCACGCCCTGACCGACCGGGCCGCGGTGCAGCGCGCCGGGCTTGAGGAAGAAGAGCCCCTGCAAGGCCACGCCATCCAACGCGCCGGACCGGAGGAGGAAGAGCCCCTGCAAGGCCACGCCCTGCAAGCGGCCGGTCAGGACGGCAAGACCGCCCTGCAAGCCATGCCCGACAGCCCCGCGGGCGGCCTTCCCGCGGGCTTGCGCAGCGGGATCGAAAGCCTGTCGGGCCAGTCGATGGAAGGCGTCCGGGTGCACCGCAACTCGGCCCAGCCCGCAAGGGTCGGCGCCCATGCCTTTGCACAGGGGCACGACATCCACCTTGCCCCGGGACAGGACCACCACCTGCCACACGAGGCTTGGCATGTCGTCCAGCAGGCCGCCGGCCGCGTCGCCCCCACCACCGAAGTGGCGGGCGTTCCGGTGAACGACAGCCCGGCGCTGGAACAGGAAGCCG
The DNA here is from genome assembly GCF_900207575.1 of Cereibacter ovatus. GTDB lineage: Bacteria > Pseudomonadota > Alphaproteobacteria > Rhodobacterales > Rhodobacteraceae > Cereibacter_A > Cereibacter_A ovatus. Next base: position 50,332 of record NZ_OAOQ01000008.1, read on the forward strand.
ACCGGATGGGCGCCAAAGCCGCGCGCCGGACATGAGCCCGCAACCGCGCCCCCCCTGCCCGATCGGCACCCCGGCCAAAAGCGGCCGGCACATGTCGCAGGCGCCAGCGCCATGATCGACCGGGCGCTCAACACCACGGTCGAGCGCCTGAACGGCCATCTGGCCGCCCGCTTCCGCACCGGCGAGCCGGTGGTGATGCTGGCCCCCCTGACCGACGCCGAGGGCAAACCCGCCGATACGGTGAAAAACCGCCTTGCGCTGTTCGTGGTCAACATCGCCGAAGATACCGTGCCGCGCGGCCCACAGGGCGGGCGCGGCACGGCAGGCGGCACGGTGCGGACGGCGCGGCCGGTGCATCTGGACATCTATGCCGTGCTGGCCTCGGCGCATGAACCGGACCGCTATCTGGAAGGGCTGAAACTCTTGTCGGCGGCGCTGCTTTTCTTTCAGGCCCAACCGCTGCTGACCACGCAAAGCGCACCCGACCTGCCCACGGGCATCGACCGACTGTCCTTTGAACTGGCAAACCTGCGGATCGAGGAAATCAGCCAACTCTGGAGCAACCTCGGCGGGCGCTATGTGCCCTCGGTGCTGCTGAAAATCCGCTCCTGCACACTGGATGCCGACGCGGTGCAAACGATCGAGCCTGCCATCCGCAGCACCGCCCCCACCGTATTGCCTGGGTCCGGGGGCGCGCCATGAAACACGCGCTTGCGCTGGATCTTGCGCTGCATCACGGCTTCTGGGGCGACACGGCGGCCCCGCTTCGTGCCGTTGCGGCCGAACCCGACAGGCTGGCCAGGGCGGGGATCGTGCTGAAATCCAGCGGGCCGCGCGCCCTGCTGGCGCTGCCCGACGACAGCCCCGCCCCCGACCGGATCGCGCTGGACATCCTGACAACCGAGCCGCGCCTGGCCGGGCTGACACAGGGCTGGGACGCGGCCGCCGTCCCGGTGATCGAGGTGCCCGCCGATGCCACCACCGTGGCCTTTCCGCCCGATCCGGGTGCCAGCCTGCCGCGGGCGCCCGGCGATGCGCGGCTGTGCCGGCTTTTGGTGGCCCCCCGCCCGGCCGACCCGCGGCTGCGGCTGATCTGCCAGCCGGTGCAGGCGCTGTGGGCCTATCACGTCACGGGACAGGCCGCGGCCGGGCCGATCCGCGTCGTCGATCCCGCCCGGACCTGCACATTCGAGGATCTGGGAACGGAACCGCTGCCGGACGGGCGGGCGGCGCGGGTGTTGCGATCGACGCGGCCGCTGCCGCTGGCGGCGCGGTCGGACCTGCGGCTGCGGCTGGAACTGGATCAACCCGCCCCCTACGACCCGCTTGCGCTGGTGTCGGTTCTGCCTGCGGGCGGGACAAACCTGCGCCCCGCGCCGGACGGCCAGCCGCCCGGCATCCTGCAATCGGACATTTTCATATGCCTTTGGTAGAGGAGCCCTGGCCATGGCCATGAAGACCCCCGGCGTCTATGTCGTGGAAAAGAACGCCTTTCCCAATTCGGTGGTGCAGGTGGCGACGGCAGTGCCCGCCTTCATCGGCTATACCGAAAAGGCGATGAACGGCACTGTCTCGTTGACGATGACGCCGTTCCGCATCAGCTCGTTCTCGGAATATGTCAGCTATTTCGGCGGCGCCCCCGACCCCCGATACGAGATCGTGGAAGCGGCCGATCCGGCCGGCCCCTCGCCCTTGTCGGCCGATGGCGCGGCGCTGCCCGATGCGCTGCCGCGGGCGATCTTTCCGGTCGGTGAGAAACGCTTTGAACTGAAGCAGAAGGGCCCGGCCTTCGCGCTGTTCGCCGCCATGCGGCTGTTTTTCCAGAACGGCGGCGGGCCGTGCTATGTGGTCTCGGTGGGCAATTACCGGATGCGCGACGAAAGCGGCGCGCTGGTCGATACCGCGATCGACGCCGAAGCGATGCTGCGTGCCATCGACGCGCTGAAATCCGAACCCGAACCCACCATGCTGGTCATCCCCGAGGCCACGCGCCTCAGCCGGCAGAACTGCGTCAAGGTTCAGCAGGCGATGCTGAAGCACTGCGGCTATGAGATGCGCAACCGCTTTGCGATCCTGGACATTTTCGGCGGGCACATGGGCCAGAAAGACCCGCTGGGCAACCCCGTCGCCACCTTCCGCAACGACATCGGCATCAATCAGCTGGATTTCGGCGCGGCCTATTTCCCGTGGCTGGACACCTCGATCTTTCAGGGCCGCGACTTCAGCTATCGCAACATCGACCCCGCCAGCCACCGCGCGATGATGTCGCTTTTGAAGCAGTCGGTGCGCCGCGACCCCGACCTTGCGCGCGAGATCGACCGCATCGGCGCGCCCACCGTCTCGGGCGATTTCACCCTGTCGGTGCCCAAGGGCGGCACCATCCTTGTCACCGAACAGGATCTGAAAGCCGAGGATGACGAAAGCGACCTGACCGGCCTGACCTACAGGGCGCCGCGCAAGATCACCGGCGGCAGCTTCGTCAAGACCGACGACGGCAGCGCGCTGGCCAGCTTCACGCAGGACGACATTGCCGCCGGCCGGGTCAGCTTCAAGCACGACGGCACCAGTGCCGCCGGCCGGATCGACCTTGTGGTGACCGATGAGATGGACATCGCCTCGGACACGATCCCCCTGAAGGTCGAGGTGGTGGGCGGCGTTCTGGCGCCCAAGGACATCAGCGCCGGCACCATGATCGAGATCGACGTGGCCGCCGACCACCCCGAGGGCGATCCCGCCTCGATCCGGCTGGCCGATGCCAGCGAAGCCGACGGCCGCACCCGCGCCATTCCCGGCGTGGGGACATGGGCGGTCGCGGATGGCGGCAAGGTCACCTTCAAGCCCGACCCCGCCTTCGCCGGCCCCGAGGCCAAGGCCAGCTACACGATCTTCAAGGAAGACAAGCCCCTGGCCAGTGGCGACATCCGCGTGCTGGTGGATGGCGCAAGCCCGGTCCGGCAGGAAGGCCCCTCGCCCGAGACCATCGACAAGACCCTTCGCGCGCTGGTTCCGCTTTATGGCACGATCATGGAAACCATGGCCAAGCGCGAAAACTGCCTGCCGCCCGGCGCCGGCATGGCGGGGATCTATACCATGGTCGACAACAGCCGGGGCGTGTGGAAGGCGCCGGCCAATGTCTCGTTGAACTCGGTCGTGGCGCCGCGCGTCAACATCAACCACGAGGAACAGGAAGATCTGAACGTCTCGACCACCGGCAAATCGATCAACGCCATCCGCCCCTTCGTGGGCGAAGGCACGCTGGTCTGGGGCGCGCGGACGCTGGACGGCAACAGCCTTGACTGGCGCTATATCAACGTCCGCCGGACCATGATCATGATCGAGGAATCGATCCGGCTGGCGGCGAAAGCCTATGTGTTCGAACCCAACACCGCCCAGACATGGGTGACCATCCGCTCGATGATCGAGAATTTCCTGACCTCGGTCTGGAAGCAGGGCGGGCTTGCCGGGGCGGTGCCGGCCGACGCCTTCAGCGTCTTTGTGGGCCTTGGCCAGACCATGACCCCCGAAGACGTGCTGGAAGGCATCCTGCGCGTCACCGTTCTGGTCGCGGTCACCCGCCCGGCCGAATTCATCGAGATCACCTTCCAGCAACAGATGCAGAAATCCTGAGGGAGATTGACCCATGGCTGACGACGGCTCTGCCCAGACCCAGGCGATATGGCCGCTGCCCAAGTTCCATTTCCAGGTGAAATGGGACGATACCGAGGTCGCCTTTCAAGAGGTCTCGGGGCTGGATATCGAAACCGAGGCGATCGAATACCGCGCCGGCAATTCGAAAACATTTTCCAAGATCAAGATGCCGGGGATGGTCAAGACCTCGAACATCACCATGAAGAAGGGCGTGTTCGTCAAGGACAACGCGCTTTGGGACTGGTTCGCAGAGGTCAAGATGAACACGATCAAGCGCAAGGCGCTGACGATCTCGTTGCTGGATCAGGAAGGCAATCCGACGATGGTCTGGAAGGTGCAGAACGCCTTTCCGGTCAAGATCTCGGGGACCGACCTGAAGGCCGACGGCAACGAAGTCGCGGTCGAAACGGTCGAAATCGCCCACGAGGGTTTCACCATCGAAAATGCCTGATCCTTTCGCCCTGCCCGTCGCCTTTCATTTCTCGGTCAGTTTCACCGGGGGCGATCCCGCCATCGCGGACGCGGCCTTTCAGGAAGTCGGCGGGCTTGAAATGGAAATCGAGGTCACGACCTTGCAAGAAGGCGGTGAAAACCGCTTCCTGCATCGTCTGCCCGAAAAGATGCGCCACCGGCAGCCGCACCCGCCAGACCACCCTGCCCTATTCCGAGGGGCAGGTGTCGTTGTCATCCGTCGCGACGGCGCGGGCGGCGCGGGTGGGGCTGGCGGCGATGCAGGGCCGCTGTTCCTATCAGGGCACGACGCTGGCGGGGCCGGGCGACGGGCTGACGATTGCGGGCGTGGGCGCGCGGATGGGCGGCACGGCGCTGGTGTCGGGGGTGACCCATGTGCTGACGGGCGGCAACTGGATCACCAAGGCGCGGCTTGGCCTGCCGCAGGACTGGCGCGGCGACGGGGCGGGTGTGGCCGCGCCGGGGGCGGGCGGCCTTGTGGCGCCGGTGCAGGGGCTTCACATCGGCACGGTGGCGGCGCTGCTGGATCCGGGCGACAGCAACCCGTTTGGCGATGCCACCATGATCCAGGTGCAACTGCCGCTGTCGGGCGATCCGCCGGTGGCGCTGTGGGCGCGCTTTGCCCAACCCCATGCCACCGCCAGCGCCGGCATCCAGTTCCTGCCCGAGATCGGAGACGAGGTTGTGGTGGGCTTTTTCTCTGACGATCCGGCCGCGCCGGTGGTGCTGGGCGCGCTGCACAGCGGCAAGATCGCCCGCGCCCGCCCCGCCACCGAAAAGAACGAACTGAAGGGGCTGACCACGCGATCCGGCCTGTCGATCACCTTCGACGACGACAAGAAGATCCTGACCCTTCTGACCCCGGGCGGCCACAGCGTCGAGATGAACGACGACACCAAAGAGCTGCACCTGAAAGACCTGACCGGCAACACGCTGACCATGGCACAGGCCGGCGTCACGCTTGAAAGCAAGGGCACGCTGGATCTGAAGGCGCAGGGCGCGGTGACGATCAGCTCGACCTCGGGTGATGTGACGGCCAAGGGGCTGAACGTGACGCTGGACGGCTCGGTCGGGGTGAAGGCCAAGGGGGGCGCCACCTCTGAACTCAGCGCCGGGGGGCAGACGGTCGTCAAGGGCGCCATGGTGATGATCAACTGAAAGGAACCGCGATGCCACCCGCCGCACGGATCACCGACCTGCACACCTGCCCGATGCAGACCCCGGGCCTGCCGCCGATCCCCCATGTCGGCGGGCCGGTGGTCGGGCCGGGGGTGCCCACGGTGCTGATCGGCAGCCTGCCGGCCGCGGTGCTGGGCGACAGTTGCGTCTGCGTAGGGCCGCCCGACAGCATCGTGAAAGGCTCTGCCACGGTGATGATCGGCGGCAAACCCGCGGCGCGGATGGGCGACACCACCGCCCATGGCGGGGTGATCGCGCTTGGCTTTCCCACCGTGATGATCGGGGGCTAGGATGGCCACGACCGGCGATGATCCGGGCTTTCTGGGACGCGGCTGGGCCTTTCCGCCCGCCTTCGATCCGCTGCATGGCACCGCGCGCATGGTCGAGGCCGCCGAGGACATCGCGGAAAGCCTGCGCATCCTGTTCGAAACCCGCCCCGGCGAGCGGTTGATGCACCCCACCTATGGCTGCCGCATCCACGACCTGCTGTTCGAGCCGATGACCGGCGCCACCGCCCAGTCGATCGAAACCGCCATCGCCCGCGCGATCCTGCATTTCGAACCCCGGATCGCCGTCCTTTCCGTCCGGGCCGAGTTCGACGACTGGGCGCAGGGCCGGATGCGCGTCCATTTGCAGTATGAGGTTCAGGCCACCAACTCGCGCCACAACATCGTCTTTCCGTTCTATGCCGAGGAAGGCACGCTGGTCACCTCAACCCCGGTTGCGCAATGAAGGCCGCGACCCTTCCGGCCGCGCTGCTGGCCTGTCTTGCGGCGGGCGCGGCGGGGGCGGCCTGCCCTGACCGAAGCCCCGGCGTGGATGTGGCGGTGGGCATCCGCCCCGCCATTCCCTTTGTCGATTTCGACCGCCATGGCGTGGCGCGCGGTCTTGCCATCGACATGTGGCAGATCGCCGAACGCGAATTGCGCGCCCGGGGGCTGATCGGCAGCACCGAGTTTGTCCTTTGCCCCTCGATCCGCGATCAGGGCGAGGCGCTGGCCTCGGGGGGGCTGGATGTGGTGATCTCGCCGCTGACGATCACCGCGGCGCGGATGGAAAGTTACGCCTTTTCACAGCAATACCTGTCCTCGGGGTTGACGGTGATGCAGCGCGACAGCGGCGCGATCGATTTCCGCCATGCCGCGGGTGTGGTGGTCGATACCGTCACCCAGCCGGGCGTGGTGCGGGCGGTTCTGGGCTTTCTGGCGCTGAACCTTGTCGTGGCGCTGCTATTTCGCTGGGCGTTGCGCGCCGAAGGCAAGGGGCTGGAAGCCGAGATGGGCCCCTTTGCCGCCACCACCGCCTATGTGATCGAGGCGGTGACCCGCACCATCGGCCTGAAAGGGGTCAGCAGCACCTTTCGCCGTGCGGCGGGGCGAATTCTGGAAATCTTCCTGGCCGTGGTCGGCACCGCGCTGTCGGCCACCGCCTTCGGGGTGCTGACCTCGGCCTTTGTCGGCGCCATCGGCGCGCGGACCGCGCTGCCGATCGAGGATGTGGTTCGGATGCGCGTGGCCGTCCTTGCCGGCTCCACCGCCGAGGACTTCCTGCACGACACCGCCCGCCGTCTGGGCGATCGGGCCGGTCTGCGCTGTGGCGCGGCCCCCGCCCCCGCCACGGCGCAGGGGCCGCTGTGCCTGCTGACGCCCACATGGGCCGAGGCCGCCGACCTGCTGGCCGCGGGAACCGTCGATGTCGTGCTGGGCGACTGGGTGGCGCTGTCCTATCTGGCGCGGCTTGACCGCTATGCCGGCCGGTTCACCGTGCAGCCGCGCACCTATGTCAGCGAGGCGTATGGCTGGGGCATCACCCCGCACCGCCCCGCGCTGCGCGACGGGATCGACCGTATCCTGATCGACGAGATGCGCCAGCCGGAATGGCGCGCCCGCATCGAAGGCGCGCTTGGCGCCGGCGCGATCCGCCCGGAATGACCCCGCCCATGGCCCGCCTTGACCCCGGATCGTCCGACCCCGAAGGCACAATCCGTTCCTATGCGCTGTATTATCAAAGCGGCAGCTATGACCGGCGCTATCCGGCACCCAATCCGCGGGTTCTGGCCCATGCCCGGCGGCTGGCGGGGCCGCGGACCCATCTGATCGACTTTGGCTGTGGCAGCGGGCGCTATCTTCTGGCGCTGAAGGACGGGGTGCGGCTGGCGGCGGGGTTCGACCCTTCGGCCGCGGGGCTGGATCTGTTGCGCGCCCGCGCGGCGGCGCAGGGCGGGGCGCCGGTGCAGGTGCTGGGCCCCGATCCCGGCGATCTGGCCCGCCATGTCGCGCGCCACGGGCCGGCGGATCTGATGCTGTGCCTGTTCGGCGTGCTGGGCCATATCCTGCCCCGTGCCGCGCGGCTTCAGACGCTGGCGCGGATGCGGGCGGCACTGGCGCCGGGCGGGCGGCTGCTGCTGTCGGTGCCGAACCGCCGCCGCCGCTTTGCCCGCGAACAGCGCCATGCCGGTGCCGAGGGCGCGATCCACTATCGCCGGCAGATCGCGGGGGCCGAACTGTGCCTGCCCTATCAGTTGTTCGACCCCGAAAGCCTGACGGCGGAACTGGCGGCGGCGGGCTTTGCCGTGGCCCGCCTGCGCGCCGAAAGCGTCCTGCCCGAGGCATGGCTGCTGGCGGGCCGCGCGCCCCGCCTGCTGGATGCGGCGCTGACACCGCCCTGCCCCGCCTGCTGGGGCTATGGCCTGCTGGCCGAGGCGGTCCCGGCATGAGGCGGCTTCTGGCGCTTTGGCTGCTGCTGCTGCTGCTTTGGCCGCTGGCGGCGGGGGCCGAACCGCCCGACACGGGCCGGATCGCGCATATCCTGGACCGCGGCCGGCTGATCGTCGGGGTCAAGGCCGACTATCCGCCCTGGGGCATCCGCGATGCCACCGGCGCCATCGTCGGGATCGAACCCGACCTTGCCGCCGAGCTTGCCCGCCGGCTGGGGGTCGGGTTGGAGCTGCGCCCGGTCAGCGCCGCAAACCGGCTGCAACTGCTGGATCAGGGCGCCATCGATCTGGTGATCGCCACCATGGGCGACACCGAGGAACGCCGCCGGATGGCCGATGTGATCCAACCGCCCTATGGCCAAAGCGGGGTGGGCCTGTTCGTCCGGCCCGGCTTTCCCTTCACCGACTGGGGCCAGTTGCGCGGCCGCGCGATCTGCCTGACGGCGGGCGCCTATTACAACCGCCCCCTGGCCGAGCTGTATCTGGTTGAGGCGCTGACATTTCCCACCAATGCGACCGCGCTTCAGGCGCTGCTGGACGGGCGCTGCGTCGGCTGGGCGTTTGACACCACGCTGGCCCGCAGCACCCTTGCCGCCGATGCCCGCGGCCTGACCGAGACCCCCCTGCCCCAGATCCTGACCGTGCCCTGGGTCATGGCGGTCGCCCGTGGCGAGGGCGCGGCCCCCCTTGGCCGCTTTGTCGCCGATACCGTGGCCGAATGGCACCGGACCGGCTTTCTGATCGACCGCCGCGCCGCGCATGGCCTGCCCGAAACCGCCTTTCTGGCGCAGATGCGGCGTCTTTGGTCGGCCGAGGGGCTGTGCCTGCGTCTGCCCGATGGCCAATGGCCCGCCGAATGTCTGGCCGGCCGGGGCCTGCGCACCGGCGGCGCGCCCGTCGCCCTGCCTCTATGGGCGGGGCGGATCGCGGCGGCGACCGGGCTTGACCTTGGCGTTCTGTTCGACCCGTTCGCGCGGGCGGCGCTGGCGCGGGGGGTGTGGCTGACGGTGGGATTAAGCGCCACGGCGATCGCCGGCTCGATCCTGGCCGGGGTGGCGCTGGGAATGGCCGACCACGCGGCGGCGAGGCTGTGGCTGTTGCGCCTGCCGGTGCGCGGGGTGGTGACGGTGGCGCGGATGGTGCCGCCGATCCTGCAACTGTATATCGTCTTTTTCGGGCTGGGCTCTTTGATGGCCAGCCGCTGGGGGATCACGCCAGGGGCGTTTGTGGTCGCCGGGGCGATCCTGTCGGCCTATGCCGGGGCCAGCAACGCGGTCATGATCTCGGCCGCGCTGAAGATGGAACAGGCGCAGCGCCCCGATGCCCGGCTGACCACGCTGCTGCCGGCGGCGCTGTTGCGGTCGTTCGACGGGCTGGTGGCGGTGTCGGTCAACATCGTGAAGGCCGCCGGCATGGCCAGCGCCATCGCCCTGACCGAGATCATCGCCACGGTGAATGCGCTTGTCGCGCAGGGCGCAAGCCCGGTGGTGCTGATGAACCTTCTGCTGCTGTTCTATTTCCTGTTCGTGATGGCGGTGGTGGCGATCTTTCGCGCCGCGCGGCGCCTGCTGGGGGTGGGGCGATGATCGCGGCCCTGATCGCCGCCACCCCGTTTCTGGCGCAGGGTTTTGCGCTGAATCTGGCCATTTCGGCGCTGGCGATGGGGCTGGGCAGCACGATCGGCGCCATGCTTGCCGCGCTGCGCGGCAGCGGGCGGTGGTGGCTGTCGGGGCCTGCGCTGTTTGCCACCAGCCTTTGCCGCAACGTCCCCAGCTTCGTGCTGCTGTTCTATGTGGCTTTCCTGTTGCCGGTCGAGGTCGATCTGGCGGGCCGCATCGTGACCGTCCCGCTCTGGATCAAGGCGACGGTTGCGCTGACGATTCCGGTGGTGGGGTTCGTATCCGATCAGGCGCAGGGCTACCGTCGGCAACGCAGCGCGGGCGACACCCAGGCCGGCGCGACCTTCCTTGTCGCATGGCTGCAATATCTGCTGATCATCCTGATGGCCTCGTCCACCGCCTCGGTCATCGGCGCGGATGAGATCGTGGGCCGCGCGAACCGCCTGATCGCGCAGGACCAGCGGCCCGAATTCCTGCTGCTGACCTATGGCTATGTCGCGCTTTGGTTCATCGTGGCGGGTCTGGCGGCCAGCTGGCTGTTGCGGCGCGTGACAGGTTGGGCCCGGGGTTCCTAGTCCTGTTCGGCGGCGGGTTGTGTTGGCGCGGCCATGATCTGTTCGGCGGCGGCGGGGGTTCTGACAAGATCTGCGAGGGTGAGGGATTCGATCAGCAGCAGGTAGGACCAGAAGATTTCGGCAAAGACCTTGCGGATGCGGCAGGCGGCTTCGTCGGTGCAATCCTCGCAGGGCTGATAGGACCGGCGCGACAGGCAGGGCAGCGGCGCGATGGGGCCGTCGATCATGCGCAAAAGCTCGCTCAGCGGGATCTGTGACGGCTCTTTGATCAGCAGATAGCCGCCCGAGCGGCCGCGCAGGCTGGCAATGTAGCCCGCGTTGCGGATGTCAAGCAGGATGTGTTCCAGAAACCGCTTCGGCGTGCCCGAGCGCGCGGCGATATCCTCGATGCGCAGCGCCCGACGCTCGGCCGCGCGTTCCTCGGCCAGCACCATCAGGGCTTTCAGCGCGTATTTCATCTTCTGCGTGATCATCGCCCAAACCTATGGCCCCGCCTGCGGCGCGACAAGCGGAATCGGTGCCCGCGGCAGGGGCCGATTGGCAGCCGGGGTCCGCCCCCGGACGATGGGGGCGGCACCGTTTCGGGGGCTTTGCGGTCGGGTGACGGGCGGGCCGCGGCGGGGATGTGCCGGCCGGGCGCCACCAAGGTCGGCGCGGGCGAAGGCCGCTAATAGACCGGGGGCGACACCACCCACAGCACCTCGGCCGGTTCATCGCCCGGGTTTTCCCAGGCATAGTCTTCGCCGCGGAACTGGAAACTGTCTCCTGGTCCCAGTTCCGCCGTCAGCGTGCCGATCCGCAGGATCAGCCGGCCCGCGATCACCACGCCGCCATCCTCTTTCTCGACGCCGCTGCGCAGCCCCCGACTTTTCGACCGCGGGGCAAAGACCGATCGGATCATCTCGAACGATCCGGCCAGACCGGGCGACAACAGATCCTCGGTCAGGCCGCTTCCGGGCGAGCCGATCCGGCTGCGGTCGGCGGCCCGCACGATCCGGCCTTGTTCCTGGGGGTGGCGCGCGGCCGAGCGGAAGAAAAAGCTGATGTTCAGATCAAACAGTTCGGCAATCCGGCCAAGGTCTTGCACCGACGGCACGCTTTGGCCGCGTTCGACCTGGCTAAGCCAGCCGACCGACCGCCCCAAGGCCGCCGCCACCTGCGCCAGCGTCATGCCGCGGGCCTTGCGCAGGGCGCGGATGTCATCACCGATACGGTCGTTCATGCCTGTCCTCCGTCGGGGCAAGGTAACGCCTTTCACCGCGAGATGTGAAGCCACCTTGGGCGCGCATCATCGCTGTGAAATTTGATGATTGCTTTTTCATTTTTGCGGCCGCAGTCTGCCCAAAACCCCACGCCAAGGTGCCCCATGCCCGATCTGCCGCCTTCCGCCCGCGTCGTCATCATCGGAGGCGGGATCTCTGGCTGTTCCGTCGCCTATCATCTGGCCGAACTGGGCTGGACCGACATCGTCCTGCTGGAACGGCGGCACCTGACCTGCGGCACGACATGGCACGCGGCGGGGCTGATCGGCCAGCTTCGCGCCAGCCAGAACATGACGCGGCTGGCGAAATATTCGGCCGATCTTTACCGCCGGCTTGAGGCCGAAACCGGCCTTGCCACCGGGTTCAGCCAACGCGGATCGATGACCGTCGCCCTGACCGCGGCCCGGCACGAGGAACTGTTGCGGCAGGCATCCATGGCCCGCGTCTTCGGGGTCGAGGTGAACCCGCTGTCCCCCGGCGAGGTCACGGCGATGTATCCGCATCTGAACACCGCCGACGTGGTGGGCGGCGTGCATCTGCCGGGCGACGGGCAGGCCGACCCGGCCAATATCGCACTGGCGCTGGCCAAAGGCGCGCGGATGCGCGGCGCCCGGATCGTCGAAGGGGTAAAAGCCCTGCGCGTCACCACCGACCGCGGCCGGGTGACCGGGGTGGACTGGCAGGCGGGCGACGAACAGGGCCATATCGCCGCCGCCATGGTGGTCAATTGCGGCGGCATGTGGGGGCGCGATCTGGCGGCAAAGAACGGCGTCACCCTGCCGCTTCATGCCTGCGAACATTTCTACATCGTGACCGAAGCCATTGCCGGCCTGACCCGGCTTCCGGTGCTGCGGGTGCCCGACGAATGTGCCTATTACAAGGAAGACGCGGGAAAAATCCTGCTTGGCGCGTTCGAGCCGGTGGCGAAACCCTGGGGCATGGACGGCATCCGCGAGGATTTCTGCTTTGACCAGCTTCCCGAGGATTTCGACCACTTCGAGCCGATCCTGCAACAGGCGGTGGCGCGGATGCCGATGCTGGCCAAGGCCGGCATCCACACCTTTTTCAACGGCCCGGAAAGCTTCACCCCCGACGACCGCTACTATCTGGGCGAGGCGCCCGAGGTGAAAGGCTACTGGGTCGCGGCGGGCTATAACTCGATCGGGATCGTCTCGTCCGGGGGGGCCGGCATGGCGCTGGCGCAATGGATGGACGCCGGCCGCCCGCCCTTCGATCTGTGGGAGGTCGACATCCGCCGCGCCCAGCCGTTCCAGAAGAACCGCCGCTATCTGCGCGAACGGGTGACCGAAACGCTGGGCCTGCTTTATGCCGACCACTTCCCCTATCGCCAGATGGCGACCGCGCGGGGCGTGCGCCGCTCGGCGCTGCACGAACATCTGAAGGCCCGCGGCGCCGTCTTTGGCGAGGTGGCCGGCTGGGAACGCGCGAACTGGTTCGCCGCCGAAGGCGAGACGCGCGACTATCGCTATTCCTGGGGCCGGCAGAACTGGTTTCCGAACAGTCGTTCGGAACATATGGCCCTGCGCGAGGGGGTGGGCCTTCTCGACATGTCGTCATTCGGCAAGATCCGGGTCGAAGGGCGCGATGCCTGCGCCGTGCTGAACCGGCTTTGCGCCAACCGGATCGACGTGGCACCGGGGCGCATCGTCTATACCCAGATGCTGAACGAGGCCGGCGGCATCGAAAGCGACCTGACCGTTACCCGGCTGTCGGAAACCGCGTTTCTGCTGGTGGTTCCGGCGGCGACGCTTCAGCGCGATCTGGCATGGGTGCGGGCGCATCTGGGCGATGCCTTTGCCGTGGTCACCGACATCAGCGCGGCCGAAGCCGTGATCGAGGTGATGGGCCCGCTGTCACGCGATCTGATGGCACGGGTCAGCCCCGAAGATTTCAGCAACGCGGCCTTTCCCTTCGGCACCGCCCGCCAGATCGAACTTGGCCTTGGCCTCGCGCGGGCGCACCGCGTGTCCTATGTCGGCGAACTGGGGTGGGAGCTTTACATCCCGACCGAACAGGCCGCCCATGCCTTCGAGGTGCTGGAAGCCGCCGGCGCCGACCTTGGCCTGCGGCTGTGCGGCCTGCATGCGATGGACAGTTGCCGGATCGAAAAAGCCTATCGCCACTTCGGCCATGACATCACCGACGAGGATCATGTGCTTGAGGCCGGTCTGGGCTTTGCGGTGGACATGGACAAGGGGCCGTTCATCGGCCGCGAGGCTGTGCTGGCCCGCCGCGCCCTTGGGGTGTCGCGCCGACTGATGCAGTTCCGCCTGACCGATCCCGAACCGCTGCTGTTTCACAACGAACCGATCCTGCGCGATGGCCGGATCGTGGGACAGATCAGTTCCGGCGCCTATGGCCATGCGCTGGGGGCGGCGATCGGTCTGGGCTATGTGCCCTGCACCGCGCCGGGGGAAAGCGCGGCCGAGATGCTGGCCTCGGGCTATCAGATCGAGGTGGCCGGCCGGCGGATCGCGGCCGAGGCAAGCCTGTCGCCGCTTTACGATCCGCGCTCGCTGCGGGTGAAGGGCTAAGGCCCCCTGCCCTGCGCCCGGCCTGCCAGCCTTCAGCCACTGACCGCGCCGAGGTCAGTGGCCGGGACGATCGCCCCGCGGATGGCCGCGCCAGCTGCGCCGACCGACAGGGTTGGCGCAGCGGTTTCAGGCGGCACAGCCGATCGGCGCCGTCCACCCCAAGGACCGCCCCTGCCCCGCCGGAAATGAAGGCGCCGATCCATCGCCTTGATATCATGCGCATTTATCTGGCATCTGGCCGCCGGGGCACCCGCAATCAGGCCCGGATGCCATGTCGCCCCCCGGGGCGCACGCCGCGGTTACCGGCCGGTAACCCATGCTGCGGGGGCACCGACCGGCCCGGTTACCGGCCGGTAACCCCTGCCCCTAATCCTTGCCGGCCAGCACATCCTGAAACGCCCGCACCGCACGTTCAAGCACGCGGCGTTCAACCCCGGAATAGTCAAAGACCGCGCGCAGGCGAAACTCGCCGTTGCGGGCGGTGACCTTGGTTTCCCCGACATGGAATTCGTATTTCTGCCGTGCGGTCGCCGGATCGGCGGGCGCGGCATCCGTGACCGGCGCGGCCCCCGCCAGCAGGTCGCGCAGAAAGCGGTTCTGATCCTCGGGCGTCGGGCAGGCGGCCAGCTGGTCGCGCGGGATCTTCAGCCCCTCGGCCAGACGGCGCGCGACCTCAACACCCAGATCGCGCGGCACCGCCTTGGGGAACGGCAGGTCGGGTCCGATCTGCGCCATCAGCGCAACAAAGGACCGGATATAGGCGCGCTTGACCTTGTGAAGCGACCGATACAACCGCGCCACCGCCGCCTCGGGGTCGGCAATCCCGGCCTGCGGATCGGCCGCCAGCGAGATCGCGATCTGGGCCATCTCGGCAAAGCTCAGATCCTGCCGGATCACGTTTTCTTCGACCATGTCGACATAAAGCCCGACCCGGTCGGCATCGGCCACGGTCACGCGCGCGATGGCAAAGGCAAAGCGGGGATCTTCGGTTTCGGCGTGCAACTGACGCAGCGCCGTCAGCCGCCGCCAGCCCTTTTTCAACTGATAGCGGCCGTCGGCGGTCAGGAACACCTCGATCGGCTCTCGTTGGCCGCGTTCGCGGATCGAGGCCTTCAGCTCTTCCATCTCGTCGCTGGCCGCCACCCCCTGAAGGTCAAGGCGGTCGCGCGGCAGATCGTCCAGCCCGATCCCGTTGATCGGAAGCGGAACCAGAACCCTGCCCTCGTCCTTGGCGGCGCGGAATTCGCGCGCATCGGCGGCGTTCTGGCGGCGCTGCTCGATCAGCGCATCGCTGGCTTCCTGCGCGCTGGCCGCACTTTCGCGGACGGCCACCCCCATCGGCCCGGGATCGCGGTTGCGGCGCGGCAGACCCGCGGCCGGGGTATCGATCGGGCCGATCCCGAAACGGTTGCCTTTGCTGCCCATCATGCCGCCTCTTTCTGCGCGTTGCGTTCCTTCCAGGCCCGAAGCAGGGTTCCCTTGAACTCGTCATAGGCGTGGTCGAAGGACTGCCGCGCCCGTTTCCAGGTCTCGCGCGTCATTTCGCGGTAGTCCTGTTCATAGACCGACATCTGGAACCGGCCGGATTGTTCGACCGCGCGGGTCATCTCGATCGGGTGCTGGCAGACATCGGCGCCGAACACGTTGCGGAAGGCTTCCAGCATCGCGACATGCAGCGGGTTTGACAGCTCGAACCGGGTCATCAGCACCCGGATATCCAGAAACCGCTTGGGCAGGCGGATGCCGGCATCGGCCGCGATCCGTTCGAACCCGACCGAGATTTCCTGCAACGCATCCCCCAGCTGGCCCAGAAACGAGGTGGTGGAATCGTATTCCCAGTAGCCCGGACCCGAGGGGATATACAGCAGATCGGCCGCAAAGGCCGCGTTCAGCGACTGATATCCGATGGCGGGCGGGCAGTCGAAGATCACAAGGTCATACTGATCTTCAGGCAGTTCATCCAGATAGCGCGCCACGCAGCCAAAGAACGACCATGCCTTGTGCAGAGACCGATACTGCGCCGAGGCGAATTCGACAAAGGCGGCATTGGCGCAGGACGGGATGATGTCGATGGTGGGCCATGCGGTGTGCTGGATGAAATCCTGCACCCGCATCGTGCCGATTTCCTGCACGTCTTTGGGCAGTTCGTCCGCGGCGGGGTAGGGGCAGTCGGCCGGATCGTCATAGGTTTCCATGATCCGGTCGGCTTCCTTGCACAGATCGCGGCACATGATGCCCCAGACCGTGTCCCATTCCTTGACCTCGACCAGCCCCATCGAATGGGTCAGCGTGGCCTGCGGATCGAAATCCACCACCAGCACGCGATAGCCGTCCAGTGCGGCGGCATTGGCCAGATGCTGGGCGACCACGGTCTTGCCCACGCCGCCCTTGAAATTCGACACCGCCACCCGCAGCGCCCGGCCTTTCGGCCGTTCGGGCAGCAGCGACTTGCCACGAAAGCGGATGCGGCGGCGCAGTTCGTTGATCTCGGCCAGCGTGAACCAGCGTTGGCGGCCCTCTTCCTCGACCACGCCTTGCGGCAACGAGGGGTCTTCGGCCAGCTTCTTGCGCAGCGTGTCGGCGGGCACGTTGAACATGAAGGTGCTGATCTCCCAGATCGAGAACGGCCGCAGGCTTTTGGTCTCGGACGGAGAGAAGGTCGCCTTGCGAACGGCCGCCTGTTGCAGCAGGCTTCGTTCGTTCATCTCTTGCAGATAGCTGAAGTCACGCATTTTGATCTCGCGTTTTTGTGCCCGGATTTCTGAATAGCGCGATTTCGCGAATCCGACAAACTGAAACTTTTCGGATATCGCGTTCTTGGCGGCGCAGGGTCGAACAGCGTGCGTTGCGGCAACACTTTCGCAAGATGGGGTGACACAGCGGCGCGCTGATACCGGGTTTGGGTGACAGAACGGGCCGGATTCGGTGACAGACACGCTGTCACCCATTACCCTTTATACCTCAAATCACTGATTTGGGTATCAGGGCGCAGAAATCCCGTCTTCTGAAAACATTTGACAAATAACGCGAAGCTGGCACAGTTTCAAAGACAAGGAATCGGCGGATCAAGCCGATCGAGCAGTGAAGGCCCGACATGCAACATGTGCGACTGGCGGGGCCCGGTTCGGGTGCCGAGAAATATGACATCCTGACGGCGCTTGCGGTCAAGGGGCTGGCGGCAAGCGGTGTGATGCAGACCTCGGTTCTGCGGCTGATGGCGCTGGTGACGGCGCGCTACAACTGGGCCCGCGACGAGGTGACGATCGGCCAGCGAGAGATGGCGCAGCTTTGGTCCGTCGATGAGCGCACGGCAAAGCGCGAAACCAAGCGGCTGCTGGCGGCGGGATTTCTGCGGCTGAAGCGGCCGGGCGTGAAGGGCAGGGTGGCGGCCTACAGTCTGGACATGGGCGCGCTGTATCGCCAGACCGAAGACCTGTGGGATCGTGTCGGCCCCGATTTCGTCGAGCGGATGGCCGCGCGCCATGCGGTGCCGGTGCCGCCACCGGATCGGCCGGCCGTGGCGCCGCCCAGGCAGGCCGAGGCGCCCGACGGGCCGTGGGGCAGGGCGCTGCGCCTGCTTGAGTACAGCCAGCCGGCGCATTTCGCATCATGGTTTTCGCGTCTGACGGTCGCCGCGCATCACGAGGATGAACTGACGCTGCGCGCGCCGTCGCCCTTTGCCGCCCAGTATATCGCCACGCATCTGATGAAAGAGCTGGATGCCTGCGTGCGCGCCTGTTTCGGCGCCTCGTGCCGGTGCAAGGTCGTGGGAAACGGATAAGCGGCCACGCGGTCAAAAAGGTATTTCATCCGTGGCGCCGGTCAGATGGTCGGACCTTTGGGGCCAAGATCGGCCAGCTTCCTGATCTTGGGCCGGCCGGTCATGGCATGGATGCGGGCGATCTTGATGATGGTGAACTCGCTCGGGGGGCCGGTGAAATACTTTGCCTTTTCCGCAAAGGGATCGACCGTCGTGATGCCCGGCGTGGTCGGTTTGGTGGTCTTGTCATAGGCGTCGACATACAGGCTTGCGGTGTCCCAGCCCTTCTTGCAGGTGGCGTCGGTGTTGCTTGGCACTTGCAGCGGTTCGCCCTTCAGCGCGCTGTCAAACCCCAGCTGATACTTGTCGAACGCCGAGGCGGTCCTGACCGCGTTCATGAATTCCTCGTTCGTGGAATAATCTTTCAGCGCAAAGGATTTCGACCCCGTGTCGCCCACGGCCTTTTTCGGGTGATACTCGATCTCGACGACATATTCCGGGCGCAGGAACTCAAGGTAAAGTTCGCGGTTCTTGGTAACGCTTTCATCATACTTGTAGTTTTTGCCGTTTTTCACGGGGTTTCTGACATCGCCCAGGTTTTCGCGGACCCCGCCCGTCGCGTAGTGGTTCAGCAGGATCGGCGCCGCCTCGGATGTCGGGATACGGGCCAGGTCGATCTTCAGCATGAAGCCGTCGTCGGTGCGGAAATTCTCGCCTGCGTTGCCGATGGTTTCGCCCTTGCGCGGGGTCGAGGTCAGCGAAAGCCCGCGCTGGTGATCGCCGCTGCCCTTGTGCTGGTGGACAAAGGCCAGCTGGGTGTCGGACAGGGTGCCCTTGGGTCCGCGCTGATAGTCTTTCGCGATGGACTGTTGCCCGGGCTTGCGCACATCTGGGCGTTCGGCGCCGGTGCCGGCGCGGACAAGGCTTTGAAAGCGGCCCTCCATGAAGCCGGTGCCGAAAAATTCCATCATCTGATGGAAATTCTTTTCAACAAAGGCATAGCGGCGGGTTTTCACGCCCAGCTTGTCCTCGACATATTCCTTCTTGTCCGCGCCGCCGGTGAAGATGGCGCGCTTGGCTTCGTCGGGCTGCTTGGCAAGTTTGGTATAGGTTCGCGGGGTCAGCGTTGCGACATCCACCGTTTCGGTGCCGGTCGGGGCATAGCCGATGGTTTTCGTGCCGGTGCCGGCCGTGGCGAAAAGCTTGGTGGGTTCCTTGCTGGGCGGCGGGGCGAAGGCCGGTTGCTGCAACAGGAACCTTTCAAAGGTGATGTCCTTCAGGACCGTGGCATAGGCGGCATTGATGCCCTTGCGGTCGGCGGGCTTGCCTTCGGACCGCGCCTTGATCTTGGCCCAGTGGTCATCCTTGGCGTTCTTGCGCGCGACATTGGCGGCCTTTGCCGCATCCGCAAGCTTGGTCTTGCCCACGGAATAGGGCTCTTTGGCGGGGGGCAGGGGTTCGGGAAGCAGCGCGATGTCCTGCTTGGCTTCGCCCACGCGCTGTATCGTCGGCCCCTTCGTCGCGATCGCGGTGGGCGGCGGGCGAAGCCGCAGCCCGTCGGCGGCCAGCGCGTCGTCGGCAAGGCATTGCAGCGCGTGCAGCGGGCGGGGCACCGGCCCGGCATCGGCGGTGCCCTGCAAGGCCAGCAAGGCGCCACCCGAGGGCACCCGGCCGGTGCCGGCCCGGCGGTTCCCGGTCTGTCGTGGCGCAGGGGCGGCGGATCTTGCACGGGTCATCGAACGCCTCCGGTTCCCGTGATGATTGAACCCTGTGCGGCGCGTGCAATCAAGACGTTTCCTGCGCCCCGTCCCGCCGATCGCATCGGCAGGGCAGGGGGGATCGGCCGGATGGGGCAGGGGGGCGTTACCGCGCCCGACGCCGTTCCGCGATCGCGCGATCAAAGGTCGCCTGATATACGGCGACGGCGGCTTTGGCCTCATAGTCGCGCGCCACGTCGAATGCGGCATCGACATAGCGCCGTCGCAGATCCTGTGACCCGAGGGTGGTTTTCATCGCCTCGGCGATGGCGCTGGCTGATGCGTCCTGCACCAGTCGCCCGGCCCGGCCGTCACGCAGCAGCCGCCTTGGGCCAAAGGGGCAATCCACGCTGACCACCGGGATGCCGCGGGCCATGGCCTCGATGATCGCATTGCCAAGCCCCTCGCGCCGCGAGGTGCAGACGAACAGATCAGCCGTCCGATGCACCTTGTCCATGTCCGACGCATAGCCGGCAAGCCTGACGGCATCGCCCAGCCCAAGCCTGACGATCTGCGCTTCCAGCGCGGCGCGTTCGCTGCCCTCGCCGTGGAGTGTCAGCCGCGCATCGGGCAGATCCCGGTGCAGGGCCGCAAAGGCATCGATCAGCAGGTCGAACCGCTTTTCGGGGGCAAGGCGGCCCACGCTGACCACATGACGCGCAAGGTCGGGCACGGGCCGCATGGGCCCCACATGGTCCACGACCGGGTTGGGCAGCAACACGAATTCCGGGGCGGCCGCGCCAAGCATATCGGCCAGATCCGCGCCGATTTCCCCGATGGGCCCCCCGATCAGCGTGGCATGCGGAAAGGTCAGGCGGATCGCCATCCGACGAAGGCGGGCCAGCTTGGCCTCGGGTAGAAAGCTGGACGGGGGTGTGTGTTCCGTCACCAGCGTCGCAGGCGCCGTTCCCGCAAGCCGGGCGGCAGGAATGGAATACAGGCTGGCCGCATTGGTCATGGTGACGGCCAGCGCCACGCCTTCGTCAGCATAAAGCCGGGCAAGTTCAGGAATGCAGCGCGGTGGGCGCGGATGGCGCAGGGCCAGAACCGGCACATCGCCGGGCACGCGGGCAAGCAACTCGCCCTGACGGCGTTGCAGCACAAGGACAGGCGTGTGGCGGGTGCGGTCCATGCCGTCCAGCAGGCGCAGCACGACGCCTTCGGCCCCGCCGTGACCGAAATGGGGAAGAAAGAACGCAACTTTTTCAGGCATCGGCAAGATCCCGTGCATCATCCACCCATCCGCAGTATCAGAACCTGCCAACAGGTAAAGCGATGTCTACCGGGGATTGCGGCTTGGCGAAGGCCTGCCCGCGCAGGGAACAGACCGACGCCCGCGCGATCAGCAAAATGCCGAAAGACAGACGCCGGCCCGCCCCGTCGACGGGCGGGCCGGCGCCGGCATTCTGGTGGCCCACCGGGGCGGGCCACTGGGATGTCAGGCCAGTTGCAGGCCGAACAGGTCCACCTCGATCCCGCGCAGGGCAAAGGCGTCATAGGCCCCGGCGCCGATTTCAAGGCGATCAAAGGTCACGCCGGGATCGAACGAGACCGAACCCGATGCGAACGTCTCTTCGCCAGAGGCGACAAGAATCCCGTTGTGATAGGCCGAGAACACCGCCGTTTCGCCGTTGGCGGCATCCCATGCCGTCAGCGACAGCGACTGGAAGTCGCCCTTGGCCAGCAGCCTGTCGAACTCGATGATCAGACGCTCGTTGCCATCGATCTGCTGTGCGTCGGCCTTGCTTTCATTGCCAGAGATGACGCCAAAGCGCCCCGTCTTCCAGCACAGCGCCGCCGACGTCCCCGGCGCCGCGGCGCTAAGGGTAATATCAAGTTGATCGAGGCTGATCGAGGACACCTTCTTCTGCCCCGAATAGACGTTTGTTGCGACCACCTTGCCATCGACCGTCTGCGAAACCTCGGTCTGAAGCAGCGACCGCTTGGCAAATTCGATCCCCACCGATCCGGTCTGGACCGTGATATAGACCGGCTCGGGGATGGGTTCCTCGATCGGCGTCGGGGCCGGTTCGGGGGTGGGGGTCGGTTCCGGGATGGGCTCGGGAATGGGTTCGGGGGTGGGGGTCGGCTCGGGAGTGGGTTCGGGAATGGGCGTGGGAACCGGGTTCTGGTCCCCGCCGCCGACGAACCGTTCAAGCCATCCGTTGTCGGTCACGACAAAGTCGCTGTCGGCGGGCCGCTCTCCGGGGGACAGCAGGCGCATGCCGCCGGTGGACGGATCTTCCAGCACCCAGACGTCATTCGTCCCGAAAGCGCCGTAAAGGTCAGAGGCCGCGAAGGACGACCCCATCCCCATCAGCGCATCGCCGCCCGTGGGCGATGCGACGTGATAGATGCCTTCGGCCGCGGTCGTCACCTTCGCATCGTCGGTGAGGTAGATCGCCAGCAGCTTCTTGGCCCAGAGGCTGGGCTTGGGGTTGCCGTTTTCGTCCCGCAGCGCGATCAACTGGTTATAGTAGGTCGAGCCGGTGATGTAGTCCTGAAACCAGTAGACCGTTTCGGCCCCGGCCGCGATGGCGCCAAGATCCGACAGCGCCGACGTGGCGAAATAGTCAACCCCCGTGG
This sequence comes from Cereibacter ovatus, assembly GCF_900207575.1. Classification (GTDB taxonomy): domain Bacteria; phylum Pseudomonadota; class Alphaproteobacteria; order Rhodobacterales; family Rhodobacteraceae; genus Cereibacter_A; species Cereibacter_A ovatus. Next base: position 72,460 of record NZ_OAOQ01000008.1, read on the forward strand.
GCGTCGTCGTGCCGTCATAGGTCGGCGCGCCGCTTTCGGTCACGATCACCGGCCGGCCACCGCTGAGATCGGAAATCAATTCGATGCGCAGCGCATCCAGCGTCCGGTCCCCGTAAAGGTGGACGGCGGCCTGATCGTAGCGCGCCTGTTGCAGCGGGATCAGCAGCCGCTCTGCGATCAGCGCGTCGGCTTCGGCGCTGCGCAGTTCCTTGACCGTGTAGGTCATCGATGACGTGGCCGAGATCGGCTGCGACGGCTCGAAGGTGGCGCGATCAAGATTGACCTGCGCCATATCCGCGACAAGCGACGCCACACCCCCCATGACGAAGGTGGATTGCGGGTCTGCCGCCTTCACCGCGTCATAGGCCGTGTTCACATAGGTGACCAGCGCCTCCGAGGTCGAAGCCCAGCCGCCCGAGCGGTTGTTGATGCTGGAAAATTCGTTGGCAACCTGATAGTCATCCACCAACGAGCCATAGCGCGCCGCGGTGGCCCCGACGAATTCCGCCCACTCGGCCATGTCGTTTGGAAGCAGGTTCTTGGCGTCGTTGTCGCCCGGCGAGGTCGCCCAGACGGCATCCGAATAGAAGGTCAGCAGCGGCTTGATGCCGGCATCGGTCAGCGCCTTGATCCGGCTGTCCAGCCCGGCCCAGTTCCATGCATCGTCGCTGGCTTCGATCAGTTGCCACGAGACCCCCAGCCGCACGGCACCAAAGCCTGCGTCGGCCAGTGCAGCATAGGTCTTCGGGTCGCTGATCGGAAACGCCAACCCCAGCTTGTCACTCTGCGGCACGTCCAGTTCGTTCAGTTGAAGTTCCATCTTTTAGCCCCACGCGAAAGATTGTCAGGGGCTCAATCGGATCCAACTCGGTTTTTTTTTAGTGATCGGAATGAAAATTTTGCGATCCGGGCGCCGCATTTTTACCTTAATGCGTGCGAAGCGCGACGATCATCGCGGGAAAGTTGTTTCCCGCCATGGGGTTCAGGCGCGGGGCGTAAATCCGCTCTGGGTTGAAAAAATTCGTCCGGACCCCGCGCCTGCGGCGGGTCCGTGCTGTTTTGCGGGCGCGGGGGCCGTGGCGCGGGCGGTCACAGGCTGGCCGGCTGCGCCGCGTCCGCCCACGGCGGTGGGTCAGGCGCGCGGATCGCGCCTGCCGAAGCGGTCAGTAATCCTCGTCATGGTCGGCCCGGCAGAAGTGCATGTCCGCGGCAAGCCGAGGCAGATCCGCGCGCGCGTCGGGGTTCTCATGGCCCAGGTTCAGCGGCCGGGTCTGCTTGCGGCTGAAGAAGCCCGCGCGCCACGCGGCTGTGTCGATGGCCTTGGAGCAGCCATAGGCAATCTCGCCATAGGTGCAGCGCGCGCGCATGAACTCTGCGTCGGCGGCGGCAAGCAGCAGGCCGTAATCGCGGGCCGTGCCGGTGTAGGCGAAGATGTCCGTGACGCGCCCCGCCGGCCCGGACCCTGTCGGGGCGATGGTGATCGCGACATATCCCGCCAGCTTCCGGTCGCGATACAGCGCAAGGCACCGCCCCGCCGGAAAGGGCGATTCGATATGGCGCCATTGCAGATGGGCCGACGTCCGAGAGATCGCACATTTGACCGAGGGTCGGGCCGCCTCCCATGCCGTGTCGAACTCGGGGCCAAAGGTTTCGATCGGCACGATCCGTTCGGTCTTTCGCTGTGACGGGCGCATGATGCCGATGATGGCCAGTGGCAGGCGGAACACCGCATCCAAAGGCCCGCCCAGCATCCGCGGAAGGCGCCCGCGCAGGGCCAGGATGCTGCCGGGGCGGTAAAGCTTGCGGCACAGCGTCCGCGGCGGGCTTTCGGCCGCGCCAAGCCTGACCCAGACCGCGCTAAGCCGGTCGCTGCTGGCAAGGCCCACCGTGATCCCGCCATGGCCCAGGTTGAAACAGGTCTTCAGCGTCACCATCCCGGCCCCGCGATCATTGGGCCGGATGTTGTTCCCGATCGGCAGCACGGCGGGCGTTGGCACGCCATCCAGCGTGACTTCTGTCGGCAGCAGGAAGACGCCGCCGACAAGGCGGCCTGCGCGCTCGATGGTCAGAACGCGTGCGGGGTTGGTCTCGGTGCGAAAGGGCGCCTTGAACAACCAGTCCCAGGCGCGGCGCTTTCGTTCAACCGCCTCTTGGGAAAAGGTCTCGGACATCACCGCAAGAAATTCGTCCCGAACGTCCGCGCCCCTGAAAACAGCTTTGATTTCACTCAATTCCGACTACTCCATCAACAAACAAAGACCTTGGACGAACGGCCGGCCGCACGTTCGCAAAAGCCTTGCCGGGTCTTGGCGCGGGCCTGTCAGGGCAATGTCTTGCCTGTGGCACCGGCCTTGGCCCGGCAGCGCGTCAAAATTCGCGCCTGCGTTTGATTAGGGAATGCCGCCCCCCCCGCCGTCAAGGTGTAGCTTGCGCCCGGCCCACCGCAAAAGCGCCCACTGCCGGGGCGCATCGTCGCTGTCCCACCGCTTTGTGGCGCAAGCCAAGCGCGCAAGCCCGGCTTTGCCGGGCGTCGGGATCTTGCCGCGGGGGGCGCGCGCACCATCGGCCCTGCGCATCGATCGGGCGGAGTGTGTGTCGCGAAAGCCTGCCCCGGGGGCGGGCGGTCACGGATCGGGGCCTTTGGTCACTTTCTTCGGGCGTTCGACATCGCCCCGATGGTCCGCATCGCATGGATGTTGAATTGGAACGACATCGGCAGGCTTGCCTGCCCCGGCGTCCATCGGGCCTTGGCCACCGCGCCGCCGCCGGTTCTTTGGGCGCCAGACCCCGCTTAGGTGAAGCAGGCCCCCGACCGCCAGCGCCGCCGCCGCGCCGCCGATCCAGAAGGCAAGCAACCCCAGCCAAGGATTGCCAGAGATCGCAAGAAGGACTCCACCCCCTGCGCCGATGCCGTATCCAGCCAGAAGAAGTGTGCCCAACCGTTCCACATCACACAACCTAGACACGATGCGCCGTCCCGCAAGGGCGAATGTCGCGCCTCGACAGGCCATGGACCCCGCGCGGCGGAAAGGTGCCGGCGATCGGGCGGGGGCGTGGCAGGTTGTCGCAATCCGGCGTGCCGCGGGCCTAAGCGCGCGGAAATGCGGCCTGACCCTTTTGTCCGCTGGACGCTAACCGCCTTTGAAGTTTTGACTTTCCTGTTGGGATCGGGCTGGCGGGCCACCGCTGACGCGCCAAGGCGCCGGTGTTAGATTAATGCTGCACGCATCATTTTTCTGTTAATGGTTCGTGATAATCAGTAAACGTGAATTCGAATTGGAATGGCTTGGAATATGTGAGTCGTCACCTGTTCGCAATCGGTCTTGGCTGCCCGCTGCAATCCCGTTTCTGTCGCAGCCCGCAGTTCTGATGACGTCGCGCCATCCGTCCGCCTTGCAGTTTCAAGGCGGCGTTCGTGCGAAAGGCCGGTGCGCGGTAGACAAAACCGCCCGTTTTTTGGGCTGTCTTTATAATTGTAGGGCGTATTGATGAAGCTACGTTCCAAAAGGCAAATCGGGTTTCGTCCGGCCAGTGAAAAGTGGTATCGAGTTTACAATTTCACCAAAGCGGCGGTGCTGATCCTGATCATCCTACCTCTTTTGGTGATGATCTCGGGCGTGCTGCTGGCCACTCAGGGCCGCGAGATCTTTTACAGGGGTCCGCGGCTTGGCAAGGATCAGAAGGTTTTCCACATCATCAAGTTCCGGACGCTGTGCACATCGCGCGCCCGCGAGTTGACGCGCGACCGCACCCTTCCGGTCGATTCCAGGATCGAAACCCCGCTGGGGGGATTGCTGCGCGAAACCCGTCTGGACGAGCTGCCGCAGCTGTTCAACATCCTGAAGGGTGACATGAACTTCTGCGGGCCGCGCCCGGTGCGCGCCGAGATCGCCCAAATCGAACGCGAGCGTATCCCCGATTACGATCTGCGCTTTGCCGTGAAGCCGGGGCTGATCGGTCCCACACAGGCCTATTTCGGCCACGGCGCCAGCAAGCGCCTTCGTGCGCGGATGAACAACCGGCTTGTCACAAGGCCGGTCTCGATCAGCGCCGAACTTCTGCTTCATGTGCAGATCTTCATGTCGATCATGGAAAAGCTTGGCCGGAAGATCGGCGGCCGAATGTTCCGGCCGATCCGCAGCGCCAGCCCCGTGCGTCGGCGCGATATCTGGCTGGCAACCGACAGCGGCCAGCGGATTTCGACGGTCGAGTCCATCGGGCTGCGGCGTATCACGGCCCCCAACCTGCCGGGTGTCGCGGCGGGCGAACGCGCGGTGCTGTATATACGGCTGCGGTCGGGTGGCCTGCGCAAGGCGCGGATCATCCTGTCCGAACCCGAGAAGCGGGGCGTCTTCAACTATACCGCCGAAACCGCATTCGGAGAGTTCGTGATTGAACGCTATGCCCTTGGGCTGGTCGTGGTTCCGCCGCAGCTTGGCCGTGTCCGGGCCATGGATCACGCCGCGAATGGGCCGAAGCAGGCATACGTCTGAAGGTTAGATGGGCACGTTCAATCGATCCCCGGCGGCTTCCGGCGATACACCGCGCAATCAGCACCGACGCATATCGCTTGTCGCCGCAGGAAGTTCGCAGTTTGCCGGGCAGGCGCTGGGGATACTGATCGCGATCCTTGTGTCGCATCTGATCGCGCGACGCATGGGCGCAGGCCCGGATGCCGATGCCTTCCTGCTGGGCCGCCGGCTGGTCACAAGCCTGACCGAAGCCCTGAGTCAGGTGGTCGTCGTGGTGTTCATCCCGCTGATCGCGGCGCGGGCCGCGGCGGGGGACAGCCTCTTGCGCATCTTGGGGCATTCCGGCGGCGCGGCACTGGCACTGGGAACGGTGCTTGCCATCGCATTCGCGCTTGCCGCACCGGCGATCGTCGGATCGCTGGCCCCGGACTTTGATCCGGCAACCGCGGCGCTGGCCGCGCAGGTGGTGGTGATCCTGTCGCTGTCGTTGCCTGCAACGGTGGCTGCCATCGCCTTTTCGGCCTACTGCAATGTCAGGGGCCGGTTTGGCGCCCCGGCCGCGATCCGGCAGTTGCCGCGGGCGGCAACGGCCTTTGCGCTGCTGTTCGGGGGGGGGATTCTGGCGCTGCAAGCCTCGGCCGCCTACACGATCACCTTTTTTGCGGTGGCGGCGCTGACGCTGATCCTTGCGCTTGGTCTGGGTGCCTCGCCTGCCACCGGCACGGCGTCCGGCCCCGGTTCGACCGCAATCGGCCGGCGCGGTTCCGCGGCGATCCTGCTGACGTTCGGGGCGCTTGCCTGCATCTGGCTGGAAACCGCCTTTGCCGCCGGGCAGGGGGCGGGCGGTGTGGCGATGCTGGATTTCAGCCAGCGTCTTGGCGCGCTTTGCGGCAATACGCTGGCGATGGCGCTGGGGCTGGTGGCGTTTGCCGATCTGTCGTGGCGGGCGGCCTCGGGTGAGGCGGCCGATCTTGGCCGGCGCTTCCGCCATGCGACGGTGGCCGGGGGTGCCTTGCTTTTGCCTGTCCAGCTTGGTGTCTTTATCAACGCAGGCCCCGTGGTCGATGTGGTGATCGCCCATGGCGAGGCCGGCACGGATGCCGCCGCCCGCATCACAGAGCTTGTGCGCTGGATGGCCCTTGCGCCGTTCGGGGCGCTGGTGACGCGGATGATGCTGGTCCGGCTTCTGGCGCAGGACGATCTGCCCATCGTTCGGCTGGTCGGGGGGGCGATGGCGCTGGATTTCCTGTCGCGGCTGGGGCTTTTTGCGGTTCTGACCCCGATGTTCGGCCTTGTGGGCGTTCCGGTGGCGCTGGCTGTCGCGCCTGCGGTGCCGGTCGTGTTCCTTGCCGTCGTGCTGCGGGGCAGTGGCGTCTTCGCCGGCGGTGGCGCGTTCCGCGCGGCCCGGCCGGTTCTGGCCGCCTCGGCGCTTGGCTGCGGCGGCATCCTTGCCGGGGCGGCCGCCGGGCCGGGGCTTGCCCAGCTTCTGCGGCCGCTGATCGAGGAACCGGGCAAGCTGGAAAGCCTTTGCCAGCTTGCGGCCTCGGGGGGGCTGGGGATTGTTGCGCTGGGGGCGGGGATCAAAGTGTTCGGTGTGAAACTGCGCCCGCGCTAGCGATCACCGCGGGCGGTAGCCGGTTTTCAGCCAGACCCAATCGGGCCAGTCGGCCCCCCGCGCCCGGCGCCTGCGGTCTTCGGCCAAAGCCAGAACCGCCAGCGGAACAAGCCGGCCCAACCCGTCGCCCAGCCAGACCAGCGCCCGGTCAAGCGGCGACAGGCGCTGCGTGCCGGACTGCTTGTGGCTGGTGTTGGGGCTATAGGCGCTGACCAGCCGTTCGGGCGGCACCGCCAGACCCAGGAACTGCACCAGACGGCGCTGCCCGCTTGCCGGATGCGCCGTCAGCTCTTCATAGCGCAGAAGCAGCGCCCGCCCCTGTGCCCGCGCAGCAAAGCGCCGCATGTGTCTGGCGTAAAGCGCATTGACAAGCGCGCCGCGCAGGATGTCGGCCGCCCGCTTCAGCCCGCGCGACGGGCTGCGCCCATAGCCGACCAACCGCGAGGCGACCAGTGTCGCGCTTGCGCGCATGACGCAGACAAAGCGCGCCTCGGGGAAGCGCATGGCCAGATCATCGGCCAGAAGCGTGTGGTGGGGCGATTTCTCCAGCCAGTGCGTGCAGCCGTCGCGGTCGGCCACAGCATCCATCACCGCAGCGAAGACCCCGGCGGGGTCCGTCGCTTGCGCCACCATCGCGTCAAGCGAGGCCCGCGGCAGCCCGGTCAAAAGGAAATAATCCGACGCCGCAAAGGCATCCAGAAACCGGCCGCGCGCCTGTGGATCGTCGAAGGGGCCGAACAGGCGGGCGAAGTGCGAAAAGAAGATGCTTTCATGCACGCCTTGATGTTCAGGCGCGGCAACCGCGGCAACCGCGCCCGATCCGGCCAGCATGTTGGCCACCCAGGTTGTCCCGGACCGCTGCAACCCAAGCACAAAGACCGGCACCGCCATACCTTAGGCCTCCGTCTCGCGTGAGGGGGTCCAGAGCGTGCTTTTGCGCCCGGCGGCATAGCGCGCAAAGCCTGCGGCCATCGCGACATGGGCCAGCACGAAGAACGCGGCGATCCCCGCGGGCTTGAACCGGCGCAGCCGCGGATCAGCCAGCGCGGCCAGCGCCAGCGCATAAAAGCCAAGCTGGCACAGCCCGGTCAGGACATAGACCCAGCCGTTTGCCAACAGCGCCAGATTGGTCAGCAAAAGCACCACCAGAAACAGCGGGTTCAGCCGCCGGATCAGTTTGTGCGACACAAGTTGCCAGGCATACCAGCCGTGCCGGAACGGGTTCATCAGGCCGGTCCATGCCATCATCGCCCGCCAGCTGAGTTCGGCCGAGCGGATGCGGCGGCGCATTTCGCTTTCGACGCTTTCGGTCACGATTTCGGTGGTGCAGGCCAGCGGTTCAAAGACAAGGCGCTTGCCCTCGGCCACGGCCTGGACCGAGATCACGAAATCGTCCGCCGAGCCCGGCTCGGGGGCGGTCACAAGCTCGCGACGCATGGCGTAGACCGATCCCTGTGCCGATACGGTGCCGCCCAGCCGCGATTCAGCCCGCTTCAGCGCCTGATCGTATCGCCAGAACAGCCCCTCGGAGAAGCCAAGCCCGCCCTTGCCGGTCCCCGCGCCTTTCACCGTGATCTGGCCGCAGACGCCGCCGACCTCGGGATCAGCGAAATGGCGCAGCAGTGCTGTCAGCGTGCCGTCGGCCAGAATGGCATTGGCATCCGAGAACACCACCACATCGCCGCTGCACCGTTCAAGCCCCAGCCGCAAGGCCGCCGCCTTGCCGACGCGGCCGGGATCAAGAACCGTGATCCGCGGGTCACCGATCGCGCGGGCCACATCCGCGGTGCCGTCGGTCGATCCGTCGGACACCACGACGATCTGAACCTCCGCGCCGCCCGCATCCAGCGCCAGCGTGTTGCGCAGCTTTTCGTCGATCACCGCGGCCTCGTTATGGGCGGCGACAAGGAAGCTGACCCGTGGGGGGGCCCATGCCTTCGGCGCGGGTCGGGCAGGCCGCAGCCGCGACAGAACCAGCAGCACCATGCCGTAGCCGGCAAAGCTGTAGATCAGCGCCAGCGCAGACATCCAGAACAGGGCTTCGATCACCGGGTTTCCTCCATCAGGGCGACAAGCTGGCGGGCATTGTCCTCGACCACATATTCCGCGGCGACGCGGTCGCGTCCGCGCGCGCCCATCGCCGCTGCCGCGGGCCAGTCGGCGGCGATGGTGCACAGCGCACGCGCGATTGCCGCCGCATCGCCCGGCGGCACCAGAAGGCCGGTCACCTTGTCCTCGACCAGTTCGGGAATGCCCGACACCGCGCTGGCGATCACCGGAAGGCTGTGGGCCAGCGCCTCCATGCAGACCACCGGGATGCCTTCGGTCCGGCCCCGTTCCCCGATGACCGAGGGCACCACCACCACATGCGCCGTGCCCAGATGCCGGGTTACCGCCTCGGCGGGTTGCGGGCCTTCGAACCCGATGCGCCCATCCAGCCCCAGCGCGCGGGCCTGTGTCGCCAGATCGTCGGCCAGATCGCCGCCGCCCACGATCCGCGCCTGCCAGTCAAGATCCGCGGGCAGGGCGGCAAGCGCATCGATCAGATGGCGCACGCCCTTTCGCTGGATCAGCGAGCCGACATAAAGAATGCGGAACGGGCCCTGTCCGGGGGGCTGCGGCCCGCCCGATTGCAGCCTGTCGCGGGTCACCCCGCAATGAACCAGCCGCAGCTTCCCGGCCGGAAATCCGGGCAGGCGTTGCAGGAATGCGATGTTGTAACGGCTGATGGCGCGAACGAACCCCGCCTCGCGCGCCTTTTCGGGCAGCAGCGCCTGCGACACGAAGATGTCATGGGCATGTGCCGAAAAGCTGAAGCGCACGCCTGCGACACGCGCGGCGATCATCGCCGCGGTTGCCGGGTGGCCGGCAAATTCCGCGTGGATATGATCGATCCCCGCGCGCCGGCACCAGCGCCCCAGCGCAAGCGCCTTGGGGATATAGGCCATCACCGCAAGGCCGCGGGCCGGATCCCCGCGATAGGCGCCGATGACGTCTGCCAGTAGTCGGCCCAGTCGGCGGGGCGCTGTCACCGCCTCAAGCGCCAGCGCACCGACCGCCGGGCCAGAGACATAGCCGAAGGTGAAGGCACGGCTGACCAGCCCGCGCATGAAGTCATGGACCATCTCGGATTTGCGGAACCGCTTGATGTGAAAGATCCGCACCTCATGGCCAAGCCGTTCGTATTCGACCACATTGCGATAGGCGAAGGTCTCGGTAAGTTTCGGAAACTCGCTGACGACGACCAGGATCTTCATTTCCGTGCAAGTTCCTTCCGGTTTGCGACAAACAGCGCCGTCGAGAGGCCCGCCAGAAGCCAGGTGTATTTGGTTTCCTCATTCGGCAGGAACAGGCTGGCCACCAGATAGGCGGCAAAGGCAAACCCCAGCGCAAGCGCCTGAACCCGCATCGCCTCGGAGCAGGGGGTGGCCTGCACGGCGCGCAACTGCCGGAAACAGATCACCAGCATGGCAAAGAACGGGAACGCCCCCACCAGCCCGTATTGCACCACCACCGACAGATACATGTTGTGCAGCTCTCGCCCCAGCAGGGTGCGGCCGGGCAGGTAGCGATAGTCGTTGTCGGTGAAATGATGGACGAAATTGCCGGGTCCGACCCCGAACACCGGATGATGCAGGAACAGGTCGATCCCGATCAGGTTATAGGTAAAGCGCCGGCCCAGCGTCGGATCGGCGGCCCCGCCAAACAGCGAGGACAGCCGTTCCCAGTATTCCGCCGGAATGAACGGCAGCGCCGCCACCCCGACCAGGGCCATGGCCGCGATCGCCAGCGGCAGGTGTTGCCAGCGGCGATAACGCCAGACCAGCACCAGCCCGACAAGGCCATAGGCCAGCGCCGCCGACCGCGCAAAGGACATCACCACCGCGATCGAGCCGATGCCGGCGATCATCAGCAGGCGCCACCGCCACACCGGGCTTTCCAGCGCGTGAACCAGCGCAAAGACCACGCCCACCAGCAACATCGAGGCCGCGGTGGTCGGGTTGTAGTCCGACCCCCCGGATGACCGCGCGACGCCTTCGGCGGTGCGGGCGGTGGTGGCGGCATCCGACTGCGCCACAAGCTGCATCCCCAGCACGAAATCCACCAGCAGGATCAAGGATGAGACCAGCGAGGTGGCCACAAGGATCCACAGCAGCACCGCCACCTTGCGCGGGGTATCGGCCAGCATCGCCACCAGCAGCAGCAACAGCACCAGACTGAGCATCTTGCGCATCGAGGCCAGCGCCATCACCTTGTCCTCGGCCCCGGCCATCGAGACGACGGTCAGCATCAGAAAGACGATCGCCAGCACCACGACCGGCTGTTGCAGCATCACCCGCACATGATCGCGCAACCGAAGCCCGTTGGCCAGGATCGCAAGCGCGGTGGCCAGCGCCAGCGTCTTGAAGAACGAGAAGGGCAGAAAGCCGAACAGCAGCTTTTCAATCGCATCAAGCTGCGAAAACGTCGTCAGCACCGCCACGCCCAGGAACGGCTGAACCACAAGCACGATGCCGCCATAAAGCGCAAAGCCCAGCCCCAGCGCCAGCGGCGCCATCCCCACCGCCCCCGCGACCAGAACCGCCAGCGCCCCTGTCGCCACAAGGACCACCATCGTCAGCGTCACAAGAAGGGCTGCCGTCACGAAACCGCTCCGTATCCCGGACGACCGAAGCGGCGGCGCCGCGCCATTGCCGCCAGCGCCACCGGCACATGCCAGACCAGCCGGCCCGATGCCGAATGAAGCCGTGCCCGGAAGGCCAGTCCTTCCAGCCAGAGCGGCCCGCCGCCAAAGGCGCGGTCCTGCACATGAACCCGGCTGAGGATCGTGGGGTCTTCGCCCGCCCGGTTTTCGCCGGTTCCGCCGGTGACGGCGACAAACCCCGCACGGCGTGCCGCCGCCACGCTGACCGGACAGGATCGGTCGAAGGGCCAGGCAAGGATCGCAGGCGCGCGGCCCAGGATGGTTTGCAAACCCTGGAAGGTCTGGGTCAGCGCCTGTTGCACGCGCGCGGCATAGGCGGCTTCGTCCTCGGGCGCCCCGTCGCGCCACCAGCGCCCCGAAAGGGCCGAATCCGATGCGGGCACGGGATCGTTCAGACGCAAGCCCGCCGGCGGCCCGTCCGCCTCGAACCACCGCGCCTTGTTGGCCCGGTCATTGGCCCAGGCCAGCGGCGCATGACGGCGCCAGTTCCCGGCGGTCAGCCGGTCGACGACCTCGCCCGATACGGGCACGCGGGCATGGTCCAGACCATGCGCCTCGATGCTGAACAGCGGATCGGCATCCATCGCGCGCAGCTCGGCCGCGGTCATGTAGCCGGTCCAGGTGGCGGGCCCCTGTGCCGCGGCGCCGGTCCGAAGCGCCTCTCCGGGTTCGATGAAATCCAGCGAGACGAAAAAGCTGGCCGGCATGGCGAATTCGCGCAGGATCGGTGCGGCGAACAGGAAATTGTCCAGATACCCATCGTCGAAGTGGATGACCGCCGTCCGATCGGGAATGGTCTTGCCCTGACGGCGGGCCGCGACCAGATCGGTCGTGGGGATCACCGTCCAGCCGCCACGCCTGAGAATTTCAAGATGGCGCCGGAAGGTTTCGGGCCGGACGCTGGTATTTTCCGCCCACGGCAGCCAGCGCGCATCGGGCGAGACGCTGTGATAGACAAGGATGGGCACCGCACCCGGCCGGTGCAGGATCGCCGCCGCCCCGGCAAGGCCGGCGCCCGCGATCGCAATGGCGACAAGCCCCAGCCAGGACGGCGCCACCACCGCCCAGAGACCCGCCGCCGCAAGGCCGGCGACCGCCACCCCGGCCGCCGTCAGAAAGGCGCGTCGCCGTATCCGTCTGCGGTCGGGGGCGCGCGTCATAGCAAGACCGCCAGGAAGGGGGGCGCTTCGGGATCGACGGCGATGCCGGCCACGCGCTCGACCTCGATCCGGTCGGCTTCGCCGCAGCTGACCCCCGCGATGATCGTGCAGCCCCGCCAGGGCGCCCAGTCGCCGATGCGGGCGATTTCGGGCAGGGCCACGACCTTGGTCAGCGCGCCGCCGTCGGCGGCAAACGGATCGACCAGTCTGACCGCGGCCTCGACCACCGCATGCAGCCCGGCGATCTGCTCGGCCGAGCCAAGCGCCGTGACCGCGATCTTGCCGCCCTGCGGCCGTTTCCGGCCCTCGGTCACAAGCCGTCGGGCCATCACCTCGGCAAAATCCGACAGGGCGCGGCCCGGTGTGTCGCCGTTGCGAAGGAACGCCTGCGCCTGCGCCACCAGCGCGCGCGACACCGATGGCAATGCCCGCGGCCCGACGATCTGGCGCAGACCTTCGCCGGTGCGCACCCGGTCGTCCAGCACATCCAGCAGGGCGATGGGGGCCAGCGCAAGGATCGCGCCAAGGACCGTGCCGACCACGGTATTGACAAGCACCTTCGGGAAGGCCGGATAAACGGGCACCTGCGCCGCGCTGATGACGCCCACCTGGTTCATCCGCGCTTCCCGCGCCAGCTGGGTTTTCAGCTTGCGGTCCTGGAGTTCGGCAAGATCGGTTTCGGCCTCGCGGATGCGCAGGGCGATCTCGCCCAGTCTGGTCTCGGTCTGTTCAAGTGCCTGAAGCGCGGTCTCGGTTTTCTTCAGCGCCTCGGCGCTGCGAATGACCAGGGCTTCGGCGGTGGCCAGGTCGGCGCTGATCGTGGCCGCGGCGCCCGCATCGGCGCTGCCCGGCCGCACCAGCCGGTCTCGCAACCGCGCGACCTGCCGCCGTGCATCGGCCAGCGCCTTGTCCGCCTCGGCGCGGGACGCCATCAGGATCACGCGGCCAGCCTCGACGCTTTTGTAGCCAAGCTGGCGTTCAAGCTGCCGCCGCGCGGCACTGTTGCTTTCCAGTTGGGCTTCCGTGGCGGTCAGCAGCCGCGACAGCGCCGCATCCACCGCGGCGGCATCTTCCGCGAATTCGTGGCTTGCGGTTTCCATATAGGCCCGCGCAAGGGCATTGGCGGCACGGGCCGCCATTTCGGGAATGTCGTAGGTGATTTCCAGCAGCAGGATATACGAGCCCTCGACCATCTCGACATCGGTGGCCGACATCAGATCGTTCAGCCATTGGTCGCGTTCGGTCGGCGGCTGGAAATAACCGTAGTTCAGGATCGTCCATGTCTGCCAGATCGCGGACTTCAGCTTGTCAAAGGCGGTCGGCGGGTCCGAGGGCAGGTTGCCGCCGCTTTCCTCGATCAGGATGTCCAGCGCCCTTTCGGCCACGCGGCGGCTTAGAAGACGCTCGATATGGGTCTGGGTGATGATCGTGGCGGGGCTGAACTGCGTCACGCCCATGAAGGCGCTGTTGAACATCAGCGCCTCTTCCGAGGGCTGCATGTTCAGTGTGACGGTGCTTTTGTAAAGCGGCATGGTGTTCAGCAACACGATGCTGAGCAGGCAGGCCAGGACGCCGGTTCCAAGCGCGCCGGCAAGTATCACCAACCGGAAATGGCGCAGTAGGTCGAGATAGTGCTTCAGCATGGCGCGGCGGACCTTGTGGGAAACGGTATCGGTTCGGGTTCAGCGGGACAGCAGGGAAGACAGGTCATGGCCGGCAACCGTCAGCGCCTCGGGATCGCAGCGGCCCGGATCGCGGCTGAGCGCGCCGGTCCCGGCATCGGCCAGACAATAGGCTTGCGCCCCGGTCTGTGCGGCAAAGGCCCGGACGGCCGCGGCGCCACCCCCCCAGCCGATCCGCACGACATCGCCCGCAGTGCGGCGCAACTCGAACAAAGCGGGGCCGGCGGCGCGCACGGTGGTATCGGCCGCCAGCAGCCGCGACAGCATCCGATAGGCATAGACGCCCGGCTTGGGCTTTGCGCGCTCGGTGTAAAGTGCGGTATGGCGGTTGCCGAAGGTCGTGTCGCGCCCTTCGCCCAGCCGATACCACAGGCAGAACTGCCCGCCCGCGGCAAGCACGCCAAGGTTGCGATCGACCACGGCGATAAAGTGGCCCTCGGGCGTATAGCGGTCGCCATAGTCCAGCGAGGGGCCCCCACATTCCGCCGAAAGCACCGGCCGCCCGGTCATCGACCCGATCATGGCGATGCGGGCGGCGTCGCGGCTTTCGGGGCCATAAAGGTGAACATCGGCGATGTCATAGGGGCTTTGGCGCAAGACCGGCAGAACATCGCGGTCGATGATCCGGGCGATCTCGGCGCCCCGCATGTCCGATGGCGACAGCACGGTTTCAGACCGCTCATTCCATTTCTGGCGAACCGTGAACTGCTGTCCGCCGCGCGCCACCAGCAGAACATCCAGATTGAACGCCGCGATGCCGCCCAGCACGAAGATCGCCCTTGGGTCGACCGCCTTCACCGCATCATGGGTGCGGCGGATGTAGTCGATCAGCTCATCCGTGGTTCCGACCCACCCGCCCGACTTGTTCTTGTCGCTGATCCATTCGTTTGCCGCCTGCCAGTAGCGCACCCGCCGGTGCAGTCCGGGCGCATCGGCGTGGCCATCGCCGTCATAGCGTTCGACCACGGCGCGAACGAAACGCTCCCAGTCGGCGGGATTGTTGGGGCGGGCGTTCTTGACGCCGCGGGTTTCCGGCACGGTGCCCCAGTCGGCGGTGGATTCAAACGTAAGGAACGGCTCGATCCCGTAAGCCTGCAAGCCCACCACCCGACTGTCGAGCCCCGACCAGTCGAACCGGCCGGGGGCTGGCTCGACCCGGTCCCAGGCCACCGACAGCCGAACCACGCCGATTCCGGCCTGCGCGATGGCGGAATAATGCTTGGGATTGCTGCCCGGAAACGCCAGCCCAAGCCGCGGATTCGGAGAGGCCACCACCTGCGACAGATCGATCGTATCCGCCGTCGCACCCCCCGCTGACAGGGTGACAAGCGCCGCCGCCACAAGACTGCGCAGCCTCATCTGTCGTTCATCCCGCCACTCGGGTCAGGGGTCTGCTCAAGCGTTGCCACCTCAAGCATGTCGCCGGGCTGAAGCAGCGTATCGGGGCTGGCCGCGATCACGGTGACGCCCTCGGGGCCGCGCCGGCGCAGACGATAGACCATGCCGGCGCCGGTCATCTCGGCCGCTTTCGCCTGCCCGCCAAAGACGGCGACAAAGCGGCGTGCCTGATCCATGTCGACACGGATTTCGGCAATGTCAGCATCGATTTCCGCCAGCGCCGTGGCCACCTCACCCGCCCGAAGGACCGTTGCGCCCTGCTTGCCGGCCTCGGCATCCGAGATCGTCTTGCGCGCCTGCGCCTCAAGCGCGACCGCTTCAAGTTCGTCGGCCCGGTATCCCGCCTCGCTGACGCGCAGATCGAACATGCGCTGGTTCAGGGCAAGGCCGCGCTCGGCCAGTTTCAGCTGGCCATCCAGTTCTTTTTGCGTCGCATCAAGCTGGCTGCGGATCAGTTGCTGACGCTCGGAATAGGCGCCGGCTTCCTCTTCGGCCAGACGGCGCGTCGCATCGATGGCCGCAAGCCGAAGGGTAAGTTCCTCGTCGCGCGCCGCACGCAGGGCTTCCTGCGCCTCGGCCAGGGCGCCGGCCGCGGCGCCAAGGGTGGTCCTGGCCTCATCCGGCACGGTGATTTCGGCCAGCCCGTCACGCTCGGCGACAAGCCTTGCCCGTTCGACCAGAAGGCCCGCCAACTGCGCCCGCAGCAGCGCGTGACGGGCGGTTTCGCTTTCGACGCGCATACTGGCGCTGAGATCGTCCGACAGCGTGGATGCGCCGGTTCCCCGTGCCAGGGCAAGCGCCCCGGCCACATCCAGACCCGGCTGGAACGGATAGGCGCCCGGCGCGACGACCTGCCCGCCCACGATCACCGGGCGGTATTCCGCCACCTCAACCGTGGCCGAGGTGGACCCCTCGAACACCTCCGAGAGTTGCTGCTCAAGCGAGGATTCCAGTTGCGCCGGCGACAATCCGGCCGCCTCGACGCTGCCAAGGATGTGCATGGTGATGGCGCCGTCAAGCCTGACGCGATAGGTGCGGGTCAGTTCGGGATGCGACAGCACCGAGACATCGACAAGATCGCCGGGCCGGATGGCATATTCTTCCGCCCTTGCCGCCGCGCCCGCAGACAAGGCCGCGCAGAACGCAAGTATTCCGGGAATCATGAATGCTCCACGCACAAAGAATCTCGATGTTAAAACGCTAAATCAGTTATGATTGAACGCTTTCACACTCGTGCCAGTGTGTCAACCGGCGCGGCCGGCGCTGTCGGATAGGTCGCGGGCGGGCGCAGGCGGCCGCCCCGAAAAAGGGCCGGGCGCCCTTGATCCGCCCGGTTTCCTTGCCGATGGCGGACAGGCCATGGCCACGGCCGGACGCGCGGGCGAACCGGCTTGATCGGCAGGCCGGGTGGCGACGGCAAGCCCCCTGCAATCGGGCCGGGGATCGGGGCGTCCATCCCCCGGCGGCGCGCGGGGGGATGGAGGTCGCGCGGGACGTGGGCCATGACACAGATCAAGGCGGGGCGTTTTCTGTCGCTTATCGTGACCTTTCACCATGATCCGGCGGGGGAAGGCCCTTGCCGAAGGACGCAGGCCGCGGACGAACGACGGAAGTGGAGGACAGCCATGTTTGAACAGGCGTCAAGGCCGCGGCGACGCGGCGCAAACCGCGCTTTCGGGGTGCTTCTTGCGGGGGTGGCGGGCTTTGTCGTCCTGACCTCGCCGGTCACATGGTCGCTGACCCATCCGACGCGCGACGTGGCCGATGCCGGCCCTGCCGATCTGGACAACGGCCAGCGGATCTTTCTGGCCGGCGACTGCGCCACCTGCCACGCCACCCCGGGCCAGCCCGACCAGACGAAGCTGGGCGGCGGGCGGGTGCTGGACACCGCCTTTGGCCGGTTCCACATGCCCAACATCTCGCCCGATCGGGTGGACGGCATCGGCGGCTGGACGCTTGAGCAGTTCACCCGTGCCGTGCGCGAGGGGGTTGGCCCGGGCGGGATCATGCCGGACGGGCAGAACCTGTATCCCTCGTTTCCCTACACCTCGTATCAGCGGCTGAACGCCAATGATGTGCGCGACATGTATGCCTATATCATGTCGCTTCCGCCCGTGGCGGGGCAGGTGCCCGGGCACGAGCTGAAATTCCCCTACAACATCCGCCGCGGCATCGGCGTCTGGCGTCTGGCGTTCCTTGACGGCCAGCCCCTGCCGGATGCCCCCGCCACCCAGACCGCCCCCGATCCGCATCAGGCGGTGCTGGCGCGCGGGCGCTATCTGGTGGAAGGCGCGGGCCACTGCGCCGAGTGCCACTCGCCGCGCAGCTTCATGGGCAATGTGATCGCGGACAGCCGCTATGGCGGCGGGCCGACCCCCGACGGCCACGGCCATTTCCCCAACATCTCGCCGGACGAGACCGGGATCGGCTTCTGGTCGGTCAATGCCATCGCGAACTATCTGGAAACCGGCATCAGCCCGATCGGCAAGAAAGCCGGCGGCGACATGGAAGAGGTGATCCTGAACACCGCGCAGCTTCCGCGCGAGGATCGCCTTGCCATGGCGATGTATCTGAAAACCGTGCCGGCGGTGGATGCCCCCGGCCCCGGCCGCCCCGAACCGAACCGCACCCCGACCGTGGTCATGCTGGACCGCCCCGCCGGCAAGGCGCCGGTGCTGCCGACATCGCCCGCCGCGGCGCTGGCGGATGCCAAGGTGGTGCATGTGGTGACGACAAAGCCGCTGTTCCTTGATCCCGGCCGCATCGGCACAGCGGGCGCCGAGGATGGCAAGCTGCTGGGCGGTGCCCGTCTTGCGGTGCTGGCGCGTGATGGCGACCGGATTCAGGTCCGGCTGGATGGCTGGCAGGCGGTAGGGGCCGAGCAGGTCTTTTACGCCGAACGCGGCCAGCGCATCCTGCTGGCGGTGCTGGGCGATGCCGCCATGGCCGCGGTCAGCCGCGAAGCGCCGGTGGACGATCCCGCCACCGGGCAAGCCTGGGCGCAGGCCAGCCTGACCGGCTGGATCGACGGGCAGGGGCTTCATGCCGATCTTCCGGCGCTGTGGGGCTATGCGGGCGATCTGTTCAACGCCAGTTGCGCCACCTGCCACAGCCTGCCGCACCCCGACCGCTATCTGGCGAACCAGTGGATCGGCAATCTGAACGCGATGAAGCGGTTCACCTCGCTGGGTGACGACCAATATCGGCTGCTGCTGGCCTATCTGCAAAACCATTCCCGGGATGTCGGACCGCAGGCCGGGGCCGAGTGATGCGCCCCCCTGTCACCGCGGACCACCGCCCGACCCTCGACGACCAGAGGAGACCCCTTTGATGACCACGATCCCAAGCCCCCGCAAAGGCGGCCTGTCGCGCCGCGGCTTCCTGTGCCAGACCGCGGCCGCCGCCGCCCTGGGCGCCACCGTCCCGCTTCCCCGCGGCGCAGCCCTTGCGCAGGACGCAGCCGGGTCCGAGATCCTGACCGGCAGCCACTGGGGCCTGTTCCGCGCCACGGTCAAGGACGGCCGCGCCGTGGCCATCCACCCGTGGGAAGGTGATCCCTGGCCCTCGGCGCAGCTGAAGGGCGTGCTGGATTCGATCTATTCGCCCAGCCGGATCAAATATCCGATGGTGCGCCGGGCCTGGCTGGAACAGGGGCCGGGCGCCGATCCGGCGGGCCGCGGCACCGGCGATTTCGTCCGCGTCAGCTGGGACGAGGCGATTTCGCTTGTTGCCCGCGAACTGGTGCGGGTGCGCGATACCCACGGCCCCGAGGCGATCTTTGGCGGCTCTTACGGCTGGAAAAGCCCCGGGCGGATGCACAACTGCCAGACGCTGCTGCGGCGGCTTTTGAAGCTGAACGGCGGCTTTACCAGCTCGATGGGGGATTATTCCACCGGGGCGGCGCAGGTGATCCTGCCCTATGTCACCGGCTCGATCGAGGTTTACGAACAATGCACCGCCTGGCCGAATGTGGTCGAGAACACCGAACTGATGGTGTTCTGGGGCGCCAACCCGCTGCGCAATTCGGAAATCTGCTGGCAAATCGCGGATCACGGCGCCTTCGTCGGGGTGGACGGGCTGAAGAAAAAGGGCACCCGCGCCATCTGCATCGACCCGGTCCGAACCGAGACCGCGCAGTATCTGGATGCCGAATGGATCGCGCCCCGGCCGCAGACCGACACCGCGATGATGCTGGGCATCGCCCACACGCTTTACAGCGAAAACCTGCATGACGCGGATTTCCTTGCGAAATACACCACCGGATTTGATCGCTTCCTGCCCTATCTGCTGGGCGAAAGCGACGGCACGCCCAAGACCGCCGACTGGGCGTCAAACCTGTGCGGCATCCCGGCCGACACCATCCGCGATCTGGCGCGGCGCTTTGCCGCCAACCGCACCATGCTGGCGCTTGGCTATTCCACCCAGCGCCAGCACCATGGCGAGCAATCCACCTGGATGCTGGTGACGCTGGCCTGCATGTTGGGCCAGATCGGCCTGCCGGGGGGCGGTTATGGTCTCAGCTATCACTATGCCAGCGGCGGGGCGCCCACGCATCTGTCACCGATCCTGCCCAGCATCACCGACACGCCCGGCCAGTCGGCCGGCGGCGGGGCGGCCTGGCTGTCGGCGGGGGGGACGGTTTCCATCCCGGTTTCCCGGCTGGTCGAAACGCTGCTGAACCCCGGCGCGACGATGGATTACAACGGCACGAAGATCACGCTGCCCGCGCTGAAGCTGGCGTGGTGGGCCGGCGGCAACCCGTTCTCGCACCATCAGGACCGCAACGAGATGGTTCGGGCCTGGCAGGCGCTGGATACCTTCATCGTGCAGGATTTCCAGTGGACGGCCACCGCGCGCCACGCCGACATCGTGCTGCCCGCCACCACATCCTATGAACGCAACGACATCGAACAGGTGGGCGATTACGCGCTTAGCCATATCGTCGCCATGCGCAAACTGATCGAGCCGCTGCACGAAGCGCGGTCGGATTATGACATCTTCACCGCGGTCGCGGACAAGCTGGGCTTTGGCTATGCCTATACCGAGGGCCAGACCGAAATGGACTGGATCCGCAGCTTCTATGAGGCGGCGATGATCGAGGCGCGGGCCAAGGGCATGGAAATGCCGGTGTTCGACGTGTTCTGGAACAGCAATCAGCCGCTGGCCTTCCCGCTGTCCGAAGACCAGCGCCAGTTCGTCCGCCATGCAAGTTTCCGCGCCGATCCGCTGCTGAACGCGCTTGGCACCCCCAGCGGCAAGTTCGAGATCTTCTCGCGCGCGGTTCAGGCGATGGGGTATGACGACTGCCCGCCCCATCCGACATGGCTGGAACCCGTCGAGCGGCTGGACGGCCCCACCGCGCGCTATCCGCTGGGGGTGGCCGCCAACCATCCGGTGAAGCGGCTTCATTCGCAACTGTGCGGCACCGTCCTGCGCGAGGATTACGCCATCGCCGGGCGCGAGCCCTGCTGGATGAACCCCGCCGATGCGGCGGCGCGCGGGTTGCAGGACGGCGATCTGGCCCGCGCCTTCAACGACCGGGGCCAGATCCTTGTCGGCATCCGCATCACCGACGAGATCCGCCCCGGCGTGGTGCGCATCGACGAAGGCGGCTGGTATGACCCGGCCGACCCCCGCACCCCCGGCAGCCTGTGCCGCTATGGCGATGTCAACGTGCTGACCACCGGCATCGCCACATCGCGGCTGTCGCAGGGCAACTGCGGCCAGACGGCCGTCTGCGAGGTCGAGAAATTCCAGGGCGTCCCGCCCGAGGTGACGGTGTTCGTCGAACCGGGCGCCTGACCGGCGCGGCCCGCCCCGCACCGGTCAGGGCAACGTCGTGCTGCCTTGACCGGCGCGGGGGCCGCCCGGCCCGGGGCGCTGTTCTGGACAAGCGGCCGGATGGGCCTATTCGCGGTTGCGGGGCGCCCAGCCCGACCCGTTGCGCAAAGGTGGCGCCCCCATGCAGGGGCGTCAGCCGTCAAGGCGGCAGGACGGCAGCCCCTTCCCCCAGGTCTGAAGATAGGCGGCGACCTTGCCGGTGGCATTGTCGCGCACCACCGTCTTGCGGCCGATCACCGAGGCGAGGATGGCTCCGTGCAGCCGGTCGGTCACCACGGTTTGGCCCTCGGCCAGACGCGCGGCCGCGGTTTCGACCTTGGCCCGTGCCAGCCGATCCCGCAGCGCAGGCGCGGCCGCCGCGGGCGCCAGCGCCAGTGCCGCCTTGCCCGCCCGGTTCAACCAGCGCAGCCGCGGCAGATCGGCCCAGTCCCAGCTGTCGCCGGCGTCGATCCGGGTGCCGCTGGCCGCTGCCTCGCGGTCGCGCCGCAACAGCCGGGTTTCGTCGCGGATCGGCGCGCCCACCGGCAGACGCAGCCCATGGGCGGCATCAGGCGCCAGCAGTGGCCGTTCTCCCAACAGCCGGGCGACAACGGCCTGACTGTGGGCCTCGCGTGCGATCAGGGTCACATTGCCATGCGCCGCCAGAACCTTGCGCGTCGGTTCAAGCGCCTCGTCAAGCCCGGCGACGCTGAAGGGCAGTTGCACGATCCGGTTGCCCGCCATCGCGGCGATGACACGCAGGCGCATGTCGTGGTGGCGGGAATAAAGGCCGCCGAAATTGCCCCCGCCCAGCAGAAACACCGTCCCGCCACCGATGCGGCGGCGGCAGGTGTCGGGGTCAAAGCCGCGCAAGGTTGCCGTATAGGCCGGCGCCGTGCCGAACAGCCCGCCAAGGATCTGCCGCGTGCCCAGCCAGATCGCCGCATCGCCGGGGTTGTGATACAGCGGATAGTCGATCAACGCATAGCGCCCGCCATCGACCAACGGCCTCAGCGCGCTTTCAAGCAGGCCGGTCAGCATCCTTGCGGCCCCGCGGTCCTGATCCATTCGGCGCCTGACAGGGCCAGAACCGCGGGCAGGGCGGGCGTGACCGGGCCGCTGTCGGGCCAGCTACGCCCGCGGGGGCGGATGCCGGCGATCCTGCGCCCGGCCTGAACCCCCAGATTGGCCAGCAGGCGCCGCAGATGGCCGCCCTTCTGCACCCGCCCGGCGGCGATGGCGCTTGTGTCGGCATGATCCGCGGCCGCCCCGCCAAGCGCCGGAACCGCGATCTTCACGCAGGCGCCATGTTCCCACCAATAGGTCAGCTGATTGTCCACCGGGCGCGAGAACGGCACCCACCGCATGACAAGCTGCGCCGCCGCGGCGCGGGTGATGGCATAGCCGATGGTGCAGGGCGGCATCCGGCGCGGCAGGATCGCGCTGACCCCGGCTGCCCCGGCCGCCGTCCGGTTCGAGTGGCACAGCTTCAACATGTCCCAGTCCACCGGCATCGCCGCCAGTGCCGCCAGCTGCGCGCCGGCGCCGGGCCGCAACCTTGCGTCATCCTCCAGCACGATGGCCACCGGCGCCGGGCCGCGGGCGATCCGGTCCCACACCAGCAGATGCGACAGCGTGCAGCCGATCTCGGCCGGGGTAAGCGGGCGTTTGTAGCGGGGTGCCCCTTGCGTCAGTTTGTGCCGGATCTCGGCCGGCACGGCATGGCCATCGACCGCGGCCATCCGCGAAAAGCGCAGGCCAAGCGCGTCCAGATGGTCCGAGATTGCGGCCATACGGTCGCCCGCGCGGTCAAGGTTGATGACATGGATTGGCCAGATCGGCCCCAAGGTAGAAAGCAAAGAGCCCTTTCCCGGTGCAGGAAGCAGCGTTGACTTGGCTTGGCGGACGGGCTGCGCCCATGACGCCACAGGCCGGCGAAGGATGAACGATGCCTTTATGATCGATGCCGGGCGCAGCGGCAATGCGTTTTCCCGGCTGGCCGGCCCGACGATCGCGGCGCGGTGCCGGCTACAGCAGGCCCAGATCGTGGGCGCGGGTCAGGATCGTTTCGGCCCGGGCGTCGAAACTGTCGGTTTCGCGCAGGGCGGTTGCGAAGGCGATACGTTCGGCCCGGCGGGGGGCGTCCTCAGCGCAGATGGCCGCGACCGCGGCGGCAAGATCGGCGGCGGTCTCGACACGGAACACGAAGGGCGCGAAAGCCGCGGGCAGATCGGCCACCGCGTCGCAGATCACCGGGGCCGCGCAGGCCAGCGCATCAAAGATCCGGTTCGACACGAAGCCCTGCCGCCGCATCGGGGCGGAATGATCGCAAAGCACCGCCCGCGCGCCGGCATAAAGCCGCCCAAGGTCGCTGTTGGCGACAACGGGCGCCACCACATGCGGGCGTTCATGCGCGGCGGTCCAGCCGCTGCCGTGGATGTCAAGCGCGATGCCCGCCGCCAGCGCCAGTTCCACCACCGGCCGGGGGTGGCCGAAATGGTTATTGCCGACAAAGACATGGATCTGGCCCGGGGGGGTGGGTCCGGGGGCCATGGTCTCGGCATCGAAGGCCTGCGGAAGGAAGGAACACGACAGGCCCGGCCGGTCACGGCGCAGCCTGCGCAGGAACGGCCGCGAGGCCGCGAACACATGGCCGTAGCGGCTGAAATTCTCGGGGTCGAAGCGTTTGCCGGGGTAGATATACCACATCAGCGCGGGAATTCCGTCGCGCGGCGGGTGGTAGTCGTGCCCCTGAAGCACGATGTCCAGCGCATCGTCGGCAGGCGCCGTGCCCCAGTCGGACATGCAGTCCACCCGCGCGGCAAATCCCTTGCGCTGAAACGCGCGGGCCAATGAGCGGGCGAAATGCGTATCGCCCCAGTTTTCCGCCTCGGCAGCCGAGGGGGTGCAGGCCTTGATCGCGATCCGCGGCCGCGTCTTTGGCCGCGCGGGCACTGCCGCCCGATCCGGCCGGAACGCGGCGGCCGGGGTCAGGTCGATCATCCGCCGAAAGCTCTCTTGCCCGAAAGTGTCCAGCGTCAGGGGGGCGAACTCTTGCTCGATCAGGGCCAGCCGGTCGGAAAGGATGGTGTTGGCCGGATCGAGGCCCTGCACCACAACCAGCCCGGTCGGCGCCAGATCAAGACAGCTTATCCGCAGATCCGGGCGATATTTGCGCAGGATCGCCACGACCTTCCAGACATCGCCCGTCCACATGCCGCCGTCGGCGCGGTCGCGAAGGGCCATCGTGGCATTGATGGGGACGCAATCATGCATCGCGATCACGCCATCCGGCGCCATGTGACGCTCGATATGGATGAAATCGCGCAGCAGCGCCTCGAACAGGTGCAGCCCGTCCAGAAACGCCAGATCGACCCGCCGGCCCAGCCGCTCAAGCATCCCCGAGGCGAAGAACGCATCGCTTGTGGTCTGGAACTGCAACAGCGCCGGCTTGTTGCGCGAGACATCGGCCTGAAGCCGGAACTGCGGATCGACCGCAATCGAAAAGCAGCGCGCAAAGGCAAGGCTGGCCCCGCTTTCGGTGCCGATCTCGAAATAGGTGTCGGGGCGCAGCTGTCGGTGCAGGTCGGGCAACCAGTCCAGATAATGCGTGGCCCCCATCTGCGGAAACCCCTCGGCCGAGGTCAGGCCACATTCGTCCCGCAGCTTGCGCCGTGTCCGGTTGGGGATCGTGTCCGGGTGTTGCATGCCTTCGCCCTTTGCCTGTGGTTGCCGTGCCGTGCAAGATGAACGCCAACGCCTTGCCAGATCATGCCCGGCGCGCGGCTGTCAAACGGGATCGGCACCCCGGTCAGGGGGATGGCGCAGGTTTTCGCCCCCCGGTCAGGGGCGCCGCGCGGGGTGATCGGGGGCGCGTGACACTGCGTCGTGGCCGGCCTGCGGCCTGCGGCCACTTTGGGCGTGTGGGATGTGCCATAGGCGGTATGACAATCCGCCAGCGTCCACCTTTGGCGAATTGACGGCAATCATTTCAAGGATGATAAATTAATACTTATTACTCCGGAGGTTTTGATATGAGAAGATATTTGCAATGTCTGATTTTCGCGGCCGTGATGGGCGCGTCGGGCGCCGCGCAGGCTGCCACGCAAGGCTGGGCGACCCTTACGCTTGAGTTGATCGGAGAGTCTTTTCTCGGTGTTCATGTGGATGTGGACACGAAGTCGCTGGATCAGGACGGGGAAATTCAGTGGTCCTATGAAAGTTATTACTATACCGAAATCACGCGCGAAGAAAACGTATTCAACCTGCGTGGCTTCATGACAGAGCATCCCTATGGATCTTTGTTCGAGGCGACCTTTTACTGGGAACCGATTTATCCGGAAGAAGATTATTATGAAACAGCATGCTTTTCTTCCGTGCGTGGTTTGTGCGGGGGGGGTGGCGAAGGGCACATCGATACGCCCGCGTTGGGTAAATCCCACTTTTTCGCCAACTACGACCTCGACAAAGTGATGGATGTTTCGTTCTATGTCGGCGGCACGATGAATTGGTCAGGCCTGTATTATCACGCGGGTACATGGTGGCAAGAGCCTGATGGCAAAGAGTATTACGTCAGCAATCTGGACTATGAACTGCAATTCCGCGTCGTTGGCATCACCGGATCGGAAAGCCTTCTGCCCAGCGAATCGTCCATTCCCCCGGTTCCCCTGCCTGCAAGCGCCGTTCTGCTGGGCGGCGGGCTTTTGTCCTTGCTGGGGCTTGGGCGGGGCCGGCGGGTGATCGCCGGCGCAAGGGGTGCCGTGGCGCGGCGCCGGATGTAACCGCAGACACGCCCGACGGGCAGCGCCGAACGCCGGCGGCAAGACCCGCCGGGCGATACGTTGGCGGCAAGGCCCGCGATGATCCGGGGGCGGGGCGGTGATGCCCCGCCTTTGCGCTTAGCGGGTCTTTTGGCGCTGCCCCTCGGCGCGGCAGATCGCGTCGGCCTCTGCGATGCTCATCCGGGCGGGGCGGTCGATGGCGCGATCCCAGGTCACAAGCTCTTTGGTGTAAAGCTGGCAGACCACCTTGCCCCGCGGGGTGTCGATGGTCACGGGCTCGGTCTCGTAGGTTTTCGGATCGATACTGCACCCGGCAACAACGGCAAGGGCGGCGGCGGCAACGGCAAAACGGATCATGGTTTCTGGCTCTTGGGCGACATGCCCGGGGACACGGCCAGTTGTGCCGCGATTGCGCCGCCGGTCAAGTCGGTTGATCGCCGGGGCACCGGAAGGGTGCCGTTTGGTCATCCGTCACGGGCGCGCGGTTCAGACTTTCCGGTGATTGAAATGAAAGGGAAGGCGGGTGACACTTTGCCTGCCGCGCTTGGGAGGGTGCGGCCAACCGGGAGGAATGACATGACGGCTTACCAGACCAAGGCGGCGTTGTCGCGCCGTTCGTTTCTGCGCACCGGCGCGTTGGCGGGGGGGGCTGCGGCACTGGCCGCGCCCGCCGTGCTGGCGCAGTCTCCGATCGTGATGAAGATGCAGACATCCTGGCCCGCCTCGGACATCTGGATGGAGTTTGCGAAGGAATATGTCACCCGGGTCGAGGAAATGTCGGGCGGGCGCATCCGGGTCGATCTGATGCCCGCGGGTGCGGTGGTCGGCGCCTTTCAGGTGATGGATGCGGTGCATGACGGGGTGATCGACGCCGCGCATTCGGTGTCGGCCTATTGGTATGGCAAGTCAAAGGCCGCGTCCTTTTTCGGCACCGGCCCGGTGTTCGGCGGATCGGCCACCACCATGCTGGGCTGGTTCTATCAGGGCGGCGGGGCCGAGCTTTACCGCGAACTGACCCAGGACATTCTGGGCATGAACATCGTGGGCTTTTACGGCTTTCCGATGCCCGCCCAGCCCTTTGGCTGGTTCAAGGGCGAGGTGAACGGCACGGCCGACATTCAGGGTTTCAAGTATCGCACCGTGGGTCTGGCGGCCGATCTGTTGCAGGCCATGGGCATGTCGGTGGCCCAGCTTCCTGGCGGCGAGATCGTCCCCGCGATGGAGCGCGGCGTGATCGATGCGTTCGAGTTCAACAACCCCTCGTCCGACCGCCGCTTCGGGGCGCAGGATGTGGCGAAGAACTATTACCTGTCATCCTACCATCAGGCGTCGGAAAGTTTCGAATTCACCTTCAACCGCGACTTTTACGAGGATCTGGCCCCCGATCTTCAGGCGATCCTGAAATATGCGGTCGAGGCCGCCTCGACCGCCAACACCGCCCATGCGCTGCGGCAGTATTCGGCCGATCTGGCCGGGCTTGCGGCCGAAGACGGCGTGACGGTGCGGCGGACGCCGAAAGAGATCCTTCAGGGCCAGCTTGCCGCCTGGGATGCGCTGATCGCCCAGCTCGAGGCCGACCCGTTCTCGAAAAAGGTTCTCGACAGTCAGCGCGCCTGGGTCGAGCAGGTCAGCTATTACGAGTTGATGAACGAGGCCGACCTGCGGCTGGCCTACGACCATTACTTCCCCGGCAAGCTTCAGGGCTGATCCCGCGGCGCCGACAGCCCTTGACCCCGGGGGGCGCACCCCCGGGGCCTTTCCCGCGGAGAGTTCGATGCCAACCTTCATCCGCTTTGCCGACCGCCTTTCGGCCGCCTTCGGTCATGTCTTCGCCTGGCTGATCGTGCTGATGACGCTGGGGGTCAGCTATGAGGTGCTTGTGCGCTATGCGTTCAACGCGCCCACGCCCTGGTCGCTGGATGTCTCGTTCATCATGTATGGCACGATGTTCATGATGGGGGGCGCCTATACGCTGTCGCGCAACGGCCATGTGCGCGGCGATTTCCTGTATCGGATGTGGCGGCCGCGAACGCAGGCGGCGGTGGATCTGGTGCTGTATATCCTGTTCTTCTTCCCCGGCATCACCGCGCTGATCTTTGCGGGGTGGAAATACGCATCCCGATCATGGGGCTACGCCGAGGTCAGCGTGAACAGCCCGGCCGGAATCCCGATCTATCAGTTCAAGGCGGTGCTGGTGGCGGCGGGAGTTCTGCTGTTCATTCAAGGGCTTGCGCAGGTTTGCCGCTGTATCCTGTGCCTGCGCGAAGGCTATTGGCGCCCCGCCGAAGCCGATGTCGAAGAAACCGAAGCCGCCCTTGTCCAGGATATCCGGGGCGACACCCCATGACCCCCCGCCCCATGACCCCCCGCCAGGAGACGGCCGCGTGACCGACCCCCAAATGGCCCTGATGATGCTGGGCATATTCATCGCATTGGTTTTCCTTGGCTTTCCCATTGCCTTTACGCTGATGGCCCTTGGCATCGGCTTTGGCTATTACGCCTATTTCGACCCCGGCCGGATGTGGCGTGCCTTCAACCGGCTGGGCGAGGATGCCGATGGCTGGACCCTTGTCACCACATGGCTGGAAGGGTTGTTCAACAACCGCATCTTCGATCTGTTCGTGAACCAGACCTACACGGTCATGGCGAACGAGATCCTGACCGCGGTGCCCTTGTTCCTGTTCATGGGCTATGTCGTTGAACGCGCAAACATCGTGAACCGGCTGTTCACCACGCTGAACATCGCATCAAGGAACATTCCCGGCTCGATGGGGGTGGCGGCGCTGGTGACCTGCGCGCTGTTTGCGACCGCAACCGGCATCGTGGGGGCGGTGGTGACGCTGATGGGGCTTCTTGCGCTGCCGGCGATGCTGCGGGCGCGCTATGACCCGTCCTTCGCTTCGGGGATCATCTGCGCGGGCGGAACGCTGGGTATCCTGATCCCGCCCTCGATCATGCTGATCGTTTACGCCGCGGCGTCGGGCGTGTCGATCGTGCGGCTTTACGCGGCGGCGCTGCTGCCGGGGCTGACGCTTGTCGGGCTGTATCTGGTCTATATCATCGCCCGGGCGATCCTTCAGCCCTCGGTCGCGCCGCGCCCGGCCAAGGGCGAGCTGCCCGAGGTGCCACGGCGGCAGCTTGTCGTGATGCTGCTGACCTCTTTCCTGCCGCTGGCGGTGCTGATCCTTGCGGTTCTGGGCTCGATCCTGTTCGGCCTTGCCACCCCGACCGAGGCCGCCGCCATCGGGGCGCTGGGGGGGATGGTGCTGGCGGTGATCTACCGCGCCATGTCCTTCGAACGCCTGCGCGAAAGCGTCTATCTGACCGTGCGCACCACCGCGATGGTGTGCTGGCTGTTTGTCGGCAGCTATACCTTTTCGGCGGTGTTTTCCTATCTGGGCGGCGAGCAGATGATCGCGGACTTTGTCGGCGGCCTGAACCTGACCCCCTTTCAGTTCCTGATCCTTGCGCAGCTTATCATCTTCCTGCTGGGCTGGCCGCTGGAATGGTCCGAGATCATCATCATCTTCGTGCCGATCTTCCTGCCGCTGCTGGCGATCTTCGACATCGACCCGCTGTTTTTCGGCGTGCTGGTGGCGCTGAACCTGCAAACCTCGTTCCTGACGCCACCCATGGCGATGTCGGCCTATTACCTGAAGGGGATCGCGCCGCCGCAGGTGAAGCTGACGCAGATCTTTGCCGGCTCGATGCCCTATGTCGGCATGGTGTTTCTCTGCATGGCGCTGATGTATGTCTTCCCGCAGATCGTCTTTTCCTTGCCGGAGTATTTCTATGGGACGCGCTGAGACGATGACGCCGATCCTGTCGCTGTCCGCGGTCGAGTTGCGCGACCGGCTGGCCAGCGGCGCGCTGCGGGCGGTGGAACTGGTCGAGGCCTGCCTGGCCCGGATCGAGGCGCAAGAGCCGCAGGTCCGCGCCTGGGCCTGGCACGACCCCGCCTTCGCGCTGGCGCAGGCGCGCGCGCTGGATGCGCGGCGGCAGTCGGGGGCGGCGACGGGGCCGCTGCACGGGCTGCCGGTGGGGCTGAAGGATGTGATCGACACCCGCGGCATCCCCAGCGAAAACGGCGTGGCGGCGGATGCGGGCCGGGTGCCCTCGGCCGATGCCACGGTGGTGGCGCGGCTGAAGGCGGCGGGGGCGATCATCATGGGCAAGACCGTGACCTGCGAGGCCGCGTTTCTTCAGCCCTCGGTCACGCGCAACCCGCATGATCCGGCGCGCACGCCGGGGGGGTCGTCCTCGGGGTCGGCCGCGGCGGTGGCGGCGGGAATGGTGCCGCTTGCGGTGGGCACGCAGACCGGCGGTTCGGTGATCCGGCCGGCGGCGTTCTGCGGGGTGGTGGGGTTCAAGCCCGGCTTCGGGCTGATCCCGCGCACCGGGGTTCTGATGCAGTCGCCCACGCTGGATACGCTGGGGGTGTTTGCGCGCACCGTCACCGATGCCGCCCTGCTGGCCGAGGCGCTGATGGGCCACGACCCCGCCGATCCCGCGACAGAGCCGCTTGCGGTGCCGCGCCTGCTGGCGGGGGCGCTTGCCGCGCCGCCGGTGCCGCCGGTTCTGGCCCTTGTGCGTCCGCCGGGCTGGCCGGATGCCACCCCCGAGATGCGCGCCGCGATGCAGGAACTGGCCGGCCGTCTTGGGCCGCAGTGCCTGCCGCTGGATCTGCCGCCCCTGTTTGCCGAGGCGGCGGCGCTGCGGCGCTGCATCAATCTGGCCGAGATGGCCCATTGCCATGCCGATCTGGACCGCCGCGCCGGCGACAGCCTGTCGCCCATCCTGCGCGCCGCGATTGCAGAGGGCCGCACGATCCCCGCCCCCGACTACTTGCGCGCGATCGAGGCCCGCGCCCGCCTGAACGAGGCGCTGGCGCCGATCTTTCACCGCTGCGACGCGATCCTGTGCCCCGCCGCCCCCGGCC
This sequence comes from Cereibacter ovatus, assembly GCF_900207575.1. Classification (GTDB taxonomy): domain Bacteria; phylum Pseudomonadota; class Alphaproteobacteria; order Rhodobacterales; family Rhodobacteraceae; genus Cereibacter_A; species Cereibacter_A ovatus. The sequence goes on from NZ_OAOQ01000008.1 coordinate 103,032, forward strand.
CCGCCCCGGGGCGAGAGACGACGGGCGACGCGATCTTCAACGGGCTGTGGACGCTGTGCGGAACGCCCGCGATCACGCTGCCGGTGTTTCAGGACGAAGGCGGCCTGCCGATGGGGGCGCAACTTGTCGGGCCGCGCGGATCGGACGCGCGGCTGTTGCGGACGGCCAACTGGCTGGCCGGCCGTCTTGCTTCGGAAGGGGATGCGCCATGACCCGACGCCTGCTGCCGGCCCTTGCGCTGATCGTGCTGGCGGTGTTCCTTGGCATCCTTGTGATGAAGGTGCCAAGGTGGGATCTGGGCCTTGTGGTCGGCATCACCCTTGCCCTTGCGGCATGGGATCTGATCCGCGGCCCCGACAGCCACAAGCCCTAACGCGCCGCCCGCGCCGCCTGTTGCAACGCCAGAAAGGCGGCATAGCGCCGGTCGTGCAGCGCCTTCAACGCACCCTTGGCGGGTTCGTAGCTGTGCGCGTTGCGCGACAGGCGGCGCATGGCGGCGGTCATGTCGGGCTCGATCCCGGCCGCGACCGCGCCAAGAATGGCCGAGCCAAGCAGGACGGGTTCGGCCTCGGCACTGGCCAGAACGGGCAGGCCGGTGACATCGGCCAGAAGCTGGCGCACCACATCCGACTGCCCCGCCCCGCCGCTGATGACGATCCGTTCCACCGGCGCGCCGGCGCTGGCCTGTGTCTCGATGATCTGGCGCAGGCCGCAGGCGATGCCGCAGATCCCGGCAACATACAGTGCGACAAGGCTTTTCAGGTCACGCTCCATCCCCAGACCGGCGATGACGGCGCGGGCATGGGGGTCGGCAAAGGGCGCGCGATTGCCCAGAAATTCCGGCACCACATGCAGGCCATCGGCACGGGTTGCGACCTCGGACAGGCAGGAAAGTCCCTCGGCCGCCCATGTCGCCAGAAACCCCGGCAGCGATTGCCCCGTGGCACGGGCAGAGTCGGCGGCCTCGGCCGCGGCGGGGTGGAAGGACAAAAGCTGATCGATCGCGGCACCGGCGGCGGACTGGCCGCCCTCGTTCAGCCACATGCCGGGCACCATCGCGGACTGGTAAGGCCCCCAGACGCCCGGCACAAAGACCGGATCGCGCGTGGTGGTCATGGTGCAGGACGAGGTGCCAAAGACATAGGCCAGATCGCGTTCGGGCGCACCTTCGGCGCCCACGGTGCCCACGCCGCCGGCATGGGCATCGATCAGCCCCGCCCCGACCGGCGTTCCGGGGCAAAGGCCCAGATCCGCCGCCGCGGCCGCGGTCAGCCCCGCGCCCAGCGGGCATCCCGGTTCGACCACACGGGAACCGATGCGGGCAAAGCCCTCGTCGGCCAGCTCTCCCAGACCGATCTGGTGGAAATAATCGGCGTCCCAGCGCCCTTCATGCGCCAGATAGGTCCATTTGCAGGTGACCGTGCAGGTCGAGCGCGCCAGATCCCCCGTCGCCCGCCAGCCCAGCCAGTCGGCCAGATCGAAGAACTGCCACGCCGCGGCAAACACCGCGGGGCGGTTTTCGCGCAGCCACAACAGTTTCGGCGTCTCCATCTCGGGCGAGATGCGGCCGCCGACATAGCGCAGCACCGGATGGCCGGTGGCGTTGATGCGTTCGGCCTGATCGACGGCGCGGTGATCCATCCAGACGATGATATCGCGTGCGGGATCTTCGGACGGGCCAACGGGCAGCGGCGTGCCGCCCGTGCCCACCACCACCAGCGAACAGGTGGCGTCAAAGCCCACGCCGCGAACGGCCTCGGGCGGGCAGGCGGCCTTGGCCAGTGCGGCGCGGGTGGCGGTGCAGACCGCGGCCCAGATCTCGGCCGATTTCTGTTCGACGATGTGTCCGGACTCGCGATACAGGCCGAAATCGCATTTCGCGCTGGAAACCATCCGGCCGGCAAGGTCGAACAGACCCGCGCGGGCGCTGCCGGTGCCGACGTCGATGCCAAGAAGCAGGGGCTGGGCCTGGGTCATGGCAGCCTCAGAGATCGACGCTGTTGGGCAGGATCACGAGGTCGCGGATCACCACCCCCCGCGGGCGCGACAGCATGAACAGCACCGCCTCGGCCACCTCTTTCGGCTGCATGAGCGAGCCGTTGGCCAGCGCCTCATCCATCTTCGCCTTCGGCCAGTCGTCCAGCAGCGCCGTCACCACCGGCCCCGGCAGAACCGCCCCCACCCGCAGGCCATGCGGCGCCACCTGCCGGCGGGTGGAATGCACGAAGGCCTGCACCGCGAACTTGGACGCGGTGTAGATCGGCTCCCATACCACGGGCACCACACCCGCGACGGAACTGGTGAACAGGATGTCGCCGGTCTTGCGTTCGATCATGTAGGGCAGAACGGCATGAACCGATCGGAAGGCCGCGTTGATGTTCAGGTTCAGCATCCGGTCCCAGGCATCGGGATCGCCCTCGGCCACCGGCCCGCCGATATAGGCGCCGGCATTGGCGTGGAAAATGTCAAGCGAGCCGGCAAGCGCCAGAATCCGCGGCAGCATCCCCGACACCTGCGCCCCGTCAAGAAGATCGACGACCAGAGGCAGGGCGCGCGGCCCGATCTCGGCGCAAAGCGCGCGCAGCCGATCCTCGGCCCGGTCGATCAGCACCACCGTCGCCCCTTCGGCCACCAATGTGCGCGCACATTCCAGCCCGATCCCCGAGGCCGCGCCGGTGATGGCGGCAACCTTTCCCTGCATCAGATTTACCATGATGATGGTCCTTTCTTCAGGCGCGGCCGTGGCTGACCCGGCTTTGGCGGGCAAGCGAATCCACGATGACGGCAATGGCCAGCACGCCGCCGGTGATCATGTAGCGAAGCGACGACGACAGGTTCAGCAGCGTCAGCCCGTTCGAGATCGCCTGAATGACAAGGATCCCCAGCAGCGCCGAAAACGCGCTGCCCCGGCCGCCGAACAGGCTGGTGCCGCCGATGACCGCCGCCGCGATCGCGTTCAGGTTCACGTCGCCCGTGCCCGCCTGCTGGCTGGACGAGGCCAGCCGCGCCGCCGACAGGATGCCGCCAAGGGCCGCCAGCGTCGAACACAGCACAAAGGCCGACACATTCACCCGCCGCACGTTGATCCCCGACCGCCGCGCGGCTTCGGAATTGCCGCCGACGGCGAACATCGACCGGCCCCATTTGGTACGGGTCAGCGCGTAGTTCATCGCCAGAACCAGCGCCACGAACAGGCCGAACATCCACGGCACGCCCCGGCCAAGGTTCAGATACCAGACCGCAAACACCAGCGCCGCGGTCAGCAGCGCCGCCTTGACCAGCAGCACCGACAGGCCCGGCGTGGACAGGTTCGCCGCCTGACGCCGCGCCATGGTGCGCAGGCCCAGAACCACCAGCGCCACCCCCGGCAGCACCGCAAGCGTATAGGACAGCCAGTCGGGCATGACGTAGATCTGCCCGAACCGCACCAGCGCCGAGGAATAGGGCAGGTTGATCGACCCCGTCGGCCCCAGAATGTAAAGCTGCAACCCCAGCAGCGCCAGCAACCCCGACAGCGTCGAAACGAAACTGGGCATCCCGAAACGGTTCAGCAGCACGCCATAGGCCAGCCCCACCAGCGCCCCCGCCCCCAGTGCCGCCGCGATGGCCGCAGGCAAGGGCAGGCCAAAGTTGACCCACAACACCCCCAGCATCGCCGAGGCCAGACCGCTCATGGATCCCACCGACAGGTCGATCTGGCCCAGCATCAGCACGCAGACGATCCCAAGCGAGATGAAGCCCACCGTGGCCGCATCGAACAGCAGGTTCACAAGGTTGTTCGGCGCCAGAAACACCGGGTTCAGCGTGGAAAACACCGTCGAGATCACCACCAGCCCGACCACGACCGGCAACATCCCCAGATCGCCCGAGCGCACGCGATCGAAAAAGCCGCGCAGGGCGCCTGACAGCCCCTCGTCCCGGCGCAGACGGCTGTCGCCACGGTCGAGCGCCTCTTTGGAATCGGTCATTCGCGGACCTCCTGTTTCCGTGCCTGCCGGCGCGAGACGGAATTTTCGGTGGCGCCGGTGATGGCGGCCACAAGTTCATGGTTCGAGGTGTCGGCGGTGAAAATGCCGTTGTTGCGCCCAAGGCGCAGCACCACGATACGGTCGGCCACGGCGCGCACATCCTCCATGTTGTGGCTGATGATGATGACGCCAAGGCCACGGTCGCGGACACGCTCGATCAGGTTCAGAACCTCGGCGGTCTGGGCCACGCCAAGGGCGGCGGTCGGCTCGTCCAGCATGATGATCCGCGGGTCAAGCAGCAGCGACCGCGCAATGGCCACGGTCTGACGCTGCCCGCCCGAAAGCGAGGCGACGGGTTCGCGCACCGAAGGGATGCGGGCCGCCAGTTCGCGCAAAAGCGTCCAGGCGCGGACCTCCATCGCGACTTCATCCAGCCGCCACGGCGCCAGTTCGTGGCCAAGGAACAGGTTGGCCACCACATCCAGATTCTCGCACAGCGCCAGATCCTGGAACACCGTGGCAATCCCCAGTTCCAGTGCCGTGCTGGGGCTGTCCAGCGTCACCGGCCGGCCGCAGAATTCGACCGTGCCGGCGGTGGGCTGATGAACGCCCGCCAGCACCTTGACCAGCGTGGACTTGCCCGCGCCGTTGTCACCGACCAGCGCCACAACCTCGCCGGCGTGGATGTCCAGATCAATGTCGGCCAGCGCCGAAACCGCGCCGAACTGCTTGGATACGCCGCGAAGCCGCAGGATCGGCTCTCCGCGGGCGGGAAGATCGGGGATCATCGCGCTGCCCTTTGTGGAAGGGGCGCCCACCGGGGGGGCGGGCGCCCGTGTCGTTACTGGATGCCCAGCTTGGCGCAGGCCTCGGCATATTCGCCGGTGCAGACCTCGGCCGCGGTCTGGATGCCCTTGTCGAAGATCTCGGCCTTGATGTTCTCGGCCGTGACCACGGCGGGCACGAACAGTTCGGCCGGGGTGTCGTAAAGCGTGGTCACGGCCTCGGGGGTTTCGCCCTTCAGGAAGGTGACGACCACCTTTGCCGCGGCTTCGGCCACGATCTCGGACGGTTTCGAGATGGTGTTGTATTGATCGCCCGCGATGATCAGTTGCAGCGCGGCGATGGTGGCATCGTTGCCGGTCACCGGCGGAACCGGATCGACGCCGGCCGCCTTGAAGGCCGCGATCGCGCCGCCGCCCGTTCCGTCATTGGCCGCAACCACGCCCTTGATCTGGTCGCCAAAGCGCGTCACCTGACCCGAGGCCCATTCCTGCGCCTTCGGCGGCGCCCAGTCGGGGGTGTCGAACTCGGCCAGTGTGACATAGCCCGACGCATCCAGCGCCGCGTCGATCCCGTCGCGGATCAGGCCCGCGGCGGCATCGGTGGGCGATCCGTTGATCTGCAACACGCCCGCGCCCTCGGGCACGCCCGTGGCCTTCAGGTGATCGACCAGCGATTGCGCGATGGCCTGACCGATGCCCTTGTTGTCAAAGGACACATAGTAATCGGCGGCCTTGGCCGGGATCGGCCGGTCATAGGCGATCACCTTCACATCCTGCGCATGGGCGATCTCGACCATCGAGGCGGCGGCGGACGAATCCACCGGATCAAGCACGACGATCTTTGCGCCCTGCGCAATCACCGAGTTGAACTGCTGCTGTTGCAGCGCCACGTCGCCGTTGGCGTTCTGATAGATCACGGTGCAGTCGGGGCACAGCGCGCCCATCGACGTCTGAAAGCCGGGGAAGTCGTGTTCCTCGTAACGGGTGGATGCCTGATCGGGCATCAGGAAGGCCACGGTCGCGGCTTCCTGCGCAAGGGCGGCGCTGCCCAGAAGGGCGGCAAACAGGCCCAGGGCCGCAGCCGGGGCGTAAGGTCTGATGGTCATGTCTCTCCTCCACGAGATCCGGCGCCCCCGTCTGGCCCGGCGCAAGGGACGGCATCGCCCAAGACGGCCGGACGCAACCCGCGCCAGCCCCGCGCCCTGTGGCGCAGTCTTGTCCGAACCCCTCCCTTGGCGCCGTAACTGGCTGGCACCATCGATTGCGCATGTGTGCTCAATCGATATAGCATGATTGCGGCGGGTGCGTTACGATGTCAAGATACTCCGAAGGACAAGGAACAAGACCGCGTGACCGAAGACCCCATGTCCGAACCGGCCAGCCGCACTTCCGCCCGGCGGACGACGATCTATGATCTGGCGGCGCTGGCGGGAACCTCGGCCAGCGCGGTCAGCGCGGTGCTGAACGGAACGTGGAAAAAGCGCCGGATCAGCGCAAGGCTGGCCGAAAAGATCCTGCATCTGGCCGCGGAACAGGGCTATTCGGTCAACCTTCAGGCCAGCGTCCTGCGGCGGGAAAAGTCGAACATCATCGGCATGATCATGCCCAAATACGACAACCGCTACTTCGGTGCGATCGCCGAGGAATTCGAGATCCGCGCCCGTGCCCGCGGCCTGTTTCCCGTCATCACCTGCACCCGCCGCGACCCCGATCTGGAATTCGAGGCCGCCCGAGAGATGGTGTCGTATCAGGCCGAACACATCGTTGCGACCGGCGCCACCGACCCCGACCGCATCGCTGACTTCTGCCGCGCGGCGGGGGTGGCCTCGATCAATCTGGACCTGCCGGGGGCGGCGGCGCCGTCAGTGGTGTCGGACAATTTCGGCGGATCGCGCGATCTGGCGCGGCTGATGCTGAACCGGCGCCGGGGGCCGCTGCTGTTCATCGGCGGCCGCCCCACCGACCACAACACCGCCGAGCGGATCCGCGGCTTTCGCGCCGCCCATGCCGAACGCGGGATCGATCTGCCCGAAAGTGCCATCCTTGCCTGTGGCTATGCCGCCGAAAAGGCGGAACGCGCGCTGGCGGCGCGGGGCGGGCCGCTGCCGGCGGGGCTGTTTGTCAATTCCACCATCACGCTGGAAGGGGTGGTGCGTTGGCTGCGGCGGACGGCGCCCGACTCGACAACCGAGATCGGCGCCTTCGACTGGGATCCGTTCGCGGCGCTGTTGTCGGATGTGGTGGCGATGGTCGAACAGGATGTGACGCGGATGCTGGACGAGGTGTTCCGCCTGATCGATGCCGCCCCCGATCCGGCCTTGCGGATCGAGGTTCCCACGATCCTGCGCGCCCGCCCCTGACGGAAGCGTGACTGTTCAGGTGGGAACAGTTGCTGTTCGCGCGGTGCGATTGTGCGAAGGTGCCTTTACGGCGCACCTTCTGTCACAGAAAACCAGCCCGGAGAGTTCCCATGAAACGCATCCTTCTTGCCTCTGCCCTTGCGCTTGCCGCCCCCGCCGCCATGGCCGCGCCGCAGGCCTATACGCTTGACCCCAGCCACAGCCAGATCGTCTTCACCTACAACCACCTTGGGTTTTCCACCGGGATGGGCATGTTTTCCGGCTTTGAAGGCCAGATCAGCTTTGACGAGGCCGACCCGGCGGCGTCCTCGGTCACGGTCTCGTTCCCGGTGCGCACGATGCTGACCGGCTGGCAGGCGCGCTTTGATCACTTCATGTCGCCCGATTTCTTCGACGCCTCCGAGGATGAGATGGTGACCTTCGCCTCGACCGCCATCGAGGTGACCGGCACCGATACCGCGAAGATCACCGGCGATCTGACCCTGAACGGGGTGACAAAGCCCGTGGTTCTGGATGCCAGGCTGAACCAGAAGGGGATGCATCCGATGGAAAACAAGCCCTGGGCCGGGTTTGACGCGACCACCACGCTGAAGCGGTCGGATTACAACCTTGGCCAGTTTGCGCCCTATGTCTCGGACGAGGTCGAGCTGCGGATCTCGATCGAGGCAAAGCAGGCCGAGTGACGCCCGCCCACTGACCGCAGGGGCCGCCGGTTGATCCGGCGGCCCCTTTTGTCTGGGGCCTGCACGCCCGCCGATCAATCGGCCCTTTGTGCCGTCAGCACCACCTTCACCCCGACCGCATGGCCCACCGACGCCTCGTCGGGATAGCTTTTGCCCATGCCGAAGTCGCGCCGGTCCAGTTGCAGCGCCCCTTCCATCCGCGCGACATCGCCCTCGATTACAAGGCGGAAGGGCAGCGCAACCGGCACCTCGACCCCGCGCAGCGTCAGCCTGCCGCGCGCCACATAATCCGCGCCCTCGGGCAGAATGTCAGCGGTGAAGGTGGCGGTGGGATGGGCGGCGCTGTCGAAGAATTCGGGCGCCTTTGCCTGTTCGCTGACGGAGCCAAGCGTCAGGGTTTCGGTCGCGATCGTCACCGTCACCTCGCCGTGGCGGCCCTCGACCGGGGTCTGGTCAAAGCGGATCGCGGCGGTCCAGTCGGGGAAGCGGCCTTCGACCTCGCTGCCCATCTGGCGCAGGGTGAAGGTCAGCGCGCCGTCGGTGACCTGCCAGCCCGAGGCGACGGGGGCAAGGGCAGGGGCCGCGGACTTTCCGGCCGGCATCAGGGCCAGGGCACCGCCTGCCGCGATGGCATAGATCGCCAGTGCGGCCAGCGCCGGCCCGCGGTGACGCGCACCCGCGCCGCGGCCTGCGGCCTTGCCGCGGGTCATCCGCGCCAGCGTGTCGTCGCGGTCAACCAGCGCATGTTTCAGCGCGCCGGCCACATGCAGCGCGATCGCCCCGATCATGATCCAGGCGAACGTGCGGTGCAAAAGGCCCGCAGTCTCGGCCAGGGTGGCGGATTTCGGCACGAAGGGCAGCGACTGGCCAAAGGGCCACAGGATCGGCGCAAAGCCGGTGGCGGCGGAATGTTCGATCCATCCCGCCAGCGGCACCGAGATCAGCGACAGGTAAAGCGCGCCATGCACCAGGGCCGCGGCCGCGGTCTCCAGCCGGCGTTGGGGGTGAAGCGGCACGGGTCTGGGTTGCAGGGCTGCCCACAGGATGCGGATCAGCGCAAGCACAAGCAGCGCGACCCCAAGGCTTTTGTGCAGCGAAAAGACCCAGGCCTTTCCGGCCAGCGCCTCGGCGGTATCGAAAGGCAATCTGCGCGCGATCAGGCCAAGCGTGATCGCGGTCAGGATTGCCAGCGCCATCAGCCAGTGCAGCGTGCGTTCGACCGCGCCGTAGCTTTGGGGGGTGTTGGTCAGGGCCATGGAAGTCTCCTTTCAGGGCGGACCCTAACCCGCAGCCGAGCACCCCGAAACACAGGCCGCCGCACAAAGGCTGTGCGGCCGTGGCCTGCGCCCGTCAGGTCTGGTCGGGCTGCTGTTCGGCCGTCTTGCCGGTTGCGGGTTTGCGGCGGCGGGGCTTCGGGCTGGCGGTTGCCGCCTCTGCCCCGGTGTCATCGGGTGTTTTCCTTGCGCGGGCTGGCTTTTTCGGCTCGGCCGGGGTTTTGGTCCTGGCTGTCCGGGCTGCGGACCCTGCGGCTTCTGGCGGGGTGGTGTCGCTGTGCGTGGTGGTGGCGTCCTCGGCGGCAATCGCGGCTTCGGCCCGCAGCCAGTGGTCTTCGTGGCGCCCCTCGGGGTGGCCTTCGGACACCCAGAGATGATGGGCATGGCGTCGGATGCGGGCTTCGCGTTCTTGCGTCATCGGGAACCTCTTTGCTTGGCGGGCGACGGCCGGGCCGCCGCGGGATGGCCGCAGGATAGGCCCGCGGGGCCGCTGCTGCCAAGCCGAAGGCGGTGTCGCGGCCCGTTTGCGGATGGCCGGCCGCGGCTTTGCCTGTCGATCCGGCATCGCGGTCAGGTGGTGGGCCGGGCGTCGGCCGGCCCACCGGCCAGGATCAGGCGGCGTCGGTGCGGCGGAACCCGTCGTCGAGCGAATCCCCGTCAGAGGTATCCGCCAGATCGAAGGCAAAGCCACCTTTCGTCAGCGGCGCCTTCGTGCGGGATGCAAGCGCCTTTGGCGCCGCGCTGGCCGCCGGCGTCGGTCGCCGCGCGGGTGAGGGTGCCGTGGTGGTGGTGGGGCGGGGCGTCTCGGCCGGGGCGGTGCCCAGCCGGAAATAGCCGACCGCGCGTTCCAACCCTTCGGCCTGACCCGACAATGTCTCGGACCCGGCCGCCAGTTCGCCTGCCGCCGAGGTCGCCTGCTGCGTCACGGTGTCAAGCTGCTGGATCGCCATCGAAACCTGCTGCGCACCCAGCGAAAGTTCGCGCGAGGTGACCGAGATCCCGCTGACCAGCGCCGAGGTCGATTCGATCTCGGGGACCAGATGCGTCAGCATCTCGCCGGCCGCGCTGGCGGTGCGCACCGTGCGCGCCGACAGATCCGAGATTTCGGCCGCCGCCTGCTGGCTGCGTTCGGCCAGTTTGCGCACCTCGGAGGCCACAACGGCGAAACCGCGGCCATGCTCGCCCGCCCGCGCCGCCTCGACCGCGGCATTCAGCGCCAGAAGATCGGTCTGGCGGGCGATTTCCTGCACCACCATGATCCGGTCGGCGATGGCCTGCATCGCAGAGACCGCCTCCGCCACGGCCTGACCCGAGGCACGGGCGTTTTCGGCCGATCTGCGGGCCATCACTTCGGTGCTGGCGGCGTTTTCGGCGCTTTGGCGGATGTTGGCAGCCATCTGTTCCACCGAGGCCGAGGCCTGTTCGGTCGCCGCCGCCTGTTCCTGCGCGCCTTGCGACAGTTCTTCCGAGGTGCTGGCCATGCCGGCACTGCCCCGACCCACGTCGCGCGCTGACGCGCCGACCGTGCTGACAACCTCGCGCAGTTTCAGCACCATCGCGTTGTTGCTGCGCAGAAGGTCGCCGATCTCATCGCGAGAGGTGACGGTGGCGGTGTGGCTTAGATCGCCCTCGGCCACGCGGCGCGACAGATCCAGCGCCTGCGCCAGCCCGCGGCCGATGGCGCGGACGATCCAGATCGCCGCCCCGCCGCCCAGAAGAAAGGCAATCGCCATCGCCCCCGTCAACTGGGCCAGCGCGCTGTCATGCAGGCTTTGTGCCGCGGCGTTGGCCTCGGACACATGCTGGATCTGGGCGTCGCGGATCTGGCGCACGATGGTCATGCGATCGACAAGGGCGCGCTGCGCGTCGGGATCGTTCAGCAGCCGGGTTGCCGCGGCGGTATCGCCTTGTTTCGACAGCGCAAGAACCGTGTCGGTCACCTTGCGCGCTTCGGTATTGGCGGCGCCATAGCGGGCCAGCAGCGCCTTGTCATCGGGCTGCGTGGCCAGGTTTTCCAGATCGGCCACCGAATTGGCCCGCGCCTTGCGGGCCTGGGCAAGGTCGTCTTCGTGCAGTTTTCTGGCCGATTCGTCGGGTGCGAGCACATGGTCGCGCAGTGCCGCGGCGGCGTGTTCCTGTTCGGTCGCGATACGTTCGGCCAGCAGCGCCATGCGGAATTCGACCTTGGTCAGTTGGCCGATCCGGTCGCTGAGATCGTTCATGCGCTGGATCGAAAAGCCCACGGCCAGTGCAAACAGCAGGAAAACAAAGCCGAATGCAGCGATGAGCTTCAGTTTGATCGACATCGGAAGGTTCCTTCACTCGGAAAGGATCGTGTTGGCCCGGCGCGGCAAGGCGGACACCGGACCGGGCAAAGCACATGTGACAGGGGAGGGTTCTGCATCGGGCGCAGGTGTCCCCATGTGCCTTTCATGCGCCCCGAGGTTTAACAAATCCTCACGGCGACAGGGATTCGGGTGGGCTTTTGCGTCGCAGGGCCTGCGTCAGCCGGCCGGGCTTTCGGCGCGATCCAGCGCGGCCGCGATCTGTGCGCGTTCATCCGCGGCTGCGGCGGCCAGCACCCGCCGCAGCCGGTGCCGCCCATAGCCGCGCGACGGATCTGCAATCCGGTCAAGGACTTGCGCCAAGGGCAGCACGGGGTGATGGGCGCCTTCGGGGCGCGTGCGCAGCAGGGCTTCGCGCAGCAGGGGGGGGTTGGTGGCGAAGGTCCGGGGGCGGAAATCGCGGGGCAGGGCGCGGGCAAGATCAAGCGCCGTCGCCGGGTGGCGAAGGGCGGCGCCGGCCAGAACCGCCTCGTCGTTCAGCCGTCGCAGGCCAAGGGCAAGCGCCTGTTGCCGAATTCCGGCCATCCGGTCGATCAGCGCGGCCGTGGCGAACACTACCGGAAACAGGCACCCCGCCCGCGGATCAAGCCCAAGCCGGTCCAGCCCGCGCGAATATTTCGGCGCCTCGTCATGCAGGCCAAGCCGCACGGCGCCGGCCTCGGCCGCGGGGTGGCGGGCCAGATCGACCAGCCGCCGCAGCGCCTGCCCAAGGAAAAGCACGTCGTTTTCGATCAGAAGGTGGCGGTCGGCCTTGGGCAGCGCGTTGCGCGCCAGATACAGGCACAGGTCGCCGCAGCGCCACGCCCAATCATCGGGCAAGCCGGCAAAGCCCAGACCGGCCAGCCGGTCGCGGGTCAGGGCCAGGGTCGCAAAGCCGTCCTGTTCGGCATCGGCGCGGGCCTCGTTCACCACCAGAACCGGGCTGATCCCGGTGTCGTCCCGGATCACGCGGGCAAGGTCACGCTCGATCGGGCCGACCGTGCGGCACCTGACAAGGATTGCGGTTTTATCCATCGGCAACCCTGGCCTGGCCCGTGCTGCCGGCCAAGATCCCCCGGCAGGCAGGCGCCATCAGCCGCCCACGCCGGGCCGCGCGGCCGCGCTGCTGCCAAAGCCCCCGCGCGAGGCGACGGTGGCGGCGGTCATCGGCGCCTTGCCCATCGTGGTCGGCGGCTTGGTGAACTGGCTGGCATCCATCCGGCCCTTGCCGGAATTGCTGGAAAGGGTGCTGCTGCCGGTCGCATTGGTGAACCGCCCGTCCGAGGTGCGGTAAAGCGGCTGTGACCGCGCCATGCCGCCGCCCAACATGCTGCCGATCAGATAGCCGGTCAGCAGCGGCATGAAGATGCTGCCCAGCCCGCTGCCGCCGGTGGCCTCTTGTTCGTTGCCGCAGTTGCCGGCGCCGTGCTGTTCCTCGCAGACCTGAAGGCTGTCATAGCGCGGCGCGGATTCGACATGCAGCGCCTGTGCTTCCGCAAAGGCCGCGTCGCATTCGGCGGTCGAGATCCGCCCGCCGGCCTCGGCCACCTGACGGCAGGACTCGAGGCTGGGAAAGGCTTCGGCATCCACCTGTTCCTCGCGGCAGCCGGCCAGCGCGAAGGCACTGGCCCCAAGGATGGCAAGCACCGCGGTTCTTGAACGCTGTCTCATGGTGTTATCCCCTTTCGTCGGTTTCGACGATATGCGGCTTGAACCGCGACAGATCCTGCGTGATGCGCAAGCGGTCTTCGCGCAGGCCCATCCCGGCGCAGGTCTCGCCCACGATCCAGGCGCCGATCACCGGGCGAAAGCCGTCGAAGACCGGCAACGGCCGATAGCCCTGCACGATCTTTGGATGCGCGCCATAGATGTCGGCGGGCGAGGACTCGGTCAGGCGGCCGGCCTCGATGATCGAGACCGACGCCCCTTCGCGCGAGAACAGCGGCTTGACCACATGACCGGCCGCCAGTTGATCGGCCACCCGGCCGAAGGCATCCGCGACCGCCGCCGCAGGCCCGCCGCGCCCCGACAAGGCATCCGCCACGTCGGTTTCGAAAAAGGCGGGCAACAGGTTCGGGTGGCCTTCGAACATCTGCCACAGCACCGGCAGCAGCCCCTTGTTCGACACCACCGCCTTCCATGCCGGTTCCAGCATCAGACAGCCCGCGCCGCCCAGATGGCGGGCGTAATCGTCGCGCAGCAGGTCTTCCCACGGATAAAGCTTGAACAGGATGCCGATCACCCGATCCTCGGCATCCAGAAACTGCCCTTCGGTGCTGAGGGCGATCTTTTCCAGATCGGTGTAATGCGCGCCCAGATCGGCCTCGCGCGCGGCCCAGCCCATGGTCTCGACCGTGGCGTAATCCTCGGGGTTGCCGGCGATGGCGGTGAAATGCAGGTCGGTGCCCGGCGCGAACAGCGCGCGAAAGCGGTCCACCAGCGCCTCGTGGATGCCGTTGAACTGGTCGGTGCCCGCCGGCAGCACGCCAAGGGCCAACTGATCTTCCAGCCAGCCCCACTGGAACGAGGCGCTTTCGTAAAGCGAGGTCGGCGTATCGGCGTTGTATTCCAGCAGCTTGGCGGGGCCGGTGCCGTCATAGGCCAGATCCATCCGGCCATAGATCTCGGGATCGCCGCGCCGCCAGCTTTCGGCCACAAGGTCGCGATGGGCCTCGGGGATGGCCAGCCGGTCCATCAGGTCTTCGCTGTCCACGATCCGGGCCACCGCCTCGCGGCACATGGCATGAAGTTCGGTCGCGGGGTCTTCGATGTCGTCTTCGATCTGGCGCAGCGTGAACGCATAGGCCGAGCTTTCATCCCAATAGGGCTCGCCGTGCATGTCGGCAAAGGTAAAGCCAAGCTCAGCGGCCTTCGCGCGCCAGTCGGGGCGCTCGGGGTATGCGATCCTGCGCAAGTCTGGTCCTCCGTTTCCCCCCAGATAGGCACGAGGGGGCGGCCTGCGAAAGGGGGGATGACCTGCGACCGGATGGAACGGCCCGGCCCCGCGGGCCGGATTTTTTCTCGTCGGGGCAGAAAATGACGCCGTAAGAACCCGTTTACGGTCACGGGATAGGACTGATGGGATGGGCGAAAGCCTGACGATTCCGAAGGACGGGTGGAATGAGCACGACATTCAAGGTCTTCTACCTTGGAACCCTGACAGACCTTGACACGTCTGAAGGCAGCCAGATCGCCGAAAACAAGACTGCCCTGACCGGGATGACGATCGGCAGTATCGACGATCCGCTGTCCAACCGGGTGCAGACATTCTCGCCCGGGTCGACCGGCTATGGCGGCGGAACCGCCAGCGCCTATGACACCAACAATTATCTGTCCAATGACACCTTCCGCATCAACGGCGGTGCCGATCAGTATTTCGATTCCAGCGTGGCCTATACGGCCACGATCACCTATGCCGATGGCACCACCGCCAGCCTCAGCGGCGTGGGCATCATTCAGGACAAGTCCGGCAAGACCTATCTTGTCCCGCAGACCACCTACGACGCCGACCAGATCCTGCTAGAGGCGAAGGCGATCCAGTCGATCACCTTTGGCAGCTACATTCCCAACACCGCGAACGATGTGGGCTGGGCACTGGCGGCCGATCGTGACGCGGGCGACGGCTATATCACCACCGATGGCATCGTGCAGGGCACCGCGGGCAACGATTCCATCGGTGCGGGCTATGTCGATGGCGGCGGCGACAGGATCGACGGCAGCGATGGCGACAACGACACCGTCCGCGGCGGGCTGGGCAACGACACCATCAATTCCGGGCTGGGCAACGATTCGGTCATCGGCGGCGAGGGCGATGATGACGTCGATCTGGGCGCGGGCGACTACACCTTTGGCGATGCGTCGGACTGGAACACCGAGGGCGGGAATGATCTGATCCGCGGCGGGATCGGCAACGATTCCATCCTTGCCGGCGGCGGCAACGAT
The DNA here is from genome assembly GCF_900207575.1 of Cereibacter ovatus. Taxonomy (GTDB): domain Bacteria; phylum Pseudomonadota; class Alphaproteobacteria; order Rhodobacterales; family Rhodobacteraceae; genus Cereibacter_A; species Cereibacter_A ovatus. The sequence goes on from NZ_OAOQ01000008.1 coordinate 118,368, forward strand.
ACCGTTTACGGCGATGCCGGCAACGACACGATCTCGGGGGCATGGGGCACCGACTGGCTGTATGGCGGCGCGGGCAATGACAGCTTCATCCTGACCGACGGGCATCAGCTCGATTATATCGACGGCGGGACCGAGACCGACTCGATCGGGTTTTACACCTACCTTCAGACCTCGGGCGTCACCGTCAGCTATACCGGATCGGGCGCCGGCACCTACAGCTATAACGCCAGCGATTCCGGCACCTTCACCGGAATCGAGGTGATCTTTGGCACCGATTACGCCGATACGGTGAACGCCGGTGCGGACAGCGCGGGGGCCGCGCTTTACGGCAACGGCGGGGCCGACAGCCTGACCGGCGGCTCGGGTGGTGATACGCTGGATGGCGGCGCGGGCAATGACACCATCCGCGGCGGCGCCGGGGCGGATCAGATCTGGGGCGGCGCCGGCACCGACAGCCTGCTGGGCGAGGGCGACGCAGACATCTTCTGGATCGACCAGACCTCTGGCTCCGGCGATACCATCATCGGCGGCGAGACCGGAAAGGATTTCGACACGCTGTCGCTGGCCGATACGACGGGGCAGGGGGTCACGGTCACCTTTTCGGGCAGCGAGGCGGGCAGTTACCAGTTCACCAGCGGCGCCGCGGGCCAGTTCAGCCAGATCGAAGCCTTCGCGCTGGGGTCCGGGGCCGATGTTCTGAACGCCTCGGCCGCGGTGGCGTCCGTCAGCGTATCGGCCGGCGATGGCAATGACACGCTGATCGGCGGCAGCGGCGCGGATCTGCTGGCGGGCGACGGCGGCGCCGACAGCCTGACCGGCGGCGCGGGGGCCGATACGCTTGACGGGGGCGCGGGCAACGACACGCTGACGGGCGGCGCGGGCAACGACAGTCTGAGCGGGGGAACCGGCTCGGATTATTTCGTGATCGGTTCGAACGATGGCGTGGATACCATCATCGGCGGCGACGACAACTATGACACGGACATTATCGGCTTTGGCACGACGGCCGGCGCCCCGGGTGTGTCGGTCACCTTCAGCGGCTCAGAGAGGGGCAGTTATTCGTTTGTCGGTGGCGGCGCCGGCAGTTTCAGCCAGATCGAGGCGATAACGGGCACCGACGGGGCCGACACCATCGACGCCTCGGCCGCGGTGGCGGCCGTCACGCTGACCGGCGGCGCGGGCGACGACGTTCTGACAGGGGGCAGCGGGGCCGACCATTTCAACGGCAATGCCGGGAATGACACGGTCAGCGGCGGCGCGGGCAACGATACGCTGAACGGAGACACCGGCAACGACGTGCTGATCGGCGGTGCGGGCGACGACTGGCTGTTGGGGGGCGACGGTGACAACACGTTGTCGGGCGGCGATGGCAACGATTACGTCAACGCCTATTCCGGATCGAACCTTGTCGATGGTGGCGCCGGAAACGACACTATCGTGTTGGGGACGGGGCGCGATACGATCGACGGCGGCAGCGGCGCCGACAGCATCTCGGCCGGGGGCAACGATGACCGTATCGTGTTGTCGGATGGCTTTGGCGCCGACACCCTGATCGGTGGCGAGACGTTCGAGACCGCGGGCGACACGCTTGATGCCTCGGCGGTGACGACCGGGCTTGTGGTCACCATGTCCGGCGCAGAGGCGGGCACCATTTCGGACGGAACCAGCACGGCCAGCTTTTCCGAGATCGAGAACCTGACGCTGGGCGGCGGGGCCGACCTTCTCGATGCCTCGGCAAGCGGCACGGGTGTCCGCGTCGAGGGGGGCTCTGGCGCCGATACGCTGCTGGGCGGGGCCGGCGCCGATACCCTTTCGGGGGGGCTGGGCGACGATTCGATTTCCGGCGGCGCGGGGGGCGACAATCTTGCCGGCGACGCGGGCGATGACACGCTCGTTGGCGGCGGCGGTGACGATGTCCTTGCCGGGGGCGAGGGCAACGACCTGCTGATCGGCGGTGCGGGCAACGATACGCTGGATCTGGGCGCGGATTCCGGCAGCGATACGATCGTGATCGGGCGGGGCGATGGCTTTGACCGGGTCGACAATTTCGACATGACCCTGGATGAGGTGACGGGCCGGACCCGCGACCGGCTTGACGTTGCAACGCTGACGGACGCCGATGGCAACAGGGTCAGCGCCAGGGATATCCGGGTTGCCGATGATGGCGCGGGCAATGCGGTCCTGATCTTCCCCAGCGGCGAAAGTCTGCTGCTGACGGGCATCGCGCCGGGCGATCTGACGGTCACCCGGATCAAGACGCTGGTTTCGATGGGGATTCCCTGTTTCGTGGCCGGCACGCGGATCGACACGCCGCGGGGGCCGGTCGCGGTTGAGGATCTGGCGCCCGGCGATCTGGTGATCGTGCGCGATGGCCCGCCCCAGCCGCTGCTTTGGGTGGGGGCGCGGCATGTTCCGCATCGGGCGATGCAGGCCGATTCGCGCCTGTGCCCGGTCCAGATCCGCGCCGGGGCGCTTGGCAACGGGCGGGCGGTGCAGCTGTCGGGGCAGCACTGCGTTCTGGTGCCCGAGGCCGGTGGCCGTCTTGCCCGCGCCCGCCATCTGGCGCAATGCGGCTGGGATGGGGCGCGGATCATGAAGGGGCGTCGCGGCTGCGACTATCACCACATTCTGTTGCCGCGTCATGCCCTTGTCCGGGCCGAAGGGATCTGGCTTGAATCGTTCTGGCCCGGCCCGGTGGGGTTCTGGTCGTTGGGAGACGAGGGGCAGCGGTCCCTGCTGGCCACCAACCCGAAGCTGCTTCCGGCGGTGCTGGGTTCTGTCCCGGTCGAGTCGGTCTATTCCCCGCGTGTCCGGCCGCTCTTGCCGCGGCGGGCGGTCACGCAGGGCGCCTGCCTGATCTGGCAGGCCGCCACCGCGGCGCCGGGCCGGATCGTTTCACCCTGTCAGACCGTTTCAAGGAAAAAGCGCACCATCTCGGCCGAGGCATCCGGCCCCGTCGGGTCGGTATAAGACCCCGCCGCCGCGCCCCCGGACCAGCCGTGGCCCGCGCCCTCGATCTGCCAAAGCTCGGTCAGGGGGCGGCCGTCCGCGCCCTGCACCCGCGCCCGTCGGAAGGCACGCCCGCCTGTGGCGCGGCCCTGTTCGTGCTGGACCTGCCCGCCGGCAAAGCCCGCCGCCGCGATCACGGCCGCCCCGTTCGACGGATGCACCGTCGTGTCGGCCAGCCCGTGAAACACGATGGTCGGCACCGGCCCGCCCGCCGTGGCGCGCTGCGCGCAAGGGCGCATCCCTTCGCCGCGCATCGCGGCAAGCGCGCTTGGCAGGTCATGCGCCGCGCCATGCGGCAGGCCGGAATGAACCCCGATCGCGGCGAACAGATCGGGATGGGTGGCGCCAAGGATCGCCGCCATCGCCCCGCCCGCCGACAGGCCCGCCGCGAAGGTGCGGCCGGGGGTGACGTCGAATTCCGCGGCGATACTGCGGGCAAGGGCCGCCAGCAGCGCAGGCTCGCCGGTGTTGGCGTGCTGATCCGTGGGCCGGAACCAGTTCCAGCAGCCCTGCGCGTTGTGGCGCCGGCTTTGGTGGGGATAGATCAGGATCAGCCCGTGGCGGTCGGCCTGCGCATTCATGCCGGTGCCGCAGGCGAAATCGTCAGGGGTCTGGGTGCAGCCATGCAGCATCAGCACGATGCCCTGCGGCCCCCCGGGGCGCGGCGCGGGCTGATACAGCCGATAGTCCCGCGCGCCATGCGGCCCGGCGAAACTGCGGCTTTCATACCGCGCGCCGGGGGCCGCCGTCGGCCGGACGCCCGGCGCGGGCCGGGGGGCGGCGCGGCTTAGCATGTCGACCACCTCGCGCAGGGGGCGGCGGCGGGGGGCGGGGGTGTCGGCCACGATCTCGGCATCCATGACGTCGGGGGCCGGCCGGGGCGGGGTCGCGTCGGCCTGACCGGCAAGGGCCGCTTGTATCGTGCGCGTCGCCTCGCCGGGTTTGCCCGCGCGGATCTGGTCAAGCGCGCGGCCCATCACCGCCGGGAAATCGATCTTCATGCTGCGGTCCTTCCTTGCGGCTTAGCGGATGCGGTCTTTCAGCGCCGCCCGGATCGCGGGCGGGGCCTGAAGCGTGCCCAGCACGGTGATCGAGCCGATGGCGGCGCGGGCAAGGTCGGCCGAGACGTCGGGCGCGATGCGCACAAGGCCCAGAACCCGCAGGTGCAGCACCTCGCCCGCGGCACGGATCTGTTCCAGTTCGGCCCGGGCCAGATCGCGCAGCCCCAGTTCCAGCGTGTGCCGCGCCACCGATTGCTGGACGGCCGCGCCCTCGGCCGCAAGCTGGTTGCGGATCGCGGTGCGGATAAAGTCGCTGCGGTTGGAATAGTAACCTTCCTGCACCAGAAGATCGATCCGGCCCAGATCGACGGGGCCAAGGTTGATCGTGATCTTTTCGCTGTCGGTCAGCCGGGGCAGGGGGTCGGTCATGCCATTCTCCATCCGTGTGGATGGTATATGGATGCTTTGAGGCGGGTGTCAAGGGCCGGCGCGCGTTGGCCCCGCGCGGCGGGCGGCCTGCGCAAGCGCGGCCTTGACCGCGGGAACGATCCGTCCGCGCAAGCGCGGCGGGCCCGTCACATGCAACGGGGGCGCCGCGAACGGCGCCCCCGGCTTGGCCTTCCCGCGGGAGACGCGGTCAGGCTTTGGCCAGATCGAAGCGATCGGCGTTCATCACCTTGGTCCAGGCGGCGACGAAATCGGCCACGAATTTGGCGTGTCCGTCATCCTGGGCATAGACCTCGGCATAGGCGCGCAGGATCGAGTTCGAGCCGAACACAAGATCCACCCGCGAAGCCGTCCACTTCACCGCGCCGGTCTTGCGGCAGCGCAGTTCGTAAAGGTTGGCGCCAGCGGGTTTCCACGCATAGGCCATATCGGTCAGGTTTACGAAGAAGTCGGTCGTCAGCGCGCCCGGACGGTCGGTAAAGACGCCATGCGCGGTGCCGCCGTGGTTGGTGCCCAGCACCCGCAGCCCGCCGACCAGCGCCGTCATCTCGGGCGCGGTCAGACCCATCAGCTGGGTGCGATCCAGCATCAGTTCCTCGGGCGAGACGGTGTAGTCCTTCTTCAGCCAGTTGCGGAAGCCGTCGTGGATCGGCTCCAGCACCTCGAACGAGGCGGCGTCGGTCTGCGCCTCGGTCGCGTCGCCGCGGCCCGGGGCGAAGGGCACCGTCACATCGATACCGGCCGCCGCAGCCGCCTGTTCAACGCCCAGATTGCCGGCCAGAACGATCACATCCGCGATGCTGGCGCCGGTTTCCGCGGCGATGGGTTCCAGCACGGCCAGCACGCGGGCCAGACGGGCGGGCTCGTTCCCTTCCCAGTCCTTTTGCGGGGCAAGCCGGATGCGGGCGCCGTTCGCACCGCCACGCATGTCCGATCCGCGGAAGGTGCGGGCGCTGTCCCAGGCGGTGGCGACCATGTCGGCCACCGAAAGGCCGCTGGCGGCGATGCGCGCCTTGACGGCGGCCACGTCATAGTCGGCGCGGCCCGCCGGCACCGGATCTTGCCAGATCAGGTCTTCCTGCGGCACGTCCGGCCCCAGATAGCGCGCCTTCGGCCCCATGTCGCGGTGGGTCAGCTTGAACCAGGCCCGGGCGAACACTTCCGAGAAATAGGCCGGATCGGCGTGGAACCGTTCCGAGATCGGGCGATAGATCGGGTCCATCTTCATGGCCATGTCGGCGTCGGTCATGATCGGATTGTGCCGGATCGAGGGGTCTTCGACATCCACGGGGCGGTCTTCCTCGCGGATGCCGATCGGCTCCCATTGCCAGGCTCCGGCGGGGCTTTTCTTCAGTTCCCAGTCGTAACCCAGCAGCAGCGAGAAATAGCCGTTGTCCCAGCGCGTCGGATGCGTGGTCCAGGCGCCTTCAAGGCCGCTGGACACGGTATGGCGGCCCTTGCCGCTGGCGGTGGGGTTGATCCAGCCAAGGCCCTGTTCTTCCAGCCCCGCCGCTTCCGGGTTGGGCCCCAGAACCGAGGCATCGCCATTGCCGTGGCACTTGCCGACGGTGTGGCCGCCCGCGGTCAGGGCGACGGTTTCCTCGTCGTCCATACCCATGCGGGCAAAGGTTTCGCGCACGTCAATCGCGGTGCGCAGCGGATCGGGGTTGCCGTCGACGCCTTCGGGGTTGACGTAGATCAGGCCCATCTGCACCGCGGCCAGCGGGTTTTCCAGCGTGCTGCGGTCGTCGCTGCCATAGCGGTCGGTGCTTTTGGCCAGCCATTCCTTTTCCGATCCCCAGTAGGTGTCCTTTTCCGGGTGCCAGATTTCCTCGCGGCCGAAGCCGAAGCCGAAGGTTTTCAGCCCCATGGATTCATAGGCCACGGTGCCTGCCAGGATCATCAGGTCGCCCCAGCTGAGCCGGTTGCCGTATTTCTTCTTGATCGGCCACAGCAGGCGGCGGGCCTTGTCAAGGTTCACGTTGTCCGGCCAAGAGTTCAGCGGCGCGAACCGCTGGTTGCCGGTGTTGCCGCCGCCCCGGCCGTCGGCCGCGCGATACGACCCGGCCGCGTGCCAGGCCATGCGGATCATCAGCCCGCCGTAATGGCCCCAGTCGGCCGGCCACCAGTCCTGGCTGTCGGTCATCAGCGCGTGAAGATCCTTTTTCAGCGCGTCGAAATCCAGCTTCTGGACTTCTGCGCGGTAGTCAAAGTCCTGGCCCAGCGGGTTGGTCTTGCGGTCGTGCTGGTGCAGGATGTCAAGGTTCAGCGCCTTGGGCCACCAGTCCATGTTCGACGTGCCGACAGAGGTGTTCGCACCGTGCATCACCGGGCATTTGCCCGCGGAAGTCATACCGTTTCCATCCATGTCGTTCTCCGATCTCGCTGCGTTTCGTATCCGAGGGGGGGCGCCAGACCATGGTGGCATCTGCCCCCGGCTCTGGCCTGTCTTTCCCTGCTGCGACACGGATAGCGAAGCTTCGATATTTGCGCCACTTGCATTTTCTAATGGCAGGCATAAGATTATCTGATGATAAACATCTCCATGCGCCATTTGCGCTATTTCGAGGCCCTTGCCCGCCATGGGCATTTCGGGCGCGCGGCCGAATCCTGTGCGATCTCGCAACCTGCATTGTCGTTGCAGATGAAGGAACTGGAAGAGATGCTGGGCGCGCCGCTTCTGGAACGCGGGCCGCGGCAGATCCGGCTGACCTCGCTGGGCGAGGCGTTTGCCGCCCGCGCGCGTGATATCCTGCGCGCGGTGGATGAACTGGGGGCGCTGGCGCGGGCCTCGCACGGGCCGCTGCTGGGCCGGTTTCGGATCGGGGTCATTCCCACCGTTGCGCCCTATCTGCTGCCCATGGTGATCAAAAGCCTTGCCGCGCGCTATCCCGGCCTTGACCTGCGCCCGCGCGAGGCGGTGACGCGCAAGCTGCTGGCCGATCTGGCCGATGGCCGGCTGGATGCCGCCATCGTGGCCCTTCCGGTGTCAGAGCCGTCACTGATCGAACAGCCCCTGCTGTCCGAGGAATTCGTGCTTGTCCGCCCGCAGGAAGATGCCGACCGCCCCGTTCCCCATGCCGAAAGCCTGCGCGAGATGCGGCTTTTGCTGCTGGAGGAAGGGCATTGCTTCCGCGATCAGGCGATCTCGTTCTGTGCGATGTCGTCGTCGGCGCCGCGCGATCTGATGGAGGGAAGCTCGCTTTCGACGCTGGTGCAGATGGTGGGGGCAGGGATCGGGATCACGCTGATCCCGCAGATGGCGATTGCGATCGAGACGCGATCGGCGTCGGTGGCGGTGGCGCGGCTGCCCTCGCCGCAGCCCACGCGCACCATCGGCATGGTCTGGCGCAGGTCCAGCCCGCTGGCCGATCAGTTCGGCCATCTGGCCGCCATCGTGCGCGAGGCGGCGACCGCGCAGGCGGTGCAGGCCACGCAAGGGGCGGCGGTGCAGGATTGATGCGGATCATGGCCGCCCCCGGCCATGCTGACATTCTGGGCGCATGTCACAAGGCACTGGTTCCCCGGCGGTGGTGCTGTGCGCGCAAGGCATCACCAAGGTCTACCGCAGCGGCGCGGTCGCGGTTCACGCGCTGCGGGGGGTGGATCTTGCGCTGCACGAAGCCGAAATGGTGGTGCTTCTGGGCGCTTCTGGGTCGGGCAAATCCACGCTGCTGAACATCCTTGGCGGGCTGGATGTGCCCACGGCGGGGCGGGTTCTGTTCCGCGGCCGCGATCTGACGGGGCTTGGGGATGCGGCGCTGACGGCGTTTCGCCGCGACCATGTGGGATTTGTGTTTCAGTTCTACAATCTGGTCCCCTCGTTGGGGACTGCTGCCGGAGGGGGCAGAAAAGTACGTTAAGGTCCGACTGGTCGGCTGACGCGGTTCAGGGTTCGGTAGACCGTCGGCCTGGAGACGGAGAAGAGTTCGGCAAGGTCGCTGATCGACTACTCGCCCGAGCCATGCATACGCCTCAGCTCTTTCTGCGGCTTTTCCGACAGCTTGGGTTGCTTGCCGCGCGCTCTGGCGATCGCCATGCCCTCGCGGGTCCGCGCGCGGATGAGGTCGGCCTCGAACTCCGCGAAGGTGGCGAGGATGTTGAAGAACATCTTGCCCATCGGATCTGTGGGATCGTGCCCCCCCCAGCGCAAGCTTCACGCCCTTGGCGGCGAGCTGGTCGGTGATGGCGCGGGCATCGGGAACCGACCGCGCCAGGCGGTCGAGCTTGGAGACCACGAGCGTGTCGCCCTCGCGCACGGCGCCGAGAGCCTGGTCGAGGCCGGGGCGCGGGCGCGGTTCGTGCCGGTCATGCCGTGGTCGGTGTAGATGCGATCTTCCGCGACCCCCAGGGCCGCCAGCGCCTGCTTCTGCGCTTCAAGATCCTGCTTGTCGGTCGAGCAGCGGGCATAGCCGATGAGGGTCCGGGTCATGCAGCCGAGCGTACGGATAGGGATCTGCTTGCGCAATTCTTTCCGTACCAGTCATTCGAGACGACTTTGCCGGGCATCTTCCTGAAGCGGAAGGGACCGACCCCGGCGTCCGCAGAGGGTTCGTCTTGCGGACGGCTGCGGCAGGTGGTGCCTGGGTGAACCTGTCCTGGAAATCTCATCCCTTCGCCCATCCTTCGGTCCGCTTGAGACCCAGCCGGATCTGGTTCTCGATCTCGATGATGGCGAAAAAGATCGCACCGACCGCCACGACAAGCAGGCCGTCCGCGACCGAAACCGCCTGAGTACCGAGAATGCGCTGCAAGAACGGCACATAGGTGACGGCGAACTGCGCCGAGGTGATGGCGATCACCACGATCCAGACCACCTTCGTTCCCCGCGCGGCGGCCCAGGTCAGCGAGGTGCCGTGGATGTTGCGGATGAAGAAGAGGTGGAAGACTTCCAGCACCACCAGCGTGTTCAACGCGATGGTCTGGGCGAGCGGAAGCGGATAGCCCCTGTCGAGCGCATAGGTGAACATGCCGAAGACCGCGGCAAGAAACAGGGCGGCCACCAGCACCATGTGCAACACCAGCTCGCCCGAGAGGATCGGCGCGTTGCGGCGGCGGGGCGGGCGGGCCATGGTGCCCGCCTCGGTCGGCTCGAACGCAAGGGCAAGGCCCAGGGTGATGCCGGTGATCAGATTGACCCAGAGGATCTGCACCGCCGTCAGGGGCAGAGCGATACCCGCCACAAGCGCCGTGATCACCACCAGCGCCTTGCCCGCGTTCGTGGGAAGGGTC
>NZ_OAOQ01000030.1 GCF_900207575.1 Cereibacter ovatus
GTCCCCGGCGCATCGAGAACGCCCAGCGCCCGGTCCTCGTCAGACGGCCGTTCGATCCGCAGGAACCGGTAGGTTTCCGCCTTGAACGTCGCCGTGGCCACCGACCAGAGCCGGGCCCCGCGGCGGAGCCGTTTCCCGCCGATGGTGGCGTCGACATAGGTCGGGCCAGAAACTGGGGCGGCGCGGTTGAAGCCCTCAAGCCCCTTCAGGGGCGCCACCTGTTCGAACCCGACCTTGCGCGACCAGGCATAGACCGCCGCGGCCTCGTACCCGGTGTCGATGCCAAGCCGTGCCACGGTCATGGAGGCGCCGTTGGCATGCTGCCAGCTGCGCCCGAGCAAGGCGGTCAGCTTGTCCCAGGCTGCCGGATCGTCAGGCCCGCCCGGAATGACGATGTGATCGACGAGCCAGCTTTCCATGCCCCGGCCCCAGGCCCAGATATCGACCTCGATGCGGTCCCTCTGGACATCCGTCCCCGCGGTCAGAAACAACCCCGCCATCGGCACGGTGCCCGGCTTCCAGGCTTCGCGCCGATCCGCCAGCCGCTGCCATTCCGGCGCGTCGCCAGACTCGACCCATGTCTCGCCCAGAAGCGTGTTGCGCGCGACGCGCAGCGTCTCGTCCGACCCTTGCGCCGCGAGCCATTCCCGCGCGACGTCGGACCAGCTTTTCCAGCCCAAGGGCGAATAGAGCGCGGAGAGGTGGAAGCCGATGGCCTTCGGATCCTTGGAAACCGCTGTCGCCCGCCATTCGCCCTTGGCCAGCATCTCGGTCTTGTGGTGCTCGGCGATGGGCCGTTCGCAGCCCTCGCAATGGTAGGCGGCGGTTTCCGGCTTCCCCTTCACCCAGCGCAGCCGGTCGAACTGCAGCCATTGCATGGTGCCGCAATGCGGACAGGGTACGAAGTAGCGCCGCTGATCAGATGCCTCGAACTCGCGCTCGATCCGGCTCAGCCCCCGGATCGTGGGGGTCGAGACCATGAACACCTTGCGCCGGTGCGAGAAGGTCGTGGTCCGCGCCTCGGCCAGCGTGACCGGATCGCCTTCCTCGTCGGCCGAGGCCGGATAGGCGTCGACCTCGTCGAGGAAGACATAGCGCGCGGGCATCGACCGCAGGCCGGTCGCCGAGTTCGCGCCAGTCAGCACCAGGATGCCGCCGGGGAATTCCTTCGACAGCATCGAGTTGCCCGCATCGCGGGATCGGGCCGGGTTGACCCGTTCGCGCAGCGCCGGGCTGTCCGCGATCAGCGGGTCCAAACGGCCCCGTGACGTCCGCTTCGCCAGTTCAAGGCTCGGCAGCACCGCCAGCATCGGCCCCGGCGCGTGGTGGATGACGAAGCCGATCCAGTTGTTGCCCGCTTCCGTGGCCCCGACCTGCGCCGCCTTCATGAAGGTGATGCGCTGGGCCGGATGGCCGGGCGACAGCGCATCCATGATCTCGCGCAGATAGGGCGCGCGGGCAGTGCGATAGCGCCCCGGTTCGGCCGCGCCGCGAGAGGACAGCCAGCGATGCTGATCCGCCCATTCCGACACTGTCAGGTTCGGATCAGGCCGCATCCCCTGCCGCCAGACCCGCAGCAGGTCCTCGGCGCCGTCGAAGCCGAGGTCTAGGTCGGCCGTCAGATCATTGTCGGCCAGATCATCGTTACCCGAGGGAAACCCGGAGGTCGGCGAGGGCGTCGAGCTGTTCGCGGACATGGGCTTCCAGCACCCTCTGCATGATCGCGGTCTCGATCGTCACCGATGCCCCGGATTGCCGTTCCACCTCCGCCATGATCTGCGCCGCCATAAGTGCTGCCACCCGTCCGGGCCAGGTCACCCAGACGTCCCGTTCTTGCCGCGCCAGGCGGAACACCAGCGTTTCCGCCCGCGCGCGGTCGACAAGCGCGCCCTTCTTCTTCTGGACGGCCAGCTGGCGTTCCTGCGCCGCATAGACCGTCAGCGCCGTGCGCGCCTTGATGTAGGATGTCGTGTCACTTGGGCCGCTGGCCAGCCCATCGCCACCCAAGCTGCGGCGCTGCTGGTCGGGGTCCGTCATCTCCGCCCGCCGCACATCCGAGGCCGCGGCATTGATCGACCCGTCGTCATGGACCACCAGCCGACCGTTCTTGCGCGCCTTCTGCACCCCGCCGCGAGACAGGCCGGAATGGGCCGCATACTCGCGTTCGCTCATGCCTTTCATGGCGCCGTGATGCCTATCAAGATATTGAAAATAAACAGGAAAATATAATCAATTCCGTTGATTGTCTCCCCCTCTGGAGCGATTCTGTTGTCCATCAACAGGCTGCATCGCGCCGATCCCAGGAGGGCTTCACCATGACCACGACCACCATCCGCATCGACTATTCCGCCCTTCCCGAAGGTTTCGACCTGAGCCGCCCGGACGCCATCGCCGAGGTCATCGAGCAGGCGCTCCGCGAAAGCGGGATCCCGGCCGAGGCCTCTGACGTCCTGTCGCACATCAAGATCGAACTGCCGACCGCCCAGCTGGGTGCCGCCAGCCGCGCACTGGCCGAGATGCGGCTGATCTGACCGGAGCGATCAGAAAGCACTGATATTGCTCCGATTTGCCTACGATCATTCGCCCGACAGAGCGATGGTGTTGGCACCGGAACGATGCAACTCACCGAAGGATGCCCTGCCATGACCACCCGCCGCGCAGCCGACAATTCCAAAGCCCTCGACGCCTTCATCGCCGCCAAGGCCGAAATCGACACGATGCTGGAGCGTCTGAAGGCCCTCAGCGACGACCATTTCGAGACCCACCCCGACGAGATCCATTGGGGCCATGTCGGGACGCTGAAGCACTATGCGTGCCTGCTGCGCCAGATGACCGACAGCGCCTTCAAGGAAGGCGAACACGCCGCCTGACGCGCCCACAACGCGCGACGGCCGCCCCGTCCGAGGACGGGGCTTGCCTCCGTAGAAGGCGCGCACACCGCGCGCCACAGCGCCCGGAGGCCCCGATGACCACCCCGTCCGACACTCAGTCCCTTATCCTGTCCCGCGCCGCGACCCGGCCCGGCAACCTCGCCCTGCCGCTGCCCGAGGGGCTGGTCGGCGCCGCTGCCAAGATGGTCGTCGGCAAGATGATCGCCCGCGGCTGGCTCGATGAGGTCGAGGCCAACCTGCGTCGCGGCGAACCGATGTGGCGCGAGACCGGCGATGGCCACGGCACCACGCTGATCGCGACCGAGGCCGGGTTGGAGGCCATCGGGATCGAGCCGGTTGTGGCCAGCGCCGTCGCCAGCGTGCGGAAGGCGAGGCCGAAGCCGGAACCGGTGCAGATGGCCTGCGACACCGACACCGCGAAACCCGTCGCCATCCGCGCTGGCACCAGGCAGGCGCAAATCATCGCCATGCTCCAGCGCCCCGAGGGCGCAACAGTCGCAGAGATCGTCGCGGCGACGTCTTGGCAAGCCCACACCGCGAGGGGGGCCATTTCCGGGGCGATCAAGAAGAAGCTCGGTTTGCCCATCGCCGCCGAGAAGATCGAGGGCAGGGGGACGGTTTACCGGCTCCCCGAAGGTAGCTGATCGATCAGCAGTAGTCGTCCATGCAGTCGTCGTAGCTATCGCCGGTCAGTTCACAGAAGGTTTTGAGGGCCCCCTGCAGGGTAAAATACTGGTGTTCGCTGCGGTGGTAGAAGAATTCGCCGCGGACACCGACATGCGCGACCGCCCAGTCCTTGATCGCATTGTCGCTAGGATCGTGCGTTAGGACCACGAGGCTGTCCTCGGTCATGCCATGTTGCACGACCAAACTCTGGTAAAGATGGTTTCGTGCGAAAACACGGCCAAATTTCAGGTTTTCCGCGTAGCGTTCGAGCCCATCCTCTGTCACCTCCTCCGGGCAAAGAGGGAATTCTGTCGGCACCTTCCATTTGACCTGCACAACAGACGGTGTCAGCGACTCATATTCTTCCGGCGGTGGTTCATAGCTTGCCCGCTCTCTCGTCCCATAAAGCCACTCGCCCAGCGCGCCACCGCTTGGGACAGAGCCGCTCTTTGCCCATTCCTGTAAACGCGCTTTTGCGGCTGCCGCCTCGTCCTTCGTCAAGGTGCGCATCCAGGATATGTCGGGAAACACCTTATCGGTCTGGACCCGGGTGGGATCAGCGAAGAAGGCTTCAATCGAACCGTAGACCAGTTCGATGCGCCGAGCAGAGATTTCGTTTAGCAGCACGTTTTCCAGCCGCGTGACCCACCGCAGGTTTTCCGGTCGATTGTTTGCCCTGTTCGTGTCGATGTGATCAACGACATGGCGGTCGGTGGGCGGCTCGCCATGAAAAGCCCAGCAGACGATCCGATGAACGGGCACGCCGCTCAGATACATGTAGCCAGTGGACAACCCCTGCCGCCCAAAGGTCCATTGGTCATCAAGCGGTCTGGTCTTCTGCCGTTTCTGGGGCAGACGATGCGCGGAACCATTGTCGCGAACCCGATACCGCTCGCCCCGATATTCGACCTCCACCTCGCGCTCAAAGATATCAATGAGTTGGTCGGCTTTGCCGGGGGACGAAATGGAAGGGCTACGCATCAACTGCTCCGGCGAGATTCGACCATTCAAGTGCCGAAGGCGGTAGGCCGATTTCCCGTTCTCCTTCTGGGCGAACATTCGCAAGTTCGGGCCAACTGGTCAATCGCGGCTGGCTGTCCGCCCCGTTGCCATCTCCCACCGTCGCACCGCGACGTCGCAGTAGACCGGGTCCAGTTCCACCGCGCAGCAGCGCCGCCCGGTGCGTTCGGCGGCGATCAGCTGGGTGCCGGAGCCGCAGAAGGGTTCGAACACCAGGTCGCCGGGGGCGGTGAAGGCTTCCAGAACCGCCTCGACCAGCGCCACGGGGAACACCGCAGGGTGCGATCCGGCCGCGCCCAGCCCGCCCTTGTGGCGCATGATGCGGAACACGCTGTCGGGGATGCGGTGGCTCTGGATCGCGTTGCCGGAACCGGTCTTGCGGTGGACCGTGCCGTCGGCCCCGCGCAAGCCACCGCCGCCGAGGGGTTCGCCTGCGTGCTTGCTCGCGACCGTCTTGTTCGGCTTCAGCGGCTGGCGGTTGAAGTGGAAGATGAACTCGTGCGACGGCGCGAGGCGCCCGTTCCAGTCGCCGGGCAGGCCGGGCCCCTGGTCCCAGACATACCAGCCGAAGCGCCGCCAGCCCTGCGCGCGCATCCAGTCGAGCCAGCCCTCCCAATACGGGATCCATTCGCCATCGCGATGGACGAGGCCGAGGTTCACCAGCAGCTGGGCATCGGCGGTGACGGGAGCCGCGGCGAAGACGCCTTGCATCAGCGCATCCCAATCACCGACCTTCTCCTTCGCCGCGCCATAGTCGCGCTGCTGGGCATACGGTGGCGAGGTGAACATGAGCGACGCCTGTGCCCCGTCCATCAGCCGGGCCACCACGGTCGGATCGGTCGCGTCGCCGCAGATCAGCCGGTGATCGCCCAGCGCCCAGATGTCGCCGGGGCGGGTGATCGGCTCGGCCGGGGCCTCGGGGATGGTGTCGGCCGCGTCATCGTCGATGGGCGCGCGGTCATCGGTATCGTTCAGCAGCGCGTCCAGTTCATCCTCGGGGATCCCGATCAGCCCGAGGTCGAAGTCCTCGGCCATCAACCCGCGCAGTTCCTCGAGCAGCAGCGCCTCGTCCCACCCGCCCAGTTCGGTCAGCTTGTTGTCGGCGATCCGATAGGCCCGCCGCTGCGCCTCGGTCAGGTGGCCCAGCACGATCACTGGGGCCTCTGCCAACCCCAGCTGGGCTGCGGCGAGGACGCGGCCATGGCCAGCGATCAGCTCGCCATCGGCGGCAACCAGGCAGGGGACGGTCCAGCCGAATTCGGCCATGCTGGCGGCGATCTTCGCCACCTGATCGGCGTCGTGGGTCTTGGCATTCTGGGCATAGGGGCGGAGACGGGACAGGGGCCAATGCTCGATCCGGCCGGGCAGGAGGGGCAAGTTCATGCCGCGAGCCGCCTGGCCTTGAGGGCGGAGAAGGTCTCGCCGGTTTCCGCCAGCAGCGCCTCTTGGCCGGTGAAGGACTGCCAGCGCTCGATGGCGACATCGACATAGGCGGGGTTCAACTCGATCCCGAAGCAGACCCGGCCCGTCGTCTCGGCCGCGATCAGCGTGGTGCCGGATCCCATGAAGGGTTCATACACCGCCTGGCCGGGGCTGGAGTTGTTCAGGATCGGCCGCCGCATGCACTCCACCGGCTTCTGCGTGCCGTGCACGGTGTCGGCGTCCTGATCCCGGTTGGCGATCTGCCACAGCGTCGTCTGCTTGCGGTCCCCCGCCCAGTGACCCTTGCCCTTGGCGCGCACCGCATACCAGCACGGTTCGTGCTGCCAGTGATAGTCGCCGCGGCTGAGCACCAGCCGGTCCTTGGCCCAGATGATTTGTGACCGGATGGCGAAACCAGCAGCGGTCAGGCTGTCGGCCACGGTCGCCGCGTGCAGCGCGCCGTGCCAGACATAGGCGACGTCGCCGGGGAACAGCGTCCAAGCCTCGCGCCAGTCGGCGCGGTCGTCGTTCAGCACCTTGCCGGTGCGTTTCGTCTTTGCGGCCCCAGCCTGGTTGCGCCAGGAGGGATCGTACTCCACGCCATAGGGCGGGTCGGTGACCATCAGCAGGGGGCGCACATCACCGAGCAGCTGCCCCACCACATCCGCCGCCGTGCTGTCGCCGCAGATCAAACGATGCGCGCCCAGCTGCCAGAGGTCGCCCGGCACGGACACCGGCGTGACCGGCAGGTCAGGAACGTCGTCCTCGCCCTCGACCGGACCATCGCCGCCCAGCGCGTCGGGATCCCGCAACAGCGCGTCAAGGTCATCGTCGCTGATGCCCAAGAGCGTCAGGTCGAAATCCTCAGCCAAGAGCCCCGCGATCTCGTCGCGCAGCAGGGCCTCGTCCCATTCGCCCAGTTCGGTCAGCTTGTTGTCGGCGATCCGGTAGGCTCGGCGTTCAGCCTCGTCGAGATGGCTAAGCCGGATCACCGGCAC
The DNA here is from genome assembly GCF_900207575.1 of Cereibacter ovatus. Lineage (GTDB taxonomy): Bacteria > Pseudomonadota > Alphaproteobacteria > Rhodobacterales > Rhodobacteraceae > Cereibacter_A > Cereibacter_A ovatus. The sequence continues at coordinate 6,998 of NZ_OAOQ01000030.1, forward strand.
CTCGGTCAGCCCGAGCATGGTGGCCGCCAGCACCCGGCCATGGCCCGCGATCAGCTCGCCGTCGTCGGCCACCATGCAGGGGACGGTCCAGCCGAACTTGGCCATGCTGGCGGCAATCTTGGCCACCTGGTCGTCGCCATGCATCTTGGCATTGCGGGCATAGGAGCGCAGCCTGGCAATCGGCCAGGACTCTACCTGGCTCGGCGCGAAGACGAGATCCATGGGGCGGGGCTCGGGATGTGTGGGAGGGGAATTGAAAAGCGCCCGCGAGGGGGTTCCTCCGGGCGCAATTCTTCGATGATCAAGGGGTAGGTCAATGGGGGCAGGTCTGTCAACCCGAAAAGTGAAGCGGATTCAACAGCTTCTGACGAATTGGCTTTCCTGGGTGGCTTCCGGCCACCTGGCATCCCCGGAGGTGGCTTCCCTGGCTTCCCGCCGGGAATCGACCCCGGCCAGATCGTGATTGCGCAAGCCGCTGATCTGACTCACGAATTCCGGCGTCAGCGCGCAAGGTGGCTTCCGCCTGGCTTCCCCGGTGAAAATGCCTCACGCTAGCGAACCGCCGCGCTGCGCCCCCCCGCATACGTTCAGCGCCGGGGAGGAACCAGAGGAGGGGGGGCCTTGTTGGTGCGACGGCCTATTGGGTTCGGCACGCATCAGTTTGGAACAGCTCGTTCCCACTCCAGTATTCCATCCGCAGGTAGGGTCGCAGCGAAAGCCTGACGGTGGGTCCATCATTCATTGTCAGTGCCACCACCACATGTCGCGCCTCCGTTTCCTCCACCGCGAGAACGCGGTAGAGCGTGATTCCCTCCGGTACGTCCACTTGGATGTTTGTATCGCCGTCGCTGAAACGCACTTGGTATTCACGGCGAGGGTTTTCGCAGATCAACTGGTAGGTCTCTGCGGTTGCAGGGCCTGCCAATCCGGCAAGTGCGAGAAGGGTTCTTGAGAGGGAAGAACGGGAAACGAACTGCAAAGCGCTTCAACTCCTCGAGATTTGCTCTTTGTTGTAGTCCACCTCAACAGCCTGCCAGATCGGGCCCTTTTGGCCAGTCACACATCACAGTGTCATCTCTGAAAGCATCGCTTCGGCCTGTGCCAGAACGCCCCGCACTGCCGCTTCCTCAAGGTCCGGGGGATAGCCGTACTTCCGAAGGATGCGCTTGACCAGAACCCTCAGACGCGCCCGGGCGCTGTCGCGGTGCGCCCAGTCGATGCTGACGTTGGCCTTGAGTCCCTTCAGCAGTTCATGGGCGATGATTTTCAGCTGGTCGTTGCCGAGCACGTCAACCGCGCTCTGATTATCGGCCAGCGCATCGTAAAATGCGACCTCTTCTGGTGTCAGCCCTGTCTCTTCGCCGCGGCTTCGTGCGTCGCGAACGTCCTTGGCCAGCGCAATCAGTTCCTGAAGAACCTCGACCGTGCTGATGGCATTGGTATGGTAGCGCGCGATGGCCTCTTCGAGCCGCTCCGAGAACTTCCGGGTCTCGATCACATTGCTCTTGCTGCGTGATCGGATTTCGTCGTTTAGCAGTTTCCTCAGGGCTTCCAGAGCCAGGTTCTTCTTTTCCATCTGGCCGACTTCGGCGAGGAACTCATCCGACAGGATGGAGATGTCCGGCGATGACAGCCCTGCCGCCGACAGAATGTCGACGATCTCGGTCGAGGCGACGGCAGCATTGACGATCTGGCGGATTGCGAGGTCGCGGTCGGCTGCCGACGTACCTGAACTGTCGGCCGCCTTGACCATCGCGGCTCGCACGGTCTGGAAGAAGCCCACCTCGTCGCGGACATCGCGGGCCGTATCGCTGGCGGAGCAAAGGGCGAAGGCCTTGGAGAGCGCCAGCACTGCGTCCTGGTATCGGCGGTGCGAAGCCTTCTTCGCCTCCTTGTCGGTTTCGCGCTGGGCGGCTTCGTCCTGCCTGGCGAGGATCCAGTTCAACGCCTCTGCCAGTGCGACGAGCCGTTGGTGCGGGGTGCCGGTCAATCCAGCCGAATAGTCGAACCCGTGGAACATGGAGCGCACGACATCCAGCCGCTCCAGCAGCGCGGCAACGGCCTCTGCCTCGTCAATCCCCGCTTGTTCCTGGTCCGCCTTGGAATACTGGCCCAGCGCGGACTTCAGGTTCTGGGCGATGCCGATGTAATCGACGATCAACCCTGCAGGCTTGTCGCGGAACACGCGGTTGACGCGGGCAATCGCCTGCATCAGCCCGTGGCCGCGCATCGGCTTGTCGATGTACATCGTATGCATGGATGGGCTGTCGAAGCCGGTGAGCCACATGTCCCGCACGATCACCAGCTTCAGCGCATCCTTCGGATCCTTTGCCCGCTTGGCCAGCAGATCGCGGCGCGCCTTTCCCCCGATATGGGGCTGCCAGGCTTCCGGGTCCGAGGCTGATCCGGTCATCACGATCTTCACCAGCCCGGCATTGTCGTCGTCGGAATGCCAGTCGGGCCGCAGGGCGACGATCTGGTTGTAGAGGTCGACGCAGATGCGGCGGCTCATACAGACCACCATGGCCTTGCCGTCCATCGCCTGCACTCGCGCCTCGAAATGGGCGACGAGGTCCTCGGCAACCATGCGCAGCCGCTTCTCTGCCCCGACAAGCGCCTCGACGGTGGACCACTTCCGCTTCAGCCGTTCCTGTTCGCTGACGGCTTCGTCCTCGGTCAGTTCCTCGATCTCGGCATCGACCTTCGGCTTTTCCTCCTCAGGAAGCTCGATCCTAGCTAGGCGGCTTTCGTAATAGATCGGCACCGTCGCCCCATCCTCGACAGCGCGGCTGATGTCGTAGACGTCGATGTAGTGGCCAAACACCGCGGGGGTGTTCACGTCGTCCTGCTCGATCGGCGTGCCGGTGAAGCCGATGAAGGACGCATTTGGCAGCGCGTCGCGAAGGTGCTTGGCGAAGCCATAGGCGATTTCGCCAGTCTTCTCGATCCGCGCCTTGAACCCGTATTGGCTTCGGTGGGCTTCGTCGGCGATCACCACAACATTTCGCCGATCCGTCAGCAGCGGATAGGCCTCGCCCTTCTCCGGAGCGAACTTCTGGATCGTCGTGAACACCACCCCGCCCGAGGCGCGGGAAAGGGCATTCTGCAGGTCTTCTCGGCTCTCTGCCTGGACTGGAGTCTGGCGGATCAGATCGCGGCACATCGAGAAGGTGCCGAACAGCTGGTCGTCCAGGTCATTGCGGTCGGTGATGACGACGATCGTCGGGTTCTCCATCGCCGGTTCGCGCACCAACTGGCCCGCATAGAAAGCCATGAGGAGGCTCTTGCCTGACCCCTGCGTGTGCCAGATCACCCGGCCTTGCGGTCACCCCCGGAACGGCTCGCCTCAACTGTGCTGGCGACCGCCCGTTTCACGGCATGAAACTGGTGATAGCCTGCAATGATCTTGGCCAGACCGCCGGGTCGCTCGCCAAAGACCGTGAAATCCTGCATCAGCGACAAGAGGCGGTCCCGCGCGAAGACGCCTTCGATCAGCACCGGCATTTCCGGCGCACCCTTGGGTGCTACTTCGGCACCATCGGTTGTGCGCCAAGGCATGAAGCGCTCCAGATCGGCAGTCAGCGAGCCGATGCGGGCCTGGATACCGTCGGTCGTGACCAGCACGGCATTCGCACGGAAGATTGACGGGATCTGCGCCTTGTAGGTCTGCAGCTGATTGAAGGCCGCGCCGAGGGTCGCGGTCTCGGCCCCCGGCTTCTTCACTTCGATAACACCCACTGGCAAGCCGTTCAGGAACACCACCACATCCGGGCGCCGGTTGTTGCCGTTCTCGATCACCGTGAATTGCGCAATGGCCAGCCAGTCGTTCACCCCATCCTCGGGGTCCAGCAGTCGCACGGCATCTCCGCGGATCGTGCCGTCCTCTGCCCGGTATTCGACCGGCACGCCTTCGACCATTAACCGATGCAGCCGCCGGTTTTCCTCGATCAACGAGGGTCTGTCGGAGGCCACCACCCGCCGCAGCGCATCCTCGCGCGCATCCTCTGGGATCTGGGGGTTCAGCCGGGCCATCGCATCCCGCAGCCGCGCAACGAGGAAGGTGTCTGAATACGCCTCCCGCTCGGGTGCGCTGCCGTCGGGGCCAGAAACCGCGTCGTTCAGGAGACTGTATCCAAGCCCTCCGAGTTGATCGAGCAGGACGCCTTCAACCTGTGCCTCGGTCAAAGTGGCCATTATGCCGCCTCCTCTGCATCACTGTCCGCAGGAGGCATTGGCGCATCGCGGCACAAACCCAGCACATATTTGTAGGCTTCACGGTCAACGCCAAAAAGCAACCGCGAAGGTTCAATCGCGATGTCGAGCGTCTCGTCTCCGGGGAGATGCAGCGTGACCTCCAGCCATCCGTCATCATTGCCCGTTGCTTCTGCAACCACATGATAGTCGATGAGGGCATTCGATTTCGGGAAACGTTCGTAAGGCTCGAGTGTGGTGACGGGGTCGGGTTCGCGCTCGAGATAGGCCTCATGGAGAAAGGTCACGAGGGCGTCGGCCGCGAGGATGGCCGCACGCCTGTGATGGGACGACAGCTTTTGGGCGAACCCTTCTTTCCCATGGCTGATCGGACCAGCCATGTTTCTGAAACGGCCTAGCTCGTCGACCAGCTTGAAATGCTGCGACAGGAGCTTGCTGAAAGGATCATCGCGGCTCTCCGTCAGTTCGAGCAGGCGCAAGGCACCGGAAACCCAATCCTTGAAAGTCGGAGTGTCGGCCTTGATCGGGCTGTCCTTCCATTCCTTGATCGGATTGGCCGGATCGTCGAGGTTCTCAATGATCACGCGGCAAGCGCATTCGACAAGACCCTTAGACGCATCGATGCAGGCGTCGTTCCCCTCGGCGAAGGTTTGCTCGAGGGTCTCGAAAGTCTGTTGCAGCATCGGCGCATGACGCCAATGCGCGCAGAAGACCTTGATCCCTGGATACCATTCCGCACTCATGCCGCCCTCGGTGCTGGCCCGAGAACAAACCGGGCGCGTTCGCGCCGCAGCATTTCGTAGGGACTTATGCAGGTGATGCCCAACCCTATGCAGGCATTGGGTATCTTGATCTTCCGGGTCGAGTTCGAAGGGACCTCGTGGGTGACGACGACGAAACCATGCGCAAGGGCATGTGCCACCAGCCAGTAGTCCGCGACCTGGAGGAAGGTTGCGATGGCTGCTGCCTCGTAGGTCTGGCTGGTCGCCCAAGAACTGACTTGCCCAAGGGCTGGGAGTACCGGGTCATCAGGTGGCAGGAAGAAGCCCGCTCCGCGCGCGTTGGCCCAATCAGAGAGATCATCGCCCCCTGCCTGCAGTTCGTCACCGACCTTGTCGATGCTTGCAACGCGGCCGGTTCCGTTCTGGGCGATCAGCCATTCCCAGAACGCCGGGCAGAAATCGAAGCCGTAGTGCAGGTTCCGTGCCTGAATGAAGATATTCGTGTCGAGCAGATAGCGGGTCATCCCATGACCCCCACTTCCCGCCCGATGTTGTTGAACGTCTCGGTTTTCTTGACGCCCAGCATCCGGAAGGCGTCGCGGTACAGTGTCTGCCCTTCCAGCGTGCTTTCGACCAAGGCGCGGGCAAACCGGCGGCTGACGCGCGACAGCGTCGTGCGATAGAAATCCCCGCCGCCCGCGCTCGCGCCCGCCAGTTCACGCAAGCGCTCTCGCTCCTGCACCCAGGCGCGGTCGAAAGCGGCGCGATCCAGCGCGCCTACGTCGTACAACCGGCGGAGGACGACCAGAGTGCTGACCTTGAACTGGCGCGACAGCCTCTGCATGGCGTCATCGAGCGGCTCCAGCGGCGCGATCACTGGCCGGAGCGCGTCTAGCGGAACCAGAAGCTCGGCCGCCACCGCGTTGCACCATACCTCCTCGCGGCGATAGCCGTTGAGGGGGGCGGCGCTGGCGTCCGACAGGGCCGAAGCGCCGAGCCAGAGATGCGCGAGTTCATGCGCCAACGTGAACATCTGCCCGGATTTCGTGTCGGCCCCGTTGATGAACACCAGGGGCGCGCGCGCGTCGGCCAGCGCAAAACCGCGGAACTCTTCGGGGTTAAGCGTGCGGCGGTTGTTGGACAGCACGACACCGCTCACCATCACCAGCACGCCTGCGGCATCCGCCTGGGCGATGAACTGACGCAGCGCCTCTTCCCAGGTGCGGCACGCGGCCCGGGCGGCAAGATCGAAGCCGAGGACCCGCGCCATGCGCGCTGCCACGTCCTTAGGTCGGTCATCCAGGCTCGCGCTGCCGACAAAGCCCACCTCGGGCATCCGCACCGTCAGAGCGAATTCGCGATACCAGCCCTGCCGCTCCTGGCAGGCGTAGAGCATGTCGAGAAGATCGGGGCTGGCACGCCGCACGCCGCGCCCGTCGTGGGTGCGGAAGTCGGGGATCGGCAGCCTCTCTTGCGGCGGTTCGGGCAGGAACAGGTACCCGATCGGCACATGGACGGCCTGCGCAAAGGCCTCGAGCTGTTTCAGCGTGGGCTGCGCCTCGCCTGCTTCCCATGCCGCCAGATGCGGGAAGCGGCCCTGCAGATCGCCCGGGTCGCGCACACCTGCCCGCTCCCGCGCCCAGGCGATCAGTTCGGGACGGACGGGCGCGCGGGTCATCCGGCCTCCTCCACCAGACGTTCGGTATCTCTGATCCGAATTTCGCCCGACATGAGCCTTGGCAGCAAGAGGTCACGGGTCTGGGCGAGGGTGCGGGATTCAAGGACGTTTGCCAGAATCTTGTCGAACAGCGGCGATACTGCGTCCTCAAAGGCCCGCAGTATCTTGTCAGTCGGCATGGGCAACGACAGCGACTCGAATGTCTGCCTCGTGATCGTGGAAAATACCGAGCCGTGGGCCATAGCCTGCAATTGGCTGACCATATTCTGCGCAATCAGGAAGGTGGCGTAATCCCCAACCGATCCCGCCCCGCGCAGGCCGTAGCAGGACTGGTTGAAGGTCATGTCGCGCCCGGCGACGGCAAGATTACCGACCGTACCACGGGCGGAGATGATCGTCGTTCCCTTCGGCACCAGACGCGCCGAGCTTCCGTTCAGGCCTGCTTCGGTGATTGTCTTTTCGGTGTCGCTCACGAAGACGCTGCCATTGGGTGGAGTGTCGGTCACCGAGAACCAGGGGATTGGCCCATCCCAGAAATCCGCGTTTGACGTCTTGGGTGTCCCACCGCCGATGATCGCGAAGAAATCGGTCAGCGGCTTCTCCTCCCACCCCTCCGGCTTGCCCGCATCATCCAGCCGGTCGGGGAAGAGGGACCAGAGGTCGGGGGAGAGGTAGGGCGCGCGGGATTCCATCTTGGCGCGGGTGGGGCCGAAATCGACGAACCAGTCGCGGAACAGCGCCCGCGCCATGGCCTCCAGCGTGGCGTTCATCTTCCGGTTCAACTCGATCTTGTCATCCAGCGCCCCGAGGGTGGCGGCAATGGCTTCCCGTTCGGGTGCTGGAGGCATGACAATAGGGAGACTGGCGAGATCCCGCAGGTTCAGAGTCGCCTGCACCGTTGTGTTTAGCCGGTCTTGGATGTGCGCTCTCGCCGGTCCACCTTTCAGCGCAAGCCTGATCCAATAGGGGCCTATTTCTCGCTTCACCGGGATTACTGCGACCGCACGGGCGACGTTCCATCCCTCAAGGCTTGGGTCGACGATTGCTGTTTGCCCAACCGTTCCTACGATGCTCATTATCAGTTCGCCGCCGCGAAGCCGTGTTCTACTGTGGGCCGCCTCGATTGAAGGCGCGACCCGCAAAGGCTTACCGGTCTCGACGGAGTCGCCCTTCAGGTCGCTAACCCGGACTATCGGGATTCCGTCTGGCTGGTGCTCGCCCGGCTGAACAATGCCGTATGAGATACCTCGACTAGCATCGACAAGATCACCGAGTTTTTCAACTGGCCAGTCCGGCATCACAACCCGACCCCCGCCAGCCGCGCCCGGATGGTCGCCGTCAATTCCTCTGCCTCAGCGAATTGCGACTCCAGCTGCTCCTGCAAACCCGCGAAACGCTCGGCAAAGGGCGTCTCGTCCTCCTCCGCCGCCTCGGCCCCGACATAGCGGCCCGGGGTGAGGACGTGGCCGTGCGACCGGATTTCCTCAAGGCTTGCTGATTTGCAAAAGCCCGGCACGTCGGCATAGCCCTCGCCCAGCCGCCAGGCGTGGTAGGTGTCGGCGATGCGGGCGATGTCGGCATCCGAAAACTCTTTCCGGGTGCGGTCCACCATGAAGCCCAGCTTGCGGGCGTCGATGAACAGCACCTCGCCGCGCCGGTCGCGCAGTTTGCGGTCACGGGCGATGCCGTTTGACTTGTCCTTGGCCAGAAACCACAGGCAGGCCGGGATCTGGGTGGAATAGAACAACTGCCCCGGCAGGGCGATCATGCAATCGACCACCTCGCCCTCGATCATCGCGCGGCGCATCTCGCCCTCGCCCGACTGGGTGGAGGACATGGAACCATTGGCCAACACCACCCCCGCAGTGCCGGTAGGCGACAGGTGATGCAGGATGTGCTGCAGCCAGGCGAAGTTCGCATTGCCCGCGGGGGGGATGCCATATTTCCAGCGCGCATCTTCGCGCAGCCGCTCACCGCCCCAGTCCGAGATGTTGAAGGGCGGGTTCGCCAGGATCACATCGGCGCGCAGGTCGGGCAGTTCGTTCTTGTGGAAGGTGCCTTCCGAGTTCCAGCGGATGTCGGCGTCGATCCCGCGCACGGCAAGGTTCATCTTGCACAGCCGCCAGGTGGTGTAGTTCGATTCCTGCCCGTAGATGGCGATGTCGCCCAGGCGGCCGCCGTGCGCCTCGACGAACTTTTCCGATTGCACGAACATGCCGCCCGATCCGCAGCAGGGGTCATAGACCCGGCCTTTGTAGGGTTCCAGCATCTCGACCATGGTGCGGACGACCGAGCGGGGGGTGTAGAACTCGCCGCCGCGTTTGCCCTCGCTGCCCGCGAACTGGCCGAGGAAGTATTCATAGACACGGCCCAGCAGGTCGCGCGCCTTGTCCTTGCCCTCGCCCAGCGCGATGCCCGAGATCAGGTCGATCAACTCGCCCAGCATGACGGCGTTTAGGGCGGGGCGGCCATAGTCCTTGGGCAGGACGCCCTTCAGGGACGGGTTGACCTTCTCGATGGCGATCATCGCCTCGTCGATCAGCCTGCCGATGGTCGGCTGCTTGGCGCTGGCCTGCAGGTGGGACCAACGCGCCTCCTGCGGCACCCAGAAGATGTTGTCGGCGAGGTATTCGTCCGGGTCCTCGGCGCCTTCAGGGTATTCGGCCAGCAGCGCCTGGCGCTTCATCTCGAACCCGTCCGAGATGTGCTTGAGGAAGATCAGGCCAAGGGCGACGTGCTTGTAATCAGACGGCTCCATGTTGCCGCGCAGCTTGTCGGCGGCTTTGAAAAGGGCGGCTTCAATGCCGAGGTCGGAGCCGTTGTCGATTGATGCCATTGTGAAATCCGCCCCCCGGTAAGTCTTTTCTAGACGGTATTTCAGCCGGAGGGCGAAATCCAGCCGCTAACAGCGGCTTGGCGGGGTTCTTTCCCACGGCTTTGCCTTCGGCATCGCCCTCGTCAGCTCAACCTCGCGCAGCATCCCGCATTCGATCAGACCGTCCCTGACCCAGCCCAGCGCCTGCAACCAGTCGCCATAGCCGCGCCGGGCGGCCTCGATCTGCTGTGGGTGGGGGGAGAAGGTGACGGGACATGCGAGGACATCGATGGTTTTCCATGCTGCGCGCGCGCCCGGGCCGCGCAAGCGGATGCGCTCGGTGCCCACGACGACGGAGCCCACATGAGTGCCATGCTGGTTCTGCTTCACGATGCTGGGCACGCAGCGCGGCACAGCGCCAGGCATCCAGTCCGGGGTCAGCCCGGCGCGGGCCAGTTCGGCGACGCGGATCGCCATGCGCTTGCCGCCGAGTCTGTCGGGGATCCCGGCGACGGTGGCGGCGATCACCTCGGCGTCCTCGTGGGTGTAGCCACCGATCTTGTGCTGGCCGCCGTCGATCTTGCAGCCCAGCACCGCGCGCTGCAGCAGGACGTATTCCAGGCCGAAGCCGAAACCTTCTTCGGTGACGTCCGGGGGCAGGGGCAGTTCCAGCTGCGCCTGTTCGATCCGGAATGCCCATTCCAGCGCCGCCTGCACGCCAAGCGCGCGCTTGATCCTGGTGCCGCTGACGCGACCGTGGAAGCTCATGGCTGCAATCCTTCAAGGAAATCCATCTGGGCCGGGCGCTGGGCCGCATCGGTCGGCCGCCAGATCCAAGGGCCCGAGGCCATGGGCAGCTGCGAGAGAGCGCCACGCATGTGCCGCTGCCAGAGGGTGAACTCCGTTGCCGAGCAGTCGCAGAGCGCGTGCCCGATGGGCCAGCCCATCAGCCATCCGACGAAGAGCGGGTTCAGCCGCCGCCGCGCCCGGCCCTTCAGGATCCGCCGTGAGACGACGCGCCCATGCGAGGCAATCATCGAAGCCCAGAGCGGGCGCGAGATCGGGGCGTGCGGCGAGGACCGTGGCCCATCCGGCATGGTCACCGGGACCGGGCGGGTGAAGCCCTGCTCCGCCCGGTAGTGCAGCAGGTCCATCCGGGATTTGCCGTCGGTGCGGGTGATGCTGGCCTCGCTCGACCCCTTCCAGTTCTGCGCGGCCGGTGACGGCCAGTGGTTCGGCAGGGCCTTGGCGATGCCCAGCGCCAGTGCCTCGGCCTTCCGCGTGAAGTCGCTGTTCCCGGCCGGGTTGTAGCGGCCGGTGCCCGGATGCAGGCTCACCGGTGTGGGCCAGGATGACGATGCGGAGCCGTTCATGCGGCGCGCCGACCTCTGCCGCCGAGAACAGGCCCGCCGCAGGCGTGTAGCCCATGCCCCAAAGCTCTCGGAGGACGATTTCAAGGCCGAGGGTGACGTGCCCGGAGACGTTTTCGAGGAAGACCCATTCCGGACGGCATTCACTGACGACGCGGGCGACGTCGGGCCAGAGGTGCCGCGGATCGTCGGCGCCACCGCGTTTGCCAGCGGCGCTGAAGGGTTGGCAGGGATATCCGGCAAGGACGGCATCGAAGGCGCCGCGGAAGGGGCGGGCGTCGAAGCTGCGCAGGTCGGTCCAGATCGGGGCCGGGGCGAGGTATCCCGCGCGCTGGGCGGCGATGAGGACCGCCCTTGGCCAGTCCTCCCATTCGACGAAGGCGCGGGTGTGATAGCCGGGCTCGGCGAGCATGAGGCCCAGATCAAGGCCTCCGCCGCCTGCGCAGAGGGACAATCCGTGCCGGGGACGTGACACCATGCCATTCACCGCACCCCGCGCTCGCGCAGGCGTTCGGCCGTGACCAGCCCACGGGCCAGCATGGCATCGCGCATCGTGTTGCTGATCGCGCTGACCGGCAGGTAGCGGTCGGAATTGACCAGATCGGCGTAGAAGGCGGGCAGGTCGGTGATCGGCTGCGCAGCCGGGGCAGGGGGCGCTTTAGGCTTCCGGCGCTTGCGACCGGCATCTTCGGCTTTGCGCTGGGCGGCGCGTTGCATGGCGCGGTCCAGTGCCTTCGGCCCATCGGGCGGTTCGGGATGCTCCTCGCGGGATGCCTCGGCTGCGGCGATGATCTCGGCCTCGGTCAGCCCCAGCTCGTCGCGCCAGCGCTGGACGTGCAGCCGGGGCGGCCAGCCTTGCCACCAACCGGGCAGCGCGGCGGGATCGAGGCCCAGCACTGCCAGCAGGTCCGCGAACACCTCCTCGGAAACGCCCTCGCGCGCCTGCGCGCCCTCCTCCTCCTTTACTGGTTTACTTAGAGGTTCCCTTACAGGGTTAGTGTCCGAAATCCGGACACGGCTTTCGGCATTTTCCGGACACGGGTCAGCCGGAAAATCGGACACGGGCATCGCGCCATCCCCGTGTCCGAAATCCGGACACGGCAGGGCGTCGGTCTTGGCATCCATGGGCGAACCCACTGCCATGTCGCCGATTTCCGCGCCGTCGCCGTCCCCGTGTCCGATTTCCGGACACGGCACCACAGGCACAGGTGTGAAGCCCGGCTCGAACCCCAGGATGTAGCGGGTGGGCAGCTGGCGCTTGGTCACGGGATCGAGCCGCGGCACCCGCCGCAGCAGGCCCACGGCCTCCAGCTGGCCGAGGTGATCGTTCAGCGTCGACCGGCTGATCTCGCAGTCATGCGCCAGCCGGTCCTGCGAGGGAAAGCAGCCGTAATCAGGGTTGAACCGGTCGCAGAGGTGCCAGAGCACGATCTTGGTCGTGGGCTTCAACCCGCGCTGCTTGATGGCCCAGTTGGTGGCCTCGTGGCTCATGGCGCGGGCCTCCGGGTGCCCGAGGGCGCGGCCTGGTAGGCGTCACGCAGCACGCGGCCCACGGTGTTGCCGAGGATGATCGGGAAATCGGAGGTCGTGTGCAGGGCGCGGGT
>NZ_OAOQ01000036.1 GCF_900207575.1 Cereibacter ovatus
AAGAAGGTCTCCGTCCGCCTCGTGGCGGAGGGCGGACGTCGCGTGCGCGCCGAACTGGAGGGCGTGGGCGAGGCCGGGGCGAAGGGCCTCGGCCGCCTGTCGCGCGAGATGGAACTCGCGAACACCCGGCTGGCCGCTTTCGCGCGCCGTGCAGGTCTTGCCCTCGGGGCCGCTGCGGCGGCCGCGACAGCCTCGCTCGGTCTGATCGTCCGATCCACGGCCGAGAGTGCCGCGCAGATCCGGCAGTTCGCGCAGGTCGCCAATGCCACGCCCGAAGCCCTGCAGCGCTGGTCGGCCGGGGCGCGGACTGTGGGTATCGAGCAGGAGAAGCTGGCCGACATCCTGAAGGACGTGAACGACCGGGTCGGGGACTTTCTCCAGACCGGCGGCGGTCCGATGGCGGATTTCTTCGAGAAAGTGGCCCCGCGCGTGGGCGTCACGGCCGACCAGTTCGCGCGCCTTTCCGGCCCCGAGGCGCTGAAACTTTATGTCGATACCCTCGAACGCGCGGGTCTGAGCCAGCAGGAGATGACCTTCTATCTCGAGGCCATGGCCTCGGACGCGACCCGCCTCCTGCCCCTCCTGCGGAACGGCGGGGCAGAGATGGCACGACTGGGTGACCAGGCTTCCGATCTCGGTGCGGTTCTGGACAGCGATGCGCTGGAAGCCCTGCGCCGCACGCAGCTGGCGCTGGGCACCGTATCGCTGGTCTTCGACGGGTTGCGCAACCGCATCGCCGTCGCCGTGGCCCCGACCATCGAGGCGCTGGCCAATGCCTTCGTCGCTCTGGCCTCCGATGGCGGGATCCTGCGCTCGGCCATCGACACGCTGATCGGAAATCTCGGCCGTCTCGCCACCTATGCCGCAACCTTCGCCGCCGTCATGGCCGGGCGCTGGGTCGCGGGAATGGCGGCCGCTGCCCTGTCTGTGCGCGGCCTCGCGACGGCGCTCGTGTTCCTGCGAGGCGCCTTGATCCGCACCGGCATCGGCGCGCTAATCGTCGGCGCGGGCGAGCTGGTCTACCAGTTCTCGCAACTCGTCACCCGGGTCGGCGGCGTGGGCGAAGCGTTCCGGCTGCTTGGCGATCTGGCTCGCGAGGTCTGGTCGCGCATCGGCCTGGCGCTGGACGCGGCCCTCGCGCGGATGGCGGCCGGATGGGAGGGGCTGAAGGCGGCCGGTCTCTCGGCGCTTGAGGGCACCATCGCGGGTGTCGTCAGCTTCGGCGACCGGACGGCGGCGATCTTCCAGGGCGCCTATGACGCCGCAGTGGCGATCTGGGGCAGTCTGCCCGGTGCCATCGGCGACTTCGCATTTCAGGCCGCAAACGGGCTGATCTCCGGCGTCGAGGCGATGTTGAACGGCGTGGTCACCCGCATCAACAGGTTCATCGAGACGCTGAACGCAGCCCTCGCGCTGCTGCCCGAATGGGCCACCGGCGAAGGTGGCGTGCGGATCGGCATCCTCGCCCCGGTGGAACTGGGGCGTATCGGCAATCCCTTCGAAGGCGCGGCAACGGCCGCAGGGGCTGCTGCGGCGGACGCCTTTTCTGCCGCGCTGTCGCGGACCTATCTCGAACCGCCCGATCTTGGTCTCGGCGCAATGGCTGAGGATGCCCGCGCCCGGGCCGATGGCTATCGCGAAGCAGCCGGGATGCTGGCTGATGCCGCCGGTCGGCCGCTCGCCAGTTGGCAGGCGCTGAAGGATGCAGTGACTGGCACGGGGACCGAGGCAGAGACTGCGCTGGCGGATGCGGCTGGCGCGGCCGATGCCCTGACAGCCGGTCTGAACGACACCGCCACCGCCGCCGATGGTGCTGGCGGTGCCGCGCGCGAGGCCGGAGCTGCGGCGGCCGAGGGTGTGGACACGGCCCTCACTGGCTGGCAAGCCGTCACGGCGGCGCTCGCCGACTATGCCGCCAAGGCGCGCGACATCGGCGGGGACATTGGCAGCGCACTGGTGGGCGCCTTCCAGAGCGCCGAGAACGCCATCGGTGACTTCGTGAAGACCGGCAAGCTCGACTTCCGCGATCTGGTCACGTCGATGATCGCTGATCTCGCCAAGCTCGCCGCCCGCCGCTTCATCCTCGGTCCCATCGCAAACGCCCTTTCCGGAGCGCTGGGCGGCGCGGGCGGGATCTTCGCCAACATCCTGCATGCGGGCGGGATGGTCGGTGCCCCTGGTCCCGGACGCATGGTCCCGGCGCTGGCCTTTGCGGGTGCCCCGCGCATGCACAACGGCGGCTGGGCCGGGCTGCGACCTGACGAGGTGCCAGCGATCCTTCAGCGCGGGGAGCGGGTGCTCTCGCGACGGGAAGCGGCAGGCTACGGCCAGGCCAGCGCCCCGACTGTCAACGTCACGATCAACGCTCGTGACGCCGAGAGCTTCCGCCAGTCCCGGACGCAGGTCGCGAGCGACATCGCCCGCGCCGTGTCGCTGGGCCGGAGGGGCATGTGAGTGCGACCCCGCAAATGGGAACCGGTTGCGGGGGCCAGAGCACGAACCATGGAGAAACTTGATGGCGTTTCACGAGGTCCGCTTTCCGGACAACATCAGCCGCGGAGCGCGGGGCGGCCCCGAGCGGCGCACCCAGATCGTCGAACTGGCGAGCGGGGCCGAGGAGCGCAACGCCAGTTGGGCCAACAGCCGCCGCCGTTATGACGTGGCCTATGGCATCCGCCGCGCCGACGATCTGGCGGCGGTGGTTGCCTTCTTCGAGGCGAGGAACGGCCGCCTCCACGGCTTTCGTTTCAAGGATTGGGCCGACTTCAAGTCCTGCCTGCCGTCGCAGACGCCGGGGCCAGGCGATCAGCCGATCGGCACCGGGAACGGGGCGGCCACTCTGTTCCAGCTCACCAAACGCTACACCTCCGGCGCGCAGTCCTGGACGCGGGCCATCACCAAGCCCGTTGCCGGAACCGTGACCATCGCTCTGAACGGCACACCCCAAGCCTCCGGCTGGTCGGTCTCCACGACCTCCGGCCTTATCACCTTCACCACCGCCCCGGCCGCGGGCGTGGCCATCACCGCGGGCTTCGAATTCGACGTCCCCGTCCGCTTCGACACCGACGCCCTCGACGTCACTCTCGATCTCGAACGCCTCGGGTCGATCACCTCGATCCCCCTCGTGGAAATCCGCACATGAAGTCCCTGAACCCCGCGCTGCAGACCCATCTCAACGAGGGCACGACCACGCTTTCCTGGTGCTGGCGCATCACCCGAGCCGATGGCGTGACCTTTGGCTTCACGGACCACGACCGCACGCTGTCGTTCGACGGGACCGAGTTCGAACCGGAAAGCGGCCTGACCGCCTCCGAGATCCGGTCGGGCTCCGATCTGTCCGTCGATGCGCAGGACGCCCAAGGCGTGTTGTCCTCGGACCGGATCACCGAAACCGACATCCTTGATGGCCGTTGGGACAATGCGGCGGTCGAGGTCTGGCGGGTGAACTGGGCGAGCCCCGCGCAGCGCGTACTCCTGCGCCGCGGGGCCATCGGCCAGATCCGGCGCGGGCGGCTAGCCTTCGTGGCAGAGGTGCGCAGCCTTGCCCATGTCCTCGGCCAGACCGTGGGGCGGACGTTTCAGGCGAGTTGCGATGCCGCGCTGGGCGACGCGCGCTGCGGTGTGAACCTCGAGGCCACAGCTTTCAAGGGCGTCGGTGCGGTCGTCGATGTGCTGCGTGACCGGGCGTTCACCGCCAGCGGCCTCGGCACTTTCGAGGCTGGCTGGTTCACCTTTGGGCTGGTCGAGTGGACCAGCGGCGCGAATGCCGTGCGACGGGTCGAGGTGCTGTCGCATGACCTCGTCGACGGGGTGACGATCCTGACCCTGCTCGAGGCGCCGGTGCGCCCAATCACGGCGACGGATGCCTTCGTGGTCCGGGCGGGTTGCGACAAGCGGATCGCGACCTGCGGGACGAAGTTCGCCAATGTCGCCAACTTCCGGGGATTCCCGCACATCCCCGGGCAGGACGCGGTCCTGCGCTACGCGACGAAAGACGGCGGCCATGAGGGGGCGGTGCTGTGAGGGCCGCCGATCCCGCGCGCGTCATTGCCGCAGCCCGAATCTGGCTTGGCACGCCTTATCACGACCAGGCCAGCCTGCGCGGGGTCGGCTGCGATTGTCTCGGCCTGGCACGGGGCGTCTGGCGCGAGGTCGTCGGCCCGGAGCCGTTCCCGATCCCGCCCTACAGCCGCGACTGGGGCGAGACCGGGCCGCGCGAGGTGCTGGCCGATGGGGCGCGGGCGATGATGCCCGAGATCGCACCGGCCGATGCGCCACCCAGCGCGCTGATCCTGTTCCGCATGATGCCCCGCGCCATCGCCAAGCATGTGGGCATCCTCACCGGCCCCGACACCTTTTTGCACGCTTACGAGCGGCTCGGCGTCATCGAGGAACTGCTGACCCCCGCGTGGCGCCACCGCATCGCCTTCGCCTTCCTGTTTCCCGCACGTTGACCCCTACAATCTCGAGATTTGCAGATGGCCACGCTTGTCCTCGGCGCTGTCGGCTCCACCATCGGCGGGGCCTTTGGCGGCGCGATCCTCGGCTTCTCTGGCGCTGCCATCGGTGGCTTCATCGGCTCGACCATCGGGTCAGTGGTCGACAGCTGGATCGTGTCCTCGCTGGCCCCAGCGCAGAAGATCGAGGGCCAGCGCCTCGACAGCTTGCGCATCACCTCGGCCACTGAAGGCGCGATCATCCCGCGCCTCTACGGCCGGATGCGCATCGGCGGCAACATCATCTGGGCCACCGACTTCCGCGAGGAGACCAGGACCACCACCCAAGGAGGCGGCAAGGGCGGTGGCGGCGGCCGGGTCCAGACCACCGAATACCTCTACTACGCCAGCTTTGCGGTCGCCCTCTGCGAAGGTCCGATCACCGGCATCGGCCGCATCTGGGCCGACGGCAAGCCGCTGGACATGACCGGCATCACCTGGCGCCGGTATCCCGGCAACGAGACCCAGACGCCCGACCTGTTCATCACGGCAAAGATGGGGGCGGCCAACACCCCGGCCTATCGCGGCACCGCCTATGTCGTCTTCGAGGAACTGGCGCTTTCCACCTATGGCAACCGCCTGCCGCAGTTGTCGTTCGAGGTCTTCCGCCCG
>NZ_OAOQ01000058.1 GCF_900207575.1 Cereibacter ovatus
AGTGCCCCGGGTTGTTCTCTAATCGCCTTGGTCAATCGCTGATCTCTCTGCCGTTGATCCTGGGTGCCTGGCTCTGAGGTTCTCTCCGTGGTCACCGCGCGGGAGCCACATGTTGGCGTTCAGGGTCGGGTGGATCGAAGTGGTGTGCGCGGTCGGTACCGCATACCCGGGAGCGATCTCACCCTCGCCGCGCGTCCCGGCTGGACGCATTCCGTTACGCTGGCTGTCAGCGTCGTTCCGTTCGTTTTCCTTATGCCACCGCGGCCTCCCGGAAGGGCGTGTTGGTGCGCCACATGGCGTGCAGCGTCACCGCCAGCTTCCGGGCCAGCGCCACCTTTGCCTTGCGCGGCCCGGTCCTCTCGGCAATCGCCTTGGCCCAATCCCGCAGGCGTGGGCCACCCAGGTTCCGGCAGAAGATTGCGTTCGCGACTTCGAACAGGCACTTCCTCGTGAAGGCATCTCCCCGTTTGGACACCCGCCCGTTCCGGCTGATCTCTCCGGACTCGTAGCGCCTGGGCGTCAGCCCAAGATAAGCGCCCGCGCTGGAGGATCGGCGGAAGCGGGAGGCATCATCGAAGGCCGCGACAACCGCCATTGCCGTGATCGGTCCCACGCCGGGCGCAGTCATCAGCAGGCGGACCGTCGCATGACGCCTGGCAACCGCCCTGATCCGACTATCGAGCGCGGCGATGCGGGCGAGGATGTCCCGCCTGGCCTGCATGAGCGCCTCGAAGATCGGCACGAGGTCCGGGACAACGGTCAGCTCGTCCCGGATGATCTCCTCGGCGCGGCGCTTGAACCCGCCGACCCGCTTGCCGAACATGATGCCGAAGGTCTTCAGCAGCCCCCGGATCTCGTTCTCCAGCCTGACGCGCATGCCAACCAGCGCCTCCCGCGCGGTCAGCATCGCCCGGTTGACATAGGCATCGTGGCTCTTGATCTGCGCGGCCTTGAACCACCCGGTGCGGACGATCTGCGCGAGCCCGCGGGCATCATGCCGGTCGGTCTTGTTCGGCATCATCTTCAGCACGCCATTGGCGTGGCGCGCATCAATGCAGATGATCGGGACCTGCCTTTCCGTCAGGGCGTTCCAGAGCCAGACCGCCAGAGGCCCGGTCTCCATGCCGACCCGCTCGAGACCGCTGGCGCGTTCGGCCAGCCAGCCGGTGATCGCATCCGGGCAGGTCGGAACCTTCGTCTCGGCTACGAGCACCCCGTCCTGCCCCACCACGCAGATCGCTGTCTCTTCCTGGGACACGTCCAACGCCGCAAACACTCCCATCGCATCCTCCTTGCTCAAGCCCCGGCGAAGTGCCAGAGCGACAGACCCATCCTGCAACGGCGACGACCGCGGGTGGGACGTGGCGATTACGCTAAGTGGTGT
>NZ_OAOQ01000032.1 GCF_900207575.1 Cereibacter ovatus
GTCTCGCCAGTGGCCGCCTTCGCGAACTTGCGCTTCCACGCATAGAGCGAATGCAGGCTGACCCCGAGCCGCTCCGAAACCTCCTTGATCGGGTAGCCCCGCTCCGTGATCTGCGCGACCGCGTCACGCTTGAACTCGTCCGTGAAATTGCCTGTGCCCATCATGGCCTCCTTGCCTCAAAGTTAGCGAAGAAGGCGTCCAGGAAACATGGGGCTATTCAGTCGAATATCTGGCATCGATGACGCCGAAATCGCGTTACCGCCGGAAAAGCTGTTCGGCCGCCACTGCGGCATCTTCGGTGCAACCGGCGGCGGGAAGAGCTGGACCTTGGCAAAGCTCGTTTCCGA
This sequence comes from Cereibacter ovatus, assembly GCF_900207575.1. GTDB lineage: Bacteria > Pseudomonadota > Alphaproteobacteria > Rhodobacterales > Rhodobacteraceae > Cereibacter_A > Cereibacter_A ovatus. The sequence continues at coordinate 348 of NZ_OAOQ01000032.1, forward strand.
AGTCGCTCGTCTGGGTGGCAAGGCCATCGTCTTTGATCCGACGGGCGAGTTCTCGGGCAAGCTGCCCGGCGCGGTAGAGTACGTCTTCACGCGGGCCGAGGCTGGCCAGACGCTGGTCAGGTTTCCTTCTGAAAGGATGACCGAGTTATCGCTTTTTGCGCTCCTGCGCCCCACCGGTCAAAGCCAAGGACCGACCATGCGCGAGGCGATTAGGAGCTTGAGGGTGGCACGCGCGTTGGCGACCGATCAGCAGATACAGGCACAGGACATCGCTCAAGGCAGGCAATATTTCGACCAATCATTCGGGACAGTATGGGTCGAGCAGGCGGGCACGATTCGCAAGACCGGCCAGAAGATCGCTGAATTCAATCGGGCCGCAGATCGCTATGCCACAGCAATCGCGAGCGAAAATTGCAACTTTGATATCCATCGGTTGACCGATCAGATCGCGAATGAGTGCATCTGGCCGGATGATCGCAACGACCGGTCGAAGTTCGGCGGGCCGAACGACTCTACCTTGGGATACTGCAACACGCTGATCGTGCGCATGCGCGGGATGCTGGCGTCCGCAGAGCTGCGATGTCTGTTCGGCAGCGAGGGCGAAGACATTTGCACCCTCCTCGATGGCTTCCTGAAAGACCCGCAGCAACGAGTATGCCTGATCTCGTTCAAGAACGTCAGTTTCAACCACAACGCCCGCGAGCTGCTTCTGAATACAATCGGCGAGTATCTCCTCGGCCTTGCCCGTGCCGACCGTTTCCGGGCACAACCCGTCATCTGCTTCCTTGATGAGGCACATCAGTTCATGGGGCGTTCGGTCGGGGACGAATTCAACAGCGTCTCGCTCGACGCATTCGGCCTGATTGCAAAGGAGGGCCGGAAGTACGGGCTGACGACTGTTCTCGCCACGCAGCGCCCACGCGACATTCCGCAGGACGTGCTGAGTCAGCTAGGGACATTGTTCGTCCATCGGCTTACGAATGAGCGCGACCGCGAGACAATCGAGCGGGCCTGCGGTGATCTGGACAGGTCCGCCGCAGCATTTATCCCGTCGTTGAGCCAAGGCGAGGCAATTGTCTTGGGGCCGGATCTTCCCGCTCCCCTACCCATCCAAATTACGGCGCCCGATAAAACTGCACAGCCAACCTCTCGCGGGCCAGCTTACCAGCGCGCTTGGCGGCAACTCTGATCTACTTTGTGCTGGATCCCGGCGACTGTGCAGTGACGTTGCTTTCGCCAGAGGGCAGGGGGCGCCGGTTGGTCTCGCAAGATCGTCTTCAGTAATCGGTCTCCAGATAGGCCCCGGCACAGTCATAGGCGACGGCGGCGGCTGTGGCGCCGGTGTTCATGAAGAGCCGCGGCGAGAGGAATTGCGTGTTCGCGGGCAGGTCGGCGGTGATCTCCTGCTCGAAGACCGCACCGGAAACTTCATCGACCACCCGCACCCAGACGGATGATCCATTCGGTGGTGCGGCGATGAAGAGGGTGAGCACGCCGCCGGTGGCGATGGCGAAGCTCGCCCCCATGTCGGTCAAGGTCGGCGCGCCGGAGGCATCATTCGTCACCATCTGCCAGCGCGTGTGTGTCCCGCGCTGGAAACCGATGCCGATGCAGGTGACAGCGGTGGCGAGCGTCAGGGTGGTGGCGAGAGCGGCCGTTGATCCGTAGAGGCCAAAGAACCCCATGCCCGTCGTCTGCAGGGTCGTGAGCGAAATCCGCGTGACGAAGGTCCAGCCGCCGAGGCCCGCGGCGTTGCCACGCCAGCAGGCCCAGCCTGCGGAGCGCTGGTCGGCGACCGAATCCGCAACGGCCGCCGAGGTCAGACGCCAGCGCCGCATCGAGGCGGCGAGGTTGGTCGAGGCCAGCGTCGGGTGCGACACGGTCCCGACCGAGGTGATCGGCAGGCCCTCGGTCGTGATCGTGGTGCTGACCGAGGGCGACCAGTTGGCGATCCGGTTGACGCCGAAGTGTGGCTGGAGGGGGAAGTCCCGGCCGGAGGGTCGCATGACGTCGATCCACGGTGCGCCTGCGCGGTTGCCCTCGGCAGCGCCGTGGCCTGCCGCATTAGTTCTCGGACGGGGCGAGAGATCCGAACTGTTGACGGTCGGCGCCAGGGCGTCGACGGTCTTTCACTCCATCTCCAGCGGGAATGGTGTCGCCGCGCGGCATTTCACCAACCGGGCGTCCCGGTCGGTACGCGGCCCCCCCCGCGCGCAATGGTAAGCCATGCCGCATAGCGCCACAAAAGTAGCGTCCACCGCGGGTGAAGGCGGCAACGCGGATATGCCCGTGCCTGATGGAGTTCGGCTCGATCTGGCTGCGGAGCCGGCTCGATGGCTATCGTTGCTTAACCCACTACAAAAAGCCGAAGGCGCTTATAAATGGTGCCAGTTTTTGACACCGTGGTGGGCTATGATCGGGAGATGCGATCGACAGCAAGCCGGAACCACAGAATCGCAGAGACGTGGCGTGGTCCGGCAGTGGAACTGATCAAACCTCCTTCACGCGCCCGAACCGTCGGGTTTGGCCTGGAAGGCGAGAATAGAGGGGAATGGGTTGCCCGGCAAAGGGCTTGCTCTGAATAGTGTCAGTATCGGGAGAACTCATGTGAAACATTACGCTCACTCCGGGACGTCCGAAGATCGCGCAGACTGGCAGGAATTGTCCGACCATCTTGTCGAAGTCGAACGGCTTGCCCGCGAGCGGGCAGGATCTTTGCGACTGGGCGAAGCCGCCGGCATCGCGGGGCGGTTTCACGACCTTGGAAAGTACGCCGCTGAGTTCGATCGGGTGCTTCGAGGCGAGCCGGTGCGTGTTGATCACTCCACGGCCGGAGGCAGGGCGCTGCTCGAATTGGCTCCGGAGGACATGAAGCCGGTGGCCGAGGTTCTTGCTTATGCCATTCTGGGCCATCATGCCGGTCTGCCCGACAAGGCAACCGACGACAGATCCTGTCTCGACCGCCGGATCGAAGACGCCAGGACGCCGCTCGACCCTGAATGGCAGGCGCATCTGCCGGTTGATTTCCGGTGCTTGGGCGAAGAGCTCCGCTCGAAAGTCAGGGCGCAACCGGCGAAAGCGGGATTCGATCTTTCGGTCGCGGTGCGGATGCTTTTTTCGTGCCTGGTTGACGCCGATTTCCGCGACACCGAGGCGTTCTACGATCAGCTTGAAGGCCGCCACCGCAACCGGGACTGGCCGGGGCTGCAGGGTATTCTGCCAGACCTTCACCAGAGGTTCGACGCGCATATGGCGGGCTTTGCCGCATCGTCGGATCTGAACCGGCTGCGGGCAGACATTCTTTCCCATGTGCGGGCCAGGGCCGCGATGCCGTCCGGGCTCTTCACGCTTTCCGTGCCGACTGGCGGCGGCAAGACGCTAGCTTCGCTCGGCTTCGCTCTCGATCATGTGGCGCAGCACGGGCACCGACGGATCATCTATGCTATCCCCTATACCTCGATCATCGACCAGACGGCCGAGGTGTTTCGAAATGTTCTGGGTGCAGAACATGTGCTTGAACATCACAGCGCCATCGAGACGGAAAAGGCCGGTGAGAAAGGGCGTAGCAAGGTGCGGCTTGCGATGGAGGATTGGGCGGCCCCGGTCGTCGTCACCACCAATGTCCAGCTGTTCGAAAGCCTGTTTGCTGCCCGGCCGTCCCGGTGCCGGAAATTGCATAACATCGCCGGCTCGGTGATCGTTCTGGACGAGGCGCAGTGCCTTCCTCGCCCACTGCTTTTACCCACGCTGGCAATGATCGACGTGCTGGCAACCCACTATGACTGCACGGTGATTCTTTGCACGGCTACCCAGCCGGCTTTTGACAGCGAACACTTGCGGCAGGGTGGGCTGCCGCTGGCGGGACGGGAACTGGCCCCCGATCCCGAGGCGCTGGCCGGGAAACTGAAGCGTGTCGGGATTGTGCAGGGCGGCGTGATGGATGATTCTGCGCTGGTTCAGGCGCTGCGCGGAGCGCCGCAGGGCATGATGATCGTGAACAGCCGCAGCCATGCGCTGACGCTGTATCGGGCGGCAGAGGCGGAAGGGCTTGACGGGCTGGTTCACCTGACCACCCGCCAGTATCCCGCCCACCGCCGCCGGATCATTGCTGATATCAGGGCCCGGCTGGCGCAGGGCCTGCCCTGCCGGCTGATCGCCACCAGCCTGATCGAAGCGGGCGTGGATCTTGACTTCCCCTGCGGCTGGCGGGCCGAGGCCGGGTTGGACAGTGTCATTCAGGCCGCGGGCCGAGTGAACCGCGAGGGCAGGCGGCCGCTGTCGGCCTCGCTGCTGACGGTGTTCTCGGCCCCTGACAATCGCCCGCCCGCCGAGGTGGCGAAGCTGGCCGAGGCCATGCGCGCGACCGCGGCCCGGTTTCCGGACCTGCTGGATCCTGCCGCCATCCGGGACTGGTTCGACGAGGTCTACTGGCGGGTCGGTGCCGATCAACTGGGAAGGGCCATGGCGACGTCGATGGTCTTCACCGGGGCAGAGACAAACTTTCCGTTCCGCAAGGTTGCCACGGACTACCGGATGATCGACAGCCCGATGGTGCCGGTGATTGTGGCCATCGAGCCGGAAGCTCTGGCCGAGGTCGGGCGCCTGTCGGTGGCCGAGGTGCCCTCGGGCGCCATCGCCCGGGCGCTGCAATCCTACACGGTACAGATCCCGGACCGCGCGCGAGAGATATTGCGGCAGAACGGCAAGGGCAGCTTTCGCGCCCCGGAATTGCGCGGCGACCAGTTCTTCGTGCTCGACGAGCCGTTGCTTTACCGACAGGACTTCGGCCTCTGGTGGGAACAGGCTGAGTATCTGAGCGCCGATCAGGGGGTGGTGTAATGCAAGAGACCAAATTGAGCAGCCCACGCTATGCCGTCGTTTACAAGGTCACCTGGCCCAATGGGAAGATCTATGTGGGAAGCGATCTGACGGATACGATCAGTTATTTCGGAAGTCCCGACACGCGCCTGATCGAGCGTGACTTTCCTGCTCGTGGCGACCGGCGGTCAATAACCGTGACGCGGGAGATTCTCTGGGAATCCTGCGATGCAACCAAATCCGAAGTGCTGACAATGGAGCGGAAACTGATCGTCGAGTTGCGCGCAAACGATCCCGAAATTGGCTACAATCGCCGCCCCTAGCCTAGGGAAACGGCCGCGACATTTTCGGTTTTGCCCTGAGCGGCTCAATGGGGCAGGCTGACCGGAGTTTGAGGTGATCCATGGCTTTTGGTATTCGATTGCATGTCTGGGGGCGCAATGCGCTCTTTACCCGGCCCGAATTGAAGGTGGAGCGTGTCAGCTATGACGTGATGACGCCTTCTGCGGCACGCGGAATTCTGGAGGCGATCCACTGGAAGCCGGCGATCCGCTGGGTGATCGACCGCATCCATGTGCTGGAGCCGATCCGCTTCCAGTCGATCCGCCGCAACGAGGTGGGGCACAAGGCGCCTGCGGGCACGATCCGGCAGGCGATGAAGCGCGGCGATCTGGGCGGGCTGCAACTGCTGGTCGACGAAGATCGCCAGCAGCGGGCCTCGACCGTTCTGGTGAATCCTGCCTACCTGATCGAGGCGCATTTCGACCTGACCGACAAGGCCGGCCCTGAGGATACCGAGGGCAAACACCTCGACATCTTCAACCGCCGTGCGGGCCGGGGGCAGTGCTTTCACCAGCCCTGCCTTGGCACCCGTGAATTCGCCGCCCACTTCGCCCTTGTCGCGCCCGATGTAGCGCCGCCCCCGCGCAATCCGGCGACAGAGACGCCCGAGCACGGATTCGGCACCCCGCGCGATCTGGGCCTGATGCTGTGGGATATCGACCATGCCGCACCGGGCCGCCCGTCAATGTTCTTCCGCGCCCGGATGGTCGATGGCGTGATCGATATTCCCGCCCCCGGAACGCCGGAGGTGTTGCGATGAGCATGCTGGCCTCGCTGGTGCGCGCCTACGACCGACTGCCCGACAAGGTGCCCTTCGGCTATTCGACCGAGAAGATCGGCTTCTGCGTCGTTCTGGACCCGGATGGGTCTGTGTCCGAGGTGATCGACCTTCGGGCCGACGACAAGAAGCGCAGCCCAAGGGCGTTGCAGGTGCCGCAGGCGGTAAAACGCACTGTCGGGATCTCCCCGAACTTCCTGTGGGACAAGACTGCCTATGTGCTGGGCGTTACTGCGGGCGAAGGCAAACGTACTGCCGAGGAGCATTCCAGGTTCCGTGAAAGGCACCTCGAATGGCTGGCCGGCGAGACGGACGCGGGTCTTGTCGCGCTGACGCGGTTTCTGGAATCGTGGTCGCCCGCGGCTTTCGCGCCGCCGGCCTGGCCCGACGAGGTGAAGGACCAGAACCTTGTGTTCCGGCTGGCCGGGGAACGGAGATTTATGCACGATCGCCCCGCTGCGGAGGCGCTCTGGGCGCGGGTGGGGGCAGAGGGCGCGTCCGATCCGCAGGCGTGCCTTGTCACGGGCGCAGCAGCCCCGGTGGCGCGGCTGCATCCTTCGGTAAAAGGCGTCTGGGGCGCGCAGAGTTCGGGCGCGAGCCTGGTGTCCTTCAACTTGGACGCCTTCACCTCTTACGGCCACGAGCAGGGAGACAATGCCCCGGTGTCCGAAGCGGCTGCCTTCGCCTATACCACGGCCCTGAACACCTTTCTCGCCGACAGAAATCATCGCATTCAGATCGGCGATGCCTCGACAGTGTTCTGGGCCGACGCTTCGGCTGCTGCCGCGGCAAAGGCGGAAAGCTTTTTCTGTGCGTTCTTCGACACTGTTGCCGCCGAGAAACTTGCCACACTGAAGATCGGCACCCAGCTCGAGCGCATCCGCCAAGGGCAGCGCCTGGAAGAGGTTGCGCCCGACCTGGCGCAGGGCGTGCGGTTTTGCGTCCTTGGCCTTGCGCCCAACGCCGCGCGACTCTCCGTGCGGTTCTGGTGGGAAAACGACTTCGGCACGCTGACCGCGCATTACCAGCGTTATCTTGACGACATGCGTCTCGACCCGCCCCCGCGCGAGGGCTGGCCGCCGCTCTGGCGGTATCTGATCGAACTGGCCGCGCAGGGCAAACGCGAGAACGTGCCGCCGCTGATCGCCGGCGAATGGATGCGCGCAATCCTGAGCGGCTCTGCCTATCCGCTGACGCTGTTTTCAACCGTGCTCATGCGCATCCGCGCGGATGGCGACATCAACGCCTTGCGCGCGTCGATCCTGAAATCCGTCCTGATCCGCAATTTCGCCAAGGAGGTTCCCGTGGCGCTCGATCCTGCGAACACCAATAAGGGCTACATCCTCGGGCGGCTCTTTGCCGTCTATGAAGAGGTGCAGCGTGCCGCGCTTGGCGGCAACGTCAACGCGACCATCAAGGACAAATTCTATGGCGCGGCTTCGGCCTCGCCGCAGAAGGTGTTCCGAACCCTCGATGCCGGGGCACAGAACCATTTCTCGAAACTGCGGAAACATGGCCCCGGCCGGGCGGTGAACCTTGAAAAGCTGCTGACGTCCATCACCGATCTGATGGATCCCGGAGATGACCCGATCCCAGCGGCCCTCGGCGCTTCCGAACAGGCGCTGTTCGGTCTCGGCTATTACCACCAGCGCAGCACTTTCTTCCGCAAGCACGATGACACGCCCATGACGGAGGCCTCCGAATGACCACGCTCTCCAGCCGCCACGACTTCGTCCTGATTTTCGATGTGACGAATGGCAATCCGAACGGCGACCCCGATGCGGGCAACCTGCCGCGGCTCGATCCGGAAACGAACCATGGCCTAGTGTCTGATGTCTGTCTCAAGCGGAAACTGCGCAACTATGTCGAACTCGCCCGCGCCGGCGAGGTGGGGCATCACATTTATGTTCAGGAAGGCGCGATCCTGAACGAGAAGCACCGCGAGGCCTATGTCGCCAAGCGTGGTGATGACGCCAAGGCGCTCAAGGAGGCGAAGGAAGCCAAGAAACTCAACCCGAAAGGAGACGAGGAAGCCCGGGCACTGCGCGACTGGATGTGTGCCAATTTCTTCGACGTGCGGACCTTTGGCGCGGTGATGTCGACCGGAATCAACTGCGGTCAGGTCAAGGGTCCGGTGCAGATGGCTTTCGCCCGCTCTGTCGAGCCGGTCCTGCCGGTCGAGATCTCGATCACCCGGATGGCTGCCACCAACGAGGCGGAACAAAAGAAGCGCGCGGAGGGCGAGGAGGGTGAGGCCCGCACCGACAACCGCACCATGGGCCGCAAGCATATCGTGCCCTATGGGCTCTATGTGGCGCATGGGTTCGTTTCGGCCCGGTTCGCCGAGCGGACCGGCTTTACCGAGGCTGATCTGAACCTGCTGTTCGAAGCCCTGGCGAACATGTTCGAGCACGACCGTTCGGCCGCGCGGGGCGAGATGAACACCCGTAAGCTGATCGTCTTCGCGCATGAGAACGCCTTGGGCAATGCGCCTGCCCATGTGCTTTTCGACCGTGTCCGGATCGGGCGCTGCGTCGATGGCGAGTTTCGTGCGCTCGACGACAGGGGCCTTGGCAACCTCGCTCCGGCGCGCAAGTTCGGCGACTACCTGATCGAGATCGACCGCGACGGCCTGCCCGCCGGGGTCGAGATCCGCGAGTTGCTCTGATGCCGCCGCTGCCCGCCGACGAGGAGCCCATTCCCCTCTCGGCGGTGCAGCACGCGGTCTACTGTCTGCGACAGGCCGCGCTGATCCACCTCGAGCGGCTCTGGGACGAGAACCGTTTCACCGCCGAGGGCGACGTGCTGCATGCGGTGGCCGACAAGGGCGGCAGCCGCAGGGGCAGGGGGGTGCGGCGGGTGCTCTCGCTGCCACTGGGTTCGGTTCGGCTGAACCTGACGGGAATCGCCGATCTGGTGGAGTTCCAGCCCGTGTCGGGCGGTGGCGAGCGTGCCTTTCCGGTCGAATACAAGCGCGGCAAGCCCAAGCTGCACCGCGCCGATGAGGTGCAGCTTTGCGCGCAGGCGCTGTGCCTTGAGGAAATGACCGAACAACCGGTGCCGGAGGGCGCGTTGTTCTACGCCCAGACCCGGCGGCGCGTCATCGTGCCCTTCGATGCCGATCTGCGCGCCCTGACCGAGGCGACCGTTGCCGATCTTGCCCGGCTGCTGGGGACGCGCATCACCCCGCCGCCCACGCCGCACCGCTCGCGTTGCCGCGCTTGTTCGCTGCTGGACCTGTGCCGCCCCGATACCGTGTCGCGACCGGTCAGGTGCTGGCGTGACCAGACCTTGGCGCGGCTTCTGGAGGCACCATGAAAAAACTTCTCAATACTGTCTATGTCACCACCGAGGGCGCGGCGCTGCACAAGGACGGCGAGACCCTGGTGGCTGAGGTGGACGGCGCCGAAAAGACCCGTGTGCCGCTGCACATGCTGGCCTCGGTCGTGGCCTTTGGCCCGGTCCAGGTGACGCCCGCGCTGATCGCGACCTGCGCCGAGCGGGGAGTCACCCTCGTACTCATGGCTCGCAACGGGCGTTTCCAGGCGCGGATCGAAGGTCCGGTCTCGGGCAATGTGCTGCTGCGACGCGAGCAATATCGCCGCGCCGATACACCCGAGGAGATCGTCCGCTCGATCGCTCTGGGCAAGGTGTCGAACCAGCGCGCCGTAATCCGCCGTGCGCTTCGGGACTACGGCGACGAGATGGCACCTGCGGCCTGCGCCGCGCTGGAGGCGGCCTGCGATCGGATGGCCCTGATCCTGCGCCGATTGCAGTTTTCCGACAGCACGGTTGACGAGATGCGCGGCTCGGAAGGCGAGGCGGCGACGCTCTACTTCGCCGTTTTCGACCATCTGATCCGCTCTCCCGATGCGGAACTGCGCTGGTCGGCCCGCTCGCGCCGTCCGCCGCTCGATTCGATGAACGCGTTGCTGTCCTTTCTCTACACGCTGCTGACCCACGATTGCCGTTCGGCCTGCGAGGCGGTGGGCCTCGACCCTGCCGTGGGCTTCCTGCACCGCGACCGACCCGGCCGCCCGAGCCTTGCGCTTGACCTGATGGAGGAATTTCGCGCCCCCTTGGCCGATCGGCTTGCACTTTCGCTGGTGAACCGGCGTCAGCTTCGGGCGGCGGATTTCCGAAAGATGGACGGCGGTGCCGTCCTCCTGACCGACGATGCCCGCCGAACCGTTCTGACCGCTTGGCAAGAGCGCAAGCGCGAAGAGCGTCAGCATCCGTTTCTGCAGGAGAAGGCTCCGTTCGGTCTGGTCCCGTATCTTCAGGCGCAGTTGCTGGCGCGGCATCTGCGGGGGGATATTGACGCCTACCCGCCCTGGTTCTGGAGCTGAAATGCTTGTTCTGGTCACCTACGACGTGAATACCCTGGAGCCGGGAGGTAAGAAGCGCCTGCGTCAGGTGGCCGCGGCCTGTGAGGATTTTGGCCAGCGGGTTCAGTATTCGGTATTCGAAATCGAGGTCGATCCGGCGCAATGGGCAAAGCTGAAGGCCCGGCTCGAAGCGATCATACGACCGGACCACGACAGCTTGCGCTACTACTACCTGGGCTCGAACTGGGCTAGGAAGGTCGAGCATGTCGGCGCAAAGCCAGCCGTAAACCTGAACGGACCGCTGATCATTTGAGGTTGCGAACCTCAAGCGTGTCGGCAAGGTGGGTACCGTTCGCAGCCACGCAGCTCTTTGAAATCGTTGGAAACCATGAGCAGTGGTCGCTTCGTCTGGTGGTTGTGGCGATCCAAGTCGCACCTTCGCAGTTTCAGCGAATTTTACTCTTGCTGTAAATCGCTCTATTTGCATAGAGTCGCCCCCCGCGCGGGGGCGTGGATCGAAACGCGAAAACGGTGCTCATGGGGCTTCTCCTGCGATGGTCGCCCCCCGCGCGGGGGCGTGGATCGAAACGCGTCAGCCTCGGCCCACCATTCGGCAGGCGACATGGTCGCCCCCCGCGCGGGGGCGTGGATCGAAACGCCTTACCCGCGAACTGGTCGAGCGCATCGCTTGCCGTCGCCCCCCGCGCGGGGGCGTGGATCGAAACTTCACGCCCTTGATGATCGTGCCGTCCCACTCGATGGTCGCCCCCCGCGCGGGGGCGTGGATCGAAACATGATCGCTATCCCGATCTTCGACCGCGGCGCGGCCGTCGCCCCCCGCGCGGGGGCGTGGATCGAAACTGGTTGAAGGCGTCAATGACGCTGCCCTTCTCGGCGTCGCCCCCCGCGCGGGGGCGTGGATCGAAACATGCCGGCCGCGCGCGACCAGAAGTGCAGCGTCACGTCGCCCCCCGCGCGGGGGCGTGGATCGAAACACCGAGATGGGCGCCTCGACCGGCTCCACCTGGGACGTCGCCCCCCGCGCGGGGGCGTGGATCGAAACTCGCCCGCTGGCCCGTAGAGGTCCTCGCGGATCTCGTCGCCCCCCGCGCGGGGGCGTGGATCGAAACGATGATGGCTCGTCCATCGCGGACTACGCCCGCGAGTCGCCCCCCGCGCGGGGGCGTGGATCGAAACAACCTCGTCTGGCGAAAGGCCATACTTCTGCTTGAGTCGCCCCCCGCGCGGGGGCGTGGATCGAAACGGCCCGCGACCTTGCCCGGGTCTCCCGCGCCATGGGTCGCCCCCCGCGCGGGGGCGTGGATCGAAACGGCGCGCAAGGCGCGGTGCCGCTGCTCTCCCGCGCCGTCGCCCCCCGCGCGGGGGCGTGGATCGAAACAGCCTGATCGCCGCCCTGTGGTCCGCATACCTCGAGTCGCCCCCCGCGCGGGGGCGTGGATCGAAACTCGGCATTTACAAGAGGCGCCCCAATTGATCCCGCGGTCGCCCCCCGCGCGGGGGCGTGGATCGAAACCGCTCGTCGCTGACCATGCTCGGCGGGAAGACTGGCGGTCGCCCCCCGCGCGGGGGCGTGGATCGAAACCGGTGCATCTTGCTCTCGTAGAACTCGCCGCGGTTGTCGCCCCCCGCGCGGGGGCGTGGATCGAAACAGGCGCCTACTGGCAGGTTGGATCTCCAGCGTGGGAGCGTCGCCCCCCGCGCGGGGGCGTGGATCGAAACCTACGATCAGATGAAAAGCCTCATGCAGGGCAAGGTCGCCCCCCGCGCGGGGGCGTGGATCGAAACCCGGCGCGATCCATTGCATCAGCCTCCAGCGCCCGCGTCGCCCCCCGCGCGGGGGCGTGGATCGAAACAGCTGGTCCGGCAGCCCGAAGTCCATGCGGGGGCGGGTCGCCCCCCGCGCGGGGGCGTGGATCGAAACGGTGGGCGCGGGTGAAGTGGGACCAGGACGCGGACGGTCGCCCCCCGCGCGGGGGCGTGGATCGAAACCCGATCAAGGGCGTGTCGGGCTGGGGGCGTCCAATGTCGCCCCCCGCGCGGGGGCGTGGATCGAAACGACGCGCATCACGCCCAGAACCCTCCCATCCAGAGGTCGCCCCCCGCGCGGGGGCGTGGATCGAAACAGCCCGTTCTGGAATTGCGCGCTGTCGAGGCCGTCGCCCCCCGCGCGGGGGCGTGGATCGAAACGGCACGGGCGACAACGAGCTTGCGGCGAAACTGATCGTCGCCCCCCGCGCGGGGGCGTGGATCGAAACGGGATAACCCGCCAGCGTCTGCGCATCTGGTCCGCTGTCGCCCCCCGCGCGGGGGCGTGGATCGAAACAGCCGGTAGCAGATCGCAGGACCATGCATCGTGACGTCGACCCCCGCGCGGGGGCGTGGATCGAAACTCATCCACTGGCGGGGAACTTCGACAAGTGGTGCGGTCGCCCCCCGCGCGGGGGCGTGGATCGAAACGGCTATCGAACTGACTGGCAGCTTCGCAAGTCCGAGGCGCTGGCGGACCTGATCGCGAGCCATGTCGAGACGAACCCCTCGGCGCTGAGCGAGGCCGATCTTCATGCCCCCGCCCGGTCGGTGATGGAGCCGATCGAGGTCCGGGCGATGGAGGACTCGCTCGGGCGGCTGCATGCGCATCTCGGCAGGGGGGACGGTCTTGCCTGCACGGATCCGGCGGAACTGGTGGCTGCGGCCCATGCGGGGCGGGTCGACCTGCTGTTCCTGGACGCCGGGGTAAGCCTGCGCGGGACCTTCGACGCAGGAACCGGCGACCTGTCGGAGGTTACGCAGGATCTGGCGGACCAGGCCGCGCAGATGACTCTTCGGACCGGGGGTGGAGCCTTGATGGTCGATCCGGAGCATCTCCCGGAGGGCGTCGGAATGGCAGCAATCTTACGATATTGACCCTTGTCCGCCGGCGGTCGGATCAAGGGATGCGTTGGCCGCGATGAACAACCTCTTCTACACGTCCTCGTCAGCGCCGTACCGGTCGGCGGGGGGCGGTGCCACCCGGATCACGGCGGCCGGTGGGGGCATCGCCACCTTCTCCGCCATCGAGGACGGCCTCTCCCGTATTGTTCCCTCCCACGCGGGGGTGTGGGCGCTCCCGCTCGAAGTGGACGCCAAGATTAGCACAGCTTTCGCACTACGAGTCACACAGCACAGCATAGCGGAGGCAAATGACGGCGGTTGCCTGCCCCGGCAAAAAAAATATACAGTATTATCAAAGACTTCAATGCCGAGCGTAAAGCTCGGCTTTTGTCGTTTGCAGTCTACATCAACGCCACATCAACACCACCACAGAAAAACCGCAACCGCACGCATAGTCGTGCAGCGAGCTACGTCGACGGACATACCCATGAACGCGGCTCTGTTGCACAAATCACGTGAGGGATTCATCTGGTGTTATCCGGCGTGGTAGCAGGGCCGCATGAGCAGACCGACCCCCCCGAGCTACAAGACCAGGAACTGGCCGGCCTATAACGAAGCGCTGAAGCGCCGTGGCTCGCTGACG
>NZ_OAOQ01000054.1 GCF_900207575.1 Cereibacter ovatus
GGGCGGCTGGTTCTGCCTGCACCGGAGGATCCGGTGGAGTTCGCGGCGCTGATGGTTGGCCCTTTAGCGGATGCGGCGGATGCGGCGCGCAGTAAAGGGGCAGACTTGAACCGACCGGAGATCGTCACAGGCGCGGTGGTGATCCGTCTGGAATCTGGAGCTTCGGCAGAGCGGATTGCCTCGGTCGTGTGCGCCTTGGCAGCCAGCTCATGATGTTCCCGTCGAACCGGGTTCGGATCATGGTCGCGACAAAGCCCGTCGACTTCAGGAAGGGTCATGACGGTTTGGCGGCGCTGGTGTCCTCGCAATTGCGCAAGGATCCGTTCACCGGCACGGTGTTTGTGTTCCGCTCGCGCAAGGCGGATAGGTTGAAGCTGCTCTTCTGGGATGGCACTGGCTTGGTGATGGCCTACAAACGGCTGGAAGACGCAACCTTCACCTGGCCCGCCATCACGGACGGGGTTATGGCGCTGAACCATGCCCAGTTCGAGGCGCTGTTTGCGGGGCTCGACTGGCGCAAAGTGAAGGCGTTGGAGGCCCGTCCACCGGCTGCGGCAGAGTGAATCAACCGCTTGTTTTGGCGTGTTTTTACTGGGGTTTTATGGTAGCTCCAGCCTATGAAAATCGCCCCCGCCATCGACCTTTCCGCCATTCCTGCCGCGCAGCGCGCGGCAGTTCTGACATTGATGGAAACGGTGGCGGCGCTGACGGAAATCACTCGGCGGCAAGAGCATCTGATCGCTGAACTTAACCATGCCCTGCACGGCAAGCGGTCAGAAAAGCTGTCTGAAGATGAACGGCAGTTGGCATTCGAGGAGCTGTCCATCGCGCTGGCCGAGGTTGAGGCAGAAAAGGAAACGCGGGCCGCCAAGGCGGGCGATGGGACATCCAAGCCTGCCCCAAAGCGCACCATCGGCAATCTGCCCGCGGGGCTTCCACGCATAGAAGAGGTCATCGAACCCGACAGCCTGATCTGCCCCTGTGGCTGCGGTGTCATGCACAAGATCGGCGAAGACCGCAGCGAACGGCTGGACATCGTTCCGGCCCAGTTGCGCGTGATCGTCACCGTGCGTCCGAAGTATGCCTGCCGCGCCTGCACCGATGGTGTGACCCAAGCCCCTGCGCCGTCTCACCTGATCATGGGCGGCCTGCCGACCGAGGCGACGCTCGCCCATGTTTTGGTCAGCAAGTATGCCGATCACCTTCCCTTGTATCGTCAGAGCCAGATATTCGCCCGTGCGGGCCTTGATCTGCACCGCGCGGTCTTGGCCGACTGGGTTGGCAAGGCCGCGTTCCACCTGAAGCCCATCGTGGACCGGATGGCTGAACATTTGAAGCGGTCATCCAAGCTGTTCATGGACGAGACAACAGCCCCGGTGCTCGACCCGGGGCGCGGTGTGACAAAGACCGGATACCTTTGGGCGCTGGCCCGCGATGACCGACCTTGGGGCGGCGAGGACCCGCCCGGCGTCGTCTACTTCTATGCCCCCGGCCGCGCGGGGGAGAATGCCGAAACCTTCCTGACCGGCTTTGATGGCATCCTGCAGATCGACGGTTACACAGGCTATAATCGGCTGACCAAACCTTCCCGCAAGGGCGGCGTGCCCATTCGGGTGGCGCATTGCTGGGCGCATGCGCGGCGCAAACTGAAGGAAGTCTTCGAAC
>NZ_OAOQ01000028.1 GCF_900207575.1 Cereibacter ovatus
TCACCACCTGCCTGACCTTGCGCAACGGATGCCGCGCGGGGATGCGAGCCTCAAGATCGACATAGCTGAACAGCGAACCGCTCGTCTCGTCCGTCCCCCGCATCTTTGCCCCCTACGTTACCGTGCCGAGGGTGAATCATGTTCCTCAAACCGGGCCAAGGGCCGACTTCTTCAGCAGCCTGCTAAAGCGAAAACTTTTCAACTTCATCGCTTGTGTGCATATTGGACCCGTGCCTGCAGATGGGGATAGCTATTGAAAAAGTTGCTTTGGGTCAAATTCGGCTGGTCTGAATTCTATAGAGGAGGACCAGTCGACGGAAACTTTGGCTGGCTGAAGACGGCAAAGGGCAGCAGCAACGAGGGAAAGGGGCATGAAGCGTTCAATTTCATGCCTATCGATGCAAAGTACCACTGCTATGTCCCGCCTCAAACAAAAGAATACGCGCCTTGGAACGAGGATAATACGGGTTGGACCGTTGTTTGCCTCGCAAAAAACCCAAAGCATACTGGCATTCACATAGTAGGTTGGTACGACAACGCGACGCTTTTGGGAGAGTGGCGGAAGTCACCGTCAGTTTTGGAGGGTGCGGAGAAACAGGACGCCAGCTCAGCCTATGATTGGTCTTACTGCATCGTGAGTGATTCCGCGTTCTTGGTTCTTCCTGAAAATCGAACGGAGCCTTTTTCGGACTCGTCGGTGCGGCAAGGAAAGTTCTCGTTTCTTGCTGGTCCAGATGTCCAAGTAAATGACAGAAAGAAACGGGTTCTTTCCATTCTCGAAGGTCGACTGGCGAAACTTAGAAAAGTGGCTGTGCGAAATCCTACTGAGGAACTCGCGCCAGATCCGGAACTCGACCCTGCCGACCCGTTGAAAGGATTCGGGACTCCCGAACACAGGAAGAAAGTTGAGAAAGCAGCTGAAAATGCGGTTATCGCCCTCTACAAACGGAAGGGCTACGCGTGCAAGAACATGACCAAAATCAAATGTGGCTACGACTTTCTTTTTACTAAGGGATCGGGCTCCGTCCACGTGGAGGTCAAAGGCACATCTGGTGATTCCGCTGGCTTCTTCCTGACGCGCAACGAACATGATGCCGGCTATAAAAACGATCCCGAATGGCGCCTCGCGATGGTGACGCGAGCGCTGTCAGATGAACCTGTCGTTCAAATTTTCGACGCAAAGGAACTACGGAAAGCCTTTGACTTGGTTCCTTATGTATTCCTAGGGAAACCTGTGGCGGTACCGATGTGAAACTCAATACGCCTGTTATCATTAGCCAGGTTCCACCATGCCCACCCCCCGTGAAACCATCCTCGCCGCGCTGCACGCGCGGCTTTCGGCGTTGCCCGCCACGGCCCTGCGCGGTGACGTGTTGCCCGAACGCGTGCCTGCCGCTGGCCTGCTGATCCTGCGCGACGGCGAACCGGGGGAGCCTGAGGTTACGCTGTCGCCGCTCCGCTACCACTACCAGCACCGGGCAGAGATCGAGACGGTCGTGCAGGGTGCCGCCCGAGACGCCACCTTCGACACCCTTTGCGCCAGCATCGGTACAGCGATTGCTTCTGACCGCACGCTTGGCGGCCTCTGCGACTGGGTAGAGGCAGAAGCGCCGCGCCCGGTCGATCTGCCGGTCGAGGGTTCCGCCAGTCTGAAGGCGGCGGTGATCCCGGTCATTCTGCACTATTCTACGGCCGACCCGCTGGCCTGACCCCAAATCACGATAGGAGAACACGATGGCACGAGCCCATGGGGCGCGGGCGCAGATGGCGCTTGCGTTCGAATCCGTCTGTGGCACTGCGCCCGCCACGGGCTACCGGACAGTGCCATTCGCCAGCACCACGCTCGGCTCCGAACAGCCGCTGATCGCCTCGGAACTGCTGGGCCAGGGGCGCGATCCGCTGGCCCCGATCAAGGACGCGGTCACCGCCGATGGCGATGTCGTGGTGCCGATCGACGTCGAGAACCTTGGCCTTTGGCTGAAGGCGGCCTTCGGCGCGCCTGTCACCTCCGGCACGACGCCCAAGACCCACACCTTCCAGTCGGGCAACTGGACGCTGCCCTCGATGGCCATCGAGACGGCGATGCCCGAGGTGCCGCGCTACGCGATGTACAGCGGTTGCGTCTGCGATCAGCTTTCGTGGCAGATGGCGCGCTCTGGCCTGCTGACCGCGACCGCACGGCTGGTGGCGCAGGGAGAAAACGTCGCAGCCACCACGGCCGCAGGGACGCCGACCTCGCTGGCGCTGCAGCGGTTCGGGCATTTTAACGGGGCGATCACGCGCAACGGCTCGCCGCTCGGCAACGTCATCTCGGCCGAGGTGACCTATTCCAACGGCCTCGACCGGATCGAGACCATCCGCTCGGACGGCCGCATCGAGGGGGCCGACCCCGGCATGGCCGCGCTGACCGGCCGGGTGGAGGTGCGTTTTGCCGACACCACGCTGATTACGCAGGCCATCGACGGCACGCCCTGCGAGTTGGTCTTCGCCTGGAGCCTTGGCGCCAACGCCAGCTTCACCTTCACCGCCCATGCCGTCTACCTGCCGCGCCCCCGGATCGAGATCCCGGGCCCACAAGGTATTCAGGCCACCTTCGACTGGCAAGCCGCCAAAGCCGTCAGCCCCGCCCGCATGTGCACCGCCGTCCTCGTCAACACCGTTGTGAGCTATTGATCATGATCAGACTGAACCTGACCGCAGCCCCTGCGTGGCTTACCCTCGCCCCCGGCCTTCGCTTGCAAGTCGCGCCTCTGACCACCGCCCTGATGGTCTCGGCTCGTGCCGATCCTGCCATCGAATCCCTGCCGAAAACCGCCACGCAGGAGGAACTGGCGCTGGTGATGGCCAAGGCCGTCGCCCGGCGCGCGGTGCTGGATTGGGAGGGGGTAGGTGATGACGCGGGTGAAGCTGTCCCTGTTTCGCCCGAAGGCGTCGACGCCCTTTTGGAGATCTGGCCGGTCTTCGAAGCCTTCCAGACCCAATACGTCGTCAAGGGTCTGATCCTGGACGCGGAAAAAAACGTCTCCGCGCCCTTGCCGAATGGTCCTTCGGCGGGGGCGACCGGTACTGCGCGGCCTGCGCGGGGCGCTGCCTCGACTGCCCCGCAAGACTGAACAAGCCGCAGACAGAAGATGGCTGGCAGGTCTGGGATCTGGTCGGCCGCCTTGGGGGCCAATTGCGTGTGATCCCCGGCGCGGTGCTCGGCTGGGACATGGGCGCGGCGCTGGCGATGGCCCATGCCCTCGGGATCGACGCCCTGATCGCCGCCGAACTGCTGCCCGAGATCGAGGCGGTAATGGTGCGCAAGCTGAACGAACAGATCGGAGAGGGACATGGCTGAGAAGAGGGTCTCTGTCCGGCTGGTCGCTGAAGGCGGCCGTCAGGTCCGGGCCGAGTTGGAAGGGATCGGCGAGGCGGGCACGCGCGGATTTGGCCGCTTGTCGTCGGAGATGGAACTGGCCAATGCCCGACTTGGCAGCTTTGCCCGGAAAGCGGGGATTGCGCTGGCGGCGGTGGCGGCCGCCGCAGCCGCTGCGGGTGTGGCGATGGTCCGTTCGGGGCTCGACGTCATCGGCGCGCAGGCGGACATGGCAGCCTCGCTCAGGACCACGGTCGAAAGCCTGCAGGTGCTGACATGGGCTGGGGAACTGGCCGGCGTGTCGATGGGCGAGATCGAACAGGCCACCAAGAAGCTGACCACGCGGCTTTCCGAAGCGGCAGCCGGATCGGGTTCGGCCGTTGGGGCTTTGCAGCGGCTGAACCTGACGGCCGCCGAGCTGCAGGCGTTGCCGCTCGAACAGCGTATTGTCGCCATTCAGGAGGCTCTGAACCAGTTCGTGCCCGAGGCCGAACGCGCCTCCGTGGCGTCCGACCTTTTCGGCGACCGGGCTGCATTGGCGTTTCTGCGCATCGACTCCGCGACCTTGCGAGAGGCGGCGCAGGATGTGCAGGATTTCGGGGTGGCGGTCAGCGCAAGCGATGCCGCACAGATCGAACGCACCGGCGATGCCATCGCCAAGCTGAGCCTGATCTGGCTCGGCCTGACCAATCGCCTGACCGCCGCTGTCGCCCCGGCGCTGGAGAAGGTGGCGAATGCGCTGGCCGACATGGCGCCCGGCGCCGGGCCCATCGGCGGCGCGATCACCGGCGTGTTCGACAACCTCGCACGGCTTGCCAACTATGCCGCGACCTTCGCCGCCTTCATGGCCGGTCGATGGGTGGCCGGGCTGGCTGTTGCCGCGCTGTCAGTGCGTGGCCTTGCAACGGCGCTGGTCTTCCTGCGCGGTGCACTGATCCGGACCGGGATCGGTGCCCTGATCGTCGGCGCGGGGGAACTGGTCTATCAGATCTCGCAACTTGTGACCCGTGTCGGCGGTGTGGGCGAGGCCTTCCGCCTGCTCGGCGATCTGGCATCGGAGGTCTGGTCCCGCATCGGCCTGGCGCTCGACGCCGCATTCGCCAACATGGCTGCGGGCTGGGAGGGTCTGAAGGCAGCGGGGCTGTCGGCGCTTGAAGGCACCATCGCGGGTGTGGTCAGTTTTGGCGACCGGACGGCTGCAATCTTCCAGGGAGCCTATGACGCTGCGGTGGCAATCTGGGGAAGTCTGCCCGGCGCCATCGGCGACTTTGCCTTCCAGGCCGCGAACGGGCTGATCTCTGGCGTCGAGGCGATGCTCAACGGCGTCGTCACGCGCATCAACAATTTCATCAACGGGCTGAACGCGGCCTTGGAGCTGCTGCCGGACTGGGCAGTCGGCGAAGGTGGGGTGCGGATCGGCACGCTCGATCCGGTAGAACTGGCGCGGATCGGCAACCCGTTCGAGGGGGCCGCAACCGCCGCCGGGGCGGCCGCGGCTGACGCCTTCTCGGCAGCGCTATCCCGGACCTACCTCGAGCCGCCCGACCTCGGACTTGGCACGATGGCAGACGACGCGCGTGGCCGGGCTGACGGTTACCGTGAAGCGGCCGGCATGCTGGCCGATGCTGCAGGCCGTCCGCTGGCCAGTTGGCAAGCGCTGCGCGACGCGGTGACCGGCACCGCATCGGATGCCGAAACGGCGTTGGCAGATGCCGCCAGTTCGGCGGATGCGCTCAACACCGAACTGGACGACACCGCAGTTGCTGCCGGAAGTGCGGGCGCTGCCGCGCGCGACGCCGGGGCCGACGCTGCCGCAGGTGCCGACCAGGCCGCGACCGGCTGGGGTGCCGTAACAGCCGCGCTGGCTGACTATGCCACCAAGGCGCGCAACATCGGCGGCGATATCGGCCAGGCGCTGGTCGGGGCCTTCACCTCGGCCGAGAATGCCGTGGGCGAGTTCGTCAAGACCGGCAAGCTCGATTTCCGCGATCTGGTGACGTCGATGATCGCCGATCTGGCCAAGCTGGCGGCGCGGACGTTCATCCTTGGCCCCATTGCAAACGCCCTGTCGGGCGCACTCGGCGGTGCGGGCGGGATATTCGCCAATATCCTGCACACCGGTGGCATGGTCGGATCGCCGGGCCCGGGCCGCATGGTTCCGGCTCTGGCCTTCGCGAATGCCCCGCGCATGCACGCGGGCGGCTGGGCCGGGATCAAGCCCGACGAAGTTCCGGCGATCCTTCAGAAGGGCGAGCGCGTGCTCTCCCGCCGCGAGGCAGCAGGTTATGGCCAATCCAGTACGCCTGCGGTCAACGTCACCATCATGGCCCGCGACGCCGAAAGCTTCCGGCAGTCGCGCACGCAGGTGGCGAGCGACATTGCCCGTGCTGTGTCGCTCGGCCGGAGGGGCATGTGATGGCATTCCATGAAGTCAGGTTCCCCGACAACATCAGCCGCGGGGCGCGCGGGGGGCCGGAACGGCGCACGCAGATCGTCGAACTGGCAAGCGGGGACGAGGAGCGCAACGCCAGCTGGGCCAACTCCCGCCGCCGCTATGATGTCGCCTACGGCATCCGCCGCGCCGATGATCTGGCGGCGGTCGTCGCCTTCTTCGAGGCCCGCAACGGTCGCCTGCACGGCTTCCGTTTCAAGGACTGGGCCGACTACAAATCTTGCCTGCCGTCACAGGCGGTGGCCCCGACCGACCAGCCCATCGGCACCGGCAATGGTGCTGTCACCACCTTCGCCCTGCTGAAGCGCTACACTTCTGGGGCGCAAAGCTGGACCCGCGCCATCGCCAAGCCGGTGGCAGGGGCCGTCCGCATCGCTCTGAACGGCGTCGAACAGATGACCGGCTGGAGCGTCAACACCACCACCGGCAGCGTCACCTTCACCAACGCCCCGGGTGCGGGCGTCGCGATCACGGCGGGCTTCGAATTCGACGTCCCCGTCCGCTTCGACACCGACATGCTCGACGTCACCCTCGATCTTGAGCGGCTGGGGTCGATCACATCCATCCCGCTCTTGGAGATCCGTCGATGAACGAAGAAACCGGCTTTGTCGCCGCCGCGCTGCGCGATCTTGCAACCTCCACCGCTGTCATCCTTGTCGCCTGGGGCGCTCTGGGCGGGGCCACCAATGCACTGACCACGCGGATGCGGCTGCGCGATGCCCTGCGCCACATTCTGCTCGGCGGTCTGATCGCCGCCGGGATGGGCAGCCTGTCCATGGCGGTGATCACCGCATGGCTCAGCCTGCCATCGCAGGCGATCCCGGCCGGGGGTGCGGCGGGCTCGGCCGCCTATCTCGTCGGCGTCTTCGGCCCCGCCTTCATCGAGGTCGTCCTCGCCCGGCTGCGCAGCAGCAAGGGGGGCACCCCCGATGCATGAACTTCTCCGTCTTGCGCGCTCCATTCGTTGCGATGTCGCCGATCCCGCACAGGCGTTCAGCCACCGCCTGCGTATCGGCCTTCTGGTCGCCGCCCTGATCCTGATCCTCTCAACACTCTTCGGGTGATCCCATGCACATGACAGACCGGGGCCTGTTGGCCCTTGTCCGGCACGAAGGACTCGTGCCCGGACCTTATCTCGACGTCAAAAACGTCTGGACCTTCGGCATCGGCCACACCGCCTCGGCAGGGCCGCCCGATCCGGCAGGGATGCCGCGCGGCATGCCCGTCGATCTCGATGCAGGGATCCGCGAGGCGTTCCGGCTCTTCCGCAGCGACATCGTGGCCTACGAGGCCGAGGTGCTGCGCGCGGTGAAGGTGCCGCTGGAACCGCACGAGTTCGATGCGCTGGTATCGTTTCACTACAACACCGGCGGCATTGCCAAGGCATCTCTGACCCGCCATCTGAACGCGGGCAACCGCGCCGCCGCCGCGCAGGCTTTCATGGGCTGGCTCCGCCCAGCCGCGATCCGCACCCGGCGCGAGGCCGAGCGCGATCTGTTCCTCGATGGCCGCTATCCGACCGGCACCATCCCGGTCTGGTCGGTCGATCGCAACGGACGGGTGGATTTCTCGAGGCCAGTCCGGCGACTGCCCGAGGCTGAGGCGCTGGCATTGCTGCGCCCGACGAGCACGCCGGAGCCATTGCCTCTGCCGCCCCAACCGCCTGCCACCCGGTCGTGGTGGCAGCGGCTGATGGAATTTCTCAAAGGAAAGGCAACATCATGAACTGGAACCTCGCACGCGGGCTGGTCTATCTGGCTTGTCTTGCCGCCTCCGGGCTGGCCATGGCCGGGCTTGCGGATTTCGATCTGATGACCGGCAGCTTTGACCTGCGTCCTTTCAATCTCTACGCCCTCACCGGCACGGCCGGGGGTGTGATTTCCTCGGCGCTGGCCTCGGTCGCCCTGTGGCGCGGCTGGGGGCGGAAGTGAAAGCGCTCCCGCCCGAACTTCAGGCCCATCTCGACGAGGGCACGACCACGCTCGCCTGGTGCTGGCGGATCGTTCGGGCCGATGGTGTGACGCTCGGCTTCACCGATCACGACCAGACCCTGACGTTCGATGGCACCGATTTCGAGCCGGAGAGTGGCTTTGCGGCCTCCGAAGTGCGCTCTGGCTCCGACCTTTCCGTCGATGCGCAGGATGCCCAAGGTGTCCTGTCCTCTGACCGGATCACCGAGACCGACATCCTCGACGGCCGCTGGGACAATGCGGCGGTCGAGGTCTGGCGGGTGAACTGGGCCAGCACCGGCCAACGCCTGCTGATGCGGCGTGGCGCTATCGGTCAGATCCGGCGCGGGCGGTTGGCCTTCGTCGCGGAGGTGCGATCGTTGGCCCATGTATTGGGCCAAACCGTCGGACGGACGTTCCAGGCGACATGCGACGCCGCCCTTGGCGATGCGCGCTGCGGGGTCAATCTCGAGGCACCTGCGTTCAAGGGAACCGGCGCGATCATCGACATGATGCGCGACCGCGCCTTTACCGCCTCGGGGCTTGGCGGTTTCACCACCGGCTGGTTCAACTTCGGCACGCTCGATTGGACCAGCGGCGCCAATGCCGGGCGGCGGTCCGAGGTTCTGTCGCACGACCTCATCGACGGCGTCGCCGTGCTGACCCTATTGGAAGCCGCGGTGCGTGCCATCGCTGGGACAGACACCTTCACCATTCGCGCTGGGTGCGACAAGCGCATCGCGACCTGCGGCACAAAGTTCGCCAATGTTGCCAATTTCCGAGGCTTTCCCAACATCCCCGGCCAGGATGCTGTCCTGCGCTATGCCACCACCGATGGCGGCCACGAGGGGGCTGTGCTGTGATTTCGGTCGATTCCGACAGGGTCATTGCCATCGCGCGGTCCTGGCTCGGTACGCCCTACCACGATCAAGCCAGCCTGAAAGGCGTCGGCTGCGATTGCCTTGGTCTGGCGCGCGGCGTCTGGCGTGAGGTGGTGGGGCCGGAACCTTTCCCGATTCCGCCCTACAGCCGGGACTGGGGCGAAAGTGGCCCGCGCGAGGTGTTAGCTGAAGGCGCGCGCCGCATGATGCCGGAAGTCGCACCCACCGACGCGTCACCCGGCGCGCTGATCCTGTTCCGCATGATGCCGCGCGCAATCGCCAAGCATGTCGGCATTCTGACAGGCCCCGACACTTTCCTCCATGCCTACGAGCGGCTCGGCGTGATCGAGGAACCGCTCACGCCCACATGGCGACGTCGCATCGCCTTCGCCTTCCTCTTTCCCCAACGCTGAGAGTTCTTCATGGCCACGCTTGTCCTCGGCGCTGTCGGCACTGCCATCGGCGGGGCCTTTGGCGGCGCGATCCTCGGCTTTTCCGGCGCAGCCATCGGCGGCTTCATCGGCTCGACCGTGGGGTCGGTGGTCGACAGCTGGATCGTGTCGTCGCTGGCCCCGGTCCAGCGGATCGAAGGGGCGCGGCTCGATACGCTGCGCATCACCTCGGCCACCGAAGGCGCGGTGATCCCGCGGCTTTACGGCCGGATGCGCATCGGCGGCAACATCATCTGGGCCACGGATTTCCGCGAAGAGACCAAGACCACCACTCAAGGCGGCGGCAAGGGCGGTGGGGGCGGCAAGGTCAAGACGACCGAATACCTCTACTATGCCAGCTTCGCCGTGGCGCTCTGCGAGGGTCCGATCACCGGCATCGGCCGCGTCTGGGCCGATGGCAAGTCGATGGATATGACCGGCGTGACCTGGCGCTGGTATCCCGGCAATGAGGCGCAGACCGCCGATCCCTTCATTGCGGCCAAGATGGGCGCGGCCAACACCCCAGCCTATCGCGGCACGGCCTATGTCGTGTTCGAGGATCTGGCGCTGGCGACCTTCGGCAACCGCCTGCCGCAGCTCAGCTTCGAGGTGTTCCGCCCGCTGGCCGACCCCGACACAGCCGAGGGGCTGGTGAAGGCCGTCACAATGATCCCGGCCTCGGGCGAGTTCACCTATGCCACCGATGCAATCCGCAAGGGCAGTGGTGGTGCCACTGTCGCGGAGAATCTGAACGCGATGCCAGATCAACCAGACATCGTTGTGGCGGTGGACCGGCTGCAGGCAATGGCCCCGGCGATCGAGAGCGTCAGTCTGGTCGTGGCTTGGTTCGGCAACGACCTGCGCGCGGGATCCTGCAAGGTGAAGCCGGGTGTCGAGGTCGCCTCCAAGGCCACCACGCCCGCCAACTGGGAGGTCGACGGGGTCAGCCGGGCCAGCGCCCATCTGGTCAGCCGTGATGCCGAGGATCGGCCGGTCTATGGCGGCACGCCGGCGGATTTCGCGGTGGTGCAGGCGATCCAGGAGATAAAGGCGCGCGGGCTGCGGGTCACCTTCTATCCCTTCCTGCTGATGGATGTGCCGCCCGGCAACACCCTGCCGAACCCCTACAGCGCCAACGCCGCCACGCCGGGCCAGCCCGCATTTCCATGGCGGGGGCGGATCACCTGTTCTCCGGCAGCGGGTTTTACCGGATCGGTCGACAAGACCGGTACGGCCGCGACGCAGGTTTCTGCGCTGTTCGGGGCGGCGACGCCGGGGAATTTCAGCGTGTCGGGCGAGAGCGTCAGCTTCACCGGCTCGCCTTCCGACTGGGGTCTGCGCCGCATGGTGCTGCACTATGCCCATCTCTGCGCGGCTGCGGGCGGGGTCGATGCCTTCCTGATCGGCACGGAGATGCCGGGGCTGACGACCATCCGCTCGGGGGCCAGCACCTATCCCGCCGTCATCGCCTTCAAGACCCTTGCGGCCGACGTGAGCGCCATCGTCGGCGCGGGCACGAAGATCGGCTATGCCGCCGACTGGTCGGAATACTTCGGCCATCATCCGCAGGACGGCAGCGGCGACGTCTTTTTCCACCTCGATCCGCTCTGGTCAGACGCCGACATCGATTTCGTCGGCATCGACAACTACCTGCCGCTGTCGGACTGGCGCGACGGCTTCGACCATGCCGATGCCCTCGACGGCTGGCCCGCGATCCATGACCGCGCCTATCTGCAGGCGAACATCGCCGGGGGTGAGGGGTTCGACTGGTTCTATGCGAGCGCCGCTGACCGCTCCGCGCAAATCCGCACGCCGATCACCGATGGGGCTGCGGGCAAGCCGTGGGTGTTCCGCCCCAAGGATATCCGCGCATGGTGGACGAACCCGCATTTCAACCGCCCGGGCGGGGTGGAGAGCGGCGTGGCCACCGCATGGGTGCCGCAATCGAAGCCCATCCGCTTCACCGAACTCGGCTGTCCGGCCATCGACCGGGGCACCAACCAGCCGAACGTCTTCTTTGACCCCAAGTCGTCCGAGAGCTTCACGCCTTACTTCTCGCGCGGCTGGCGCGACGATGCGATCCAGCGCGCCTATCTTGAGGCCAGCTACCTCTGGTGGGGTCAGGGCGCGAACAACCCCACGTCGTCCGTCTATGGCGGCCGGATGGTCCATGTCCCCGAATGTGCCGCCTGGACCTGGGATGCGCGGCCCTATCCGTTCTTCCCCGAACTGACCGGCGTCTGGACCGATGGCCCGAACTGGCGGCTCGGCCACTGGCTGAGCGGCAGGCTGGGCGCGGTGTCGCTGGCGGCCCTCGTGCGCCACCTCTGCCTGCGCGCCGGGATGGCGGAAAGCCTGATCGACGTTTCCGGCCTCTGGGGTGCGGTCGAGGGTTATGTGATCGGCGCGCTGGAAAGCCCCCGCGCATCGATTTCCACTCTGGCCCGGCATTTCGGCTTCGACGCCATCGAGACCGAAGGCATGATCCGCTTCGTCATGCGCGGACGGGCGTCGGTTCTGACCCTGGCGCATGACGACCTCGTAGCATCCCGCGAAGGGGAAGCGCTGGAACTCGTCCGCGAGCAAGAAACCGAACTGCCACAGGCGCTGAAGTGGCAGGTCGCCCGCGCCGATGAGGACTATGACGCGGCGCTGGTCGAGGCCCGCCGCATCACCGTCGATACGACCCGCATCGCGTCCGAGTCCTTCCCCATGGCGATCCCGCCCGAGGAGGCCGAACGCCGCTGCCGCCGTGCGCTGATGGAAGCCTGGATCGGTCGCGAGAGCGCCACCTTCCGCCTGCCGCCGTCACGGCTGGCTCTCGACCCAGCCGACGTGATCCGGTTGGTGCATGACGGTCGCGAGATCGAGTTGCGGCTGGTGTCCATCGCCGATTCCGATGGCCGGGGCATCGAGGCTGTCCGCCAGGACCGCGCTGCCTATGACCTGCCACCAGGCGATCCGCGACCGGCCACGTTGACGCGGTCCGTTGTGTTCGGCGCGCCGGATGTGGTCCTCCTCGACCTGCCGCAACTGTCCGAGGAGCAGCCCGCGCACCGGCCGATGGTCGCGGCGCATGCGGTTCCCTGGCCGGGCGAGATGGCGGTGTTCCGCAGCCCGGGGGCGGATGGGTTCGCCTTGCTGACCACCTTTGGCAGTCGCGCGCGGATCGGCACGCTGGTGTCGGATTTCTATCCGGGCCCGACCTCGCGCTTCGATCTCGGCAATGCGCTGGTCGTCGAACTGGCGTCCGGCACTTTGGAAAGTGTCACCGATCTGACCCTGTTCGGCGGAGCCAATGCACTGGCGGTGGAATCCGCGCCGGGCATATGGGAGATCGTGCAGGCGGGTGCCGCCGAACTTGTCGCCCCCAGCCGCTATCGCCTGACCCGGCTCCTGCGCGGCCAGCGAGGTACCGAAGCCGCGATGGGCAATCCCACCCCGGCCGGGGCACGAGTGGTGGTGCTGGATTCCGCCCTTGCCCCGCTGCCCATCGCCGAAGCCGATCTCGGTCTGCCATGGAACTGGCGGATCGGCCCCGCGGCACGGGCGGTCAGTGACGCGAGCTACACTCCGCTGGCTTTCACTCCAGCCGGTCGCGGCCTCGTGCCCTTCGCCCCGGTGCATGTCGTGCAGCCGTGGCGCGCGGCACGCAGCCCGGGCGATCTGACGATCCGCTGGACGCGGCGATCGCGCGCGCTGGTGGCTGATGCCTGGGAACAGGTCGAGGTGCCGCTTGCCGAGGATCTGGAAAGCTACGACGTCCAGATCCTCGACGGGGCTGTCGTCAAGCGCACTCTGACCAGCACCACGACGTCCGTGCTCTACACCGCTGCCCAGCAGACCGCAGATTGGGGCGCGCCGCTCGCGCCCGGCCAGGTGCTGGCGATCCGCATCTTCCAGCTCTCGAACCGCCTCGGCCGCGGCACACCCGCGACCGTGTCCCTCCAGTTCTGACGGGAACTCCCATGTCCGACACCACCACCCACCTGGGTCTGCCCTATCTTCTGGCGGCGCAGGCGCAGAAGCATGTCACCCACAACGAGGCCCTGCGCCTGCTCGACGCCATGGTGCAACTGTCCGTCCTCGACCGCACGCGGACCACGCCCCCGGTCAGTCCCACCGATGGCGACCGGCATCTTGTGGCCTCTGGCGCGACGGGGCTGTGGGCCGGGTGGGATCTGAATGTCGCCTTCTGGGTCGATGGCGTCTGGATGCGCCTCGTGCCGCGCCAAGGTTGGCTGGTCTGGATCGCGGCCGAGCAGGTCTTTGTCGTCTGGAATGGAAGTGCCTGGGACCCGGTCGGCGTGCCGCAGGATGTGTCTGACGCGATCTTCAGCCTCGTCAACGACGCCGATCCGACGAAGAAGGCGCTGTTCTCGCTGTCGGGGATCACGACCGGCACGACCCGGACCTTCACACTGCCCAACACCTCCAGCGAGTTGGCGATCCTTGCAGGCACCCAGACCTTCACGGGCAACAAGACCTTCTCCGGCACGCTGACCGCCTCGGGCACTGTCACCGTCTCGGCGGCATCGGCCAGCATCGGCACGGCGACGACCACCGCCACCTACGGCATGGGCACAGGGGCGACGACCACCGGGGTCACCAAGACCGTGAACCTCGGCACTGGCGGCGCATCCGGATCGACCACGGTCGTCAACATTGGCTCGGCCACGGCAGGGGCCGGGGGCACTACGGTGTTGAACACGCCCACCGTAACTTTCGCCAATGCGGTGACGCAGGTCGGCATGCCCCAGGCCAATCTGACCGCGCAATTGCTGGGCCTCGGCGGTGCAACAGCGGACAGCTACAACAGGGTTTCTGTCAACACTCCGGCGCTGCTGTTCAACAACGCCGGAGCCGGGATCGAAGCGACGGTCAACAAGGCGGCGACCGGGAACGACGCAGCTTTTGCCTTCAAGACCGGGTTTTCGGCTAGGGCGCTGATCGGCCTGCTGGGCAATGACGATTTCGGCTTCAAGGTCAGCCCGGACGGCTCGGCCTTCTTCGATGCCATCAGGATCGACCGCGCCAGCGGCCAGGTGGAACTGCCGCAGCCCACCATCCTGCCGGGGCTCAGCGCCGCGCCATCCCCGCCGCCCACCGGCAAGGCGGCCGTCTACGCCCGCAACCGGGCGGGGGCCCCTTGGATCGACGTCATGCGCCCCTCCGGCCGAGACTTCCCTCTCCAGCCGCATTTCGGGGTCAACCGCATCGCCAACTGGTCACCCTCGGTCACCACCACGATCACCACCGAAGGCTTGCCCATTACCTCTGTCGGAACAGTCTCACACCCCACGCTTGCCGCAACGAACCTAGCCGCCAGCATGCGCCGCTGGCGGCTGACTTCAGCCGCAGTGGTGGACTCGGCCGCCGAGCAACGTTCTGCGGGTTGGGCCTGCTGGCGCGGCAACGCGGCGGGACTGGGCGGCTGGACCTTCGTGACGCGGATCTCGCTTACGACGCTGCAGGCAACCGGCATGGGCTTCTTCGGGCTTTACGGATCGACCGCCGCGCTGGCCACCACGCTGGCGCTGGCCGCCGCCATCAACTGCATCGGCATCGGCTTCCAGCGCGGCACCCACACCCGCTGGCAGTTGGTCGCAAACGACGGCACCGGCGCGCCGACATTGACTGACATGGGGGCGAGTTTCGCCATCGCGACGGGTGGTGTGCTGACCCTTTACATCGCGGCACCGCCCAATGGCGGTTCGGTTTGGGTGCGGGTGGTCGACGAAGTGTCCGGCGCTGTGTTCGAGCAGGAGATCACCGCCGACCTTCCCGCCGCGACGCAGTTCCTGTCGCCGCGGCTGTTCATGAACACCGGCGCAACGGCTGCGGCGGTTGCCTATGATTGCTCGGGCGTGTACGTCGAGACGGATTACTAGGGCGGAAGAGCGCGGATGGCCGCCGTTCCTACGGGATTGGTTCTAGCAAGCATCCAGTTAGCTCGGGAGGTACTGCGGGGATCTCTACCAGATCTTCAGTCACATCAAGACAATGGGCGACTTCACGCATGCGCTCGACGACATCGCGGAAGTAAGTCGGCGCGTCTGCCGGATCCGGCGGGAAGTAGAGGCGCGCCTTGAGGCGGATATGATCGTCCGGTGAGTAGGTTGCATTGATGACGCAGACCGACATATGCCTGACATCGTTGCGTTCTCCGCACCCCACGCGGAATCCTGCGTCTGGATCTGTGGGCAGATAGGTGAAGGATTTTCCGGTCGCAACTTCAGGGCCGTAGATCCGATAGTCTGGAAGATGAAACTGCTGCGGCAAGCGGTCAGGTCCCAGGAGAACTTCGCCTGGATAGGGAAACGCAACAGTGTCGGCTACGGACATGTGCGCCAGTTCGATGTGGACAACAGCGTCCTGCAGAACCGGGTCAGTCCCCAAAACCGCTTCGATCCAGTCGATTTCACGCAGGACGATGAAGGGCGTATCGCCATCTATCGTCCTCCGTCGCTCCCCTACCCAGAAGGTACGCGTGGACAACTCGACCGTCTGCGCACCGGCGGGTAACGCAAACGCTGCGATGAACACCCAAACGGAAAGCAAGCGATGGATCATCTGGGTCTACTGAGCGCCACATACGCGAGTGTTAGTTCTTGCTTGGAGTTGAGTCCACAAGATACGCTTCGCCTCAAGCGATAGCGCGAATCGGAGGTCAGCGGTGTTCCTTCTTACTGATGCGCAATTTAACGTATTGAGGAACATCTACGATAGCGGAGCCCCGACCCGTTTCGCAGATATTTATGATCAAATCCATGCTTGAGTCAAATCGCCCTACTGCCTCGGAAATTCGGCGGATGGCAATGTCGTTGCATGGTTTGGCGCTGCCGCACTAACCAACAGGGGCGTTAGTAGGCGTCAGATTCCATACGCACCGACTCGGCAGCAGGGAGCTAGCGATATCGCCTCCGGAACTCGCGCGGCTCTTGGCCGAATTGATGCGAAGGGGAAACCAAATTGAAAATGCCTCTGGCGAGCGCATTGGTTTCGGTTGTCACAATAGGGTTCATAGGATGCGCGGTCGTGGAAGCAGGTGCACAGACCACACCGGGGAATGACCCTGCAGAATTCATTCTTCCGCTTGAAAGGCTTTCCAACGAAGCATCGATGCCTTTCGCAGTTTTCGGCCAAGTGGTCGACAATAAGCACCCGCAGTGGGGAAGGTATGAATCGTCGTTAGCGAAGTTTCCTTCAACACAGGACTGTTTGCTTCCGGCTGCCAGAACGTCGGTCGGCTGGAATCTTTCGGCATTCGACTGGGCCAGTTTCAAAGATCATCAGGACATCGAGGTCTGCGTTTTCCGCGTGGCAACCTCACTTGAGACTCCAGAGCGTATGCGGGCATGGCTACTGGATCAGGGCTATCAAGTAAGTGGCCCAACTCCAATAACTCCAAACGTCACGGGCAACGGGCCTAACGATAGTGACTTGGGCCTGTCAGGTATCCTTGCCGCCGATGAGTTTGAGGCCAGGGTTCGATTTCGACGAAGCTTCAACCCGTGGCCTTACCTCTTGGCATGGATCTTTCCATCGCCGCCGCACCATCGAGATCATGCGCTAAATTTCACATACAGCGGTCAGGGCCGGATTGTCGCGATACAGTCCAGCAGAAGGGGAGGATAACAGATGGCCACACTGCGTCTTGCCGGGAACTTAATAGCCAATACGGAAGGCACTTTTAACTGGGGCCATCTGCAAATTGTGAACGCCACGACCGGACAAGAAATAGAGGTTCAATCTTGGACAAATCCTGCCCCAGGTGACCCCGGAAATTTCCCCTATTTTCAGTATAACCTGCCAAGGTCTCACGCTGCGTTCACCGATTTCGCACCCGGGTCCGGGAACGCCAACCCCGCCAATTACTCCGCGATTGATCTCGATTTGGGCGATCGTAGCGGCGATGACGTCTGGGCTGTACTGACCACAATCAACTCTTTCTTTTTCAGCAATCAGCCGCAATTTGGGTATGCGCTGCTCCAGAACAGCAACTCTTACGCCAACACTCTACTCTGGATGATTGGCCTTGATACTGCAAGCTATGTCGCTGGCGCCACGCCGGGCAGCGTGTCGAGCTTTCCGGGCGCGGGCAACAATCTGATCGTCAGTAATGCCGGATCGCCGATCGTCTCATTTGACCTCACGCTGACAGAGGGGAAAGACTATTTGCGAACCGGCGACGGCGACGATGTCCTGAGCGCGCTTGGCGGCAACGATACTCTTTACGGTGGCGCTGGAGACGATTGGCTTTCCGGCGGGGCCAACGACGACAGCGTCTTCGGTGGGGTTGGTCGCGACACCATCGTAGCTGACTTTGGCAATGACGTGCTGGATGGCGGTCAGGACGAAGGTTTCTTTGGCGGAGAGCCGATTGATCGTGTGGACTATCGAGGGTTTTCGAGGGACGCCACGATCGTTTCTTCGCATGGCCTTTCGCTTGTGCTGACGGCTTCCGAGGTCGCAACCGTCGAAAAGGGCAGCCTCGGAACAGATACGCTTTTCAACTTCGAGGAGCTGCTGGGGTCCGACTTGGGTGACACAGTTCACGTTTCCGGAACGCTTGAGTCTGTTTCGCTTGGTACCGATCTGACCTTTCTTGCAATCTATGGCGGCGCAAATCTTGATGCTGGCGACACTGTTGACCTTTCGGGCGTGACGGGTGATCCCGTGGACGTGTTCATGGATGACGTCGATGGCGGTCGCATTTTGGTCACGCAGGGCAACGAAGCTATCGAGGATGGGTTCAGCGCGTACCAGTTCGAGAATGTGGTCGGGACTTCCGGTAATGACACTGTAACTGGAAACAGCTTTCGAAACACGATTTTCGGTGCCGGCGGCGACGACACGATTGACGGGGGCGCCGGCCATGACGATCTGCACGGCGGCCTCGGCAACGACACATTGGACGGCGGGGACGGTGCGGACTTCCTTTTCGACAACGGCGCGGCGGAGCCGCAGCGCGAGGACGAGGACGACGCGGCCTACCAGCAGCGGCTGCAGGGCTATGACAGCCTCGGCAACGATGTGCTCTACGGAGGTGCGGGATCGGATATCCTGCTGCACTCCGGCGGGCAGGACACTTTCCATGGCGGTGCAGGGGACGACGTCTACCTCACGGTTCCCCGCACGGTGAATTCTTCCACGACGCCCAACAATCTCACGATCGTCCTGTCCGAAGACGCCGGCGATCCGGAGACCTTCATCGGGCATGATCTGATCGCCGGCAACGGTCGAGGCGTGGATCGGGTAGTCTTCGAAGACATCAACCTGTCCGATGTCACCATTCGTTATGACTATGACGCCTTCCTGACCGGAACGACGATCAGCGATTTCAATCCGCTCTTTCCCTGGACGTTCGATGCGCTGCGGACCGAGATCAACCATTATGTCACAATCGGCTCGATCGAAATCGTCATCAACGCCACTGGGAGCAGCCTGACGATCGAGGAGGTCATCGGCTACCAATCGGAGCGGATTCGAGGTCTGGTCAACGCCCAGTCTGAAGCCTCAATTGCAGTACCCTTTGTGATCCAGTTCGCCGATGGTCTTCTCGATTGGGCTCAAGTCCTTCTGGACTGGAGCGGCAGCGCAAATGGCTACTCCTTTGTCGATACACCGCTCAGCGCCTCGGCCTTCGATGCGCGCGACGCGTTCGAGGCCGAGCGGGGCGAAACCGAAGAAGAGCAGTTCGGCGACGGTGACGGCGCGTCAAGCCGGTCGGCGGGTGGTGCCGCAGCAATGTCGGGCAGTTTCGACGACGTGTTGATTGGAACCCATGTCAACGACCGCAGCTACGGCGGTATCGGCGATGACTTCATACGAACCGGGTCCGGCAACGATATCCTGATCGGCGGCACCGGTGCCGATACGCTTGATGGCGGAACCGGAATAGATGCTGTCAGCTTTGCAACTGCGACCTCCGCTGTTGCGGCATACCTCGACCCCGAACGGTTCCTGTTTGTCACGACACTCGGTGATGCCATTGGGGATCAGTACGTCGCAATCGAGAATATGGAAGGCAGCGCCTTCAACGATGCCCTGAACGGTGACGAGGTTGCGAACCTCATCGATGGAGGTTCGGGCGACGACACGATTTCCGGGTTGGGAGGGCTGGATACTCTTCTCGGTGGTGATGGAAATGACTCGATTACTGCCGGTATCTATATCGACGACAATGACATCCTCTATGTGTCCGATACCGACATGTACGGAGGAGCCGGGAATGATACCATAAGGTCATCGAGCGGCAACGACAGCATGTTCGGCGGCAGTGGCGACGATACGTTCGAGCTGGGTTCTTTTGTCAACATCTTCAGCCCAGGAACGCCTGGCAACGACACGGTGAACGGTGGCACGGGCATTGATCGCGTGGAGTTTTTCAGCGGACCTGTGATCGTCGATCTGGGCGCAGGCACCGCGCAATACGTTGGGACATATGAGTCTGTCAGGCTCATCAGCGTCGAGAACATTGGTGGCAGCGGACAAAACGACCTGATCATAGGGAGTGATGGAAACAATCTGCTTTCCGGCAATGATGGCAACGACACGCTGGTTGGTGGATTCGGCGATGATACGCTCGAAGGTAGCGACTCGTATTATCCGAGCAATGAGTCCAACGCCTTCTATGGCGGAGTCGGAATCGACACCGCAGTCGTTTTCTCGAACTTCGCGACTGCGAGTTTCACCTATGTCGAGGGTGGAATCTCGATCCTCACGGGAACAGTGGTCAATACCGTCTACGATGACGTCGAATTCGTCCGTTTCAACGATCAGGCCGTGACCTACCAGTCGATTGCGGCAGGGCTGCAGACGGCATTTGGCGTGATCGATGACTATGTCCGCATCGAGGAAAGGACGACGCAGGACATCGCTCCTTTCGCGAACGATCTTCTCTATCAGGGCAGCCCGCTGTCATTGGTCCGCATTAATGGCGCTATGGTCGCGCAGAATGATGTGATCCGGCTTGCAAGCGGTGCAACGGTTACGGTGCTTGCCAGCGGCGAGCTTCGCTTGGATCAAGCCGGGGCATATGCTTGGCTTGATGCAGGCGAGTCGGCCATGGAGACATTGACTTACACGGCCACCGACAGCACCGGGATAGAGCGCTCCGCCGATCTCACCATCATTGTAGATGGCGCAGCAAGTCTAGGTGACCAGATTCATCTCGACGTTCCGGTGGCCTTCGGGGACACCGATCTGACGCAGGCCACCGCGCGCCGAATCGCGAACTTCGATATTGGACGAGGCGCGGTCGTGATTGACGGGGTTCTGGTTGACCCGAACGCACCTCCTGCCGGTGTCTCCTTGCAGGAAATCGACGGCGATACCTATGTGATCTTCGGCGACGACGCGGTGATCCTGTCGGACATTTCCCTTGCCGCATGGCAGTTTCGGTTTGCGCAGGTGCAGGCAGGCGGGGCAGGAAACGAGACCCTGAATGGCACGTCGGCTGCAGAACTCCTCTCCGGAAACGGTGGAAATGACACACTGAACGGAAACGGCGGCTATGATGTGCTCGCCGGGGGCACTGGCAATGACCGAATGACACTGGGGAACCAGGGCGGCGTCATTCTGGGTGAAGCGGGCAGTGACACGCTCAACGGCGGAACCGGCCTGGATCGCCTCTATGGCGGTGACGGCAATGACGTCGCTTATGGTGGCGCGGGCAACGATCTCATCGAAGGAGGCGACGGTAACGACAACCTCGCCGGTGACGACGGCAACGACACCGTCTACGGGGGCGCGGGCGACGACACGATCAGCGGAGGGCGCTCGGCCGACCTTATCTTCGGCGGCAGCAGCACCGCCAGCGGTCAGGATGTTCTCGACGGTGGCGAAGGGTTCGATATCGTCACCGTGCAGAACGAGTATCGTGGCGGCGTGGCCGTCGGGGCGAGCATCGACCTGGCAAGCGGGTGGATATCTTGGGACGGTGCCGTTGCCGACGAACAGGTCCTGAACTTCGAGGGCGCATTCGGTTCGAGCGCAAACGACACCCTGCTCGGAAACGATGAGGCCAATCGGCTGGATGGTGTTGGCGGAGACGATCTCCTGGTCGGTGCCGGTGGCAACGACACCATCACCGATGGGTACGGAAATGACACGATTTACGGGGATGCAGGCGACGACGTCATCTACGACACTGCCGGTAACGATCTGATTTTTGGCGGGGACGGCAACGACAACATCCGCGACGATGCCGGAAACGATTCCATTTATGGCGGCGCCGGGAATGACACGCTGCGCAGCTATGTTGGCACAGACCTGATCGACGGCGGCGAAGGGATCGACACGATTGACCTCAGTTTCGGATCGACGGCCCTCCACGTCGACATCGACCTTGATGCGGGGCTCATCCCGGGCACTACCCCCGACACATTGATCAGTATCGAGAATGCGATCGGATCGCAGGGCAACAACCGTCTTACCGGGGCATTGGGCGTTAATGTCCTCGACGGCCAGGCCGGAAACGACACGCTTCTGGGTCTTGGCGGCAACGATGTGCTTCAGGGCCGGGCGGGCAACGACAGTCTGGACGGCGGAACCGGTGCTGACACCCTGGAAGGCGGGGCGGGGAACGACATCTTCGTGGTCGACAACCCAGGCGACGTCGTCATCGAACTTTCTGGAGAAGGCATCGACCTCGTTCAATCGTCGGTCAGTTACACGCTGGACCTGACAGTCGAGAACCTTGTCCTGACGACGGGCGGTCTAACCGGAACGGGGAGCGCCTATACGAACCAGATCACCGGGTCGTCTGGGTCGGACACGCTTTACGGTCTTGACGGAAACGACACACTGTTCGGCGGCGATGGGGCCGACCTTCTGAATGGCGGCAATGGCAACGATTCCATGGTCGGCGGCTTCGGCGACGACATCTATGTTGTCGGCAGTACGAGTGACATCGTGATCGAGGCGGCAGGCGGTGGCTTTGATACCGTTCAAAGCACGATTTCTTACACACTTGGCACGGAACTGGAAAATCTCGCGCTGACGGGAACTGCGGCCATCAACGGAACAGGCAACGCGCTTGCCAACACGCTTTCGGGCAACTCGGCGGCAAACAGTCTGACCGGGGGCGACGGAAATGACACCCTGTTCGGCGGGGATGGCAATGACACCCTGACCGGCGGCCTTGGCAGCGATGTCATGGCGGGCGGGCTGGGAGACGACAGCTATGTCATCGACGTGATTGGCGACATCGTCAACGAGGCCCTGAACGAAGGTACCGACACTGTTACGTCCTCTCTCAGCTATACGTTGACCGCAAATGTCGAGGCGCTGATCCTTAGCGGAACCGCCGCGCTGAACGGCACAGGGAATACCGCCGCAAACACGCTGACCGGAAACACCGGGGCAAATCTTCTGCAGGGGCTTGGCGGCGATGATTCACTGTTCGGCGGAACCGGCGACGACACGCTGGATGGCGGTTCAGGCAATGACAGCCTGACGGGCGGGTCAGGCAACGATACCTACATCGTCGACTCGGCAGGCGATCTGGTGATCGAAGCCTCGTCGGGCGGCACGGACACCGTGCAAAGCACAGCCACCCACACGCTTGCGGCTCAGGTCGAAAATCTGACGCTGCTGGGCAGTGCCGCATTGAACGGCACCGGAAACACGCTTGCCAACATCCTGATCGGCAATACCGGCGCCAACAGTCTTTTCGGTCTCGACGGGAACGACAGCCTTTCAGGCGGGGCGGGCAATGACAGCCTTGACGGCGGCGCAGGCAACGACTCGCTGGATGGCGGCACGGGCGCGGACAGCATGACGGGCGGTGCCGGAAACGACCTGTTCATCGTCGACGCGGCAGGGGATGTCGTGGTCGAAGCCTCTGGCGGCGGCACGGATACAGTGCAAAGCAACGTATCCTTCACGCTGGGCAGCGATGTGGAAAATCTGACCCTATTGGGCAGTTCGGCCCTGAACGGAACCGGGAACACGCTTGCCAACATCCTGATCGGCACCAGCGGGGCAAACGTCCTGACGGGTCTGGATGGCAATGACAATCTTGACGGGGGGGCGGGGAATGACGCGCTGGATGGCGGCGCGGGCAATGATACGCTGACCGGCGGAACGGGCAATGACAGCATGGTCGGCGGCCTTGGAAACGATACCTATGTCGTGGACAGCACCGGCGATGTCGTCGTCGAGGCGGTCTCCGCCGGGACTGACCTTATTCAGAGTTCGGTTTCCTACACGCTCGGCACCGATCTCGAAAACCTGACTCTGACCGGGTCAGCGGCAATCAACGGCACCGGCAACGTCGCGAGTAACGTGCTGACCGGTAACACCGGGGCAAACACTCTTGTCGGTTTTGTCGGAAACGACAGCCTCTACGGGGGGACCGGAAACGACAGCCTGGATGGCGGGGATGGCAACGACATTCTGGACGGGGGTGCAGGAAACGATACTCTCGTCGGTGGGACTGGCAACGATACCTACGTCGTCGACAGCGCCGCTGATCTCGTTGTTGAGGGTGCGGCTGGCGGTACCGACCTTGTCCAAAGCGCGGTCACCTATAGTCTTACGGCCGACCTGGAGAATCTGACGTTGACCGGAAGTGCTGCGATCAACGGCACCGGAACAGCGACGGCAAACAATCTGACCGGCAACAGCGGCGCAAACATCCTCACCGCGCAGGGTGGCAATGACAGTCTCTATGGCGGCAGCGGGAACGACACTCTGCTAGCGGGCGACGGAGATGACTACATCGACGGCGGTGCTGGTGCCGACAGCATGGACGGGGGCGCGGGGAACGACACGTTCGTGATCGATCTGATCGGCGATGTCGTCTCGGAAGCCGCCAACGAAGGCACAGATACCGTGCGCAGTGCCGTGACCCATATACTGGGGGCCAACTTCGAGCACTTGTTTCTGACCGGAAGTGCCGCGATCAACGGCACCGGAACGGTCGGGGCCAATGATCTGACCGGCAACACGGGTGCCAACATTCTCACCGGAATCGATGGCGACGATCGGCTCTATGGCGGCAGTGGGAATGACAGCCTGTTCGGTGGAAACGGCAACGATCTGCTGGATGGCGGCAGCGGAAGCGACAGCATGGACGGAGGAGACGGGGACGATACCTACACGGTTGATGCGGCGGGCGATGTCGTGACCGAAGCGGCAAGCGGCGGAACCGATCTGGTGCAGAGCTCCGTTGCGTTCACGCTGGGAACGGGACTGGAACACCTGACGCTGACAGGTTCCTCGAGTATCGCCGGAACGGGCAATACGCTGGCAAACATTCTCACCGGCAATTCCGGGGCCAACACACTTAGTGGTCTTGATGGGAACGATTTCCTCTTCGGCGGCAGCGGAAACGATACTCTGCTGGGCGGTGTAGGCAACGACAGCCTTGATGGAGGTGTCGGCAACGATTCCATGGTCGGCGGAACAGGCAATGACATCTATGTCGTGGGTGCGACAACCGACATCGTGGTCGAAGCCGTCAACGAGGGCGTCGATCTCGTGGAAAGTTCTGTTTCTCTGACGCTTGCTGCCAACGTCGAGAATCTGACATTGACAGGAACATCCGGCCTTTCGGGGACGGGCAATTCCGGAGCCAACATCCTGTTTGGCAATTCCGGGGCAAACAACATGTCCGGGCTCGATGGTGATGACACCCTGTTCGGCGGAGCAGGCAATGACACCCTCACGGGCGGCCTCGGGGCAGATTGCTTCGTATTCAACAGCTCCGCAAGCGGGGTGGACGTGATATCGGACTTTAACGAGCTGGACGGAGGTGGCGAAGAAGGCGACGTCCTGCGGTTTGAAGGCTTGGGCGTCGGAACCTTCGTATATCTCGGAACAGGCACCTTTAGCGGCGGATCCGACAATTCCGAGGCGCGGATCTTCGGTAGCCAGGTTCTCGTCGACGCGAACGGTGACGGAACCGCGGACATCACCCTCACCCTCACCGGCCTCGCAAACGCAAATCAGCTAAGCGCGAGTGACTTCATTTTCGTATAGGTCAAACCGAAGTTGGCAAAACTTCCGCCCTCTGTCGCCTGACATTCCGCAGCACAGGTCGGGGGAGATCCAAAGCTCTAAGTGAATGGCACTGGCACAATGACCGGCAAGTGCCAGACCCAAGATTGGCCCGCGCCAGAGTTCGACTATCTGAGAAAACACCCGCAGCAGTTGTCAGAGAAGGTTCGCCCCCAGTCGCGTCCCCTCCGCCACTTGCCCTCGCGAAAGTGTCCTCCCGATCCGGCTGCGGCCGGATTTTTCCGTTGTTTTCGAGGGTTATGCGGGTGGGGCTGTTAACCGGCCCCGCTGCAAGGCGGCCCCGAAGGTAAGCGTTCGCTGTGGGCCACAGTCAGCTTATCTTGACGGCGTGAAGTTCCACGGTAGCAGATCGTCTAGACGGCTTTGAGGGTGGCCGTTGGC
>NZ_OAOQ01000037.1 GCF_900207575.1 Cereibacter ovatus
GCCAACGGCCACCCTCAAAGCCGTCTAGACGATCTGCTACCGTGGAACTTCACGCCGTCAAGATAAGCTGACTGTGGCCCACAGCGAACGCTTACACCTCATCGGCGGCCCGAGCCTGATCAGCGCTGGAGTAATCAACCACCGGCGGGCAGGGCGCGCGGGCTTCAGAACCTGCCATCGCGCAGCCGGTCAGCCAGAGCATCACGATCAGGAGGGCGGCGGGCGGCGGCGTCGAGCATCTGGCGGTGGATCGCATCGTTTCTCTCTCGGGCATCAAGCCGTTCGGCGGCGCGCCCGGCGCGTTCACCAGCGCGGCGCAGGTTCAAAAGGAACAGCAGGATCGCTGCCGTGGCGAGGATGAGGCCCAGCGCTTTGCGCGCCGGGCCATGAGTCAGGAGCCAGCCGATCACCGCTGGCCCCGTTTCCAGTCGTCGAGTCGGGCGTGGATGGTGACGGCGATGCCGATCAACGCGATGGCGATCAGCACCCAGCGCAGGGTGTCGAGGTAGGGGACCAGCGGCTGGATCGTGGACTGCGTTTCGGCAAGAACGTCCTGCAGCAATTCGACCCCAGCCGCACCGACAGTTGCGGCACCCGCCGCACCGCCACCGCGCAGCGTGCGGCTTTCCGAAAGGACTTCGCGCGCAGGCGGCAGTTCCGGGGCGAAGGGCACGGGCCGCGCCGGGAAGGGATCGCCCCAGGACCGTGCGGGACCAAGGTCGATGTGCATGAAACCTGAGCGGGGATAGGTGCCGAAGCCAAGAAAGCCGACGGCACGGGCGGCTTCGGCGAATGCGACCGGATCGTGGTTGGCCATGGCGATGTCGAACGCCGTGCCCTGCATGTGCTTCGAGGCCGGGGCCCCGCCGACGGCGCGGTTGTGTTCCGGGCTGCGATAGGCGGAGCGGATGATCAGCGGCTTGCCCAGCCGGTCGCGCAGGGCCTGCAGTTTGTCCATGGCCTCGGTGTTGATCTTGATTGCCCCGGTACCGCGACAGGCGATCTCGGCGGCCGAGAAGTTCGGCCAGCGCCAGATGTTGGCGGGTACGTCGCGCCAGTGGGGGTAGGTCAGGGTGGGCATGGTGGTTCCTCCAGATGAAAAAACCCGCCCCCGCGCGGCAAGGCCGCGCAGACTTTAGGTTCTGGCGGGCATTGCCCGCCGGGGGCGGGGGATGCGGTCGTGGTGGTGTGGTCGCCAGGCGGTCAGTCGGATCGGCCGCGCTGGAAGGCGTCGAAGAGCATGTCCCGCATGGATCGGATGTCCGTCTCGATCCGGTCGAGGCGGTCGCCATCCACCTTGCGATCTTCGCTGCGCTGCTTGTCGGTGCGGTCGCGTTCGGTAATGAGTTCCCGGTCGAGCCGGTCCAGCAGGGCCTCGTTGGTGAAGGCCTTGCGCGTGATCGCCGCGATCAAGGCCATGGTGCCACCGATCAGGGCGGTCAGCGCGGCGGTGATCCCGTGATCCCGGAAGGCCCGCGCGACCTCCCCGGCGAGAGTGGTCTGGTCGTTCATGATGGTCCTTTCATTGCCGCAGGCTGCGGTTGGTCAGAAATCAGTTTCGAGGTAGACACCGGCGCAGTCGTAGGCGACGGCAGCGGCGGTTGCGCCGGTGTTCAGGAACAGCCTCGGCGACAGGAATTGCGTCGCAGCGGGCAGGTCAGCGGTGATCTCCTGTTCGAAGACCGCGCCGGAAACCTCGTCGACGACACGCACCCAGACCGAGTTGCCATTCGGCGCGGCGGCGATGAAGAGCGTCAGCACGCCGCCCGTCGCGATGGCGAAGGACGCCCCCATGTCAGTCAGGGTCGGCGCCCCGGTGCCGTCATTGGCCACCAACTGCCACCGGGTGTGCGTCCCTCGCTGGAAGCCGATGCCGATACAGTTGATGGCTGCGGCCAGCGTCAGGGTCGTGGCCAGCGCTGCGGTCGATCCATAGAGGCCGAAGAACGCCATCCCGGTCGCCTGCAGCGTCGTCAGCGAAATCCGCGTCACGAAGGTCCAGCCGCCCAAGCCCGCCGCATTGCCGCGCCAGCAGGCCCAGCCTGCGGAACGCTGGTCTGCGACCGAGTCCACGACCGCCGCCGAGGTCAGACGCCAGCGCCGCATACTGGCGGCAAGGTTGGTGGCGGCGAGGGTCGGGTGCGACACGGTGCCAACCGAGGTGATCGGCAGGCCTTCGGTCGTGATCGTGGTGCTGACCGAGGGCGACCAGTTGGCAATCCGGTTCACCCCGAAGTGGGGCTGCAGGGGGAAGTCACGCCCCGAGGGGCGCATCACGTCGATCCATGGCGCGCCTGCGCGGTTGCGCGCGTAGACCGATGCCTTGCCCGAGGGCGGCGGGGTCGGCGCAGCCGCCAGCCCCGGCAGGACCGTCGGCTGCGGCAGTTCCACCTGGCCGCTGGTGCGGTCGATCCGGATCGCATCGAAGAAGGCCGAGCCATCCGGGCTGACCTTGAAGCTGAAGTCGTCATTGCCGAGGAGACCGATCAGCGCGCGGGCGGAGAAGCCGGTCTTGAACGCGAAGGCCGCGTCGTTCCCGGCGGCGGCCTTGTTCACCGTGGCTTCGATCCCCGCGCCTGCGTTGTTCAG
The DNA here is from genome assembly GCF_900207575.1 of Cereibacter ovatus. Lineage (GTDB taxonomy): Bacteria > Pseudomonadota > Alphaproteobacteria > Rhodobacterales > Rhodobacteraceae > Cereibacter_A > Cereibacter_A ovatus. The sequence goes on from NZ_OAOQ01000037.1 coordinate 2,590, forward strand.
CAGCACCGCAGGCGTATTGATCGAGAGCCGGTTGTAGCTGTCGGCTGTTGCCCCGCCGAGGCCCAAGAGCTGCGCCGTCAGGTTCGCCTGGGGCATGCCGACCTGCGTGACGGCATTGGCGAAGGTGACCGTTGGCGTGTTGATGACTGTCGTGCCGCCCGCCCCGGCGGTGGCCGAGCCGATGTTCACGACGGTGGTGGATCCGGAGGCGCCGCCGGTGCCGAGGTTCACGGTCTTGGTGACGCCGGTGGTCGTCGCCCCGGTGCCTATGCCGTAAGTGGCGGTGGTCGTCGCCGTGCCGATCGAGGCGCTGGCGGCCGAAACTGTGACTGTGCCGGAGGCGGTCAGCGTCCCCGAAAACGTCTTGTTCCCGGTGAAGGTCTGGGTGCCCGCCAGGATCGCCAGTTCGGACGAGGTGTTCGGCAGGGTGAAGCTGCGGGTGGTTCCGGCGCTGATGCCCGCCAACGAGAAGGTCGCCTTCTTTGTCGGGTCCGCATCGTTCACCAGGCTGAACACGGCGTCCGAGACGTCGCGGGGCTCGCCCACGACCTCCCAGGCGCTGCCGGTCCAGACGAGGAACAGCCCCTCGGCCGCGACCCAAGTGAGCCAGCCGGTGCGCGGCACGAGGCGGATCCACGCGCCGTCGACCCAGAAGGCAATGTTCAGATCCCACCCCGCCCAGAGGCCAGTCGCTCCGGAGGCCACCAGATGCCGGTTGCCGTCGGCCGGGCTGGCCGGGGGCGCCGTCCGCGTGCGGTCGAGGACCGAGAGCTGCACCATGGCATCGAGCAGGCGTAGGGCTTCGTTATGGGTGACATGCTTCTGCGCTTGGGCCGCCAGAAGATAGGGCAGGCCCAGATGGGTCGTGGTGTCGGACATGGGAGTTCCCGTCAGAACTGGAGGGACACGGTCGCGGGCGTACCGCGCCCGAGGCGGTTCGAGAGCTGGAAGATGCGGAGCGCCAGCATCTGGCTGGGCCCCAGTGGCGCACCCCAATCTGCTGTCTGCTGAGCGGCGGTGTAGAGGACGGAGGGCGTACTGCTGGTCAGCGTGCGCTTGATCGCAGCGCCGTCGAGGATCTGGACGTCGTAGGATTCCAGGTCCTCGGCCAACGGCACTTCGACCTGTTCCCAGGCATCGGCGACCAGCGCGCGGGATCGCCGTGTCCAGCGGATCGTCAGATCGCCCGGGCTGCGGGCCGTCCGCCACGGTTGCCCGACATGAACTGGTGCGAAGGGCACAAGGCCCCGCCCGGTCGGCGTAAAGCCCACTGCGGCGTAGCTCGCATCGCTGACCGCGCGCGCGGCCGGGCCCACGCGCCAGTTCCATGGCAGGCCGAGATCGGCCTCGGCGATGGGCAGCGATGCCAGCGTTGCATCCAGCACCACGACCCGCGCTCCGGCCGGGGCGGGATTGCCCATGGCATGTTCCGTACCGCGCTGGCCGCGCAGGAGGCGGGTCAGGCGGTACCGGCCGGGGGCGATCAGTTCGGCCGCGCCTGCTTGGACGATTTCCCAGACCCCAGCCGCGGGCTCGACGGCTAACGCATTGGCCCCGCTGAAGAGGGCCACGTCGGTCACGCTTTCCAGCGTACCGGACAGCAGATTGACGACCAGCTGATTGCCCAGATCGAAGCGCGAGGTCGGCCCCGGAAAGAAGTCGAAGGCCAGCGTGCCGATCCGCGCCCGACTACCGAAGGTCGTCAGCAACGCGAAGCCATCCGTGGAGGCGCTGCGGAACACGGCGATCTCGCCTGGCCAGGGGCTGGCATGGGCGGCAATGAGGGGTCGATGCGCGGGCTGATCCTCGGTGATCTGCGGCAGGTCCAGCATGACCACTTCCGGCATCCCGAAAACGACGGGGCTGGCGAGCGAGGCAGGGCGGGGATCGCCGGGTGGCAGATCGTAGGCGGCGCGGTCCTGACGCACCGCCTCGATCCCGCGCGCCTCGGCATCGGCGACCGAGACGAGGCGGAATTCCACCTCACGGCCATCATGCGCGAGCCGGATGACATCGGCAGGGTCCAGCGCCAACCGCGAGGGCGGCAGGCGGAAGGTGGCGCTCTCCCGTCCGATCCACGCCTCCATCAGCGCGCGGCGGCAGCGGCGTTCGGCCTCCTCGGGCGGGATCGCCATCGGGAAGGACTCGGAAGCGATGCGCGTGGTGTCGACGGTGATGCGCCGCGCCTCGACGAGGGCCGCGTCATAGTCCTCGTCCGCCCGCGCGACCTGCCACTTCAGGGCCTGAGGCAGCTCGGTCTCCTGGCCCCGGGTCAGCTCAAAAGCCTCGCCCTCGCGGCTGGCGACGAG
>NZ_OAOQ01000034.1 GCF_900207575.1 Cereibacter ovatus
ACGGCGACGTTCAAGGCGGAAACCTACCGGTTCCTGCGGATCGAACGGCCGTCTGACGAGGACCGGGCGCTGGGCGTTCTCGATGCGCCGGGGACCGTGCACATCCCCGGCTGGGCCGACACCGAATGGCTGAAGCAGCTGGTGGCGGAGCAGCTGGTCACGATCCGCAACAAGCGCGGCTATGCCCATCAGGAGTGGCAGAAGAAGCGCGAACGGAACGAAGCGCTGGACTGCCGGGTCTATGCCCGTGCCGCGGCGTGGATCCTCGGCGCCGACCGATGGGACGAGGCCACCTGGCGGCGGCTGGAAGCGCAGGCGGGCGTGGAAACGCGTATGCCAGCGGCCGTCGTAACGGAAAGCGCACCACCCGACCCGGCCCAGCCCAAGGCCGGAACCCTGACCACGCCGTGCCGGAAACGGCGGGCCTACACCCCGAACTTCATGAGGGACTGATGGACCTGGAACGCATGCAGGCCCTGCTGACCGCGCTGCAGGAAGCCCGCTTCGCCGGGCTGCGCAGCGTCAGCTACGACGGCAAGACCGTGACCTATGGCTCGGACGCGGAATTGGCGACGGCGATCCGGGATCTGGAGGGTCGGATCGCAACGGCCAGCGGCACGTCTGCCCGTCGCCGTCGCTGGGGCACTATCGCCATCAAGGGTCTCTGACCATGTTGCTCGACGCCTTCCGTGCACGCCTCGGGTCGATCATTGGTGGGTTTGACGCCGCACAATCCCACCGCCGCATGCGCGGGTTCCGGGCCACGCGGGCGCATGTGAACACGCTGATCGCGGCGTCGGGTGAAACCATCACCGCCCGCGCGCGCTGGCTGGTCCGGAACAACGGCTATGCCGCCAACGCGGTCGACGCCTTTGCCAACCATGTCGTCGGCGACGGGATCAAGCCCTCGTCGAAAATCGCCGATCCCGGCAAGAAGGAGGAGCTGCAGAAGCTATGGCTCGCCTGGACCGACGAGGCGGACGCCGAGGGGCTGACCGACTTCTTCGGCCTCCAGCGCAGGGCAGCCCGCGAGGTGTTTCTGGCGGGTGAGGTCTTCCTGCGCATCCGCACCCGGCGTCCCGAAGATGGTCTGACAGTGCCGATGCAGCTGCAGATGCTCCCCACGGAAATGCTGCCCCAGGACATGACCCGTGTCCTGCCCGGCGTGGGGTCGATCCGGCAGGGCATCGAATTCGACGGGATCGGGCGGCGCGTCGCCTACTATTTCCTGCGCCGCCATCCGGGGGACATGACCGATCCGGGGCTGGCGGGCGAGACGGTGCGCGTACCCGCGTCCGAGGTGATCCATATCCTCGACCCTGTCGAGGCGGGCCAGTTGCGCGGCGTGTCGCGCTTTGCCGCAGCGGTGGTGAAACTCTTCACCCTCGACCTCTACGACGACGCGGAGCTGGAGCGGAAGAAGACCGCGGCGATGTTTGCGATGTTCATCACCTCGCCCGCGCCAGAAACCGCCCTCGACCCGGCCGAGGACGATCTGGAGGTGGAACCCGGCCAAGTCGTGCGGCTGGACCCGGGCGAGGATGTCACTACGCCTTCGACGCCGGATTCCGGGTCCACCTACGAACCCTTCCAGTATCGCACGCTGTTGCAGATCGGCGCGGCGCTGGGCGTACCCTATGGGTATCTGACCGGTGACACCGCCAAGGGAAACTTCTCGAACACGCGGATTGCCTTGGTCGACTTCCGCCGCCGCATCTCGGCCTTCCAGCATTCGGTGATGGTCTACCAACTCTGCCGCGCCGTCTGGACGCGGTGGATGGACATGGCCGTGCTGGCGGGCGCCATCGACCTGCCGGGTTACGCCAGCGACCGGCGAGCCTGGCTCGCCTGCGACTGGCTTCCGACGAAATGGGACTGGATCGACCCGGCCAAGGATGCCGCGGCGGAAATCCTGCAGATCGAAGCAGGCCTGAAATCCCGCACGCAAGCCATCGCCGAACGCGGCTACGACGCTGAACAGGTCGACCGGGAAATCGCGGCCGAACGCAAGCGCGAGGCGGAACTGGGTCTCGACTTCCGGCGGCCCGGATCGCCCGCACAGGCGGCGGGTGGCGGCGCTGCGCCGGGTGATGCCGAGGGCCAGCGGCAGGAACAGCAGGACAGCGACGATCAGGATGACGACGGCGAGAACCGGGCACCCCGGCCCGCGGAGGAAGGATGATGCACCACACCCAGATCGCCCAGCGCGTCTTCAACACGCCCCTGATGGTCGATCCCGCCAAGGCGCTGGCCTTCCTGACAGGCCTTGGCCCTCGGATTGTGGGGCGCGAGATCAACGTCGAGGGGCTAAACATTGCGACGGAAGATCAGCATGCGGCCGCCCTGCCCGCCCGGGCGTCGCTGTTCGGTGATGACCTGACCAATCGCCAGGGGCGGAACGGCAGCCAGCCCTTCGCGGTCGTTGACGGAATCGCTGTCATCGAGATCGCGGGCACGCTGGTGCATCGCGGGGCCTGGATCGGGCAATCCTCGGGGCTGACCTCCTACGAGGGGATCGCCGCCCAGCTGCAAGCGGCGCTGGCCGATCCTGCGATCCGCGGCATTGCGCTGGATATCGACAGCTTCGGTGGCGAGGTCGCGGGGGCCTTCGATCTGGCGGATCGCATCCGGGCCGTGCGTCTGGTGAAACCAATCCATGCCTTCGTCGCCGATCATGCGCTCTCGGCGGCCTATGCGCTGGCCTCGCAGGCCGACCGCATCATCCTGCCCCGCACCGGCGCCGTCGGCAGCATCGGCGTTGTGGCCATGCACAGCGACATGAGCGGCGCGCTCGACCAGAAGGGCATCGCCGTCTCACTGATCCATGCCGGCGCCCGCAAAGTCGATGCCAATCCCTATCAGCCCCTGCCCGAGACCGTCCGCGCCCGGATCGCGGGCGAGTTGGAAGACCTCCGCCAGCTCTTTGCCGAAACCGTCGCCGAGGGTCGTGGCCGACGCCTGGACACCCTACGGTCGCTGGGAACAGAGGCCGCCGTGTTCCGCGGGGAGGCGGCGGTCTTCGCCGGTCTTGCCGACGAGGTGGCCGATCCGGTCACCGCCTTCCGCGCTTTCGCCGCCGCACCCCGCGGCACATCCACCCCCAGAGGAAAGGGACCGATGATGACCACTGCCCCCGAAGATCATGCGCAGCCTGCGGTCGCGCCTGCTGCCAGCACGCCGCCGGAACCGGCCCCGCCCGCGGCAATCGCACTGCCGCAGACCGCGGCGGCCGCGATGTCGCCCGAAGCGATCCGCGCCGAGGCGGCCGAGGTCGCGCAAGTCTGCGCGCAGGCCGCGCGCCTCAGCATCCAGATCGATGCCGCCGATGCCGTGGCCAAGGGCGTGAAGCCGGAAGCGCTGCGCGCCAAGGTGCTCGCCGATCTCGCAGCCCGTAGCGATGCTGCGGGCATCATCGCTACCGCCCCGGCCGCGGGCGCGAAGGAAAGCCCCATCGTGGCGGCCGCCAAGAAATCGGCCGCCGCTTCGCGCTGAAGCGCACCGCCCAGATCGGGCGCCCCCATCCCCCAACATCCTGGAGACTGAACCATGCCCGTCCTGACGGAACCGCCCAGCATGGGCGACGTCCTCAAATATGAGGTCAACCCGAACTACACCCGCGAGGTGGTGACGCTGCTCGCGGGCACGCCCTACCCCGTCGGCGCCGTCCTCGGCCGGATCACCGCCAGCGGCAAATACAAGCTCGCGACCAGCGGCGGCACCGATGGCGCGCAGACTGCCACGGCCGTCCTCCTCTATGCCGTCGATGCGACATTGGCCGATGCCGTGGGCATCGTCGTCGCCCGCGGCCCCGCCATCGTCTCGCGCGCAGCGCTGGCCTACGACGCCACCGTCGATGATGCCGCAAAGATCACCACCAAGATCGGCCAGCTGGCCGCGGTCGGCATCGTCGCCCGCGACGGCGTCTGACGCCGCTCACCCGGCCGCACCAAACCCTTCATCCCCCGGAGCACCCCATGACTCTCGTCCGCAACCCCTTCGACGCTGGCGGCTATTCGCTGGCCGAGATGACGCAGGCCATCAACATCCTGCCCAACCTCTACACCCGCCTCGCCCAGATCGGCCTCTTCCGCTTCGAAGGGGTCAGCCAGCGCTCGGTCATCATCGAGCAGTATGAAGGTGTCCTGAGCCTTCTGCCCTCCGTCCCCCTCGGCGGCCCGGCCACGGTCGGCACCCGCGAGGGCCGGTCGATGCGCAGCTTCGCCCTGCCGTGGATCCCGCATGACGACGTGGTCCTGCCCGCCGACATCCAGGGACAGCCCGCGCTGGGCGCCTTCGATGCGGCCGATCCCCTCGTCGAGGTGATGAACCGCAAGCTGCTGCTGATGCGCCGCAAGCACGCCCAGACCCGCGAATACATGGAGATGAACGCGCTCCGCGGCATCGTGAAGGACGGGGCCGGGACCACCCTCTACAACTACTTCACCGAATTCGGCCTGGCGCAGATCTCGGTGGACTTCGTGCTGGGCACCGCAGGCACGAACGTGCAGGGCAAGGTCCGCGAGGTGCTGCGCGCCATCGAGGACAACCTCTTGGGCGAAGCCATGACCAGCGTCCATGCCCTCGTCAGCCGCGAGTTCTTCGACAAGCTGATCGCCCATCCGAAGACGGAAGAGGCCTACAAGTTCTACGCCTCGACCGGCGCGCAGCCGCTGCGCGAGGACGTCCGCCGCAACTTCCCCTTCGCCGGGATCCTGTTCGAGGAGTATTCCGGCACCGTTACCCTCTCGACCAAGGCCACCGAACGGCTGGTCCCGGCGAACGAGGGCATCGCCTTCCCGCTCGGCACGATGGACACCTTCACCACCTATGGCGGCCCCGCGAACCTGCTGGAAACCGCCAACACCATCGGCCTGCCGCTCTACGCCCGCCAGCATCTCGACGAGAAGGGCCGCTGGATCGATGTCATGACCGAGGCGTCGATCTTGCCGGTGAACAAGCGGCCGCGGCTGGCGATCCGGCTGCACACGTCGAACTGACGGGCCTGCTCATGTCTGTCTTCGCCGCCGCCATGGACCGCATCTTCACCCATGCTGCCATGGCGGCCCCGGCCCTCTGGATCTCGGCCACCACCTCCGAGGAACGCCCGATCCGCATCATCCGCCGCGCCCCGGATCGCGTGACCGACTTCGGCGCTGGCCGGTTCGTCAGCGACACTACGGTGGTGGACGTGCGCGTGGCGGACCTGCCCACCCCGCGCCCGGGCGATGTGATCGTCATCGGCGCGGAAAGCCATGTGATCCAGGGCGAGCCGCTGCGCGACCGCGAACGGCTGATCTGGACGCTGGACCTGAGGCCTGCATGAAGCTGAAGCTGGAGATCAGCCCCGACCTCGCCGCCCTGATGCAGGCGGAAATCGCCGCGGGCGAGAAGGCCGTTACCTCCGCCATGCGCGAGGCGGGCGCGGGCCTCAAATCCGCCTGGCGCGGCCAGATCACCGGCGCGGGGCTCGGCACCCGGCTTGGCAACTCGATCCGGCTGGCCACCTATCCCAAGGGCGGCGAGAGCCTGAACGCAGCAGCGCTGGTCTGGTCAAACGCCCCTGTGATCGTCGGCGCGCATGATACTGGGCCGCTGATCCGGTCGCGCAACGGCTTCTGGCTGGCGCTCCCCACCGCCGCCGCAGGCAAATCCACCCGCGGCGGCCGCATCACCCCCGGCGAATGGGAGCGCCGCACGGGGCTGCAATTGCGGTTCATCTAC
>NZ_OAOQ01000016.1 GCF_900207575.1 Cereibacter ovatus
TCTCCCGACGCGTCAGGCCGCTGCTCAGCGCAAGCCGCACCGCTTCACGCCGAAACTCCGGCGTCGGTCTGTTCCCGTTCCCCATAGAACACCTCGACATTGAGATAAGCGCCGGCCTCCATGCGCGCATTCAGGTCGATGTGCTCGCGGTGCGCCCAAAGCCCGAGATGGACGAGGTCCGCAGCCTCGGCCGCCATGGTGTCCGCCGAAATGGAGCGCGACCATCGCGACAGCGCCAGGGCGGTCGGATAGTAGGCCGGAGCACCAGCCTCGTCGACGACCGTTGCGAAGCGCTCGCCGTCGCCAAGAACGAACCGCTGGACGCGATGAAAATACCGCTCTGTGGCAACTGGAACGTAAGGCAATCGACACACCTCTGCACGGAAGGGCATGGAATCCCAGAGCCCTTTGCATTTAAAGAACAATCTCCGTCAAACTACCGGTGACTGCGGCATGTGTCGCATAATCAGTATTATGTAATTTAATCCATGAGACTTAAGACCGCCTTGATGCCGCTTCGGTCCTTGGGCTAATCCAAATTCAACCCAAGGAGCACGAACCATGACCTTCGACCGCCGCATCAAGATCGCCCCGTCGATCCTTTCCGCCGATTTCGCCAATTTCGGCGCCGAATGCCGCGCCATCGAGGCCCAGGGCTGCGACTGGGTCCATGTCGATGTGATGGACGGACATTTCGTGCCGAACCTGACCTTCGGCCCCGCGACCTGCGCCGCGATCCGGCCGCATATCAAGGGCGTGATGGATGTCCATCTGATGATCGCCCCGGTCGATCCCTATATCGAAGCCTTTGCCGCCGCCGGCGCCGATGTCATCACCGCCCATCTCGAAGCCGGCCCCCATGTCCATCGCACGCTTCAGGCGATCCGCGGAACCGGCCGCAAGGCTGGCCTTGCGCTGAACCCCGGCACGCCGATCGGCGCGGTTGAACATCTGCTGGATCTGCTGGATCTGGTCTGCGTGATGACCGTGAACCCCGGCTTCGGCGGGCAGAAATTCATTGAAAGCCAAGTGGACAAGGTCCGCGCGCTGCGGGCGATGATCGGCGACCGCCCGATCCATATCGAGATCGACGGCGGCGTGACGCCCGAGACCGCGCCCTTGGTCGTGGCGGCGGGCGCCGACGTGCTGGTGGCGGGCTCGGCCGTGTTCAAGGGTGGCTCGGTGGACAATCCCGCGCCCTACGGCGCGAATATCCGCGCGATCCGCACCGCGGCCGAGGCCGCGCTTGCCCACCAGTTCGCCGCGAAATAAGTCTGGATGCATCGACGAAACCCCTTTTACAACAAGGGGTTTCGCCAGCATCCTGATAAACGGGATCAGACCACCGCGCGTTCGCGGAACGGCTGCCCCCTCAAGACGCGCGTGACAGAAAGATCTGACAGATCAAGGCTTTGCCAGCCGCCGCTCAACAGATGCTCGGCAATCCCGCGCCCGACCGCAGGCGCCTGTTGCAGCCCATGGCCGGAAAACCCGTTCATCAGAAACAGGTTGGGCATGTCAGGATGCGGCCCGAGAATCGCGTTCTGATCCAACGTGTTATAGGCGTAATGCCCCACCCAGTGGCGCACGACCTTGACCGCGTCAAAGCCCGGGGCACGGGCGTAAAGCTGTTCCCAGATCACGTCTTCGAACAGGTGAAGATCGGGCTCGAAGTCATTGGGATCACAGGGGCCATCGGTCTCGGGAACGGTCGCGGTGATCCAGTGGCTGCCACGTTCGGGGCGCAGGTAGAAGCCTCGGTCCACCAGCAGCGGCGCATCGGGGTGGCGGGCATTCGGCGCATCGATCACGAACACCGTGCGCTTGCGCGGCTCGACCGGCAACGGCAGGCCCGCCATGGCCATGATCTCGGCCGCGCGGGTGCCGGCGGCATTGATCGCCGCCCCACAGGCAATCCTCTCGCCCGAGGCCAGTTGCACCGCGCGCACCCTGCCCGCTTCGACCGCCAGTCCGGTCACCGTATCGCGCAGAAATTCGGCCCCCTGCGCCTTCGCTGCGGCACGCAAGCCATTGAGAAGGCCCATATTATCAAACCACCCCTCGTCGCGCGGCCCGAATGAGCCCGCCACGAGATCCGAGGTCTCAAGCCACGGAAACCGCTGTTTCAAGGCCGCCGGCGACAGGATTTCCGTTGCGGCCCCCAAGGCGCGCTGCATCTGCGCAACTTCAGACAGGATCGCGGCGCCGTCTTCGCTGCCGGTCAGGAACAGATAGCCGTTTTCGGTGAATCCCAAAGAGCCGATCCCGACATCCAGCCCAAGGCTGGCGCGGAAATCGCGGATGAAGCCGATGCCAAAGCGCGAGATGGCGACATTGACCGGCGTGGTGAACTGCATCCGGATCGAAGCCACCGACAGCGCCGTGGACGCCCGCGCAAAGCTGGTGTCGCGTTCGACCACCACGACACGCAGGCCGGGCTGCATCCGGGTCAGCCAGAAGGCGGCCGACGCCCCCATGACCGCCCCGCCGATCACCACCACATCCGCCGTCCGCCCACCCATGCGCCCTGCCCCCGCTGTTTTGCGAAATGCTAGATCAGGCGTGCGACACCTGCCAGATGCGGCGCGAAAAATGCCAGCAACACGGGATGGTTGACCCGAACCATGCCTGCGGACCGGGCACCGCGCGGGGCAAATGGCGCAACCCTGTCAACGATGCCCCGATCGCGCCCTTGCGGAAAAGAAAACGGCGCGTCCCCGAAAGGTCGCGCCGTTGCAAAGGATGTCGGACGGATCAGCCCGCGAGGGTCTTGGCGACCTCGGCCGCGAAATCCTCTTTCTCTTTCTCGATGCCTTCGCCCACGGCCATGCGGATGAAGCCCGTGATCTCGACGCCGGCCTGTTTCGCGGCTTCGGCCACGGTCAGGTCGGGGTTGATGACGAACTTCTGGCCAAGCAGAGTGTTCTCTTCAAGGAACTTCTTCATCCGGCCGGGGATGATGTTGTTCTCGATCACCGCATCGGGCTTCGGCTTGGCCGAGGCGGCGTTCTCTTCCAGCGCCTTCTGGGTCTGGACGGTGCGCTCGCGTTCGACCACGGCGGGGTCAAGATCGGCTTCCGACAGGGCCATCGGCGCGGTCGCGGCGATATGCATGGCGATCTGCTTGGCGATGCCGTTGTCGGTGCCTTTCACGGCAACCAGAACGCCGATCTTGCCCAGACCGTCGGTGGCCGCGTTGTGGACATAGGCCGCAACCGAATCGCCCGAGATCTTGGCCATCCGGCGCAGGGTCATGTTTTCGCCGATCACGGCGATCGTCTCTTGCAGCGTGGTTTCGACCGACTTGCCGGCCAGATCGGCGGCCTTCAGCGCGTCCACGTCATCGACCGACAGCGCGACCTTGGTGAAGGACATCACCATGCTCTGGAAATCGGCGTTCTTGGCCACGAAGTCGGTTTCCGAGTTCACCTCGACCGCGACGCCGACGCCACCTTCGACGCAGACGCCCACAAGGCCCTCGGCCGCGGTGCGGCCGGCCTTCTTGGCGGCTTTCGCCAGACCCTTGGTGCGCAGCCAGTCAACGGCGGCGTCCATGTTGCCATCGGTTTCGGTCAGCGCCTTCTTGGCGTCCATCATGCCTGCGCCGGTGGATTCGCGCAGTTCCTTCACCATCTGGGCGGTGATTGCCATTGCGGCTCTCCTCACTGAATTGCCAAAGCCCGGGCGGGGGAGTTACCCCCGTCCGGTAACGGGATTGCGACGGGCGCCGTTCAGGCGCCGAGGGTTTCTTCCTCGGGGGCCACGTCCAGCGCGCCGAGGTCGATGCCGGCCGCACCCATCTGGGCGCTCATGCCGTCCAGCGCCGCACGCGAGACGAGGTCGCAATAAAGCGCGATCGCACGGGCGGCGTCGTCGTTGCCCGGGATCACATAGTCCACGCCCTTCGGCGAGCAGTTGGTGTCGACCACAGCCACCACCGGAATGCCCAGCTTCTGCGCTTCGAGGATGGCGAGGTCTTCCTTGCCCACGTCGATGATGAAGATCAGGTCCGGGGTGCCGCCCATTTCACGGATGCCGCCCAGCGAAGCCTGAAGCTTCTGCTGTTCGCGTTCCATGTTCAGACGTTCTTTCTTGGTCAGGCCTTCGGCGCCATGGGCGAGCAGTTCGTCCAGATTCTTCAGGCGCTGGATCGACTGCGAGACGGTCTTCCAGTTGGTCAGCGTGCCGCCCAGCCAGCGGTGGTTCATGTAGTGCTGGGCGCATTTCTCGGCGGCGTCCGCGATCGGCTTCTGGGCCTGACGCTTGGTGCCGACGAACAGGATGCGGCCGCCTTTGGCCACGGTGTCGCGCACGACCTTCAGCGCCTGGTCCAGCATCGGGACGGTCTGGGTCAGGTCGACGATGTGGATGCCGTTGCGGTCACCGTAGATGAACTCTGCCATCTTCGGGTTCCAGCGAGCGGTCTGGTGGCCGTAGTGAACGCCAGCTTCAAGCAGCTGACGCATGGAAAACTCGGGGAGCGCCATGTCCATGTCCTTTCCGGTTTGCGCCTCGGCGAAGCCGCTCAGGGTATGCACCCCAACCGGAGGACCGTCGGGGATGTCTCTCCCGAAGGCCCAAGGCTTCGCCTGTGAAGTGCGCCGCCTTTATAGCCCCGCCGAACGGATTGCAAGGGCCTCGCGGCTGTCGGCGGGATTCGGTTCAAATGCCAGCCATCGCTTGCCCTGCGCCGGCCAAGGCGTCATCTAGCATCATGGGCCTGCCCGACACTTTCGCGGTGGCGGCTTGTCCATGTCAGCCGCGGCCCGCGCCGCCGATGTCTCAGGAAAGCCGGAAGAAGACCATGACCACCGCCCCCCTCGCCCTGCATCCCGAAGTGGCCGACGCGCTGGCCGAAGGCCGGCCTGTGGTCGCGCTTGAATCCACCATCATCACCCATGGGATGCCCTATCCGCAAAACGTGAGCACCGCCCGCGCGGTCGAGGCGGCGGTGCGTTCTGAAGGGGCGGTGCCCGCCACCATCGCGGTGATGGGCGGCCAGATCCGGGTCGGGCTTGAGGATGGCGAACTGGAACGGCTGGCGCGCGCCGAAGAGGTGATGAAACTGTCGCGCGCGGATCTGGCTGTGTGCCTTGCCAGCGGAGCCATCGGCTCGACCACGGTCGCGGCCACCATGATCGCGGCGCGGCTGGCCGGCATCGCGACCTTTGCCACCGGGGGCATTGGCGGCGTGCATCGCGGCGCCGAACAAAGTTTCGACATCTCGGCCGACCTTCAGGAACTGGCACAGACCGCCGTCACCGTGGTTTCCGCCGGCGCCAAGGCGATCCTTGACCTTCCCAAGACCTTCGAGGTGCTGGAAACGCTGGGCGTGCCAGTGATCGCGGTCGGTCAGGACGAGATCCCGGCCTTCTGGTCGCGCCGTTCGGGGCTGAAGGCGCCGCTGCGTCTGGATACCCCCGAAGAGATCGCGGCCGCCCATCTGATGCGGGCGCGGCTGGGCCTGCCGGGGGGGCAACTGGTGGTGAACCCGATCCCGGCCGAGGCGCAGATCCCCGCCGACGAGGTCGAAGCCATCGTCACCCGCGCCATCCAGACCGCCGAGGCGCAGGGCGTGGCAGCGAAATCCGTGACGCCGTTTCTTCTGGACCTGATCTTCGATCTGACCGAGGGCCGATCGCTTCAGGCCAACAGCGCACTGGTGCTGTCAAATGCGCGCCTTGCCGCAAGGATCGCCGCGGCCATCGCAAAACGGTGACATTTTCGTGGAAGGACGCGGGCATGGCTGGCGTTCCGCCGCAGGGCGCGGCAATGCTTGGCCATCCTTGCAACGCCCGGGCCCCACGACATGACTGACATCCCGCCTCCTCACCACCGACGCCGCGGCCACCTGTTCGCGGGCTTGCGCGCCTCGTTCCTGACCGGGCTTGTGGTGATCCTGCCCATCGGCCTGACGATCTGGCTGATCTGGTCCGTGGTGGGCTGGATCGACGGCTGGGTGCTGCCCCTTGTGCCCGCGCCCTATCAGCCGGATTCGGTGCTGCGCCACTATTTGGGCGAGGACACGATCTGGAACGTCCGCGGCCTTGGTGTGGTGCTGTTTCTGGCCTTCACCATTCTGGTGGGCTGGATCGCCAAGGGGATGATCGGCCGTTCGCTGATCCGCATCGGCGAGCGGGTGGTGGACCGGATGCCGGTCGTGCGCTCGATCTACAACGGGTTGAAGCAGATCGCCGAGACCGTCTTTGCCCAAAGCGAGACCAACTTTGAAAAGGTCTGCATGATCCAGTATCCGCGGCCGGGGATCTGGGCGCTGGGGTTCGTTTCAACCCGCGCCAAGGGCGAGATCGCCGACAAGCTGGGCCCGGACGAGATCCTGTCGGTGTTCCTGCCGACCACGCCCAACCCGACCTCGGGCTTTCTGCTGTATGTTCCGTCGCGTGATGTGATCCTGATGGACATGTCCATCGAGGAAGGCGCGAAACTGATCATCTCGGCGGGTCTGGTCGTCCCGCCGCCGCGGATGCCGGCGGCCGTGGCGGGGGATGCCCCGCCAAAGCCCCATGTCCTGCGCTGACATTGCGCGCGGGCGGTCGGTTACAGCGCGGTCCAGCCACCATCGACGGAAATCGTGGTGCCGGTGATCTGCTCGGCCGCCCCCGAACACAGAAAGACCACCGTGCCGCCGATCTGCGCCGTGGTGGCGAACTGGCGCGAGGGCTGGCGTTGCAGCATCACTTCGCGGATCACGGTTTCGCGATCCATGTCATGCGCCTTCATCTGGTCGGGGATCTGCGCCTCGACCAGCGGCGTCAGGACATAGCCCGGACAGATCGCGTTGCAGGTGATGCCCTTGCCCGCAGTTTCCAGCGCCGTCACCTTGGTAAATCCCACGATGCCGTGCTTGGCCGCGACATAGGCCGATTTGTAGGGGCTGGCGGTCAGCCCATGCGCCGAGGCGATGTTGACGATCCGCCCCCAGCCCTTCGCCCGCATCCCCGGCAGCGCGGCCGCCGTGGTATGGAACGCCGAAGACAGGTTGATCGCGATGATCGCATCCCATTTGGCGATCGGAAACTCCTCGATCGCGGCGACATGCTGGATGCCGGCGTTGTTCACCAGAATGTCGCAGCCGCCGGCGGTCTCGATCAGCGCGCGGCAATCCTCGGCCTTCGACATGTCGGCGGGGATGTAGCGCACGGCCACGCCATGTTCGGCCGCAAGCCGCGCGGCCAACGCATGATCCTCATCGCGGTCGGTGAAAGAGTTGATCACCACATCGGCACCGGCACGGGCCAGTTCCTCGGCGCAGCCGAGCCCGATGCCAGAGTTCGATCCGGTGACGATAGCCCTCTTGCCTTTCAGCGTCATGGTCTTGCCTCTCCTCGTTCCTGCTGCGTCCAAGACCTAGCGTCCCGCGCGCCCGATGGCGAGACGGCACGAAGGCGGCAGGGGTCGGGGGGCGTGTCATTCGCGAAGCGCGAATAAAAAAGACGCCGGCGCTTTGCCGGCGTCAAGTCGTTGAGGCAGGTTTCATACAGGCAAGAAACCTATCGAGCAGTAAGTCACTTATACCGCCATCCTCGACGCTGTCCAAGGTAAAAGTTTGAAATGCTTACCAAGCGCGTCTAAATCAGGCGATCCGATGACCGGCTTCCCAGGAGTTGTTGCCCGAATGATACAGGAAATCCGGTCCCCGCTGCGCCGACTCGGTCTGGCACTGGCGTTGGTCGTGGTGCCGAGTCTGGTCGCAGCCACCCCGCGGCACGGCATAGCTATGTATGGCGAACCGGCGTTGCCACCGGATTTTGTGTTTCTGCCATATGCCAATCCCGATGCGCCCAAGGGCGGCCGGATCGTTCTTGGCGAAACCGGGGGCTTCGATTCGCTTAATCCGTTCATCGTGAAGGGCCGCGCGCCCGCCACACTTGCCCCCCTGACCATCGAGACGCTGATGGGCCGATCGCTGGACGAGCCGTTCAGCCTTTACGGCCTGCTGGCCGAATCGATCGAGACCGATCCGGCGCGGACCTGGGTGGAATTCACCCTGCGCGAAGGGGCACGATTCTCGGACGGTGCGCCGGTCACGGTCGAGGACGTGCTGTGGTCCTTCGAGGTGCTGGGCACAAAGGGGATGCCGCGCTACTGGGTGGCGTGGAAGAAGATCGCCCGCGCCGAAGCGACCGGCCCGCGCACGGTCCGCTTCACCTTCAACACCGAAGACCGCGAACTGCCGCTGATCCTCGGGCTGCGCCCGATCCTGCAAAAGGCCCAGTGGCAGGGCCGCGATTTTGCCGCCTCGGGGGTCGAGGTGCCGGTGGGCTCCGGCCCCTATGTCGTCGACAGCTTCGAGCCCGGCCGCGTCATCCGGTATCGCCGCAATCCCGACTGGTGGGGCAAGGATCTGCCGTTCAACCGCGGCCTGCACAATCTGGACGGGATCGTGGTGGAATATTTCGGCGATGGCGGCGTGGCGTTCGAAGCGTTCAAATCGGGCGCGCTGTCCAGCTTCCGCGAGGGCAACGCCGCGAAATGGGCGGTGAACTACGACTTTCCCGCCGTGCGGTCGGGCGAGGTCGTCCGGTCCGAGATCCCCCATGGCCGCCCCTCGGGGATCGAGGGGCTGGTGATGAACACCCGCCGCCCGGTCTTTGCCGACTGGCGCGTGCGCGAGGCGATGATTCAGGCTTTCAACTTCGAACTGGTGAACCGGACGCTGACCGGCGGAACCGAGCCGCGCATCGTGTCGTATTTCTCGAACTCGGCGCTGGGGATGGTGCCCGGCACCCCCGCCGAAGGGCGCGAGCGCGCCCTGCTGGCCCCCTTTGCGGCCGACCTGCCGCCGGGGGCGCTGGAGGGCTACGCCCTGCCCGTCTCGGACGGGTCCGAGGCCAACCGCAAGGGTCTGCGCGCGGCCACCCGGTTGCTGGCGGAAGCCGGCTGGCAGGCGCAGGACGGCACCTTGCGCAATGCCGCGGGCCAACCCTTCGCCTTCGAGATCCTGTTGCCGCAGGGCGCCGACACCATGCTGTCGGCCGCCACGATCTACCGGCAGGCGCTGGCACGGCTGGGAATTGCGGCGCGCATCACCACGGTTGACCCTGCGCAATACAAGCAGCGGGTGGACGGGCAGGATTTCGACATGACCCATTTCGTCCGCTCGCTGTCGCTGTCGCCCGGCAACGAGCAGGTGCTGTATTGGTCGGCCGAGGGCCGGGACGAGCCGGGGTCACGCAACCTGATGGGGATGGACAGCCCCGCCGCCGAGGCGATCATCCGCCACATGCTGACCGCCACCGACCCTGACGAGTTCCGCGCCAGCGTGCGGGCGCTGGACCGTGTCCTGACCGCGGGGCGCTATGTGATCCCGATCTGGTATTCGGCCGTTTCGCGACTGGCGCATGACCGCCGTCTGCGCTATCCGCAAAAACTGCCGATCTATGGCGACTGGCCGGGGTTCCAGCCGGACGTCTGGTGGTATCAGGACTGAGACAAGAGCGAGCAGGCAGTATGAAAAAGCTGGTGGTTCTGGCGGCCCTCATGGCCGCGCTTCAGGGATGCAACACGGTCGCAGGCGTGGGGCAGGACATCACGGGCGGCGCGAACCGCGTCGGCAACTGGGTGGGCGGATCGGGCTACTGAGGCAGGCGGCCCAAGGCCCCCTTCGCTGGCGATCCACGACGGGATCTCGCGGGCCGCAGGGGGGCCTTGCCCGCGCAGGCTGTCCCTGCGCGCCCGGCATCGCCTGACCGTGGCGCAATGCCCTGCCCGCACTACTGCGCGACAAAGATCCGCGATGGCGGGGCCTTTTCCAGATCGGCGATGCGGGTTTCCAGCGCGGCAATGTCTGCCTCGCGCGCGGACAGCCGTTCGGCCAGCGCCTCGGGGGTCGGCGCGTCGGGCTCTGCCTCGCGGGCGGTGGCGATGCCACGGAAGATCCGCCCCAGAAGCCGCGAAACATCGTCCATGATCAGGAAGAACGACGGCACGATCACAAGGCTGAGGACCGTCGAGACGATGATCCCGCCGATCACCGCCGTGGCCATCGGCGCGCGGAACGGCCCGCCCTCGCCCACCCCCAGCGCCGAGGGCAGCATCCCCGCCGACATCGCGATCGAGGTCATCACGATCGGCCGTGCCCGCTTGTGACCGGCCTCCATGATCGCGGTGAACCGATCCATGCCGCGCGCCCGCATCTCGACCGCGAAATCCACCAGAAGGATCGCGTTCTTGGTGACGATTCCCATCAGCATCAGAATGCCGATCAGCACCGGCATCGAAACCGCGGACCCGGTCAGGATCAGCGCCCCCGCCACCCCGCCGATGGCCAAGGGCAACGAGAACAGGATGGTGAACGGTTGCAGCACCGAGCGGAACAGCAGGATCAGCACCGACAAGACCAGCATCAGCCCAAGGATCATCGCATTGCCGAAACTGGTCATCAGTTCCTGCTGCACCTCGGCGTCGCCGGCCTCTTGGGTGCGGACGCTGGGGGGCAGTTCGACGCTGGCGGTGATTTCCTTGAACCGGGCCGAGGCAAGGCCCAGTGGCACGCCCAAGGGCAGGTTGGCGCCGATGGTGGCCTTGCGCTCGCGGTTCAGCCGGTCGATCACGCTGGGGCCTTCGGCGATCGCAATATCGGCCACCGCCGCCAGCGGCACCTGCCCGCCCGAAGCGGTGGTCACCTTCAGCGCGGCGATCCGGGCCAGATCGGCCCGGGCGATTTCCGCCAGCTGCACCCGGACCGGCACCAGCCGGTTGTCGATCGACAGTTTCGCCAAGGCCGCGTCGATGTCGCCGATGGTCGCCACGCGCACCAGTTCCGCGATCTGGCGGGTGCTGACACCCAGCCGGGCGGCCTCGTCGGCGCGGGGGGTGATCTGCAATTCGGGACGCGGCAGCGCCCCTTCCGACGCGACATCGGCCAAGAGCGGATCGCCGCGCAACGCCGATTCCAGCCGCGCCACCGCAAGGTTCAGATCGGCCTCGTTCGAGGACAGGATCGAAAAACTCAGGTCACGCTGCCCGCGGTCGTTCAGCTTGAAGGCCCGCGCGTCGGGAATGGCGGCCAGCTTGCGGAACACCTCGGCCTCGATCTCGGCCTGCGGACGCACCCGGCCTGCGGGCTCCATCGCGGGCAGCAGGGGGCCCACCAGCGGCAGGCGCTGCGACAGGCTTGCGATACGGTAGATCAACCGGTGATCAAGCTTGTCGAGCAGGATGGTCACGCTGGCGCGGCGGATGTCGCGGTCACCGGCGGGCGAGGCGCCGCCAAGGATGAACACATCCCTTACGCCCTCGACGTTGCGGATCAGCGCAACCATCGCCTGCGTCGTGCGGTCGGTGTCGGCCAGAGACGAGCCCGGCGCCAGTTCCACACTCAGCGGGATGCGGCTGACATCTTCGGCCGGCATGAAACTGCCGGGGATGCGCATCATGAAAAACAACGACACCGCCAGCACGCCGATGGCCGCCAGCAGCGTCAGATAGCGAAAGCGCAGCGTCTGGCGCACCACCGCCAGATAGGCCCGCATCACCCGCCCGTCGTCATGGGATGCCTCATCTGCATCCTTGGACCGCATCAGATAGGCCGCCATCATCGGCGTGATCAGCCGCGCCACCAGCAGCGAGAACAGCACCGAAATGGCCACCGTCAGGCCGAACTGTTCGAAATACTGCCCCGGAATCCCCGGCATGAACGACACCGGCACAAAGACCGCGACAATGGTCAGCGAGGTCGCGATCACCGCCATGCCGATCTCATCCGCCGCGTCGATGGCGGCGCGGTAGGGCGTCTTGCCCATGCGGATGTGGCGGGCGATGTTCTCGATTTCCACGATGGCGTCATCGACAAGGATGCCGGTGGCCAGCGTGATCGCCAGAAAGCTGACAAGGTTCAGCGAAAACCCCAGAAGATCCATCAGCCAGAAGGTCGGCACCGCCGACAGGGGCAGCGCCAGTGCCGCGATGAAGGTCGCGCGCCAGTTCTTCAGGAACGCCAGCACCACCAGCGTGGCCAGCAGCGCGCCTTCCAGCAGCGTATGCAGCGCGGCCTCGTAGTTGCCAAAGGTATAGAAAACCGTGTCATCGACCAGTTCGGTGCGCACCTCGGGATGGTCGGCGGCGATCTCGGCCAGAACCGCGTTCACCGTCTCGAAGACGGAAACCTCGCTGGCACCCTTGGCGCGGTAGACCGCGAAACTGACCACCGGATCGCCATTCAACCGCGAAAACGAGCGCGGTTCTTCATAGCTGTCGACCACCTCGCCCAGATCCGACAGCCGCACATGCCGCCCCGAGGGCAGCGCGATGGAGGTGGTGGCCAGCCGTTCCACGGTCGCGGCATCGCCCAGCGTGCGGATCGCCTGCTCGCCCGTGCCCAGATTGGACCGGCCCGATCCAAGGTTGGCGTTGGTGGCGCGGATCTGCGCGTTCACCTGCGGCGCGGTGATGCCGTAGCTTGCCAGCCGGACCGGATCGAGGTCCACCCGGATCTCGCGTTCGGCGCCGCCATAGCGATCGACCCGGCCGATGCCCGGCTTGCCCTGAAGCGCGCGGGTGATGGTGTCATCGACAAACCACGACAGTTCCTCGATGGTCATGTCGGGCGACGAGACGGCAAACGACATGATCGCCTGCCCCTCGATGTCGATGCGGCTGACGATGGGGGCTTCGATATCGCCGGGCAGGTCGCCGCGGATCTGGTCGATGGCGTCCTTGGTGTCCTGCACCGCCTTGTCGGTCGGCACTTCCATCCGGAACTCGACCACCGTGGTCGAGCGCCCGTCGACCACGGTCGAGGTGACGTTCTTCACCCCGGTGACGCCGGCCACCGCATCCTCGATTTCCTTGGTGACCTGGGTCTCCATTTCGGCGGGGGCGGCGCCGGACTGGCCGACGACAACCGCCACAAGCGGCACGTCAATGTTGGGAAAGCGCGTGATCGGCAGCGTCAGGAACGACTGCCAACCCAGCACCAGAAGCATGAAGAACCCGAGAATCGGGGCAACCGGATTGCGGATCGACCAGGCAGAGAAGTTCATCGCGCGTCCCTTCAGTTGGTCGCGTCGGACGGAACCGGGTTGATCCGGTCGCCGGGCCGCACAAAGGCCGCAGCCTTGGTCACCACCAGATCGCCCGAGAACAGGCCCTCGGTGATTTCGACCATGCCGCCGTCGCGGATGCCGGTCCTGACCGGCGCACGTTCCACCGTGCCGCCCTGACGGACCCGCATCACCGTGGGGCCTTCGGGGCCGGACCCGACCGCCGTCACCGGCACCGCCAGCGTTTCGCGTTCGGCAACCAGGATCTCGGCTTCGGCGAACATGCCGCTGCGCACGTCCTGGGTGCTTTCAATGGCAATGCGGGCGCGACCGAGCCGGGTGGCCGTATCGATTGCGGGTTCGACCAGCCGCACCGTGCCGCGCAGGGGATCGGTGGTGCCCAGCGTGCTGATCACCGCCGGCTGACCGGCGCGCAGGCGGATCAGATCCTGTTCGGCCACGTCCACGAACAGTTCCAGCGCGCCATCGCGCAGCAGGGTGAACATCGGCTCGCCCTGCGCCGAGGCGATGGCCCCCACCTGCGCATTGCGCGCCACGATCTCGCCGGCCACCGGCGCCACGACATTGGTGCGCTGCAACTGCAATTCAACATTGGCCAGTTGCGCTTCGGCCAGTGCCACCTGCGCCCGCGCGGCTTCCAGCGTCTGACGCGCCACCACCACGCGGGCATTGGCCGAGACCGACGCGGCCTGCGCGGTATCGGCCGCGGCCTGCGAGGCGGCGCCCTGCGCCCGCAACTGCGCGGTGCGCCGCGCCACCCTTTGCGCCTCGTCGCCCGAGGCCTGCGCCTCAAGAACCTGCGCCTCGGCCTGCGCGATGGTCGCCCGCGCCGAAGCAAGCGACGCGGTGAACTGGCTTTTCTGCAATTCCAGCGTCGACAGCGACAGCCGTGCCAGCACCTGCCCCTGGGCCACGGCATCGCCCACATCGGCCAGAAGCGCCTCGATCGGCTGGCCTTCGATCAGCGGCTGGACCTGAACCATCTCGACCGCGCCCACCAGCCCCGAGGCGATCACCCGGTCGCGCATCGGCAGCCGCACCACGGTGGACACGGTAATCGCCGGCAGCGCCTGCTGCGGGGCCACCGGCGCCTCTTGCGCGGGCACGGCCATGGGCAGCATCCCCAGCAGCATGACAGACAGAAGAAAACGCGCCATGGCTCAGCCCTTCGCCTTGAAATCCGCGACCTCGTCAAGCGTCGCGTCGATGGTACGCAGCAGCAGCGGTTTCAGATCCGCCGCGCCTGCCCTTTTGTGGGGTGCATCCAGTGCCCAGGCCTTCGCAAGCATCACCACAAAGCCTGCATGACCGGCAAAACGCGCCTGCGCCTCGGCCTCGGCCAGCGCGGTCACGCGCGCGAATATCCGCACCAGAGCGCGGACGATCTGCGCCTCCATCCCGGCGCAGATCTGACCGATCTCGGGGTTGCGGTGGGCCATGGCGGTGATCTCGGCCCAAAGGGGCGAATCCTCCTGACACAGTTGCACGTCGATCCGGTAGCGCAGGATTTCGCGCAGGCGGCCCATCGGATCGGGCGATGAGACCACCAGCGCAAAGTCACGCTCGACGCTGGCCAGATCGCGCATCACGATCGCCTCGACGATGGCGGCCTTCGAGGGGAAATAGCGGTAGAAGTTGCCGACGCTCATGCCCGCAGCCCGGGCAAGATCCTGCATCGAGGCGCCGTCAAAGCCCTTTTCGGCAAAGGTGCCGCGGATCAGGTCAAGGATCTCGTCGCTGCGCTGCACGGGGGCAAGGGCGGGGTCTGACATGGCCATCCTGACGGGGCGAATGAACGTTCATTCGCACATAGCCGACGGGTGGAAAAGATCAAGAGCCCGTGACGGCCCGCGCCTTGCATCGGTCCCCGCCCGGGCGTAGCACAGGGCGTCCCTTGGTCGCAGCAGCCACCGAAGGGCCTTCCCGCGCATCACCACGAAAGGAGCGGCCGCTTGATCCGTCTCGACATCTTCGCTGAACCGATCTGCCCGTGGTGTTACATCGCCAAGGCCCTGCTTGACCGTGCGCTGGAAACCCGGCCCGACCATCCGTTCGTGATCGAATGGCATCCGTTCCAGCTTGATCCCGACTTGCCCCGCGAAGGCATGGACCTGCGCGCCTATCTGGAAGCAAAGTTCGGCAGTCAGGCCGAGGCGGTGGCGGCCTTCATGCAGGTCCAGACCGCCGCCGAGGCCGCCGGGCTGGACATCGCCTTCGACCGCATCGAACGCATGCCGAACACGCTGGACGCGCACCGCCTGATCCATTGGGCCGGGATCGAGGGCCGCCAGACCCCGATGGTGGCGGCGCTGTTCCGCGCCTATTTCCGCGAGGGGCTGGACATCGGAGACAGGTCGGTTCTGGCCGATCTGGCGGCGCAGGTGGGCATGGACCGGGCGGCGGTCGCACGGCTGCTGGCGACGGATGCCGACCGCGACGACATCGCCGCCCGCGCCGCCGATGCCCGCGCCAAGGGCGTGCGGGCCGTGCCGATCTTTCTGGTCGATCGCCGCCATGTGATGCCCGGCGCGCAGCCGGTCGAGTTGTGGCAGCAGGTGATCGACGAGATCGCCGCGCTGTCCGGGCCGCACCCATGACCGACATCCCCAGCCTTCCACCCGAGGCGCGGCTGTCGCGGCCCGAATTCGTCGGCATGATCGCGATGCTGTTTGCGACAGTGGCGTTTTCCATCGATTCGATGCTGCCCGCCCTGCCCGAGATCGCGGCCGAACTGTCGCCCGATGCACCGAACCGGGCACAGCTGATCCTGAGCAGCTTTATCCTTGGCATGGGCTTGGGCACCTTCGTCGCCGGCCCGCTGTCGGACCGCTTCGGGCGCAAGCGGGTGATCCTTGGCGGCGCGGTGCTTTACTGCGCGGCGGCGCTGGCGGCATGGGCTGCACCCACGCTGGGCCTGATGCTGCTGGCGCGTCTTGCGGGCGGGCTGGGGGCGGCGGCGCCGCGGGTGGTGTCGCTGGCGCTGGTGCGCGACCTTTACAAAGGCCGCGAGATGGCGCGGATCATGAGCTTTGCCATGTTGATCTTCACGCTGGTTCCGGCCTTTGCGCCGCTGCTGGGCAGTGTCGTCATCGACGGGCTGGGCTGGCGCGGGATCTTCCTGTCGTTTCTGGGCTTTTCGGCGCTGTCGATGCTGTGGCTGGGCCTGCGCCAGCCTGAAACGCTGCCGCCTGCCGCGCGGCGCGAGGTTTCGGCCGCCCGCCTGACCGGGGCTCTGCGCGAAGTGCTGTCGCATCGGGTGATCGTGACCGCCATCGGGGTGCAGACGCTGGTGTTCGGGGCGCTGTTTGCCACGCTGTCCTCGACCCAGCAGATCTTTGACGTGACGTGGAACCGGGGCGACAGCTTCCCGATGTGGTTTGCGCTGATCGCGCTGATGGCGGGCACGGCAAGTCTTGTGAACGCGGCGCTGGTGATGCGGCTGGGGATGCGGTTTCTGGTGACGCTGGCGCTGGGGGCGCAGGTGGTGGTGTCGCTGACCATGTGGGCCGCCGCGGCGCAGGGCCTGTGGTCCGAGGCACTGGCCTTTCCCGCCTATGTGCTCTGGACCACGGGGGTGTTTTTCACCGCGGGCCTGACACTTGGCAACCTGAACGCACTGGCGATGGAGCCGGTCGGCCATATCGCGGGCATGGCGGCCTCGGTCATCGGGTCGGTCGCGACGGTGGTTTCGGTCGGGCTGGCGGTGCCGCTGGGGCTGGCCTTTGACGGCACGCCCCAGCCGCTGATGCTGGGCGTGGCCTGTTTCACCGGCGCGGGCTTCCTCTTGATCCGGACGCTGCCCCGGCACTGAAACGACCGCCCCCGCCCGGCTGGCGGGGGTGGCGTTACGCCTTGGTCTTGTCCGGGCGAACCACCTTTTCGGCCAGATCGCGGGCGATGGCAAAGGCCCCCTTGATGCGGTCGGATTCAGTCTTCCAGTCGCGCGCCAGCACGATCTTGTTGTCCTTCACCCGCGCGGTATCGCCCTGCGCCTTGATGAAATCGACCAGTCCCGCCGGATTGGCAAAGCGGTCGTTGTGGAACTGCACCGTCGCACCGCGCGGGCCGGTCTCCAGCCGCGAGATCCCTGCCCGCTTGCACATCGCCTTGATGCGAACAACAAGCAGCAAGGTATTGACCTCTTTGGGCAAAGGCCCAAAGCGGTCGATCAGCTCGGCGGCAAACCCTTCCAGCTCGACCTTGGTGGTCAGCCCCGACAGCCGGCGATACAGCCCCAGCCGGACATCCAGATCCGGCACGAATTCCTCTGGGATCAGCACCGGCACGCCCAGATTGATCTGCGGCGCCCAGTGTTCGTCCTGTTCGGTCAGGCCCTGCAACTCGCCCGAGCGGATCTTCTGGATCGTTTCTTCCAGCATCTGCTGGTAAAGTTCATAGCCCACTTCCTTGATATGGCCGGATTGTTCCTCGCCCAGAAGGTTGCCGGCGCCGCGCAGATCAAGGTCGTGGCTCGCCAGATTGAAGCCCGCCCCAAGGCTGTCGAGGCTGGCCAGAAGACGCAGCCGCTTTATCGCCTGCGGCGTCAGCGGCGACCGCGGCTTGGTGGTCAGGTAGCAATAGGCGCGCGTCTTGGCCCGGCCCACCCGGCCGCGGATCTGGTAAAGCTGGCTTAGTCCGAACATGTCGGCGCGATGCACGATCATGGTGTTCGCGGTTGGAATATCCAGCCCCGACTCCACGATGGTCGTGGCAAGAAGCACGTCGAACTTGCCGTCATAAAAGGCATTCATCCGCTCATCCAGATCGCCCGCGGCAAGCTGGCCATGCGCCACGACACAGCTGATTTCGGGGACATGGTCGCGCAGGAATGCCTCGATTTCGGGCAGGTCGGTCAGGCGCGGCACCACAAAGAAACTCTGCCCGCCGCGATAGCGTTCGCGCAGCAGCGCCTCGCGGATCGTGACGGTGTCGAATTCGGACACATAGGTGCGGATGGCAAGGCGATCGACCGGCGGCGTCGCGATGATCGACAGATCGCGCACACCCGTCAGCGACAGTTGCAGCGTCCGCGGAATCGGTGTCGCGGTCAGGGTCAGCACATGCACCTCGGACCGCATCTCTTTCAGCCGTTCCTTGTGCGAAACACCGAAATGCTGTTCCTCGTCAATGATCAGCAGGCCGAGGTTCTTCAGCTTCACCCCCTTGGCCAGCAGCGCGTGGGTGCCGATGCAGATATCCACCGTGCCATCGGCCAGCCCCGCCCGCGTCTCGGCGGCCTGTTTGGCAGACACGAAGCGCGACAGTTGATGCACTTTCATAGGAAAGCCGCGGAAGCGTTCGGAAAAGCTGCGGAAATGCTGACGGGCAAGCAGCGTCGTCGGGCAGATCACCGCGACCTGCATCCCCGCCAGCGCCGCGACAAAGGCCGCGCGCATCGCGACTTCGGTCTTGCCGAAGCCCACGTCGCCCACCACCAGACGGTCCATCGGGCTGCCCGATTCCAGATCCGCCACCACATCTGCGATGGCGGCCAGCTGGTCGTCGGTTTCCTGATAGGGAAAGCGGGCGGCAAATGCCTCCCAAAGCGAATGCGGCGCTTCCAGAATGGGGGCGTGGCGCAGGTGGCGTTCGGCCGCGATGCGCATCAGACGCTCGGCGATTTCGCGGATACGCTCTTTCAGGCGGGCCTTCTTGGCCTGCCACGCGCCGCCGCCCAGCTTGTCAAGCAACCCCTCTTCGTGACCATAGCGGCTGAGAAGCTCGATGTTCTCGACCGGCAGGTAAAGTTTGGCCTCTTCGGCATAGACAAGGTGCAGGTAGTCGTGCGGCGGCCCCGGCTTGTTCGAGGGCGGCTGCGGGACGCGCAGCGTCTCAAGCCCCATGTAGCGGCCGACGCCATGTTCGACGTGAACCACCAGATCGCCCGGCGTCAGCGTGTCATGTTCGCGCAGGAAGTTCTCGGCTTTCCTGCGTTTTTTCGGCTTCGAGATCAGCCGGTCGCCCAGCACGTCCTGTTCCGAGATCACCGCAAGACCCGGCGCGGTGAAACCCTGCTCCAGCGCCCAGACCATCAGATGCGTGCCGCCGCGGCCCTCGGGAACGTCGCGGAGGTCGCGCACCAAGGTTGCACCTTGCAGCCCGGCATCTTCCAGAAGGCCTTTCAGGCGCTCTCTTGCGCCATCGGACCAACTGGCGATCACCACCTGACGATCTTCGCGCAATGCGCGAATATGATCCACCAAGACACCGAAAAGGCTTATGTTTTCCTGCTGACGTTCTGGGGCGAAACTGCGCCCGATCCGGCCGCCCGCATCCAGAACCCCCGGTCCGGGCGATTGCGGCAGGGGCGAAAGCTGGATCACGCGATGCCCCTTGGTCGCTGCATCCCATGCCGCGTCGTCCAGATACAGCAGATCGGGCGCGGACGGCTTGTAAACCGTATCGATCCGCCCCTTGGCCGCCATCGCCTCGCGGCGCGCGTCATACTGATCGGCGATGCCTTCCCAGCGCGCGATCCGCGCCGGCGTCACCTGATCGTCCAGCATCACCGAAGCGTCGGGCAGATAGTCGAACAGGGTTTCCAGCCGCGCATGGAAGAAGGGCAGCCAGTGTTCCATCCCCTGATGCTTGCGGCCGGCACTGACCGCCTCATACAGCGGATCGTCGGTGCCGGCGGCGCCGAACTCGATGCGATAGTTCTGGCGGAACCGGGTGATCGCGGCTTCGTCCAGCATCACTTCGGACACCGGGGCAAGCTCTACCAGATCCAGCTTTTCCACCGTGCGCTGGCTGTCGGGATCGAACCGGCGCGCACCATCCAGCACGTCGCCAAAGAAATCCAGCCGCACCGGCCCCGCCACGCCTGACGGATAGATATCCACAATCCCGCCCCGGATCGCATAATCGCCGGGTTCCGTCACCGTGTCGGTCAGCGAAAAACCCATTCGGGACAAGTAGGTTCGCAGCCGCCCTTCATCCACCCGATCCCCCACCCGCGCCGAGAATGACGCGGCGCGCAAAACCTCGCGCGATGGGAGTCTCTGGCTGGCTGCGTTCAGCGTGGTCAACAGCACGAAGCGTCCCGGAATCCCATGGGCCAGCGCGGCCAGCGTGGCCATCCGCCGGGCCGAAATCTCGGGATTGGGCGACACGCGATCGTAAGGCAGGCAGTCCCATGCCGGAAATTCCAGCACCACCGCCTGCGGCGCCATCACCGCCAGCGCGGCGCGCATCGCTTCCAGTCGCTTGTCATCGCGCGCGACATGGACGACCGGCGCCCCGCGGTCGAGTTCCTTCGCGACAAGGCGGGCGTCAAAGCCCTCGGGCGCACCGCCGAGGAGGATCCGGGTATTGCTCTGCATCAGGTTCACCTATCAGCGCGGGGCGCGGCGTCAATGCTCAGATCACGCCGATGCGGACGTTCTGATACATCCCCCAGACCGCGGTGACGAAGATCGAGATCACACCCAGCATCTGCACCCAGCGCCGATGCGATGCCAGCAGCCGGTAAAGCGCCGGCCCCTCGACCCCGCCCGCATCGATCCGGCTGGCGGTATGCAGACTAAGCCCGCCCACCATCGTCATCGGAAGAAACAGGCACAACAGCGCCTGTGCAAACTCGTTTTCATAGAGCAACGCCAGCAGGGCAAGCGTCGTCACCGCGCCCGAGACCAGTCCGACCAGCCAGACGCCGGCATTGCGGCCGATATGCAGCAGCCGGTCGCAATGGATGCGGGCAAGCTGATGGACATGCGCCGCGGCCGTGCCATTGCCGTGGCGGGCGCGCTGCACCAGATCCCACGGCACGCCCAGCACCCAATGGCTGGCGGTGGACCACATCACTGCGACGGCGATCCAGAACCAGAGGTTCGAGAACGACCGAAGATCGATCACTTCCGAGACGGTGGCGGCAAGATCCACGGGCGACCCTCACTTTGGCGCGATGCGCTTGCGGCATTCCTACCCTTGAGAAGCCGGCCTTTCCATGGCAGGCAGAAAAAATTCCATCAAGCCGCGCAGGCAGGCCACGCCTGCGCCCCCGAGGACTGCCATGCGCCCGATCCAAGCCGCCTACCCCCACGCCCGTTTCCGCCGCATCCGCCGCACCGACGCACTGCGCCGCCTGACGCAGGAAAACACACTGACGACCGGCGATCTGATCTGGCCGCTGTTCGTGCGCGACGGCGTGAATGTCGAAGAGCCGATCCACTCCATGCCGGGCGTGGTGCGGCGCTCGGTCGATCTGATCGTGAAGGCGGCGGAAGAGGCGGCGGGCCTCGGCATTCCGGCGATCTGCCTGTTTCCCTATACCGACCCCTCGCTGAAGACCGAAGGTTGCGAGGAAGCCTGGAACCCCGACAACCTGGCCAACCGGGCGATCCGGGCGATCAAGGCCGCGGTGCCCGACGTCGCGGTGATGACGGATGTGGCGCTCGATCCCTACAATTCGAACGGGCATGATGGCCTTGTGCGCGATGGGATCATCCTGAACGATGAAACCGTCGAGGCGCTGGTGAAGATGGCGCTGGTGCAGGCGGACTGTGGCGCCGACATTCTTGGGCCCTCGGACATGATGGATGGCCGGGTCGGCGCGATGCGCACGGCGCTGGAGGCCGCGGGCCACAAGGACGTGGCGATCCTGAGCTATTCGGCCAAATACGCCTCGGCGTTCTATGGGCCGTTCCGCGATGCGGTGGGGGCCTCGGGTGCGTTGAAGGGCGACAAGAAGACCTATCAGATGGACCCCGGCAACAGCGACGAGGCACTGCGCCTGATCGAGCGCGACCTGCGCGAGGGCGCCGACATGGTGATGGTCAAGCCCGGCATGCCCTATCTGGATATCTGCCGCCGGGTGAAGGACACCTTTGGCGTGCCGACCTATGCCTATCAGGTGTCGGGCGAATATGCGATGATCAAGGGCGCGGCCGAACGCGGCTGGATCAAGGGCGAGGCCGCGATGATGGAAAGCCTGCTGTGCTTCAAGCGCGCGGGCTGCGACGGCATCCTGACCTATTTCGCTCCGGAAGCCGCACGGCTGCTGCGCGAGATCGCCTGACGGGGGGCCGGGGGTAAGCGGCAGGCCGCCGCCGCTTGCCAGCCCGGCTGACAAAGCGCGAAGAAACAGCTATATCCTGTTGTCAGGGGACGCAGATCCCTGACCGAAGGGCTTGAGGCGGACAAGAGGGTTTCATGGCTGACTTTTCAAGACGGGCGTTTCTGGGCGCTGCGGGCAGCGGTATCCTGCTGGCTGCGGGTTGCGCCAATGGCGTGGGCAACAACAATGCCGCGGTGATCGACGCGCGGGTGGATGCGACGCGGGACTATCTGTTCAACCGCTATCCCGGCACGCGCGATCTGGCGCGCGATGCCCGCGGTGTGCTTTACATGCCGCTGGTGACCGAAGCCGGCTTTGGCATCGGTGGCGCCTATGGCCGGGGCGCACTGCGTATCAACGACATCACGGTGGACTATTATTCCGCCACCCGCGCCACCATCGGCTTTCAGATCGGCGCGCAACAATATGCCCATGCGCTGTTCTTCATGACCGAACCCGCGCTGGCCGAGTTCCGCAGCGGCACTGGCTGGGCGGTGGGGGCGGATGTGCGCTATGCCACCCCCGATCAGGGCGCCAGCCTTGGCAAGGAAACCACCGAGATCCAGCCCGTCGTGGCGCTGGTCTTTGGTCAGTCCGGCCTGATCGCGGGCGCCACACTGGGCGGCGTGAAATATTCGCGCATCATCCCCTGAAAGCGGGGCAAGGTGGCGGGCGGGCGTTCGCGCACCATCCCCAGCACGACGCAAGAGCGGGCCGCCGCCGACATCTGGCGGACAGGCGACGTATCCCATGCGCCGCGGGGCTGTCGGGCCCTCGCCTTGCCGATTGACCGGCAGGGCGAGGATGGTCCTTAACGCGGCAGCCGCTTGATCAGCGAGGATGTATCCCACCGTCCGCCGCCCATCTGCTGAATGTCCTTGTAGAACTGATCGATCAGCGCGGTGACGGGCAGGCTTGCCCCCACCTGATCGGCGGTGGCCAGGCAGATCCCCAGATCCTTGCGCATCCAGTCGACCGCAAAGCCGAAGTCGAAACGGTCATCCAGCATGGTGGCGTGGCGGTTGGCCATCTGCCAGCTTCCCGCGGCACCCTGACTGATGACCTCGACCACGGCGCGGCCGTCCATCCCGGCCTTTTCGCCAAAGGCCAGCGCCTCGGCCAGCCCCTGCACCAGACTGGCAATGCAGATCTGGTTCATCATCTTGGCAATCTGGCCGGCGCCGCTGTCGCCCAGCCGTTTGCAGATCCGCGCATAGGCCGCCATCACCGGCTCGGCCGCGTCGTAATGGGCGGGCGCACCGCCGCACATGATCGAAAGCTGGCCATTCTCGGCCCCTGCCTGCCCGCCGGACACCGGCGCATCGACAAAACCAAGCCCGCGGGCCTCGGCCTCGGCGGCCATCTGCCGCGTGACCTGCGCCGAAACCGTGGTGTGATCGACGAAAATCGCACCCGGCGCCATGCCGGCAAAGGCCCCTGCCTCGCCCAGACAGACCGCGCGCAGGTCGTCGTCATTGCCGACGCAGGCCATGACGAAATCGGCCCCCTTGGCAGCGGCGGCGGGCGTGGGCGCGGCCCCGCCGCCATGCTGCGCAACCCAGGCCTCGGCCTTGGCGGGCGTGCGGTTGTAAACCGTCACCTGATGCCCCTTCGCGGCCAGATGGCCCGCCATCGGGAAGCCCATGACCCCCAGTCCCAGAAACGCAAGCTTGGCCATGTTCTTCCTCCCGATTGCCGTGGCGAAACGGATCGACTAGGAACCATCCGACCTCTCGCGTCAAGGACAGGCCCCCATGATCGTCGTGTTCCGCTGGCTGTTGCGCATCTTCACCGGGATGGTGGTGCTGGCGCTGGGCGCGGCGCTGATCGGCTATTACTTCCTGTCGCGCTCGCTGCCCGATTATGACGAAAGCTTTCGGCTGGACGGCATCGAAGGCCCGGTCGAGATCGTGCGAAACGATGCCAACGTCCCGCATATCTTTGGAAAATCCGACCGGGACGTGTTCTTCGCGCTGGGTTTCGCCCATGCGCAGGATCGGCTGTGGCAGATGGTGACGCTGCGGCGGACGGCGCAGGGCCGCCTGTCCGAGGTGTTCGGCGAACGCACGCTGAAGATCGACGAGCTGATGCGCCGCTATGACCTGTACAATCTGGCCCAGCAATCGGTCGAAGCGCAGGACGCCGAAACGCTGGACGCGCTCGATGCCTATTCCCGCGGCGTGAATGCCTGGATCGAGCAGGTGAACGCCGAGGCCCGCGGCCGCGGCGCACCCGAATTCTTCCTGTTCTCGAACGAGATCGCGGTCTGGCGCCCGGCCGACAGCATCGCGCTGGTCAAGCTGATGGCGTTGCAGCTGTCCACGCATCTGCAATCCGAGGTGCTGCGGGCACGGGTCTCGCTGCTGTTGCCCGATGCGCGGGTGGCCGACATTCTGGCCGATGCCCCGGGTGGGGGCGTGACGGCGCTGCCCGATTATGCCAGCCTTGTGCCGGGGCCGCTGCCCGCGCTGCGCCGGGCCGCGTTGGCCGAAGATCCGCTGTCACCGTTCCATCCGAAGGCCCGCGGCGGCGCCTCGAACGCCTGGGCGGCGGTGCCGGGGCGCTCGGCGGCGGGCGGATCGTTGCTGGCCAATGACCCGCATCTGGCCTTTGCCGCGCCGACGACCTTCTACCTTGCCCGGCTTCAGCTTTCCACCGGCGGCGTGATCGGCGCCACGCTGCCGGGGGTTCCGGCGGTGCTTCTGGGGCGGTCGAACCGGCTGGGATGGGGGCTGACCTCGGCCTATATGGACGATCAGGACATCCATATCGAGGAAGTGAACCCCGACAACCGCGAGGAATACCGCACCCCCGACGGCTGGAAGCGGTTCGAGACCCGCCGCTCGATCATCACGGTGAAGGATGGCCAGCCGCTGACCGTGACGCTGCGCTGGACCGACAACGGCCCGGTGCTGCCCGGATCGCATTACGATCTGGCCGCGGTGACACCGCCCGGTCATGTCGCCTCATTGTCCTGGACGGCGCTTTCGGCGGCCGACACCTCGATCTCGGCGGCGATGCGGCTGATGCGGGCGCAGGATATTGCGCAGGCGATCGAGGCCGGCCGGCTGTTCGTGGCCCCGGCGCAGAACCTGATGCTGGCCGACCTCAGCGGGATCGCGCTGCAAACCGTGGGCGCCATGCCCCGGCGCGATCCGGCGCATCAGTCGCAGGGCCGGATGCCCACGCCGGGATGGCTGGCCGAAAACCGCTGGCAGGGCGTCTTTCCCTATGACGACAACCTGCGGGTGGTGAACCCCGAAAGCGGCATCCTGGGCAACACCAACAACAAGACGCTGGACCGGCCCTTTCCGCGGCATGTGTCGCATGATTGGGGCGACACCCAGCGCATCCAGCGCTGGCTGGCGCTGATGAAAACCCGCGAGGTCCACACCCGCGAAAGCTTTATCGAGGCGCAGCTTGACACCGTAAGCCCCACGGCGCGCAATCTTCTACCGCTGGTTGCGGCCGATCTGTGGTTCACCGGCGAGGCCGCCCCCGAAGGCACGCCCGAACGGCTGCGTCAGCGGGCGCTGACCATCCTTGCCGAATGGAACGGCGAGATGAACGAACATCTGCCAGAGCCGCTGATCTACATGGCATGGGTGCGCGCGTTGCAGGACCGGCTGATCCGGGACGAGTTGGGCCCGTTGGCCGACGACTTCGCCCATGTGCAGCCCGACTTCATCGAGCGCGTCTACCGCGACACCAACGGCGCCGCGGTCTGGTGCGACATCATCCAGTCGGCCGCGATCGAGACCTGCACCGACATCGCCCGGATGGCGCTGGACGATGCGCTGATCGACCTGACCGAAAGCCGCGGTGCCAATATCGAAAGCTGGCGCTGGGGCGATGCGCATCAGGCCACCCACGACCATCAGACGCTGGGCCGCGCGGCGGTGCTGCGCTATTTCGTGAACATCCGCCAGTCCACTTCGGGCGGCGATCAGACGCTGATGCGCGGCCTGACGCGCGGCAGCGGAGCCGAGCCCTACGAGAACGTGGCCGGCGCCGTCTATCGCGGGGTCTATGATTTTGCCGATCCCGATTCCTCTGTGTTCATCACCTCGACCGGCCAGTCGGGCCACCCGCTGTCGCGCTTTTACGACAATCTGGGCGAGTTGTGGCGCCGGGGCGAATATATCCCGATGTCGCTCGACCCTGCGCTGGCCCGCGCCGCGGCGGTGGGGATCACCCGGCTGGAACCGCGCTAAGCCGACCGCGGCAAGCGGCGGCCATCGGACGGCATTTTGCAAAGGCTGTGGGCCGGGGGGCCACTGACCACGCCATGCGGCGGCGCCGGAATGACCCTTCATGGGGCCTGACGCCTGCGGTGTCTCGATCAGGACTCGACCCCGCGTGCGCGCCGCCCCAAAGGAGATGCGTTCGACCCGTGCCCGAGTTCCTCTCGATCCCGCGCGCACGGCGCCCCAAATCTGCCGGGGTCGTGAACGCGCGCGATCGAAACCCGATCCCGCAGCCCGCCGTTACAGATCGCGGTATCGCTTTTCCTGCCGGGCGGTCCAGCGGACGGACAGGCGATAGCCCTCGTCGGTCTGATCCTCGGATGTGACCACGCCCTCCTGATGCAGCCACGCCCGCCGCCGGCCATCGGCATAGCCCAGCGTCAGCGTGCGCTCGGTCTTTTCCTCGTCGAAGGTGGCCGAGACCGCATCCAGCAGCCGGTCCAGCCCTTCGCCGGTCAGCGCCGACAGGGCGAAGACATGATCCGACCGCGCGGCCTGCGCCATCAGCGCCTCATGCGCGGGGGACTCGACCAGATCAAGCTTGTTCCAGATCTCGAACTGGGGCGTCCCGCCCTTGACGCCAAGGCTTTGCAGGATCTCGGCCACATCGGCGGCCTGCTCGGCGGTTTCGGGATGTGCGATGTCGCGGACATGCAGGATCAGATCGGCTTCCAGAACCTCTTCCAGCGTGGCGCGGAACGCCGCCACCAGTTGCGTCGGCAGATCCGAGATGAAGCCCACCGTGTCCGACAGGATGATCTTGCGCCCCGACGGCAGCGTCACCCCCCGCATCGTGGGATCGAGTGTGGCAAACAGCATGTCCTTGGCCAGCACCTCGGCCCCGGTCGCGCGGTTGAACAGGGTGGATTTGCCGGCGTTGGTATAGCCCACCAGCGCCACGATCGGAAACGGCACCTTGCGCCGGGACGCGCGGTGCAACTCGCGGGTTTTCACCACCTTTTCAAGCTGGCGGCGGATGCGGATCACCTGCTCGTCGATGGCGCGCCGGTCGGCCTCGATCTGGGTTTCGCCGGGGCCGCCGACAAAGCCAAAGCCGCCGCGCTGGCGTTCAAGGTGGGTCCAGGCCCGCACCAGCCGCGTGCGCTGATAGGACAGCGCCGCCAGTTCGACCTGCAACACCCCCTCGCGGGTGCGGGCGCGATCGGCGAAGATCTCAAGGATCAGCCCGGTCCGGTCCAGAAGCTTGACGCCCCATTCCTTTTCCAGATTGCGCTGCTGCACCGGCGACACCGGGCCATCAACCAGCACCAGCCCCACATCCAGCGCGTGCAGCTTCTGTTTCAGCTCTTCGACCTTGCCGGTTCCGAACAGCAGGCCGGGCTGGGCGCGCGGCAGCCGAACGATTTCCGACCCGAGAATCTCCATCTCGGGCAGGGCCGCGGCCAGCGCCACCGCCTCGGCCAGCCGGTGTTCCGGCAGACGGCGCGAACGATCGGTGCGGATGTCGGGGTGCAGCACATAGGCGCGCATCGGCTGCGCGCGGGTCGATCCCCCGTCGCCGCTTCCGTTCCCCTCGTGGCGGGGTTCCTCCTCCCCTTCCTCGGGATCGGTCAAATCAGTCGTCGCCCTCGTAAAGGTTGATCGGTTGCCCGGGCATGATGGTCGAGATCGCGTGCTTGTAAACAAGCTGCGACTGGCCATCCCGGCGCAGCAGCACACAGAAATTGTCGAACCAGGTGATCACACCCTGAAGTTTCACACCGTTGATCAGGAAAATCGTTACCGGAACCTTCGCCTTTCTGACGTGATTGAGAAAGGCATCCTGCAAGTTCTGTTTATCGGCAGCCATCCGTTATTTGCCTTTATAATTGAGACGCGTCCGTCTGTCCTCGTTCCCCCCGGCTGCAATCCGACGGTTGGAATCAATATGAATAGGTATTTCCCGAGATTCCAGCCCCAACAAGGGCCTGCCCCATCGACAGATCCCGAGTGCCGCATTTCTGCTTAGCGGCGCCAGGTGGCGGGGGCCAGAAGCGCAAGGATTGCCAGCGTCTCCATCCGGCCCACGACCATCGCCACGCCGGCGATGATCTTGGCTGCATCGCCCAGGCCCGACCAGCGGATCGGCGTGCTGGCGGCAAGGTCGGCAAGCTGGCCGGTGGTGGTCAGCGAGGCGATGGTCAGCACCATCGCGGGTTCGAACGGCAGGCCCGCAACGCTGAGCGCGCCAGTCACGACCGCAATCGACAGCGCAAACAGCATGAAGAAGATCCACGAGACATAGGCGCCTTCGCGGCGCAACTGCCGGGCCACCCGGCCCTGCCCGCCGATGGAACTGGGATGGACGATGCGTTCCAACTCGCGCTCGGCGTGGCGGTAAAGCGCATAGACGCGCAAAAGCTTGACCCCGCCCGCGGTGGTGGCGACGCCGCCGCCGACGATGGCCAGCCCCAGGAGGATCAGGCCCGGCGTGCCCAGCCCCGACCACGACCGCGAGGCCGCCCAGGTCTGCGATTCGTAGCCCGTGGTGGTCAGGAACGACAGCGTTGTGAACAATCCGCCCCACATCGCGCGGGCGGCGGCGGCAAGGTTCTGGACTTCTTCGGTCTCGATGGCGCCGATCCAGTGCCGCAGGAACAGCACGACCGGCACCCCCAGCAGGAAGAAGAACGCCATCATCACCTCGGGGTCGCGGTGAATGGGGGTATCGCGGTCCACCATCGCGGTGCCGGGCAACAGCCGGCGCGAGACGGCAAAGAACAGGAACAGGAAGATGATGACCTCTCCGGGGATGCCGGCGGTGCCCGATGTCAGCCCCTCGACCGGGGAAATCCCGCTGGTCGACATGGTGCCCATGGCATGAACCAGCCCCACCAGCCCACTTTCACCGGCCAGCGACAGCAGCAGCCACAGCAGGATCGTCAGCCCGGCATAGGCGGGAAACAGCGCCAGCGACTGGCGCAGCAGCCGTTCCGACGGATCGGCGGTGCGGGTGATCTGCGTCACCCGCTCACGCCCCGGGGCGTGACCCGACAAGACCTCCATCCCGCCCAGCGTCAGCGGCGCCAGCACCGCCATGGCCGCTGTCAGCACGAAAAAGCCGCCCAGCCATCCCACCAGCGCCCGCCACAGATGCACCGAAGGCGGCAGCCGCCCCGGCGTGTCGTAAAGCGTGGCCCCCGTGGTGGTGAACGAGGACAGCATCTCGAACCAGGCGTTGGTGAAACTGGTGTCGGGCACCGCGATGGTGAACGGCAGCGCCAGCATCGGCGGCAGGATCAGATAGGCGCCCACAAGGGTGCCCAGATGGCCGCGCGCCTCTCGGGTGGGGGGACGGTTCGCGGTGGCGATGGCGATCATCGCGTTCAGGATCAGAAGGATGGTGCCGCTGTAGAAGAAGGCCCGGGCCACCTCGTGCTGGCGCAGCGCCAGCGCATGGGCGGCGGGCACATACATCGCCAGCGCAGCCAGCGCCATCAGCACGACGATCAGCGGAACCGGGCGCAGCCAGCCCATGTCAGAAGAAGTCGATCGAGACTTGCAGAAGGCGTTGCACCTCCGGCACGTCCGCGGCCATACAGAACAGCGCGATCACATCGCCATCATCCACCCGCAGGTCGCCAGTGGGTTTCAGCACCCGGTCGCCCTTCATCACCGCGCCGACCAGCACGCCTTCGGGAAACTCGATGTCGCGGATATGGCGCCCGGCAAGCGGCGAGGTCGACAACACCTGCGCCTCGATCACCTCGGCCTCGGCGTCGCCCACCGAATAGATCGCCCGCACCCGGCCCTGCCGGACATGGCGCAGGATCGACGAAACGGTGGTGGCGCGCGGGTTGATATAGGCGTCGATGTCCAGGGCCTGCATCAGCGGGATCAGCGTGGGGTCGTTGACCAGAACGATGGCCATGGGACAGCCCGCCTGCTTGGCCCGGATCGCCACCAGCATGTTGGTCTTGTCGTCATCCGTCACCGCCAGCACCGCGTCGGTGCGGTCGATGTTGGCCTCCATCAGCAGATCCATGTCCAGACCGTCGCCGTTCAGCACGATGGTGCGTTCCAGCCCGTCGGCGGCGGCCTCGGCCTTGGCGCGGTTGCGCTCGATCACCTTGACCCGCACCCGGTCGGCGCGGCTTTCCAGCGCCTTGGCCACGGCAAGGCCCACATTGCCGCCGCCCACCACGATCACCCGTTCCTGCTTGCGGCTGGCCTTGCCGAAGATGTCCAGCGCGCGTGTCACATCCTCGGAATGGACGAAGACATAGACCTCGTCGCCGGCGAAAAGCTGGTCGCCCGGCTCTGGCACGAACAGCCGCCCTTCGCGGCGCACGCCCACCACGATGGCGCGCAGGCTGGTGAACAGCTCGTTCAACTGCCGAAGCGGCGTGTTCAGCACCGGGCATTCGTCGTCCAGCGCGATACCCAGAAGCTGCGCCTTGCCGTCCATGAAACTTTCGGTATCGAAGGTCGAGGGCGCGGCAAGCCGTTGCAGCGCGGCCTCGGCCACCTCTTTCTCGGGCGAGATCACCACGTCGATCGGCAGATGATCGCGGCGGTAAAGGTCGGAATAGATCGCATCCAGATAACTTTGCGCCCGCAGGCGGGCAATCTTTCGGGTGATGCCAAAGATCGAATGGGCCACCTGACAGGTGACCATGTTCACCTCGTCGGAATAGGTGGCGGCGATGATCATGTCGGCATCGCGCGCGCCGGCCTTTTCCAGCACGTCCGGGTAAGAGGCAAAACCCACCACACCCTGCACATCCAGCGTGTCGGTCGCCCGGCGCACCAGATCGGCATTGTTGTCCACCACCGTCACGTCGTTCTTCTCGCCCGACAGGTGACGCGCGATCTGCCAGCCGACCTGGCCGCTGCCGCAGATGATCACCTTCATGGCCCGGCCTCCGAGGTTTCAGGTCCGCCTTGCTTGGCAGAACGGCCCGCCGTGGTCAATCTGGCGCGCCGACGGCCTCATCTTCGTCGTCAAACTCGTCGTCCGTGCGCGACAGCCGCCCGCCGCCCTTGCCATTCGACACCACACCCAGCGATTTCAGTTTGCGGTGCAAGGCCGAGCGTTCCATGCCGACAAAGGCCGCGGTCCGGCTGATGTTGCCGCCGAAGCGGTTGATCTGGGTCAGCAGATATTCGCGTTCGAACAGCTCGCGCGCTTCGCGCAGGGGCAGCGTCGCCAGCGCGCCGCCCAGCACCAGACGCCCTTCTTCGCCCGGCGCTTCGGTTCCGGGCAGTTCGCGCGCCTCGATCGGCCCCGAGCCGTCGCCCAGGATCAGCACCCGTTCGATCACATTGCGCAACTGGCGCACGTTGCCGGGCCAGGGCATGGTCTGCAACATCGCCTCGGCGTCCTCGGTCAGGTCGCGCAGCGGCAGGCCCTGGCTGCGGTGGAACATCTCGATGAAATGGCGCGCCAGCATCGGGATATCCTCGCGCCGGTCCGACAGCGCCGGCACCTCGATCGGGACCACGTTCAGCCGGTCGTACAGTTCCTGCCGGAAGCGGCCGGCGGCGATCTCGGCGCGCAGGTCGCGGGTGGTGGACGAGATCACCCGAAGATCGACCCGCACCTTGTCGCCACCGCCCAGCCGGGTGAACTGCTGTTCGACCAGCACGCGCAGGATCTTGGACTGGGTTCCCAACGGCATGTCGGCCACTTCGTCGAAATAGACGATGCCGCCATGTGCCTGTTCCAGCAAACCCTGTTCCAGGCCGCGCTCGGGGGTTTCGCGGCCGAACAGGACTTCCTCCATCCGGTCCGGCTCGATCGTGGCAGAGGAAACGGTGATGAACGGCGCCCCCGCCCGGTTGGAATTGGCATGGATGAAGCGCGCGGCCATTTCCTTGCCCGATCCGGCGGGGCCCGACAGCATCACCCGGCCGTTCGACTTGGTGACCTTGTCAAGCTGCGCCTTCAAGAGCCGGAACGCGGTCGAGCCGCCCAGCATTTCCGAGGCCGTCACGTCGCGCCGGCGCAGGTCGCTGTTTTCACGCCGCAGCCGCGAGGTTTCCATCGCGCGACTGACCACCACCATCAACTGATCGATATTGAACGGCTTTTCGATGAAGTCATAGGCGCCCTGCTTGATCGCGGCCACCGCGATCTCGATATTGCCATGGCCCGAGATGATGACCACCGGCACGTCGGGGTTGTCGCGCTTTGTCCGTTTCAGGATGTCGATCCCGTCCATCCGGCTATCCTTCAGCCAGATATCCAGGATCATCAGCGCCGGCGGCTCGGCGTTGATCGCGGCCATGCAATCGTCGGAATTGGCGGCAAGGCGGACCGAAAAGCCTTCGTCGCGCAGGATGTCTCCGATCAGTTCGCGAATGTCTTTTTCGTCGTCGACGATCAGGATGCTGCTCATGGTTCCACCTGTGTCATCTCGTCAGTTCTGGCACGCGCACGCTGGCGCAGAAGGCGCGGCAGACGGATCTCGGCCAGGGCGCCGCGGTGCCCGTCGGCCGCAAAAGGCTCGGCGTCGGTCAGGGTCAGGCTGCCGCCATGTTCCTCGATGATCTTCTTCACGATGGGCAGGCCAAGGCCGGTGCCCTTTTCGCGCGTCGTGACGTAAGGCTCGAACAGCCGGGTCCGGTCCTGGGGAAGGCCGGTGCCATTGTCAGCGATGCGGATCAGCGCCTGTTCGTCGTCGGTGGCAAGGCTGACGCGGATTTCCGGTTGCCAGCCCGAGGGCGCGGTGGGCGCGCGGGCCTCGATCGCCTCGCCTGCGTTCTTGATCAGATTGGTCAGCGCCTGACCGATCATCGTGGCATCCACATCGACCGGCCAGGGCGCGGCGGGCAGATCGGCCACAATGCGCACGCCGGGCTGGCCGGCCTCTTGCAACACAACCGCGTCGCGCGTCAGCTTGACCAGATCGGTCTCGCGGCGGTCGGGTTCGGGCATCCGGGCGAACTTGGAAAACTCGTCCACGATCCGGCGCAGGTCGTTCGTCTGACGGATGATGACATCGGCATACTGGTCCAGATCGCCGGCCTGTTCGCCCACCAGCGGGCGGAACTTGCGCTTGATGCGTTCGGCCGAAAGCTGGATCGGCGTCAGCGGGTTCTTGATCTCATGCGCGATGCGGCGGGCCACATCGCCCCAGGCCGCCATCCGCTGCGCCGAGACCAGGTCGGTCACATCGTCAAAGGCCACGACATAGCCTTCCAGCCGGCCGCTTTCGCTGCGACGCGGGCTCATCCGGACCAGAAGGCTTTCGAGCCGCCCCTTGCGGATCAACCGGATTTCCTCCTGAACGGCGGGCGCGCCACCATCCCTGAGCCTCTCGAACAGGGCGGCAAATTCGGGCACCGCCGAGGCCAGCGGCATGTTGCCGCTTTCGGGCAGTTCCAGCAGCCTCTCGGCCGCGCGGTTGACGAAATCGACCTGTCCCACCGCATCCAGACCGATCACCCCCGCCGTCACCGACGACAGCACCGAATCGAACAGACGGCGGCGCAGCTCGGTCTGGCGATTGTTGTCCATCAGCGCATCGCGCTGCCCTTTCAGTTGCCGGGTCATCTGGTTGAACAGCCGGCCCAGCATGGCGATTTCGTCGTCGCCTTCCTCTTCGGGCACCTGCACATCCAGATCGCCGCCGCCCACCCGCTGCGCCGCCCCCGCCAGCCGGCCGACAGGGCGCGACAGGCGTTCGGCAAACCAGAACCCCAGCCAGACGGCGGCCAGGATCAGGATCAGCGCAAAGCCCAGATACAGCAGCCCGAATTCGAACAGCATCCGGCCGCGCTCGGCCTCAAGCTGATGATAGAGCGCGACCGTTTCGCGGGTGTCGTCCAGCAGCGCCAGGATCGAGCCGTCGACCGTGCGCGAGACATAAAGAAAGCGGTCGGGATAGGCGTCCAGATGCACCAGCGCGCGGAATTCGTTGTTGGCCCAATCCTGGATCAGCACCGACTCGCCCGCACGGGCACGGGCGATCTGATCGGCCGAGGGCTTTTCGAAATCGAACAGGTAGCTGCGCTCGCCCCGGGTGCGCAACTCGCCGCCGCCGTCGATCAGGAAGGCTTCGCGCAAGCCGCGCTGGATGCGTTCCTGCCCCTGGGTCAGCAGCGGCCGCAACTGATCGTCGCGCAGGAAAAAGGTCGATTGCTTGGCCACGTTCAGATAGGCCGCCAGCGCCTCGGCATCTTCCAGCAGGTCGCGGCGGTGTTCTTCCTGATAGGCCTCGGCCGCTTCCAGCGAAGCCCCCACCACCTGCCGCACCCGGTCCGAGAACCAGCCTTCAAGGCCCACGTTCACCGTCAGCATGGCAAAGACCGCAACCAGAACCGTCGGGATCAGCGCCAGCACCGCAAAGGTGCGCACCAGCCGCAGATGCAGCCGCGAACCCGCCGACTGGCTGCGCCGGTCCGACATCATCCGCCCGATGCGCGCCAGCACCAGCGCCGCCACCACCAGCACATAGACCAGATCCGCCAGCAGCACGAACCGCAGCAGAGGCGAGCTTGCCCCCTGATCCATCGGACCCAGCGCAAGGAAGGTCGCCGCCGTCAGCAGCGGTGCCAGAACCACCAGCCCGAACGCCATGACGTTCTGAAACCGACGCTGCCGGCGCAGCCGCGCCAGCCTGATCCAGGTGTTGCTGCGCGCAGCCACTGTCGTCCGCACGGATCGCCGTCCCGCCTCATCGGGGGGCGGTTTGTCCGCCCTTCCCGGTTCAAGGCGCCACGCCGCAGAAAGTGCCCGCGAAGCAACGCCGCCTGTTGCTGTTTTACATCAGCTTG
This sequence comes from Cereibacter ovatus, assembly GCF_900207575.1. Lineage (GTDB taxonomy): Bacteria > Pseudomonadota > Alphaproteobacteria > Rhodobacterales > Rhodobacteraceae > Cereibacter_A > Cereibacter_A ovatus. The sequence continues at coordinate 35,049 of NZ_OAOQ01000016.1, forward strand.
CGGCGGCGTGTCACGCGAATATCGAGGTCGGTGATCTTCTTGCGCAAGGTATTGCGGTTGATGCCTAGAAGATCGGCACATTTGGCCTGATTGCCGGCGGTGGCATCCAGCGCGATCTCGATCAGCGGCGCCTCGACCTCGCGCAGGATGCGCTGATAGACGCCGGGGGGCGGCAGCGCGCCGCCATGCAGGTCAAAGTAGCGCCGCAGGTGCCGCGCCACCGACGAGGACAGCTTCTCGCCCTCGCCGCCGCCTTTCAGCGGCTCCATCGCGGGCTGGTTGCCAAGCACGGCCTCGACTTCGGCGCGGGTGATGTCGGCCTCGGCCGAGGTGACCATCAGCCGCCGCAGGGTGTTTTCCAGTTGCCGCACATTGCCGGGCCAGCTGTAGGCGCGCACCAGATCGCGCGCCTCGTTCGACAGCCGCCGCGTCGCGCCCAGATCACGCTCGCCACGCGCAAGGAAATGGTCCGCCAGAAGCGGAATGTCATCCACCCGTTCACGCAACGACGGCACATGCAGCGTGACGCCGCCCAGCCGATAGAACAGATCCTGCCGGAAACTGCCCTGCTCCAGCCGCGAGGCCAGATCGACCTGACTGGTCGACATGATCCGGGGCGCGTTGTCGCCCATCATGTCCAGCATCCGCACGATGCGGGCCTGAGTTTCCTCGTCGTAGTCGGCCACCTCGTCAAACACCAGACTGCCGCCCTTGGCCCGCGCCAGCAACGAGGCCGGGCCTTCCACCCATTGCAGATCCGCCGCCTGCGCGACAACGAAGGGCAGCGTGCGGCGGTCGGAAAAATCGTGGATCGCCCGGGCGATCAAAGACTTGCCGGTGCCGGATTCGCCAGTGACCAGCACGGGCAGATCGGTGTTCATCACCCGCGCCACCAGCCGATACAGCGCCTGCATCGCCTGCGTGCGCCCCACCAGCGGCAGATCGTCCCCCGCCTCGCGCGGGGCCGCGGCCTTGACCGGCGCGCGGCGCTTCAGATCCAGCGCGCGGGCCGATCGTTTCATCAGATCGGGCAGATCGAAGGGTTTGGGCAGATAGTCATAGGCTTCGGCCTCGGCGGCCTGAATCGCGGTCATGATGGTGTTCTGCGCCGAGATCACGATCACCGGCAGACCCGGCCGCAGCTTGGAAATCCGCGGCAGCGCCTCGAGCCCGTTGCCATCGGGCATGATGACATCCGAGATCACCAGATCGCCCTTGCCCTCTTCGACCCAGCGCATCAGCGTCATCAGGCTGGAGGTCGCATGCACCTTGCAGCCGGCCCGCGTCAGCGCCTGCGTCAGCACCGTGCGGATCGTGCGATCGTCGTCCGCCACCAGAACCGTGCCGTCCATCACTTCACCTCCATGTCGTTCGACGCCGCTTCCCGGGGCGCCACCGGCAGCGAAACCCGGAACACGGTCCGTCCGGGCACGGAATCGACGGAGATCCATCCGCCATGGTCTGAAATGATCTTGTTGACCAGCGCCAGACCAAGGCCGGTGCCGTTCTCGCGGCCCGACACGAAGGGCTCGAAGATTGCCTTGGCGATGTCGGGGTTGATGCCGGGGCCATCGTCGACGATCTCGACCTGCAACGGCAGCGCGCTGCCGGTGCCGTCATTGCGCCGCAGCCGCAGAGAGATGTCGTAGAAGGTGCGCAGCCGGATGTGCCCGCCCTTTGACCCCGCAGCTTCCGATGCGTTCTTGATCAGGTTCAGGAACACCTGCATCAACTGATCGGGATCGGCGTGGGTCGCCGGCAACGAGGGGTCGTATTCCTCGGTGATGCGCATCTTGGCGGCAAAACCCACCGCGGCCGATTTGCGCGCCCGGTCCAGCGCATCGTGGATGTTCACCGCGCGCCGTTCCGGCGGACGCAGGTTGCCGAACTGTTCGACCTGTTCCAGCAGTTTCACGATGCGGCGGGTTTCCTCGACAATCAGATCGGCCAGTTCGCGATCCTCGGGCGACAGGTTCATCGCCAGAAGCTGCGCGGCGCCGGAAATGCCCGCCAGCGGGTTCTTGATCTCATGCGCCAGCATCTCGGCCATGCCGATCGCGGATTTCGCCGCCGATTTCGCGGCCGAGGCGCGGCCCAGCCGGTCGGCGATCTCGCGCGGGGCGATCAGCAGCATGACGATGCCGGGATTGTCGTTCAGCGGCGCAAGCTGGATGTTGCATTGCACCGGAGGACGCTCGCCCGAGGTCACATCGACATCGTTGATGAAGATCGGTGACTGGTTGGTGCGGGCGCGGGCGATGGCCTCGTCCACCGGCGCGTCGATGTGCAGGCGGTCAAACGCGGGCTGGCCCATCAGGCTTTTCGACGAAGCGTTCAGGAAGGTCTCGGCGGCGGGGTTCGATTCGATGATCCGGCCCGCGGGATCGATCAGCACCGCAGGCAGGGGCAGGCTGGCCCAGATCACCCCCGGCACGGGATAGGGTTGGCGGAAACTCATGCGGCGACCCTTTCCTGTTCGCCAAAGGCGCGCCGCAGGGCAGCGATGACCGCGGCCGGGCTGGTGCCGGTGACGACGGGGCTGCGATGCGCGGCAAGGCCCGCGGCTTCGAGATACCAGTTCAAATGCTTGCGCGCGACGCGCAGGCCAAGATCAGCGCCGTAGAAGGACAGGATGTCCTCGTAATGGCCGATGACCAGATCGGCGAGAGCCTCGCCCTGCGGCACATCCGGTGCGGGCAGGCCGCCCAGATCGGCCGCGATCTGCGCCAGAAGCCAGGGCCGGCCCTGCGCCCCCCGCCCCACCATGACGCCCACCGCGCCGGACGCGGCCAGCGCCGCCCGCGCGCGGGCGGGCGAGGTGATGTCGCCATTGGCCACCACCGGGATGTCGACCGCCTGCGTCACGGCGCGGATGGCGTGCCAGTCGGCGGCGCCGGCATAGAACTGGCAGCGGGTGCGGCCGTGGATGGTGATCAGCGCGACGCCCGCCTGTTCGGCCTGCCGGGCAATGTCGGCGGCGTTCATCAGGGTTTCGTCCCAGCCCAACCGGGTTTTCAGCGTGACCGGCACCTTGACCGCCGCCACCACCGCCTCGATCAGGCGCAGCGCGCGGTCGGGTTCGCGCATCAAGGCCGATCCCGACCAGCCGTTCGTCACCCGTTTCGACGGGCAGCCCATGTTGATGTCGATGATCCGTGCGCCCTGCGCCTCGACCATGCGGGCGGCCTCGGCCATCCAATGCGGGTCCGAGCCCGCGATCTGCACCGCGGTCGCAGCTTCGGTGGCGCCGATCTCGGCGCGGGCGCGGGCCTCGGGGGCGGCGGTGACCATCTCGCGGCAGGCGACCATTTCGGACACCACAAGGCCCGCGCCGAACCTTGCGACAAGGCGGCGGAACGGCAGATCGGTGATCCCTGCCATCGGAGCAAGGATCACCGGAGGGTCAACCGGAAGCTGTGCGATGCGAAGAGACAACTGCCTAATCCTTGTGCGTCAGCCCTCAGGTAAATCGGGCGTGGGTGGGAACACAATTCACGCTGTCGGGTGAACTGCCGGAAAATGATGCTTTGCCTATTTATTGGGCGCCTTTACTCAATGTGCCGCCATTTGGATACTCCCCGCGACAGGAGGGGCGATTGCCCCCCGCCCTGCCTTCGCCTAGAGCTTCCGGCAAAAGGATGTCGAGCCATGAGCACAGCCGCAATCATCGTTGCCGCCGGACGCGGCACAAGGGCCGGCGGAGATCTGCCGAAACAATGGCAGGATCTGCGGGGCCAGCCCGTTCTGGCCCATTCGCTGGCAGCGTTCCGCGCGGCGCCCGGAATCGCCCGCGTGGTGCTGGTGATCCACCCGGACGACCGCGACCGCGCCGCGGCGCTGGGCGGCGCGGTGGATCTGGTCGAGGGCGGCGCCTCGCGCGATGCATCGGTGCGCAATGCGCTGGAATCGCTGGCGGGGTCGGACGTGACGCGGGTGCTGATCCATGACGGGGCGCGGCCGCTCGTGTCGCAGGCGCTGATCGCGCGGCTGATCGCGGCGCTGGATCAGGGGCCAGGGGCGGCGCCGGCGGTGCCGGTGACGGATGCGCTGTGGCGCGGCGAGGCGGGCCGGGTCGCCGGGACCCAGGACCGCACGGGACTGTTTCGCGCCCAGACGCCACAGGCCTTTCACTTCGACGCGATCCTTGCCGCGCATCGCGCCCATCCGGGCGGCGCGGCCGACGATGTCGAGGTGGCCCGGGCGGCGGGTCTTGAGGTCGTCATCGTCGAAGGGGACGAGGACAATCTGAAAGTGACCTATCCCGGCGATTTCGCCCGGGCCGCACGATCGTTGAAAGACAGACTGTTGAATGACAAGGAGACTGCAATGGACATCCGCACCGGCAATGGCTTTGACGTGCATGCATTCGGGCCGGGCGATCACGTCTGGCTGTGCGGGGTGCGCGTGCCGCATCACCGCGGGCTGATCGGCCATTCCGACGCCGATGTGGGGATGCATGCGCTGACCGACGCGATCTATGGCGCGCTGGCCGAAGGCGATATCGGCACCCATTTCCCGCCGTCGGACCCGCAGTGGAAGGGCGCCGCATCCGAGATTTTCCTGCGCCATGCGATGGGCCGGGTGGCCGAGCGCGGATTTGTCCTGACCAACTGCGATGTGACGCTGATCTGCGAACGGCCGAAGATCGGCCCGATGGCGGCGGCGATGCGTGAGGCGCTGGCCGGGATCATGGGGATCGAGATCGGGCGGATCTCGGTCAAGGCCACCACATCCGAAAAGCTGGGCTTCACCGGGCGCGAGGAAGGCATCGCGAGCCTTGCCTCGGTCACGCTGCTTCAGGCATGAAACTGTCGCGCGCGATCTGCATCGTCGGCGGCGCGGGACTGCTGAAGCCCGCGCCGGGGACATGGGCCTCGGCCTTGGCGGTGGCGGCGGGGCTGGTGCTGCATGGGCTGGGGCATTTCCCGCTGCTGCTGGCGGCGACGCTGGTGGTCTGTGGTCTGGGCCTGTGGGCGGTGCGCGAGGAGTTGACGCTGCGCCCGCATGCCGACCCGCCCGAATTCGTCATCGACGAGGTGGCCGGCCAGTGGATCGCGCTGGCGTTCCCGTCCTGCGCCTTCTGGCTGATGGGGCTGGACAGCTGGACCTTCCCCTACCCCGCCTTTGTCGCGGCCTTCCTGTTCTTCCGGCTGTTCGATATCTGGAAGCCCTGGATCATCGGCCGGGCCGACCGGCGCGAGGACTGGATCGGGCTGATGGCCGATGACCTGCTGGCCGGTCTTTTCGCCGGTGTGGCGACGATGATCGCGGCCGGCATCGCACATGGAGTTCTGATGTGAGCGCAGACACTGTGACCGCGGACGAGATCCTTCGGCGCGCCCGCGCTTTGGGGGTCACCATCGCCACCGCCGAAAGCTGCACCGGCGGGATGATCTCGGCCGCGCTGACCGAGGTGGCGGGATCGTCCGACATGTTCGACCGCGGGTTCGTGACCTATTCCAACGCCGCCAAGATCGAGATGCTGGGGGTGGGCGAGGCGATGATCAGCCATTATGGCGCGGTCTCGGAGGAGGTCGCGCGCGAGATGGCCGAAGGGGCGCTGGAGCGATCGGGCGCGACACTGGCGGTGGCGGTGACCGGCATCGCCGGGCCCGGCGGGTCCGAGGTCAAGCCCGAGGGCCGGGTTTGTTTCGCGCTGGCCGAGCGGGATCTTCCGACGTTCACCGAAACGATGGAGTTCGGCGCGCTGGGGCGTGCCGAGGTGCGGCAGGCCACGGTGCGCCACGCGCTGGCGCTGTTGGCGGGCGGGCTGGAGGGCTGATCGAGCCCGACTGCATCCGTGGTGCGAAGGGGGGCTTGAGTGCGAGGGGGGCCGGCGTGGAAGCGGGGGGCTGTCTGCCCCCCGCGCCCCCCGAGGATATTTGAGCCAGAATGAAGATGCGTGGGCTGGCCCGGTTCCCGGATCAGCGCGGGCCGTAAAGGGTCAGGGCGCGTTTTTCGAAGGCCCGGACGATGCGGTGCATGGCTTCGTTGAAGACCACGCCGATGATTCCCTGAAGGATCGCATTGCGGAATTCGAAATCGACGAAGAAATCGACCTCGCAGCTTCCGCCGGGACGGTCGTGGAACACCCAGGACGAGCGCATGTATTTGAACGGGCCGTCGAGATATTCGGTTTCGATGCGCTTTGCCTCGGGGAAGAGTTTCACCCGGCTGCCGAAGCGTTCGCGAAACACCTTGAAGGAGATGACCAGGTCGGCCTCCATCAGTTCGCCGCCCTGGATGGGTTTGCGCGAGCGGATGCGGGCGGCGCTGTTCCACGGCAGGAACTGGGGATAGCGTTCGACGTCGGCGACCAGATCGTACATTTCCCGGGCGCTCCAGGGCAGCGGGCGGGATTCGGAATGGGTGGGCATCGCGGCGTTCGGTCCTTGGGGTCTCGGCCCTTGCGGGCGTGACTTGCCGGGCGTTTCTGGATAAAGGGGCGGCAGGATGCAAGGGGGCGCCATGCCGACGAGACCTTATGTCATAGATCAGATGATCTCGGCCAAGCAGATCGCGGCGCGGGTTGAGATTCTGGCGCGCGAGATCACGGCCCATTTTGCCGACAGCGAGAAGTTGGTGGTTGTCGGGCTGTTGCGCGGATCCTTCGTGTTCATCGCCGATCTGGTGCGCGAGATCCATCTGCCGGTCGAGGTCGATTTCCTGGAGGCATCGTCCTATGGCGATGCCATGACCTCGAGCCGCGAGGTGCGCATTCTGAAGGATCTGCGCGGCGAGATTGCGGGGCGTGATGTGCTGGTGGTCGAGGATATCGTCGATACCGGCTTTACGCTGTCCCATGTCGTGCGGCTTTTGCGGTCGCGCGAGCCGAAGCGACTGGAGGTCTGTGCGCTGCTGGACAAGCCATCGCGGCGCGAGGTGGACATTCGCGCGACCTGGACCGGGTTCGAGATCCCCGACGAGTTCGTCGTGGGCTATGGCATCGATTTCGCGCAACGGAACCGCAATCTGCCCTTTATCGGCAAAGTGCGCTTTCTGGAACAGGCATGAACCCGGTCTGGCTGTTGCGCATGGTGCGCTGGCTGCGCAGGCCGCCGTCGGTGGCGCGGGTGAAACTGGTGCTGGGGGTGGTCGCGGCCTGTCTGGTGCTGGTCGCGGTCGAGTGGGCGGTGGGCTGGCCCGAGGCGCTGGAGGTTCATCGGATCGCCCGGCCCTGAGGGCATCGGCGCGGATCACGACAATGTGGCGTCCGGGGATAAGGTTTATGGGCGGGACCGGGCGTGCCTTCTGCCCAAGCCAACCCAGCCACGAGACCGTATCGATGCGACCGATGTCCGTTCTCGTCCTGACCCTTGTCCGCTCGTTTCTGCCCCCGATGCCCGCCAGATCGAGCGGATGATCGAGGGCCGGCAGGGTCTGATGACGCTGATGGCGCATGATCGGGGCAAGCTTGGCGCGATGGCCAGGCAGGCCCCCCCTATGACGCCGCGACGGCGGCGCGGGCGGAGGCGAACCTTCTGGCGCTCTCCTCGGTGCTGAGCCCCGAGGTGTTCCGACAAGGATCGGGCGCAGGCGCGGCCGAGGGCAGCGAGGCGCGGCCCGCGATCTGGGAGAAGCCCAAGGATTTCGCGACGAAGATCGGGCAGTTGACCACAGCGGCGGATGCGATGCGGGCGGCGGCGCCGGGCAGCGATCTGGCTGCGGGTCAGGGTGCAATGCGTGATCTGGGGGCTGCCTGCGGCGCCTGTCACGAGACCTATCGGCAGCAAGGCCGAGAGGGTCGGCGCCGGTGCGCCTCTTGCTGGCGGGGCTGGCCGTTGCCGCGGCGGGTGCCGTTTGGCTTGGCCTGCCCGAACGCGGCGGTCCCGTATCGCTTGCCGGTCTGCCGCGCGATGCCGGGCGCGGCAAGCGGGTGTTCCGGGCGCGGGGTTGTGCGTCCTGTCACGCGGCGCCGGGCGCTGTGGGCGAGGATCGCCTGATCCTGTCGGGCGGGCTTCGGCGGACAAGCGCGTTCGGCACCGTCATGGTGCCGAACATCTCGCCCGACCCTACGCATGGGATCGGCGGCTGGCGCCTTGCCGCGCGATTGTCCGCGCCCTGACGCGGGGCCGGTGGCCGCCCCGGCACTGCCGCCGAAGGGGCATGAGGACGGGGCGCAGCGGGGGAATTACCAAAACGACATGCACCGGCTGCGGCCGACGCCCCTCAAGGACAGGGGCGCCCGGGAGCAGGTGGCGTCAACCGCCCAGCCGTGCCAGACGGGCCGCGCGCAGCCGGTCGAAATCGTCGCCCGCGTGATAGGAAGACCGTGTCAGCGGCGTGGCCGAAACCATCAGGAAGCCCTTGCCATAGGCCGCCTTTTCGTAGCCGGCAAATTCCTCGGGGGTCACGAAACGGTCGACGCGGTGGTGTTTGGGCGTGGGTTGAAGATACTGGCCGATGGTCAGGAAATCGATGTCGGCGGCGCGCATGTCGTCCATGACCTGCAAGACGCCCTGACGATCCTCGCCCAGACCGACCATGATGCCCGATTTGGTGAACAGCGACGGGTCGAGTTCCTTTGCGCGTTGCAGCAACCGCAGCGAGTGGAAATAGCGCGCGCCGGGACGCACTTCGGGGTAAAGGCCCGGCACGGTTTCCAGGTTGTGGTTGAACACATCCGGTTTCGCCGCCACCACGGTTTCCAGCGCGGCCGGGCCGCATTTCAGGAAATCGGGCACCAGAACCTCGATGGTCGTCGCCGGTGCGCGGTGGCGGATGGCGCGGATGGTCTGGGCGAAATGCTCGGCGCCGCCATCGTCCAGATCGTCACGGTCGACGCTGGTCACCACCACATGTTTCAGCCCAAGCTGGGCCACCGCATGGGCGACCCGGCCCGGCTCGAACGCATCAAGGGCCTCGGGCTTGCCGGTGGCGACGTTGCAGAACGAACAGCCCCGGGTGCAGATCTCGCCCATGATCATCATGGTGGCGTGGCCGAGGCTCCAGCATTCGCCGACATTGGGGCAGCCGGCTTCCTCGCAGACGGTGGACAGCTTCTGGCCGCGGATGATGTCGCGCGTCTCGCGGTAGCCCTCTGATCCGGGGGCCTTCACACGGATCCACGCGGGCTTTTTCGGCTGCGCATTGTCGGGGCGATGCGCTTTTTCGGGGTGGCGCTGGTCGGGGAGCTTCAGGTCGCGCACAGCTTTTCCGATCCTCTTGGCGACGGTCGGTGACGATATAATCCGCCGCGGTCGCGGAAGCCAGCCCGCTTGCGGGGATTGATACGACGGATGGCGGCCCCCTAGCGGCGGCGGGACAATGCGCCCAGCACCCCGCGAACCAGCGCCTGCCCGGCCCGCGATCCGATCTGACGCGCGAAACTTTTGGCAAAGGCATCCGCAACCGAATCGCCCCGGCCGGTCCTTGGCCGGGGGGGGCGCGCGGCGGTGCCGTCATATCGGCGGGCCAAGCGGAACTCGCGCTCGTCGGTCGCCTGTTGCGCGGCCTGGGCGGCACGGGCTGACAGGCGCTCGAAGGCGCTGTCGCGGTCAAGGGCGCGGTCGTATTTCCCCGCAAGATCCGATGCGGCGATCAGCGCGGCACGGCTGGCCGGCGGGATCGGGCCAAGCTGCGACGACGGCGGGCGGATCAGCGTGCGTTCCACCATGCCCGGCGCGCCCTTGGCATCCAGAAACGAGGTGACAGCCTCGCCGGTGCCGACCTCGCGGATGGCCGCTTCGGTGGCAAAGCGCGGGTTCGGCCGGTAGGTTTCGGCCGCCTGCCGCAGATTGCGCTGATCCTTGGCGGTGAAGGCACGCAGCGCGTGCTGCACCCGGTTGCCAAGCTGGCCAAGGATATCGGCCGGCACATCGCCCGGGCTTTGAGTCACGAAGAACACCCCCACCCCTTTCGAGCGGATCAGCCGGGCCACCTGTTCGATCCGGTCCACCAGCGCCTTGGGGGCATCGTCGAACAGCAGATGCGCCTCGTCGAAAAACAGCACCAGCTTCGGCTTGTCGGGGTCGCCCACCTCGGGCAGTTCCTCGAACAGTTCCGACAAAAGCCATAGCAGGAAAGTCGCATAAAGCCGCGGCGCCTGCATCAACCGGTCGGCGGCAAGGATGCCGATCCGCCCTCGCCCGTCGGGGGCAAGCCGCATCAGATCGGCCAGATCCAGTGCGGGTTCCCCAAAGAGCCGGGCGCCGCCCTCGCCTTCGAGCATCAACAGCCGGCGCTGGATCGCACCCACCGAGGCGGTCGACACCAGCCCGTAACGCGCCGAGACCGCCGCCGCATTTTCCGCGACAAAGGTCAGCATCGATTGCAGATCCTTCAGATCCAGCAGCGCCAGCCCCTCGTCGTCGGCCATGCGGAAGGCCACGTTCAGCACGCCTTCCTGCGGCTCGGTCAGGTCCAGCAGGCGGGCGATCAGCAGGGGGCCCATCTCGGTGACGGTGGTGCGCACCGGATGGCCCTGTTCGCCGAAGATGTCCCAGAAGGTCACCGGAAAGGCGGTATAGTGCAGATCCAGCCCGATAGTGGCCGCGCGATGCTGGAACGGCGCATGCAGTTTCGACATGGGGCTGCCCGGCAGCGCAAGGCCGGCCAGATCGCCCTTCACATCGGCCAGAAACACCGGCACCCCGGCCGCCGAAAAGCCCTCGGCCAGCGCCTGAAGCGTCACGGTCTTGCCGGTGCCGGTCGCGCCCGCCACCAGCCCGTGCCGATTGGCGGTTCGCAACAACAGCCGCTGCGGCTCGGCATGGCCCTCGCCGCCACCGCCAAGGAAGATGCTGTCGCCCATGACGCCCCCCGCGCAAGTTCCGTTCGCGGCAACAATACATCCTTAAATCATTCCTGCCAGTATGGGCCTTGTCGGGGTTTCGTGCCTTGCCCCGACGTTCCTTCCTGCTGGAACTGAACTTGCCGCGCCTTTCCGAAGGCGCGGTTTTTCTTGTCTTTTCGCCAGTTGGCCCCCTGCCGATTCGCGGTTGACGCACCCTGATTTAGCCCTTAGCGTCCGTTCAGAAGATGTCGGCCAGTCCGACAGGGAGCAAAATTGACGCAGAAAAGGGCCGCATTGCCGGCCCTTTTCGCTTTCCGGCACGATGGTGGCCCCGACAGGACAGACCATCCTTGCCTTGCGTCGGGTACCCGCCGATCCTGTTGCCCGCAGCAAGGCCCCTGCCCGGCGCCGATCGCCTGCCCGGCTTCGTGCTTTGCACGAATGGCACCTGACAGCACCGGGCTGCCATGCTACAGCGCGCCCGACATCATGTGAGGACAGGATCGCGCATGTCGAGCAAGCATCTGAACACACTCTGCGTCATGGCCCTTGGGCTTGGCCTTGCACAGGCCGTCTGGGCGCAAGAGACCCCCGCGCCTGACGCGGCCCCCGCCGCCGAAGCCGGCGCGGACGCCCTGTCGATGGGCAAAGAGCAAGCGGCGCCCGATGGCCCGGGCACGGTCTTTGTGGCCGCCACCCACGGCGACTGGGAACAGCGGTGCGTCCGCACCGAAGACGGCGCCGACCCGTGCCAGCTGTACCAGCTTCTGAAAGACGGCGAGGGCAATTCCGTCGCCGAAATCAGCATGTTCGCGCTGCCCGACGGCCAGAAGGCCGCCGCTGGCGCCACGATCATCGCGCCGCTGGAAACGCTGCTGACCGCCAATCTGTCGCTGAAGATCGACGCGGCGCAGCCCAAGGTCTACCCGTTCACCATGTGCAACCGGGCTGGCTGCATGGCGCGTGTGGGCTTCACCGCCGCGGAAGTCGAGTCGTTCAAGAAGGGCAACAAGGCGGTGATCACCATCGTTCCCGCCGTGGCACCGGATCAGAAAGTGGCGCTTGACGTGTCTCTGAAGGGCTTTACCGCGGGCTATGACGCCGTGAAGGCCGCGAACGAGGCAAAACCCGCGCAGGACTGATCCTGCCACCGGCACCCCATCGCGCCGCCCCCACCGGGGCGGCGCTTTTCTGTCAGACCCGCCGCAATGCCAGAACCGCGTTCAGACCGCCAAAGGCGAAGGCATTCGACAGCACCACATCCACCTTCGCCTGACGCGCCACATTGGGCACCACATCCAGCGCACATTCCGGGTCGGGTTCCTCATAGCCGATGGTGGGGGCGATCACCCCCTCGCGCAGCGCCATGATGCAGGCCAGAAGCTCGACCGCGCCGGTTCCGCCGATCAGATGACCATGCATCGACTTGGTGGACGAGATCATCAGCCGGTCGGCATGATGGCCGAACACATCCGCCACCGCGGCACATTCGGTCTTGTCGTTCGCCGCCGTGCCGGTGCCATGGGCGTTGATATAGCCCACATCCTCGGGGTTCAGCCGTGCGTCGCGCAACGCCCCCGCCATCGCCCGCGCCGCGCCGTGCTTGGACGGCAGCACGATGTCGGACGCATCCGCCGTCATGGCAAAGCCGATCACCTCGGCCAGAATCTCGGCGCCGCGGGCCCGCGCATGGTCATAGTCCTCGAACACGAAGACGGCCGCGCCCTCGCCCTGCACCATGCCATTGCGATTGGCCGAGAACGGCCGGCAGGCGTCTTTCGACATCACGCGCAGCCCCTCCCATGCCTTGATGCCACCGAAACACAGCATCGCTTCCGAACCGCCCGTCAGCATCGCCCGCGTCAGCCCCGAGCGGATCATGTGGAACGCCTGCCCCATGGCATGGTTGGAACTGGCACAGGCGGTGGCCACGGTGAAGGACGGCCCCTTCAGTTGAAACTCCATCGACAGATGCGAGGCGGCGGCGTTGTTCATCAGCTTTGGCACGACGAAGGGATGGACGCGGTTTTTCCCTTCCTCATAGACCGCGCGGTAATTCTCATCCGAGGTGGTCAGCCCGCCGCCGGCCGTGCCAAGGATCACGCCGCTTTCATAGGAAAGATCGCCGGCGAAATTCAGCCCCGATTGCGCCACCGCCTCGCGCGCGGCCAGAAGGGTGAACTGGGTGAAGCGATCGTAAAGCACGATCTGCTGCCGGTTGAAGTGGCTTTCGGGGTTCCAGTCATGGACCTGCCCGCCGATCTGGATCGCCAGCCGGTCCTTGTCGCGGATATCCAGATCGGAAATGCCGCAGCGCCCTTCGCGGAAGGCCGCAAGTGTGCCGGCAACGTCGTGCGCCAGCGGGTTGATCGTGCCGGCGCCCGTGATGACAACTCTTTTCATGTGTTTTCAAGCCGCCTGCGCGGCCACCAGACCTTCAATTGCCGCCACGATGGAGGCCACCGACGAGATGTCGAAGCTGCTTTCCTTCGGGTCGTTGGCGTTGAACGGAACCGAGATGTCAAAGGCTTCCTCGATGGCGAAGATCGACTCGACAAGCCCAAGGCTGTCGATCCCCAGATCTTCCAGCGTCTGGTCCATCCCCACTTCGGACGGGTCGATCACCGCCTGTTCGGCGATGATCGCGATGACCCGTTCTTGAACGCTCTGCGTCATGGTCTTCCCCCTGCGCCACCGACTTTGTGGCGGTGATTTAGTCACTCTGTCCCTTGTTTGAAACAGCTTTCTGAAGCTCGGCCACCGTGGCGGCCATCCGGGGCAGACGACGCATCGCTTTCTGGATCTCGATCTGGGTTTCCATCTTCACCGCCGGGTCGCCCAGCAGCACCCGGCCGGCGGGCGCGTTGGTGCGGATCTTGGTGGCACCGCCCGCCACAACATCGTCGCCGACGAAAATGTTGTCGGACACACCCACCTGCCCGCCCAGCACCACCCGATCCCCGATCCGGGACGAGCCGGCAATGCCCACCTGACCGCACAGCAGGCAATCGCGGCCGACCTGCACGTTGTGGCCGACATGCACCAGATTATCCAGCTTGCTGCCCGACCCCACCGAGGTGTCGCGGATCGTGCCGCGGTCGATGGTCGAATTGGCGCCGATCTCGACATCGTCGCCGATGCTGACCGAGCCCAGCGAATGGATACGCACCCAGCTTTGCGCACGGATCTCGGCCCGTTCGCCCAGCGTTTCGCGGATTTCCTCGACCCCGGACTTCTCGGGGGTGACGAATGAGAAACCGTCGGCGCCGATCACCGCACCCGGATGGCAGATGACGCGATCACCGATCCGCACCCGCGCGCCGATCCGCGCGCCTTGCAGGATCAGCGCATCGGCACCGATCACCGCGCCCTCGGCAATCGAAACGTGGCTGGCGATCCGCGCCCGTGGCCCGATGCGCACGCCACGGCCGATGGTGACAAAGGGACCAACCGCCGCGCCCTCGGCCAGTTCGGCCGTGGGATCAATCACGGTCAGCGGATGGATGCCCGGCGCGATCTCGGGGCCGGGATCGAAGATCCGCGACAGCCCCGCCATCGCCAGCCGCCCACGCGGCGCGAAGATCGCGGCCTGAAGCCCCATCGCGCGCCAGTCGGCGCCCTGCCACAGCATCGCTGCGCGGGCGGCCCCCCGGGCCAGCCCCTCGGCGTAGCGCGGGTCCATCGCCAGCGCCAGCGCATCGGGCCCCGCGCCGGCCGGTTCGGCCGCATGGGTCACGATCAGGTCAAGGTTGCCCTCGGCCTCGGCCCCAAGCGCCGTGGCGATATCGCGGATGGTGTGGCCCATGGTCGGCTCCGACGGCTGCGGGCGGCCCCGCGCCACCCCTCGGCCCAGATCTAGCCCTGAACCGCGCCCGGCACCACCCCGGCGCGGGACAGCGCGTCGAAGATCGCGGCATCCCGGCCATAAATGTCGGCACGGTAATTCATCCGCCCCATCGGCCCGGCCCATGCGGTGAAATAGACCAGATGCACCGGCACCGGCACCTCCAGCCGGATCACGCTCTCCTTGCCGGTCCCGAGTTGCGACTGAAACAGCGCCTGCGGATCGTCGGTTTGCGCCGACAGCAGCGCATGGGCGAAATCGAACGGTTGGCCTAGCCGGATGCAGCCATGCGAGAACGCCCGCACCTCGCGGTCGAACAGGGATTTCGACGGCGTGTCATGCAGATAGATGTTCCACGGGTTCGGGAACATGAACTTCACCAGCCCCAGCGCATTGCCGTCCGAGGGCGGCTGGCGCATCGAGAACGGAAAGTTCCGCGCGTTATAGGCGTTGAAGTTCACCGCCCCGCGGTTGACCACCCGCCCGCGGCTGTCGATCAGCTTCAGATGCCCCGCCGCATTCGGATTGCGTTGCAGCAGCGGCAGATATTCCTTTGTGGTAATCGAACGTGGCACGTTCCACGACGGGTTGATCACCATGTATTCCATCTGGTCCGAGAATTCGGGGCTGCGCTGGTCGGCGCTGTCCTTGCCGATGACCGAGCGGGTCTCGAATGTGACATTCCCGCCCTCGACGATGCGGGCGGTGAATTCGGGCAGGTTTACCCAGATGTGACGCTCGCCGCGGTCGATGTTCAGCCACCGCTCGCGCTCCATCGCGACAAGGATCGCGCCAAGCCGCGCGGACGGGGCGACATTCAGCGCGCGGATCGTGGCCTCGTCCGCCACGCCGCTGGGGGTCAGGCCGTGGTCGTGCTGAAAGACGCGCAAGGCTGCGCGGACGGTGTCATCGAAGGTATTGGTTGCGGTGCGGCCAAGATAGCCCATCGCCGCCAGCCGGTCGCGCAGCGCGATCAGATCCGGCCCCGACGCGCCGGCCTTCATCGGGCGCAGCGGCACCTCGGCGCCCCAGCCGCCACGGGCGATCCGGCGTTCCAGATCCAGCTTGGCGCGCATCAGCCGGGCATATTCCGGATTGCGCGGCGCCAGACCGTTCAGAAAGCGCACCGGGTCGGTCTCGAACGCGGCCAGAACGGCGCGGGGGTCCAGCTTTGGCACCTCGCGCTTGATACCCGGATCGACCTTGGCCGGGTCCAGCACCCCGCTGTGCAGATCATGCGCCCAGTCCAGCAGCGCCTGCGTCATCGCCACTTCCAGACGCCCGCGGTCGCCTTCGGTCGCGGCGGCGCGAAAGCGCGCGGCCAGCGCGGCCGCATCGTAACGCTGAACCGGCAGGCCATGCGCCGCGGCCTGCGTAATCGCGGACAGGAACGCCTCGCGCCGGGCCGCGTCCCCGGGGCCGGTCCAAAGCGTGCGATAGCCGCGTTCGCGATACCAGCCCGAGATCAGATCGCTGCGGCCCGCGGCCTCGGCGACTGACCGGGTATAGGCTGTCAGCTCGGCCAGCGCGGGGGCGGGAATCACCCCTGCCCCCGCCGCCACCAGCATGGACAGGCCAAGGGCGAGCCGAACGCTCGATCTGCGGCGGTAAAGGCGTGACATCTGATCCCCGAGGGCGAAAGCGCGGCGCATTATTCCCCAACTTCCGTCATTTGCGGGGCGCTGTAAATCGATCTGCCAGGATGCGGCGCCACGATGTCGCTTTTTCGTCACGCCTGCGAAGTTTCCCGATGCCGCCGAAAGTTCCCCGCTCGTTCAGCGAATTTTTGCCGATTGCGCGCAATCTGCCCGCGTGCGGCCAATGCGGCACTTCTGTTGCACACATCCTTATGGCATAGGAGATGGCACTTGGGGACGAGTAGCAAACGAAGCCGCCGACACAGGCGGTCGAAGACCAGACGACGGGACAGGCTCTCATCATGACCTCGACGAACACGCTCATTTCGCGGCGCGGCCTTCTGGGCGCATTCGCCGCAACAGCCGTGATCGCGGCTCCGACCTATTCGAATGCCTTCGGGCTGCTTCGGGGCGCGGGGGACATCCGGCGCATCCGCATGCATTCCGGCCGCACCGGCGAGTCGATGGACACGATCTACTGGATCGAAGGGGAATACATCCCCGAGGCCCTGAAAGAGATCAATCACTTCATGCGGGACTGGCGCACGAATGACGTGATGCGCATGGACCCGCGGACGGTGGACATCATGGCGGCCTCGCACCGGCTGATGGATGTCAGCGAACCTTACATGCTGCTGTCGGGCTATCGCTGCCCCAAGACCAACGCCATGCTCAGTTCGCGCTCGCGCGGGGTGGCGCGCAATTCGCTGCATCTGAAGGGTCAGGCCGCCGACCTTCGGCTGAAATCCCGCTCGGTCGGTCAGATGGCCAAGGCCGCCGAGGCCTGCGCCTCGGGTGGGGTCGGGCGCTATTCCCGGTCTGACTTCGTGCATATGGATTGCGGCCCGATCCGCCACTGGGGCGCCTGAGCGCGCCCTTCGCGGCAACGGTGATTGCCGGGCGCGCGGTGCCGACGAAATTATCCTGTGGGGCGGACTTTGTTGACTGGGTCTGCAAAGGCCGGTTGGCGCCAATGGCAACGCCCCCCCCCCCCGGGGGATAGGCTTCTGCCGATAGTCCGCTGCCGGCGTCGGGCTGTCTGAGCTGCGCCAGCATCGTTTCACAGAATTCGGCCTGCGCGGCAGACGATCCGGGTCGTCGTCAGACGGCGCAGGATGCAGAGAAGATCCGCAGTCGCAAGGAAAGCCGTCACAATCATCGGCAGGAACTGGCGGTCACGCGTCTCCATGCGGGATGTCGCTGATGCAACGGCTGCGCGCCCATGACCTTTTGCATCCGGACGCGGCGTCGCCGCCTGCCCGGCGGACGTGACGCGACTGGCACGGGAACCACGCGTTCGGACCGGCCCCCAGTCCGCCAGCGTGGAGCGACCAAGGTCTAGGCCCTGACGGCCATGACCTGGGCCTGACGGCACAAGGGCAGGTGATCGGCGTATTTCGAGACCAGCACATCGACGACCAAGGCCTCGCTCGGCCGGCCACCCGGGATACGTGGATCCGGGGCGGGCGCCTGCACAACGCCATCAGTGCAGGACCGGCAGGCATATTTCGGCCGGCGCGTCACGATCACCGGGAACTGGCGGCGATGGCCTTGAACGATTCACATCTGGCTGATGTGACATTCTGAGTAAGGCTCCGCCGAGGGCCGCCTGCCGGGGCTTGGTTTCATGACATACGTCATGACGTATGTCATGCGCTAAGGCCGTTTCACAATTTGAAGTCATCGCGGCGGGCGATCTCGGTCGCCGCCGGACCTGGATCCTCGCGCAGCCATGCCGCCTGAGATCCACGAAAGAGCCATGCGGCTCATCGCGGATGCGACCGCTGCGGCCGCCAGGAAGAAAGGTGCAGAGGCCGACGAAGGCGCGGCGAAGGCCGAGATCATGCACATGCTGCAAGAGGTCGAGGTTGCCATATTCCCTGACGGCTCCAAGGTGAGATGGAGAGCGAATGCGAAGGGCAGCAGTGCTGCGACAGCGCAGACTCACCGCGGACTGCGCCGATCTCAAGCTGCCGCATGAGATGGAGGATCAGATCGGCGGAGAGCGGAGCGATCCGCATTTCTTCCGAAGCCGACGCTCATCAGGCTTGCTGTCGGAGAGGCTTTTGATGAGCTCGACGGCGATCCGATCGCCGACCTGATCGCCGACGCCATCCGCAACATGCGCGAGCACGTCATTGGCTACGACGACGGCATATGGCTGGACGAGTGCTGCGTGACTCCACCTGATCCGAAGCCGGTCTATGACCAGTTGGGCGAAGAGCTGACGACAGTGATCTACCTCGCGCAGACATTCACCGAAGCTCGATTGAAGATCCTCGATGCGGCGGCTGGGGCCCGGGCGCTGGAGCGGCTGCTGGCCTCGTGATCCCCGGAGAACCTGCACCGTCGCTCGTGAGCGGTGCATGTCCCTCCGCCGCTCTCACACGCGGACTTCCTCACCGCCTGAGGCCGGCCTCGTTTTGACTGCATCAGTTACAAGCCGCTGCTATCCTTTTTTGCATCAGTCCGGCAACTGATGCAGTGTCCGGTTCTTGGTATGCTCCGTCCAGTTCCGGTCTTGTTCAATGACGAAGGCCCGGGACGGGCATCGCCCGGGCCTCATCTCAGTCAATAAAATAAGGGGTCAGCCGAGGCGGTAGTTCGGGCTTTCCCGCGTGATCTGCACGTCATGGACATGGCTTTCCTTCAGGCCCGCGCCGGTGATCCGCACGAAGTTGCAATTCGCGCGCATCTCGGCCACCGTGCGGCAGCCGGTATAGCCCATCGCGGCGCGCAGGCCGCCGACCATCTGGTGGATCACCGCCGAGACAGACCCCTTGTAGGGCACCTGCCCCTCGATCCCTTCCGGCACCAGCTTGTCCGAGGCCGCATCCTTCTGGAAATAGCGGTCGGCCGAGCCGCGCGCCATCGCCCCGAGGCTGCCCATGCCGCGATAGCTTTTGAAGCTGCGGCCCTGATACAGGATCACCTCGCCGGGGGACTCGTCGGTGCCGGCGATGGCCGAACCCACCATCGCGCAAGAGGCGCCGGCCGCGATCGCCTTGGCGAAATCGCCGGAATACTTGATCCCGCCGTCGGCGATCACCGGCACATCCCCGGCCGCCCGGGCCGAATCCATGATCGCGGTCAGCTGCGGCACACCCACGCCCGCCACGATCCGCGTGGTGCAGATCGAGCCCGGCCCGATCCCCACCTTGACCGCATCGGCGCCGGCCGCAATCAGCGCGCGGGTGGCATCGGCCGTGGCCACGTTGCCCGCCACCACCTGAACCGCGTTCGAGAAGCCCTTGATCCGCTCGACCGCCCGTGCCACGCCTTCGGAATGGCCATGCGCGGTGTCGATCACCACCATGTCGACGCCGGCCTCGATCAGGGCGCGGCTGCGCTCGAATCCGGCCTCGCCCACGGTCGAGGCGGCGGCGACGCGCAGCCGGCCCAGTTCGTCCTTGCAGGCATGGGGGTTCAGCACCGACTTTTCGGTGTCCTTCAGCGTCAGAAGGCCGGTCAGCTTGCCCTGACCGTCGGTCACCAGCAGCTTTTCGATCCGGCGCGCCTTCATCAGGCTGATCGCGGTATCGCGGTCGGCAGGCTCTTGCAGGATCGCCAGATTGTCCGCGGTCATCATCACCCGGACCGGCGTCTTGTCATCATCGGCAAAGCGCATGTCGCGGTTGGTGACGATGCCGACGACGCGGCCGGTCTCGTCCACCACCGGGAATCCGGTGACGTTGTAGCGTTCCTGAAGCGCCTTGGCGTCGCCCAGCGTCTGGTCGGCGCGCAGCGTGATCGGGGCATAGACGATGCCGCTTTCGAACCGCTTCACGCGGCTGACCTCGCGCGCCTGTTCCTCGATGCCGAGGTTGCGGTGGATCACGCCGATGCCGCCGGCCTGTGCCATGGCGATCGCCATGCGGCCCTCGGTCACTGTATCCATCGCCGAGGAGAGCAGCGGGATGTTCATGCGGATCGCCTTCGTGACGAAGGTTGAGGTGTCCGCGTCCGACGGCAGCACACTGCTGGCCGCGGGGACAAGAAGGACGTCGTCGAAGGTGAGCGCCTCGCGAATCTCCATGGGGTGTTCCTTGGATGGGATCGTTTGGCGGTTCCCTGTTTCATGGGGCCGAGGCGAAGGCAAGGGGGAAATCGGCCCCCACTGCCCCTCGGATCAGGCGGTCGCGGCGTTGGTTCTGGCCGCCAGCCCGCCCTTGGCCCAATCCTGCATGATCCTGACCGCAATCGGCGGAATGGCCAGCAGCGCGGCCGCCAGCAGCACCGCACCCGCCATCGGCCACAGCGCCAGCATCAGCCCGGCATAGGCCGCCAGCGGAAAGGTCAGCGCCCCCCAGAGCGGGCTGAACCCCGCAGCCAGCAGCCAGCGCGCCCACACGATCAGCGCCAGAAGGATCAGCCCGCCAATCGCGGCACAGATCGTGGCAAAGACCGCAAACCCCAGCCCCTGCGCCACCATCCCCAGCAGCGCCGCCGGCGCCAGATGGATCGCCAGCAGCGGCCGCAGCGGCGCGGGCGGCACCTTGGCCACGATCTGCGCCAGCGAGGCCACCCAGATCGCCAGCGCGACCGGCAGGGTGGCCAGCATCAGCCCCACCCCCAGCATCGGCCAGCCCACCGCATCAGCCGACAGGCCGCCGACGATGAACCCCACAAAATGCAGATGAAAGACCGGGGTCACGCTGCGCGCCTCGGGCGGGCTGCGCAGGATCAGCACCGCCACCGTCACCGCCAGCGCCGCCTGAAGCGCCAGCCCCGCCACAAGCGTGGACCGCGCCCCGGCCTCGGAATAGGGCTGAAGGGCTGCGGCCAGCGCCAGAAGCCCCATCACCGCCGCCGCAAGTCCGGCACGACCCGGAAGGACGCGCAGATCCTCGGCCACCACGGACGGGCGCTGTGCCACCTTGGCCAGATAGGCCACGACCGCGAAGGCGCCAAGGCCCACCGTGGCGCCCAGAACCGCCTCGGCCACGGCACCATTCAGCCCCCAGACCTCGGCCGCTTTCCGCAGTGCAAGGCCAAGGCCCATCAGCCCCAGGATCGGCGGAAAGATCGCCGGCGGCGTGCGCTGGAACGGCCGCAACCGCACAGGCGGAAACTGGGGCGGGGGAAACACCGGCGGACGCAACATGAACCCATTCCTTCTTCTGCCTGGGCCGGAAGATAAGGGCGCCGCCCACCGGACACAATCGCCATGGGGCGGGCGACGGCCCTGCCTTGCGACGCACCCGGAAACCATCCTATCACACAGGACCGCGCGGATGACGCGGTCGCCTGACAGAGAGGACACCATGGCCGACGCCCCGCTCTCGCTTGTGGCCGACATCGGTGGAACCAACACCCGCGTGGCGCTGGCCAGCGGGCCGCGCCTGCTGCCCGCAACGATCCGCCGCTTTCGCAATGCCGATCATCCGGCCCTTGCGCCCGTGCTGCGCGCGTTCCTGTCGGACGCAGGCAGCCCCCGGATCGAGGGCGCCTGCGTGGCCGCCGCAGGCCCCGTCCGCGATGGCGTGGCGACGCTGACCAATCTGGACTGGAC
Source organism: Cereibacter ovatus (assembly GCF_900207575.1). Taxonomy (GTDB): domain Bacteria; phylum Pseudomonadota; class Alphaproteobacteria; order Rhodobacterales; family Rhodobacteraceae; genus Cereibacter_A; species Cereibacter_A ovatus. The sequence goes on from NZ_OAOQ01000016.1 coordinate 56,777, forward strand.
AGTGGACGGAGATCAGCTTCGGGACGCGACCGGCGCCGCCCGTGTGGCCGTCCTGAACGACCTTCAGGCGCAGGGTCATGCGCTGGGTCATATCGATGCCGCAAACCTGCGGGTGCTGCTGCCCGGCCCCGACAGAGCCCCTACGGGGCCGAGGCTGGTGGTGGGGGTCGGCACCGGCTTCAACGCGGCCCCGGTCCATGACACGGCAACCGGCCGGCTGGTCGCGGCCTCGGAATGTGGTCACGCCGGGATGCCCGTCCGAACCGAACGCGACCTGCGCCTTGCCCGCTTCGTCGAGACCGCCCATGGCTTTGCCGGTGTCGAGGACGTGCTGTCGGGCCGCGGTCTGGAACGGCTGCATGCCTTCGCCTGCGCCGAGACCGGCATTGCCGAAAGCCGCACCGCCGCCGGGATCATGGCCGCCATCGCCGAACCCGGCCCCGCACAAGAGGCGGCACGGCTGTTCGCGTGTCTGCTGGGGGCCGAGACCGGCAATCTTGCCCTGATCCACCTGCCCTTCGGCGGGATCTACCTGTGCGGCGGCGTGGCGAGGGCCTTTGCACCCCATCTCCTGCCTCTGGGCTTTGCCGAGGCGTTCCGCGACAAGGGCCGGTTCTCGGCCTTCATGGCGGATTTTCCGGTGGCGGTGGTCGAGGATGATTATGCAGCCCTGACAGGCTGTGCGACCTGCCTAGCCGCGGGCGCCATCGGCTGATCGGTGCAGGCGCCCCCATCCCGATGCGAGGCAAAGCCCCGCGGCGCGGCCTGTCACCGCGGCGCCGGAATGAAGAAAGCGCAGCCTTGGCTGCGCTTTCCCCGTGGATACAGATCCGGTCTCGCGGCTGTTAACGCTTGGAGAACTGGAAGCTGCGGCGGGCTTTCGCCTTGCCGTATTTCTTGCGTTCCACCACGCGGCTGTCGCGGGTCAGGAAGCCCGCGGATTTCAGCGCGGCGCGCAGGGCGGGTTCATACAGCTGAAGCGCCTTCGAGATGCCGTGCTTGACCGCACCGGCCTGACCCGACAGGCCGCCGCCGGCAACCGTCGCCACCACGTCGAACTGGCCTTCGACATTGGCGACCGTGAACGGCTGGCGCAGGATCATCTGAAGCACCGGACGGGCGAAATATTCGGCCATCGGCTTGCCGTTGACGGTGACCTTGCCCGAACCCGGCTTGATCCAGACGCGGGCGACCGCGTCCTTGCGCTTGCCGGTCGCGTAAGCGCGGCCGAGCGAGTCACGAACCGGCTCACGCGCGACGGCGGCTTCGGCCACCGGGGCGTCGGCCACGACCGACTTCAGCTCGTCGAGGGATTTGATGTCGGACATGGCTTACGCGCTCCGGGTGTTCTTCGGGTTCAGCGACTTGACGTCGAGAACGGTGGGCTGCTGCGCTTCATGCGGATGCTCGGCGCCGGCGTAGACGCGCAGGTTCGTCATCTGCTGACGGCCAAGGCTGTTGCGCGAGATCATGCGCTCGACCGCCTTGATGACCACACGCTCGGGGTGGGCGCCGTCCAGAACCTGAGCGGCGGTGCGGAACTTGATCCCGCCCGGATGGCCGGTGTGCCAGTAGTAACGCTTGTCAGCGCGCTTGTTGCCGGTCATCTGCACCTTGTCGGCGTTGATGATGATGACGTTGTCGCCCATGTCCATGTGAGGAGTGAAGGACGGCTTGTTCTTGCCGCGCAGGATGTTGGCGACGATCGTGGCGAGACGGCCCAGAACGACGCCCTCGGCGTCGATCAGGATCCATTTCTTCTCGATATCCGCCGGCGTAGCGGTGAAGGTTTTCATCGGGAATCCCTGGAATGGGGCGGGGGCGGGCCCCGCGAATTCGGATGCGGCTGTCTCGGGCATTTCGCGCATCAGGTCAAGAGCACGACACACGATTTAATCATTGCAAAACAATGACCTACAAAAACGGTATTTAAATACCCCAACGGAAGTCCCTTCGGCACCGGGGAATCCCGCCGTTTCAGCGCAGGATCGGCGGGCGATCGGGGTCCATCCCCGGCGCTGCGGGCGCATGTTCCTCGTGCAGTTCGGGCACCACGGGCACCGGCAGGTCGAAGCGCAGCGCAACCCGCTCCATCAGCACTGCGGCGCCCTCGTCCGGGGACAGAAAGCCTACATCCAGCGCCCCGGCCTCGATCCCCGAGAAGGTCAGCGCCTCGGACACTGCCCGCGCCAGTGCGGGTTCGGCGCCCGGAAGGCAGCCCACAAAGGCCAGCAGATGGCCGGTGCGCGCATCGGCATAGTCCACCGCCGCCACCAGCGCATGAGAGGCCAGCCCGCCTGCCCCGGCCAGCTTGGCGTCAAGGGCCGCCACCAACGCCTCTGGCAGGCTGGGCGGCCGGAAGGCGTCCAGCCGCGCCTCGGCTTCGGTAGGGGCGTGGCCGATGGTCTCGGCCAGCCAGTCCACCGCCTCGGGTGGCAACAGCATGGCCGAGGGCGCATCGCCAAGGTTCAGCCCCAGACCGATCCCCCGCCCTGCCAGCAACCCCGCCACCACCCGCCCGGGCAGCGCCGCATAGGGCGCCGGCATCCCGGTAAAGGCCGAAAGCCGTTCTTCAAGGTCGAAGGCCAGCACCACCGGCCCGTCCTCAAGGTCGAAAAGCTGCGGCGACAGGGTCTCGTCCTCGGGCTCGCGTTCCAGAAGCAGGAACAGTTCGCCATCGGCCAGCCGGCCATAGAACCGAAGCCGCGCGGCATCATCGCCGGGTGCGGCCTCCATCGCGGCATGGGCCGCATCAAGCGGTGTCATCGGGGCGCGATCCTTCTGCTGGCACGGGTTGCGCCCTCCCTAGTGCCCCACCCGACTTACGGCAAGGTCCGCCGGGGCCCCGGACGCAGGCGCAGGCGCAGGCGCAGGCAGGGAAACCACAGGGAAACCGGCAGCCGGAACGCGACATAAGGGAAGGGGCGGCTCGCTCTTGCCGCCCCTTCTGCTTCGTGGGGAAATTCAGCGCGTTCTCAAGTGGTGGTATCGAAAGTATAGGTAATACTCATCCTGATAATGTAAGTCATCTTGTGGATGTATCACCACCCTGCGTCAATCCTTCCTTTACCTTCTGGCCAAAAGTGCAAGCGCGGGCGGCTTGCGATACAACCATGGCGCGATTTTCCGGACAGATGATTATCGTCAGCGGAAAGTTGCGCGCAGAACGGCGGCATTTTTCCAACGCGAGCGGACTCGCGCGCGGCACGGCAAGGGGGCAGTCGATTCGTCGACGCCATGACCACAGGACAATCCGGCAGCACGGCAGAACAGGGGCGCGGGGCCCATCGGGGCGCAGCCTGAGCAAGCGCCCGGGCCATGATCGCCCCGGCCCGGCAGGGGCCGCAAAGATCAATCCACCACGATCACGTCGCGCGGGGCGTCACACAGCCGCTCGCCGCCCGATGGCCCCACCACGAAACTTTCCGAAATCGCCACGCCGAAATCCTGAAGCCACAACCCGGACTGGATGTGGAAGCACATGCCTTCCTGCAACGCGGTCCGGTCGCCCGGGCGCAACGAGACGGTGCGCTCACCCCAGTCCGGCGGATAGGCCAGCCCGATGGAATAGCCCACGCGGCTGTCCTTCGACAGACCGTTGCGGCGCAACACCGCCTGCCAAGCGGCTTCGACCTCTTCGGCGGTGCGGCCGGGGCGGGCCATGTCCAGCCCGGCATCCACCCCCTCGACGATCACTTTGGCCAGATCCCGCAGCGCCCGCGGCGGCGGGCCGAGATGGAAGGTGCGCGTCAGGGGCGCGTGATAGCGCCGCCGCACCCCCGCAATCTCGATCATGGTCAGCGCCGAAGACGGCAGCGGCCGGTCGCTCCATGTCAGGTGCGGGGTCGATGTGCCCTCGCCCACCGGCATCAGCGGCACGATGGCGGCATAGTCGCCCCCCGCCCCCGGCACCCCCATCGTCAACTGCTGAAGGATCGCCGCGATCACCTGCTGCTGGGGCACGCCTGGCGCCATCGCCTCGGTCGCGCGGGCAATGGCTGCGGTGCAGATCGCGCCCGCCTCGCGCATCAGCGCCACCTCGGCCGGCGATTTCACCAGCCGCGCCCAGTTCACCAGATCGCCGTTGTTGGCAAGACTGGCCTGCGACAGCCCCGCCAGCAGATGCAGGTGGCAGCGCGCAGTGTAGTAATGGGCATCCATCTCGACCCCGATCCGGGCCGCCCCCCAGCCCCGGTCGCGGATCAGCGCCGCCAGCTCGTCATAGGGATGTTCGACCGGGTGATGCACCAGCCGTTCCGAAAACGGCACGATGTCGCCGTCAGGCAGATCGGTGGTGATCCGGGCGCTTCGGGCATCCTGTGCCCGGCCGAACCACACCGGATGCGCGGCATCGACATGAACCAGCACGCATTGCGGCACATAAAACGACCAGCCGTCAAATCCGGTCAGCCAGCACATGTTGGCCGGATCCTGGCACAGGATCAGATCGAACCCTGCCGCACGCATCCGCCGCTTCACGTCGCTGACGCGGCGGGCATATTCTTCAGGCGGGAACAGTTTGTCGAAAATCTGCGTCATCTCCTCCGCCATCGCATCTGCGATATCAGGGCCATCACCCAACCCTGACCTCGGCGTTGCCGCGGGGCACGCGCGATGTCAGGGCTGAATCCGTGACCAAACCAAGAGATACAACCATGCGCCTTTCCCGGCGACTTTTTCGCGGGATCAGATTTCATTGCGACAGGTCGACTGTCGATGTATACAAAAGGACATAGTATCGGCCCCACACGCCGCAGCGACATCAGACGCAAGACCGGGGAGCCAGAATGACACGCATTTCGACCTCAGCCAGTCAGACTACCCTTGTCTCGATCGGTCTTGCGCTGCTGTCAGGCACCGCCTTCGGCCAGACCACCCTGGAACGGATCAGGGCCCAGGGGTTCATCCGCGTGGGCTTTGCCAACGAAGCGCCCTTTGGCTATGCCACGCCGGACGGCCACCTGACCGGCGTGGCGCCGGAAGTCGCGAAGGCGGTTCTTGCCCGGATGGGCATCCCCGAAGTGGACGGCGTCCTGACCGAGTTCGGATCGCTGATCCCCGGTCTTCAGGCCGGGCGGTTCGACATCATCGCCGCCGGCATGTTCATCACCCCCAGACGCTGCGAACAGATCGCCTTTTCGGAACCGTCCTACGGGATCGGGCAGGCACTGCTGGTCAAGGCGGGCAATCCCAAGAGGTTAAGCGATTATGCCTCGGTCGCGGCCGATCCGGGGATAAGGCTTGCGGTGATGGCGGGCGCGGCCGAGCGTGACTATGCCCGGCTGGCCGGTGTGCCCGATGCGCAACTGATGGTGCTGCCCGATCAGTCCAGCCTGCTGGCCGCGGTGCAGACCGGGCGCGCGGATGCGGCGGCGCTGTCGGCGCTGTCGGTGGCCGACATGGTGGCCAAGGGCCGTGGCGTCGAAAAGACGAAACCCTTCGGCGAGGTCGCAGGACAGTCGGTCAAAAGCCATGGCGGCTTTGGCTTCCGCAAAGAGGATGCCGCGCTGCGCGATGCTTTCAATCAGGAACTCAAGGCATTTCTGGGCACCCCCGAACATCTCGCACTGGTTGATCCGTTCGGATTCGGCGCAGACTACCTGCCGAACCGAACCACGGACGAGCTTTGTTCCGAATGACGGCCGGCGGCCCTGCCCTTCGGGGCCACCCGTTTCAGTAATCAGCGACGGATCGCGTTGAATGGGTGTCACCCCGCTTGCCATCATGCTTGGACTGACGGCCGCGGCGCTGTGGTGGCTTGCCGGGCACGAGGACTATCGTCCCTTCATGCCGGGCCTTGTCGAAGGTGCGGCGGTCACGATGCGGATCACCGTGGCGGGCGCGATCCTTGCGGTTGCGGCGGCGCTGACGGCGGGCCTTGCGCGACTATACGCCCCCGCGCCGCTGCGTTGGCTGGCCGTGACCTATGTCGAGCTGTTCCGCGGCACCTCGGCGCTGGTGCAACTGTTCTGGCTGTTCTTCGTGCTGCCTCAGTTCGGCGTGACGATCGACGCCTTCACGGTCGCGGTTCTGGCGCTGGGCCTGAATGTCGGGGCCTATGGCGCCGAGGTGGTGCGCGGCGCCGTGCTGGCGGTGCCGCTCCACCAATGGGAAGCCGGCCTTGCACTGAACCTGAGCCGCCGGCAGATCGTGGCGCGGATCATCCTACCGCAGGCGGTCGTGGCGATGATCCCGCCATGGGGCAACCTGTTCATCGAACTGTTGAAGGGCACGTCGCTGGTCTCGCTGATCACGCTGGCGGACCTGACCTTCCGAGCGCAGCAGATGAACCAGACCACGATGCAGACCGGCCCTATCTTCACCCTTGTGCTGCTGGGATATCTGTTCATGTCACTGACCATCACCATCGGGATGCGGCTGATGGAACGGCGTGCGATCCGTGGGCTGGGCAGGCGCGCATGATCTGGGATTGGGCCTTTGCCATCGAGATCCTGCCGCGCCTTGGACAGGCTGCCATCGTCACGGTGCAGGCAACGGTGATGGGCTTTGCGCTGGCGGCCACGCTGGGTCTTGGGCTGACGCTGGCGCGGATCGCCTGGCCACGGACCGCGCTGCCGATCTCGGTCGGGGTGGAACTGGTCCGCTCGACCCCGCTGCTGATCCAGATCTTCGTGCTTTACTTCGTCGGACCCGAGATCGGCCTTGTGCTGGATGCGCTGACGGCGGGCACGCTTGCCATCGGGGTCCATTACGCCGCCTATTGCTCCGAGGTGTATCGCGCGGGCTTTGAGGCGGTGCCCCGCAGCCAGTGGGAAGCCGCCGAGGCGCTGAACCTGAACCGCGGGACCGCGCTGATGCGCATCATCCTGCCACAGGCGATCCCGCCGGTGATCCCGGCGCTGGGCAACTATCTGGTGGCGCTGTTCAAGGAAACGCCGCTGCTCTCGGCCATCGCGGTGCTGGAACTGATGCAGACGGCAAAGATCATCGGATCGGAAAGTTTCCGCTACACCGAGCCGATCACGCTGGTCGGGCTGTTCTTTCTCGGCATGAGCCTGATTTCGGCCGCGCTTATCCGACTGGTGGAAGCGCGGATCACCCAAGGGGTGCGGCGATGATGCAAGATCCGATGGTGCGGTTCCAGAACGTGACCAAACGCCATGGCAGTCATATCGTAGTGGACGGGCTGAACCTGGATGTCGCACGCAACGAGAAGGTGGCGATCATCGGCGCCTCGGGTTCGGGCAAGACCTCGCTTCTGCGGATGCTGATGGCGCTGGACCCTGTCGACAGCGGCGAAATCTTCATCGAGGGCGAACCGCTGACCCATATGGAACGGCAGGGCAAGCGCCTGCCGCCCGACATGGCCCATATCCGGCGGATGCGCGGCAAGGTCGGGATGGTGTTCCAGTCGTTCAACCTGTTTCCGCACCTGACCGCGATGGGCAACTGCATCGAGGCGCCGATGAGGGTGCTGGGCCTGACCCGCGCCGCGGCGATCGAGCGCGCCACCGAGCTGCTGGAAATGGTGGGGCTGGCGTCGCGAAAGGACTACTATCCCTCGCAGCTTTCGGGCGGGCAACAGCAGCGGGTCGCCATCGCACGGGCGCTGGCGATGCGCCCCAAGGTCATGCTGTTCGACGAGGTGACCTCGGCGCTTGATCCCGAAACGGTGGGGGAAGTGCTGACGGTCATCCGCAGACTGGGGGAAGAACATGACCTGACGATGATGGTGGTCACCCATCAGATGGGCTTTGCGCGCGAATTTGCCGACAGGGTCTGCTTCCTGCATCAGGGGCGGATCTGTGAGGAAGCCCCGGCGCGGGACTTCTTCCACAACCCGCAGAATGAACGGACCCGCGCCTTCCTGCGCGCCGTGCTGGAGGCCGGATGAGCCAGCTTGACGACAACCACCGCCCCAAGACCATCGCGCGCGAGCGGTTCGAAACGATCTACATGACGCTGCGCGACCGGATCTGCCTGATCGACTATGAACCAGGCACGCGGCTGGGCGAGGAAGAGCTTGCGCGCGAATTCGGCGTCTCGCGCACGCCGCTGCGCCGGGTGCTGTCGCGGCTGGAATCCGAAGGGCTGGTGGAAAGCCGCCACGGCGTCGGCACCTTCGTCACCACCGTCGATCCCGCCGGCCTGCTACAGACCTACAAGCTGCGCATGGAACTGGCTGTTCTGATCGGCAGGCTTGATCCGCTGCCGCGCACCGAAGACGATCTGAACCGCATCCGCGTGCTGATGGCCGAATGTGACCGGTTGCGCCTGCACCCCGATCCCCGGCGCTATACCCAGCTGAACATGCAGTTCTTTCAGGAAGTGGCGCAGATGATCGGCAACCAGCCGCTGCGCGAGATCACCGAGCGGCTTTACTACCTTACGCACCGGATCTGGCTGACCTCGGCGCCCAAGCTGAACCTTTCCGACGAGGTCGAGGTGTTTCACCGCGAGATGGCCGATACGCTGGCGGCGCTGGAAATCGGCGATCTGGAAGCGGTGGGCTATATCCGCCGCACCCATATCTCGATGAGCGTGCGCCGCATGATCCAGTTCGCAAACGGCGCCACATGAAGCCCTCGCCGATCACCGCCACCGTCGATTTCGACGCCGATGGCGTGCAGCACGGCTTCCTGCGCCTGCCCTACAGCCGCGACGATGCGGCCTGGGGATCGGTCATGATCCCGGTCACGGTGGTGCGGAACGGCCCCGGCCCCACCGCGCTGCTGACCGGCGCCAACCATGGCGACGAATACGAAGGGCCGATTGCGCTGTTCGATCTGGCGCGGACGCTGCGGCCCGACGATATCGAGGGCCGCGTCATCATCCTGCCGGCAATGAACCATCCCGCCTTCCTTGCCGGCACCCGGACCTCGCCCATCGACCGCGGCAACCTGAACCGCAGCTTTCCCGGCCGCCCCGACGGCAGCGTGACCGAAAAGATCGCCGACTATTTTCAGCGCGTGCTGCTGCCCCTTGCGGATGTGGTGCTGGATTTCCACTCTGGCGGCCGGACGCTGGATTTCCTGCCGTTCTGCGCCGCCCACATCCAGCCCGACAAGGCACAAGAGGCCCGCGCCTTCGCGCTGGTGCGCGCCTTCGGGGCGCCCTTCAGCATCCGGATGCTGGAAATCGACACCGCGGGCCTTTATGACACCGCCGCCGAGGCGATGGGCAAAACCTTCGTCACCACCGAACTTGGCGGCGGCGGCACCGCTTCGGCCCGCACCACCGCAATCGCCCGGCGCGGCTGCCGAAACCTGCTGATCGCCGCCGGCATCCTGAAGGCCGCGGCCGATCCGCAGCCGACGCGCTGGCTCGACATGCCCGACGGCGACTGCTTCACCTTTTCCGAAGACGGCGGGTTGATCGAGTTCCTCGCCGACCTTGGCGATCCGGTCGAGGCCGGCCAGCCCATCGCGCGGATCTATCCCACCGGGCGCACCGGCGCCGATCCGGTCACGCTGAACGTGCGCCGCACCGGGCTGCTAAGCGGGCGCCACTTTCCCGGCCTTGTGAAACCGGGCGATTGTGTCGCGATCGTGGCGGTCGACATCGCGGGCTGACCCCGCCAAAGCCATGACCTGCACGCATAACCCATGCAAAAAACGCATGACGGCCTTTCCGCGATTCATCACAGGGTTCGATTGTGAACCAACGCCCCCCGCTTTACGAAAGATTCTTGTCGGCAGCGACCGAAAGGCCCGCCCGGCACGGGAGGAATATTTTTTCACGGAGGAGACCATGCTCGACGGCGTTCACAACGACAGGATCCGCTGCGGTCGCCTGCGCGAGCGCATCGCCACGGCCGAAGAGGCCGCAGCCCTGATCGAAGACGGCATGACGGTCGGCATGTCGGGCTTTACCCGCGCCGGCGAGGCCAAGGCCGTGCCGATGGCGCTGGCTGCCCGCGCCCGGCAGCATCCCTTGAAGATCACGCTGATGACCGGCGCCTCGCTGGGCAACGATCTCGACAAGACGCTGACCGAGGCGCATGTGCTGGCCCGCCGCATCCCCTTCCAGTCCGACCCTGCGCTGCGCCGCGCCATCAACCGCGGCGAGGTGATGTTCATCGACCAGCACCTGTCGGAAACCGTGGAAATGCTGCGCACCCGCCAGCTTCCCCGCGTCGATGTCGCCGTGATCGAGGCCGTGGCGATCACCGAAAACGGCGGGATCGTGCCCACCACCTCGGTCGGCAACTCGGCCAGCTTTGCCATCCTTGCCGAAAAGGTCATCGTCGAGATCAACCTGAGCCAGCCCGCCGAGTTGGAAGGGCTGCACGATATCTACATCCCGACCTACCGGCCGAACCGGATGCCGATCCCTGTGGTGACGCCCGAAAGCCGCGTGGGCCTGCCTTTCATCCCGATTCCGCCCGAAAAGATCGCGGCCATCGTGGTGACCGAAAAGCTCGACAGTTCCTCGACCATCCTTGACCCCGACGACGACACCCGCGCCATCGCCGGCCACCTGTCAGAGTTCCTGCTGCACGAGGTCCGCGCCGGCCGGCTGGACCACACGCTGCAACCGTTGCAGGCCGGCATCGGCACCATCGCCAATGCCGTGCTGCACGGCTTCATCGATACGCCCTTCCACGACCTGAAAATGTATTCCGAAGTCTTGCAGGACTCGACCTTCGATCTGTTCGACGCAGGCAAGCTGCGCTTTGCCTCGGGTTCGTCGATCACGCTGTCGGAACGGAAATACCAGGAGGTTCTGCCCCGTCTGGCCGAATACAAGCCCCGCCTGATGCTGCGCCCGCAAGAGATTTCGAACCACCCCGAGGTGGTCCGTCGCCTTGGCCTGATCTGCATCAACACCGCGCTGGAATTCGACATCTACGGCAACGTGAACTCGACCCATGTCGGCGGCACGCAGATGATGAACGGCATCGGCGGCTCGGGCGATTTCGCACGAAACGCCTATCTGTCCGTTTTTGTGACGAAATCCATCGCGAAACATGGCGCGATCTCGTCGGTGGTGCCGATGGTCAGCCATGTCGACCATACCGAGCATGACGTGGACATCCTCGTGACCGAGGTGGGCCTTGCCGATCTGCGCGGCCTTGCCCCGCGCGAACGGGCGGCGACGATCATCGCCAACTGCGTCCATGCCGACTATCAGCCCTTGATGCGGGACTATTTCGCCCGCGCCTCGGCCCGTGGCGGCCATACCCCGCATGTGCTGGAAGAAGCCCTGTCATGGCATGTCCGGCTGGCCGAGACCGGCCGGATGGCCTGACGCGACAACGGGTCGGCGGGCCGAACACCGGCCCGCCAGCCCTTTGCCCGGATCGCCCGCGCATGGGCTTTGCAGGCCGCCGAACACGTCCCGGACGCATCCACTCCACCGCCCAAAGCCAGAACCTTTTCGCGATGAGCGACCGAAAGCGTCCTGTTGTGTAAGTGTCGATACCGATCGCCCGGATGACCCTTCCTTGCGCGGTGACTTGAAAAGCCTTTTCAGTAACGTGTTAGCGGCGAGACCGGGAGATATAGGCACAGACCTCTTCGGCCGGCAGCGGATGCGAGAACAGATAACCCTGCGCTTCATCCACACCTTCGGCCAGCGAGCAATCCAGTTGGGCCTGCGTCTCGACCCCTTCGACCGTGGTGCGCATGTCAAGGCTGCGCCCCAGCCCGGCCACCGCCTTCAGGATCGCCAGCGCCTCACGCGCATCCGGCAGATCGCGGATGAAGGAACGGTCAATCTTGATCTTGTCGAACGGAAAGCTGCGCAGATACCCAAGCGAGGAATAGCCGGTGCCAAAGTCGTCCATCACGATCTTCACGCCGACCTTGCGCAACTCTTGCAGCACGCCCACGTTGCGGTCGGTCGGGTCAAGCAGCACCGACTCGGTGATTTCCAGTTGCAGCCGATGCGGCGACAGACCCGACGCCCGCAGCGCCGAGATCACATCCTCGACCAGAAGACCCGAGCGGAACTGATGCGGTGACAGGTTGACCGCAACCGACACATCTTCGGGCCAGCCCATCGCCTGCGCGCAAGCCTCGTGCAGGATCCATCGGCCCATGGCGCCGATCAGGCCGGCTTCCTCGGCCACGGGAATGAACTGATCCGGCCCCACCCAGCCCTCGCCCGGGCGGTGCCAGCGCATCAGCGCCTCGCAGCAGGTCACGCGCCGGTCGAGCAACGCGACAAGCGGCTGGAAGAACACGCTCAATTCGCCCTTACCCAGCGCCGCGCGCAGGGCCGCCTTCATCTTCTGGCGCGACTGAAGGTGGAAATCGGTCGCCTCGTCAAACACGCGGAACGTGCCGCGGCCGGCCTGTTTGGCAGCATAAAGCGCCACATCGGCCGAGCGCATCACCTCTTCGACCGTATCGCTGCGGCGGCGGGCGAAGGCGATGCCGATACTGGCACCGATCTCGGGCACCGTGCCGTCCAGTTCATAGGGCTCCGAGACCGCCTCGATCAGGCGCTGCGCAAGGGTTGCCGCCTCATCCTCGGACCGGACCGGGGTTTGTATCACCGCGAATTCGTCGCCCCCCAGCCGCGCCACCGTATCGGTGGAACGCACCGCGGTGCGCAGCCGGTCCGCCACCTGCAGCAGAAGCAGATCGCCGACCGGATGACCGCGGGTGTCGTTCACCGCCTTGAACCCGTCCAGATCCAGCATCAGCACCGCAACCGACCGCCCCCGCCCCAGACCGGCCAACGCCTCCTGATAGCATTCGGCAAAGTAGTGGCGGTTGGGCAGGCCGGTCAGCATGTCATGGCGCGCCATGTGAAACACCTGAAGCTGCGCCATCACCCGGTCATCCTCGGCCTGCCGCCGGGCGTTGATGTCGACGCAACACCCGATATAGCCGATAAAGGTGCCATCGGCCAGAAACCGCGGCTGACCCACGTCGATCACCCAAGACCAGCTGCCGTCACGCCGCCGCAGCCGGTATTCGTTGGTATAACCCCGCCCGCGCGACAGCGCCTGCGCGAACGCCTCCAGCGCGGGGATGCGGTCGTCGGGATGCACACAGGTCAGCCAGCCGTCGCCCAGTGCCTGTTCCAGCGTCTGGCCGGTGATCTCAAGCCAGGCCCGGCTAACAAAGGTGTTGCGCCCGGTGACATCGGTCACCCAGATCATCACCGGCGTGTCATCGGCAAAGGCACGAAACCGCGCCTCGCTTTCGCGCAGATGCTCGACCGCCATCCGCCGGTCGTGAACATCTTCCAGCAGGCCATACCAGCGTTCGATCCGCCCGTCGGCATCGCGGCGCGCGACGGCGCGGATGCGGAACCAGCGCCAGTTGCCGTCGCGATCGCGCAGGCGATGCTCGGCGTCAAGGGTGCCCGTCTGGGCGACCCCGTGAGCCCAGAGCCGTTCCAGTTCGGCGCGGTCCTCGGGGTGCATCGCAGCCCACCAGGTTTCGAGATTTCGGGTATCGACGGGCAGGCCGGTCAGTTTGGCCAGCCGATCCGAAACATCGGCCAACGTGCCATCGGGCGCGAAAGAGAACGGGACAACGGGATGCAGTTCCAGCAAGCCGCGCAGATGCACCTCGCGCTCGCGCAGCGTGACTTCGGTCTGGCGCAGGTCGGTGACATCAAGAAAGGTCATCACGATGTTCTCGCCCACCGGACGGCGGGTGACGATGAACCGCCCCTCGCCCTCGGAGGTGGGCAGGATGCGTTCGACGCTGCTTGTTCCGGTGGCGAACGCCTCGCGGTCAAGCGCCGACAGATCCTCGGCGGTCGCGCAGCAGATCAGGCTGTGCAACGGCCGACCATGAAGCGCGTCGCGGCTTTCGCCCAACAGCAGGCAGGCCGCCTGATTGGCAAAGACGATGCCCCGTTCGGCGTTCGTGACCAGCACAGGATAGGAAACACCGTCAAAAAAGCCGATCCAGCACTCTTCCGCCGCCGCATCCGTGACGGCTGACCCGCGTCGGCGAAGAAGAGGCATGTCGGTCATGGCGACGGGAAAATCTTTTGAAACCTGGAACTAGTTGCTGACCGGCGCAGGGCCGGTCCGGTCACAGCATGATCAGCGCGGCAAGCCCCGCCCACATTCCCGCCCCGATCACCACCGAGGGCAGAAGCCACCAGCCCGACGGCAGCCGCGGTTCGTCATCGGCCAGCGTCTCGGCCGGGGCGGGTTTGACCGCATGAAATCCGTGGGCGTGCGGGGCAGTCAGGCTGTCGCTCATCTCGTTCTCCGTTCGGACCGGCGTCGGGTGGTGCGGTCTTCCGCCTGCGTCAAAGGATACGGCAAACGCCGCCCTTCGCGGCCGGGCCAGCCGTATCGGCCCGACACCAATAAGTATGCACTGCCCATTCCTAATAAGGTGTTTCCCCCCGCAGGAGATCGGCACCCGCACAACGCATCGTCCACCACCGCCCCCGCGGCCCTAAATCACGCCTGGTCCGATCCGTTCACATCAAAGAGCAGCCCAGACGGAGGAAAAGCCGTGACAGAGAGATTCGCATCCGCCAGTGGAACGGCCAGCCCCGCGGCCGCGGCGCTTGCCCCCGCCATGGCGCATCGGATGCTGGCCCTGATCGAGGCGATCACGGAATATGACACCCACCCCGCCTCGCATTCGCTGACCGGCCTTCTGCGTCTTGCCGCGGGCGAGCAACCGACACTGGCGGAAAAGACCAGCCTTCAGATCGCGGGCCTTGCCGCGCTGACGGCCGGACGGCTTGACCTGACGCCCGAAGGGTTCGACGTGCTGGCCTGCGAGGTCGAACGGCGCCCGCAGCCGCCCCTTCAGGCGCCTGCCACCACCCCATTGGCAACGCCGCCCGAAGGCCCGGTGGCGATCGCGCGCCTGCGTATCGGCTCTGCCAGTTACGAGATCGCGGAGTACCCCGGGGTCGACGCGCTGGCCTTCCGCACCGATCCCACCCTGCCGTGGCGCGACCTGTCGGCGGATCTTGCGCTGGGCTGGTCCGAGATCGCGGCCGAAATCCTGCAACGCACCCGCAACGCACTGGAGGAATACGCGCGGATGCACATGATCCGACGCCGCGAGGACAGCAACCCCGAGGGCGAAAACGGCTTTGACCTTTACGGCATCGGCTGGGAGGTGCGCGACAGCGGCACGGCGCTGTTCATGCGGCTGGATGGCGAGACCGACTGGCAAGAGGTGCGCCCCTCGGCGCTGGCCCATGTCGCGGGTCTGCGCGAACGGGCCGCGGCGGCGCTGGTGGCTCAGGTGCCCGATCTGCGCGACCGCATCGGCGAAGACGTCCATGCCTGGGCCAAGCGTCTTGCCGCGGGTTCGATCGTCGAGCCGATCTGATCCGGTGGCGCCTCCTGCGCCCCGGCGGCGGTCGGGTTGCAGGAGGCGCGCCCGTGACGGATGGCCCGATCCGGCTCAGTCCTCGCCCTGCATCTCGCCGATGAAGCCGCGCAGCCGTTCGATCGCGGCCTTCTTGATCTGCGACACCCGCCCCGTGGTCACGCCAAGGATCTCGGCCACCTCGTAGACGTTCAGTTCGTCCACGAAGATCAGTTGCAGAAGCAGCGCCTCGCGTTCGGGCATCTTTCCCAGCGCGCGGCGCAACAGGCCGCGCATCTGCGTCAGTTGCAGCCGGTCCTCGGCCGATGGGTCGTTGTTCTGGAACAGCGAGGACTGGTCGTCATAGACCTCATCCAGCGAGGCGGTCTGGCTGGTGGCGAACTGCGCCAGCCAGTCCTGATACTCGGTGACCGGCATTCCCAGTTCTTCGGCCACCTCGGGCGTCTCGGGGGCGCGCATCAGCCGGCCTTCCAGCCGCTGCACCGCCGCCTTGACCTTCTGCTGCATGATGATCGTGGTGCGGCAAAGCGTCGAATTCGACCGCAGGAAATCCATGATCGAGCCGCGGATGCGGATCGCGGCATAGGCGGCGAAGGTCACGCCTTCGCGCGGTTCATAGCGGTGGCTGGCATCGACAAGGCCCATGTAGCCGATCTGGATCATGTCGTCGATCTCGACCTTGCGGCCGATCCGGGCGTTCAGGTTCCAGGCGATGCGGCGCACAAGGTCCATATGCGCCCGCACCAGCCGCTCGGGGGTCTGCGCCTGCTCAGCATATCCGCGCGCATGGATCATTGCCGCTCCTCCTTTTCGGGCTCGGACCCTTCGGGCCAATCCGCCGCCCACTCATCCAGCCGCGCCCGGTCGATCCGGCGCAACACATCCACAATCCCGGTGCCGCAGCTTTCCCAGCCCAGCGACAAGCCGCTGGCCGCCAGCGCGCCGATCTCGGCCGCGTCGGGCGCCCACAGGTCGGTGCGCGTCAGGCACAGCGTGGCGCCGGGGAAATCCGCAGCCAGCCGCCCCGCCATCCGCGGAGAAAGCCCCGCGGGCAGCGCAAGGATCAGCTCGCTGTCGCCACGCAACAGATCGGCCAGCAGGGCGGGCCCCGCATCGGGGGCGCAGGACAGATCCACGATCTCGGGGCGGGCCGGATCGGGCGCGGGCCAAGGCGCCGGCGCCAGATCGGCCAGTTGCGGCCATGTCAGTTCCAACCCGACCAGCCGCGACCAGTGGCGCAGCCGCGCGTCGGGGGCCTCGAACCCAAGCCGCGGCGCCACGATCAGCGGCTCGCATCCGGGGCGTTCTTCCAGAAACAGTGCCGCAAAGCGCAGTGCAAGCATGGTCTTTCCCGCACCGGGCGGCCCAACGATCACCACCCGCGAGGGCAGATCGGCCAGCGCCGCCGACAGCAGCGCCTGCGCCATTGCGTCGATGCCACGCGGCAAGGGGGTCAGGCCCTTTGCAGGCGATGGCGGCATCCAGATACGCTCGGCCACCAGTGCCGGTCGCTCGGCTGTTGTCTCGCGCCGGCGGGCTTCCAGAAAGTCGCCAAAAGTCTGACCGGACGAGGGCGCGGGCGGGGGCAGATCGCGCGCGGCTCGGATCTCGATCATGCCGTCGCGCTGACTGGTGGACAGGATATAGGCATCGGGGCCCAGCCGGCGCAAGACCTCTTCCATTGCCTGCTGGCTGTCGGGGGCGCGGACGGTCAGGATGCCCATGGCCTAGCGCGCCCCCGCATTGGCCGGCAGGCCGGTTGCGCCGCCCACCGTGCCCACCACCTCGACGCGGCGCGCCTCGGGCAACTCACCCATGCCGATCACCACCGCATCGGGCAGATGCGGGCGCACGAAGGCGGCAAACGCCCGGCGCAGGGGCTGCGCCACGATCACCACCGCCTGCCGCCCCTGCCCCGAGGCGGTTTCCAGCCGTTCGGCCAGCGCCGTCAGCAGCGATTGCGCCAACCCGTTATCGACCAGAAGCATATCTTCACCCTGCCGGCGCGAGCGCAGCAGAAGCTGTTCCAGATCCGGCTCCAGCGTGATCAGCGGCAGGGGCTGGGTGACCGAGCCCATCTGTTGCAGCAGAAGCGGCACCAGCGCCGGGCGCAGCGCCTCGGCCATGTCGGCGGATGACAGGTTGCGCGCGGCCAGTTCCGCCAGCCCTTCCAGAATGCGCCGCATATCCGAAACCGGGATACGGTCGGCCAGAAGCGCCCGAAGCACCGCCGTCAGCACATGAAGCGGAACCAGTTTCGGCACCACCGACTGCACCAGCGTCGGCGCCACCCGGCCAAGGTTGTCCACCAGCCCCTGCACATCGTCCTGCCCGATCAGCAGCGCGGCATGCTTCACCAGAATCTGGCTGAGATGGGTGGCGATCACGGACTCGGGCTCGACCACCACATGGTCGTCGGCCTCGGCCTCGGGCACCTGATGCGGCAGGATCCAGACCGCATCCAGCCCGAAGCTGGGGTCTTTCACCGCGATCCCCTGAAGTTTGCGCCGCGATCCGCCGCCCGGCAGCGCCAGCTTGCGGTCGGGATGCACGGTATCCTCGCCCAGGATCGCCTGCCCCACGCGGATGCGATACTGGTTCGGCGCAAGGCCCAGATCGTCGCGGATGCGCACGCCGGGCACCACAAAGCCCAAGGCCTTAGACACGTCGCGCCGGATCGCGGTGATCCGCGCCACCAGCGCGCCGCCGCCATCGCCCGCCAGCGGGATCAGCCCGTAGCCGATCTGAAGCGAGATCGGCGCGTAATCGGTCACCTCGTCGGCGGTGATCGCCTCGGGGCCGGCCTTGGCCTCGCCCTCGGGGGGGGCCGCATCGCCGCCCGCGGCATCCAGGCCCGTGGTGCTGCCGTCGCGGCCGTAGGTCAGCCAGGCCACCGCCGCCGAAGCCGCGCCACCGATCAGGAACAACAGGTTCGGCATCCCCGGAACGAGGCCAAGGATCAGCATGACCGCCGCCACCGGCACCCAGGCCCGGCCCACACCCATCTGCTTGCCGATCAGCACGCTCATGTCCGTGGTGGACGACACCCGCGTGACGATGATCGCGGTCGCGATCGACAGCAGCAGCGACGGGATCTGCGCCACCAGACCGTCACCGATCGACAGCAGCACATAGGTTTCGGTCGCCTGCATCAGCCCAAGGCCGTGCTGCGCCGTGCCGATGATGATGCCGCCGACGATGTTGATGACAAGGATCAGGATCCCCGCCATCGCATCGCCCTTCACGAATTTCGACGCCCCGTCCATCGCCCCGTAGAAATCGGCCTCTGCCGCGACTTCGGCGCGGCGGGTGCGGGCATCGTCGGGCGACATCAGCCCGGCGTTCAGATCGGCGTCGATCGCCATCTGCTTGCCCGGCATCGCATCCAGCGTGAAGCGGGCCGAAACCTCGGACACCCGCCCCGCGCCCTTGGTGATGACGACAAGGTTGATGATGACAAGGATGGCGAAGACGAAGGCGCCCACGACGAAATTGCCGCCGATCACGAAAGAGCCGAAGGCTTCGATCACCTTGCCGGCGGCGTCGGGGCCGGTGTGGCCTTGGCTGAGGACAATCCGCGTCGACGCCACGTTCAGCGCCAGCCGCAACACCGTCGCCACCAGCAGGACACTGGGAAAGCTGGAAAAATCCAGCGGCCGGAAGGTGTGCAGCGCCACCATCAGGATCAGCAGCGACAACAGGATATTGCCGACAAAGAACAGATCCAGCAGCTGCACCGGCAGCGGCAGCACCATCATGGCGACGATCACCAGAATGCCCGCGGGCAGCGCCATGCCACCCAGCCGGCCGACCCAGCCCTGCGACGCGACGGCGGCGCTCATGCGCGCACCGTGGCGTGCCGAAGGCTGCGGGGCCTTGGGGTCTGGGGGGCGCGCGGCAATCGGGGCATTCGCATCACTCATCTGGCAGGCCGGTTCGGGCGGTTCGCTGCAAGCGCCGTGCCAGTGCCGAGGCATCGGATGGCACGCCGCTTGCAATCGGTGACCTGACCGTTTCCAGCCAAGGACGCCG
Organism: Cereibacter ovatus; assembly: GCF_900207575.1. Taxonomy (GTDB): domain Bacteria; phylum Pseudomonadota; class Alphaproteobacteria; order Rhodobacterales; family Rhodobacteraceae; genus Cereibacter_A; species Cereibacter_A ovatus. The sequence goes on from NZ_OAOQ01000016.1 coordinate 76,045, forward strand.
CCCATGTCCCAACGTCCTCGCCTCTCCGGCCTGCTTCTGGCGGGGTTTGCGCTGCCCGTGCTTCTGGCCTGCCAGCCCGCCCCCCCGCGGGCGGTTCAGGCCCTGCCCCCGGATGCCGGCGCCCGCACGAAAGCGTTGGCGCAGATGAAGGATTCCTTTGATCGGCTTGATCCGCCCGCACGGCGGCAGGTGGCATCCGCCAGCCCGGCCGCGCCGAACCGGCCACTGGTCAGCGGCCTTGGATTTGCGCAGGTCGCAGGCCAGCCCGGCAAGACCCTGAACGAGAGGCGCCTGATGGCGCTGCGCGCCGCCCGGCTGGAAGCGATGCGCGATCTGGCCGAACAGGTGCATGGGTTGCGACTGGATTCCCGCACGACCGTTCGGGATACTGTCGCGGTCAGCGACCGGATCGACGCCACGGTGCAGGGCACGCTGCGCGGCGCGCGGACGGTGCGGATCACGCCGAAGGGTGCCGACACCTACGAGGTGGAACTGGCCCTTGATCCCGATACCGTGGCCTATATCCTGAAAGCGGCGAGGCGGATGTGAGACGCCTGCTGCTTTTGCTGGCTGTGCTGACATGCAGCGCGCTGCCCGCCACCGCCCAGCCGATCCGGGTCGAGGCCATCGGGTTCGGCACCGTCACCTCGGCCTCGGACCGCGACGCCGCGCGAAGACGGGCGGTCGCAGATGCGTTGCTGGCGGCGGCGCTGGTGGCGGGCGCCGATGTCGCGGGCCATACGTCAACCAGCCGCGGCATCGTCACCTCGGATGTGGCGATGGTGCGGACGGTGGGGCGGGTTCTGGACCACCGCATCCTTGACGAAACCCTGTCGGGACAGGTCTGGCGGGTCAGGATTTCGGCGCTTGTGGGCGAGGGCACCGGGCCGCTTTGCCCGATCCGCACGCTGCTGGTGACCGCCTATGCCCCGCAGATCCATGTCGATCCCCACGGCCCGCCATGGTCGGGCGAACTGGCCGGGCTGATCGCGCAACGCATGGTCGAAGGGCTGGCGCGGCACCCGGCGGTGCAGCTGTCCCGCGTGACCGATCGCGCCATGCCGCGCACCAGCCGCAACGGCGAAGGCTTCGACTATGAGGTTCTGACCCGCGGTTCGGTGCGTCTTGCCGGCGGCGGGCACGGCTTTACCCCGGTGATCCGGCTGCGGATGGCGGGGCCTTCGGTGCTGGAACTGGATCTGGAACTGCATCTGACGGCGGGCGACGGCACGACCGGCGTGCAGCGCCATGTCCGCCGGGTCCGCCTGCCCGGCGCCTCGCCCTTGGGCGGGCTTGCGGTGCTGGTCCAGCCCGGACGCGAGGCGCTGGCCGCGGCCCTGACCAAAGGCGCGGACCGGGCACTGGCCGCACTTCTGGACGCCAAGGGCTGCGAGCCGGTGACGGCACGGCTGACCTCGGCCGGCGAGGTGCAGGTCGGGCGGGCGAACGGGCTGACGCCCGGCAGCCTTGCCTTTACCGCCGATGGCGGATCGACGCAGATGCTGGAAATCGTCCATCTGACCGCGCGCTCGGCCCGGCTGCGGCCCCTTGATCCGACGGTGCCCGCCACCGCCCTTGCCGGCAGACCCGTTCGCTTCATCGAGACCGGGCGATGAGGGCGCTGCTGATCCTGTCGCTTTGCGCCCTTCCCGCCGCCGCCGCGCCGCAAGGCCTGAGCGGGCCCGAGGCCGCGGCCCTGATCGCGGCCGCCATGGCCAAGGCCGGCGTTGCCGCCGAGCCGCCCGCAAGCCTGCGCCCGCTGCCGCCCTGCACGCACCCGCCGCGGGTGACGCCGCTTCAGGGCAACTGGACCACGGCCGAACTGACCTGCGACGCACCCCGCTGGAAACGCGCCCTGCGCACCCGTGCGCCGGTCCGCCACGATCCTTCTGCCGCGACGGCCGAAACCGCCCATGGCCCCACGGCGGCGTTGAGGCGGCCATTGGCCAAGGGCGCCACCATCGCCCGGGCCGACCTTGCGCTTCACGAAGGCGCCCCGCCCGCGCTGCTGGATGCCTATGCCGGGCGCAAGCTGCGGGTTGCGCTGGCGCCGGGTCAGCAGATCCTGCCCCGGCATCTGGAACCCGACTGGCTGGTCAGCCGCGGCGGGCCGGTCGCGCTGCGGGTGGCCGTGGGCGCCATCGAGGTGCTCGCCCCCGGCGAGGCGCTGTCCGACGGCGCGCTGGGCGATCTGGTCGAGATCCGCAACCTGTCCAGCGGCGCCACCGTCCGCGCCACCGTCACCGCAAGAAATATGGCCGAGGTCCGGCCTAACATGCGTTAAGATCCAACCGTTACGAGAGGGAAGAAGGAGGGTAAAATGGTCGAATCTCTCGTCCCCACACCCGGCCCAAGCCGTCTCGAACGCCTGTCCAAGGACACGCCCCCGCGCGTGGACCGCAGCAGTGCAGGAGGGGCTGCCGGCCCTGCCCGCGCCGCTGGCGAGACGGTCGAACTGAGTGCCGCCGCTCTGGCCCTGCCGGACGAGTTGCGCTCGGGTCCGCCCGTCGACATGCAACTGGTGCAGAAGATCAAGACCGCGATCGCCGAAGGGAAATATCCCATCGACATTGAACGCCTCACCGATGCGTTGTTCGCGGATTATCTCGACCTGAAGCCCTGAGACCCGACCGAACCGGAGCATCGTCTGGCATGAGCCCCCTTCTCGTCCTGTCCCTTGCGCTGACCGTCTCTGCGGGCGGCGCGCTTGCCTTCGCGCTGCACCGCCGGCGGCAAAGGCTTGTTGCCGTCCCGGCGGGCACCTCTGCCCCGATCGAGGACCAGCTTGCCGCGCTGGAGCAACGCCTTGCCGAACGGCTGCACGACATGGACTGGCGCCACGCCGCGGCCCTGGACCGGATCAGCGCCACCACCGACAGCCTGCAATCCGATCTCGACTGGCTGACCGGCGAGCGGATGATCGAACAGGCCATCGCACTGGCCCGCAAGGGCGAAGAGCCCGAAGCCATCGCCGCCGAAGCCGGCCTTGATCTGGACGAGGCCAAGGCCGTCGCGCGCCTGCGCCGGCACTGACACCACCGAACACCCAAGGGACGGGGCCGGAAGCGCCCCAGCCTGCGCTCGAACCGGCACCCCTTCGGCAGCGGCCTTGCACGGTCACCGAACCGGCAGCCCCGCCCTTGATCCCGCAGCCGTCAGGAAAGCCCCGATCACCCCGCAGCGGCGCAGGCCGGAGCGGGGTTTTTCGCCTCGCGGCACCAGACGGCGAAGGCCTCAAGCGCGCCGTCCTGCACATTGAAGCGGTCCTTTTCGGGGATTGCGGCCAGCGTGGCATCGCGCGCCCCGGCGGCCTCGGGCTGGCCAAGGGCGGCAGCAATGGCCAGCCATTCATAGGCCCGCCGGGCATCGGGTTTCGGGCGCAGGTGAAGCAGCACCCGCGCAAGGCCCAGCATGGCCGCGCTGTCGCCCTCGGCCACGCGCGGCGCAAGCCGGGCTTCCAGCCGCGCCGCCAGCGCCTCGCACGCGTCGGGCGGCAGGGCGGATTGCAGCTTATCCGCCAGCACCTCGGCCGGGGCCACGCCCTCGATCCTGGCCAGCCATGCCCAGAAAAGCGCCTCGCGCGGGTTCTGCGGCAGGCCCGCGCCTTCGGCATAGATCAGCGCCAGATTGAACTGTGCCTCGGCATCACCCGCTTCGGCCAGCGTCTTGAACATACATTCCCCAAGTGGCATGCCGTCTGACGTGAGTTTCGCCTGAATCCGACCGCAGGACAATCATTTTCCGTCCCGAGCGGCGTCGTCGGGCG
>NZ_OAOQ01000017.1 GCF_900207575.1 Cereibacter ovatus
CGTCAGCGAGCCACGGCGCTTCAGCGCTTCGTTATAGGCCGGCCAGTTCCTGGTCTTGTAGCTCGGGGGGGTCGGTCTGCTCATGCGGCCCTGCTACCACGCCGGATAACACCAGATGAATCCCTCACGTGATTTGTGCAACAGAGCCACTCCGGATGTAAAAAACCCTCTACCGCGCTGGCGGTAAAGGGTTTCTTCGTTCAAAATTTCCGGTCCGGAAGTTAAACCGTCAGAACGGGATCTCGTCGTCAAGGTCGGGGCGGCGGGCGCTGCCGCCCATTCCGCCGCCCGACGGGGCGGAACCGCCGCGGGCCGGGGCGGGGTTGCCGCCGCCATAGCTGTCGTAATTGTCATAACCGCCGCGATCGTCATAGCCACCGCCGGCGCTGCTGCTGGCGCCTTCGGACCGGCCGCCCAGCATTGTCATCGTGCTGCGGAACGGGCGCAGCACCACTTCGGTGCTGTAGCGGTCCTGCCCCGACTGGTCCTGCCATTTCCGGGTTTCAAGCTGGCCCTCGATATAGACGGTCGAGCCTTTGCGCAGATACTGCTCGGCGACGCGGGCAAGGTTTTCATCGAAGATCGCGACAGAATGCCATTCCGTGCGCTCTTTCCGTTCGCCCGACTGCTTGTCTCGCCAGTTTTCCGAGGTGGCGATCCGCAGGTTCACCACCTTGCCGCCGTTCTGGAAGCTGCGCACCTCGGGGTCGCGGCCGAGGTTGCCGATGAGAATCACCTTGTTGACCGAGCCCGCCATGCTTCCTCCGAATCCTTCTGGCCCGGGCAGTCTCGCCCGGATTGGTTAAGAAAGTGCCTATACTGCCCCGGCCAAAGCCGCAACGCCCGAGGCACCGCAGCCAGCCCGTCAAAACGGTAGCAAACCGGGGGCGAATCCCTGTAGTGTCCCCGCCGGGACAGATGAAGGTTATCCTATGCGTCATTGGATCGGTGCTTTGGGCGCAGTGGCCGTCGGTTTCGGTCTGGCCGCTGTGCCGGAAATGGCCACGGCCGAGGGGCTGACTTTGTCACGCTCGACCATGAACCGGGCCGGGGTCTTCAAGTCGCAGGCGAAGCTGCTCGATGGCCGGCTGGCGAAACAGTATGAGGGCTCGGCCCGGCTGAAGCCGAAAACGCCGGAAAGCCTGCTGCCCCAGCCCACGGCGCGCTATTCGGGCCGCTACAAGGGCGAGTATCTTGAGGCGGCCAAGGCCGCCGCCCGCCGCCATGGCGTGCCCGAGGATCTGTTCCTGCGGCTGGTTCAGCAGGAATCGGGCTGGAACCCCGGCGCGGTCTCGGTCAAGGGCGCGACGGGGCTGGCGCAACTGATGCCGGGCACGGCGCAGCTTCTGCGGGTGGACATCAACGATCCGCTGCAGAATCTGGATGGCGGGGCGCGCTATCTGAAGATGATGTTTTCGAAGTTCGGCAACTGGCAACTGGCGCTGGCGGCCTATAACGCCGGCCCGCAGGCGGTTGAAAAGCACGCAGGCATCCCGCCCTATGCCGAGACGCAGAACTATGTGAAGGTCGTCTGGGGCGGGTGAGGGGGTCCGAAGCCCCCCTTGGGGGTGTGGGGCTGTCCTTTGGATCGAAAGCCGAACTGACGGTCGCGAACTCTGTCGCCGCCCGCCGATGATGGGCTTGCCTGGCGACAAGGGCCGCCTGTTGGGCATCAAGCCAAGCGTCCTCGGTCGTGCTGCCCGCATGGTGCTGATCGCCATGCCAGGTTGACGGCACCACGAACGTCTGGCGGGCACGGCCGAGCTTGTCGTGTCACCCATCTGGGGGCCTGATTGTGGGCGACGCGACGGGCCACCCCATGCCGTAGGGCCATCGTGACCGGAGCCGACCTTCGCCCCTTATTACCCCGCGGCCCTGGCTGAACCCGGGGCGTCGAACGAGGTGCTACGCCGCCCGATCACCCGCCTTGAACTGGCCCCGGCCGAGGGGCCGCAACGGAGTGTCCGGGCGTTGCCGGGCAATCCGGTTCCGCCCGGGGACCACCGCCCATCCGGTATCAGATCCCAGGAAGCCCGGTATCAGCCGCGGTGAACAACAACACGAAGGGCATTGCCCGTTCAGTCCAGCCGGCCATCCGCGGCGATGCGGGTCTTGCCGCCCAGATGGGGGTGCAGAACCGCCGGCAGATCGACCGAGCCATCCGCCTGCTGGCCGTTTTCCAGCACCGCGATCAGGCAGCGCCCCACGGCCAACCCCGACCCGTTCAGCGTATGGACGTGTTCCGGCTTGCCACCCGCCGCAGGGCGGAAGCGGGCGTTCATCCGCCGCGCCTGAAAATCGCCGCAGACCGAGACCGAGCTGATCTCGCGGTAGGTGTTCTGGCCGGGCAGCCACACTTCGATGTCATGGGTCTTTTGCGCACCAAAGCCCATGTCGCCCGTGCAAAGCACGATGGTCCGATAGGGCAGGCCCAGCTTTTCAAGGATGGCCTCGGCGCAGCGCGTCATGCGGTCATGTTCGGCCAGCGAGGTGTCGGGCGTGGTGATCGACACCATCTCGACCTTTTCGAACTGGTGCTGGCGCAACATCCCGGCGGTGTCCTTGCCCGCGCTGCCGGCTTCCGACCGGAAACACTGGCTATGTGCGGTCATGCGGATGGGAAGCGCCGCCTCGTCCAGAATCTCGGCCGCCACGGAGTTGGTCAGCGTGACTTCCGAGGTCGGGATCAGCCACCAGCCGTTGGTGGTCTGATAGCTGTCCTCGGCGAATTTCGGCAACTGCCCGGTGCCGAACATCGCCTCGTCCTTGACCAGAACCGGGGTCCAGCATTCGGTCAGGCCGTGTTCGTTTACATGCGTGTCCAGCATGAACTGCGCCAGCGCCCGGTGGACACGGACCACCGCGCCCGTCAGCATCACGAACCGGCTGCCCGAAAGTTTCGCGGCAGTGGCGAAATCCATCCCCGGCTTCACGGCCGGAATGTCGAAATGTTCGCGCGGGGCAAAGTCGAAGGCGCGCGGGTTGCCCCAGCGGCGGATTTCCACATTTGCGGTCTCGTCCGGGCCATCGGGCACATCGGCCAGCGGTGCGTTCGGGATCGCCACCAGCATGTCGCGCAGGCGGGCATCCTCGGCGGCGGCTTCCTCGTTCAGGCGGGCCACTTCGGCCTTCTTCTCGGCCACAAGGGCGCGCAGGCGTTCGAACTCGGCCTCGTCGCCGCGGGCCTTGGCGGCGCCCACCTCTTTCGAGGCGCGGTTCTGTTCGGCCTGTGCGGTCTCGGCGGCCAGGATCTTCGCCCGCCGAGCCTCGTCCAGCGCCAGGATCTCGGCCGACAGCGCCGGAAGCCCGCGCCGCGACAGCGCGGCGTCGAAACGGTCGGGGGTCTCGCGGATGGCGCGGATGTCGTGCATGGGATCACCTTGGCTTGAGGATCGCGCCCCTAATGCCCGATCCAACGGCCAAGGTGAACCGGAATGTGCAACGCCACCCGCTGCGTGGGGCTGCGTCACCCGCGCCTGCCCCTTGGATCGCGCCCGGGCGCGCATATATCGCCCGCCATGGCGCTTGCTTGCCATCGCGGCACCCCGCGGCTAGGGTGCGCCCGCCAAAGTCCGGGCCCAGCCCCGGGTGAACCCAAGAGGACGATTCATGTTCGTGACCCCCGCCTTCGCCCAGGCCGCCGACCCCGGTGCCCTCGGCGCCTTCACCAGTTTTGTGCCGCTGATCCTGATCTTCGTGATCATGTATTTCCTGCTGATCCGTCCGCAGCAGAAAAAGCTGAAGGAACACAAGGCCATGGTAGAAGCCCTGCGCCGCGGTGACCAGGTTCTGACCGGCGGTGGCATCGTCGGCAAGGTGGTCAAGGTGCATGACGACGGCATTGTCGAGGTCGAGATCGCCGAGGGCGTGAAGGTCCGCGTGATGAAGGCCACCATCGTGCAGGTCATGTCCAAGACCGAACCGGCTGCCGCCTGATCCGGGGGGCGGTCAAGATGCTGTATATCCCGCTGTGGAAGCGCGTGATGGTCCTGGGCGTCTGCGTCCTTGCGATCCTTTACGCTGCACCCAACCTGTTCTACGACCGCGTCGAAACCCACAATGACGCGGTCGCGGCCATTGAGGCGTCGGGTGGCGTGGCCACCCCCGAACAGCAGGCCGCGGCGGGATTGTGGCCGGACTGGCTGCCCTCGAACATCGTGAACCTTGGCCTTGACCTGCGCGGCGGCGCCCATCTGCTGGCCGAAGTCAAGGTCGAGGATGTTCATGCCGCGCGCATGGACATGCTGTGGCCAGAGCTGCGCGACGCGCTGCGCGTCCTGCGGGCCGAGGTCGGCAACATCCGCCGTCAGCCCGCCCCGCCCGGCGAATTGCGGGTGGCAATCTCGCGCGCCGAGGGCATGACCGTCGCGGTCGAGGCGGCGCGCAAGCTGGCGCAGCCGATCATCTCTTTGACCGGCATGGGCCAAAGCGACATCGAGGTGGCGGCGCAGGGCGATGTGCTGGTGGTGCGTCTGACCGATGCCGAACGCACGGCGATGGATGGCCGCACGATCCAGCAAAGTCTTGAAATCATTCGCCGCCGCGTCGACGAAGTCGGCACACGAGAGCCGACGATCCAGCGGCAGGGCGAAGATCGCATCCTGATTCAGGTGCCCGGCATCGGCTCGGCTGCCGAACTGAAATCGCTGATCGGCACCACGGCAAAACTGACCTTCCATCCTGTCATCAGCCGCACCTCTGATCCGGGCGCGGATGCCGGCGGGAACCTGCTGCTGCCCGCCGCCGACGAACGCGACATCTATTATGTGCTGGAACGGGTTCCGGTGGTCTCGGGCGACGAGCTGGTGGATGCCCAGCCCTCGTTCGACCAGAACAACCGCCCCGCCGTCAGCTTCCGCTTCGATCCCACGGGTGCGCGGGCCTTTGGCGACTACACGGCGGCCAATATCGGCAAGCCCTTCGCCATCGTTCTGGATAACGAGGTGATTTCCGCCCCGGTGATCCAGTCGCATATCGCGGGCGGTTCGGGCATCATCACCGGCAGCTTCTCGGTCGAGGAATCGACCGAACTGGCGGTGCTGCTGCGCGCGGGCGCCCTGCCGGCCGAGATGACCTTTCTGGAAGAACGCACGATCGGCCCGGAACTGGGGCAGGATTCGATTGACGCGGGTTCGCTTGCCGCGCTGGTCGGGATGGTGGCCGTGGTGCTGTTCATGGTCGCGAGTTACGGGCTGTTCGGCGTCTTTGCCTCGGTCGCGCTGGCGACGAACATTGCGCTGCTGTTTGCGGTGCTGTCGGTGATCGGTGCCACGCTGACCCTGCCGGGGATCGCCGGGATCGTCCTGACGCTGGGCATGGCGGTCGATGCCAACGTGCTGATCTTCGAACGCATCCGCGAGGAGTTGCGCCAGGCGAAATCGCCCGCCCGTGCGATCGAACTGGGGTTTGAAAAGGCGCTGTCGGCGATTGTCGATGCCAACGTGACCACCTTCCTTGTAGCCGTCATCATGTTCATGGTCGGCGCGGGCCCGGTGCGCGGCTTTGCCGTCACGCTGGGGATCGGCATCATCACCTCGGTCTTTTCGGCACTGTTTGTCACCCGCCTTGTCGTCGCGGCCTGGGTCAACCTGCGCCGACCCAAGACCATCACCGTCTGAGGAGGCCGCGATGCGCCTGAAACTTGCGCCGGAAAAGACCAATATCGACTTTTTCCGCTTCGCGCCCGTGACCTTCGGCCTGTCCGTCGTCTTTATGGTCCTGTCGGTTGTCTTCTGGCTGACTTTCGGGCTGAACTTCGGGATCGACTTCCGCGGTGGCACCACGATCCGCACCGACTCGGCGCAGCCCGTCGATGTCGGCGCCTATCGGCAGGCGATCGAGCCGCTGGGCCTTGGCGACGTGTCGATCACCGAAGTGTTCGACCCGGGCTTCGCCGCCGATCAGCATGTCTCGCAGATCCGCATCCAGGCTCAGGAAGACACCGAGGCCGTCACCCCCGAAATGGTTCAGGCGGTCGAGCGGGCCCTGAAAACGGTTGATCCGTCGATCACCTTCCCCTCGATCGAATCGGTCGGCCCCAAGGTCTCGGCCGAACTGGTCTGGGCTGCGGTTCTTGCCGTCGTCGCCGGATCGGCCGGGATCGCGGTCTATATCTGGCTGCGGTTCGAATGGCAGTATGCCATCGGATCGGTCGCGGCGCTGATCCATGACGTGCTGGTGACCATCGGTGTCTTTTCGCTGTTCCAGATCAAGTTCGATCTGACGACGGTGGCGGCGCTGCTGACGATCCTGGGCTATTCGATCAACGACACGGTGGTGGTGTTCGACCGCCTGCGCGAGAACCTTGTGAAATTCAAGACCATGCCCTTGCGCGACGTGATGAACCTGTCGGTGAACGAAACGCTCAGCCGGACGCTGATGACGACGACGACGACCCTGATCGCGCTGATCTCTCTTCTGGTGCTTGGCGGCGACGTGATCCGTGGCTTTGTGTTCGCGATCACCTTCGGCATCGTGATCGGCACCTATTCCTCGGTCTATATGGCCAAGAACATCGTGCTGTATCTGGGCGTGGACCGGGGGGGCCCGAAGAAGGACGGGCCCTCTGGCACCCGCTTCGCCGAGGTTGACGCCTGATCTGCCGGCCGGAACCTCCGGCCGCTTCCGAAGGGGCCCCCACCATGCGCCTGACCGAGATCACCTATGACACCGCGCCGCCGATCGAGGGCTATGGACCCGGCTTCTTCCGCATCGGCGGCCAGCGGCTAAAGGGCGCCTGTCTGATCTCGCCCTGGGGGCCCGGCCCCTGGGGTGGGCTTGACGATACGGCGACGCCGCTTGCGCTGGCGGGGCGGATCGATGTGCTGTTCGTGGGCATGGGGGCCGATGTGGCCCATGTTCCGGCGACCTTCCGTGCCGAACTGGAACAGGCGGGACTGGGGGTCGAGGTCATGGCCTCGGCTGCCGCCTGCCGCACCTACAATGTGCTGTTGTCGGAGGGGCGCCGGGTGGCGGTGGCACTGCTGCCGGTCTGACCCTTGCGGATGGGGTGCCTTTTGCTGCCGGGAAAGATGCGCTAGGGCAGGACGATGGATCTGACAGTCACCGACCTTGCCTGCGCCCGCGGCGGCGTCACCGTGCTTTCGCGCGTCAGCTTCCGGCTGGGCGCAGGCCGGGCGCTGATCCTGCGCGGCCCGAACGGCATCGGCAAGACCACGCTGCTGCGCACCGTCGCGGGCCTTCAGCCGCCTGTGGCGGGAATGGTGTCGATGTCGCCCGAGGCGGTGGCCTATGCCGCCCATGCCGATGGCCTGAAGGCCACGCTGACCGTGGCCGAGAACCTGTCGTTCTGGGCTGCGATCTACGGCACGACCGACACGGCAGCCGCGATGGCGCGGATGAACCTTGCGGCGCTGGCCGACCGGCAGGCGCAGAACCTGTCGGCCGGGCAAAAGCGGCGCCTTGGTCTGGCGCGGCTTCTGGTGACGGGCCGGCCGCTGTGGGTGCTGGACGAGCCGACGGTGTCGCTGGATGCGGCGTCGGTCGCGCTGTTCGGGGCGGCGGTGCGCGATCATCTGGCGGCCGGGGGCGCGGCGCTGATGGCAACCCATATCGACCTTGGTCTGGACGAGGCCGAGGTTCTGGACCTTTCGCCCTTCCGGGCCGAGGCGCCGGTGGCGCAGGCCGAGGACGATCCTTTCGCCGGGGTGACGGCATGATCGCGCTTTTGATCCGCGATCTGCGCCTTGCGTTGCGCGCCGGCGGCGGCTTCGGCCTTGGGCTGGCGTTTTTCCTGCTGGTTGCGGTGCTGGTCCCGCTGGGCGTCGGGCCGGAATCCGCGACGCTGGCGAAGATCGCCCCGGGCATCCTGTGGGTGGGGGCGCTGCTGGCCTGCCTGCTGTCGCTCGACCGGATCTTCGCGCTGGATTACGAGGACGGCTCGCTTGATCTGCTGGCGACGGCCCCGATCCCGCTGGAAGGCGTGGTGGCGGTGAAGGCCGCCGCGCACTGGATCGTGACCGGCCTGCCGCTGACGCTGATCTCGCCGCTGCTGGCGCTGCTTCTGAACCTGCCGCCTGCGGGCTACGGCTGGCTGCTGGCGTCGCTGGCGCTGGGAACGCCCGCGCTGTCGGTGATCGGAACCTTCGGTGCCGCGCTGACGGTGGGGTTGAAGCGTGGCGGACTGCTGCTCAGCCTGCTGGTCCTGCCGCTTTATGTGCCGACGCTGGTGTTCGGCGCCGAGGCCGTGCGCCGCGGCGCCGAGGGCATGTCGGTGGCGACCCCGCTTCTGTTGCTGGCGGGGATTACCGCCGGTGTGGCGGCCCTGCTTCCTTTCGCCTCAGCCGCTGCCGTTCGGATAAATCTACGCTGACCCAAGAGCCGGCTTGAATCCGGCGTTCCAAGAGCCTAGCTGACGAGCCATGTCGATCTGGGAATACGCCAATCCGAAGAAGTTCATGGAGACCTCGGCCATCGCCCTGCCGTGGGCGGCCGCGGCAACAGCGGCCTGCCTTGTCGCGGGCCTTGTCTGGGGCTTTTTCTTCACGCCCGACGATTACAAACAGGGCTCCACGGTCAAGATCATCTATCTGCATGTGCCTGCGGCCCTGATGGCGATCAACGCCTGGCTGATGATGCTGGCCGCCTCGCTGATCTGGCTGGTGCGCAGGCACCATGTCTCGGCGCTGGCTGCCAAGGCCGCAGGGCCGGTGGGCCTGACCTTCACCCTGATCGCGCTGGTGACCGGCGCGGTCTGGGGCCAGCCGATGTGGGGCACCTGGTGGGCGTGGGATCCAAGGCTGACCTCGTTCCTGATCCTTGCGCTGTTCTACCTGGGCTATATCGCGCTTTGGCAGGCGGTTGAAAATCCCGATACCGCAGCTGACCTGACGTCGGTTCTCTGCATCGTCGGCTCGGTCTTTGCGGTTCTCAGCCGGTATGCGGTGAACTTCTGGAATCAGGGCCTGCATCAGGGCGCCACCCTCAGCCTCGACAAGGAAGAGAACATCTCTGACGTGTTCTACTTCCCGCTCTTGCTGTGCATCGGGGGCTTCGTGCTGATGTTCCTGACCCTTGTCCTGCTGCGGACCCGGACAGAAATCCGCGTCCGCCGCGTGCAGGCCCTTCTGGCACGCGAAAGGATGGCCTGATGCTTCCCGATCTGGGCAAATATGCGCTGCCGGTTCTGACAGCCTATGGCGCCAGCCTCGGCTTGATCCTTGCGATCGTGCTGCTGACGCTGTGGCGCGGCACGCGCGTCCGCCGCCTGCTGCGCGACGTGGAGCAACGGCAGGGGCGCACCGATGTCTAAGCCCCTGATGCTGCTGCCCCCGGTGATCTTTGCCGGCCTTGCGCTGATGTTCTTCGTCGGCATGCAGCGCGAAAACCCCGACGAACTTCCCTCTGCGCTCGCCGGCAAGCCCGCCCCCGCCGTCCGCCTGACCCCGCTTGGCGACGCCCCCGCCTTCACCGACGCCACCCTGCGCGAGCCGGGCGTGAAACTGGTGAACTACTGGGCCAGCTGGTGCGCCCCCTGCCGGATCGAGGCGCCGACGCTGGAAAAACTCGCCTCCGAAGGCGTCACCATCCACGGCGTGAACTACAAGGACAAGCCTGGGAACGCACAGGCCTTCCTTGCGGAACTGGGCAACCCCTATGCCACGATGGGCGCCGACGAAAGCGGCCGGATGGCTTTGGACTGGGGCGTATACGGCGTTCCGGAAACCTATGTGATCGACGCCGAGGGCCGGATTGTCCTGCGTTTTGCAGGCCCCGTGACCGAGCAGACACTGGAAACCACGCTTCGCCCCGCGATGGCGCAAGCCGCCGCTGCGAACTGACGCGCCCGCGCCCCCGCTTTCATTCTGGCAAAAATATCCCCGCCGGAGGCTCCGACCTCTGCGGCCTGCGCTGCCATGTCCGGGGTTCCGCCCGCAGAAACACCAACGCCCCGGCCTTTCGACCGGGGCGCCAGGTGCCGTTCAAGGCCCGTCTCAGGCTTGGGCCAGATCGCGCAGCACATAGTGCAGCACGCCGCCATGTTCGACATATTCGATCTCGATTTCGGTATCGATCCGGCATTTCAACTGGATCGCCTTCACCGTGCCGTCGCCATAGGTGATGGTGCAGGGCACCAGCGACAACGGCTTCAGGTCGCCGTCGAGACCCTCGATCGTCACCACCTCGTCGCCCTTCAGGCCAAGGCTCTTGCGGGTCTGGCCTTCGGTGAACTCGAACGGGATCACCCCCATGCCCACCAGGTTCGAGCGGTGGATGCGCTCGAAGCTTTCCGCGATCACGGCCTTGACGCCCAGCAGCGCCGTGCCCTTGGCCGCCCAGTCGCGGCTGGAGCCCGCGCCGTATTCGATGCCCCCAAAGATCACCAGCGGCGTGCCCGCCGCCTGATAGGCCATCGAGGCGTCATAGATCGAGGTCTGCACTCCGTCCGGCCCAAGGGTATAGCCGCCTTCCACGCCGTCCAGCATCTCGTTCTTGATGCGGATGTTGGCGAAGGTGCCGCGCATCATCACCTCGTGGTTGCCACGGCGGGCCCCGTAAGAGTTGAACTCGCGCGGGGCGACGCCGCGGTCCACCAGATATTTCCCGGCCGGCGTGGTGTCCTTGAACGAACCCGCGGGCGAGATGTGGTCGGTGGTGATCATGTCGCCCAGAAGCGCCAGAACCCGCGCGCCGGTGATGTTGGTGATGACCCCCGGTTTCTTGGACATGTTCCGGAAATAGGGCGGGTTCTGGATATAGGTCGAGCTTGGCGGCCAGTCGTAGGTTTCGCTGTCGGTGGTCTCGACCGCCTGCCATTTGGCATCGCCCTTGAACACGTCGGCGTATTTCTTCAGGAATGCCTCGCGGGTCACGCAGCGGTCGACCAGTTCGGCGATCTCGGCGTTGGTCGGCCAGATGTCCTTCAGATAGACCGGGCCGTTGGTGCCCATGCCGATCGGTTCCGACGTCAGGTCGATGTTCATGTCGCCGGCCAGCGCATAGGCCACCACCAAGGGCGGCGAGGCGAGGTAGTTCGCCCGCACGTCCGGGCTGATCCGGCCTTCAAAGTTGCGGTTGCCCGACAGCACCGCCGTGGCCACCAGATCGCCCTCGGCGATCGCGGCCGAGATCTCGGGTTGCAGCGGGCCAGAGTTGCCGATGCAGGTGGTGCAGCCATAGCCCACAAGGTTGAAGCCGATGGCGTCCAGATCCTCTTGCAGGCCGGCGGCTTCCAGATATTCCGAAACGACCTGCGATCCGGGGGCAAGCGAGGTCTTGACCCAGGGCTTGCGGTTCAGACCCAGCGCGCGGGCCTTGCGTGCCACCAGACCGGCGCCGATCAGCACATAGGGGTTCGAGGTGTTGGTGCAGGACGTGATCGAGGCGATCACCACCTTGCCCGAGGACATGGTGTAATCCTCGCCCTTCACCGGCACTTCCTTGCCCTGCGGGCGCTTGAAGGTCGCCTCCATCTCTTTCGCGAACGAAGCCTTGGCCTCTGTCAGCGGCAGGTAGTCCTGCGGGCGTTTGGGGCCCGAGATGGCCGGCACGATCTCGGACATGTCCAGATGCAGCGTGTCGGTGTAGATCGGCGCGTAACCTTCGTCGCGCCACATGCCGTTGGCCTTGGCGTAGGCTTCGACCAGCGCGATGCGGGCTTCGTCGCGCCCCGTTTGCCGCAGATAGCGCAGCGTCTCGGCGTCGATCGGGAAGAAGCCGCAGGTTGCGCCGTATTCCGGCGCCATGTTGGCGATGGTGGCGCGGTCCGCCAGCGGCAGATGGTCCAGACCCTCGCCGTAGAATTCGACGAACTTGCCCACCACGCCCTTCTTGCGCAGCATCTGCACGACCTTCAGCACAAGGTCGGTCGCCGTGGTGCCCTCGACCATCTGGCCGGTCAGCTTGAAGCCCACGACTTCGGGGATCAGCATGGAAACCGGCTGGCCCAGCATCGCGGCCTCGGCCTCGATCCCGCCCACGCCCCAGCCAAGGACGGCAAGGCCGTTGACCATGGTGGTGTGCGAATCGGTGCCGACCAGCGTGTCGGGGTAGGCGACCTCAAGCCCGTCCTGATCGCGGTCGGTCCAGACGGTCTGGGCGAGGTATTCCAGGTTCACCTGATGGCAGATGCCGGTGCCCGGCGGCACCACGCGGAAGTTGTTGAACGCCTTCTGCCCCCATTTCAGGAAGGTGTAGCGTTCCATGTTCCGCTCATATTCGCGGTCCACGTTCATCTGGAAGGCGCGGGGGTTGCCGAATTCGTCGATCATCACCGAATGGTCGATGACAAGATCGACCGGGTTCAGCGGGTTGATCTTCTGCGCATCGCCGCCAAGGCCCAGGATGCCGTCGCGCATCGCGGCAAGGTCCACCACGGCCGGAACGCCGGTAAAGTCCTGCATCAGCACGCGGGCCGGGCGATAGGCGATTTCGCGCGGGTTCTTGCCGCCATTGGCGCCCCATTCGGAAAAGGCGCGGATGTCATCGACGCTGACCGTCTTGCCATCCTCGAACCGCAGCATGTTTTCCAGCACCACCTTCAGCGCGGCGGGCAGGCGCGAAAACTGCCCAAGGCCGGCCGCTTCGGCCGCCGGGATCGAGTAATAGGCATAGCTCGCCCCGCCGACGTTCAGGGTCTTGCGGGTGTTCTGGCTGTCGTGTCCGACGGTGACGGTCATACGATCCTCCTGGCGCCGTGGCGAGGGTTGGGCTTAAGCTTCAAGCGGTTCTGCCCCAGAGGGCAAGGTCGTGCAAGAGTGATGGCATTCATGTATGCCATTGTATGCCGAAAATCCAGAGGGTTCCTGCGGCTTTTTCACCGGTGCGGCTCGCAAAACCTTGATTGGCCCGTTCGTCGCAGGCAGGGCTAGAACCAAGGCTGGAGAACAGGGAGACCTCATGCAGATGCGATGGACGCTTGGCGCCGCCTTGGCGCTTTCTGTCGGGTTTGCCGCCGGCGCTTCCGCGCAATCGCAATCGCAGTCGCACGCTGGCGTGGTGGTCGAACTTTACACCTCGCAGGGGTGTTCGTCCTGTCCGCCGGCCGACGAATTGCTGGCGCTGCTGGCCGACGATCCGCGGGTGATCCCCTTGGCGCTGCATGTGGATTACTGGGACTATATCGGCTGGACCGACCGGTTTGCCGATGCCCGGTTCACCCAGCGGCAGAAGGCCTATGCCCGCGCGGCGGGTAGTCGGACCATCTACACGCCGCAGATGATCGTGGGCGGCATCGACCGGGTCGAGGGCAACAATCCCGAAGCGGTGGCCGCGCTGATCCTGCGCCATCTTGATGCCCCTGCCCGGGTTCGCCTGCATCTTCAGCGCGAGGGCGAGTTGCTGCGCATCCGCGCCGAGGCCGATCCGCCGCTGGACGGATCGGTGCGGGTGCAGCTTGTGCGCTATCTGCCGGCGCAGACGGTCGAGATCGAGACCGGCGAGAATGCCGGCCGCACCGTCACATACCGCAACATCGTCACCTCATGGGAGGTTCTGGGCGATTGGGGCGGGCAGGCGCCGCTGGCAATCGACGCCCCCACGCCGGGACCAGAGCCGCTGGCCGTGGTGCTTCAGCACGAAGGCCCGGGTGCGATCCTTGCAGCGGCGGCGCTGCGCTGACGGAAAGGGGCGGGCAGGGCGGCCCCCCATCCCCCGACATGACCGAAGGGCGGGCCGTCACCGGCCCGCCCTTCGGTCATGTCCCGTCTGTCACCTGCGACGCGAACGGATCATGCCCACGATGTCATAGACCTGATCCAGAATCGGCCGTGCGATGGCGTCGGCGCGGTCGGACCCGTCGGCAAGGATGCGGTCGATCTCGGCCCGGTCCTGCATCAGGCGGTTCATCTCGGTCGTGATCGGCGACAGCACCGAGACCGCCAGTTCCGCCAGCTTCGGCTTGAAGCTGCCGAACTGGGCGCCGGCGTATTCGGTCACCACCGCCTCGGCCGAGGTGCCGGCAAGGGCTGCATAGATGTTGACCAGATTGCGCGCCTCGGGGCGCTCTTTCAGGCCGTCCAGCGTGTCGGGCAGCGGTTCGGGGTCGGTCTTGGCCTTGCGGATCTTCTGCGCTATGGCGTCGGCATCGTCGGTCAGGTTGATCCGGCTTTGATCCGAGGGGTCGGATTTCGACATCTTCTTCGTGCCGTCGCGCAGGGACATCACGCGGGTCGCGGCCCCTTCGATCACCGGCTCGGTCACGGGGAAGAAATTCACGCCATAGTCGTTGTTGAACTTCTGCGCGATATCGCGGGTCAGTTCGATATGCTGCTTCTGATCCTCGCCCACCGGGACATGGGTGGCCTTGTAGGCCAGAATGTCGGCGGCCATCAGCGCCGGATAGGCAAACAGCCCCAGCGAGGCGTTTTCCGAATTCTTGCCCGCCTTGTCCTTCCACTGCGTCATGCGGCCCATCCAGCCCATCCGCGCCACGCAGTTGAAGATCCAGCCCAGTTCGACATGCGCCGTCACCTGGCTTTGGTTGAACAGGATCGAGCGGGCGGGATCGACGCCGGCGGCCATGAAGGCTGCGGCGGCCTCGTAGGTCTGCTGGCGCAGCTTGGCGGGGTCTTGCCAGACGGTGATCGCGTGCATGTCCACGAGGCAGTAGATCGTCTCGACCCCGTCCTTCTGCATCTCGACAAACCGCTTCAGCGCGCCGAGATAGTTGCCCAGCGTCAGCCCGCCCGAGGGCTGGATGCCGGAGAAGATCCGCGTGGGGAAGACCTGAGGCGTTTGGACCGGCTCGGTCATGGTTGGCTCCGTCTGGTAAATGATACGCTTTGGCCTTATCCCCGAGGGCGGGGAGCGTCAATGTGACGGCCCGCGCGACACGAGGCCCCTATGCGTCACGATTATTCTGCGCCACCGATCAACCCGCTGCCCGGCGTGGTCTGGCTTCTGGCGTTGCCGATCATCGCGATGGAGGCGGTTCTGGGCCTTGGCCAGACCGGCCTTGTCGGCGGTGCCGCGGCCGAGGGCTGGCGGCTGGATGCATGGCAGCGGTTCGCGTTCTCGCCCGATCTGATGCGCGCCATGATCGAGACCGGCACCTATCCGTGGCAGGCCATGGTGCGGCTGGTCAGCTATCCCATTGTCCATGCCAGTTTCCTGCATGCGCTGATGGCGGTGGTGATCCTGCTGGCGCTGGGCAAGATGGTGGCCGAGGTGTTCCGGCCATGGGCGGTGCTGGCGGTGTTCTTTGGCTCGGCGCTGGCGGGGGCGCTGGCCTATACCGCGCTGCCCTTCGTGCGGGCGCCGCTGATCGGGGCCTATCCTGCGGTTTATGGCATGATCGGCGCCTTTACCTTCCTTCTGTGGGTGAAGCTGGCGGCGACGGGCGGCAACCAGTATCGCGCCTTCAGCCTGATCGGGCTTCTGCTGGCGATCCAGCTTCTGTTCGGCCTGTTCTTTCAGGGTGGGTATGACTGGGTGGCCGATCTGGCGGGGTTCGCCACCGGCTTTCTGCTGTCGTTCGCTGTCAGCCCGGGGGGCTGGGCGCGGGTGATGGCAAAGCTGCGCCGGCGCTAGATCCGACGCGCAGGGCGGGGCCGCTAGCCCCGCCGCCGCAGCGACCGCAGGTCCGACAGCCGGAACGCGCCGATGACCGCACCCACGCCAAAGTAGGTCACGATCCCCGCCGCCACCAGCGCCGCCAGCGCCGGATAGCGCCAGCCGTGCTGGATCAGGAACGGCCCCAGCGCCTGACCGGCCGCCCACAGCACGCCCCCCATCACGCCCGCGGCCAGCAGGATACGCGGCAGCCGGGCGCGGAAACGGTCGTCCAGCCGCGAGGCATCGCCCATGCCGCGGGTGCCGGCCCAAAGCTGCCAGACCATCACCCAGCCCGCGACCGAGGTCGCCAGCGCCGCTGCCATGAAGCCCATCACCGGCATCAGACCCACGGCAAAGCCCACATTCACCACCATCGAGACGACGGCGTAATGGAACGGGCGCCGCGTATCCTCGCGCGCGTAGTAAAGCGGCTGAAGCACCTTGTGCAGCACGAAGGCGGGCAGGCCCACGCCATAGGCCGCCAGAGCCAGCGCGGTGTTGGTCGCATCCAGATCGCCAAAGGCGCCGCGCTGAAACAGCACCTGCGTCAAGGGCAGCGCGATCACCACCAGCGCGACAGCGGCCGGAATGGTCAGCATCAGCGCAAACTCCGCCCCGCGGTTGAACGAGGCGCGGCTGCCAGAGTCGTCCCCCGCGCGCAGGCGGCGCGACAGGTCTGGCAGCAGCACGGTGCCGATGGCGATGCCGACGACGCCCAGCGGCAACTGATACAGCCGGTCGGCATAGGACAGCCACGCCACCGCGCCTTCGGTGAAGCTGGCGACCTGACGGCCCACCAGCAGGTTCACCTGCACCACCCCCCCCGCCAGCACCGCGGGCGCGGCGATCACCGCCAGCCGTTTCAGATCCGGCGTCAGCCGCGGCAGATGCGGCCACAGCGTAAAGCCCGCCCGGCTGGCTGCGATCCATGTGAACAGAAACTGCGCCAGCCCCGTCACCGGCACCGTCCATGCCAGCGTATATCCCATGTCCCAGCCCAGCCTGTCGGCCAGCAGCATGGCGGCGATGAACATCAGGTTCATCAGCACGGGCACGAAACTGGCTTCGGTAAAGCGGCCAAAGGCGTTCAACACCCCCGACAGCAGCGCGACAAGCGAGATGAACAGGATGTAGGAAAAGGCGATCTGGCCGAAATCCACCGCCAGATCAAAGCGCGCGTCGCCCACAAACCCAGAGGCCATCGCCAGCACCAGCCAAGGCATCGCCAGCGTGCCCAGCAGCGTGAAGGCCACCAGCACCCCGGCAAGGCCGGAAAAGGCATCGCGGGCAAAGCCTTGGGCATCCTCGCCGCCTTCCAGCTTCTTGGCGAACATCGGCACGAAGGCCATGTTGAAGGCGCCTTCGGCAAAGAAGCGGCGGAACATGTTGGGCAGTGAAAAGGCGATCAGGAACGCCTCGGCCACCGGGCCGGCGCCCAGATAGGCCGCCATCATCATGTCGCGGGCAAACCCCGCGCCGCGGCTGACAAGCGTCCAGCCGCCAACGGTCAGAAACCCACGGGCCAGCGAGATCGGCTTCACTTCAGCGCCCGTTCCACACCGTCCAGGATCGCCTGACGCAGCTTCTTTTCCAGCGTCTCCTGCCGGGTCTTCTGGTAAAGTTTCAGCCCGAACATGTCCTTGACATAGAAGGTATCGACCACCTGCGCCCCGAAGGTCGCGATCACCGCCGAGGCGATGTAGATGTTGTTGGCCGCCAGTGTCCGGGTCAGATCGTAAAGCAGGCCGGGGCGGTCGCGGGTATCGACCTCGATGATGGTGTAGATGTCGGACCCGTCGTTGTCGAAGGCGACGTGCGTCGGAAACCGGAACTGGCTTTCGCGCTTTCTGACCTTGTCGCGGCCTGCCAGTGCATCGCGGGCCACCACCTCGCCTTTCAGGGTCTTGTCGATCATCGTCGACAGCCGGGGCAGGCGGGCGATCTCGTAGGGGCTGCCCTCGGCGTCCTGCACCCAGAACACCGCCGTGGCATAGCCGTCCTTGGTGGTATAGGTCCGCGCGTCGACGACGTTGGCCCCCACCAGCGCCAGCGCGCCGGAGAGCCGCGAGAAGATGCCCGGATGGTCGGCCAGTGCGAAACAGGCCCGCGTCGCGTCGCGGTCGGGATCGGGGTCCAGATCGATGCGGATCTCGTCGGCGCCAAGGCCCTTCAGCATCCGGGCGAAAACCGAATGGGTCGCGGTCGGCAGCGCCTGCCAGTAGGGCGCGTAATGGCGGGCAAGCTCGGTCCGCAGATCCTTCTGGTCCCAGTCTTCCAGCGCCTCGCGCAGGGCGCGTTTGGCCTCGTCCTCGCGGTTTTCGCGGTTCAGCGTTTCCAGCCCCGCGTCCAGCGCCGTTACCGTTTCGCGGTAAAGCTTGCGGATCAGCTGCGCCTTCCAGTTGTTCCACGTCCCCGGACCCACGCCGCGGATGTCGCAGACCGTCAGCACCGTCAACAGGTCCAGCCGCTTTTTCGACTTCACCAGCTTGGCAAAGTCGCGCACCGTGCGCGGGTCGCCAATGTCGCGCTTTTGCGCCATGTCGGACATCAGCAGGTGATAGCGCACCAGCCATTCGACGGTTTCCGCCTCGTCCGCGTTCAGCCCCAGACGGGGCGCCACACGCCGGGCGATCTGGGCGCCAAGGATGGCGTGATCCTCGGGGCGGCCCTTGCCGATGTCATGCAGAAGCAGCGCCACATACAGCACCCGCCGGTTCACGCCGCCTTCGGTCAGGATGCGGCGCGACAGCGGCAGTTCCTCGTCCAACTCGCCGCGTTCGATCTGCGCCAGCGTCGAGATGCACTGGATCGTATGCTCGTCCACGGTGAAGTGGTGATAGACGTTGAACTGCATCATCGCGACGATGCGTTCGAATTCGGGGATGAAGGCGCCCAGAACGCCCAACTCGTTCATCCGGCGCAACGCACGTTCCGGGTTGCCGTGCTTCAGCATCAGGTCAAGGAAGATGCGGTTGGCCTCGCGGTCGTGCTGCATGTCTTCGTCGAACAGATGCAGGTTCGCGGCGATGATCCGCATTGCGGCCGGATGGATCAGCAGGCCGGTGCGCAGGGCTTCTTCAAAGATCCGCAGAAGGTTCAGCTTGTCGGCCAGAAACGCCCTTGGGTCGGCAATGTCGATCCGCCCGTTCAGCAGCCGGTAGCCGGGCTTCAGCCGCTTCTTGCGCCGGAAGATGCCCAGCAGCGAGGGTTCGCTTTTCGCGTGCCGCGCTTCAAGCTGGGCAAGGAAGACGCGGGTCAGTTCGCCCACGCGGGTGGCGTGGCGGAAATAGTCCTGCATGAAGATTTCGACCGCGCGGCGGCCGCGGGCATCTTGATAGCCCATGCGCGCCGCCACCTCGACCTGCATGTCGAAGGTCAGCGCGTCGGTCGCCCGGCCGGTCAGGTAATGCAGATGGCAGCGCGCGGCCCACAGGAAGCCCTCGGCGCGCTCAAAGGTCTCGAATTCCTCGCGCGTCAGCAGCCCCGCCGCCACCAGCCCCGCCGGCGAGGCGACGCGGTTCAGGTATTTGCCGATCCAGTAAAGCGTTTGCAGGTCGCGCAGGCCGCCCTTGCCCTCTTTCACGTTGGGCTCCAGCACATACCGCTGGCCGCCCTGCCGCCTGTGGCGCTGGGCGCGTTCTTCCAGCTTGGCCTCGATGAACTGGGCGCCGGTGGCGCTGAACAGCTCGTCCCACAGCCTTTCCCCCAGATCCTCGGCCAAGGGGGCGTAGCCGGCAAGGAAGCGGTGTTCCAGCAGGGCGGTGCGGATGGTGATGTCCTCGCGCGCCATGCGGATGCAATCGCGCACGGTGCGGCTGGCATGGCCCACCTTCAGCCGCAGATCCCAGAGCATGTAAAGCATGCTCTCGATCACCATTTCGGCCCATGGCGTGATTTTCCACGGCGTCAGGAACAGCAGGTCGACATCGGACTGGGGGGCCATTTCAGCCCGGCCATAGCCGCCCACCGCCAGAACGGCGATACGTTCGGATTCGGTGGGGTTGGGCAGCGGGTGCAGCCGGTCGCAGGCCACCCGCAGCGCGGTGGTCACCAGCCCGTCTGTCAGCACCGCCAGCGCCCGGATCAGGCTGCGGGCTTCGCGCGGCCGGGCCTCGAAGGCTTCGGACAGGGCGCGGTTGCCGGTGGCCTTGGCCTCGGTCATGTGCCGGACCGCGATGGCGCGCGCGGCGCGCGGGTCACCGGGCGAGGTTGCGTCGATTTCGGCCAGAATGGCGCTGGTCAGCGCCTCGGGGTCGATGATGCGGGGACGGGGCAGGATCAGCCCCTGCGAAAGGGGATCCTGCCCGGCGCCGGCTTCAGGAGCCGGCACCACCGAAGCTTCGCGGCGCGGGGTCAATCACTACCACCTGATTGTTGCGGATCTGCGCGACGGCCAATCCGCGTTCGTTGCCGCCGTCGCTCAGCAGTCGGAATATGCCGTTCACGCCGACGAATCCAGAGCCTTGGGTCAGCGCCCGCGGCCCCAGATCGTCGCCCCGCTTGACCAGCGCCCCCACCGCGGCGATGCCGTCATAGGCCAGCCCCGAGATCGGATGCGGCGCCTCGCCATAGGCCGCGCGATAGCGGCTTTCATACTGGCCATAGACGCCCGGATCGGGCAGCGCGAACCAGCCGCCCTGAACGCCCGGCAGCGACAGCGTGGCCGACGGAATGTCCCAGCGCGTCAGGCCGATGAAGCGAGCGGTGTCTTCGGGCAGGCCGTTTTCGCGCAGAAGTTGGGTGACCAGCGGCAGCGCGCCGGCGGTGTCGGCGGTCAGGAACAGCGCCTGCGCGTTGCTGGCCCTTGCGCGGTCGACGATGCCGGGGGTGGCCGAGACGATGCCGTTTTGCGAGAATTCGTAATCCGCGGTCGCGACCAGTGTGCCGCCGGCGCGGGCGACCCCGCGTTCGATCGCGGCGCGGCCGGTCTGGCCGGCGGCGGTGCGGTCATGCACGACCATGATCCGCCCGGCGCCCTGCCGGACGGCATGGCGCGACAGCCGGTCGGCGGTGTTCTGGAAGGTGGGCCCCAGCACGAAGACATTGCCGCCGGCAATGTCGGTGTTGTTCGAGAAGCTGAGAACGCTGACCCCGCGCGGGGCGACGGCCACGCCCGCGGCATTGGCCTCTTGCGCGAAAACCGGGCCGAGGATGATCTTTGCGCCATCGTCCACTGCCTGCGTGGCCATGGCGGCGGCTTGTGCAGGCTGACCGGCGGTGTTGTAGATCCGCAGGTCGATCCTGACATTGCCAAGGTCGGCCACCGCCAGCCGCGCGGCGTTCTGAAGGCTGCGGGCCAGAACCTCGTCGCTGGCCTGTCCCGACCCCGACGGCACCAGAAGCGCCACCGGAACCGGCTGCGCGCGGTCGACGGCGGGTCCGCCGCCGGTCATGGCCACAGGCTCGCAGGCGGCGACGGCGAGAGCTGCCATCGCCAGAGCGGCGCGGCCCAGCGACTTGCGGGCGCGGCTGAGAACGGACAACATGCTTCTCCTCATCCCGTTGGGTGTTCAGGCGACAATAGCGCCGCCACCCGGGATGGCAACTTGCGAAGGAGAGACGCCATGGCCATCGGCGAAGCCGAGCCGGAACCGGCTGCGACAGGCCCGCGCCCGCTTGCGCCGGGGCTGCATTTCGTGGCGACGCCGATTGGTGCCGCCCGTGACATCACCCTGCGCGCCCTTGATATCCTGCGGGCGGCGGATGTGCTGGCGGCCGAGGATACCCGCACGCTGCGCCACCTGATTGAGATCCACGGCATCCCGCTGGCTGGCCGGCCGCTGGTGGCCTATCACGACCATAACGGAGAAGCGGTGCGCCCGCGCCTGATGCGGGCGTTGGAGGACGGCCGCTCGGTTGCCTATGCATCCGAGGCCGGCACCCCGCTGGTGGCGGACCCAGGCTACCAACTCGCCCGTGCCGCAATCGCCGCAGGCCACAAGGTGCTGACCGCGCCGGGGCCCTCGGCGGTGCTGGCTGCGCTGACCGTTTCGGGGATGCCGACGGATCGGTTTCTGTTTGCAGGCTTCCCGCCGCCGACCCAGGCCGCGCGCGCCCGGTTTCTGGCCGAGGTCGCGCATGTCCCGGCAACACTTGTTTTCTACGAATCACCCAAACGCATTAGCCGAACATTAGGGGATATGGTGGAAAGCTTCGGAAACCGGGAGGCGGCTGTCTGCCGGGAACTGACCAAGCGATTCGAGGAAGTGACACGCGGCCGTCTGGTGGATCTGGCGGCAGAATTTTCGGATCGTGCGGTGAAAGGCGAAATCGTGCTGGTGGTGGATCGCGAAGCGCCGGTTCGTGCCGGGCAGGCGGATCTGACGGCGGCGCTTGCTGTGGCGCTGGCCAACATGTCGGTGAAGGAAGCGGCGGCGTCGGTTGCGGCAGACCTGGGGTTGCCGCGGCGCGAGGTGTATCAGGCTGCATTGCGGATGGCGGAGGACGAATGAGCGGAAAGGTTTCCTACCTGGCGGGGCAGGCCGCGGAAGACGCTGTCGCCCGTGTCTATGACCGTTCCGGGCGGTCGATCGCGGCCCGGCGCTGGCGCGGGATTTCGGGCGAGATCGACCTGATTGCCCGTGAAGGCGCCGAGGTCATCTTCATCGAGGTGAAGAAAAGCGTTACCCATGCCGGGGCGGCGGTGCGGCTGTCCCGCCGGCAGATGGACCGGATCTGGGGCGCGGCATCGGAATTTCTGGCCGGTGAGCCTGCGGGACAACTGACCGCCAGCCGGTTCGACGTGGCGCTTGTCGATGGCCATGGCCGCGTCGAGATCATCGAGAACGCCTTCGCGGCCTGATCCGGTTGCAACCGTCCCGGCGCTGCGCCATCAAGGACCGCAGTTGCAGGAGACGCGCATGAGCCTGAAAGTCGCCCTTCAGATGGATCCGATCGGGTCGGTGAATATCGACGCCGACAGCACCTTCCGCATCGCGCTTGAAGCGCAGTCCCGCGGGCACCGGTTGTTCTTTTACACGCCGGATCGGCTGGCCTATGACGATGGTCGGGTAACGGCGCGCGGTTTCTGGATCGAGCTTCGCCGTGAAGTCGGCAACCATGTCAGTTTTGGAGAGGAAACCGAGGTTGATCTGGGCCGGTTCGATGTGGTCTGGCTGCGGCAGGATCCGCCTTTCGACATGGGCTATATCACCACGACCCATATTCTGGAGCTGTTGATGCCCGGGGTTCTGGTGGTCAACGATCCGTTCTGGGTGCGCAATTCGCCCGAGAAGCTTCTTGTGCTGCGGTTTCCCGATCTGATCCCGCCTACGACCATCGCGCGCGATCTGGCCACGATCCGCGCTTTCAAGGAACGGCATGGCGATATCATTCTGAAGCCGCTTTATGGCAACGGCGGGGCGGGTGTGTTCCGGCTTGATCCCAACGACCGCAACCTGTCGTCGCTGCACGAGCTGTTCATCTCGATGAGCCGCGAGCCGCTGATTGCGCAGAAGTTTCTGCCGGCGGTCGAGCGCGGTGACAAGCGGATCATTCTGATCGACGGCGAGCCGATCGGGGCGATCAACCGGGTTCCGCAGGCGGGCGAGACGCGGTCGAACATGCATGCCGGGGGGCGGCCCGAGAAGGTGGGGCTGACCCCGCGAGATCTTGATATCTGCGCCGCCATCGGGCCGGTCTTGCGCGAGAAGGGCCAGGTTTTTGTTGGCATTGATGTGATCGGCGACCATCTGACCGAAATCAACGTCACGTCCCCGACCGGCCTGCAAGAGCTTGAGAGGTTCGATGGCACCAATGGTGCCGCCCGGATCTGGCAGGTGATCGAGGCGAAGCGTCGGGGTGAGGGCTGACCGCTGGAGCGGACCAGCGAATGGATCACCGACGGAGCGTGCAGCAAGACGCTTTCGACGGCCAGCGACGACCGCTAAAGGCGACCAGCAAACCGAGCACCAACGGAGGGTGATCGCGACGACGTGCCCGGGGTGGGGCGGGGCGGCGCTTTGTCCAGCGGCGCCCGGGTCGGGGCGGATGGTGATCGAGAGGTCGCATGGCTGGCGTCAGATCGGCCGAGGCGTCCGGGGCATCCGGCCGGATCGCTGTTGTCATGGCGTCCTGGGCGACAGGCCCCGCAAAGGCATAGTCCCGATCGGGGCACCCCGGCAGCGAGCTGTTGTCAGGGGGTTCGTGGCCGGGCGAGGATGATTCGGTAGCTGACCGCCTCGGCGATGTGGGGCATGCGAACATCGGCCGATCCGTCCAGATCGGCGATGGTCCGCGCCACGCGCAGGATGCGGTGGTAGCCGCGCGCCGACAGCCCGTAGCGGTCGGCCACCCGGCCAAGCAGCGTGCGGCCCTCGGCATCGGGGCTTGCGACCTGTTCCAGCGTATCGCCCTCGGCATCGGCATTGGTGCGTGCCGTTGGATGGCTGGTGTAGCGCAGGCTTTGGATCTGGCGCGCGGCGCTGACGCGGGCCGCGACGGTGGCCGAGCTTTCGCCCGGCTCGCGGGCTTCGATCTCGGTCCAGGAGGTGGGGGGCAGTTCGATCCGGATGTCGAATCGATCCATCAGCGGGCCCGAGATCTTGCCCAGATAATCCTCGCCGCAGGTGGGGGCACGGGTGCAGGCGCGGGCGGCATCGGCAAGGTGGCCGCAGCGGCAGGGGTTGGCCGCCGCGATCAGCAGGAAGCGGCAGGGGTAGCGCAGGGTGGCGTGGGCGCGGGGCACGACGATCTCGCCGGTTTCCAGCGGTTCGCGCAGGGCTTCCAGCACGTCGCGGGCATATTCGGGAAATTCGTCCATGAACAGGACACCGTTATGCGCCACGCTGATTTCGCCCGGGCGGGCGGCGCGTGTGCCGCCGATGATCGCGGCCGAGGTCGCGGTGTGGTGCGGGTAGCGGAACGGGCGCACGCGGCTGATGCCGCCATCGGCCAGAAGCCCTGCCACCGAATGGACCATCGAGGTTTCCAGCGCCTCGGCCGGCGACAGCGGCGGCAGGATGCCCGGCATCCGGCGGGCAAGGAACGACTTGCCGTTGCCGGGCGGGCCGATCATCAGCATGTGGTGCCGCCCGGCCGCCGCGATTTCCAGTGCGCGCCGGGCGCGTTCCTGGCCGCGCACCTCGCTCAGGTCGGGTTGGCCGGGCGGGGGCGGGATTTCGCCGGCCTCGGCCGGGGTGATTGCGGTTCTGCCGGTGAAATGGCGCACCACCTCATCCAGCGAGGTTGCGGCCAGCACCTGTGTTGCCGCGACCCATGCGGCTTCGGCGCCGCAGGCGCGCGGGCAAAGCAGCGTGCGATCCTGTTCCGCCGCCGCAACCGCCGCGGGCAGCGCCCCCGTCACCGGCACAAGACGCCCGTCAAGCGACAGCTCTCCCAGTGCCAGCGTCCGTTCCACGGCGTCGGCGGGCACGATCTGAAGCGCGGCCAGCAGCGCCAGTGCAATCGGCAGATCGAAATGAGAGCCCTCTTTCGGCAGGTCGGCCGGCGAGAGGTTCACCGTGATCCGGCGCGAGGGCAGCGCGATGGACATGGATGCCAGCGCCGCGCGCACGCGTTCGCGGGCCTCGGACACCGCCTTGTTCGGCAGGCCGACGATGGCGAAGGCGGGCAACCCGGCCGAGATCGCGCACTGAACCTCGACGCTGCGGGGCTCGATCCCTTCGAAGGCTACGGTGAATGCTCGCGCGACCATGGCGTTCCCCCTGTCGATCTGACTAGGGGGAACTGGTTGATGAACCGTTAAGGTTTACAGACCCTGCCGTGCGACGGCCGGGGCCGCGCGCTCAGGGCACCAGCAGCGCGCCGCGGGCGCCGATCACATGGGCGGCAAGGCGGGCGCCGGCGCGCACTGCCTGCACCAGCGGTGCGCCGGTCAGATGCGCGGTCAGAAAGCCCGCGTTGAAACTGTCGCCGGCCGCCGTGGTATCCACCACCGCCTTCACCCGTTCGGGTGCGTGCCATTCCGCGCCCGTGGCGCCAAGGGTCAGGATCGGCCCCGCGCCGTCCTTGACCACCACCAGCCCCGCCCCGGCCAACCCCGCGGCAAGGGCGGCCGTGTCCGCCGCCAGCAGCCGGGCGGCGCTTTGCCCGCGCCAATAGGCAAAGCTGCGTTCCCCGTTCGTCAACTCGATCAGGTAAAGCCTTACCGTCCGGTCGGGCAGGCGGGCGATATGGCCGGTGCCCAGACCCGCGGCCTGAAGAAAGGCCAGCATCCGGTTTGAGATCGCATCCGTCCCCACCGTGGTCAGGTAATCCCCCTGCCAGTCGGGCGGCAGGGCGCGGCGCAGATACCATGCCGTGTTCAGCGTATCGCCGGCAAAGCCCATGGCAAAGGTGCCCTTGGCGGTGGGGCCATCTCGATCATGCATTCGCCCATGGCGACGATGCGATGGCGGATCGGATGAAGCGGGCCTGCATCCCCCCGACCCGAGATCTGCGACACGGAGGTGGCGCGCTGGGGCCGGATCGACAGAAAGCCCAGTTTCGACAGCCGATGGAACGCATCGCGCACTGGCTGGCGCGAAACGCCGAACTGTTTGGCCACCTCGATCTCGGACAGTCTGGTGCCCGGCGGCAGGTCCAGTTCGATGATCCGGTCGTGCAGCAGATCGAACACCTGATCGGTGACCGAGGGGCGGGCGGCGGGCCCTGGCGTGGGACGCGTGAACGCATCGGACATGTGCTCTCCGCTGACAGAAATGGCATACCAGAATATTGGTCAGGGGCGGCGAAAGGCTGCCATTTTCCGAACGCTTGACGCTGGAAGGGGGCGGAAGGCAATGGGCTTGCCGGACGCGGATCGGCTGTTTCCGATCGGGGCCGCGCGCGGGGGCTTTGCGGCACGGTGAAGGATCTGCCGATCGTCTTGCCGCATGGCCATACCGATCCGCGGTGGTTTGCCGAGAACCAGCCCGTTTCCGATCCCGCCCGGCTTTTCGTGACGCCGGATCACTTTGTTTTCCGGATGCTGCATTCGCAGGGCGTGCCGCTTGAGGCGATGGGCGTGCCCCGCGCCGATGGTGGCCCGACCGAGACCGACGGCCGCAAGATCTGGCGGGTGTTTGCGCAGAACCATCACCTGTTTCGCGGCACGCCGTCGCGGTTGTGGCTGGATCACGCCTTCTCTACCGCGGCCTTCCGCGGCCAGATGCTGACCGAAATGGCCCGGATGAGCCTTGATGACGGCCTTGTGCTTCAGATCCATCCCGGCGCGTTCCGCACCCATTCCGGCCCGGTGCTGGATCGCTTCGGGCGCGACAAGGGCTTCGACATCTCCCCCCCTCCGCACCGATTATGTCCGCGCTCTGCGGCCGCTTCTGTCGGCGGTGGGGCGTGACCCGCGGCTGACGGTGATCGTGCGCTATGTGATGAACGACAGCCTGCATTGGGCGGAACCCGCGGCCGTCACCATCATGGCGTGGTTCATCTGCCTTGGTGCCGCCGTCGGCGCGCGCGAGGGGTATCACCTGTCCTTCGACGTGCTGCTTTGCTTTCTGCCCCGGCAGGTCGCGCCGTGGCTTCACACTGTTTCGGATCTGTTCGTGACGGGCTTTGGCTTCGGGATGTTCTGGTGCGGCTGGTCGCTGGCGGCGCGGGCCGCGAACGATCTGATGCCCGGCCTTGGCATCAGCCGCGCGTTCGAGATCCTGCCGCTGATCACCGGGGGCGTGCTGCTGGTGAAGCGCATCCTGCGCCGGCTGGCCGGCCTGCACACCGCGCGCTTTGGCGAAGATGCCCCCCCAAGATCCCGAACAGACCCCTGACGTTGGAGCTTTCATCCTTTGCGGAAGTTTCGTCTTCCTTCTGCGGATCGGCACGCCGGTCGCCTTCTGTCTGGGCGTGTCCAGCTTTCTGACCGTGCCTTGCCTTGGGCTGCCGCCGGTGGAGGCTTGCCCGCTGTATCGTCCATCTGGGCCTTGGCGCCTTCTTCCGCGCCCATGGGGCGATCTGTGTCGATAAGGCGATGAAAGCCTCGGGCAGGGACTGGGCCATTCTGGGCGTCAGTCTGCAAACGCCCACCATGCGCGACGCGCGGGCGCCGCAGGGTTTCGTCTATCACGCCGTCGAGCAGGGCCCCGCGGGCGCGGCCCTGCGCCGGGTCAAGGTGGTCCGATCGGTTCTGGTGGCGACGGACGATCCCGAAGCGGGCACCGGGGTGGCGGGGGTCCGCATCACCCGATCGGTTCTGGTGGCGAAGGACGATCCCGAAGCGGTGCTGTTCGCCATGACCGATCCCGCGGTCCGGATGTCAGCCTGACCGTGACCGAAAAGGGCTATGCCACAACCCGGCCACCGGCGCGCTGAACCTCGATCACCCCGCCATCCTGCACGACCTGACCCATCCGCGGCCCCGGTCTGCCCCCGGCTATCTTGTCCGCGCGCTTCAGCGGCGGCGCGCGGCGGGGCAGCGGCCCTTTGCCGTGCTGTGCTGCGACACCCTGCCGGAAAACGGCCGGGTGGTGCGCGGTGTGGTGCTGGATCTGGCCCGCCGGATCGATCCGGGACTTGCCGACTGGATCGCGTCCAAGTGCCGTTTCCCCTCGACCATGGCCGATCCGGTCTTTGCCGCCGTCGTGCGCCGGCTGTGGCGCGATGCGATCATTCCTGCGCTGACGCCCCCGCCGGGGGTGGATCTCTCGGCCCATGCCGAGCAGGTGTTCGCGCGCTAGGCCAACCCCGCGATCCGGCACCGCACATGGCAGACCGCGATGGAAGGCTGCCAGAATCTGCCCCAGCGCATTCTTGGCTGGCGGGCCGAAAATCTTGCCGCGGGGCGGGCGTCGCCGGGGCTGATGCTCGCGGTGGCGGGGTGGATGCGCTATGTTTAGGGCCGCGACGAACAGGGCCGGCCGATCGAGGTGAAAGACCCGCTGGCCGGCGATCTTGCCGCCCGCGCGGCCGAAGGGGTGTCCGCGCTTTGGTCGCTGCGGGCGATGTTTGCCGCGGCGCTGGCCGATGCGCTGATGCCGGGCGTCGTGACGGCGGCCCATGCGCGGCGGATGGCGGTGGGCGCCCGCGGCGCGGTGCAAGAGATTTCCGGGGCGTAACTTCAGCCTTCCCCCGGAAAGGACGAAGGGGGCCCGCGGGCGCCCCTTCCGATTCCGGCCTGTCGCGGCGGTCAGTCCTTTGCGCGCTCGACGTAGCTCAGGTCTTCGGTGTTGATCACGATCCGGGTGCCGGCCGAGATATGCGGCGGCACCATCACCCGCAGCCCGTTGGTGCACATCGCAGGCTTGTAGGACGAGGACGCGGTCTGGCCCTTCACCACGGGTTCGGTCTCGGTGATCTCGACCACCACCTTCTGCGGGAACTCGATCGAGATCGCCACATCGTTGTGGGTTTGCAGATAGACGCGCATCCCTTCGGTCAGGAACACCTTGCCGTCGCCCACCACATCGGGCGAAACCACGACCTGATCGTAGCTTTCCGGCTCCATGAAGTGATAGCCCTCGGCGTCTTCATACAGAAAGTCGTATTCACGCTCGTCGACATTGGCGCGCTCGACCTGTTCGGTGGTCTTCCAGCGTTCCGACACCTTGGTGCCGTCCGAGATCCGGCGCATGTCGACCTGCGTCACCGGCGTGCCCTTGCCGGGGTGGAAGTTCTGGGCGGTCAGAACGACATACAGCCGGCCGTCGATATCGACGACATTGCCCTTGCGAAGGCTTGAGGCGATGACTTTCACGGGTTTATTCCTTGTGATAGGCGAGGGCGCGTCGGAATGCGCGCGGGATTGGCCGTGCGCCTACCCCATTCCCGCCGGAATTTCCAGCCGAAAGCCGCGCCATGCCCGCATCGCCCTGGTGGCAGCCCCACCGCCACGCCGACCGCCGCCCGCTGCTGCTGGCACGAAACCGCATCCAGACCGCGCTGCGCGGCTGGCTGCTGGCCGAGGGCTTTACCGAGGTTGACCCCGCCGCCCTTCAGATCAGCCCCGGCAACGAGGCGCATCTGCATGGCTTTGCCACCGATGCCATCGGCAACGACGGGGCGGCGCGACGGATGTATCTGCACACCTCGCCCGAATTTGCGATGAAAAAGCTGCTGGCGGCGGGTGAAACCCGCATCGCGGCCTTTGCCCATGTCTGGCGCAATCGCGAAAGGGGGCCGCTGCATTCGCCCGAATTCACCATGCTGGAATGGTATCGCGTGGGCGAGAGCTACGAGGTGCTGATGGACGATTGCGCGGCCTTTCTTCGGCTGGCGGCGCAGGCGGCGGGGGCGGATCTGCTGCGCTTTCGCGATGCCACCTGCGATCCCTTTGCCGTGCCCGAACGGCTGTCGGTTGCCGAGGCGTTTCAGCGCCATGCCGGGATCGACCTTCTGGCCACGCTGGACCCTTTGGGCGAACCCGATGCCGCGGCGCTGGCGCAGGCGATGGCGCGGGCAGGGCTGAAGGCCGCGGCGGACGACACATGGTCGGACATGCTGTCCCGCGTTCTGGTCGAAAAGGTGGAACCGCATCTTGGACATGGCCAGCCCACGATCCTTGACCGCTATCCCGCGGCCGAGGCGGCGCTGGCCCGCCGCGCCCCCGATGATCCGCGCGTGGCCGAACGGTTCGAGCTTTATGCCTGCGGGGTGGAACTGGCCAACGGCTTTGGCGAATTGACCGACCCCGCCGAGCAGCGCCGCCGCTTTCAGGCCGAAATGGCCGAAAAGGCCCGCGTCTATGGCGAAAGCTATCCGCTGGACGAGGAGTTTCTGGCCGCGCTGGCGTCGATGCCGCAGGCGAGCGGCATCGCCATGGGCTTTGACCGGCTGGTGATGCTGGCCACCGGCGCCCCCCGCATCGACGAGGTGATCTGGGCGCCAGTGCCGTGACGGGCAGGCGGGCGCGCGGGCTGGTGCGGTCGGTGCCCCGACGGGGGCGGCCTCAGTAGACCAGCCGGCTGGCCGCGCCGAACAGCGGCGTCGTCGCGGCGATCGCCCATGCAAGGACAATCCCCAGACCCAGCCCCACCGTCGCAGGCCCGCTGCGCCGGCCGACCCAGCGCCCCATCAGGCCGAACACCAGCAAAAACAGCAGGAACACCGGCGCCACGGTGAAGGACAGGCCCAGCTTCTGCGGCGCCGCCGCCATCGCCCCGCCAAGCGCGATCAGCGGCACCACCGCCAGCAAGCCCCGGCGCCAGAACCGCGCCCCCTTCGCCAGATGGGCATGTGCCAGCATGAACGGCACCGTCCCCGCCGCCAGAACCGCCATCAAGCCCAGCCGCGGCCCGGTGGGCAGGAAGGCTGCCGCGTAACGATCCATCGCCAGCGCATACAGCAGGCTGCCCGCCAGCAGCAGCGCCAGCGCCGCAGGATCGATCCGCCAGTCCAGCCGGCGGTAATGCGCCAGCAGCGCCAGCTGCACCGCGCCCCAGACCCCGAAGAACAGTGCGATCCGGCCGAAACCGGCAAAGCCCAGCACGGATTCGCCCAAGGCCACGGCGGCCAGCGCGGCGGGCAGCGCGGGTGCCGCCAGCAGGATCAGAAAGAACCGCCAGCCGACCGAGGGCGCCGGGCGCCGGGCCGTGGGCAGCAGCGCCGAGGCAGGCCCGACCAGTGCCACCAGCGCCGTCAGCAACACCACAATCCACGGCCCGGTCACCGCAACCGCACTTGCCCCCGGTGCCAGCCAGTCGCGCAACTCGCGCAGCGTGGTGGGCGACCACAGCACGCCGGCATGGCCGACCCACGGCGCCACCGCGGCGCGGCGCTCGATGCCATCGGCCTTCACGGTCTGGCCTTCCTGCGGGCTGGGGGTGACCTGCGCCAGTGCCTCAAGCGCCACCTCGCGCAGGCGGCCTTCGCGCTGCCCCGACAGGATCAGAAGCCGCGCCGGCGCCTGTGGCGTGATCTCACGCGAAAAGGCCGAGATCAGCGCCACGCTTTTTATCCCCGGCCGCTGGGCGGCGACACGCACAAGGATGTCGGTCGCCATCGAATGGCCGATCAGCGCCGCGGGGCCGCGCAGGCCGGGCAGCGCCTCGGCGGCGTCGATCACCTGAAGCGTCTGGCGCACAAGCTGGACGGTGGTGCCGCTGGAGCCGGCCTCGTTCGGGAAGGCATCGGGCGACATCGGCAGCCGGCTGCGGCCCTGCCCGTGGAAGTCGAAGGCCACCACCGCCATGCCGGCGCGGGCGAGTGTCAGCGACATCGCCTCCATCATCTGGCGCGATCCGCCGAAGCCGTGGGCGATCACCGCCAGCGGCGCATCGCCCGCGGTATCGGTGGCGCGGTAAAGGGTTGCGGGCGTGTCACCCACCGCCAGATCGGTGATGGTTATGCCATGCCGGGCCCGTTCCAGCATCGCCAGCGCGACCACGGCCGCAATGGCGGCGACAAGGGCGATCAAAAGCCTTCTGCGGCGGGCGGCAGGGGACAAGGGCAACCTCCGGAACGGGACGATCCCGAAGGTTGCCCTTGCGAGGCGGCGAAGGTCAAGCCGCCTTTCCGCCGGAAAGCCGCCGCGGACGGCGAAGGGCGGCGACTGTCCGAAGCGTCGGCTCAGGCGGCTTCGAACCGGGGGAACAGAACCTCGTTTTCCAGATGCATGTGATCGACCAGATCCTCGGCGAACTTGCGCACCCCGGCATAAAGCGCGTGCCAGGACCGGCAGGCGCCTTCGGGTGGGGTGAAGCCGCGGGTCAGATGCTCCAGCCGGCGCAACTGCTCGCCATGCCGGTCGTGGTCGTCACGCATCACCGCAATCGGGCCTTCCAGCGTGGGTGCCCCCATCCGCATCATCGGGAACAGGATCTGTTCCTCTTTCTGCATGTGGTCTTCCATCTCGTCGCGCATGTCGTCCAGAAGCAGCATCAGGCCATGGGGCGCCTCGTCATGGTCGCCATGGACGGCCTCGACCTTTTCGGCCAGCGCGATCAGCTCGGCCAGTTCGCGGCGGTGGGTCTCGTGGTAGCGGTCAAGGATATGGGCGATCAGGGCGGGCGTGTCCTGCGGTGCGGTGGCGCCGGCCGCGTCAGCCAGGGCCTGAAGCTCGGCCAGAAGCGTTTCCGGGGCAAGGTTGCGGGTTGTGGCGGCCTCGGCCAGCGTCAGGCCGCCGCCGCAGCAGAAGCTGATGCCATGGCGGCGGAACAGGCCGGCCGCGCCCGGAAGCTGGGCTGCGACATCGCCCACTTCGGCATCGAGGGAAAGGAGAAGGTCGGACATCGGGGCCTCTTGCTTGTCTTGCACCGCGGCCGTCCTAGCCCTGCGGCGGGGCACGAACGTTGCGCGGGCGCACATTGGGGGCGATCGCCGGCCCAAGATGCGACGCAGGGGCCTTTGACGGCGCGGGGGCGCTGGCCTAAGCCCGCGACAGCGAAACGGACCGCGACGGAGGGCACCATGGACGCCGAGGAACTGCGCAAACGGCGGGCGATCATCGAGACCTGCCTTGAGATGAACCGCTCGGGGGTGAATCAGGGCACGTCGGGCAATGTCTCGGTCCGTCATGGCGAAGGGTTGCTGATCACCCCCACCGCCATGGCCTATGAGAGGATGCAACCCGAAGACATCGTCTACATGGCGATGGACGGCACCGTGACCGGCCTGCACAAGCCATCCAGCGAATGGCGCTTTCACCGCGACATCCTTGCCGCGCGCCCCGAAGCCAATGCCGTGGTTCACGCCCATCCAACCGCCTGCACCACGCTGGCGATCCTGAACCGAGAGATCCCGGCCGTCCATTACATGATCGCCGCCGCGGGCGGGCCCACGATCCGGGTGGCACCCTATGCGGTCTATGGCTCGGAAGCGTTGTCGCGCCATGCGGTCGAGGCGCTGAAGGGTCGGCTGGCCTGCCTGCTGGAACATCACGGCATGATCGCCATCGGTCCCAGCCTTGCGCGGACGATGTGGCTGGCGGTCGAGGTCGAGACGCTGGCGCGGCAATACATGGGCTGTCTGCAACTGGGCGAAGTGCGGCTGTTGTCCGACGACCAGATTGCCGAGGTGGCGCAGAAATTCGCAGGCTACGGGCTTCAGGAATAGCGGCCCGAAAATGGCCCCCGGTTGAACGCTGTGGGGCCGATCGCCTTTGCTGTGGGGGTAGCCCGTCACCGGACAGGGCGCCGGTGGAACGCCCCGCGCGCCTTGGCGCCGGGCGCGGATGGGGCGCCCCCTTGTCGGGGGGCGCCCGCAGGATCAGCCGCGCCGAACGGTTTTCAGGCCGGTCAGCATCGGGCGGATCAGATCTTCGCGTTTCCACAGCTTGTAGAAGGCGATGGCGGCCAGATGCAGCACCACAAGCCCAAGGATCACGTTGCCGATCGTCTCATGCAGGCCCACGGCCTTGCGCGACACCCATGACGGCACATACGAGGCCAGCGGCCCGACGTTGATGAAATCATCGGGGTCGGCCACAAGGCCGGTCACCACCTGAAGCATCAGCATCAGCAGGATCGCCACGATGAACAGCCCGCCCAGCGGGTTGTGCCCGCGCCAGTAGGATGGTTTGCGGCGCCATGCCTCGGCGGCGTAGCCAAGAATATCGCGCGGGCCATAGACGAAGTTCGAGAACCGCGCCGGCGCGGGGCCGACCAGCGCCCAGATCAGGCGGAAGGCAAGCAGCCCGAGCACGACATAGCCCGCGTAAAAATGCAGCGTCATGATGTCCGGGCCGAAGTGGCCAAGGCCCCATGCCAGCACCACCGCCGCCGCAAGGGCCCAGTGGAACAGCCGCAGCAGCGGATCCCAGACCTTGACGGTCTCGACGGCGGGTGTGTCGGGGGAATGAGTGTCCGGGCTGCTCATGGCGTCAGTCCTTGGCGCGGAAGTCGTCGTGGCACGACTTGCAGGTGGCGCCGACCTTGCCCACCGCAGCGGCCAGTTCCTTCTGCCCGGCGCCGGCGGCCGGTTCCAGTGCGGCGATGGCCTCGAAGAAGGCCACGCCCTTGGCCTGATAGGCGCTCATGTCCGTCCAGATCGCGGCCTTGGCATGGCTGCCCTTGGCTTCGCCTTCCGCGGTGCCCGCGGCATAAAGATCGCCGGGGTTGTATTTCGTCAGCGCGACAAGGTCGGCGGCATGGGCGGTGGCGGCGGCGGCGTCATAGGGCATCTCGCCCTTGGCCATCGCGGCCAGCGGCCCGAATTCCAGCGCCACAAGCGAGAAATAGCCTTGGCGGGCCTCGACGACCTTTTCGGCATCGGCCGCCATCGCGACAGCGGGAAGGGAGGCCACCAGGGTGGACAGAAGAACTCGTTTCATTGGCTTTTCCTTGCTACAGGCCCGCAACGGGCAGGCGAACGTCACACGGTGACGCAACCGAAATCCGTCGTTGTGGGGGATCATTTCAACTGCGGCGGCTTGCCGCAGGTGGCAAAAGTTGGTGATAAAAACATTTAAAGACAATGCCTTGATATCAGATTTTGAAGTTTGAATATTTTGTCATCCCGGCCGCTTTCGCGCGACGGAAACCGCGGCGGGGTTACAGATAGCTTTGGATCGGCAGGTGGCCCACCACCCACGACACCGCCCGCAGCCGCATGGGCGAGTCCGGCTCGAACCGCACCAGTTCATCGGTCTCGCCGCGGATCACCGACCAGCAAAGCCGCCCCGAGGCCAGCGACAGCCGGTGCGCCTGATCGGGCGCGGTCTCGCGGTCGAACATGGCAGAGAGTTCGGCAAAGACCTCTGGTTCCTCGAACAGAACGCCCAGCTCGGTGTTCATGAAGGCCGACCGCAGATCGAAGTTCAGCGATCCCACCACCGCCTGCCGCCCGTCGATCAGGAACACCTTGGTGTGCAGCAGATCGCGCCGCCCGGTCGGACGGGGCAGGGGGCCGAACTCGAACAGCCGGGCGCCGGCTTGCAGCAGCGGCAGGCGGTAGTGGCGGTAGGCGCCATGGACCAGCACCATGTCGGTCACCGACAGCGCGTTCGTCATCACCGAAAGCCGCACCCCGCGCCGCGCAAGGCCGGCCAGCAGGTCGCAGCCATCGTTGCCCGGCACGAAATAGGGCGTGACAAGGCGCACCTCTTGCTTCGCTTCGCGCAGCAGCGTGTTGATCGCATCCGTCATCCACGGGCCGGATCGGTGCCCCAGCGCCTTGTCGGGCGGATCGGCCAGCAGCGCCACCCGGTCGGTCCAGCGCAGGCGCCCGGTGAACAGCGCCGCGCCGTCACGCCCGTGCATCGTGCGCGCGACGAAACTGCGGGCCGCCCCGGATCGGTTGTGGCGGGCCATGCGGCGGCGGAACGCGGTCATGTTGACCTTGAAGCCGGGCCACAGCGTCAGGATCGGCAGTGCAAGGCCCAGGTTCCAATAGCTGTCGAACAGGCCCTCGACCTCGGTCACCACCGGGCCGGCCAGCATCACATCGGCATCGCGCGACATCGGCCCGCCGCTTTCCACGGCATCGTAATAGGTGTCGCCCACGTTGCGCCCGCCGACGATGGCCAGCCGCCCGTCCGCGATCCAGGCCTTGTTGTGCATCCGTCGGTTGAAGCGCGACAGGCCCAGCAGCATCT
The DNA here is from genome assembly GCF_900207575.1 of Cereibacter ovatus. Lineage (GTDB taxonomy): Bacteria > Pseudomonadota > Alphaproteobacteria > Rhodobacterales > Rhodobacteraceae > Cereibacter_A > Cereibacter_A ovatus. The sequence goes on from NZ_OAOQ01000017.1 coordinate 35,936, forward strand.
CGAACGACCGTCGCGCGATATGGCCGCGGTTGCGGGTCGGGTTGAACAGGCGAACCTCGACATTGGGGTGCTGGTTCAGCGCAAGGAAGGCGCGGTCAAAGCCCTGCACGTTCACATCGTCCAGAAGCAGGCGCACCCGCACACCGCGTTCGGCCGCGGCCAGAAGTTCCTCGATCAGCAGCCAGCCGGTCAGGTCGGTGCGCCAGATGTAATACATCAGGTCAAGGCTGCGCCCCGCCATCCGCGCCGACAGCGCCCGCGCGGCATAGGCGTCGCGGTTCTCGATCAGGGCCAGCAGCCCGGAACGGCCGGGATGGGCGGCCTCGATCGGGGCGAAGATCCGGTCCAGTGCGGTGGCCGGCCCGGTCTTTGGCAGCGCAAGCGTCACCGGGCCGCGGGCTTTGCGCGCGAACCGTCGCCACGAATGAAAGGTCAGCGCCGAAAGCGCGGCGACTACCGCCGCCGCAAGCGCCAGCCAGACCAGCACTCCGGTCCAGCCGTCGATCATGATGCGGCCGCGATGCGATCGGACAGGCGCAGCCGTGCCTTGATCGGCAGATGATCCGAGGCTTTCCGCGCAAGCGGGCTGTCGTGGGTTCCCACATCCAGAAGCTGGCCATGTCGGCAGGTCATCAGGCGGTCAAGCGCAAGGATCGGAAACCGGGAGGGAAAGCTTCTGACCATGACCCCGTCGGTAAAGTGCCGCGCAAGATGGCCCATCGCCGCGCCCGTGCCGCGCCATTCGTTCAGATCGCCCATCAACAGGATGGGCCGGGGGTCGCATTCCTCGATCCGTTCCAGCAGGTGGCGGGTCTGCGCGGCCCGCGACCCGGGCAGCAGCCCCAGATGCGCGGCGATCACGCGCAGCGGGCGCCCGGCCACCGAAAGGTCTGTCATCAGCGCGCCGCGCGGCTCGAACCCGGGCAGGACGATCTTCTGCACCCGTTCGACCGCGGCGCCGCGCACCAGAAGCAGGTTGCCATGCCAGCCATGGGCGCGGCCGCGGTCCTCGATCTCGACCGCCTCAAGGCCGGTCAGATGTTTCAGATGCGGCAGATCCAGAAGCCCAGCCCGGTCTCCGAAACGGCGGTCGGCTTCTTGCAGCGCCACGATGTCGGCGCCCAGTTCGGCGATGACAGCGGCTGTGCGGCCAAGGTCACGGCGGCGGTCGGTGCCCACGCCCTTGTGGATGTTGTAAGAGGCGACTTTGATTTCGACGGAGGTCATCTGCATCTCGCGGGCGGCTTCGGCTTTGTCGCAAGATGGGAATGAGGCGACCGTTCCGAAACCCCCGCCAAGGGCGGGGGTTCCCCCCTTGGCATCGCCGGCCGGCTGCCGGTCAGTGTGTCCTGATCTGCGTGGTCCTGTCGATGGTTTCTTGCCAGATTTCGGTCAGGCGCGCGACCTCGGCAGTGTATTGATCGACGGCCGTTTGCCACCAGACGGCGCGCAGATGGGCCATTTCCGAAAGGTTTCGGCAATGCATCATCTGCTGCTGGGTCTTGACCGTCTCGCACATCCGGTCGGCGCTGAACTGCACCGCCTCATTGGCGATCCGGGTCCAGAACTCCATCACGGCGGTGGGTCCGGTGGCGAAGGCAAAGTCGGTTTTCCACGCATCGCCGGGCGAGGTGGGGGGGGCGTCGGCGACCTGGGGTCTCTTCGGGAAAGTCATCTTGAGAGTCCTTGTCTCGGAGCGTCTGTCGCAGAGGGCAGAGTTTCATCCTGCGGCGGATGCGTCAATGATCATGGTCAACCGGCGGTTCCGGCGGCGCCGCGCCGCGTTGACAGGCGCGCACATCGGGCCAAGCTGGGCATGGTCGAGACGGGGGGCGGGGGGCATCATGCAGGATCAACGCGATGTGGTGCGGTTCCTGTCCGATCCGGCAACCTATGGTGGCCAGCCGGTCGAGGTGGTCGAGACCCATGGCGCGCAGGTGTTTCTGGTCGGCGATACCGCATGGAAGATGAAGCGCGCGGTCCGCTATGATTACATGGACCTGTCGACCCTTGCGCAGCGCCACGCGATGCTGCTGCGCGAGCTGGAGTTGAACCGCCCCACCGCGCCGCAGATCTACCGCGAACTTGTGCCGGTGGTGCGGGGGCCGGGCGGGCTTGCCCTTGGCGGTCCGGGCACGCCGGTCGAATGGCTGTTGCGGATGTGGCGCTTTCCGGCCGGGGACGAGCTTTTGTCGGTGGCGCTGCGCGGCGGGCTGGACGACGGTCTGGCCGCGGCGCTGGGCCATGCGGTGCAGGCGTTCCACCGCGCGGCGCCGCTGCGGCCTGCCGATGGCGCGCATCTGATCGCCGAGATCCTGGACGAGCTGGATCGGGTCTTCGCCGACATGGGCGACGCGCTGGGCGGGCCACGGGTCGCGGCCTTTCATGCCGGGGCGCGGGCGATGCTGGCGCGGGTGGCGCCGCTGCTGACCGCGCGCGGTGCGGGCCATGTCCGGCGCTGTCATGGCGATCTGCATCTGCGCAATCTGGTGCTGATCGACGGCCGCCCGGTGCCGTTCGACGCGCTGGAATTCGACGAGAGGCTGGGCACCTGCGATGTGCTTTACGATCTGGCCTTTCTGCTGATGGATCTGGATCACCGCGGCCTGCTGCGGCCGGCCAACATCGCGCTGGCGGCATGGTTGCTGGATGCCGATGGCGCCGAGGATGCGGGGCTGGCCGCGCTGCCGCTGTTTCTGGCGGTGCGGGCGGCGATCCGCGCCATGGTGCTGGTGCAGACCGACCGCGCGCGGGGGCAGGGCGATTCGGTCGCCGAAGCGCGGCGCTTTCTGGATGAGGCGCTGGCCGCGCTGGCGCCGCCGCCCGCGCGGCTGATCGCGGTGGGGGGGCTGTCGGGCAGCGGCAAGACCGTGCTGGCGCGCGGCCTTGCGCCGATGCTGGGCCTGCCGCCCGGCGCGGTGCATCTGCGCACCGATCTGGAACGCAAGGCCATGGCCCATCAGCCGGAAACCGCGGCCCTTCCCGCCGCTGATTATGCGGCCGGGGCGCGGGGCGCGGTCTATCTGCGGATGCTGGCGCGGGCCGGGGTGATGCTGCGCGCGGGCTGGCCGGTGCTGGTCGATGCGACCTTTCTGGACCCCGCCGACCGTCAGGCCGCGGCCGATCTGGCGGCCCGGCTGGGGGTGCCCTTCACCGGCCTGTGGCTGACCGCCCCGCCCGAGGTGCTGCTGGCCCGTGTCCGCGCCCGGCGCGGCGATGCTTCCGACGCGGACGAGGTGGTGGTCAAGGCGCAACTGGCCCGCGATCCGGGGGCCGGGATCTGGACGGCGCTGGACGCCGCAGGCCCGCCAGCGGCCGTGCTGCAATCCGCGCGGGCCGTGCTGGCGCCCTAGCCCCAGGCCTTGGCCTGCGGGCGGCCCAGGCCCATCAGATCCACCGCACGCGCGGCGATCTGTTCGACGATGGCTTGGACGCTGTCGGGCTTCAGATAGAAGGCGGGCACTGGCGGGGCCACGATGGCGCCCATTTCGGTCACCGCGGTCATGTTGCGCAGATGCGCAAGCGTCAGCGGGCTTTCCCGCACCAGCAGCACCAGCCGCCGCCGTTCCTTCAGCTGCACCGAGGCCGCCCGCGTCAGCAGGTTGTCATCCAGCCCATGCGCGATCGCCGCCAACGACCGCATGGAGCACGGCGCCACGATCATCCCCGCCACCGGCGACGACCCCGAGGCAATGGCCGCGCCCACGTTCATGATCCCATGCACCCGCGTGGCCAGCCCGCGCAGCGCCTCGGGCGCCTCGGGGCCGATTTCCTCGACCAGCGTGCGTTCGCCGGCCTTTGAAATCACCAGATCGATCTCGGCCCCCAGCGCCGCCAGATGCCGGGCCACGGCCGGCGCAAGGGCCGCGCCGGATGCGCCGGATACGCCCAGAACGACCCTCACGATTTGATCCTCAGCTTGGCGAGCAGTTGGTCTGCGAAGGCCTCGGCCTCGGGCGACTGGGCCATGACCTCGCCCCATTCGCGATGGGTTTCGGGGCCGATCTTGTTCGTCGCGTCGATGCCGATCTTGCCCGCCAGCCCCGGCTCGGGCGAGGCGAAATCCAGGTAATCCATCGGGGTCTTTTCCAGGATCATCACATCGCGCGACGGGTCCATCCGGGTGGCCAGCGCCCAGGCCACATCGTCCCAGTCGCGCGGGTTGATGTCGCCATCCACCACGATCACCATCTTGGTGTAGGAAAACTGCGCCAGCATCCCCCACAAGGCCAGCATCACCCGCCGCCCCTGACCGGGATAGCGTTTGTCGATCGAGACGATGGCAATGCGGTAGGAACAGGCCGCGGGCGGCAGGTAAAGGTCGCGCACCTCGGGGATCTGCTGGCGAAAGACCGGCATCGCCAGTTCGTTGAACACCTCGCCGATCACCGAAGGTTCATCCGGCGGGCGGCCGGTGTGGGTGGTCAGGTAGAACGGGTCTTTGCGGTGGGTGATCGCGGACACCCGCATCACCGGGAAATCCTCGACCGAGTTGTAATAGCCGGTATGGTCACCGAACGGACCTTCGGGGGCCATGTCCTCGGGGTGGACCCAGCCTTCCACCACGATCTCGGCATTGGCGGGCACCATCAGCGGCACGGTGCGGCCCTGCACCAGCGGCGTCCGCGCGCCCCTCAGCACGCCCGAGAAGGTCAGTTCCGACACAGGTTCGGGCAGCGGCAGTGCCGCCGACAGCAAAAGCGCCGGGTCGCAGCCCAGTGCAAGCGCCACCGGCATCGGCTGGCCCGCGCGCATCCATGTCCGGTAATGGCCCGCGCCGCCGCGATGCGCCAGCCAGCGCATGATCAGCCGGTCGCGCCCGATCACCTGCGCGCGGTAGACCCCGGCGTTATAGTGCAGCGTGTCTTCGGTGTTGGTGCCATGGGGGCGGGTCAGCACCACCGGCCATGTGACCAGCGGGCCGGCATCGCCGGGCCAGCAGGTCGGCACCGGGATCATGCCCAGATCGACGGCCTGTCCTTCATGCACCACCTCTTGCACCTCGGCCGAGCGCACGACCTTGGCCCGCGTGTTCAGCGCCGCCTGCAACTGCGGCCAGCGCGACAGCGCGTCCCGCATCCCGGCCACCGGCGCGGGCGCCCGCAGCGCGGCCAGAAAGGCGCCCAGTTCGGGGATCTGGTCCAGCGACAGGCCCAGACCCGCCGCCACCCGTTCGCGCGTGCCAAAGAGGTTGGCCACCAGCGGCATGGTGGCGGATGTATCGCGCAACTTCTCAAACCGAAGCACCGGGCCGCCGCCGCGCAGCACCTTCGAGGCCACCGCCGTGGTTTCATGCCGCAGCGAGACCGGATCGGCGATCCGGGCAAGGTCGCCCTGACGGGCGCACCAGTCAAGAAAAGCCCGGAGATCCGGGAAGATGGGCAGGCTGCGCATGAAACCTCACTGTCTTGGGCTTGCGGCCTAGCAGCGCGGGCCGGCCAATTGCTTGACATATATCAATATGGGCCTGCGGCATGGATGTTAAGGCGTCCCCCGATCCGATCGGAACAGGTGTGCCATGACCAGTCTGCCTACGCTTGCCCCGCCGCTTTCGCGGCTGGTGGGGCTTTTGCCGAAGCCCCCCGCTTCGGTCGCGCTGACGCTGCTCGCCCGCCGCATCGCAGCGCGCCACCCCGAAATCGTCAGCCGCCTCGGCACCCATGTGAACGCAAGTTTCGCGCTGGACCCGACCGACCTGCCGGTGGTGATGATTCTCACATTGCCCGCAGGCCAGCCGAAGATCCGGCTGGCGCGGGATGGTTCGGGTGCGGATTGCCGCATCGCGGGCAAACTGTCGGCGCTGCTGGCGCTGGTGCATGGCGCGGTGGATGGCGATGCGCTGTTCTTCTCGCGCGATCTGGTGATCGCGGGGGATACGGCGGCGGCGCTGGCGCTGCGCAATGCCATCGACAATGCCGAACTGGACCTGCTTGAGGAAATCCAGCATGTGGCCCCGCCGCTTGCGCGTGCGCTTGCGCCCGTCGCCGCGGCCATCGAACGTCAAACCGGCGTGGCGCTTCGCCGCGCCTCCGGAGTGCTCTGATGGAACTCGTCTGCCCCGCCGGCACCCCTGCCGCGCTGCGCGCCGCTGTGGAAGCCGGCGCCCACTCGATCTATTGCGGCTTTGCCGATGAAACCAACGCGCGGAACTTTCCCGGCCTGAACTTCTCGCCCAAGGAACTGGCCGAGGGTGTGGCCTTCGCCCACAAGCATGGCGCGCATGTTCTGGTGGCGATCAACACCTTCCCGCGGGCGGGGGACGAGACGCTGTGGCATCGCAACATCGCCGCCGCCGAAGCCGCCGGCGCCGATGCGGTGATTCTGGCCGACATGGGGCTGCTGGCCCATGCCGCCAAGCACCATCCGAACCTGCGCCGGCACCTGTCGGTGCAGGCGGCGGCGGCCAATGCCGATGTCATCAACTTCTACGCCCGCGAATTCGGGGTGAAGCGCGTGGTGCTGCCGCGCGTGCTGACCGTGGCCGAGATCGCCGCGATCAACAAGGAAACCCCCGACGTCGAGACCGAGGTCTTCGTGTTCGGCGGCCTGTGCGTCATGGCCGAGGGGCGCTGTTCGCTGTCGTCCTATGCCACCGGCCAGTCGCCCAACATGAACGGCGTCTGCTCGCCCGCGGCGCAGGTGGAATATGTCGAAGAGGGCGATCAGCTGGCCGCGCGTCTGGGCGATTTCACCATCCACCGCGTTGGCAAGGACCAGCCCGCCCCCTATCCGACGCTGTGCAAGGGCTGCTTCACCTCGGGCGATCAGGTGGGCCATATCTTCGAGGATGCGGTCAGCCTGAACGCGCAGGACATCCTGCCGCAACTGGCAAAAGCCGGTGTCACCGCGCTGAAGATCGAGGGCCGCCAGCGGTCGCGGTCGTATGTCGCGCAGGTGGTGCGCAGCTTCCGCGCCGCCGTGGATGCGCTGGCCGCGGGCCAGCCGATGCCGCAAGGCGCGCTGGCCGCGCTGTCCGAGGGGCAGGCGACCACCACCGGCGCCTATGCCAAGACCTGGAGGTAAAAGGCGATGGATCTGACAATCGGACCGAACCTGTTCTTCTGGGAAGCCTCGCAGGTGCGCGACTTCTACGCGAAGATCGCCGACGAATCCCCCGCCGCCCGCGTCGTGGTGGGCGAGGTCGTCTGTTCAAAGCGGCTGCCGTTCTGGCAGGGGGAAATTCCGGTCGCGGTCGACCGGCTGAAGGCCGCCGGCAAAGAGGTGTGGATCTCGTCGCTTGCGCTGGTCACGCTGAAGCGCGAACGGCAGTTGACGGAAGAACTGATCGACGCCGGCGCCGGTATCGAGATCGCAGATCTGACCGCGCTGGCCTATATTCCGGCGGGTGTGCCGTTCTCGGTCAGCCCGCTGATCAACGTCTATAACATCGGCACGCTGGACTGGCTGGCCTCGCGCGGGGCGGCACGGATCTGCCTGCCGAACGAACTGCCGATGGAGTCGATCGCCAAGCTGGCCCGTGCCGGCAAGGAACGCGGTGTCGCGGTCGAAGTCTGGGGCTTTGGCCGCCAGCCGCTGGCGATTTCGGGGCGGTGCTACCATGCGCGGCTGCATGACCGGATCAAGGACAGCTGCCAGTTCATCTGCAACGCCGACCCCGACGGGCGCGAGGTCGATACGCTGGACGGCGAGCAGTTCCTGGCGGTGAACGGGGTGCAGACGCTGTCCTGCGCCACATCCTTCGCGGGCCGCGAGATCCCGGCGCTGCTGAAGGCCGATGTCGCCTCGTTGCGGCTGTCGCCTCATACTGGCGACATGGTGGCGCTGACCCGCGCCTTCGATGCCGCGCTGAAAGCAGGTGCCTGCACCGACGAGCTTGAGGCCGCCGCCCGCGCCGTCGCCCCCGGCGGGCAACTGGCCAACGGCTATCTGCACGCCCGCGCCGGCGCCGAATGGGTCGACGCCTGAGATTGCGAAACATTCTCAAGGCGGAACAAAGGCTTGCCTGATCCCGCCTGTTGCTGATAAAGCGGCCGCCTTGCAAGGGCGGCCGCTTTTGCATCCGGCGCCATTTGCATCTTGCGCCGCCCGCCCATGACCATCCGCCATGACCACCCGGAGTCCTCGCATGTCTCAGACCGTGAAGCTTGCTGTGGGAAGCCTGCTTGTGGGCCTGCTGGTTCTGGGGCTGAAGACGCTGGCGTGGTGGATGACCGGATCGGTCGCGCTGCTGTCGGATGCGATGGAAAGCACGGTGAACGTGGTTGCGGCCATGGTCGCGCTGATCGCGGTGCGGGTGGCGGCTATTCCGGCCGATGCGAACCACCCCTACGGCCACCACAAGGCGGAATTTCTTAGCGCGGTGCTGGAAGGCGTGATGATCGTCATTGCGGCGCTGCTGATCCTGCGCGAGGCGAGTCTGGCCTTTCTTGACCCCAAGCCGCTGATTGCGCCCTTTGACGGGCTGGTGGTCAATGCGGTTGCGACCGCCGTGAACGGCATCTGGTGCTGGGTGCTGCTTTCGGGCGGGCGGCGGCTTCTGTCGCCGGCGCTGGTGGCGGACGGGCGGCATCTTCTGGCCGATGTCGTCTCGTCTGTGGGGGTGACGCTGGGGGTGTTGGCCGCGATCCTGACCGGCTGGCACTGGCTGGACCCGGCGCTGGCGGCGCTGGTGGCGGTAAACGTGCTGTGGTCGGGGTGGAAGGTGATGTCGGCCTCGGTCAGCGGGTTGATGGACGAATCCCTGCCCGACGAGACACTGGCCCGCGTGCGCGAGGTGATCTCGACCGAGGCCGTGGGCGCGGTCGAGGCGCATGACCTGCGCACCCGCCATGCGGGCCGCGTGACCTTCATCGATTTTCACCTTGTCGTCACCGGCGCCACCACGGTGGCCGCCGCCCATGACATCTGCGACCGGATCGAGGCGGCGCTGCATGCGGCGGTGCCCCACAGCCGTGTCAGCATCCATGTCGAACCCGAACACAAGGCCAAGCACAACGGAATCGTGGTGCTGTAGCCCGGCCGGGCTTGATCCGCGGGGGGCATGGTTATATTCGACGGAATGAATATAACGCGGCCGCCCGCGGCCCAGTATCGGACCCGAGCCATGACCCGCCTGATCCTTGCGGCGCTTCTGCTGCTTTTGCCCCTGCCCAGCCTTGCCCAGCCGCTGGCCCTGACCACGGTGACAGACTGGAAGGCGGTCTATGGCCGGATCGAGGCGAAGGACCGCATCCCGGCGCGGTCGCGCCTTGGCGGCACGCTGGTCGCGCTGTCGGTGGCCGAAGGCGACATGGTCCGCGCGGGGCAGGTGCTGGCCGAGGTGGTGGATGAAAAGATCGGCTTCCAGCTTGCCGCCATCGATGCCGTGCGCGAGGCACTGGAAGCGGAACTGGCCAATGCGAAAACCGAATTGCAGCGCGTGAACGATCTGCTGGCGCGCGGCGTGTCCACCACGCAGCAGGCCGATGCGCTGCGCACGCAGGTGCAGGTGCTGACCGGCCGGCTGGCCGCGAACCATGCCGAACGGCAGGTGCTGGAACAGCAGGCGGCCGAGGGTCGGGTGCTGGCGCCGATCACGGGCCGGGTGCTGACGGTGCCGGTGGCCGCCGGCGCGGTGGTGCTGCCCGGCGAGGCGGTGGCCACCATCGGCGGCGGCGGCTTTTTCCTGCGCCTTGCGGTGCCCGAACGCCATGCCACCCTGCTGGCCGAGGGCGATGCCATCGTGATCGAAGGGGCCTCTGGGCCGACCTCGGGGCGGCTTGCCCGGCTTTACCCGCTGATCGAAGGCGGCCGGGTCATCGCCGATGTCGAAGTGCCGGGCCTGCCCGACGCCTTCGTGGATGCCCGGGTGCTGGTGCGTCTGCCGGTGGGCCAGCGTCAGGCGCTTCTGGTGCCGGAAGCCGCTGTCAGTTTCCGCGGCGGGCTGGATTTCGTCCGCGCCGGCGGGGCCGAGCGTGCGGTGGTTCTGGGCGGCCGCCATGTGATCGACGGCCAGCCCATGGTCGAGGTGCTCAGCGGCCTGCGTCCCGGCGACGAACTGGAGAGCGGCCATGAATGACCGCCAGCCGCGCCTTGGACTGGCCGGGCAGATCACCCGCTCTTTCATCGGCTCGTCGCTGACGCCGCTGTTCATCCTTGCCGCGCTGGCGGTGGGGCTGATCGCGCTGGTGTCGCTGCCGCGCGAGGAAGAACCCCAGATCTCGGTGCCGATGGTCGATATCCACATTCAGGCCCCGGGGCTGCGGGCCGAAGATGCGGTAAAGCTGGTGACCGAACCGCTGGAAACCATCGTCAAGGCCATCGACGGGGTCGAACATGTCTATTCCCGGACCGAAGACGATCAGGCCATGGTCACCGCCCGGTTCGAAGTCGGCACCTCGTCCGATGCTGCCGTCCTGCGCGTGCATGACAAGGTGCGCGCCAACATGGACCGCATCCCCGCGGGCATCCCGGAACCGCTGATCGTCGGGCGCGGCATCGACGATGTGGCGATCCTTGCGCTGACGCTGGTGCCGGTGGCGCCGGATGTCTCGGCCAACGATCTGACCCGCGTCGCGCGCGAATTGCGCACCGAACTGGCCCGGATCGAGGATGTGGGCCTGACCTATCTGGTGGGCGAGGTGCCCGAGGCGATCCGCGTGGCGCCCGACCCGGAACGGCTGGCGCTTTACGGCGTGACGCTGCAAGGGCTTGCCGCGAAGCTTGCCGGCGCCAATGTTGCGCAGGATGCGGGCCTTCTGCGGCAGGACGGCCAGCAGGTGGCGCTGATCGCAGGGCGCACGCTGACCACACCGACCGAAATCGCGAACCTGCTTCTGACCACGCGCGACGGTCGTCCGGTCTATCTGGGCGATGTCGCCAGCGTGGACCTCGTCACCGACGGCGCCGAGTCGATCGTGGCCAATGTCACCCGCGCGGCCGATGGCAGCGTGACACGCACACCCGCCGTGACGCTGGCGCTGGCCAAGCGCGCCGGCGCCAATGCCGTGGTGGTGGGCGAGGCCGCGCTGGCCCGCGTTCAGGCGCTGAAGGGCAGCCTGATCCCCGACAGCATCAATGTCACCATCACCCGCGACTATGGCGAGACGGCGAACGAAAAGGCCAACGAACTGCTGTTCCACCTTGGTCTTGCGACGCTTTCGATCATCGCGCTGGTCTGGGTCGCCATCGGCTGGCGCGAGGCGGCGGTGGTGGCGGTGGTGATCCCGGTCACGATCCTGCTGACGCTGGCTGCGGCCTGGCTGATGGGCTACACGCTGAACCGGGTGTCGCTGTTCGCGCTGATCTTCTCGATCGGGATTCTGGTCGACGATGCCATCGTGGTGATCGAGAACATCGCCCGCCACTGGGGCCTCGATCGCACGAAACCCCGCGCACAGGCCGCCATCGAAGCGGTGGCCGAGGTCGGCAACCCGACCATCGTCGCCACGCTGACCGTGGTCGCGGCCCTGCTGCCGATGCTGTTCGTCGCCGGCCTGATGGGCCCCTACATGAGCCCCATCCCTGCCAATGCCTCGGCCGCGATGGTGTTTTCCTTCTTCGTGGCCGTCATCATCACCCCCTGGCTGATGCTGAAAATCGCCGGCCGCGCCCCCCTTCATGGCGAGGATCACGCCACCCCCGGCGGCCGCCTTGGCCGGCTTTACCTCGCCGTGGCCCGCCCGATCCTGCACACCAGACGCCGCGCGCTGGCCTTTCTGCTGGCGACGGTGGTGCTGTCCTTCGGCTCGCTCGGGCTGATCTATACGCAGGATGTGACGGTGAAACTGCTGCCCTTCGACAACAAGTCGGAACTGGCGGTGGTGATCGACCTGCCCGAAGGGGCCTCGGTCGAGGAGACCGACCGCGTGGCACAGGATGCCGCCCGCGCGGTGCTGACCCTGCCCGAGGTCGTCTCGGTCCAGACCCATGCCGGGGCCGCAGCCCCCTTCAACTTCAACGGCCTCGTCCGGCACTACTACCTGCGCGGCCGCCCGAATGAAGGCGACATCCAGGTCAACCTGGTGCCCGGCCAGGACCGCGACCGCGCCAGCCACGCCATCGCACTGGAGATCCGAGAGCGGCTGAAGGCTCTGCCCCTGCCCCCCGGCACGGTGCTGAAAACGGTGGAACCGCCGCCCGGCCCGCCGGTGATCGCCACACTTCTGGCCGAAGTCTACGGCCCCACCCCCGATGCCCGCCGCGACACCGCCGCCCGCATCCGTCAGGCCTTCGACAGCGTGCCCTTCATCGTCGATGTCGACGACAGCTTCGGCACACCGCCCACCCGCCTGCGCGCCACCATCGAACCCGATGACCTCGACTTCTTCGCGGTGCAGGAGACGGATGTGTTCGACACCATCCGGCTTCTGAACGGCGAAACGGTGGTGGGCTATTCCCACCGGGCCGAGGGCCGCCACCCGATCCCGATTCAGCTTGCCCGGCCCAGAGGCGACCGGGTGCTGGACGAACGCTTCCTGTCCACCCCGATCCCGGCCAACCTTCTGCCCGGCGCGCGGGGCGTGGTGGAACTGGGCGATGTGGTTCGGATCTCGGAAGAACGCGCCTCCTTCCCGATCTTTCGCCACAACGGCCGCCCGGCCGAGATGGTGACGGCCGAACTGGCCGGCACGTTCGAAGCGCCGCTTTACGGCATGCTTGCCGTCCAGCGCGCACTGGATGCGATGGACTGGCCCGAGGGAACCAAACCCGTGATCTCGCTGCACGGCCAACCGCAGGACGACACGACGCCGACACTGCTCTGGGATGGCGAATGGGAGGTGACATGGGTCACCTTCCGCGACATGGGCGGCGCCTTCGGCGTGGCCCTTCTGGGGATCTACATCCTTGTCGTGGCACAGTTCGGCAGCTTCCGCCTGCCCTTGGTGGTGCTGACGCCGGTGCCGCTGACCTTCCTCGGCATCATGGTCGGCCACTGGCTGTTCGCGGCGCCATTCTCGGCCACCTCGATGATCGGCTTCATCGCGCTGGCGGGCATCATCGTGCGCAACTCGATCCTGCTGGTGGATTTCATCCGCCACGCCGAAGGCGGCCGCGTCACCCCCGCCGTCCTGCTCGACGCCGGCGCGATCCGCTTCAAACCGATCCTGCTTACGGCGCTGGCGGCGATGATCGGTGCGGCGGTGATCCTGGCCGACCCGATCTTCCAGGGCCTCGCCATTTCGCTGTTCTTCGGCCTGATGAGTTCGACCCTGCTGACGGTTCTGGTGATCCCCGCCATCTACCGGGTGTTCCGAACCTGACCGCACAGACCCTGCGGCGCCCCGTATAATTCATTCTGGCACAAATATCCTGCGGGGGTCCGGGGGCGCAAAGCCCCCGGCGCTGCCCACCCGCACCGAACAGGACGAGTCGTCGCACCCATCCGCGGCATTGATCGGCATCAAAGAGACTCGTTTCCAAACCGACCAGCCTTTGGTCAGATGAAGCAACGAAACGAGGTCAAAATGACCACCCTGACAACCACCGCGGTCCGCAGTCTGATCGGGCTTTTCGGCGGCCGGCGCGCATCACGCCCCGCGCCTGCGCCTTGGATGCGCCACCGCCCCACCGAACACGAGTTGGAACGGCTGCGCATCGCCGAAAGCCACGTCCCCTACAGGTTCTGAGCCGCCATACCGTCTGGCACCCCGTCGGGATTGCGCCGGTTCCAGCGGATCGACGACCAGAGCGAGATGCCGATCAGCCCCGCGCCGCCCAGCCCGGTGATGACCTCGGGGATGTGGGTCAGCGTCTGGACATACATGATGACCGACAGGATCAGGATCGCGTAGAACGCGCCATGTTCCAGATAGCGGTATTGTGCCAGCGTGCCGCGCTCGACCAGCATGATGGTCATGGACCGGACATACATCGCGCCGATGCCAAGGCCGATGGCGATGACAAACAGGTTCTGTGTCAGCGCAAAGGCCCCGATCACGCCATCGAACGAGAACGAGGCGTCCAGCACCTCAAGATACAGGAACGCGCCGAAACCGCCCTTGGCCGCGGCATCCAGCGCCTGCTGGCGGTGATCCAGAAACCCGCCGATCACCTCGACCAGCAGGAAGGTCAGCAGCCCGAAAATCGCGGAATTCACGAACATCTGCTGCTCGGCCTCGTCCAGCAGGCGTGAAAACGCCAGAACGGTCGTCAGCACCACCGCCACCTCGATCCCCCGGATCGAGGAATAGCGGCTGGCCTGTTCCTCGATCCAGCGCACCCAATGCACGTCCTTTTCCTGATCGAAGAAATAGGTCAGGCCGACCATCATCAGGAAGGTGCCGCCGAAAGCCGCGATCGGCAGATGTGCCTCGTTCATGATCCGGGCGTATTCCGCGGGCTGGCTTGCGGCCATGACCAGCGCCTGCCACGGGCCGATCTTCGCCGCGATCACCACGATCAACAGCGGGAACACGATCCGCATCCCGAACACCGCGATGATGATGCCCCAGGTCAGGAATCGGTGCTGCCATTCGGGCGTCATCGATTTCAGCTTGTTGGCGTTGACGATGGCATTGTCGAACGACAACGAGATTTCCAGCACCGCCAGCACGCAGCAGATGAAGAAGATCGTGGCAGTGCCCTGGAATGTGCCGGTCGTCTGCCAGCCCAGAAAGCCGCCAAGCGCAAGCCCGATGGCGGTGAAGGCGAAGGCCCAGGTGAAATAGGACAGGGTGGATTTTCCAGGGGTTCCGGTCATGGCCGTGTCTCTGCAAGGGGGGTGCCCAGGGCGCCTTTGCCCGGGCAGGTGATGGTATGCTGGTTCAACATGGTCGAAGACCGCGTCCCGGCGGCAAGTGACGCTGAAGGTGCCGACATCACGAAAGCGCCGCATGCTTTCGCCAGAGGGGCCCGGACACCGATGATCGCCCGTCGCAGGGCTGGCGGGAATATGCGCATCCGGCCCGCCCGCGCAAGGGCTGCTGAACCGGGGCGCGTGTGAAAGCCTTGCCATATGGCGCGTTGATCATTACTTTACGCCAAAAGGAAGCCCGCATGTTCGCACTTCGCCCCGCCGAAAAGACGCCAGCCGCACCCGGTTCCGCCCGCATCACCGATGCCGAGGCGGCGGCGATGGCGCGGGCGGTGGTCAACCTGTTCCGGCTGTGGGATGTTTCCGACCGCGAGGCGGCTGTGCTGCTGGGCGAGTTGTCGCCGCGGACATGGGCGCGCTGGAAGGCGGGGGCGCCGGGGCGGATCTCGCGCGATCAGAAGACGCGGCTTTCGGTGTTGATGGGGATACACAAGGCGCTGCGGCTGATCTTCCGTGAACCGGATCGCGCCTATGGCTGGCCGCGCCGGCCGAACGCGGCCTTTGGCGGTGCCACCGCGCTGGAGGTCATGCTGGGCGGCGAAATCACCGATCTGATGCGGGTTCGCGATTACCTTGATGCCGAGCGCGGGGGCTGGTGATGGTGCGGCAACGGGTGGTGTGGAACCGGACTCACCGGATCATCCGCTCGCGCTTTCCGCCGATCGACCTGTTCGAGGATATCGCCGATCCGGCGGACTGGGAGGCGATCGCCTCGGCCGAGGCCAAGACCAACCCCCGGCTGCGCGACAGTCTTGGTCGGCTGGATCTGGTGCCGGTGCCGCGGCGCGTGTCGGGGCCGGGGGCGTCCTTCGCGATGGCGCCCTTTACCCATGTCTCGGTGGACCGGCCCAGCCGGTTTACCGATGGCAGTTTCGGGATCTACTACGCCGCCGACAGTCTCGAGGTGGCCTTGGTCGAGGTCGCCCACCACCACGGCCGCTTCATGGCCGCCACGGCCGAAGCGCCGGGCTGGGCGTCCGAGTTCCGCCAGATTCTGGGCTGGCTGGATGCCGAGCTTGAGGTGGTCGAGCCGCACCAGACCGATCTGCTGCACCCGCAGGATTACCGCGCCGCGCAGGAATTCGGCGCGCGGGTGCGGGCCGAGGGCGCACAGGGCATCCTTTATCCCAGCATCCGGGCGGGGTCGGGGTGTTGTGTGGCGCTGTTCTGGCCCGATGTTGCGGGCAGCCCTGTGCAGGGCGATCACTTTGCGTTCGAATGGGACGGGGCCCGCGTCTCGCGCATCCACAACCTTGCCACCGGCGAGTTGCTGGCATTGTAGCGCGCAGCAGGCGGCCCTTGGGGAGGGCAGGGGGACGGCCAGACCGGCATCCCCCCGCACATCGTTCGGGGTCAGACGTCCAGTTCTTCCACGAAACGCGCGTTTTCCTGAATATACTGGAACCGAAGTTCGGGCTTCTTGCCCATCAGCCGTTCCACCAGATCGCCGGTTTCGCCCGGTTCGTCCTCGTCGATCGACACCCGGATCAGCTTGCGCGTCGCCGGGTTCATCGTCGTGTCCTTCAGATCCTTGGCGTCCATCTCGCCCAGACCCTTGAAGCGTTGCACGTCGATCTTGCCCTTGCCACCCAGACCCTTGGCCAGCCACAGTTCCTTTTCGGCATCGTCGGCGACGTAAAGCCGCTTTGCCCCCTGCGTCAGCCGGTAAAGCGGCGGACAGGCCAGATACAGGTGCCCGCGGTCGATCAGCGGCCGCATCTGGGTGAAGAAGAACGTCATCAGCAGCGATGCGATATGCGCGCCATCCACATCGGCGTCGGTCATGATGATGACCTTGTCATAACGCAGTTCGTCGATGTTGAAGCGCGTGCCCATGCCGGTTCCCAGCGCCTGACACAGGTCGTTGATCTCGGCGTTCGCGCCCATCTTGCCCGAGGCCGCACCCAGCACGTTCAGGATCTTGCCGCGCAGGGGCAGCAGGGCCTGCGTGGTGCGATCCCGCGCCATCTTGGCCGATCCGCCGGCCGAGTCGCCCTCGACGATGAACAGTTCGGTGCCGTCGCGGGCAGTTGCGGAACAATCAACCAGCTTGCCGGGCAGGCGCAGGCGCTTGGTGGCCGATTTGCGCTGGGTTTCCTTTTCCTGCCGGCGGCGCAGGCGTTCCTCGGCGCGCAGCACAAGGAAATCAAGGATCGCGCCGGCCGATTTCGTGTTCGCCGCCAGCCAGTTGTCGAAATGGTCGCGCACCGCGTTTTCGACAAGTTTCGCCGCTTCCTCGGTCGCAAGGCGGTCCTTGGTCTGGCCCACGAACTGCGGCTCGCGGATAAAGACCGAGATGGTCGCGCAGCCGCCCGCCAGCATGTCGTCACGGGTGATCTGGTCGGCCTTGCGGTTCTTCACCAGATCGCCATAGGCGCGGATGCCCTTCAGGATCGCGGACCAGAAGCCCGATTCATGCGTGCCGCCTTCGGGGGTCGGCACGGTGTTGCAATAGGACTGGATGAAGCCGTCGCGCGCCGGCGTCCAGTTGATCGCCCATTCGACCGAGCCGGGAACGCCGAACTTTTCCTGAAAGCCGACCTTTCCGGCAAAGGGCTTTTCGGCATAGGTCGTGGCGCCCGAAAGCTGTTCGGCCAGATAGTCGCCAAGGCCGCCGGGAAAGTGGAACACCGCCTCTTGCGGGGTGTCGCCATCGGGGATCGCGGATTTCCAGCGGATTTCCACGCCCGAGAACAAATAGGCCTTCGACCGCGCCATCTTCATCAGGCGGGCGGGCTTGAATTGCAGATGGCCAAAAATCTCGGGATCGGGGTGGAAGGTGACGGTGGTGCCGCGGCGGTTCGGGGCGGGGCCGACCTTCGTCACCGGCCCCTGCGCGATGCCGCGGGCAAAGCTTTGCACCCAAAGCTCGCGGTTGCGCGCCACCTCGACCCGCATCGTGTCCGACAGCGCGTTGACCACCGAGGCCCCCACGCCATGCAACCCGCCCGACGTCTGATACGCCTTGCCCGAGAACTTGCCGCCGGCGTGCAGGGTGCACAGGATCACCTCCAGCGCCGATTTTCCGGGGAATTTCGGATGCGGATCAACCGGGATGCCGCGGCCGTTATCGCGGATCGTGACCGAATGATCGGCGTGCAGTTCCACCTCGATCCGGGTGGCGTGACCGGCCACCGCCTCGTCCATCGAGTTGTCCAGCACCTCGGCCACCAGATGGTGCAGCGCGCGTTCGTCGGTGCCGCCGATATACATGCCGGGGCGCTTGCGCACCGGCTCCAGCCCTTCGAGCACCTCGATCGAGGATGCGTCATAGGTTTCCGGCTGGCCGGAGAGAAGGTCGTTGGCCATGGCTGCTCGATTCTGTCTGGGCGTTTGACGCAGCAGTAGAGCATCCCGGGGCAGGGATGCGCAAGATCTTGGGGGCGGCAGGGCCGGGGGGCGGCTTATTCCGGCTCGGCCAGACGGTGTTGCATCATCTGGCGAAACGCTGGGCGCGACTGGCAGCGGTCCAGCCATGCCGCAACCGCCGGATGGGCGTCAAACAGCGGGCGGTGGGATTCGGCATAGCGCACCACCTCGGCCGTGTTCAGGTCGGCCACGGTAAAGCGGTCGCCCACAAGGTGATCGGCGCTGGCAAGGTGCCGTTCCAGCCGGGCGAACGGGCGGCGCAGGCGTTCGGCGGCGATGCCGATGGCGGCCTGACCTTCGGGGGTGATGTCGCCGCCGGCGCGCTGGATCATCTGGATCTCAAGCGCGGGGCCTTCGATGGCGGTGGCGGCGAACAGTGCCCAGTTCACCATCAGCGCATCCTCGGCCTCGGTGCGCGGACCCAGAGCGCCGCCGTGAAGGCGTGCGATATGCAGCGTGATCGCCAGCGATTCGGTCAGCGTCAGCCCGTCCTCTTCCATGCAGGGGATCTGGCCCAGCGGATTGACCGCCAGATAGGCCGGCGAGGCGGTGTTCAGCGGCGCATCCGGTGCCGTGGCATCGGCCAGCCGTCCGGCCTGAATCACCGGCACATGCTGGAACGGCAGGCCCAGTTCGCCCAGCAGCCAAAGCGGGCGCGAGGCCCGCGAGCGATAGACGCCGTAGATCTTCAGCATGGTCTTCTCCTTCGGTCGGGGCGAAGTCTAGTTCGCCTTGGGGCCGGGGAAAAGACCGGCCGCGGCGCTGGCGGCTCCGGGGGATCCCGCATTGGCGGCGGCGGGGGCTTGTGGCAGGACTGTCGCGGCAACGACAAAGACCGGACACTGGATGCGGCGACAGGAAACGGATGGCATGGCGCCCGGCTTCCCCGAAACGGGGATGGCCGAGGGACTTCTGCATCTGATCTATGAGGTTGCACTGAACCCGGAACACCTTCCTGCGCTGGCCGACCTGTGGGAGAGGTGTCTGGATGCGGGCCCGGCCTTAGATCCGGCGGATCTTGCCGGACATCTGGCGCGGGCGCGGCGGTTTCTGGATCAGCTTCCCCCGCTTGCGCCCGGTGACGATGGCCGGTTGCCGCTGGATGCGGTGTCGCGCGCGGCTGCCTTCCTGTCGGACGGGATCGCCCGGATCTTCGACTGCAACGGCGCTGCGACCGCGGCGTTCGGCATCTCGGCCGATGTGCCGCTGGCGGCGCTGCCGTTCGATCCGGTGGATGTGGTGACGCTGTCCGAGACGATCCGCCGTGTCGCCCGCCGGTCCGAGTCTGCCGGGACGCTCCGGTTGCGCCCGCAGGGCGGGGGCACGCCCATCGTGCTGCGGATCAGCCCGGTCGACCGCCGCGAGGGCCGCCCGATGGCGCTGGTCGTGTCCGCCGCGCCGGTCTGGCCCGACGGCTTCGACGTCCTGCTTCAGGACACGCTGGCGCTGACCCGGGCCGAGGTCGAGATCGTGCGCGGGCTGGTGCTGGGTCTGCCGGTCCGCGAGATCGCCGCCGCGCGTGGCCGATCTGTCGATACGGTGCGCACGCAGATGCGCTCGATTCTGTCCAAGACCGAAACCCATTCGCAATCCGGGCTGGTGCGGATGGTGCTGGGGCTGATGGATCTTGCGGGAACCGCGCACCCGGGCGAGCTGAGCCTTGCCCGCCGCCGTGGACAGTTGGAAGACCTGCCCACCCGCAGCCTGATCCTGCCCGACGGCCGCCGCCTTGAATGGCTGGAATGGGGCGATCCTGCGGGGACGCCGTTGGTCTACATGCATGGCGATTTCGGGCTGGTGCGCTGGCCCGCCCCGGCCGAGCGCGCAGCCCGCGCCAGCGGCCTGCGGGCGATCGCCCCGATTCGCGCCGGTTATGGCGGCAGCGATCCCCATGCCCCCGACGCCGACTTGACGCGGGCGGTGGCGCTGGATGTGGCGGCGCTGCTTGATCATCTGGGCGTGTCGCGCACGGCCGTTCTGACCATCGGCGGCGATCTGCGCTTTGCCGTCGGGCTGTCGCGGATCAGGCCCCGGCTGGTCTCGGACATCATTGCCGGCGCACCCGAATTGCCGCGCCTGCCGGTCGAACGCTGGCGGCGGCTGCTTGACCGAACGGTGCGGCAGTCCATGCCGATGCTCAGCTTCATCATCCATGCCGCCTTCGTGCAGGCTCGACGCAGCGGCAAAGAGGATTTCCTGCTAATCGGGGCCGGTGGCTGCGCCGCGGACCGGGCGGCGCTGCGCGACCCCGATCTGCGCGATGCGATGCTGCACGGCTCGGCCGTCTGCCTTGGGGGCAGCGTTCTGGCCCATGATGCCTTTGCCCGCGCCCGGCTTGATGCCTCGCGCGACTGGAAGCCGGATCTTGCGGCCTGCCAGGTGCCGATCCTGCTGATTCACGGGGCAGAGGATCCGATTGCGCCCCCGGTGCTGGTGGCCGAAGTCGCGGCCTCGCTTGCCTCGGCCCGGGTGGAAACAATCCCTGCGTGTGGGCGGCTGCTGCCAGTCGCGCAATGGGATCTTTTGATTGATCGCATCAAGAGCGCCTCAACTTTTAATTTAGGTTAAGGTAACGCTTTACCTCGAATGGGGTATGCGCGCGATTCCGCCTGCGGCTATGAAGCCCTCGGGTCGCAAGACCCTTTGTAAGAAAGCGCATAGATCGTGCAGCAATTTTCAGACCTTTCAGGGGTGGCGCCTGTCGCCACCCCGAATTTCCTTTGCTGGCGACCTGCGTCAAGTTGATGCGGATCAAGGCATCCCTTCCCGTCCGTTCCTAGCCATGGTTGACGCCGGAGAAGGAAAAGCGCGATGCCCGACGACCTGACGACGCCCGAAGTGCAGCCCGAAGCGCCCCCGCTGGACTCGTCGCCGGAGCTGCCCGCAGCCGAGGCCAGTCCTGAACCTGAATCCGAAGGGCATGGCCCGCGCCGCTTTCCGGCGATCAATCCCGATGCAATCCGGCAGGCGTTCGAGACCGGCCACTATCCCTATGCCCGCCGCATGGGACGCGCGGCCTACGAATCCGAAAAGGCGAAACTTCAGGCCGAGCTTCTGAAGGTCCAGATCTGGGCGCAGGACACCGGCCAGAAGTTCGTCATCCTGATGGAAGGCCGCGACGCCGCCGGCAAGGGCGGCACGATCAAGCGGTTCATGGAGCATCTGAACCCGCGCTATGCCCGGGTCGTCGCCCTGACCAAGCCCTCCGACCGCGAGAAGGGCCAGTGGTTCTTCCAGCGGTATATCGAGCATCTGCCGACCACCGGCGAAATCGTGTTCTTCGACCGAAGCTGGTATAACCGCGCCGGCGTCGAGCGGGTGATGGGCTTCTGCACCCCCGCCGAGTATCTGGAATTCATGCGTCAGGCGCCGGAACTGGAACGGATGCTGGTCCGGTCGGGCATCCGGCTTTACAAATACTGGTTCTCTGTCACCCGCGAGGAGCAGCGCGCCCGGTTCCTCGCACGCGAGACCGACCCGCTGAAACGCTGGAAACTGTCGCCGATCGACAAGGCCAGCCTCGACAAATGGGACGACTACACCGAGGCGAAAGAGGCGATGTTCTTCTATACCGACACCGCCGATGCGCCTTGGGTGATCGTGAAGTCGAACGACAAGAAACGGGCGCGGCTGAACTGCATGCGGCATTTCCTGTCGACCATCGACTATCCCGGCAAGGATCCCGATGTGGTGGGCCACCCCGATCCGCTGATTGTCGGCCGCGCCTCGCAGGTGATCCGGGCGTCCGACAACATCCTTGGCGCGGCCACCCCGCCGGACCTGCGCAAACCGCGCCCGGCCTGATCGCCCGCCCGTTGGCCGGGGCTGGCACGACGCAGCCCCGGCTCCGCCCGAGGTATCCGCCCCTGCGGCCCCGTCTGGCGCGGCCCGCCCGCATCCTGATGCTGGCCCGGGGGGGCGTCGGCCCTGATGCCGCGCGTCCGCTTGTGGCCCGGCACCGGCCGCGCTATGGCTGCGCCATGACCCGGCCTTCAAGCACTTCCGACCACGTCCGGGCGATCCTTGCGCTGGGCCTGCCGCTGATCGGCAGCCATCTGGCGCAGATGTCGCTGCATGTGACCGATACGGTGATGCTGGGCTGGTATGGCGTGACCGAACTGGCCTCGGTCGTCCTTGGCGCTTCGATCTTTTTCATCACCTTCATCCTTGGCGCGGGGTTCGCGCAGGCGGTGATGCCCATGGTCGCCGAGGCGCTGGGCCGGGGAGACGAGGCGCAGGTGCGCCGCGACACCCGCATGGGTCTCTGGCTGTCCATCGGCTTCGGGGCGGCGACCTATCCGGTGTTCTGGTGGTCGGGCGCACTGCTTCTGGCGCTGCGACAAGACCCCGAAGTGGCGGCACTGGCACAGGATTACCTGCGCGTGGCCGGGCTGGGGATGATCCCCGCCCTGCTGGTGATGGTGCTGAAAAGCACCTTCTCGGCGCTCGGTAGAACGCAGATCGTGCTCTGGGCGACGCTCGCCGCGGTGGCGGTGAATGCGGTTCTGAACTGGGCACTGATCTTTGGCAAATGGGGCGCGCCGGAACTGGGGGTGACCGGCGCGGCCCTCGCCTCGGTCGCCGCGCAGACCATGTCTCTCCTGGCCCTTGCGCTCTATGCCGCGGTCCAACCCGCCCTCTGCCGCTTCCACCTGTTCCAGCGGTTCTGGCGCCCCGACTGGCCGGCCCTGGCCCGCGTCTTCGCCCTGGGCTGGCCCATCGGCCTTACTGGCCTGGCCGAGGGCAGCATCTTTCAGGCGGCCGCCCTGATGATGGGCTGGCTGGGCACCGTGCCGCTCGCCGCCCACGGCATCGCCCTTGAAATCACCGCCCTCGCCTTCATGGTCCATGTCGGGATCTCGAACGCCGCCACCATCCGCACCGGCCATGCAGATGGCGCGGGCGACCCCCGCGGCCTGCGCGACGGCGCCCGCGTGGCCATCGGCCTGTCGCTGGCGGTCTGTTTTGTGATTGTCACCCTGTTCCTGACCGTCCCTCAGCAGATCATCGCGCTTTTCCTTGACCTCTCCCAACCGGAATCGGCGGAAATCATCGCCTTCGGCACGATCCTCCTTGCCCTTGCCGCATTGTTTCAGGTGGCGGATGCAATGCAGGTCATGGCGCTTGGCCTCTTGCGCGGCCTGCGCGATACCCGCGTGCCCATGGCACTGGCCACCATCAGCTACTGGCTTGTCGGCATCCCGACCAGCTACCTGCTGGCCTTCCCGCTCGGCCTCGGCGGTCCCGGCCTCTGGCTCGGCCTCGTGATCGGCCTCACCCTCGCAGGCGCACTTCTGATGATCCGGTTCTGGCTTCGCGCCCCGCGCCCGCCCGTTCATTCTGGCCCAAATATCCTCGGGGGGTGAGCCGCATCGCGGCGAGGGGGGCAGACAGCCCCCCTGCATCGCCGGCCCTAGTCGTCGCGCCCGCCCTTCATCAGGCGATCCGCCTTGCGCCGGACCAGCACCCCGCGCAGATCGTGCATCGCCAGCAGCAAGGCATCCGTCACCGCCTCAAGCTGCGCATCGGTCGCGCGGGCCTGCGCCCAGTGCGCGGTCAGGTTCAGATGATCCACCGTGCGCAGGATGTCATCCACCTCGCGCCGAGCGACGGTCTCGGCCCGGTCGACGATCCAGCGCCGGATTTCGGCCAGATCGGTCTCGTCCAGCGCCCGGTCGCCCTGGGGCCGGATCTCGCCCGTCCGCAGGTTGACCGTCGCGATAGGCTCCATCGCGATCCGCTGCTGACGGCTGGCCCCTTCGACGCGGAACACGGTCGCGCCATTCTCGCGGATGCGGAAATAGTGGCCCGGCAGATCGGACATGCGCCCTCAGCTCAGCCCGGCGCAGAACGCCTGAATCCGGGCGCAGGCCTCGCGCAGCACCTCGTCCGATGTGGCATAGCTGACCCGGAAATTCGGTGACAACCCGAAGGCCGCGCCAAAGACCACCGCCACCCCGGCCTCTTCCAGCAGCGCCGAGGCGAAAGCCTCGTCATCGACGATTTTCGCGCCCCCGGCCGAGGTCTTGCCGATGCAGCCCGAAATGTCGGGATAGACATAGAACGCGCCTTCCGGGTTCGGGCAGGTCACCCCCTTCGCCTCGTTCAGCATCGAAACCACCAGATCGCGCCGGCGCTGGAACGCCGCGCGGTTGGTGGCCAGAAACTCTTGCGGGCCGGTCAGGGCTTCCAGCGCGGCATATTGCGCGATTGAACAGGGGTTCGAGGTCGATTGCGACTGGATCGTGCCCATCGCCCGGATCAGTTCGACCGGCCCCGCGGCATAGCCGATCCGCCAGCCGGTCATGCAATAGGCTTTTGACACGCCGTTGCAGGTCAGCGTCCGGTCGTAAAGTCCGGGTTCGACCTGTGCCGGGGTGGTGAAGGCGAAATCGTCGAACACCAGATGCTCATACATGTCGTCTGACATGATCCAGACGTGGGGATGGCGCAGCAGCACCGCGCACAGCGCCTTCAACTCGTCACGGGTATAGGCCGCGCCGGTGGGGTTCGAGGGCGAGTTGAAGATGAACCACTTGGTTTTCGGCGTGATCGCCGCCTCAAGCTGTGCGGGCGTCAGCTTGAAGCCGGTCTCCATGCCCGCTGCCACCGCAACCGGCGTGCCGCCGGCCAGCAGCACCATGTCGGGATAGCTGACCCAGTAGGGCGCAGGGATGATGACCTCGTCGCCGGGGTTCAGCGTGGCCATCAGCGCGTTGTAAAGGATCTGCTTGCCGCCGGTGCCCACCGTCACCTGCGCGGGGGTGTAGCTCAGCCCGTTTTCGCGGGCGAACTTGTCGCAGATCGCCTTTTTCAACTCGGGGATGCCGTCCACCGCGGTGTATTTGGTGCGGCCCGCGTCGATCGCGCGCTTGGCCGCGTCCTTGATGTTCTGCGGGGTGTCAAAGTCGGGCTCGCCCGCGCCAAGGCCGATCACGTCGCGCCCGGCGGCTGCCAGTTCGCGTGCCTTGTTCGTGACCGCGATGGTCTGCGAAGGTTTGACGCGGGCAAGCGTGTCGGACAGGAAGGCCATGCGGGAAAATCTCCGGGGGGTGGGGCAAGCCGGTTTGCAGCTTTCGGCCACTTGTCTTAGGGTGCGCCCCCATGGCGATCAAGCGGTTTGAAGGGGTTGGGATCATGGCCGAGACGGCAGAGGCGCGGCTGAAACGCATGTCCATGCGGTCGTGGCGGCGTGGCACCAAAGAGATGGATCTGATTCTTGGTCCCTGGTCCGACGCCCATCTTGCCGGGCTGGATGACGCCGATCTGGCGCTTTACGATTCGCTGTTGAACGAGAACGATCAGGATCTGCTGCCCTGGGTTCTGGGTCAGCGTCAGCCGCCGGAACGCCTTGCGGGGCTGATCGCGGAAATCGGCGCCTTCGCGCGGGCGCGGCTGTCGCGCTGAAAGGGTCGCGCTGAAAGGGTCGCGCCGAAATTGTCGCGATGAAACCAACGCGCTGACGCGGAAAAGTTCTCACGAGTTTACGGTATGTTTGCTGTTTGTGCCGATTCTGCCTCCTGCGGATCAATGTTGGAGAACAGGAATGACGGTTCACGCAGGTATTCTCGATGGCTCGCAGAAGGCGTTCCTTCTGGGCTATCTCGAGAGCCTTTCGCTGGTGGAGCGTCTTCACCGGCTGCTGCTCGATGTGGTTAAGGACGAGTTTGAACGGCTCAACCTGCTCGAGATCAATTCGGTGCAGGCGCTTTTGCTGTTCAACGTCGGAGAGAACGAGGTGACGGCCGGAGAGTTGAAAAGCCGCGGCTATTATCAGGGCTCGAACGTCAGCTACAATCTGAAGAAGCTGGTCGAACTGGGCTACATGCATCACCAGCGGTCCGAGATCGACCGCCGTTCGGTCCGGGTGCGGCTGACCGAGAAGGGACGCAAGGTGCGTCAGATCCTGACCGACCTGTTCGCCCGTCACGCCGAAGGGTTGGACCGTCGCGGCGTGCTTGGCGTGGCCGGGATGGAAGACATCAACCATGCCCTGCGCCGGATGGAGCGGTATTGGACCGAACAGATCCGCTACATCTATTAGCCCAAGGTGGCGCCGTTCATTGACCTGCGGGGGGCCGTCGGCGCGGCTGGCCCGCGGCGCTGGCGGTTCCGTCAGGCGCCGGGTCGATCATTCCGCATCGGGGCGATGCCTTGGGTTTGGCTTCCTTGGTCTGCTGTCCCGTGCCGCTTGGCTTGCGCCGGGCGCCTTGTCAGGGCCAAGTGATGCCTTGGCCCTGACGCCCCCTTGGCGCGGCGGTTTGCCGTGCCTCTGGTCGGGGGGCGCCGGGGGTGATCGGCGGCAGCGGCAGGGCGCGCCTATTGTCCGGTGTTGGCCACCTGATTTGCCGCACCCGTGGCCCCGGTGATCGCGCTCAGCGTTTTCTGCCACTGCACGAAGGGCGCCTCGGTGACATAGATCGTATCGCCGTCGCGGATGGTGAAGTCGCGCGCCTCGAACAGGCCGGTGGGCTGGGTCAGGTCCAGCACATAGACCATGCGCTGGTCGCCCGACAGATCCTTGCGCCCCAGCACGGCGTTGGCGATCTCGGCCGGCTCGTCGCGCAGGACAAACACGCCCTTCGGATCGGCGATCTGGGTGTTCAGGCCGCCCACCCGCGCCAGCGCCTCAAGCGCCGAAACGTTCTGGGTGTCGAACTGGATCCGGCTTTGCGCCCCCATCGCGCCCAGCGCCACGAACGAGCGGCTGTCCTGTTCCACCACCACCACATCGCCGGGGCGCAGCGCGATATCAAGCGAGGGGTTGCGGTAAAGGTCTTCCAGCCAGATCTGCCCGGTCCGGCCGTTCCGGGTCACGCGGACGATGGCGGTGCTGACCGGAATGGTGGTTCCGCCGGCCTTGGCCAGCATCGCCGCCAGTGTCCGGGTCGGCCGCTCGATCGGAAAGACGCCCTGGGCACCCACTGCGCCCGACACGGTGACGGTGCTTCCGTCGCCGGCAAGGCGCTGCACCGTGATCTGCGGATCGGGGGTCTGATCCTGAAGCTGGCGGGTGATCGCCTGCCGCAGCCCCTCGGGGGTCTGGCCGGCGGCGCGGATGCGCCCGGCATAGGGGACATAGATATAGCCCTGCCCGTCGACCTCGACCTGATCGAGCGACGAGACCCGCTGCCCCGCATTGCCCAGAAGCGGGTCGTCGCGCACGTTTTCGAACACGGTGATGCCCAGCCGGTCGCCCGGCGCGATCATGTCGGACCCCATCAGACCGGCATCGCGGAAGGTTCGGCTGAACCCGAACGCCGGCGTGGTCGCGGCCGCGCGGCTGACATGGCCGTTCACCGGCACCACGAAGGCATCGCCCTGTTTCTGCGACGCCCCCGAAAGGATCTCGCGCTTGTTCGGGCCAGAGCGCGGCAGGCCGCAGGCGGCCACCAGACTGGAAACGATCAAAAGCAGGGCAAGCGTCCTTGCCCCTTTGACGGTCGAAACTTTCACTGCCCGGGCTCCTTGATGGAGATGCCTCAAGTTTTTCAGGCAAGCTATCGGAATAGAGAGGCATTCGCCAGTCCGGGCTGGTCGGCCCCGCCGACAAGGCGCAACTGTTGCCCTGGTGCCGCGCTGTTGTCGGCGGCAAGCTGGTCATAGGGATCCAGCGGCGCCAGCATCCGGTCGACGATCCGCCGCAACAGCCGCCTGCGCCCGCCCATCGAATAAAACCCCCCCGTCAGCTGTGAACTTCCCAGCAGGAAGCGGCGAAAATCGCGATAGGCATGGCTGTCGGGGCGGCGCGGGTTGGCAAAGAAGTCGGGTAGGGGCTGAGTCGAGACGAATTCGGGTTTGGCATAGATCGCCGCCCCGAAGGTTTTGACCGGCAGGCCGCGCCACAGCGCCTGTTGCCCGGCGGTCGAATTCACCGTGACCGCACTTTGGGCATGGGCCAGCAGCCGGGCCAGCTTGCCGCCGCGCACGAAATGCACCCGGCCTTGCAGCCCGTGCCGGTCCGCAAGGCGGCGGATCTCGGGCGCGATCGGCGCGCGGCCGTCTTCCAGCGGATGGGCCTTGATCACAAGGTGATGGTGCCGAGGCGCCCCGGCGGCAAAGCTTTCCAACACCAGCGCCAGAAACTCGGTCATCGAGCCGAAGGGGCTGTGGGTCCGGAAACTGGCGTCATGTTCCAGTTGCAGCAGCGCCAGATGATAGGGAAAACCGCCCCACAGGATGCGGGTCGTGGCCAGCGCGCGTTCCAGCCGGTGCAGCGGCATCAGCATCACCCGGCGCAAATGCAGACGGAACTCTTGCGCCACCGACAGCGTCCGGTGCGGCCGGAAGCCGGGATAGGCCCGCCCGCCTGCCAGCACAAGGCCGTGGTAGATCGCGCCCCAGACCATATGCGCCGCCATGTCGCCCCAGTGCGGGGCGGCGTCGGGCAGGTCGATATCCGACCGCGCCACCGCGGCGCGGATGCTGGTCAGCGACATCTGCATCAGTCGCGAATGGCCGTTGGCGCCGCCGCGTTCATAGGTGATCCAGTGCGGGCGCAGGTAGCCTTCCTCGAACACATGGATCGTCAGGCCGGCCTTGCGCGCGATGGCGATGGCCGCGGCATGAACGGGCCGCGTGTCGCCGTAAAGCACAAGGTCGGTGATCTGCCGGCGGGTCAGCAGATCGCGGAAGGTGGCGGGCCAGTCCTCGGCCGGGCCGTCAAAGGCCAGATAGCTGCGGCGGTCGGGCCAGAAGGCGCGATCGCCGAAGTTGAAGCCCACGCGCAGCACATCGGCGCCCGCGGCCGCCATCATGCGGCCGAGGCGGTAGAAGAACGGGCCGTGCGGTCCCTGAAGGAACAGGAACCTGCGGTCGGTGGCGGTCACGGCGGTCTCCGTTGCGGCGGGGTGTGCGCACATTCATGCAGCATGCCGGAAAGGCAAACGGCTTTTTCGCGCGGCGCGGGCGGGGTGCGGGCGCAAACCCGCGGGCCACCCGGTTGCGCGGGGCGCTGCGGGCGGCTACCTGTGAGGTCTTGGGTCAGGGATAAGGCGTCATGTTTACCGGGATCGTCACCGACATCGGCCGCGTGCTGGAACTTGAGCGGAAGGGAGACCTTCGCGCCCGCATCGCCACCTCTTATGATGTGGCCACCATCGACATCGGCGCCTCGATCGCCTGCGATGGGGTCTGCCTGACCGTGGTTGCCACCGGCACCACGCCCGCGGGCTGGTTCGAGGTGAACATCTCTGGCGAGACGCTGTCCAAGACCATTCTGGGCGACTGGGCGCTTGGTCGGCCGGTCAATCTGGAACGCGCGCTGAAGGTGGGCGACGAACTGGGCGGGCACATCGTATCGGGCCATGTCGATGGCGTGGCCGAGGTCGTGGCCACTGCGCCCGAGGGCGACAGCCTGCGCGTGACCTTCCGCGCGCCCGAGGCGCTTGCGCGGTTCATCGCGCCGAAGGGTTCGGTTGCGCTGAATGGCACCTCGCTGACGGTGAACGAGGTCGATGGCGCCGATTTCGGCATCAACTTCATCCCCCACACGCAGGATGTGACCACATGGGGCGGCGTCGCGCCGGGGATGCGCGTCAACCTTGAGATCGACACGCTGGCCCGTTACGTCGCCCGGCTGAACGAGTTCGGCTAAGGCGGCCTGCTCGTCGGGATTCGCGTGCTAGGCCGTGGCCGGTTGCGTCCGGCCGCGGCCCATCTGTGGCGTCCGGGAGACGAAGATCTTTCGGGTGACGTGCCAGCAGGCAAAGGTCAGCGCCGCGCCGGCGTAGCCGTCTACCGCATAGTGCCAGCCCAGATGAACGGACCCCGCCATGATGACGGCAAGGAACCCGGTCATCCCCCAGCCCGCCCACCGCCGCCATGTGAAGGCGTAAAGCATCATCAGCGTCGAACTGGCGACATGCATCGAGGGAAAGGCCGAAATCCCGCGCATGGTGCTGCCCGAGGTATGGCCGGCCCACAGCATGTCCTGCACATGAATCGCCCAGACCGGGCTGGTATCCTGAAAGCCGCGCAGCGTCTGCATCAACGGCTGAAACTGCTCGCCCAGACCCAGCAGCGCATAATAACAGGGGCCCGCTGATGAAAAGACGGTCGCGGCAAGGTTGCCGCCAAGGCCCCAGACCAGCGTGAAGGCGATCAGGAAGGTGCGGCGGGCATCCGGGTTGGTGCGGGTGAAGCACGCGACGAAAACGAAGAAATAAAGCAGGAACAGCCAGAAATGATAGGCCGCGTTCACCGCGGTGGTGGCCAGCGGCGTGCCAAGGATCGGCATCAGCAGGTGGAACGGGTCAAGGCCGCCGTGCAGCACCCGGTCAAGATCGGCAAGGGTTCGATCCCATGCGAAGGCGTTCACGTCGGGGATCGTGCTTTTGATGTAGGAAAAGCTTTGGAAAAAGCTGACCATGGCCACCAGCGCCACGCTGCCCGACATCAGCCTTGGCAGATCGCGTAGAAGCGACAGGATCTCTTGCGTCAGTGCCGCAATGGGGCGCACCCGTGGCCGTCTGCGGGCGATCCCGACCACGGTCCAGACCAGCAGAACCAGCAGATAGACCGGCGTCAGCAAGGTCAGCAGATGCAACAGCGCCGAAAAGATCCGGTTGGCATAAGGCAACCCGAAATGCGCCGAAATGGCCATGGCGATGCCCGTGTGCCCGATGACGATCAGGACAAGCCAGCGGTTTTCGGTCACCGCATGGCGCAACGCCTTTGTCACGTTCCCGGGTTGCACCATCGGTCCCTCGCCGCTTCTGGATCGTTGCTAAGATGGCAACGGATTGGGGCCTGATCGGGGCATCGGGGTGGAAAAGCCGCGGCCTGATGGGACAAAGGTCCGGTCCGGGCGGGCGCCGAACCTCTGGCCTTCGGGCGCTGGGCGCGCTATGGGCAAGTCTTGTCCCGGAGCGATGCGATGAGCCAGATCAGAACCGAATATTCCGACGCGATTTCCCCGATCGAGGAGATCATCGACGACGCACGCAACGGGCGGATGTTCATCCTTGTCGACCACGAGGATCGCGAGAACGAAGGCGATCTGGTGATCCCGGCGCAGATGTGCACGCCGCAGGCGATCAACTTCATGGCGACGCACGGGCGCGGGCTGATCTGCCTGTCGTTGCCCTCGGCGCGGGTGGATCAGTTGGGCCTGCATCTGATGGCGCCCAAGAACTCGTCCCGTCACGAGACCGCGTTCACCATTTCCATCGAGGCGCGCGAGGGTGTGACCACCGGCATTTCGGCCGCCGACCGCGCCCGCACCGTGGCGGTGGCGATCGATCCGACCAAGGGGCCGCAGGATATCGCGACCCCGGGCCATGTCTTTCCGCTGCGCGCCCGCGACGGCGGCGTTCTGGTTCGCGCCGGCCACACCGAGGCCGCGGTGGATGTCAGCCGTCTGGCCGGGCTGAACCCCTCGGGCGTGATCTGCGAGATCATGAACGACGACGGCACCATGGCGCGGTTGCCCGATCTGATCGGTTTCGCGCAGAAGCACGGGCTGAAGATCGGCACGATTTCCGATCTGATCGCCTATCGCCGCCGGCATGACAATCTGGTGAAGGAAAAGGCGGTCAAGCATGTGACCTCGTGCCATGGCGGCGACTGGCTGATGCGGATCTTTGCCGATGATACGCAAGGTGCGGAACATGTCGTGCTGTCCAAGGGCGACGTCAGCAGCGCCGAGCCGGTTCTGGTGCGGATGCATGCGCTCAATCCGTTGGAAGATGTGCTGGGCATCGGCCCGGCCCATGCCGGCGATCTGCACGGCGCGATGCGGCTGATCGCACAAGAGGGGCGGGGGGTCGTGGTGCTGCTGCGCGACGTTGCGATGAAACTGGTGCCCGACGCCGAAGCCTCGCCGCAGACGCTGCGCCAGTATGGGCTGGGTGCGCAGATCCTGTCGGCGCTGGGCCTGTCGCAGATCGTGCTTGTCACCAATTCCAAGGCGCCGAAAGTGGTGGGGCTTGAGGCCTACGGCCTGTCCATCGTCGGCACCCATCATATCACCGAGGGCTGAACCATGGCCGCAACCGAAAGCCATACCACCCTGCCGCTGCCCAGCTTCGACAAGCCGGTGAAGGTTCTGATCGTGGTCGCGCCCTATTACCGCGACATTGCCGACGATCTGATCGCTGGCGCCCGTGCCACCATCGAGGCCTGCGGTGCCTCTTGCGATCTGATCGAGGTGCCCGGCGCGCTCGAGGTGCCGACCGCCGTGGCGCTGGCCGAGCGGCAGGCGAATTATGACGGCTATGTGGCCCTTGGCTGCGTGATCCGCGGCGAGACCACGCATTACGACACCGTCTGCAACGATTCCAGCCGCGGCCTGATGCTTCTGGGCCTGCAAGGCGCCTGCATCGGCAATGGCATCCTGACGGTGGAAAACCGCGAACAGGCGGCGGTTCGCGCGGCCCCCGGGGGGCAGGACAAGGGGGGCGGTGCGGCGGCGGCAGCCCTGCATCTGATCGCGCTGTCGCGCAAATGGGCCGGAGAACGCCGCGGCATGGGCTTCAAGCCGGTGGACGAGTTCCGCCTTGCCGGAAAGACCGAAGCATGAGTGTGAAACCCGACAAGCGGCAGATGAAATCGGCCTCGCGGCTTTATGCGGTGCAGGCGCTGTTCCAGATGGAAAGCTCGGGCCAGACGGTCGAGCAGGTGTCGAAGGAATTTGAAACCCATCGCTTCGGCGCCACCTATGACGGCGACGAAATGGCCGAGGGCGACGCCACCGTGTTCCGCCGGCTTGTGTCGGGGGCGGTGAACCGGCAGGCCGGCATCGACCAGATGACCGATCGTGCGCTGGTGGCGAAATGGCCGATCGACCGGATCGATCCGGTGATCCGGGCGCTGTTCCGCGCGGCGGGGTCCGAGTTGCTGGAAAGCGACACCCCGCCCAAGGTGGTCATCAACGAGTTCGTGGACATCGCCAAGGCCTTCTTTCCCGAAGGCCGCGAATCGAAGTTCGTGAATGCGGTGCTGGATCACATGGCGCGCGAGGCCAAACCCGAGGCGTTCCCGCAGGGCTGATGCGCCGTTTCGGGAACAAAGTCGCCGCGGCGCCGTTCGTCTGACGATACCGAAGGCGGGCGCCGCGCGTCCTTGTCCGGCGATCCGGGCGGGGGTTCGCCCCCAAAGCGGCAGGATCTGCCCCTTTGGTGCAGAATCTTGTGGCATCCGGCGCGACTGGCGGTATCGTGTCCCCGAGGAGCCCGATCATGCCCCAGCTTGTCCGACTTTATATCGTCAACGTCCTTATCGGTTTCGGCATCGCCTTCGCCTTCGTGACAGCCCTTGTCGCGCTGGATGTGGCGGGCCTTCGCCACCTTGTCCTGCACACCGACATGGGCTGGCTGGGCGGGCTGATGCTGGTGATGTTCAACGGTGTGGTGTTCGCCGGCGTGCAGTTCGCCATCGCCGTGATGCGCATGGCCGACCCCGAGGATGGCAACCGGCCCGGCGGACGACTGCTGCGCCCGATGCCGACCCGTCTGGTTCCCGTGCCGATCCCTGTCCGCGCCCGCGTAAAGCCGCGCCGCTGATTTTCTGCCGCTGCGCAGGCGCGGATTGGCGCAGCCGGGCAAGGGGGTGCTGATTGCGGCCCCTGCCTTCGGGTGCGAGCGTTGCAAGGCCAGCGGGATGCGCGCGTGACCTGTGTATGGTCGTCGTTGCGGGCTTTGGACTTTGCCCGTTCCAAGGCCAGTTTCCAAGGCCAGCGGGCTTTGCGCACGCGCGGCCCAAGGCCATAGCGACCGCAATCAGGGCAATCCGGTTGCGCTTTGTCAGGGCATCTCTGGTTCCCCGACCTGTTATGCGCCTTCGCTCTGGGCCGCGCCTACGCCAAGGATTTCACCGCCGACTCGGATGATGCGACAAAGGGCGAGCCGCCCGTTCCGCCGGTTGAAGTGGCGGGATCCGCGGCAGCCGTGGTGGTGTGAGTTTCCCGAGAGCCTGAGTGTCAGGTGGTCGCCAGATACCAGGGCCACGACCCTGGCAGAGCCAGCTCCCTCGGAGATGCTTATCGGCCACTGGAAAAAGACCACTGCACGAGAGGGGCAGAACCCGCCACCCATCTAGATAGGCCCGCTGTCGTCCGTCGGCAAGGGCAAGGCTGCCGGCTGGACATCTGTTCCCTTTCCGTTCATGATCCGGCGATGTCTACCGTTTCGGTTCCCGATTCCGGGCTGGCACTGCTGGCCCCCGGTCAGCGCCTCGCCCGCGGCGTCTGCCGGCATCTGCGCGCGCTGGATTTCGTGTCGGTGGTGGAACTGGTGCCCGCGCCCGGCCTGCGGGTCGATGTCATGGCGCTGGGGCCGAAGGGCGAGATCTGGGTGATCGAGTGCAAATCCTCGCGCGTCGATTTCACCTCGGACCGCAAGTGGCAGGGCTATCTGGACTGGTGCGACCGCTTCTTCTTCGCCGTGGATGAGGCGTTTCCGGCCGATCTGCTTCCGGCTGACAGCGGCCTGATCCTTGCCGACAGCTATGATGCCGAGGTTCTTCGCATGGCGCCCGAATCTCGGCTGCCCCCGGCGCGGCGCAAGGCGCTGACCCATGCCTTCGCGCGCCATGCAGCCCAGCGGCTGCACGCGCTGCGCGATCCTGCGGCGCTGCCCGGCTGATTACTTCTTCTTGCGCGGGTCGGCGGGGGCGCCCATCGCGCGGGCCCGTTCGGCGGCGGCGCGCAGTTCCTCGGCGATTTCCTCGGCCTCGTCGGGATCGAAGTCCAGCGGCAGGTCCAGCCCGTCGCCCTCGATATAGATCCGGACCATGCCAAGCGAAGTCGGCCCGATTTGCAGGTTCGCCGCGATCTCGCTCTGCTTGTCGATGCCCATTGTGTCCTCCGCTGTCGTTTCGGCCGGGGTAGCGCCGTTCGGCCGCGCTGGCAAGTCGCCCGCACGATGCACCTGCGCAATCCTGTGATGCGCCTGCCAAACCGGACGCGCCCGGGCTGCCGGCGCTGCCGTCAGAGGGGAAGAAATGCGCGTCGCATCTCCGCAATCCCCCCTTGCATTCCCCGCACGGGGGAGGTAAACGGCCCGCGAGTGCCGACTTAGCTCAGTTGGTTAGAGCACCAGATTGTGGATCTGGGGGTCCCCCGTTCGAGCCGGGGAGTCGGTACCACTCGCCCCCCTCATCAAAGATCGGAAACCAGACGGCCGCTGAAAGGCGACCAGGCGGTTTTGTGCCGCGCGCCACGGCGCGATCGGACCTGCGCGCGGTTGCCGGTCCGTTGGGCATGCATCTGCGAAAGCCGTCTTGCGGTGGTGCGGGGCGGGACGGTCGTGGCGTGTTCGTCCGGCGGGTTGGCAAGACAGGGCGCCGCGGTGGCGTTGCGCAAAAATCTGTCGCAAGACTGTTACAGCGCATCCTTACTCCGACGCCAACCGGGCCGCGCGGGTGGGATACCTGATTGCGGCGTGCCGGGTTTGGATCGCCATGTGCAACCGGCCGCCCTGCGGACGGGCACCGGCGCAGGAGGCAAGGATGACACGGCTGACCAATGCCGCTTTTGGGGCCATAGGGGCGCCAACGTCAGAGGCCCCGGTTCCAGCCGCGACGGCTGGCGTGGCAGCCGGTGTCGCAGTGGTGCGCCATTCCCGGTGGGGTGGGGGGCTGGCTGGCGATTTGCCGCGTTTGCCGTCGCAGACTGACCCGTTGACCGGGGTTGCATGGCCGTCCACGTCCTGCGGGGGCAGGGCGTGGGTCGCGGCGGCGGCGGCAGGGCGGCGGGCGGGAACCCCGGGGCAGGCGGCGCGGGCCGTGTCGGATGCACTGTCTCGGCTGTGGTGCGGCCATGGCGGGGGTGGGATGCGGGGCGCGTTCCGTGCCGGTTCGTCTGTCCGTCAGCGGCGGGGGGCCTGCCGCTGGGCCGCTGTCGCCCCCGGCATCATGGCGCGGGGGGGGCGATGAGCGCCCCGGCCCGGCGCGCCTATGGGGCGGTCACGGCGGCCTACTGGGCGTTCATGCTGTCGGATGGCGCGCTGCGGATGTTGGTGCTGTTGCATTTCAACGGGCTGGGCTTCTCGCCGGTTCAGCTTGCCTGGCTGTTCCTGCTGTATGAACTGGCGGGGATTGTCACCAACCTGTCGGCGGGCTGGCTGGCCGCGCGCTTTGGGCTGACGTCCACGCTATACGCCGGTCTTGGGGTGCAGATCGGGGCGCTGATGGCGCTTTCGATGCTGGACCCTGCGTGGAGCATCCCGGCCTCGGTTGCTTTCGTCATGGCGGTGCAGGGGGCATCGGGCGTGGCCAAGGATCTGGCGAAGATGTCGTCGAAAAGCGCGGTGAAGATCCTTGCGCCCGACGGCGATGGGCTGTTCCGCTGGGTGGCGTGGCTGACTGGATCGAAGAACGCGGTGAAGGGGGCGGGCTTCTTTCTGGGCGCGGCGCTGCTGGCGCTGGCGGGGTTTCAGGCCGCGATCTGGGGTATGGCGGCGGTGCTGGCCCTGATCCTGCTGGCGGTGGTGCTGTGGATGCCCGATGGCCTGCCGCGCGGCGTGAAGGGGGCAAAGGTCGCCTCGGTCTGGTCGAAGGACGTCCGCATCAACCGGCTGTCGCTGGCGCGGCTGTTCCTGTTCGGCGCCCGCGACGTGTGGTTCGTGGTGGGTATTCCGGTTTATTTCCAGTCGGTCCTGTCGGATGGCACCGCCGAGGGCCGGCGCGAGGCGTTCTTTCTGATCGGCGGCTTCATGGCGCTGTGGATCATCGGCTATGGCGCGGTTCAGGGCATGGCGCCCCGGCTGTGCCGGGGCGAGGCTACCCATCAGGCGCGACTGTGGTCGGGGATTCTGGTGCCGATCCCGCTTGCGCTGGCAGCTTTGGCGCTGGTGGCGGGCGGGCCTTCGGGCTGGCTGACGCTGACGCTGGTGGTGGGGCTTCTGGCCTTCGGTTTCGTGTTCGCGGTGAACTCGTCGCTGCATTCCTATCTGATCCTTGCCTTCGCCAAGGCCGAAAGGGTCACGATGGATGTGGGGTTTTACTACATGGCCAATGCGGCGGGGCGGCTGATCGGCACGCTTCTGTCGGGCCTCAGCTATCAGTGGGGCGGGCTGGAGCTGTGCCTTGCCACCGCCGGCGCGATGGCGGCGGCAAGCTGGGCGGTGGCGCGGGGTCTGGGTGACCCGCCGGCGCGGCCCGCGCCAGATCGCGGATGCGGACCGCAGGCTTAGTGCAGGGCGTTGGGCGTTACCTCAAGCCATTCGTAGACCTCGGGCTGGGATGCGGCGGAACAGCCGCCGCACCCCTTGCCGCAGGCCGAGGCGCAGGCGATGCGCCGCACCTTGCCCTTGGCGATCCAGTGATCCAGCATCCCGCGCATCGCGTCTGGCTGGCTGCGGAAGCGGATCGCAAGATCGGACAGGCTGGCCTGCCTGCGCGCTCTCAGATAGCTGCGGACCTCTAGCAACATCGCGTGCCCCCTTCAGACGCCGGGGGCCAGCGTGGCGGCGGGCGTCGCCCGCTGGCCGATCCGGCGCATCACAAGGATGATCGCCGCAAAGGCCGCCACCACCCCGCCGATCCACAGCGCGGACGATCCGGGATGACGTGCCAGCGTCGCCGCCTGATAGAACACCACCGCCGAGCCCCAGCCGATCGCCAGCGTCCAGCCGGTGACAAAGCCGGTCCAGCCGGGGCCGGCCTCGCGCCAGACCGCCGCGATGGTGGCCGAGCAGGGCACATAAAGCAGCACCATCAGCATATAGGCGAAGGCCCCCGCCTGTCCGTCGAACAGCGCCCGCATCGCGCCGAAGGTGCCGGCCTCGACTTCGAGTTCCTCGGCCGCGGCTTCGGTCGATGAGACATCGCCCAGCGTGATCCCCAGCGGGTCGGTCACGGTCTCGGCCAGACCCGACAGGTTCTCGCCCACCGAAGCCACCGCCGCCGAAAGCCCGGCCATCAGGTCGAAGGGTTCCGCCTCTGCCGGGGCGTCGCCTTCTGCGATGCCGGTGTAAAGCGCGTTCAGCGTGCCCACCACCGCCTCTTTCGCAAGGATGCCGGTGAAGACGCCCACCGTCGCGGGCCAGTTTTCCGGTGTGATGCCCATCGGCTGGAACACCGGCACGATGGCGCGGCCGATGCCCGACAGCACCGAATTGTCGGTATCCTCGTTGCCGAAGCTGCCGTCCTTGCCCCAGGAGTTCAGGAAGGCCAGCACCACCACAACGGCGACGATCACCCGGCCGGCACGGATCATGAAGGTTTTCAGCCGTTCCCACGTCCGCAGCACCACGCCCTTCGGCGTCGGCAGGTGATAGGGCGGAAGCTCCATCACGAAGGGCGAGGTGGCGCCGGGCAGCAGCGTGTTCTTCAGCACAAGGCCGGTGAATACCGCGGCAAGGATGCCGATCAGATACAGCAGGAACACAAGGTTCTGCCCCCCGGTCGGGAAGAACGCAGCGGCAAACAGCGCATAGACTGGCAACCGCGCGCCGCAGGACATGAAGGGCGTCATGGCGATGGTCATGGTCCGGTCGCGCTGGTTTTCCAGCGTGCGGCTGGCCATGATCGCCGGCACGTTGCAACCAAAGCCCACGATCAGCGGCACGAAGGATTTGCCCGGCAGGCCGATCATCCGCATGAAGCGGTCCATCACGAAGGCCGCCCGCGCCATGTAGCCCGAATCCTCCAGCGCCGACAGGAACAGGAACAGGCAGGTGATCACCGGGATGAAGGTGGCCACCGTCTGCAACCCTCCGCCCACCCCCGAGGCCAGCAGCGTGATCAGCCAGTCGGGGCTGCCCAGCCTGCCCAGCAGGTCGGCCGTGCCCTCGACAAAGATCGTGCCGGCGGCGATGTCGAAGAAATCGATGAAGGCGCTGCCCACGTTGATGGTGAACATGAACATCAGATACATCACGAACAGGAAGATCGGGATGCCCAGTGCCCGGTTCAGCACCACCCGGTCGATCCGGTCCGACAGCGTCCGGCCCAGTTCCGCCGTCCGCCGCACGGTGTCGATGGTCACCTCGGCCACGGTGTCATAGCGGCCGCTGGCGATGGCGGTGTCGGCGTCATAGCCGATCTCGTTCTCGATCCGGGCGCGCAGACCATGCACGCGGTCGGCCAGCGCGGGCAGGCGGGCGAGCAGCACCTCGCTGCCCTCAAGCAGTTCCAGCGCCAGCCAGCGCGGTGCGCGGCGCTCGCCCGCATCGGTCAGCAACGGCACCAACTCGGCCAGCGCGGCCTCGATTTCGGGGATGTAGCTGACGGTCCTGATTGCGGGAACGCCCTGATCCAGTGCGCGGGAGATCTCGGTTTTCAGGCTCTCGATTCCGGTGCCATTGGCCGCCACGATCGGCACGATCGGGCAGCCCAGACGATGCGTCAGCGTGGGCAGGTCGATCGCGATCCCCTGCGCCTTGGCGATGTCCATCATGTTCAGCGCGACGATCACCGGCACGCCCATTTCGATCAGCTGGATCGTGAGGTAAAGGTTGCGCTCGATGTTCGAGGCATCGACGATGTTCACGAACACCTGCGCTTCGCCCGACAGCGCGTAATCGCGGGCGATACGCTCGTCGAGGGACACGGTATGGCCCGACCCCAACGAATAGGTGCCGGGCAGGTCGACGACCTCGACTGTGCGTTCTGCCATGCGGAACTGGCCGACCTTGCGTTCGACCGTGACGCCGGGCCAGTTGCCCACCATCTGACGGGTTCCGGTCAGGGCGTTGAACAGGGTGGTCTTGCCACAGTTCGGGTTACCCAGAAGGGCGATGGTTCCCGCCGTCATGCCGCGGTCTCCTCGATGGTCAGGGCTTCGGCTTCGGCCTTGCGCAGCGACAACTGATAACCGCGGACCTCGATCACCACCGGATCGCCCATAGGCGCCACCCGCACGATCTTCAGCGTGGTGCCGGGGGTCAGCCCCATCGACAGCAGTTTCTGGCGGTAGGCCGCCCCCCCGGGCGCATATCCCGAGACCCGGGCCGAGCGGCCGGCCGGGATGTCCTTCAATGTCAGAGTCATCTGGTCTTACCTGTCGAGAATCGGCGTCACGAAGATCTTGCGCGACATGTCCTGCCCCAGCGCGAGGCGCGATTTTCCGACCGCCACGACCAGCGGGCCGCAACCGCAGGCGCGGATGACCTGCAACTCGCTGCCGACGAAAATACCCATTTCCGTCAGGCGCTTCTGCATTTCGCGGCAGCCGGCAAGGCCGGTCACGGCCATCCGGGCGTTCTCTTGTGCCAGTGCCAGCGGCACCTGCCTCGCGTTCATCATGGCCAAGGCCTCCTTCTGCGCCCGCGTCGCCCGTCGCGGGGCGCGCATCCTCAAGTGTCTTAGCGTTTTAATAAGGAATGATGAGTGGGGCACCTTGACGCGGATCAAGCTTCGGCTCCGTCAGGGGGGATTTCCGAAAAAATTACCAAGGCGGCGGCGGAAAATTGTGCGGGACGCCGATAAAATGAACGCCTGACAAGTCCACGGCCCCAGTGCCCCGCCCCGCGTGGGGAGGGGCCGGCCCCCTAGCTGTTCAGTCCCGGCATCCGGTGGATCGGGTCTAGGGTGAATCGATCCGGGTCTGATATCCAGATTTTGCAGATGTATTCGCTGGGCGTGAGGCCGCCGAGTGTCTTCAGCTGGCGGGCGAAGTTGTAGGCTGCGAGGAAGTCGGCGAGGTGTGTTCGCAGCTGGTCGTGGTTCTCGTAGTGGAAGAGCTTGATGGTCTGAACTGGCCCCCATTTCGACCGGACACTTGGGCATGACCATGGAGGCTCATGCAACTGCCTGAGCACGTGCTTATGCCTGAGATAGAGACCATCACCGATAGGCTCTGTTGCACAAATCGGCTGAGGGCAAGAACTCCCCTTTCACCGGACAGACTTATCCCTTGGCCTCAGTGCTGGGTGTGCCGAGGTCGGTGAAGCGGTTGAGCACGGCGACACGGATC
>NZ_OAOQ01000029.1 GCF_900207575.1 Cereibacter ovatus
CTGGCCGTCGATCCAGGACTGGTCCAGCCCGGCGATGCGGGCGATGGAGCGGATCTCGGTGTTGATCGCGGCGCGGGTCTGCGCCTCGGGCGGGGTGGTGATATCGGTCATGTGGGTCTCCATGCGGATGTGGGCGCCGGGATCGGCGGGCGTCGGCACCAGGGAAATCTCGTGGGGTGTCCAGCGCACGGCGGTCAGCACGCGCGCGCCGCTCTCGGTGGTCTCGGCCCATTCCTCGACCGAATAGCCGACCGAGACATGGCGCAGGATCCCCGACAGGACGTCCTGCCAGAGCGGTTCCACTTCTGGCCGGGACGAGAAGCGGATCAGCGCCGTGCCGCGCTGGCCATCGACGGCGGCAGACTGCACGCTGCCAAGCACATCGCGGACAGCGGATTGCCGGTGGGCATCCAGCACGCTGGCCCCTTGCAGCCGCGACAGGTCCACCGCTTCCGGCGCAAGGCTGAGGCGTTCGACATATTGGCCAGCCATGTCGCGGCGGCGCACAGGCGCGCCGGTGGACCAGATCACCTCGACGGTGCGGTTATCGCGGTTGGCGCTGGCCGGGGCCAGGTCAGCGCGGCGCGTCAGCAGGGTGACGGTGTCATTCATCGGCGGTATCCTCCTTGGCGGCGGGCGGCGCACCAAAGCTCAGGCCCAGCGAATCCGACCGCGCCTTGTCAGCGGCGATCTCGGCATCGACCTGTTCGGCGTCGTAGCCCCGTTCGGAAATCGCCTGTGTCCGGCTCTTGAGCCCGGCGTTGATGGCGAGGATCTCGGCCTCGACGTCTTTCTTCGGATCGACGTAATCGAACTTGGGCGGGAGCCACTCGCAGGCGAGATAGGCGGCCGGATCGCGGTCGAAGTCGCGCGCAGGCAAGTCGCCCGACAGTACCGCCAGCCGTACGAAGCGGTCCCAGACCGGGCGGCAGAACAGATGCACGACCACATTGTGCTGCAACTGCTCGACGCGACGACGAAACTCGATCAGCCCGGCGCGGATCGAGGAATAGGTGACGCCCTCCAGATCGCCTGAAACCAGTTCGTAGGGCAGGCCTATCCCGGCTGCGACGGCGCGCAGGTGGTTCTTCACGAAGGGCGCGTAGGCATCGTGCTCGGTCGGGTTGGAAAAGCGGATATCGGTGCCAGGGGGCAGGGGGATCAGGCTCCCGGGTTCCATGCCCACGGTTAGCGCGCCATTGGTATTGGTGCCGGTCAGGCCGCCCGCCGTGCCGTCGGGATCGGTGATGAAGCCGGTGAACAGCGCCGCCACCTTGGCCTTGACCAGCGCCGCATCCTCGAACTGGTCCAACTCATGCAGGCGCAGCAGCACCGGGGCGAGCCAGGTGATCCCGCGCAACTGGCCAGCTGCCAGCGGCTTGAACAGATGCAGGCAATCGGTGGCGGGAAGGCGCAGCGGTTCCAGCCGCAGCGA
This sequence comes from Cereibacter ovatus, assembly GCF_900207575.1. GTDB lineage: Bacteria > Pseudomonadota > Alphaproteobacteria > Rhodobacterales > Rhodobacteraceae > Cereibacter_A > Cereibacter_A ovatus. The sequence continues at coordinate 1,436 of NZ_OAOQ01000029.1, forward strand.
GGTCAGCGGATCGCCGGGCCGGTTGCGCATCACCCAATAGGCGATGCGCTGCCCAGCGCCGTTGAACTCGATGCCAGCCCGGATGCGCGCACCACCGCCGATGTCGCGATGCAGATCCAGCGGCACCTGGTCCCGGTCCAGCAGGTCGATGTGCAGGGGAACCGCATGGGCGTCAGGCAGGACGCGCAGCCGTGCGAAACTCTCGCCGCCCTCGACCATCGCCCGCACAGCCATGGCCTGCAGCCCATAGAAATCAGCCAGCCCACCCGGATCGGCATGATCGGTCCAACGAAGCCACAGAACCTGCAGCCGCTCGCGCACCGCTCTATCGGGATGGGTAGATTGCGGCTTGATCCCCGCACCGACGACATTGCCCACGAGGCTGTCCACCGCCGCCGCGACCCACGGGTTGTTCCGTGCATACCACCCGGCCCGCCGCGCTGCCGTGGTCGCACCCGCCAGGATCGCTGTGTTCAGCCCATCGACCGTCCGCGCCCCTTCCCAACGGCGACCACCACCCGCAGCGTCAAACGCACGGGTGAAGGGGCGGCCGAACAGGCGGTGGAGCAGGCTGCGCATGCGGGGAGAGTCGCATGGCAGGATGGCGGCAAGCTATTGGGAATGTTCGGGAAAAATTGGATGGGGCTGTCGTGCGAGGGGAATGCACGATAGCCCCTGATCGGGCGTCATGATGCAGCGGCGATCTGGGCTGTGGCGTCGTCCACCACCTCGGCGGCATAGACGGCGGTTTCGAAGTCGGTCCAGGCTTTCGCGCGGGCCTTCGCGGCCTTGTCGCGCTTCTGCACGCCCGAGGCGTGGGCGTCGGTCAGGGCCTGAACCATCTTCTGTTGCTCCGAGACGGGCGGCAGCGGGAAGGTGAGGCCCATCAGCACAGGCTTGGACACATTCTTCATCATGCCGGATTCGTTCGAGAACTCTCGTTCGATCTGTGCCCGGACATGATGCAGTCCCAAGACATGGGCAATGAACGCAGGGACGACCTGAGTTTCGTCAGGATCGACGACACGGAAAATCTTGTCGCAGATCATTAATTTGTCGCGCGTCAGCGTGACCTGTGCGGCACGTCCGACAAGCCGACCGACACCGCTGGCGCGGGTTATGAGGATGTCGCCGTTCTTCACCTCAAGCCTCGGTCGAGGCTTTAGCTTCGGCGGAAGTGCCTTGTTCTCATCTTCTCGATACTCGCCGGAAGAAGCTGCGCTGACCTTCAAGACGCCCCATTCTCCCGGCTTGGCCGGGCGATCCAGACAGCCCGGGCTCCAGCCATTTTCCAAGTCCGCGATTACATCAGCCAGTTTGACCATCGGCCAAGGCGATGCGTGTGAGGTGCCACCGTCCACTATCCTGCGGAGGATTCCCTCATGGCTCCAGCGGTCCAGATCCTTGAAGTTCGCCACGAACACCGGGCGGTCGGGGAGGGGGGTGGGCGGGGCGAAGCCGAGGGCGGATTCGAAGGCAAGGGCGGCCTTGGCCTCGGTCTCGGCGGCCTCACGCTCCAGCGCCGCCGCATGATCCAGCGCCGCGCGCCAGGCGGCAACGATGGCCTGCTGCTCGGGCAGTGGCGGGAGGGGGATGCGCCGCGTCTCGAAAAACTCGGGCCTGATCCTGCGCTTGGTCGTGTTGCCAGACGCCTTGCCGGTCAATTCCGCCATGAACTCGGGCGTCCTGATGACCATGGCAAGGTAGTCGCGGTCAATCTTTGCCGGGTCCGGGGCATAGACGGGGTATTCGGGGCTGACGGCGACATGTTCGAGCGTGTCGCCCACAACGCAGAATGATCCCTGACCCACGCGGATCTTGGAAATGATCAGGTCACCCGGCAACGCCTCGAACAACGGTCCCTTGTAGCCGCGCTTGGCCTTCTCGTCGCGCAAGAACAATTCGCCGCCGAAGGTGACCTTGGCGATGACGTTCAGCGTGTCGAGCGGGCGTGCCGTCTTGTCGATGGGGACGACGCGGCGTTTCAGGAAGTCCTTGAGCGGAACGGTCGCGTGCACGAACTTGCGCGCGGCCATTTCCTCACCTTCGATCCAGGGCTCGAGAGCCCTCCACTGACGGATCAGGCAGCGGAGGGCAGGAGAAAACCCGGGATCTGCGCGGGGTCGGCCCCGGCCTCCACCCATGTCTCGAACGAACGATATGCCTCCAGCAAGGCGGGCAGTTCGTTTGGCACGGTCTCGCCGGTGTCGCCGGTCGAGGTGATGCCGACCGTCTTGGGGGCGGCCACGAAGACCGGATAGTCGAACACCTCACGCACGGTGGCCCAGAGGGCGGCATCTTGTGCGGCGTCGATGGCCCGCAGCCCGGCGGTCAGGTCGCGCCAGAAGGCGTCCGACTGCTTCTGCTTTGCGGTATCGAAGGCGGCGCCATAGTCGCGCTTCAGCTGGGTCGCCTTCTTGGCGTCCTTGGCCGTGCCCTTCCATGTCGGCTTGCCCACCTTGGTGGCCCCGATGCCGCGCGGGTAGTCCGGTTCCGGCCCGGCCCTCCATTCCGGCAGACAGCGTTCGATGCCCAGCTTGGAAAGGTCGGCAAGGATGCCTTCGATCTCGTCATCCTCGACGGTGATGACCTTGCGGCCGATATCGGCGCAGATGGCATCGCGCTTGGCATTGAAGGCGGCGTCATGGGTGGCATGTGCGGTCGCCCACGCGGCTTCCCAAGCGGTCTCGTCGGCCTCGGTGAAGCGCCGCACGAAGACGAGCGACGCCTTGACGGTGGCCTTGGCGGAACTGAAGGTTTCCTCGGGCAGGCTGACCACGGCAAGGATGCGCGCCTTGCCCTCGCACCAGCGGCGCAGCCAGGTGAGCGAGGGGTTGTTGAGGTTGCCGTCGGGCAGCACGATGCCCATGCGCCCACCCGGTTTCAGCAGCTTCAGGCAGCGTTCGACAAAGACGATCTCGGTCGCGCGGTTCTTCTTGCCTTTCCCGATCTCGTAGAGGTCGAGGATCTTGGACCCCATCGCCTTCTGGATCGCGGCATGGCTTTCGCGCCAGGGTTCGCCATAGCGGCTTTCGCAGCGGTTCACATAGGCGTCGTCGGTCGGCACGCGGGTTTCCTCGCTGCCGCCGACCTTCTGGTCGTCACCCACGTTCGACCCGAAGGGCGGGTTGGTGATGATGATGTCGAAGCGGCCGGGGAAGATGCCGTTAATGTCGACGAGGCCGTCGTGGTAATGGATGCCGCCGTGGCCGTCGCCGTGCATGATCATGTTCATCTTGGCGGTGCGGGCGGCGCGGGGCTCGGCATCGCAGCCGAAGACGCAGTTCCACGCCAACCGACCGACGCGGGTGTCGATCGGCTTGTTGTTATCGTCCGAGGGCAGCAGTTCGCGGTTCAGCCGGGCGAAGGCTTCGTCGATCAGCCGCTCTTCCTCTTCGATTGGCAGCTTCTTCGCCTCGATCTCGGCCTGTGCCTTGTCCTTTTCCTTCTGGATGTCGGCGGCGACGAGGCCGCGAACATGCTCGAACGCGCGGATGAGGAATCCGCCCGATCCCGAGGCCGGATCGCAGATCAGTTCGCCCTCCTGCGGGTCGAGCAGGCTGACCATGAAATCGACAACCGGGCGGGGCGTGAAGAACTGGCCCAGTTCGCCCCGGAAAGTGTTGCCGAGGAACTTCTCGAAGGCGAGGCCCTTGATGTCGTCGCTGGTCTTGGACAGGTCGAACCGTTCCAGTTCCTTCACGAGGCGGCGGAAGGTGGCCTCGGAGATTTCCAGCCGGTCGGCCGCCGTGAACAGGTCGTCGGCCTTGTAGTAGGCCTTGGTCTGTTCAAAGAGGCCGTCATGCACCTCCGGGTCGGTGGGCAGGCGGGTTGAGGCGCGGCGGTCGAGGAAATCGACGGTGAAGGTCCCGTGCAGTCCCGACCGCTCGACATACATCTTCACGAACAGGATCTTCGAGATCGTGTCGAAGGCCCGGCCCGGGTCCATCTTGTGGACATCGCGCAGGATCGAGTGGCACTTGAACAGGAGGTCCTGGAATTCCTTACGGTTAAAGACGCGGAGCTTGCTGCGGATTTCCTCCAGCCGCTTGGCGTCGCCCCAGTCGGACGCCTTGGGGATTTCGTTGATCTGCACGAAGTCCCCCGGCGCGCCCGGGACCAGCTTGAAGATGGCCGTGAAGCGGTTGTTTGTGGTGATGAAGAATTCGCACGCGGCGGAACGGGTGTAGCTTTCGCCCTGATAATAGTCGCGGAGGTTGATCTCCACGCTCTCGGCCTTGCATTCGATGACCAGCACGGGCGAGACGCCGGGTCCGGCGTTCGCCTTCGCGGCAGTTTCCCAGATGACGATGTCGGCACGCGCGCTGCGGCTGCCCGAAATCATGCGCTGTTCCTGCCGCATCTGGTCGAGCGAATAGCCGTAGTTCTCGCACAGGTGCCGCACGAACTTCTGGCGCACCAGTTCCTCGGGCTTGCCGGTGCTGTCCCGCCATTCGCCTTTCAGCGGAATCCATATCCAGTCGCCGTCCGTGTGAAGGGACTCTGGCGTGGCCGGCCATGGCGTTGTCGGGGCCGTTTTCGGCTTCTTGGTTGCAGCCATGGTCACTCTCCTTCACGAACAGGTCTTGTCGGCAGGCGGTCGGCGCTTTCCAGCGCCTTCAGCCGTTCGAATTCCTCGATGGCGACCACGACGACGACCGGTCGCCCGTGCTTTTCGACCACCACGGGTTCGGCCCGCGCGGTGTCGATCAGCAGGCCAAACTGATGCTTGGCGTCCCTGGCAGACATGGTCTTCATGATGACCCCCTGATTTCGGGTCACAGTGACCATAAGAGTCCGAATTTTCAATCCGTCATTTCATCCACGAGGATCGGATGACCTCCGGACTGCGCGGACGAACAGCGAGGCCACGTCCTGCAAAAGCATCCACCTCCTCGTTCAGCCGCATCCCCATACTGATCAGCCCATGCAGGGCGGCGTGGGCGTAAACAAAGGTGTCCAGCGCCTCGTTGCGTTCGCCGTCGCGCTTGGGTTGCCAAGAGCGGATGGGTCGGCCCTTCTCGAAGCGGGTGACGACGCGTTCGGCGGTCAGCTGGCGGAAGTAGTCCGCGTCGAGGCGGCGGGGAAAGTGGATGGCGCCGGGGCCTGGTTCGGTCAGCTTCAATCGGGCGTAGACGGCGTCTTTCACGGCATCGACGCCGACGATGAACAGCGGGATCTTTGCCTTGTTGCTGCGGGTTGGGCGGCGGGGCCAGACGGGAATGCCGGGACCGCCACGGCCCTTGATCGCCCAGATGCGGCGGGCGAGGCGGGTGCGGCAGAACTCATAGGCCATCTTGGTGTGGTGGCCGCCGGTGTCCACCGCGACGGCGCGCACGGGTAGTTCGCCCCAGGTGCCGTTCAGAACGCCATCCAGGTCGGACCAGAGGCGCGGGCCCGAAGGGTCGCCCCAGAGCACGCGGTAGTCGATGACCCACGCTTCCTCGTCGCGGCCCCAGCCGACAACCTGCACCTCGATCCGGTCGCCCTGCACATCGACGCCCGCCGTCAGCACCGCCACGCCGGGCGCAAGGTCGCTGCCCCAGTCCTCGCGCCGGGCCATCAGCGGGTCGGCGGGAACGGTGTCACCCGCCTGGTCCTCCCAGGACTCGCCCAGCTTGGTGTTGACCCAGACCTGCAGGCGCGCGGGATCCTTGGCGACGCGCGCATGCTCCTGCGCGATTTCGGCCCAAGTCTCCCAAGGGGAATAGAGCGATGACAGGTGGAACCCCGCGGTGCGGCCATCGCCCGGCGCGGTCGGCCGCCATTCGCCAGCGGCCAGCAGGCGGGGCTTGTCGTGCTCGTGATGCACGCCGCCGCAGGCATCGCAGACCAGATAGGCGGCGTCGCGCTGCCCCTCGGGCCAGCGGATGCGAGCCCAGGTGATCGGGGCCATGTCGCCGCAATGCAAGCAGGGGACGTGGAAATACCGCTGGTCGCTGTCGAGATAGGCCGCCTCGATGCGGGAATGACCTTTCAGGGTGGGCGTGGAAACCATGTAGATCTTGCGCCGCCCCTGGAAGGTGGTGGTGCGCTGGATGGCAAGATCGACCGGATCGCCCTCGCCATCGGCATCGCCGGGATAGCCGTCCACCTCGTCCAGAAACAGGTAGCGCACGGGTGTGGACCGAAGGCCCACGGCGCTGTTCGCGCCGGTCATCACCAGCTGGCCGCCAGGGAAGGATTTGCGGAACAGGCTGTTCCCGGCGTCGCGGGAACGCGGTGCCGACACCAGATCGCGCAGGGCAGGGGTCGCTTCGATCAGCGGGTCGATCCGGACGGTGGTGTTGCGCCGCACCATGTCGAGCGAGGGCATGACCAGCATGGCGATGCCGGGGGCGTTCTGGATGATGTAGCCAAGCCAGTTCAGCCCGGCCTCCGAGCCACCGGTTTGCGCGCCCTTCATCAGCACGACCCGTTCATAGGGGCTGGAGGTGGACAGCGCGTCCATCACCGCCCGCAGATAAGGCGTGCGGTCGGTGCGCCAGCGCCCCGGTTCCGCCGAAGTGGGCGGCAGGATGCGGTGGCGGTCTGCCCAGTCCGAGACCGGGATCGGTGGTTCCGGGCGGATGCCACGTCGCCAGGCGAGGTCAATTTCAGGCACCATCGCCAAAACTCCCCAAGGGCAGGTCGGCTAGGTGTTCCAGATGCTCGCGCATCATCCGGTCCAGCGCGGCGAAGGTGGCACGTGGATCGGCCCCGACCTCGGCGGCCAACAGCGGTGCGGTGCGCTGCACCCAAGCCATGTGGGCGTCGCGTTCGGCACGCGCGCGGGCGAAGACAGTGCGGGTGGCGGCGGCGGTTTCGACCAGCAGGCCCTGTTCCTTTTCGAAGGCCAGCTTGGTGCGCTGCACCTTCACGATCTCATGCAGCCGTTTGGCCTCCGCCAGCGTGGTCGAGACGCGGGCAGGGGCCGCGAAGGCACCGCCCTTGTTGCGCCGGGCGGGGTCGAGGTTGTCCTCGATCCAGGCGAGGCCCACCGCCACGTCGATCTGGCCGTCCGGGCGCACCGGAAGACCCTCGGCCACCAGTTGCGAGATGCGCCCCTTGGTCAGGCCGACGCGGGCGGCGAAGGCGGTCTTGGTTTCATGGCTGTCGAGTTTAGTCATTTTCGCCCCCTGACGCTGGCGGGCTTATGCGCTGCGCTCCCCCGCATAGGAATTGGCCCGGGAGGAACCGCCGCTTTCCCGATCCTTGCCGATTGATGCCCCGCAGACCGGCCCGAAGGGCGCAGCGCATGACGCAAGAATGACGGGTTTCGGGGCGTAAGTCGTTGATAGTGTTGAGATGACGCACCTGCCCGGGGAACATTTTATATAGGGGGTATATTGAGTGTTCAGGGTTGGGTGGTTTTCCCCCTTTATCAAAAAGGTTAGAGCCAAGTGCGTCATCTCAACACTTTCAAGGGGTTGCGGCTGAAAGTCCGTCATTCTTGCGTCACCACTGCGTCACTGTGATGCCGAGGAAGAACCGGCCTGCGCTGGTGCGCTTGTGCTGGATCCCCGCCACCTGCGCCTGGACGCGCTGCACGAAGCCGTTGATCGCGGGGATCTTCTCGGGCTTGAACCCCTCGGCCTGCGCCCAGTTCTGGAAGCGGAGGTGCGCATCGCGGGTGGCGAGCATCGGGCCGCTGGATCGCCAGCACCTCGCCCGCCGCATCGGTCGCCAGCGCGACCATCGCGCCATAGCTGCCATATGCGTTCCGGCGATAGCGGAGGCAGTCGGGGGGCTGAATGGCGATCCCGCGCCCGACCAGATAGGCATGGGCCGGTGTGCCATTCGGAACCTCGGTCTGGCGGACGATTTCTGCGACCTTGGCTGCGAGTTCGGCTTCCGACAACTCCACGGTGCGGGACGGGCCAGATGCCGGGGCCTTGGCGGGTTTGGTGGTGGCGGGTTTGGCGGCGGTCCAGGAGGCCGGCATTTCCGCATCGCCCAGCCAGTGGCGCGCCCAGTCCCATGCAGATTTTTCGTCCATCCCGAAGTGATGACGGATCAGTTCCGGCCCAGCGCCGCCCGTTCCGGCCTCGTGGTCAAACCAGCGCCCGGCATCCTTGCCTGTGATTTCCACCGCGATGCTGCCCTTGCTCCCGAAGCGCAACTGCTGCGCGCTGGACAGGGCGCGGTTCGGGGTGCCGAGCAGTTCCACCGCAAGATCGGCGATCCGGTCGTTCAGCAGTTCCGCCACACGGGTCACGGACATGCGCTTGGACGTACGACCTTTGCGCGTGGGCGGCACGTCGTTGAAGTCGAGCGGATTGTCCTGAAGGGTCATGGGGCGGGGGTTCGCTATGCATCTGATGGAAATGGAGCCCGCGACCGGATCGCGGACCTCAGGACATTTGCGGCTGCCGTCACTCGCCCGGGGTGAAACGCTCCTGCTGCGCGATCCAGTTCAGCAGCGTGCTTTTGCGGGCGCAGATCACCGAACCCATCTTGAAGTGCGGCATGCCCCTCGGGGCCTCGCCGGTCAGGTAGTAGACCTTGCGGCGGTGCTTCACGTCGCCGAACATGAACCTGGCGATCTCGTCCGCGCCGCGAAGGAGGTCATCGCCGAGCGTCACCTCGGTGGCGGTCTGCTGAAGGTTCTCGACGGGGCCGGGGTGTTTGGTCATGGCTGGGTCTCCTTTCTAGCGCAGGGCGTCCTGCAGGAAGTGGGCGTCAAGTCCGTGGAGGCGGCGCCAAGCGGCGCGAACCTGCATGCTGATGTTGATGCTGGCGGTGCTCAGCGCGTTGGCGCGGGTCGCGATGGCCAGCTTGTAGATGCGTTCGGCGGCGGCGGCCTGCGCCGGGGAAGATGCCTTCGAGAGTTTGGCGAGGCCCTGCGGACTTCCAGCCAGCCACGGAAGCATCTGGAACGTGTCCTTCGATGTCGCGTAGCCGATGATCAGGTCGCTCTTGCCAGGCGGCGCGTCGGGAAAGATGGTGGCGAAAAGGGGCGGCACCCGCAGGAACAGGAACTTCCGGTCGATCAGGTCCAGATGCCAGTCGTCCTCCGTTGATCGGACCAGCGGTCCCTCTTCGGGCGAAATGGTCTCCGCAATCGAGGCCGTCAGCGCGGACCATGTGCCGGGTCGTGTCTTTGCCATGGCCTCGGCCACGATGCGGATGTTCCAGGCGAAGTGTTCGCTGATCGCGGCACCGATCGAGGCGATCAGCACATCCTCCTCGCGCCACATCCGCTTGAAACCGCCATGCTCCTTTGGGGTTTTCAGCGCCTGAATGGCACCGGCAGCTTGCAGGACACGCAGGCTGGGCAGGGGCATCCCCGATGCCGCCACAGCTTCCGCGTCGCCATGAAAGAGCGGTTCGGGCGCTTCCGCACCGTTCCGTTCGCTGGCTGTCATTGTCATGGGCTCCGATCATGAACTAGGGCTTTACACGCGCAACAATACGTTGCAAGTGCATCTGAGACGGTTCATATCACCAATTAACGGGCTTTGACAACTGGTCCCGTTTCTTACGCTAACGGAGGGAAATGATGGCCACGATCCGCAAACGCACACTGCCTTCGGGCCTGGTCCGCTGGCAGGTGGATTTCACCGACCAGGCGGGCAAACGCCGGTCAAAGCTGTTCCCGCGCCGCAAGGATGCCGACGTCTATCTGGTGAAGGTCCGCTCGCTGGTCGCGAACCACACCTATCTGGCCGACAGCGACAGCACGACCGTGGCCGATGCGGCAAAGGCGTGGCTCGACCATTGCGAGGTGCGCTGCAAGACCGGGCGGCGGATGGAGAAGTCCACCCTGCGCGGCTACAGCGACTATGTGCGACTGCACATCACCGCGCCTGAGATCGGCATCGGGGACAAGCTGATCGCGCAACTGACCCGCCGCCATGTCAACGAGTTCCGCGACCGGATGCTGCTGAACGGCCGCTCCGAACACCTGACCCGACGCGCGCTGTCGGTGCTGAAGCTGGCGCTGGACCACGCCATCGACAACGGCCAGCTGTTCACCAATGCCGCCCAAGGCGTGCGGGTGATCAAGTCCAGCCGGATCGAGCACAAGGCCCCGGTGCCGACCAAGGAGGCGATCCGCGCCCTGATCGAAGCCGCCGCCGAGGATTTCAAACCGCACCTGATCGTGTCAGCTTTGGGCGGATTGCGCGCCTCCGAACTGCGGGGCCTGCGCTGGCAGGACGTGGATTTCGACAAGGGCTTCATTCGCATCCGCCAGCGCGCCGATGCTTACAACCAGATGGGCGAGCCGAAATCACGGGCAGGCTTCCGTGACATCCCCGCCGGGCCGATGGTGCTGAACGCCCTGCGCCGCTGGAAACTGCGCTGCCCGAAAAGCGAGTTGGGGCTGGTGTTCCCGGCACCGCAAGGCGGGATACTGCAGCACACCAAGACCCAAGCTCGGTTCCGCAAGCTGCTGGAAAAGGTCGAGGTGACGATGCGCTGGCACGACCTGCGCCACTTCGCCGTGTCGCTGTGGATCGAGCAGGGCTTCTCGATCAAGGAGGTGATGACCTTCGCGGGCCACTCCTCGATCCAGATGACCATGGAACGCTACGGCCACCTGTTCCCGTCGCCGGATCACCAGAAAGCGATGGCCATGGTTGAGGCGAAGCTGTTGGGGTGATCCTCTCCGTACGGTCGGTTAACGTGATCTTCACTCGATTTTTCGAAGATGGCTCGGCCGACCGCAGAGGCCCTCCATCATGACCACAACCTACACCGAGGCCTATCGGACGGCCTTCGTTGAATACCTTCGCCGGGGAACGCCGATCCGCCTGTCGCTGAAGCAGGTCGGGGTCACGGATCAATATGTCTGGCGTACGCTGCGCGACGAGCGTGTGCGCCCGTCTCACCTGATGAACGATGGCCGCGTGTTCTCGTGGTCCGATCCTCCCGCCACCGGGCATCCTGGCGAGGACTACAACTGCCGTTGCGAGGCGGTCCCCTTCGTGGCCGGTGAAACCGAGTTCGGATATCACGAATTCACTACGAGCCTCGCGTCGAGCTATGATCGGTGGACCAACAGCGACTTCGTCTATCACTACTACAATGGCGGTGGGCGCGCCGTCACCCTTTTGGAGATAGGACACCTGCGAGAAATTGCCGAGCAATACGCCTATGGCGATGGGACCGAGGGTGCGTTCCGCCGCCTCGTGGACCAGATCGCGGATGAAGCGCGGGCGTCGGGCGCGGGGTCGCTCAGCTACGACTTCGGCGCTCCGTATGATTTTGGTGATGTCGCATTCTCCCATGGCGATGGTGTGGTTCGCGGAAGCTTCGTCGGTCGTGTTCAAGACCGTGGCGCGATGCTTCGGATCACCGGCGAGACAACCTTCGAGTTCAGTGACATTTTCGAGGATCCGCTGGATGTCGGCATCGAGGCCGGGGGCAGGCCCTATCCGATCACCGGCAACTGGACGGCGCGCTTCGTCGCCGAGGTGATGAAGGATGCCGGGCGCAGCGCGTACGGCGGGGTCGGCGAGTGATGATATCCAGGGCGCGATCTCTTGCGGGCGCGCTTGCCCGTTACGCGCTGCTCGGACTGACCGGGCTGATCCTCCTTTGGGCAATGGTCGCCGGTGCTCGTTGGGCGACAGGTTCCCGGGAATCGGTGAACCTGCCGAATGGAATGCATTTGGGCCGAGAGTTCGATTGGAACCTCAACGGCCGCTGGGACCTGTTCGCAACAGATGGGCGAACGCGGCTCGCGCGCGACATCGAGTTCGTCTGCTTCAACGACCGGTTCATCTACGTGCAGGCGCGCGAGCGTGCTTCCGAGGGCCTCTATGACGCCCAGACCGACAGCAGGGTGAGCGCGGACTACGCAGAAGCCATGGACATCGGTGGGCTGCACAAGGACGGGGAAAGCTGCGGCGGATACTACACGGGCTGGATCGGCCCCGGCCTCTTGCTGGACGATGGACAAGACCCGTTCGTTCCTCCATGCGAATGGCGGAACATCGACGATGAAAGTCTTCGCGACCGGGACTGGTTCGAACGGCCCTGCGCCCCGGGACCATGGCCGCCAGGCCAGCCATAAAGGTTTGGAATGGATGATTCCCATTTCTTCCCAACGGTTTGCGGCAGTTCCGTGCGACATGACGCCGACGTTGCGACCTCGAAAACAGCCTAACAATATGAAATGACGCGATTATTCTGGATCAGAGGGTACCCCTCATAACCTGAAGGCCGCAGGTTCAAATCCTGCCCCCGAAACCAAAATTCTAAATGATATCAAAGACTTCAAGGCCGAGCGTAACGCTCGGCTTTTGTCGTTCCAAATTCTTGTCAACACCTGGTCAACGTTTATCGAGCCCCCCATCGACGGTGCGGATAATCGTCGCCGCGACCCTCACAGCACCAACTCGTAATGCGTGTTGCGCCCGCCGCCTTCGCCCTTCCGGAGCAGACCGAGGTCCAGTAGAGCCGCGATGTCACGGTTCGCCGTGTCCTGCGAGCACTTGGCGATCACCGCCCACTTCGACGAGGTCATCTTTCCTTCGAACCCATCGAGTAAGCGGTTCAGTACCTTGATCTGGCGCCCGTTCAGCGCCAGTGCTGCAGTGCGTTCCCAGAACTGGCCTTTGGCGACGACCGCCGCCAAGACGCCATCTGCGCCGTGGATGGCACGGCCGAGGCACTCGAGGAACCACAGGATCCAAGCCGTGACGTCCGTGCCACCCTTCTGGGTGCGCTCAAGCTGGTCGTAGTACGCGTTCCGCTCCGTCCTGATCTGCGCAGACATGCTGTAGAATCGCTGCGAGCTCCCCTCCGACCGGGCAAGCGCTAGGTCGGCGATGGCGCGGGCGATGCGGCCGTTGCCGTCCTCGAAGGGGTGGATCGTCACAAACCACAGATGCGCCAGCGCCGCCTTGATCACAGGGTCGGTGGCCAAGGGCGCGTTGAACCATGCAAGGAAGGTTTCCATTTCCTCCGCGACGCGCGGTGCTGGCGGGGCCGAGTAGTGAACCTTCTCCCGGCCATAGGGCCCGGACACCACCTGCATCGGGCCGGTGCTGTCATCGCGCCAGCCTCCGACGATGATCTTCGTCATGCCACTGCGGCCGGTTGGGAACAAAGCCGCATGCCATCCGAAAAGGCGCTCGGCGGTGAGCGCGGCCTGATAGTTCCGCGTCGCGTCCAGCATGACCTCGACGATGCCCTCCACATTGCGATCGGTCGGGGGTAGGGCGCCGATGTCGATGCCAAGCCGTCGGGCGAGGGATGACCGCACCTGAGTGGCATCCAGCTGCTCACCCTCGATCTCGCTCGTCTTGACGACATCCCGCGTCAACGTGTGCAGGACCGCCTCCTCGCGCAGCTTGAAGCCCAGCGCCTCCATCCGGCCGATCAATCGCCCCTGATCGTGACGCACTGCAGCCAGGGGGGCAGCAATGCTGCCATCCTGCCACGTCAGCTTCGGCCAGTCTGGTTGTTCCCAGATGTACACCACATTCTCCGCGCTAGATGCGGCGATTGTGGGCCGCATTCTCCGCAAGCGCAAGGAAAAACGCCGCAGATCGTGCGGAGAATGATGGGCGTATTCTCCGCATTTCCATTATGCCCTGACCAGTTGGTGCACCTAAAGCTGTGATGATCCCTCGGACACTGGGTCATCCTGTCCGAGGTTTTGTAACACAAGAAGCCGTTCCGTACAGCTTGGACATCTGTGCCGCTGCTTCTCCGACAGTCGCTCGGCCTTGGCCAGAATGGTGATCAACACCGCATCGGAATGCTGCGCGAGCCGGATCAGATGCTCTCCGCTCGGCCCGCGTTCGCCAGACAGCCAATACTTGGCTGTCCGCTCACTCGCTCCGGTCCAGCGCATCACCGTCTTGATGGCCTGATGCGTCGGCCCCAGTTCGCGGCGCAGGGCATCGGCAATGGCCTTTCGATAGGCGGTCTGATCGGCGTCCAGGTGCACAGTTGTGCCCATTTTCGGCACAGATGTGCCCATCTTGATCCGCATCGTGGCGTCCTCCTCCGGTAAACCTGTGGAGAAGACAACACAGCGGCAGATTCCATTTTGCGCCCCAGCCCATACCCCGGGTCCGACCAGACGGAGACGCCTGCATGAACTGATCGGGAGACGGGAATGGCAGGCAGAGAGCTGCCCTCAAGAAAAGATCCGGCGAACACCCCGCCACGGCGCCGTGCGGCTGAATATGTGCGCATGTCGACGGACCATCAGAAATACTCGACCGAAAACCAGTCGGATGCGATCCGCAAGTACGCGGAGGAACGCGGCTTTGAATTGGTCCGCTCCTATGCCGATGCCGGAAAGAGCGGGCTGAGGATCGAGGGTCGCGAGGCACTGCAGCAGCTGATCCAGGATGTACAAGACGGCACCGCGGATTTCGAGGTGATCCTTGTCTATGACGTCAGCCGATGGGGCCGTTTTCAGGATGCCGATGAATCCGCCTATTACGAATACATCTGCCGTCGCGCCAACAAGCAGGTCGAGTATTGCGCCGAGCAATTCGAAAATGACGGCGGCCCGGTTGCCACGATCGTCAAGAGCGTCAAGCGCGCGATGGCCGGGGAATACAGCCGGGAACTTTCCAACAAGGTCTTCATCGGACAGTGCCGCCTGATCGAACGCGGCTTCCGGCAGGGCGGTGCGGCGGGTTTTGGCCTTCGCCGGGTCTTGCTTGATGAACGCGGTGAGGTGAAGGCCGAGCTGAAGCGTGGCGAGCACAAGAGCTTGCAGACAGACCGGGTGATCCTGGTTCCCGGGCCAGACGCCGAGGTAAGAACCGTCCGCTGGATCTACAGCCGGTTCCTCAAGCACGGCCGCTCGGAAAGCGAAATCGCCGCAGAACTGAATGAGCGCGGGATACTAACCGATCTCGACCGGGCCTGGACCCGCGCCACCGTCCATCAGATCCTGACCAACGAGAAATACATCGGCAACAACGTCTACAACCGGCGCTCCTTCAAACTGAAGCAGAAGCGGGTGGCGAATGGCCCTGAGATGTGGATCCGTTCGGAAGGGGCGTTCGATGCCATCGTCGAGCCGAAACAGTTTCAGAAAGTGCAGGCGATCATAGCCGCCCGCAACCGCCGATTCTCGGACGACGAGATGTTGGATCGGCTGACCCGGCTCTTCCAGCGCCACGGCTACATATCCGGTCTGGTGATCGATGAGGCCGACGGAATGCCGTCCAGCGGCGCCTATGCCCACCGGTTCGGCAGCCTGATCCGGGCCTATTCCCTCGTCGGCTTCACACCGGACCGGGACTACCACTACATCGAAGTGAACCGCTTGCTGCGGCTGTTCCACGGCGACGAGGTGGAGCGTGTGATCCGCGAGATCACCCGACTCGGCGGCACCGTGACGCGCAATCCGGCGACTGACCTGCTGACGATCAATGGCGAATTCACCGTCTCCGTCGCTGTCGCCCGCTGTCGCGAAACCTCCACCGGCGGCCTGCGCTGGAAAATCCGTTTCGACACCGGCCTCGTGCCCGACATCACCATCGCCATCCGGATGGACCGAACGAACACCGCCGCGCTCGACTATTACCTGCTGCCCCAATTCGAGATGCGAACAAAACCCCTGGGGCTTGCCGAGGAGAATGGCCTGATGCTGGACGCTTTCCGATTTGAAACGCTGGATTTTTTCTTCGACATGGCCCGCCGCGTTCCGGTTGCCGAGGTGACACCATGGTGAGCGAAGTCGAGATGCGGGACGAAGTGCAGATCATCCCGATTTCCGCCATCACGGTGGAGAACCCGCGCGAACGCTCGGAAAAGACCTTCCGCGCGCTTGTCGACAGTATCGCCAAGGTCGGGCTGAAAAAGCCGATTACCGTCGCCCGGGTTGATGGTGAGGCAGGGGACGCCTGGCGCCTTGTCTGCGGTCAGGGGAGGATGGAGGCCTATGCTGCCCTTGGCGAAACCCACATCCCGGCCATCGTCGTAGATGCGAGCGAGGCCGAGCGCCTTCTGCGCAGCGTGATCGAGAACATCGCCCGCCGCCAGCAGCGGCCGCTCGAGCTGTTGCAGGACATCGCCATCTTGCGCGACCGGGGATATACGGACCATCAGATCGCCGACAAGACGGGGCTTTCCCTCGCCTATGTCCATGAAATCGGCGAGTTGATCGCCAACGGTGAAGAACGCCTGCTGATCGCGGTCGAGACCGGGCAGATGCCGCTCAGCGTCGCGCTCTACATCACTCGGGCCGAGGAGAAGGACGTGCAGAAGGCGCTCGAGGCTGCTTATGCCTCCGGTGAGCTGCGCGGAAAGAAATTGCTGGAGGCGCGGCGGCTGGTTGAGTTGCGCCAGCGCCACGGCAAGCAGCGAGGTGGTGCGCGCAACAAACAGCCACGAGCGCGAATGACATCTGCCGCGCTGGTCAAAGCCTATCGCGCCGAGGCCGAGCGTCAGCAGGACATGGTCCGCAGGGCGCAGTCGACGCGCAGCAGCCTGCTGTTTCTCGATGCGGCATTTCAGTCTCTGCTGAAGGACGAGAACTTTCTGACGCTGCTCCGTGCCGAGGGCCTCGACAGCTTGCCGCGCATCATCATCGACGGGTTGCGGGAACCAAGAGCATGACACAGACAGGAAAAATGCCTCCGCCGAAGAGCCCGGGATTCGAGGCGAACCTGCGCACGATCCCTATTGATGCGATCCTTCCGGTCAAGCAGTTGCCAGTCACCGTGCCCAAGAGTCAGAAATATGGTCAGATCGCCGCGTCGATCCGCGAGGTCGGGCTGATCGAACCGCCGGTGGTCGCCCGCGCGGCTGGGCAGGACGGATCCTTCATCCTTCTGGATGGCCATGTTCGTCTGCATGTTCTGAAGGAAATGGGCGAGACGACCGTCACCTGCCTGGTGGCGACCGACGACGAATCCTTCACCTACAACAAGCGCATCAGCCGCCTCGCCACGATCCAGGAGCACAAGATGATCCTGCGCGCGGTCGAGCGCGGCGTATCGGAGGCCCGCATCGCGGCAGCCTTGAATGTGAACATCGCGCTGATCCGACAGAAGCGGACCCTGCTGAACGGCATCTGTCCGGAGGCGGCCGAACTGCTGAAGGCCCGGCACTGCCCGATCAACAGCTTCCGGTCCCTGCGGAAGATGAAGCCCTTGCGGCAGATTCAGGCGGCGGAACTGATGATCGCGGCCAACAACTACACGGTGCCCTATGTCGAGGCGATCCTCGCAGCATCTGACGCCACAGACCTGGTTGACCCGGCTGCAAAGAAGCCACCTGCAGGCGTAACACGCGAACAAGCCGAGCGAATGAAGGCCGAGATGGCCAACCTGCAAAAGAACATCAAACTGATCGAAGGCTCCCTTGGGCCAGATCACCTTCGGCTGGTGGTGGCCGGTCGCTATGTCGAGCGGCTTTTGCAGAATGACCGTCTCGCCCGCTACCTCGACAAGAACCATGGCGAAATCCTCGGAGAGTTTCGACAGATCGTCGCGGGCCTCGCGCAGTCAGTTTCCTCGACGGAGGCGGGAAGCAACAAAGGCGCGTAGTTCTTCGGTCAGCTTGTTGTCGACGATGGGGACCCGGACCCGAAAGCGCGGGGACCGCAGGAGACGCCGGACAGAGGGCCGGATCAAGCGCGGCGGCGGGGATGGCGGCGAACCCGCTCGGAGCCCGCCAGGCTGGTTTGAGTTTTCACCGGCCCAATGGTCGGTGTCCGGCCATTGAAACAAGCGGGCGCATTCGCCGCCGAAGATGAATGCGCCCGTTTATCATGGCGAAGCCCTTAAATTTCTCGTTCCACCGGAACCTGAATCCTCTGAGGCAGACGGAGTTGCATTCGCTCAGCTGCCTGGAACAGCTTTCACCGGCACGCCCGCGCCTGGTCGCGCAAGACGGCATAGTCGCTGAGCATCCGGACGATGACGGCCCCTTCCGGCAGCGCCTCGACCTCATCGGCGGCCCGCGCTTGATCTGCTGCGGTGTACTCGACCACGGGCGGGCAAGGTGCACGGGTCTCAGAAGCGCCCATCGCGCAGCCTGTCAGCCAGAGCGCCACGATCAGGAGGGCGGCGGGTGGCGGCGTCGAGCATCTGGCGGTGGATGACATCGTTTCTCTCTCGGGCATCAAGCCGTTCGGCGGCGCGCCCAGCGCGTTCGCCCGCACGGCGCAGGTTCAGGAGGAACAGTAGGATCGCTGCGGCTGCGACGAACAGGCCCAGCGCCTTGCGCGCCGGGCCATGGGTCAGAAGCCAGCCGATCACCGCTGGCCCCGTTTCCAGTCGTCGAGCCGCGCGTGAATGGTGACCGCGATGCCGATCAGCGCGATGGCGATCAGTACCCATCGCAGGGTGTCGAGATAGGGCACCAGAGGCTGGATCGTGGACTGCGTCTCCGCAAGAACGTCCTGCAGCACTTCAATACCGGCGGCGCCAACGGTGGCGGCACCTGCCGCACCGCCACCGCGCAGCGTGCGGCTTTCCGACAGGACTTCGCGCGCGGGCGGCAGTTCCGGCGCGAAGGGCACGGGCCGGGCCGGGAAGGGATCGCCCCAGGATCGGGCAGGCCCGAGGTCGATGTGCATGAAGCCCGACCGGGGGTAATAGCCGAAGCCGAGGAAGCCCACGGCACGCGCCGCCGCCTCGAAGGCCACGGGATCGTGGTTCGCCATGGCGATGTCGAAAGCGGTGCCCTGCATGTGCTTCGAGGCCGTGGCCCCGCCGACGGCGCGGTTGTGTTCGGGGCTGCGATAGGCGGAGCGGATGATCAGCGGCTTGCCCAGCCGGTCGCGCAGCGCCTGTAGCTTGTCCATGGCCTCGGTGTTGATCTTGATCGCGCCGGTGCCGCGGCAGGCGATCTCGGCGGCCGAGAAGTTCGGCCAACGCCATGCAGTCGCGGGCAAGTCGCGCCAGTGGGGGTAGGTCAGGGTGGGCATCGTGGATCCTCCAGATGAAAAAACCCGCCTCTGGGGCGGGGGATGTGGTCGTGGTGGTGTGGTCGCCAGGGGGTCAGTCGGATCGGCCGCGCTGGAAGGCGTCGAAGAGCATGTCCCGCATCGAGCGGATGTCGGTCTCGATCCGGTCGAGGCGGTCGCCATCGGCCTTGCGATCCTCGCTGCGCTGCTTGTCGGCGCGGTCGCGTTCGGTGATGAGTTCGCGATCAAGCCGGTCCAGCAGGGCCTCGTTGGTAAACGCTTTGCGCGTGATCGCCGCGATCAGGGCCATGGTGCCGCCGATCAGCGCGGTCAGCGCGGCCGTGATCCCGTGGTCCCGAAAGGCCCGCGCGACTGCGTCGGCGAGAGTGGTGTGG
The DNA here is from genome assembly GCF_900207575.1 of Cereibacter ovatus. Lineage (GTDB taxonomy): Bacteria > Pseudomonadota > Alphaproteobacteria > Rhodobacterales > Rhodobacteraceae > Cereibacter_A > Cereibacter_A ovatus. The sequence continues at coordinate 20,648 of NZ_OAOQ01000029.1, forward strand.
TCGTTCATCATGGTCCTTTCCGGCCACGGGGCGTGGCGCTTCAGTAATCGGTCTCGACGTAGACGCCGGAGCAGTCATAGGCGACGGCCGCGGCGGTGCTGCCGTTGTTGAGGTAATTGCGCGGGCTCAGGAGCTGGGTCGCCGCGGGCATGTCGGTTGTGATCGTGGCCTCGGCGACCGCGCCCGAGACTTCCTCGACCACGCGGATCCCGACCGCGCTGTCGTTCGGGGCCGCCGCGATGTAGAGCGTCAGGACATTGGTCGTGCTGGCCACCGGGAAGCCCGCGCCAAGGTCGATCAGCGTCGGCGCGCCGGTGCCGTCATTGTGCACGATCTGCCAGTTGGCATGGGTGCCACGCTCGAACCCGATGCCCAGCGCGTTGACGACGGCCGAAAGGGTGAGGGTGGTCGACAGCGCCGCGACCGATCCGATCAGGCCGAAGAGGCCCATGCCGGTCGGCTGCAGCGTCACCAGCGACAGCCGGTTCACATAGGTGAAGCCGCCAAGGCCATCGGCATTGCCGCGCCAGCAGACCCAGCCTGCCGAGCGTTCCTCGGCTGCCGCCCCGGCCGTGGCCGCCGAGGTCATGCGCCAGCGCCGCATGGAGGTGGAGAGGTTGGTGGTAGCCAGCGTCGGCGTCGCCGCAGTTCCGACCGCCGTGCGCGGCATTCCGTTGGTGTTGATCGTGGTGCTGGTCGAGGGCGCCCATGTCGCGATCCGGTTCACACCGAAATGCGGCTGGAGCGGGAAGTGGCGGCCCGATGGGCGTTCGACATCGAGCCAGCCCATCCCCGCCCGGTCGCGGGCATAAAGCGCAAGTTTGCCCGCGGGCGGCGGCGAGGGGACGGAACCATGAGCGGGCAGGATGACCGGCTCGGCCAGCTCGACGCGGCCGCTGCTGCGGTCGATCCTGATCGCGTCGAAGAACGCCGATCCGTCCGGGCTGACCTTGAAGCTGAAATCGTCGTTGCCAAGCAAGCCAATCAGCGCCCGTGCCGAGAACCCGGTCTTGAAGGCGAAGGCCGCGTCATTCCCGGCCGCGGCCTTGTTCACCGTCGCTTCGATCCCCGCGCCTGCATTGTTCAGGAGGACCGCAGGCGTGTTGACCGAGATGCGGTTGTAGCTGTCGGCCGTGCCCCCGCCGAGGCCCAAGAATTGCGCGGTCAGGTTGGCCTGCGGCATGCCGACCTGTGTGACGGCATTGGCGAAGGTGACGGTGGGCGTGTTCACCACCGTGGTGCCGCCCGCGCCAGCCGTGGCGGAGCCGATGTTCACGACGGTGGTCGACCCAGACGCGCCGCCGGTGCCGATGTTCACGGTCTTGGTGACGCCGGTGGTCGTCGCCCCGGTGCCCATTCCGTAGGTCGCGGTCGTCGTGGCCGTGCCGATGCTGGCGGACGCTGCCGAGACGGTGACCGTGCCCGAGGCAGTCAGAGTCCCTGAAAACGTCTTGTTGCCGGAGAAGGTCTGGGTGCCCGCGAGGATCGCCAGCTCCGACGAGGTGTTGGGCAGCGTGAAACTGCGCGTGGTCCCGGCGCCGATGCCCGCCAGCGAGAAGGTGGCCTTCTTCGTAGGATCGGCATCGTTCACCAGGCTGAACACGGCGTCCGAGACGTCGCGCGGCTCGCCCACCACCTCCCAGGCGCTGCCGGTCCAGACGAGGAAAATCCCCTCGGCCGCTACCCAGACCAGCCAGCCGGTGCGCGGTACCAGCCGGATCCACGCGCCGTCCACCCGGAAGGCGATGTTCAGGTCCCACCCCGCCCAGAGGCCCGTTGCGCCCGAAGCCACCAGATGGCGGTTGCCATCGGCGGGGCTGGCTGGTGGCGCGGTGCGCGTGCGGTCGAGGACGGAAAGCTGCACCATGGCATCGAGCAGGCGCAGCGCCTCGTTGTGCGTGACATGCTTCTGGGCTTGGGCGGCCAGAAGATAAGGCAGCCCCAGATGGGTCGTGGTGTCGGACATGGGAAATCCCGTCAGAACTGGAGGGACACGGTCGCGGGCGTACCGCGCCCGAGGCGGTTCGAGAGCTGGAAGATGCGGAGCGCCAGCATCTGGCCGGGCCCCAGCGGCGCACCCCAATCGGCTGTCTGCTGGGTGGCGGTGTAGAGGACGGAGGTTGTGCTGCTGGTCAGCGTCCGCCTGACGACAGCCCCGTCGAGGATCTGGACGTCGTAGCTCTCGACCTCTTCCGCTAACGGCGCCTCGACCTGCTCCCAGGCATCGGCGACCAGCGCTCGGGATCGGCGCGTCCAGCGGATGGTCAGATCGCCGGGGCTGCGGGCAGTTCGCCACGGCCGTTCGACATGGACTGGCGCGAAGGGAACAAGGCCGCGCCCGGTCGGAATGAAGCCCAGCGCGGCGTAGCTCGCATCGCTGACCGCGCGCGCGGCCGGGCCCACGCGCCAGTTCCACGGCAGGCCGAGTTCAGCTTCGGCGATGGGGAGCGCGGCCAAGGTCGCATCCAGCACCACGACCCGCGCCCCGGCAGGGGTCGGATTGCCCATGGCGTGTTCCGTCCCGCGCTGGCCGCGCAAGAGGCGGGTCAGCCGATATCGGCCGGGGGCGATCAGTTCGGCCGCGCCTGCTTGGACGATTTCCCAGACCCCAGCCGCTGTCTCGACGGCGACCGCATTTGCCCCGCCGAACAGGGCCACGTCGGTCACGCTTTCCAGCGTGCCAGACAGCAGATCGACGACCAGCGCGTTGCCGAGATCGAAGCGGGAGGTCGGCCCGGGATAGAAGTCGAAGGCCAGTGTCCCGATCCGCGCCCGACTGCCGAAGGTGGTGAGCAGATTGAAGCCATCCGTGGAGGCGCTGCGGAACACGGCGATCTCGCCTGGCCAGGGGCTGGCATGGGCGGCAATGAGGGGTCGATGGGCGGGCTGGTCTTCGGTGATCTGCGGAAGGTCCAGCATCACCACCTCGGGCGTGCCGAAGACGACGGGGCTCGCGAGCGACGCGGGCCGGGGATCGCCGGGTGGAAGATCGTAGGCGGCACGGTCCTGGCGGACGGCCTCGATCCCGCGCGCCTCTGCATCGGCGACCGAGACGAGCCGGAATTCCACCTCCCGGCCGTCATGAGCCAGCCGGATGACATCGGCAGGGTCCAGCGCCAACCGCGAGGGCGGCAGGCGGAAGGTCGCGCTCTCCCGGCCGATCCACGCCTCCATCAGGGCGCGGCGGCAGCGGCGTTCGGCCTCCTCGGGCGGGATCGCCATCGGAAAGGCCTCGGAGGCGATGCGTGTGGTGTCGACGGTGATGCGCCGTGCCTCGACGAGGGCCGCGTCATAGTCCTCATCCGCCCGCGCGACCTGCCACTTCAGGGCCTGAGGCAGCTCGGTCTCCTGGCCCCGGGTCAGCTCAAAAGCCTCGCCCTCGCGGCTGGCGACGAG
>NZ_OAOQ01000039.1 GCF_900207575.1 Cereibacter ovatus
CATGTAGCTCGCCTGCGTCGATGGAGCCGAAACCAAACCCAGCAGGTTGCGCCGAAAGAAAACTGTTCCGCGACGGCGATTTCTTCAGCACCCTGTTAGCGTCAGCTAAGGCGGCCGGCACTCGTGCGCCAGTATGTCGTCGAACTGGAGCGTCTAGCCCGTTAACGCAGTTGCCCCTCCACCCAGTTCGCCACGATCAACCCCGGCACACCGTCCACTGCCCGTTCGGCATCCCGCGCCAAATCCAGCCGCTTCTGTAGCTTGACCTGCGGCACCAGCAGGAAGATTGGAGCGGTGACGACGCCCCGTCCAGTTTTCGACTTTGACGCCACGGCGCGACCCTTGGTGTTCAGCCGCCCCTCCGCCACCAGCAAGCTCGGGCCACGGCGGCGGTAGATGAACCGCAGGCGCAGACCGGTGCGGCGTTCCCATTCGCCGGGGGTGATCCGGCCGCCGCGCGTGGACTTGCCTGCCGCTGGCGTGGGGATCGCCAGCCAGAACCCATTCTTCGAGCGGATCAACGGACCGGTGTCATGCGCGCCGATGATCACCGGAGCATTCGACCAGACCAGCGCCGCCGCGTTCAGGCTTTCGCCGGACTTCGGAAAGCTGGCGGAGCGGATCGAGTTGGCGAGGCGCGTGCCCAGCCCCGCACCGGTGATCTGTGTGCGCCAGGCGGATTTCAGGCCGGTGCCAGCCTCGCGCATGGCGGCGATGACAGCGCGTTCGCCGGCCGCGACCTCGGCTGCCATCAGGGCGACGATGTCGGGATCGATGGCGAGCTTCAGTTTCACGCTGGCCTCAGATCGATAGTCCAGACCAGCCGTTCGCGATCACGGATGGGCTCGCCCTGAATGAGGAAAGCATCTCCGTCGATCTCGATCCGGTCGCCGGGGCGCGGGTTCGGCACCTCGGCCACACGCAGGTCGACGCGCGTGGTTTCCGACCAGAGCCGCGCCTCGCCGAAGTCGGTGACGGCATCGGCACGCCGGGCGACGGCGCGCACAAGCACGGGCGCGCCGCCGTCGGCGATGTAGACCGCATCCCGCCCCATGTTCGGGTCGGCGAAGAGCGCGCCGACTGCGGCGGCAAAGGCCGACATCAGAACGCGCCGTTCAGTCGCACCCGCCCGATCAGGTCAGTGGCCCCGCCTGCGACAGCCTCAGTCGCCACGCCGATCAGCGTGTTCGAGGTCAGGGTCTTGGTCGTGTTCTTCGCCGTGTTGTCCCAGTAGATCTTGTCGCCCGCGGCCCATGCCTGCGAGGCGACCTTCTTCAGATCGTAGACGCCCTCGACCGCGGTCTCGACCGCTTCGCCAAGGGCGGCGGTGCCAGAAGCGACGCCGAAGATAGCACCGACGAGGAGGCCATCGCCTGATGCTACGGCGTAGGGCGCGGTCAGGGTGATAATATTGCCGGGCTGGACGTAGTTTTTCATGGTGGGGATCCTTGTGGAAAGACGATGGGCGGCCCGTCAGGACCGCCCGTGTGTCAGTGTTCAGGATTAGGGCGTTACGCGCCCGGGTTCTTGTAGAGGCCGCGCCAGTCGATGGCCTTGGCGCCGAAGTCGAGGCGGCACTTGATCTCGACCCCGTCGACGTCGAAGCCGTTGCGGGTCTCGATGTAGGCACCCTGCTGGCCCTCCAGATAGGCATATTCGATGGTGTCGATCTGGTTGGGGGAAGCCGCCAGATACCAGGCGGTGGCGCTGGCAGCATCAAGGCGGGGCTCGCTGATCGGCGAGAGCGTCCGGATCGACTGCGGCACGACCTTGGTGGTGTCTGCGGGCACGAGATTCTGCGCCACCAGCTGCTCGGCTTTCAGTTCCAGCGCGGCCGGAACGATCAGGAAGGCAGGGCGCACGTTCAGGACGGTCTTCTTGTCGAAGCCCGTCTGCAGCGCCATCGCCGCGCGCGCCGCCCCCACCGCGTCGACGGCCAGCGCCGTGCCGGTCCCGGCGAGGTTCTTGTGCGTGGTGTGGAACAGGGCGTTGCCATCGGCCATTGCCGGGTTGGCGGTGATGATGCCCCAGACCACATCGCTTTCCAGCTGCGCGATGGAGTTGCCATACATCGCTGGGATCCGGGTGAAGGCATCCAGATCGTCGTTGATCAGGGTCTGGCGGGTGATAGCAACCACCCGGCCATAGGTTTTGACCTTGTAGCTTTCCTTGCTCTCGCCGAGCGTGCCGCGCTTGAACTCGCCACTTTCGCCCACTTCCAGAAGCTGCGGGGCCTCGCCCAACTGCACCCGGTTCATCGCCTTGAAGTCGGTCGCCAGAACCTGACGGCAGAACAGCATGAAGGTCCGGGGATAGGTCTCGTAGGCCTGGCGCAGCGTCTTGTTGGTGACGGCCGACAGGATTTCGGGAAAGTCGGAGGTGGAATGCAGCGAGCGCGTCGCCACCTCGTCGCGCGACAGGCCCCGGGTGTTGACACCGGCATTGGTCAGGCTCTCGCGGGCCAGTTCTAGGAGCGACATGCCGCGGTACTGGCGGGCGGCGTCTTCCAGCGGGAAGAGCGTCGGGCTGAAGCGATGCAGCAGCGCATTGGCCACGGCGGCGCGTCTGGTCACGCGTTCATCCCGGCCGCCGAGCGGGATCGAGACATGCGGGAAGGTCCGGGTCTCGTCCGACCTGGCCGCAACCTGGTCGAGGATCAGGCGACGGGATTCATCGACAGTGACACCGCGCTTGACCAGATCCTCGGCAAAGCCGCGCTCGAGGTTCAGGCGACCTGCCAGATCATAGATGGTGGAGACGCGGTCGCGTTCACCCTCGCGCGCCCGGGTAGCGATGGCTTCGGTGTCGGGCGGGGTCACCGGGGCGGCCTGAGGCAAGGCCCGGGTCTCGACTGCACGCGCCTGCGGTTCGGCAGCGGGATTTGTGGGGTTGGTCATCTGGGTCTCCTCGGTCGCATGGGGTTCGGCGGCCGCTGCGGCCGGGGTCTGGGTCGGGTCGGTCATCGGGGATGCTCCTTGTCGTATGGTGGAAGCGTCCCGGCGATGAAGGACGCAGTCGTGAAGGGATTGCTGGGCGCGGAAACCGGCGGCGGGGTCGGCTCCGACCGGCACGGCGGAAACCTCGAAGGGCGTCCAGTCCACCGCGCGCCACAACTCGCGGCCGCCATCGGGCTTGGAGACCTCGAAGCGGTGGACCTGGTAGCCGATGGATACCGCCCGAATGTGCCCGGCCTGAATGTCACGCCAGATCGGCTCGACGTCATCTCGTTCCGATATCCGGACAAGCGCGATGCCCCGGCCGTTTTCGAGCCGGGCAGAGCCGGGCACTACGGAGCCGATGACCGCGTCCAGCGCGCCCAATTCATGCACCTTCAGGAAAGGCGCGCCCGCGTTCAGTCGTTCCAGCCGCACATGGGTGGGGTCGAGGCTGAGTTCCTCGTCATACGGCTCGCCGAAAAAGCTGGCGCGGCGGACGCGGGCCCCGGCCGACCAGACCACCTCGACGGTTCGGGCCTGCGCGTCGGCGCTGTTCGGCGCAAGCTCCGCCGTCCGGCGCATGGCCGGCAGTTCGATCATCGTGTCCATGGGGTCAGTCCTGTTGGGCGGCGTCGGGTTGCGCCGGGTCGTCTTCCGGATCGGCGGCCGGATCGCTGGCGGGGTCACTGGTTTGCGCGCTACCGGTTTTCGTAACGCGACGCGGGTCGCTGTCGAGAACGAGGCCGAGCGCATCGAGCTTGGCATTGGTCGCGGCGATTTCCGCCAGTACGGCGTCGGGGTTGCGGCCCTGTCGGGCGATCACCTCGGCCAACGTCATGGTGCCGGACCGGATCGACAGCAGGTTCGCCATCGCGTCCTTCTGCGGATCGACCGCTTCGAACTTCGGCGGCGACCATTCGACCGGCACGTCGGGTGTCGGTATCTGGCCCGCCGCCCATGCGGCTTCGGTGAACCAGCGCCAGACCGGGGCGCAGAACATCGGGATGAACAGCTGCCATTGCACGGCATCGATCTGGCGGCGAAACTCGACGAGCCCGGCCCGGATCGAGGAATAGTTGACCTGGCTGAGATCGCCGGTCAGCAATTCGTAAGGCACCCGGAACCCGGCCGAGATCGTGTGCAGGCTGCGGCCCTTCGAGGATCAGCATGTGATCGGCCTTCACCCCGGGCCGGTAGATCCGGGCCACGGCAGAGATCAGCCAGAGCGCGCCGATGGTGTGATGGAAGGCTGTCGGCGTGGCACCGAGATAGGTGCTGGTCCAGGTCTCGATGCGGGGCGTGCCGTCCCATTTCAGGGTGTCGAGCCAGTCGCGAACCGGATGGATGCGCAGGTCGCGGGCCACCGCGCCGACACCCCGGCTGACGACCATCGGCGCCACGTTGAGCCCGCGCAACTGCAGCCATTCGGCGGTGCGCACATCGTCGGCATCGTCCCAGGGGCGCGGAAAGCGGATGGCCGGGTCATCCCAAGGCAGCGGCTGGCGCACCAC
>NZ_OAOQ01000041.1 GCF_900207575.1 Cereibacter ovatus
TCAAACGCGCCCCTCACGGCCATCAACACCATGATTTATATCGGAAATATTGAGATCCTGACAGCAAAATCAGCGATTTACTTGGGGAATGTGGGATCAAGACGTTACCAGTGAAATTCGACCAGAAGGAAATCGGCCAAGGGGTGCTCGACTTGGGCATCGAGAAGGATGCCGAGATCAATGGAATCGGAATGGGGGTGTTGTCGGATGGAACACCCTACCTGAACCAGCGCGGGCTTGCCGCGCTTTGCGGCGTTCAGAACGCGCATATCGGCACCATCAGTTCGCAATGGAACGAGGCCGATCCAAAGCCGCGGATTCAGTCGATCAAGGCAATCCTGTCAAAGATTGGCCTCGAATTCCCGGCCGCGCATGTCGAAGTTCCGCACAATGGCGTGGTGCACTATTGCTATCCGGCTGAAGTCTGCCTCGCCATTCTGGAGTACTATGCATTCGACGCCGGGGCGAATTGCCAGCCCGAAGCGCGTGACAATTTCCGGATCCTCGCGGGAACGAAGCTGCGGGAGATGATCTACTCGCAGGTTGGGTATGACCCGACCGGCAGAAACCGTTTCGACAAATGGCACGAGCGTCTTGCACTGAACTATCAGTCGGCCCCTCGGGGCTTCTTCAGCGTCTTCAATGAGGCCGAAACGCTGATTTACGAAATGATCGTGGCAGGAGCGCCCGTCGACGAAAAGAATGTCATCGATATTTCCATTGGCCGCCACTGGTCGAAGTTCTGGGACGAAAACGGTTTCAACGAACGGTTTGGTGACCGCAACAAGTTTCCGCACCGCTATCCGGACAGCCATCCTCAGTCGAAGTCGAACCCGCAGGAAGCCTGGTGCTACCCACTCGATTCTTTGGGTGCGTATCGGGAATGGCTCCAGGACCATTACATCGGCGGCGGAAAGTTTCGTGCGTACATCACCGAGAAGGCGAAGAAGGGCGCAATCACGCCGTCCATCGCTCAACTCACAATCACCGCCATCGAAACCCCTCAGATTTCCGGCTACTGAGCTGCTCGGCTGATCACGAAGTCAATCGACCGCTTCGACGGCACGCGCTTGCCGTTCAGACGCCAGACGATGACTGCGATGCCATACTGCCAGCGCCGGTTGGCGGTGGCGCGGCTGATTCCCAATTCCCAGCAGATCGGCTTCCAAGGCTTGCGGTTCGCCCGGAGCCACACAAGGCGCACGTCGGCCGGGTCCAGCCAGCGCAACCACAGCAGCGCATCGTCGGCTTGGGTGATGTCGCGCGGACCGGGTTTCGGCCGCCGCATCCGGGGTTCCTGACCGACCTGATCCGCGAAGCTGTGGAAATACTCTGGCCAGGCGTTGAAGTAGCCCTGCGGCTTGACCTCGGGCAGCGACCGGAAGACATCGGCTGCGCTCTCAAGGCGCGCTTCGACCATGGCCGGGGTCCAATCACCCATTGGCCACCTCCCTTGGCTCGATACGCGGGCCATAGAGTTTTTCGCCCAGCTGGCGGACCAGTTCCTGCTCCGGCCAGGTGAGACGCGGGTCGTCGATGGAAACGGCCAGCAGCCCATGGTCATGCCAGCCGTCCTGCTTGACGCGATCTGGATCACGCCGGGTGCCACCATAGCCTCGGGGATACCACCTCACGCGACACCCCCGTTCGTTTCGATGGCCCAATGCAGGAGGGCGATGGCATCCGCCTCGTTGTCATCGGCGGGGCTGAATCCACGCGCCCGCGCGGCCGCAATCATCGTCTCCTTGTCGGCGTTGCCCTTCCCGGTGGCATGGCGCTTGATGGTGCCGACCGGAACGCCCTCATAGGGGATGCCGCGGAGTTCGGTCCATGCCGTGAGGGTGGCCATCAGCCCGCCATAGACATGGGCAGCGTCCGTGCCGACATGGCGGCGGACTTCCTCGAACCAGATCGCAGCGATGGGGCCTGAAAGCCGATCGACCTCGGTCAGCCAGTTGGTGAAGCGAAGATACCGCATACCGCCGCCGTCGAACCGCCCGGGGCGAAAGGACGTCGTGCCGGAGGTGATCAGGCCGTAATGGCCGCGCAAGGCCCAGCCTGTCGTTGTCCCGAGATCGAGGGCAAGGATGCAGGACGTGGAAAGGCGCCCCTGTTCGAGGTGCAGATCCGCAGTCTGGATGGTCGGCGTCATGTTGAAGGCTCACCTGAATCGTGGGCCTTCGGCTTTGGTCATGGGCAGAGAATCATGACACGCGCACCCATTCAAGAAAAATGCGCCAGACGATGCTTCTGTCCCACCTGGTCTTGGGGTGTCCCACTTGCCGATCAAAGTGGGACGCCAGATTTTCCTTTCAAAACAAGGCGTGTCCCACCTGTCCCACTTGTCCCACCTCTTTCCCTACGTCGCATGAGGAAGAATGAGGTGGGGGGGACACATGTGCTCCATATGGGAAAGAGAGAAGTTGGCGGTCCAAGTGGGACAGGTGGGACAGGATTGATTTAAAATGGTTTTTTCTGTCCCACCTTGGGCTTGAAGTGGGACACGCCGTGAAGTGGGACAGAGGCAAACGAAAAGGGGCACCCGGATGGATGCCCCTTCGGTGCCTGACACTGCCATCGCGATGTCAGCCGTGCTGCAACCGGCGGTAACGCCATTCGCGGGTCGGGGCCGCGCCGCTGCGGTATCGCTCCCAATCCCGCGATTTCAGCCAGGCCCCCACGCGCATCTGGTCGCCCTTGGTCCATTTCGCGGGCTCGATGCCGAGCGCGCCTTCGAGGATTTCGCCCACCGACACATCGCGGATCGGCTCGGGACGTTCGAACTCTTCGTCCTGCCAATCATCCCAGCCCGCGTGGCCGCGATTGACGCTGCGGGTGTCGTGGGTCAGCCAGCGGTCGATACGGGCGTCCCAGGCATCCGCCTGATAGCGCGCCTCCTGCGCTGCAGTGGCCTCGGCAAGGATCGCCGGATCGTCGATCCACCAGATCGCGCCGTCGCGGAAACGATGGACGGCTTCGGCCCAGATCTGGTCCCGATCGCGAGCCAGCGCTGCGATGTCGATGGTGCCACAGCGCAGCGGCCAGAAGCGGCGGTTGCCGGTTTCGTCGCGCAGATAGGTGTCGGGGTTCACGGTGCCCGCGAAGACGCATTGGCGCGGCACCTCGACGGTGTAGCGGCCATAGGGCGGGCGGAACCTGTCGGTGGTGCGGGTCAGGAACGCCTTGATGCGCGAGACCTCGGCCCGGCCGATGGCGTCGAGTTCGGCAATTTCCACGATCCAGACGCCCTGCATGTGAATGGCCGCGTCCTTGGACCCGAGCTCGGGCAGTTCGTCGGTGAACCAGTCCTCACCCGCCAACACCTTGATGGCTGTCGATTTGCGCGCGCCCTGCGGCCCTTCGAGGATCAGCATGTGATCGACCTTCACCCCGGGCCGGTAGATCCGGGCCACGGCAGAGATCAGCCAGAGCGCGCCGATGGTGTGATGGAAGGCGGTCGGCGCTGCACCGAGGTAGGTGCTGGTCCAGGTCTCGATCCGGGGCGTGCCGTCCCATTTCAGGGTGTCGAGCCAGTCGCGAACCGGATGGATGCGCATGTCGCGGGCCACCGCGCCGACACCACGGCCGACAACCATCGGGGCGACGTTGAGCCCGCGCAATTGCAGCCATTCGGCGGTGCGCACATCGTCGGCATCGTCCCAGGGGCGCGGAAAGCGGATGGCCGGGTCATCCCAAGGCAGCGGCTGGCGCACCAC
>NZ_OAOQ01000045.1 GCF_900207575.1 Cereibacter ovatus
CCGAAGCCGAGGCCAACTTCTATGCCGCTCTGGAAACCGAGCCCATGGCCGCGTAACTAACCGAAATCAGCCTCCGGCAAACCCGGCGCGGTTCAGGCTCACCGAGCAATTCGACACGGGCGACGATTTGCCGAAGCTGAACGCCTCGCTTTGGGTCAACTCCAACGTGGTGCGAATTGATGCTGCCTCGGCTTAAAACATGGGCCGGGGGGTGGTCTTCAATTTCGACCCTTAAGAGGGGACCGGCGCGGGGAACCTTGCGCAACATTTTCAGGAAATAGGAGTTTTCGCCGTGGCGATTGTGGATCTGGGTCAACTCAAGGCTCACTTGAACATCACGGATCTTCTCGGAGACGAGGATGATGCGCTGTTGAGTGACAAGCTCGATGCTGCTCAGGGCCATATCGAACGGCCTGTCGGCTACAAGATCGACTCCCGGTTCGGCGGTGCGGATCAGGAGCCGGTGCCGCCCTCGCTGGCGCAAGCGGTGCTGATGCTGGCGGCCTGGTGGTACGACCAGCGGGAGTCCGCCGTCGTCGGATCCGGCGCGACCCTTGAGGTGAAATTCATCACCTCGGCCGACTGGTTCACAGACGACCTATTCACGGCATAGGAGGCCGACAGATGGCAAGCGATAGCGAACGGCTTGTGGTGCTCCTTGAGGCCCGGATCGCCTCGTAGAAGGCCGACCCGTCCGGGCTGACCTTGAAGCTGAAATCGTCGCTGCCCAGAAGGCCGATCAGCGCCCGGGCCGAAAAGCCGGTCTTGAAGGCGAAGGCAGCGTCGTTCCCGACCGCGGCCTTGTTGACGGTCGCCTCGATCCCGGCGCCCGCATTGTTCAGAAGCACCGCGGGGGTGTTTACCGACAGCCGGTTGTAACTGTCGGCGGTCGCCCCGCCGAGGCCCAGAAGCTGGGAGGTCAGGTTCGCCTGGGGCATGCCGACCTGCGTCACGGCATTGGCGAAGGTGACGGTCGGTGTGTTGACCACCATCGTCCCATTCGCGCCTGAGGTCGCGGGGCCGATGTTGACGACCGTCGTCGACCCCGATGCGCCGCCAGTGCCGAGGTTCACGGTCTTGGTGAGGCCGGTCGTCGTCGCCCCGGTGCCCATGCCGTAGGTCACGGTGCCCGTCGCCGTACCGGTCCGCCTGCCTGCGGGCATGGTCGAAGACGCCATCGTCACCGAGGTCCGGCGCATTCTTCAGACCCCCGAGGTGGTTACGCGGGTGCTGGCCGCGCTGAAACGCGATCAGGTGTCCGAGGCCGAGGCCATCGCGGCGCTGCATGATTTCAACACGCTATGGGCGCAGCTGTTTCCGCTCGAACAGGCGCGGATCATCCAGCTGCTGGTCCGTCGCGTCACCGTCACCGCCGTCGGGCTCGAGGTCGACATCCGGCGCGAGGGCGTCGCGGGGGTGATCCGAGAGATGATCGCCCCACGCGACATGGAGGCCGCCGAATGACCCGAGGCAATGACACCATCCGCGTGCTGATACCCCTGAAGTTGCGCAAGAAGAACGGGCGGCCCAAGATCATGCCGCCTGCGGACTATAGCCCGAGCGAGGATCAGACGCAGGACCCGCACATCCTGCGCGCCATCGGCCGGGCATGGGGCTGGCGGCGGCGCATGGAGGCAGGCGAGTTCGCCACGATCCAGGAACTGTCCGAGGCCGTCGGCTTGGCCGAACGCCACGTCAGCCGCCAGCTGCGCCTCGCCTATCTGGCGCCCGAGGTGCTCAAACGCCTGACCTGCGGGCGCGAGGCGTCGGCGGTCAGCCTCTATGACCTGTGCTTTCTGGCGGGGGAGACATGGCAGGAGCAGGCTGAGCGGGTGTTCGGGCGCGCTTAGAAACGTGACCAGGAATTTGACGCCGTCCCGCACTCAGTGGCGCTGGAACATGGCTGTCCAAGCATGTATTTCATGAGAAAGGTAGCGACTGACCGTGGGCATGCCCAAATTCTGATATTTTCTAGGCTATTGGAAAGCTGATTTCGAATGCGCGTGGACGTCCCCTACGATTTGTCGCCGGTTAGCCTCGCGGGGTTCGCCTGCATGCTCCGAGATCTTCCAGACGCAGCCGAATACGAGTTCCACTTTGGCGGCGAGCGTTGGTTCCCTCCGTTTTCGATGCTGCTCCTTTCTGCTCTGCTTCGCCAGTTCCGAGGCAATCGACCAGAAGCTCGTCGACGAGCACGGGATCATGAAAATCACTCATACGCAGCGCATTTCGGCTTCTTCCGATCTTTTGGTCTCCAACATGGGAATGCTCCCGGTGAGGCACCTGGAAGTTCTAGGTATGTTCCGATCAGCGAGCTTGATGTCGCAGAGATTCGCCAAGAGGCATTCGACTCCTTTCAGGAAGTAGGAGACGTAATTGAGGGGAAAGCCGCCAAGCTTGCTGGGCTACTTACGCGCCATCAACAGGGAGAATTACAGGATACCCTTACATATTCCATCCGCGAGATCATGCGAAATGTCGTCGAGCACAGTGGTTCTGAAAAGATTTACATTTGCGCTCAATATTGGCCCCAACGCCATGAAGTGGAAGTTGGAATTGTCGATGACGGCATCGGCATCCATAGGGCTCTCACCGGGAACCCAGCCTTCGATGGCTTGACGGAACCGGAAGCCCTTCAGATGGCCTTGATGCCCGGAATCTCCGGGAATCCTCACGCCGGGCGGGGTAACGACCAATGGAACAATTCTGGCTACGGCCTCTATATGACCAGCCGCATCTGCAGGAACGGTGGAAGTTTCCTGTTATGTTCGGGCGGAACCGGAATTGAGCTAAGCCAAGAAGGGAAGCATACATTCGCTTCGGATTTCCAAGGGACTGCAATCAGGCTAGTGATCGACACAGCCAATTTAAGTGCATTGCGGGAACGTCTCCAACAGTTTGCGGCGCAAGGACGAGTTGCAGCCGCTCAGATCGCCGGCGCAAACGTCAACGTTGCTTCTACTGCATCTCAGATGCTTACCCGAGATTTCCGGCAAGAATAGGCATCTATAGAGCCGTAAGGCGTTGTAATCTTGTGAAGGCGATCAAGCGGCGCAAAGGAGCTGCTTGGGGAGTCAATGAAAACTCGCCTGAAAGGACGTCGCGGTCAGCGAGACATGCGCGTCCAGCGGCGGGTGCAGCTCAAACGCTTTCGGCTCGCGCGCGAAGTTCCAGAGCCGGAACAGGGACCATTCCGAGCGCCGCTCCTCGGCCACGGCCAGCTCGTTGCGGCTGATGTGGTTCAGCCTGAACAACGCGATCAGGCGGCCGCGTGACTGTAGCCGCGAGCGCGCTCCTGCCGGATCATCGCCAGAACGAGGGTAATGACGGCGGC